>LVAJ01000019.1 GCA_001603005.1 Clostridiales bacterium Firm_04
GGCGCGCACCAGAGAGGAGAAGATAAGGAAAGAGAGAGCGCGAGAGGGAAAACCTTAGGGAGAGGGGAGACCGGAGCGCAGCGACGACTTCCCTTTCCCTATGGTTGTCCCTCTCGCACCCGCGCCCCGCGCCCAGTCAAATGAAACGTCGGACAAAAGATAAAGAAAGGAGGACGAAAGCGCCCTGCATACAATTGCAGCAGCATATAGTGAATCGTGAAGAACGAAAAACGACCGCCCGCCTGCGTTTCCTCAAACAAATATCGCCGTATAACATGAAAATTTCGTGAGAAAACAAAAAAATCGCAAAAGGGTATGGACATTTCCGGCAAAATCATGTATAATAGCAATGTATCGGGTTTTTTAGAAACTACCCTAAATTTGAAGGAGGCTCTTTTTACCTATGAACTTTTTCAGAAAAGCCGCAGCAGCCGCTCTTGCTGTGTGCTCCGTTCTCAGCTGCACCGGATGCGGTGAGAATACGGCAAATGTCATGCAGGTCGGCGGCAGCGATGTCCGCGCCGGCATCTACCTCTATTATGCTACCAGCGCATTCGGCGAGGCGATCAATGTCCTGCGCGACGGCGGCGAACAGTTTGAGGGCGCGACAGTCACAGAAGATTACAGCAAAGTCCTTTCTCAGCGGGATATCGACGGCGTGACCGCAGAAACATGGATCCAGAACAAAGCCGCTGAACACTGCGCTACCTTCATGGAGATCGAAAAGGAATTTGATTCGCTCGGTCTGACACTCACCGGCGAGCAGCTCGCAGCTGCCGAAAGCAGCGCCGCGACCGGTCTTTCCTATTACGGCGACTTCTTCAAGGCGACCGGCATCGGCGAGCAGTCCATTAAGGATATCATGCTCAATTCCTATAAGCAGGAAGCGATCTGGGATGCCTATTACGGCGAAGGCGGCAGTGAGAATATTCAGGAGCAGGAGCTCTACGACAACTACAAGGATAATCACATCCGCATCAAGTATATCGAAATGCCGCTCAAGGACGGCGAGGGCAATCTGCTGAAGGCGGACGGCAAGGAAGAAATCGAAAAGATGGCGAAGGATTACCTGAACCGCCTCGGCAAGAAGAAGGATGAAGCCGACAAGATGAAGGAGTTCGACTTCCTGATCGAGGAGCATCAGAATTATGTGACCTCGCTCTCCGAAGCAGCCGTCACCACGACCGATTCCGACGGCAAGACCATTACCACGCCGACCACCGCGAAGATCACCACCGATAAGGACGGCAACACCGGCACCACGACCGGCGATGCGACCACGGCACCGGCTGTCACCACGACCGCGCCCGCTGCGGATGCGGAAACCGAACCGGAGACCGATGAGAACGGCGAGACCGTGACAAGCGCAGAGGTCACCACAACAACAACGACCACCACCGAGACCACGACGACCACCACGACCACCGCTGCCGGCATCAATTATGATACCGAAAAGGAGCGCGTGCTCGTCGTCAGCACGACCGCAAAGCCGGATGAGGACAAGAAAGAGGAAACCACGACCGAACCGTCCTACACACCGTGCGAAAAGGTCTACAACTGGGCGACCGATCCGAAAACGGAGTACCTCAAGCCGGAGCTCATCAAGGATGACGAGTGCTATTATGTCGTCATCAAAATGGACATCGAGGACCGCATGACAGCGGACGACCTCTGGTCTGAAAGCGCGATCGAAAATGTGCGGCAGGATCTGTACTACGACACATTCCTCGAAATGCTGAACAGCAAGGCAAAGGATCTCCCCACAACGCGCAATGAGAAGGCGTTCAGGCGCTACAAGGTTCTGGATATCGACTACATCGGCTATCAGAACTCGCTCATGCAGGCATATTCCAATATGTACGGCGGTCTGACAGGCTGACCTATTGACCTATGAAACAAAACAGGCAGGGCATCTGAAACCCTGCCTGTTGTTTTTTACGCAAAACCGGCACCGATTTTTTTCGCATCGGCGCCGGTTCTTTTTTTGTATTGAGATCGGTGCTGCCGGTCAGAACTGCATGTTCATCCAGACCGGATAGCCGTGCACCAGAAATCCCCAGAGGAGCACCGTCAATACAACCAGCAGCTCGCCGGCGATCCAGCAGACCGCCTGCTGCTTTTTGTCCGCCAGCGGCTTTTTCATGCAAAGCAGGATCACGCCGATCTCAAATGCAATGAATGCGGCGGTTTCCAGCACCACAACTGCATTGACGGGCAGACTTTCCTGAAACATCGCCAGACCGATGATGAAATAATTGACAAAAACGGTCAGCATCAGGATCAATCCAAGCTTCTTGACAAACGGTTTCATTTTGACTTCCTCCTTGTGCATGCTTATTCTGCTTGTACTTGTACACTTCCTGTTCCGCAGATCGTGCCGCCGCCGAGCACGGTATCGCCGTCATAGCAGACTGCCGCCTGCCCTGCCGTGATCGCCCGCTGCGGTTCATCGAACTGCAAAATTGCCGTATCTGCGCCGGTAAAGGTTAATGTCGCAGGCTGCGCCGGATGCCGGTACCGGATCTTTGCAAGGCAGCGCACGGGCGCCTGCGGCAGATCGCCCGCCGTCCAGCTGACCTGCTCCAGCGTGCAGGTATCCTCAAACAAATCTTTGTTCTCGCCGATGATGACGCGGTTGTTCGGCACATCCAGCCCGCAGACATATGCCGGCTTGCCGACCGCAATGCCCAGTCCGCGCCGCTGCCCGACCGTATAATGGATCAGTCCGCGGTGTCTGCCGAGCACATTGCCCTGCAAATCGACAAAATCGCCGCCTTCCGGCGTGATGCTACTCTGCTGCTCGACAATGCGGGCATAGTCGCCGTCCGGCACAAAGCAGATATCCTGCGAATCCCGCTTATGCGCCGTGACAAAGCCCTGTGCCTCCGCGATCGCGCGCACCTCGGTTTTCGTCATCCCGCCGAGCGGCAGCATGATATGCGAGAGCTGCGCCTGCGTCAGCATATAGAGCACATAGCTCTGATCCTTGGAATGATCCGCGCCGCGCCGGAGCTGATAACCTGCATCGGTCTCAACGATCTGCGCATAATGCCCCGTCACGACCTTGTCGCAGCCGAGCGCTTCCGCGCGTTCCAGCAGCTTTTCAAATTTGAGATAGCGGTTGCATTCGATGCAGGGATTCGGCGTTTTTCCGCAGAGATAACAGCTGACAAAATTGCCGATGACCTTCTCCCGAAACAGATCGGTGAAGTTGAACACATAAAACGGAATGCCGAGCCGGTTCGCGACCGCGCGCGCATCCTCTGTGTCATCGAGCGAGCAGCAGGTTTTCTCCGCCGCAAGCCCCGCATCCTCGTTGTCATAGAGCCGCATGGTGCAACCGATGCACTCGTAGCCCGCCTGCATGGTCAGGTAGGCTGCGACGCTCGAATCCACGCCGCCGCTCATTGCGATCAATGCTTTTTTCATTTGCCGTACTGCCTCTCTGTTCTATCTGTGCGAAATTGCCCGCAGCCGCTCTACGTTTTCCCGCACGGCTGCAATGAGTGTCTGCCGGTCGCTGTCGGTCAGCTCCGCGCCGATCGTCAGCCGGAGTGCCCCGCGTGCCAGCGCATCGCTCCTGCCGATCGCCCGCAGCACATGACTCGGCTCTGCCGCGCCGGATGCACACGCGCTCCCGACGGATGCGCAGATGCCCCGTTCGCCGAGCAGCAGCAATAGCGTTTCACTTTCGATGCCCGCAAAGCAAAAGCTGATATTGGACGGCAGACGCATTTCCGCATCGCCGTTGAGCATGCTTCCGGGGATCTCCGAGAGCGCCGCGATGATCGCA
The DNA here is from genome assembly GCA_001603005.1 of Clostridiales bacterium Firm_04. Taxonomy (GTDB): domain Bacteria; phylum Bacillota; class Clostridia; order Oscillospirales; family Ruminococcaceae; genus Firm-04. Next base: position 3,794 of record LVAJ01000019.1, read on the forward strand.
TCGCGCTGCCGGCGGACTGCTGCCGATTCGGATTCCATTTCTGCGCAGGCTTCCGCGAGCGCTGCCGCCATGCCGACGATCGCGGGGATATTCTCCGTTCCTGCGCGGCGATTGCGTTCCTGTGCGCCGCCGTAAATCAGCGGAGTCAGGGAAATTCCGCGCCGTGCATAGAGAAAGCCCGCGCCCTTCGGTCCGCCGAATTTGTGTGCGGATGCGGAGAGCAGGTCGATCTGCATCTCCTCGGTGTCGATCGGGAGATGTCCCGCCGCCTGCACAGCATCGGTATGGAACAGCACGCCGCGCTGCCGGCAGACTGCGCCGATCTCCGCGGCAGGCTGGATCGTTCCGATCTCATTGTTCGCGAACATCACGCTGACGAGCGCCGTATCCGGACGGATCGCCGCAGCGACCTGTTCCGCGGAGACAATGCCGCGTTCGCCGACATCGAGCAGCGTGATCTCCCAGCCGTCTGCACGCAGCGCATCGAGCGTCCGCAGCACGGCATGGTGCTCGAAGGCGGCGGAGATGATATGTTTTTTGTCGGATCTTGCGCCGATCTCCGCAGCGGAGCGGATCGCCTGATTGTCGGATTCGCTGCCGCCGGATGTAAAAATGATCCCGGACGGCGCCGCATGGATGCAGTCTGCGATCTGCCGGCGGGCGTCCTCAAGTGCTTTTTTCGCTGCCTGCCCGAACGGATACGCGCCGGAAGCATTGGCGTAGCAATCCGTCAGGAACGGCATCATTGCCTGCAATGCGCAGTCGCGGAGCCGCGTGGTCGCGGCGTGGTCTGCATAGATCATACTGGTCCCTTCCGGTAAACATATTTCTTTTTGTCTATTTACCAAATTATTATACCATGTTTCGCAATATTTGTCAATCCGGATGCGCGGGCAGTGCGGTTATATTGGCGTGTGTAATACTGCGCGTTATTATACATTTACAAATCTGCTCTATCAGACTTGTGCATTATTCTAAAAATTGTTGAAGTGATATCGTTTTTAGCTGAATTGTGTTGACAAATTGGAAAATATGCTATATAATATAAATGCGACAAGGTCGCTTTCAAACGTCAATTATCAAAAAGGAGGATTTTTATGGCAAGGAAAATTCGGAGCGATTGTACTGTTGGCAGCTTAGAAAAAAGAATTGGTGCTCCCGGTGTAATCAGAAATGAAAATGGGCGTGACACAAGAAGCGATAAGTTGATTGGTACAATCAGAAAAGAAGCGGAAAAGAAAAATAAGAAATAATAGTATTTCCGATTGAAAAGGAGAATGTTTATGGCTAAATATATCGTTGAATTGCATTTTTCGGATGGTGAAATCGTTGATGATCCTGATATGAAGTTCGATACTGAAGAAGATGCATATGAGTATGGTCTTTATCTTCACAGTTGCATGAACACTGGAAAGGAAATATTACATATGTCTAACCCGGGCGATTATCCTCTGGACGATGATGCAGATGATGACTACGAAATTGTTGTAAAAAAAGCGTAAGCTCAAAAGCAGGACTACAACTCCATTCATGCTTTTTATTATATTGATGAGAAAGTGCTGTTTAGCATTTTTTCATGGAAGTCAATGTTGAAAGTGTCGAAAGGAGAGAAAATTTGAACGGAAAAGGTTTATGGGCAAGCCTGAAAAAAGGTCTAAGCGGAGCGGGCATCTCACATGCATTAAAAGCGTATGGGGGCTCAATGGTAAATGGCTTAAAAAAGCTGGCGCTACGAAGCGGGTTGAAAGGATTCGCATTGGGCGCAGTTGGAGCTGCGGGAATTACCGGAGCAGGCGTAAGCTGTTATTATCGACGTAAATACGTCAAAAAGCTTCCGGAACTTGGCAATAAAGATTATTCCGTTACGCAGGTGTCTACCTCGCAGGTTGTCGATGCAGAAAACCATATTGAAGATTCTAATTCTGTCTCTAATAGCGAAACAACATAACTTCCAGCCGCCGGAGTGAAAACTTCGGCGGCGATTATTATGTGCCTGTTTGAGCCAATTAAAAAATGTATTTCACCATTCACTTTTCTGCTGAGAGAAGTCACACATGAATAGCCGGATGAAATCACAAAATCCCCGCCCTGACAGTTCAGAGCGGGGATCACTGTTTCGGGGATCCGTTTCAGTTCAGCGTCTTGACATAGCCGTAGCTGTTGTTGTCCATTCTGCCGTTTTCCGGACCGTGACCGTACTGCAGCAGCCAGTAGTCCCATGTGGTGACCGACCAGTCACCGTTCAGGCTGATCGCTGCGGTCATGACATCCGAACGCGCACCGCTCGGCAGCTGACCGTTGTTGTTGTAAACGATGTCATACATTGCGTCCACATCGGAGTAGATACCGTAGCCGTGATCCAGCGCGTACATATAGGAGTCGCCGTTCACATCGCCCTGCTTGATCGGGCGGATGACATAGGACGTCGTCCAGTTGACGCCGCCGCGGCGCATGGAGCCGTTGCCCATGCTGTAGCTGACATCATAGGTGACCTTGTTGTTGACCAGCTCCACGACCTTGATACTGCCGGACACACTCGTGACGAAAACCGTCTTGGAGGTGCTGCCGTTTGTCAGAACGATCTGGTCGCCGATCTGCGGGTTAAATTCCTTCGAGGATGCATAAAGCTCCATGAAAACAGTCGTGTCATAGTAATTCTGTGCGAGGGCTCTTGCCAGTGCGTCAGAACCGCTCAGCTGGGTGCCGGAATAGCGGTTGGACGGTGTCTGGCTGCTGTAGCCCTTGCCGACGACCACGCCGCTCGAAATGTTATCGCTGTTTGTCCAGTTTTTGCCGGACTTGAACTTTGTCGAAGTCTTCCATGTTGAAACTGCCTGATTCATTGTGCTCTGCTGCTCGCGCTCCAGCTGTGTATAGTCGCTGTACACGAATGCAGATGCGGAGATCGCCTGTGTCAGCGCACCGCAAACCGCCATTGCGCCCGCGAGCGCTGCTGCTGTGATTCTTGCCTTCATTGTTTTCATTCTTTGCACCTCATTTGAAAAGTATTTGCACAACGCATTCCGGTGTGCATGGTTCGGATTATACCACATGTTGAATCATATGTCAATATTATTTTCTGTATTTTAATAATTATTTGATTAAAAGTAAATTGCTGCATTTTCATTTCAGATCCGGTATGCATATTCTTGATTGTTTCGGATTCATCCAAAACAAACACAAAATCGCTGCTGATACGGAGAAAGCTTAAAAATGTCTAAATATTTGTGTGAATATTTCTGAAATCATAAATATTTACACATTTCAGATGAAATATACAAATATTTATGCAACCGGCATGATCCTGAAATAATTCCGGAATGATCATCTTATTCTATACAAAATTGATGCTGATACGTACAGTTTTCATCGGAATATGTCTGATGTTGCATTTTTCAAAAAGAATATTTATTTAGAAGCCGTTCAAAGTATGCGGAAAATGTGCGGATGCTGCGGCGCGGATGACAGAGGATTGCACCGTGCATTTGGATGCACGATTTGCGCGCGACGGATTGCGCATTTCGCGTATGCATGTCGCGTTTGAATGTCGGGTTAGTGTATGTCGCGTTTGAATGTCGCGTTTGTGTATGTCGCGTTTGTGCATGTCAGGATGCATGTCTCCAAAGAAGTATCCGCTGCGCGGATGCTATTATAGAATGGGGACTTCTATCGCAAGTCCCCAAGCCCGCCAAGCTCTTGAACGCTGGGGAGTTTCGCCCGTTGCGACGGGCGACAAGGGCTCTGCCCTTGACCCGCGAACTTTTGAAAAAGTTCGATCAAAACTTTAATGCTGTGCGCGCCGGATATGTCATGCAGGACTTATGTGCTCGTTTTCAAATGATCGCGCAGCGATACCGCTGTTTTTCACTATTCACTATTCACCATTCACTTTATCTATGGACTGCACAAATTCCTCATAAATTGCGATACATTTCTCATTTCTTGCGCCGTATTTGCCCCGAATCCATTGACATCCCCCGCGGATTGTGCTACAATGAAACTGAAATTTCACGGCTTTTCGCATTATTTTACGGAATCACGGAGGAAAACAACATGAATATCGCGGTAGCGCAGTCAGGCGGCCCGACCTGTGCGATCAATGCATCGCTCGTCGGCGTGTTCAGAGAATCGCTGAAAGAACCGGAGATCGACGCAATTTTCGGCTCGGTCAACGGCATCGAGGGGCTGATCCAGAATCATCTGATCGACCTCAAAACACTGATCTTCACAAACGACGACATGGAACTGCTCCGGCAGACGCCCTCGACCGTGCTCGGCTCCTGCCGCTATAAGCTGCCGGACTGGCACGAGGACGATTCTGTCTACCGCAAGATCGTCGCAACGCTGACGCAGCGGCAGATCGGCGCATTCTTCTATATCGGCGGCAACGACTCGATGGACACCGTGCAGAAGCTTTCCGCCTATTTCCGCGAGCAGGAAATCGCGATCAAGGTCATCGGCATCCCGAAAACGATCGACAATGACCTCTGCGTCACCGACCATACGCCGGGCTTCGGCTCTGCGGCAAAATACGTCGCGACGACCATGCAGGAGATCATCCGCGACAGCTCCGTTTACAGCATCCCGTCCGTCACGATCGTCGAGATCATGGGCAGACATGCCGGCTGGCTGACTGCATCTTCCGCGGTGCTGCACGGTCTGGGCGAAGCGGCGCCGCATCTGATCTATGTGCCGGAAGCGGCGTTTTCGCTGGAAAAATTCATGTGCGATGTGCGGCGGGAGATGGCAAAGCACAAGGCGGTGATCGTTGCGGTCTCCGAGGGCATTGAGGTGCCTGCGGGGGTACAGTCCGGCGTGGTGGACAATTTCGGGCACAAGTATCTCTCCGGCATCGGCAGCTATCTGGAGCGCGCCGTCCGCAGCGAGATCGGCTGCAAGGTGCGTTCGATCGAGCTGAATGTGATGCAGCGCTGTTCCTCGCATCTCTGCTCCCGCACGGACATTGACGAAGCGGAAGCGATCGGTGCAGAGGGCGTGCGCTGTGCGCTGCGCGGCGAGACCGGCAAGGTCATGGTTTTCCGCCGGCTGAACGATATGCCGTACACGGTGAAGATCGAGACTGCGGACGCAGCGGAGATCGCGAACCGCGAGAAGGCGCTGCCGACGTCGTATATCAATGCGGCGGGGAACAATATCACGGATGAAGCGCTGAAATATTTCATGCCGCTGATTCAGGGCGAGCTGGTGATTCAGATGAATCACGGCGTACCGGCGCACTTCACGATTCAGGAATCGCTTTTGAAATAATCGGGCGGCGCGGAGCCCGCGCTGGCATTTCCCTCCGGAGGGCGGCAGCGTGGCTCACCCAACATTCGCAGTACACGCCGCTATTCGCGGCTTCTGTGGCGTGACTGCTCCCTGCGAATTGCGCCCCGCATGCGTTACAGAGCGCACGACTGCGCCCCCGCAAACGTAACCGGCGCGCACAGCATTAAAGTTTCGCTCAAGCCTTTTCAAAGGCTTGCAGGTCGAGGGCAGCGCCCTCGTCGCCCGTCGCAACGGGCGAAACACCCCAGCGTTCTGTTTCGGGAAGAAAAGGGCTTGGGAAAAGCCCCCCTTTCTGAAAGGGGCAGCTTTTCCCATTCAAAATAGCATCCGCGCAGCGGATTCCTTTTTTTTATGACTCCCTGTTTCGACCACTCCCTCATCCGCGCATGATTCCGGACTTTGCGCGTTACGCGGGGAAGTATGCCTGATGATTGCAAGCCGCATTTGGATGTCCGTTTGTGCATGTCGCATTTGAATGTCGGTATGAATGTGATTATGCATGTCAGAATGAATGTCCGTTTGCATGTCCTCAAAGAAGTATCCGCTTTGCGGATATTATTTAAGAATGGGGACTTCTATCGCAAGTCCCCAAGCCCGCCAAGCTCTTGAACGCTAGGGGAGTTTCGCTCTCTGCGGAGAGCGACCAGAGGCTCTTGCACGCTTCGCTATGAGTTTGCTAGCAAACTCACTCTGGACTCCGCGAACTTTTGAAAAAGTTCGATCAAAACTTTAATGCTGGTGCGCGCCGGATGCGTAATCATAAATCCCTGAACAGCCACTCCCCCGCGGATGACAGCCAATTGACAACCAATCGGCAACCAATCGACAACCAATCGACAACCATTTGGCAGCCAACCGTCATCCAAATGACAACCAACTGACAACCCAGTCTGGGTAAGGTGCAAAATCGGCATGCAAACGCGGCATACACAATCACACACAAATCCCACATACATCGCAAAAGGAAACAATGAATCACAATAGAACAAAAAACAAACAGCAGCCGATAAAAAACCACCGTATTTCCGACAGCAAATCAGAAATACGGTGGTTCATTTTTATCTCAAAAATCAGTCGAACATCGGGGTGGAGAGGTAACGCTCACCGGTATCCGGCAGCAGCGCAACAATGGTCTTGCCCTTGTTCTCCGGACGCTTTGCAAGCTGGATCGCTGCCCAGACCGCTGCGCCGGACGAAATGCCGACCAGCACGCCCTCGCTCCGTGCAATGGATCTGCCCGTTGCATAGGCATCCTCATTCGTCACGGTGATGATCTCGTCGTAGATGTCGGTATTCAGCGTTTCCGGCACAAAGCCCGCGCCGATGCCCTGAATGCCGTGCTTGCCCGAAACGCCCTCGGACAGCACCGGAGAGCCCTTCGGCTCAACCGCAACGACCTTCACATTCGGGTTCTGCGCCTTCAGATACGCGCCGACGCCGCTGACCGTTCCGCCCGTGCCGACACCGGATACAAAGATATCCACCTTGCCGTCGGTATCCTTCCAGATCTCCGGACCGGTCGTGCGCTGATGCACGGCAGGATTCGCCGGATTCGTGAACTGCGAGGGGATGAAGCTGCCCGGGATCTCCGCAGCCAGCTCCTCTGCCTTCGCGATCGCGCCCTTCATGCCCTTTGCGCCCTCGGTCAGGACGAGCTCTGCGCCGTATGCCTTCATGAGGTTGCGGCGCTCGATGCTCATGGTCTCCGGCATGGTGATGATGAGGCGATAGCCGCGGGATGCTGCGACCGTTGCCAGTCCGATGCCGGTATTGCCCGAGGTCGGCTCAATGATGACGCTGCCCGGCTTCAGAAGTCCCTTTTCTTCTGCGTCGTCGATCATTGCTCTTGCAACTCTGTCCTTGACAGAGCCTGCGGGATTGAAGTATTCGAGTTTGCCGATCACAGTCGCTTCCAGCTTCTGCTCCTGCTCCGTGTGCACCAGCTCCAGCAGCGGGGTGCTGCCGATCAGGTCGGTAATGTTCTTGTAAATGCTCATGTTTACGCGCTCCTTCTTCATCATAATAATCAGATCTTCAAACGGTACCGCATGCCGTCCGGCATGGGAATGCGGATTCAAAAGGCTGTCAGCCGCAACATCGTTTCTTTCCGGACATATCAGTTCCTCCTGTCGTAATCCCATATATCCTATCTGTTTGATATGATATTATTATAGCAGACCTTCGGGGATTTGTCAACCCCTTTTGAAAAAATTTTTTTCCTGCATTGGCATATCACGGATTTTTCGCGTAAATACGAAAATACCCCGAAGCAATCCGCAGACTGTTTCGGGGTATCGTGTTGCCGTTCGATCAGTAGGCTTCCGTATGTGCGAGGTAGCAGTAAACGGCGTAGAACGCGAGCTCCAGCACGGTCAGGAAGTTGAATGTACCGGCGCGCAGGGCACTCAGGGCAGAAACAGCCATGAGGATCAGCACGTAGAGCGACATTTTTTTGCAGAGATACGGATCGCTCTGCAAGCCTGCCTTGCCCGCGAGGATCGACATGACGCCTGTCGCGATCGGGAAGATGAGCGCGATCGTGGTAAAGAGCGTCGCGCCGCCCTGCAGCACATCGTCGCCGCTGGTCGCGATCGCGACCATAATCACCGCGATCAGCGAGATCAGGCAGAGCAGACCGCCCAGCACGATTGCAATGATATTGCAAGCCTTAAAAATCACACTTTTATCCATCCTAATATCCTCCGTGGGTGTAAATTTTCTAATATTATACACGATATAGGCAAATTTGTCAAGGCGCGCGGAACACCCCAGCGCTGCGCCCCCGCATGCGAAACAGGAACATTGTGAATATTTATGTTGCTAAGCGAAATCAGAATTTGCGGGCAGTGCCCGCCTCCATTGATCTAAAGGTTTCCGGAAGCGTTTGTAAAAGCAGAAGATCCGATTGTTTTCACAGTCGTAATATGATAAATCGGAATTTATCGGCAGAAACCACACCCAATAAACGCCCAAAAAAAATCAAGGCGCACTTCTCCCCACGAAACGGGGGTGACAACCCAAGGGGACAGGGGGAAACTCGCAAGCTCGCATTCCCCCTATCCCCTTAGGTTTTCGCCCCCGAGCCCCCGCTTTCCTGATCCCTTGACCCCCTATGCTCCGCGAACCAAAAGCGTATGCGGAGCCAAACAGAGGGGAGAGAGTAAGGAAAGAGAGAGCGCGAGAGGGAAAACCTTAGGGAGAGGGGAGACCGGCGCGAAGCGACGACTCCCCTTTCCCTGTGGTTGTCCCTCTCGCATTCGCGCCCCGCGCCCAGTGAAAATCAACATCGGACAAACGATAAAGAGAGGATGACACAAACAATCTAACCGACAAATTCTGATTTACAGCAATCAGCTGCCGGAAACAAGCATACTGAAAGATACGCATAACGCATCCGGAAAGCTTTAGAATAACGGCAGCGGGCACTGCCCGCTCGCGCAGCGATACTTAACTTATAATAAGATCTCAAAGGCGCGGTCGCCGTACTGTAATGCCGCCCGCAGCACCGGATCTCCCCAGAGCCGCAGCGTCACGCCGCCGTCAAATGTGTACTCATAAACCACATTGCTGCCCTCTTTCTTGTCCGCAGGCTCCTTGCCGAATGCCTCGGAAAGCTTCTCCCGCGTCATGCAGCGGTCCAGCAGCGACAGCTTCCAGACCAGCTCCGCTGCGGTCATCTCCGCAGGCTGTTCCGGCGCAGGCTCCGGCTCCGCAGTCTGCTCCGGCTGCGGCAGAAAATGCCGGTCAGCAGCGGGGATCTCCTGCTGCATGTTCCCGATCTCCGCTCCCGTGAACCCAGCCGCATCGGAAACCGGCTCCGGCTCCGCGGTCAGTGCCGCGCGTTCTTCCGGCGTCGCCTTCGCGATCCACATTGCCGAAAATGCCGGCGCTTCGATCCCGCCGGTCGCCGCAACATCATTGCCTGTCAGCAGATCGCACCAGCCCTCGCCGCTGATCGGCAGCGGCAGTCCGCTCGGCTGATCGGACAGATTCAGCACGCAGTATACCGCGTCATCGCCCTCGCCGCGGCAGAACACAAGCTGCTGATTGCGCACCTCGACCGTCCGGAAGCTGCCCGTATGCAGCGCGGGTTTCAGCGCGTATGCCGCGCCCAGACGGTACAAAAACTGCGTCAGCGGATTCGATTCCGGATGCATCTCCGCAATGTCCAGCGCCGGACGCAGATTCGCGTCAGAGCCCTGCTGCTTTTCGCCCTCAATGCCAAATTCCGAGCCGTAATACACCGACGGAATGCCCGGCATCGCGTAGAGCAGCGCATAGACCAGCGGCAGATGACGGCGGTCGCGCAGCTGTGTCGCAAGGCGCGCAACATCGTGATTATCCGCGAAATTATAGAGCAGCAGCCCGCGGTAAATATCCTGCTGCCGGTTCATTGCATAGTTGATCTCAAAATAATTCTTGTCGTTATGCGACGACCAGATGCCCTTCCAGCACTCGTAATTCGTCGAAGAATCGAGCATTTCGGGGTTTGCAAACTGCGCATAATTTCCGTGGATCAGCTCGCCCATGAGCCAGCATTCCGGATTCTTCTGCTTGATCGTGTGGCGGATGCGGCGGAAGAAATCGTGGTCGATGCAGTCCGCGGCGTCGAAGCGGATGCCGTCGATATGGAACTGATCCATCCAGCCGAGGATCGCGCTTTCAAGGTAATTGACCACATCATTGTTTTTCAGATTCAGCTTGACAAGCTCCTCGCAGCCGTGCCACGATTCATAGGAAAACGGATCGCCGAAGCGGTTTGAGCCGCCGAACCACAGATTGCAGAACCAGCTGCAATAGGGAGAGTTCTGCCCGTTTTTCAGCACATCCTGAAACGCGAAAAAGCCGCGCCCGACATGATTGAACACGCCGTCGATCACGACGCGGATGCCGTTTGCATGCAGCGCATCGCAGAGCTGCGCGAAGTCCTCGTTTGTGCCGAGGCGGCGGTCAAGCTGCGTGTAATCGTGGGTGTCATAGCCGTGCGTACCGGATTCCCACAGCGGGCTGAAATAGACCGCGTTCACATGCATGCGCTTGAGATGCGGGATCCATGCATGGATGCAGCGGATCCGGCTGACGGGTTCGCCGCCGGTGTTTTCCCACGGGGCGCCGCAGAGCCCCAGCGGATAGATGTGATAAAACAGAGCATTTTGTTCCCATGACATATCTGGTCACGTTCCTTTCACAGTCGGGGAAAATAAATTATTCAAACAACATATGTGCGGTATTATGCGCATGATATGCCGAATGATTGTTATATCATAAATATTTCTCGGATAGTTGCACGCAAACGTGCAACTTTTTGCATTTTCTGCACGGTATATAGAGGGGCTTGCGAAAATCCGGAACCGGTTCGCAGAAGCCGTTTCAGTCAGGAAGTATTTTTCCGTTCTACAGGAAATATATTTCCGTTCAGTCAGGAAAAATATTTCCGTTCAGTCAGGAAATTTATTTCCGGTATACTATATAAAGAAAATATAAAAGAAAATATAAAAGAAAGAGAAAAGAAGAAGCACACACAAAAAAGGAGGATGCGTATGCAGAAAATCTGGACACGGCTGCCGGTGGATCTGATCGGCACGGTATCGAACAGCGCGCTTGTGCTGCTGACGCTGCTGATGAACGCGGACAGGGGCACAAACACGGTCACTGTCAGTATGACACAGCTCGCGGAGATCATGCACTGTTCCGTGCGGCAGACGGGCAATCTGATGCGGGAGCTGGAGCATGCGGGGCTGGTCTGTTCGCGGAAGCGCAGCCGCTATGCGACCTGTCTGACGCTGAAACCGGACATTCTGCCGCCGCGCCGCGGGATCCGTCCCGCAGCCGAACCCGAACCCGAGCCGGAGCCGGCGGATTCGAGCATTTCGCAGGAGGATCTTGCGCTGCTGTTCGGGGCGGTCTGAACGCGGTCAGACGGAGCCTTCGAGGAAATAGGTCGCTTCCATGTCCGCGACATGCAGCGCGAACGCGAGCGGGTACATTTCGAGCGCTCTGCCGATCGTATTTGCGTCCTCCGGACCGGAAAAGCCCATGTGCCAGCGGATCGCCATTGCTTCCTCTTTGCGCAGGTGCATGAAAAACTGGATGAGGAACACGGATTTTTCGCCGTGGCCGTAGGGCAGGCGGTCGTCGATCTTATAGAACGGGACTTTTTCCCAGACGCCCTGTTCATTTTTCGCGTTGCGGTAATCGACGGTATAGAAGTTCATCTTGCAGATATCGTGCAGCAGCGCGGAAATTGCGATGCTTTCGTCGGAATACTCCGGCATGTGGTAGACCTCGCTGCACCGTTCGCGGGCGAGGTAGGCTTTGAGGTTGTGGTAGACATTGAGTGAATGCGAGAGCAGACCGCCGGCATAGGCGCCGTGGTAGCGGGTGGATGCGGGGGCGGTGAAGAAGTCGCTCTCATCGGAGAGCAGGTATTCCAGCAGCTTATCCGCGCCCTTGCGGGTGATATTTTCGCGGTAGATGCTGAGAAATTCTTCTTTTTTTGCTGTGAGCTCCTGATCGGTCACGATGATCCCTCCTCGGTGATTTGATGCGTTTATTATAGCACATTTTTTATATTTTGGCAATGCATGTAAATGGAATGACCGAGCGTGCGCAAACGCATCCGGCGAGCCAAGCTTAAAGTTTTGATCGAACTTTTTCAAAAGTTCGCGGAGTCCAGAGGCAGAGCCTCTGGTCGCTCTCCGCAGAGAGCGAAACTCCCCAGCGTTCTGTTTCGGGAAGAAAAGGGCTTGGGAAAAGCCCACCTTTCTGAAAGGGGCAGCTTTTCCCATTCCCAATAGCATCCGCGAAGCGGATTCCTCTTTTTTATGACTCCCTGTTTCGACCACTCCCGAGCCCCCGCGGGCATTTCCCTCACAGATCTGACGGATCGTGCGCATGCTCCTCTTTCCCTATCCTTACCTTTCCTATCCTTACCTATACTGGGTTGCCAAATGGTTGTCAATTGGTTGCCAAATGGTTGTCAATTGGTTGCCGATTGGTTGTCATTTGGCTGACGGTTGGTTGACGGTTGGTTGTCAGTTGGTTGTCAGTTGGTTGTCAGTTGGTTGTCATCCGCGCATGATTCCGGACTTTGCGCGTTACGCGGGGAAGTATGCCTGATGATTGCAAGCCGCATTTGAATGTCGGGTTTATGCATGTCGCATTTGAATGTCGGTATGAATGTCGCGTTTGCATGTCAGTATGTATGTCCATTTGAATGTCTTGAAAGAAGTATCCGCTTCGCGGATGCTATTTTAGAATGGGGACTTCTTGATCGCACACGTTTTGCAAGCAAAACGGCTCAGTTTGCCAAAGGCAAACTGGAGTCCCCAAGCCCGCCAAGCTCTTGAACGCTGGGGAGTTTCGCGATCTGCGGATCGCGACGAGGGCGCTGCCCTCGACCCGCGAACTTTTGAAAAAGTTCGATCAAAACTTTAATGCTGTGCGCGCCGGATGCGTTTGTGGGGGCGCAGTCGTGCGCTCGGTAACGTATGCGGAGCGCAGCGCTGGGAGCAGTCACGAATGAGAAGCCGCCCCGCGGCGTGAACAGCGAGAGTTGGGCGAGCCGCGCTGCCGCACTCCGGAGGGAAATGCCAGCGGGGGCTCCCCGCCGCATTTGACTTTTATTGCGATTCATGATAGAATATGAAACAGATATGACACGAAATGCCACAACCCCGCCTGCATGCATCCCCGCGGCGGGACCTGCTACACAATTGGAGAAGGTGATCCGGTTTTGGAAAAAGACGAACTATGTACCGCCGCAGCCGAAAAATACTATCAGCCCATTTACCGCTACTGCCTGCTCCAGCTGGGCGGCAATCTCTCCGCCGCAGACGACTGCGTGCAGGAGACCTTTCTGCGTATGCTGGAAAAAAAGGATTCCCTCGATTTTTCAGGCAATATCCGCAGCTGGCTCTACAGCACTGCCTACCGCGTCATCAAGGAATACCGGCAGCAAGTCCGCCGCGAATCCGAAATGTGTCCCGATGACCTCGACGTCGAGCTCGTCAGCGCTGAACCGGAATCTTCCGGCGCAGAGGATGCTGCCCGCCTGCTCAGTGCGCTGTCCGATGAGGAATACCGCCTGCTGGAAGCCTACTACGACAGCAGCCACGGCAGCAAGGCGGCTGTCGCGCGGGAATACGGCTTGACGATGCCGCAGCTCTATAAGCGCGTTCAAACCCTGCGTCTGCGGCTGCTTCGCCGTCAATCCGACGAATCCGATGCGAAAAATCCCGCGCCTGATTGTACAAACGAACAAAATTCGGAGTGAAAGCGGTAAAAATGCAGATGAATTTTCATTTATGGGTGAAGATCGAACACAGGAATTTCGACCGTCCGGAAGGAGCATGAACCTATGACAAATCCGAAGGCTTTGGCTGATGCAATGCACCGGCACGATGCCGACAGCATGCTGCTGCGGGAAATGCAGCAGTCACTCCGGACGGAGCTTGCAAAACCGCCGGAGTTACAGAACCTCGATGTGATCGACGAGCTGACTGCCGCGATCTGCGAAATGAGCGGGCTGGAACAGTCCGTTGCATCGCACAGCGCTGCGGGGCTCGAAGCGTTCCGCGCAAAGCTCACTGCTGCGGAACCCGCTGCGGCAAATGCGCCCGCGATCACCGTTTCCGGCAAGGCAGCACGCAGGCATTCGATCCGCTGGCAGCGTTTTGCAGCGCTGGCGGCATCCCTGACCGGCGCACTCGTCATCGCGAATTTTGCGACACGAATCGCACTCGGCACCGGTCTTTTCACAGCAGGCGCGCAGCTGTTCCACGGCGGCATTCACCTCACCATGTCCGGAACCGATTCGATCCCGACAGAGGAAATGCCCGTCCAGCGCGATCAGTACGGCATGCGGGCATTCTGCGAGCAGCAGGGCTTTTCGCCGCTCGTCCCGCAATATCTGCCGGCTGACTACGAAACGACCGCCGAGCCCCGCTGCGAAGAAAACGATCAGGAACAGGACGTCTTCTTTTGGTACGGAAAAGACGACGAACACCTGATGATCCAGTTCACGCATTACACCGTGGACGATCCCTACACCACAATTGGCATCCCGACGCAGGAATATTCCATGACCGACCGGCAAATCGGCTGCACGACGATCCACGAGGTCAAGGAACCGGATTTCTATGCTGCAGCGTTCCAATCCGGCGACATTTCCTACTACGTTTCGGGCACCAATATCCGACAGGAGGTCTGCGAACAGATCGTTGATTCGTTCTTCGCAGACTGCAGTGAGTAGCCGTGGGGCGATGCAGAACCGCCGCACACTGCGATTTTTTCATTTTTCATTTTTCCTTTCAATTTCCTTTTTTTCTTTTCCAAAGCGATACCAGAAGCGTATGATTTCGAGGAAAGATCCGTGTCTTTCCTCCATTTTTTTGCCTATCATGCGACATTTGGCATAAAATGCAGCAATATAGAAATTATTTTTTGTATAAAAGATAGAATGTCAGCGCGGATAGGTAAAAATCGACGGAAAAAATCATTTATGGGTGTAAGCGGGTTCCGAAAGGAGCTCGAAAAGGAGGATACGTTCGCATGTTGATAATGAAACGCAAGGTTATCACAGGGCTCCTGTGCACGGGGATCCTGCTTGCGGCACCTGTTCATGCGTATGCAGCAATGCTTCCTGCACAACAGGCGACCGCGGCCGGCAGTCCGGCTGTCATGCAGGGCGGACTGCTTCCGGCAGACATTTTCGGCGCGATCACGCGCTACACCGCACAGCTTTCTGCCGGCTACGGCTGTGTCTACATGAATGCATCGACGATTTCCAACACCGTGATGAAAAAGATCGGCTTGAAAAACGTCACGCTGCAATACAGTGTGAACGGCGTTTCATGGATTGATGCGGTCTATTACGGCGGCATCATGAACAACAACACGACATTCTTTTCCGTATCCGGAAAGTATTATCCTGCGGTTCTCGGCAGCGGATATTACCGCGTCAAGGTCACGCACTATGCTTACACCACGATCAATTCGACGCAAAGCGTCGTTGAGATATCCAATGCGGTCTGGATCAATTGACCGTATCCCTGTTGCTATCCCCGCAATGGGGACAACCCGCTGAACTGGAATGAGAAAACCGGCTTCGCAGCCAATCCCGTATCTGCACATTTACTTCGTATTCTGAAACCTCATCGCAAGCTGAAAAGTATCCTACCTTACACCACCCACTAATCCATCTGCGAAACCGATTTTCTCCTGACAGCGGCGGTTCCGGCATCCCGTACCCGTTTTGCCGCACACATGCAGCATCAATGCAGCAATGAACTGCGCGATCCACACATCAAACATCGCAGCAACAAAAGAACCAACCTCTCCTCAGAAACTTCCCATTTTTACACTCCGTACCGCATTGCGGTACACATGCAGCACATTTTTGCACACATCAACGCTGAACGGGCGTTCGGATTGTCCTCATTTCAAAAGCAGCCTGTATGGTTTTCCATACAGGCTGTTTTTGTGCGGGCAGTGCCCGCTTCCAATTACCTCCGGGAGCCGGCGGCGCGGACTGTCCCCGCATTCGCAGCACACGCCGCGGGGCGGCTTCTCATTCGTGACTGCTCCCAGCGGATTGCGCTCCGCAGACGGAACAAGAACGCACGACTGCGCCCCGCAAACGTAACCGGCGCGCACAGCATTAAAGTTTTGATCGAACTTTTTCAAAAGTTCGCAGGTCGAGGTGAGTTTGCTTGCAAACTCATAGCGAAGCGTGCGAGCGCCCTCGTCGCGATCCGCAGATCGCGAAACTCCCCAGCGTTCTGTTTCGGGAAGAAAGAGGCTTGGAGAAAGTTCCCCTTTTCAAAGGGGCAACTTTCTCCATTCTCAATAGCATCCGCGAAGCGGATACTTCTTTGAGGACATGCAAACGCGACATTCATTTTTTCATTCATTCCGACATGCAGATGAACATGCACAAATCAGTCATTCATTCTGACATGCACCATAAAAGTGAATGGTGAAGAATGAATAGTGAATAGTTGAGCGCATCGGAAGCATACGCGCATGATTCAGAGCGCATCATAAAAATGAAACGAAACGACTTTTCCCGCGGGATTCCCCGCAATCATGATATTTTTATGAAGCACATTGCACTTTTTGGCAGAATATGCTATTATGAGAGCTGCATATCGAGGCAAAGCAGCAGTATTGATCTTAATATCAATGCTGCTGTTTTTCAATCAATAGATGCACAATGATTTTTTTCAATGATAATCATATCGTCTGGCACAATCTCAAATAACGATATTTTCTAACAGGTCCGGAAACCAGTTAGTTTATGCTTCGCAAGAATCCACACTTTTTCATGAAATTCTATTGATATTTAATATGAAATATGTTATAATATACTATATCAGATTATATGTTGGGGGTGACACATGATGACTGAACTGGAAATCATGCAGCGCGCAAAGCAATATATTGATGCGCTTGCAAACGGATATGACCCGCTTTCCGGACAGCCTGTTCGGGACGATGATGTTGTCAATCAGGTACGGGTTTCGCGATGCCTGTTTTATGTTTCCGGTGTGCTGCAAAAGGTCATTGACAACGGCGGAGAAGTTCAGAAAAAGAAAGTACCCCGGTCACAGAAAGCGCCATTTGCCCTCCTGCCCGAGCAGATTGTGCAACTCAAGCCACATAGTTCTCAGCAGTCTGCTTCAAGAATCACAGCGTCGATCAATGAACTGATTGATACTGAAAAAATGCAGAAGCTGAAAACAACGGATATTACCGGTTGGCTGCTCTCCATTGGAATGCTGCAAGACATAGAGACCTCATCAGGCAGAAAGCGAAAGGTTCCGACGCAAAACGGGGAAATGCTTGGAATGAAGGAAATAAGCTTTATCAATGAACAAGGTGTTCCGACGCAATATACCGTGTATGACAAGAACGCACAGCAATTCATTTTTGATAACATAGAAACACTCATTGCATTTATACATGAAAGAGAAGCAGAGAAATGAAATCAATCCTATTCTTTGACGCAGAGATCAATCCCGAAAACGGGCAGATGCGCAGTGGGAAAAAGCAATTGCTGATCTGAAAGAAAAATAAGAAAGCAGTCAGTGTCTTGACCTTGTGCTGAGCCTGCTGGAACGGTTTGCGTCGGTCAATGAGAAGAAATACCGTTCTGATCTGGAAGCCTTCATCCGCGAATCGCAGTTTGCAGATTTCTGTTTCCCGGATGACAGCGAAGTCGTGGTTTCGACCATTCATAAGACGAAGGGCCATGAATTTGACTGTGTGTATCTGATGCTGAATCGTACAGACCTCAGCAGAGATGAAAAGCGGCGTGTGCTGTATGTCGGCATGACGAGAGCAAAATCGGAACTGTATCTGCACTATAACAACCATGCTTTTGACAGCTTTTCCGATGATATTATTGACGATCCTGAAATGTATCCGGAGCCGGAGCAAATTACATTGCAGCTGACACACAAAGATGTCGTATTGAACTATTTTATGCCAAGAAAGAAGCTGATCTTTGCTTTGCACAGCGGCACAACGCTGACATTGCAGGGGAAGGAATTGTATGCTCAGATAGGCGGAAAATCTTATTCTGTCGCAATGCTGTCCAAAGCGGCACAGGGGACGCTGAACGGCTTGCTGGCAAAGGGGTATCGCGTCCAGTCAGCGCGCGTGCGGTTTGTGGTCGCATGGCGGAATCAGGATGATACCGCCGGACAGGAATATGCGATTATTCTGCCGGATATATTCCTCGAAAAATGAATGATTTATTCTTATATTATGATGCCTTGCTTGCTGTTCGATCAGTGGGCAGGGCTTTTTTTGCACTGGGTTATGATAGGAAACGTTTATATACAAAACGAGCAAATCGTGCACGATAGATAAACGCTTCATCGTGCAACTATACAAACTTTTCTCCATAGTGAAAAAATCAGCCAAGTTTTGAGGATAGAAGTGAGAGCCGCCGCAAATCTCCACAAGCCCAGAAACAGAAGCACAATGCACAGAATGTTGCAGGCCGTTTTGTGCAGTCAGACAAAGTTTCAGGAACAGACTATTATTTTTCCGCGTTTCTGTAGGGCTGTATGAGAGGCGGTTCTCTCAAACCAATCAAGATTCAGGGAGGTAACCAAAATGAAACGAAACCAGCAAGAAGTCATTGACCGCATCCTCGATCTGTTGACCGAACTGGTCGATGACGAGCCTGTCGAGAAGCAGGCGGAAACCAAACCAATGGAAATGCTCACAATCAAGGAATGTACCGCAGCAGTCCGGGGCATTTCCGAGCATACCGTCCGTAAACTGGTCGCGCAGGGGCGTGTCCGCTACATCCGTACCGGTGAGGGCGAGCGCGGGAAAATCCTCATCAACAAGCAATCGCTGCTTGACTATCTGGGCGGTGCGACATGAAATGGAAAGACTGCCCGTATTTCATCTGTTAGGACAGAAGTTAGGCAGTCACTTATAATACATTACTTTTTCCATTGTTGCATTTGCTGCATAGAGTTTGCAAATTATCTAATATCGTTTCTCCACCGTTTGCCCACGCAACAATATGATCAACTTCCAGTTCAACATTCGGATTCTTTGCAGGTGATGCGCCGCAAGCGCAACACTTGAAATGGTCTCGTTTTAAGACTTGAAATCGAAGTCGTGCATTGATATTCCTGGAGGTAGAGTGAATCGGTTTCTGAGCTTGCCGTTTAGGAGCTGATTCAATGCTTGATTCAGATACAGATTCATTTTCGCCATTCATAGGCGTAACTAAAACATCGGGAGATTCTTCTGTATTATCTGAATTGATATAATCAACAAATGCTTCCAGTGCTTTACGCCATCCGCCAAAACGTCTTTTATATGTGTCAATCGAATATTTTGATACTCCATGTTTGATTATATCAGTTGAAGTTGGTTGCCTGCCTAATAAAATCCATATACGTTCAATTTCCTCAAATAATTCTTCTTTAGTTATTTTGCGTTTTGCAAGTCCGGTTGGTTCCAATCCTGCTTTTAAAAGAAATTCCTCCCATGAGGAAAATCTTTTGAAGATGTGCTCTACTGAAAAAGAACCATTCTTTTTGTAGTCATCATATCCAACTGTATCTGAACCTAACATAGCTGCAACTCTTTGCACATCAGCAATATAGTCGTCGTCTGAGATAAGCTTTCTTTCACTTGATGTTCGTTCTTTACGAAGTCCTGCTAAAGATAGTGCTCTTTTCCATGTTCCAAAGTGCCCTTGAATTGCAGTTTGAGAATACTTACCATATTTCTTATAGGTACTTATAGAGATATAATCAACATTCAGAGAATCAGCAACTTGCTTTATATCAGATAATATCTCTTCGTCAGTCAATGATGCTTTGTATTCATTCAATTCAAATTTCATGCAACCACTCCCGATAAATTTCTTATTCTGATTATACCATAGTTCAAGAGAAAGTGCAAGCTCTAAGATAGTAAAAAATTGAAGGGGTATGCAATCTGATATAAAATGAACAAATCAAAAGTATCCGTATTCTTTTGATTTTTCTTGGTGTAGCAAGCACAGAAAGTGGTGCATTCTTTCCACTTTCGGTGATTTTTGAGCGCGAACCCCTCAAAAATCTCAGTTCAGGGAACCCGCCGACCTGAACAATTCCCCTTCATTTTCCAGACTCAGCCTGAAACCGCATTTTTCTGAACAGAGAAAAACACATGAGAAAGAACAAACAGGTCGAAGCGAAGCGAGTCACATTTGAAATGCAAGAATGGGCAGAGGTCAAACTCCGCGCCGCAACCGAGGATTCAGATAAAGCGGGCAAGCAAGCCCTCAATTTGCATCTTAACTTTAAATCGTAAAAGTGCTATAATGATGGTGATATAAAAAAGGCGGAAAGTTACGGCAGCAAGTGGAATAACGAGAAGAATGCTGTGTTTTATGCAGAGAGGCGATACGGCGGCTGTATCAATCCGGATACGGTTCGTGCTTTTCTGAACAGCTTTACCAAGAAACACGGGCTGCAAAAAAACCATCCCCATATGTTCCGTCATACATCGGTTAGCCTTCTGCTTCAGGCAGGAATCAGCATTGCGGACGCTGCCAAGCGAGCAGGACACGCCAGACCGGATGTCACCCTAAGGATTTACTCTCATGCGTTGAAAAAGAATAATCTGCATTGCTGTGAAGCTGTGACGAAAGCTATGCCGAAAATGCCGAAGCGTGTAGACGGCTGAAAGATATGAAAAGCTGCGATAATTCTATCTTCCTGCATCGTTCAGGAACATAAAAGTTGACCGGTTGTTGACCAATCAGCAGACCTGACCGCTGAAATCGACTGATAACATCGCAATTTCGCGGCGAGGGTTGAAATTCAAGCGTTTATATGCTATAATAGGACAAAAAAGAAAGCAGGGATTCTCCCATGAAAAAATGTCCGCATTGTCATACGCCCGTTCCGGATGAAGCAGCGCATTGTCCGGAATGCGGCACAGCATTGCATGAAACAGAAGAAAATGAGGATCTGCGTCCGGATGCCGGCAGCAAAAGCATGCGCTTTGCACCGCTGCTGCTGGTGCTGGTCATGTTCTGCCTGATCGTCGGCGCTGTGCTCTGCGTCCTGAAAATCGCAAGCGGCAGCCTCAAAGAGAAGCAGCCCGCGTCCTCTGCGGCGGAGCAGTCCGTTTCGGAAGCTGCACCGGAAGTCACCGCCGAGCCGCCCGCTCCCGAAACCGCGCCGGAAGAACCGCAGACGGAACCGCAGACCGAGGAAACACAGCCGACCGAACCGCCGCAGACCGAGCCGCTCACGACCGAGCCTGCCCCCGCGGAGACCGAACCGCCTGTGTCGTCCGGGGACGTGCCCGCAGAGACCGTCCCCGCGCCGGAAACGCCCGCTGATGCCGTTTCGGTGCAGGACTATGCCTACGAAACCGATGTGTTCGGCAACACCGTGCTGACCGTGCATCTGCTGTATCAGAATAACGGAACGGCAGCCGCAGCATGGTTCGGGCAGTATATCGCCGCCGCGGAGCAGAACGGCGCAGACTGCCAGAGCACCGTCATGGACTTCGGCGCCGTGCAGAATGATACCAGACAGGTCGAAGCGGGCGGGAGCATCACGATCACCAAAAGCTTCATCGTGCAGCCGGGACCGGACGTGCGTTTCCGCGTCACGACATTCGGCTTCGACAGCCAGACCGTTGTGGATCAGGTCATCCCGCATGCGTGAGGATAAAACATCCCCCCGAAACGAATTTGCGCTTCGGGGGGATTTGCTGTCTGTGCAGCATCCGTTTCATTTTTTTGCATAATCCGCGAGAATCCGCAGTCCTTCGAGGTATCCCGCGAATCCCTTGCCCTTGACGGTCGCGATGCACGCCTGCCGGATATAGGAGATCTTGCGGAACTCGTCGCGCGTATCCGGATCGGAGATGTGCACCTCAACGGTCGGGATCTGCACCGCCTTGACCGCATCGAGCAGCGCGACGCTCGTGTGCGTATACGCCGCCGGATTGATGAGAATGCCGTCTGCCTTGCCGTAGGCGGCTTGAATTTTGTCCACGAGGTCACCCTCATGATTCGACTGATAGCACTCCACGGTGATGCCGAGGCGCTGCGCTTCATCTTCAATCATTGCGATGAGGTCGGCGAGCGTCTGTGTGCCGTAATGCTCCGGCTCACGGATTCCCAGCATGTTCAAATTCGGCCCATTCAGCACGAGTATATGCACAAAAATCCCCCCAAATCTCCTTCGCCGCCGCTTCGGGCGTGCGGTCGTTTTCGATTGCCGTGTCTGCAAATTTGCGGTAAAGCGGCATGCGCACGGCTTCCATCTGCGCAAGATCCGCCCCGATCGAGAGCGGACGCCCCTCACGGCTGAGCGATTCGGTCGCGCGGCAGATCTGACAGATCCAGCCGTTGCTGCGGAGCGGCGCCTCATTTTCCGCGCGGGTGACCACGCCGCCGCCCGTCACGAGGATGACGCCGCGGTTCGCGCTCTGCTCGCGCACGACATCGGATTCGATCTGCCGGAAGCCGTCCTCGCCGGCGTCCGCAAAGATCGCCGGAATCGGCTTGCCCGCCTTTTTGACGATCTCCGCGTCAAGGTCGATGACGGTTCTGCCGGTCAGCTTGCCGAGTGCATCACCGATGCAGGATTTGCCGCTGCCGGGCATGCCGATCAGCACGATGTTTTCGGCATCGCGCTGCATATCGGCGCCGATCTCCGCGATTTTCGCATCGTCGATCGCCTTGCCGAAGAAATGCTCCGCCGCCTGCTTTGCCTGCGCGACAAGCATCGTCAGACCGCCCGCGCAGGGAATGCCGAGCGCCTGTGCCTGCAGCAGCAGCGCGGTTCTCGCGGGGTTATAGATCACATCTGCAACGCCCTGCAAATGCGGGAATTTTGTCAGATCGACCAGCGATCTGCCCGCATGCGGATACATGCCGACCGGCGTTGCATTGACGATCAGCGTCGTGCGGTCGTAGAATTTCGGCAGGTCATCGTAGGTGTATTCGGTGCCGTTCAGGTCGAGGACGGTGAGCGTTTTGCAGCCGTCGAGCTTCGCGATCGCCTGGATCGTCTGCGAGACACCGCCGTTTCCGAGCACGAGCACATCCGCGCCGTCAAAGGACAGCCCGCCTGCCCGCATCATGCAGCGCAGCCCGTAGGCATCGGTGTTGAAGCCCTTCCATGTGCCGTCATCCTGCCGCACGAGCGTATTCACGCTGCCGATCGCCTCTGCAAGCGGATCGAGCGACGCGCAGAGCGGAATGACGCCGATCTTGTAGGGGATCGTGACATTGAGCGCTTTCAGGCGCGTATCTGCGAGAAAAACAGGCAATTCATCCGGCTCCAGCTCATAGAGCGAATACTGCGGATTGCCGAGTGCCGCATGGATCTGCGGCGAAATGCTGTGACCGAGCTTTCGCCCGATCAGACCGTAAGGCGTTTTGAAATCCGTCATACTGAATCCTTTCCGCGGCGCTTTGCCGCAAGGGTATCCGGCGCGTGCCGGTCATGCTTCTGCGGGCTGATCTTCGAGCAGGGACGGGTGCACGGGCGATTTGTAATAGAACAGCCCTTCCGCCGCAGCGAGCTGTCCCGCAATGCGGTCGAGCGTATCGTCGCCGCCGTGGATCACGAGGTATGCATTGTCGTTGCGCAGCTCGATCATCGCATCGGCATCCGGCAGCAGGACGAGCACCGCCTCATGTTTGAAGCCGTCCCGTTTGCAGCAGTCCGCGACCGCCTGCACGATCGCTTCCGGCAGCGGCGCCTCTGTCATTTCGGGCGCGTCATCCGAAAGCGGCGCAACGGTGCAGAGCATGTATTTGTAGTAGCAATTTAATTTCAGCAAGAACTGCGTAAATTTATCCGCGAGCATCTGATATGCCGGCGGTTTGACATAATGATCCGCAACATCAAAATAGCGTCCGGCGCTGCCTGTCGGCACGGTTTCCGGCAGAAGATCGACAAGCATGATGCGGTCTTTATAAAAATATTGCTCGATGCTGTATTCCAGCGATTCACGCAGCAGGAACCAGCGCACATCGCGCTGCATCACCTTCAGGATCCGGTCAAAATCCCGCCGCAAAATCGGAAAATCGGTCGGGACGCTGCTTTGTTCGAGCACTTCCAGCGCATATTCTGCAAGGTGCGCATCGCGTGTCTGCACGATCAGTTCCTCGATCGCAGAGCAGACCGCGCGCTCATCCTCACGGGGGAGCAAATTCTGATAATAGGGATCAAAGCGATCCTGCAAATGGAGCAGCAGGCTTTCCGCGAGATCGGCGTCTCCGCTGAGCAATGCTGCACGAATGTCAGCAACACCGCGCGAAACGATATCTTCTTCAGCCTTTCCGCTCGTGACAGTATGCTTGCCGAACGGAATCCGGATCCGCGGAAACCGGTGCGAAGAAATCGTTTTGTGGAGATAAACGATGTCATACCAGCGGAAGAACTTGAATGCGCAGCGGGGCAGTCTCCCGCATTCGCGATAGCCCCTGTGCGCAAAAAATCCAGCCGCATCGTCCGGCAGATATTGATCCGGCAGAACGGTCGCCGCAGGAACAGCCGCGATCACATTGATCATGCCTTCACGTTCGGCTTCCTGCTCGATCATCTCGCAAAGCTGTCCGCCGATGCCCTTTCCGCGCGATTCCGGCGCAAGATACACCCAGATCGAACAGGTCTGCTCAAAGGATGCGCGGCTGTCAAATGCGTCCGCAAATGCAAAGCCGAGAATCGTGCCGTCTGCCTCTGCAACGGCAAAAGGATATTGCTCCAGAATCTTCGCAACTTTATCGCAAAATGCAGATTCATCCGGCACATCCCATGCGAGCGCCGCCGCGGAATGTTCTGCGTAAAAGCTGTAAATTTCGCGCAGACGCGGCACATCAGAGCGCTGTGCACAGCGGATTTTCAGTTCAGACATCGCGGTCACTCCTCTCGAAAAAGTCAGCTCATCCGATCATTTCGGTGTAATTGCCGAGCAGCGTGAACGAGTCGCAGGAGCGCTCCATTTCGCAGAGCAGACCGAGCACGCCGTCCTGATGCAGATTGCATTCGAGGTCCATGTAGAAGCGGTAGGAGAAGTTCGTGCCGGGGATCGGCATGCTTTCCAGCTTGCACATGTTGATGCCGAGCGCGGAGATTTTTGCGATCATCTGATAGAGCGCGCCGGGCGAGTTTGCGCAGTTGACGAGGATGCTCATGCGGTCGGCGCCGGCATAGCACGAAGCCCCCTTCGTGATGCACAAAAAGCGCGTATCATTGTTACTTTCGTTCTGGATGTCGTCGGTCAGAACGGAGAGCCCGTAGAGCTTTGCGCACGCTTCTCCGGCGATCGCGGCGACGGATTTATCCTGCGCCTCGGCAGCTCTCTGCGCCGCATGCGCCGTGCTGACGCAGGGGATGACGTCCACGCCGATCGACTGCAAAAACCGGCTGCACTGCCCCGCCGCCTGCTCATGCGTGTAGACCGTTTTCAGGTCGGAAAGCTGCGCATCTTTTTGCGTCAGCAGCACATGCCGGATCAGCAGCCGGACGCTCCGGACGATGCAGATATCCGGCTCGCGAAGCAGATCGTAGACCTGCCGCACGGAGCCCTGCACGCTGTTTTCGACGGGCAGAATGCCGAACTGACAGAGCCCCGCCTGCACGGCATGCACGACCGCCGCGAACCCGTCCATAAAGATTATATTGCCTTTCGGGAACAGGCGGTCAGCGGCAGCACCGGCATGGCTGCCCTCAACGCCGGAGACCGCAACGCGCCCCGACTGCGGGAAAACCGACTGCTCATGTGCGCACATCGCGGCGACTCGCGCGGCAACGCTGGTCGCCGGAATGAGCTGCGCCGCCTGTCTTGCGCGGGAAAGTTCGAGTACCATGCGGAACAACTGGTGCGCCGAATCGCCGTATTCATTGCCCGCTTTTTCACGTATCTTCATTAAAATCTCGCGTTCCCGCGCCGGATCGTACAGCGGCTTTGCGGGATCGCGCTTTTTGATGTCGGCGACCTTGTCGATCAGCGACATGCGCTGCAAAAAGAGGTCAAGCAGCTGCGCATCCACATTGTCGAGCTGCGAACGGATCTCCGATAATTCCATTTTCATGCGCTCCTTTTTCATCAGACGGCGATCGGTACGCCGCAATTTTGGTATGATATTGCGTCAAAGAGCCGAGCTGTATTTCCAATGCAGTTTGAAATGATTTTGCGATAATTCGCAATTCAGTCAGATTTTTCCGCAGTCATCCAGAAGCACATCCAGCGCCGTCAGCGCCGCTGCTGCTTCGATGACCGGCACCGCCCGCTGCGCAATGCACGGATCATGCCGCCCCTTGATCTCAAGCGTCGTATCCGTACCGTCCGGCAGCGAGACCGTCTGCTGCGGCTGCGCGATCGACGGCGTCGGCTTGATCCCGACCGTGAACCGCACCGGCATACCGGTCGTAATGCCGCCGAGAATGCCGCCGTTCCGGTTCGTTTTTGTTACGATATTGCCCCCGCTGTCCGTGCAGAACGGATCATTTGCCTGCGAGCCGCGCATCTCCGAGAGCGCGAAGCCGTCCCCGAAGGACACCGCCTTGACCGCGGGGATCCCGAACAGTACCTTTGCAAGGCGGTTTTCGATGCCGTCAAACATCGGATCGCCGAGCCCTGCCGGCAGACCGAGAATCATGCATTCGATCGTGCCGCCGACCGAATCGAGTGCCTCGCGTGCAGCAAGAATCTCCTGCTGCATCTGCTCCCCTTTTTCATCCGAGATCACGGGGAACATTTTCTGTGCAATCGCATCAAACAGCGCCGAATCCGGCATCATCGGGAACGCATCGTCTTTGATCGTTCCGACCGATGAAAGATGCGCACCTACATGGATTCCGCGGCGTTCGAGGATCTGTTTTGCGATCCCGCCCACTGCACAGACCGGCGCAGTCAGCCGACCGGAAAAATGACCGCCGCCGCGCATATCCGCATGCCCGCCCCACTTGATATAAGCAGAATAATCCGCATGTGAGGGGCGTGGTTTCAATGCAAGATTCTTATAATCTCCGGAGCGCTGATTCGTATTCGCGATCCGGATACAGACCGGAAATCCGGTCGTTTTGTCCTCAAAAATGCCGGACACGAACTCCGGAATATCGGGTTCTTTGCGCGCCGTTGAGAGGGCATTTCTGCCGCCCTGACGGCGCTCCATAAAGCGCATCAGCCGCTCAAAATTAATGGATTCGCCAGCCGGAAGCCCCTCGATCAGCGCACCGATCCCGTTCCCGTGGGACTCTCCGAAGATCGAAACGCGCAGCTTTTCGCCAAATGATGATGCCATTTCTGCTCTCCTTTTGTATGATCTTGCACCGGATGATTCGTTCAGATTTCATCTGAAAATGTCACGCGACCGCCGAGTGCGCGGTAGTCCTCGAAGAATGTCGGGTACGATTTGTTGACGGCTTCCGCGCCGAGAATGGTCACGGGCTCGCTGCACCGAAGCGCCGCGATCGCCGCTGCCATGACGAGCCGGTGGTCGTTCTGCGCATTGACTGTGCCGCCGCGCAATTGTCCGCCGTACACGGTCAATCCATCCGGCAGCTCGTCCGTTTTCCCGCCGAGTGCGCGAAGCAATTCAGCGGTTGCTGTCAGCCGGTCGGATTCTTTCAGGCGCAGACGTTCCGCATTTGTAAAATGAGACACGCCGTTTCCGACCGCTGCCCGAACCGCCAGAATCGGTAATAGATCGGGGATTTCCGCCATAGATACGTCAAAATCGTTGATTGTTTCACATGAAACATTCCGGATTCCGTCGGATTCTGTGATGCGGGCGCCATTTTGCGACAGGATGTCAGCGATCGCCTTGTCGCCCTGAATTGAGTCTGCGTACAGCCCTGTGACCGCGACATTTCCGACCGGCTGAATCGCGCCGGCGGTCAGCCAGAACGCTGCATTCGACCAGTCTCCGTCTACACGGATATCATCCGGAAAAAAAAGCTTCTGCTTGCCTTTTATCAGATAACGAAGCAGTCCGTCCTCTTTATATAGTGTGATTTCCGCGCCGAATTGCCGCAGCGTATCGAGCGTCATATCGACATATGCAGCCGATTGCAGCGGCGTTGTCAGGCGGATTTCGCTGTCCGAATCGCACATTGGCAGCGCCATAAGCAGCCCGCTCAAGAACTGCGAGCTGATGTTGCCGGCGATCTCGTACAGCCCGCCGGTCAGGTTCCCAGTTGCATCCAGCGGCAGCGATTTCTGCTGAAATTGTACGCCGTGGGCGGACATCGCATCCGTCAGCGTCCCGATCGGACGCTCCGGCAGACGACCTGCGCCGGTCACATGGATGCTGCTGCACACGCACATCGCGACGGGCAGCAGAAAACGCAGCGTGGAGCCGCTTTCGCCGCAGTCGAGCAGCGCGCGCGGCTGCCTTTTGATCGGTCTGATGAACAGCCCGTCCGCGTTTTGTTCAAATGAAGCACCGAGCGCAGAAAGGCATCGTACCGTTGCTGCAATATCATCGCAATACGGTTCTTTTATCGGCAAGAATCCCCCGTTTTCGGAGATTGCCGCACAGATGAGTTTTCTGTGTACATCCGATTTTGACGGGATCGCCTGAACGGTTCCGTCCAGCTGCGACGGGCAGCATACCGCGTTCATTCCTGTCCCTCCAGACCGTCCGAAAACAACGATTCTACATTTGAAATCGGCATTTTCTCCATGCGGCACCGCCCGATCTTTTCCGGCAGAATGACTGTGATATCACTTGCAGCAGCCTTTTTATCGAGTGCCGCAATTTTTGCCATATCTTTTGCGGAATACGGGCAATGCACCGGAAGATTGTTTCGCTTAATCGTATCCAAAATCCGCGCAGATTCGTTAGAATCGAGCATTCCGTGTTTGACCGCAGCACGCGTCACAATTGCAGTTCCGATCGCAACGGCATGCCCGTGTGAGATTTTGAAATCACTCAGCCGCTCGATCGCATGCGCCGCAGTGTGCCCAAGATTGAGCAGTTTCCGAACGCCATGCTCCTGCGGATCCTCCGTTACGATCTTCGATTTGTACGCAACTGCGTGGGAAATCACTTCTTCGAGATTTGCGATCGGATTGCCGGATTCATAGATTGCGAACAGTTCAGGATCACCGAGGATGCCGGTTTTGATCGCTTCCGCAGCACCGTCTGCCATTTCATGCGGTGTCAGCGTATGCAGCGAATCGACATCGCAAAAAACGGCAAGCGGCTGGTGGAATACACCCGCGAGATTTTTTCCGTGCTGCAAATTGATCGCCGTTTTGCCGCCAACTGACGCATCTACTGCGGAAAGCAGCGTGGTCGGCATCTGCACAAACCGGATTCCGCGCAGATAGCAGCCCGCCGCAAATCCGGTCAGATCCCCGATGACGCCGCCGCCGAGCGCGATCGCGAGATCGGTGCGCGTCAGATGCGCTTCTGCAAACGATTCGAGCAGTGCGCCGAACACAGCGATCGACTTGCTCTCCTCGCCCGCGGAAACGACATGCGTGTTTACGATAAATCCAGCATCTGCGAGCGATTTCTTTACTCTGTCGAGATAGAGCGGCGCAACATTTGTGTCGCTTACGATCATGACGCGGCATGGTTTTGTCAGCGCGGCGATCTCTGCGCCGCAGGTGTCGAGCAATCCGCTGCCGGTCAGGATCGGGTACGATGCACCGTCCGAAGTGGTCAAAATTTGCTTTTTCATTGCAGTTCCTTTCCGCAAATATGCATAGGAGAATCTTGCGATCAGTTTCCGCCGGCGGACGCCTTTGCGATCCTGCCTTCTTTCAGGCACTCGCGAAGCTTGTCGGCATCATTCTGCTCCAGCGCTTCAAGGTACGGCTGGAGATTGTCGATCAGGATGCGTAGTTCATCCGCAAGATACTCCCGATTATCGAGCATCAGCTCCGTCCACATGTTCTCGTCAAGGCGCGCAACACGCGTCAGATCGCGGAAGCTTCCGGCAGAAAAACCGCGCCGCTTCTGTGCGGTCGGAGACTTGACATACGCGCCGGAAACGATGTGTGCGAGCTGCGATGTGTAGGCGATGATGCGGTCGTGTTCATCGGGATTTGTGAAGGTAAGATGCGCAAATCCGATGTCCGTGAAATAATTTTTCAGCATTTCGAGCGTCGGCAGATCGGTGTTTGCGTCGGGCGTCAGGATCATCGAAGCGCCGTCGAAAAGCGCGTCTGTCGCGTTGACAAAGCCGCCCTGTTCCTTGCCCGCCATCGGGTGACCGCCGATGTATTTGAATCCGTTTGCCTGCGCAATATCCGCCATTTTTCCGACGACTGCGCGCTTGACGCCGCAGATATCGACCAGCGTACATTTCGCTTTTCCGAGCATCGTTGCATGATCTTCTGTCCATTTGAGCGCCGCTCCGGGACGCAGTGCGACGAGCACGAGGTCGCAGGTTTCGAGCAGCTCGTTGGTCAGCGCTTTGTCCATTGC
Organism: Clostridiales bacterium Firm_04; assembly: GCA_001603005.1. Lineage (GTDB taxonomy): Bacteria > Bacillota > Clostridia > Oscillospirales > Ruminococcaceae > Firm-04. Next base: position 34,023 of record LVAJ01000019.1, read on the forward strand.
ACCGGTCATGCGCGCGAACATCATGACCTCCTGATCGAGGTCGTAGCCGTAAACCGTGTGCAAAGTACGTGATTTCGTGGCTTTTGCGTATGATCCGCCGATCAGTCCCAAGCCGATAATTGCAATATTCATGTTCATTCACCCTTTCATTGTTCCGTATCCGGATGCAGTCCTGTGAGCTCGATGAATGCTTCCGCGTCGTATTCCGGAATCAGCAGGTAAAAATCTCCTCTTGCATCCGCAATTTCAATCTGAACACAGTGCGCAAAAAATGTTCCGAACTGATTGACTGTGATCTTATATTTTTTGTAGGATCTTGCGTTGTACGGCTCTGCTTTGTGCCACCCTGCAAAGCTCATGCGCTTTGTCCTGTGTACGCCGCGCAGCGCACTGCAAGGGATCTCCCATACAGCATCTGTGCTCGCCAGAAACAGGCTGCCGTCCTGCACAAAGGCGTAGAGGTCGAGGTTCAGATACTCGTTGAAGCCGTCAAAGCTTTTGTGTTTCGGGACGCCGTTTTTCATTACAAATCGCTCACCGAGCACATCCAGATCCATTGCCGAATCCGGAATCCCAAGCTGTTCCCGCACGTTCCGGAGCAGCGCCTCCGCACGCTCGTTGAGCGCTTTTGTTTCCGGCGCATCGGCTGTCTGTTTTTGCAGTTTCTTCTCATAAATCCATAGCGCGATCCAGATGATGAAGCAGATGCCGCATATCCAAAACAGCCACGGAACACGCCGGTACCCCTCAGCAAAGCTGCCTGCGGATATCATCCCGCAGAGCGGAATCGCCCAGCCGAACAGGCAGACTGCTTTGAGCAGTCCCAGCGGCGCAGGCAGACTGCTTTTGCGTTCCGCTTCGGCAAATTGTTCGCAATATGCTTCTATTTCCGCGTCCTGTCCGGCATCTGTACGCCGGACAATAAACGATTCTCCGACCGGTTTGCCGTTTTCCGCGCCGTCAGTGATATCCGTGCCGAATAGATTTTTCATATCATCATCCTTTATGATGCGGGTGATTATCTGTCTGCATTCATTGCTGCAATTTTATCCGAACTGCAAATCTGCATTTCCGTCCATGCCGGACGGAATCCGGATCGGATCGCATTGCGTGCCGAGGGCAGATTGCACCACGCGCAGCAATAGAACGGCACTTTATCCCGTTTGAGGATCTCGGCTGCGAGCGTACTTGTGACGGCTGCCGCGATGCCTTTTCTGCGGTAGTCCGGCAGCACATCGACGCCGATCTGCCACATGTCTTTGCAGTCCGCCGAGCATCCCGCAAAGCCGACAAGCCTTTCACCGTCATAGGCGCCGACACCCAAAACGTCCAGTTCTGCGCGCTTTTTGCAGAGCGCATTTGACCACTCAGGCAGATAAAGCCCCGCAAAATCCTTTTGCGTCATTATGCGCATGTCATATGCACAGTCCGGCGGTTTCAGCGCGCCGAGGTCGGGCAGCCAGTATTCCGCCGTCATGCCGATGCCGTAACCGAGCGGCTTCAGCGCTTCATGCAGCACATGCATATGCGGCGGCTCAAAGGTATGCACGAGCGGATATTTCGTCAGATAGTCCTGTACGATCTTGCGCAGCTCCGGCGACACAGATGCGACAATGTTGCTGCCGTAGCTGACAAAATACGCCGCATACGGCTGTGTCAGATATTTCCGTGCATCCGGTGAAATACCGGACGTAACGATGACCGGTTCTTTCCGCGCAAAATCGTCCGGCGTACAGCCTAGGTCAATTGCCGACTGCTGCATTGCAATCGCAAGAATATTCTGATTTGTCATTCCATATCTCACACGTCTCAGTTCTCCTGCATGAAGCTGTGCAGCCCGTGCAGCTTCTTTGCGAGCGCATCGAATGCGTCCGGCTTGATCGACTGCGGGCCGTCACAGACCGCGTGCTCCGGATCATTGTGTACTTCGATGATCAGTCCGTCCGCGCCCGCCGCGACTGCCGCCGGTGCGATCTTCGGCACCATCCATGCCTTGCCGCAGGCGTGCGACGGATCGACAATGACCGGCAGATGCGTCAGATGTTTGAGCACGGTGACCGCCCCGATATCGAGCGTATTGCGCGTGTAGGTCTCGAACGTGCGGATGCCGCGCTCGCAGAGAATGACGTTGTGGTTGCCGCCGGACATGATATATTCCGCGCTCATGAGCCATTCCTCATAGGTTGCGGAGAGCCCGCGCTTGAGCAGCACCGGCTTGTCCTGATGACCGAGCTCTTTGAGCAGCGAAAAATTCTGCATATTCCGCGCGCCGACCTGAATGATATCCACATCCTTGAACGCCGGCAGATGCTCCGCGTCCATGATCTCGGTGACGATCGGCAGTCCGGTTTCCGCGCGGGCGATTTTCAGCAGCTCGATGCCCTCGACGCCCATGCCCTGAAATGAATAGGGCGAAGTGCGCGGCTTGAATGCGCCGCCGCGGAGCACAGTCGCGCCGCTCGCCTTGACCTGCTTTGCGATCGCGACGATCTGTTCCTCGCTCTCGACGGAGCAGGGCCCCGCCATGAGCGTGAGCGATCCCCCGCCGATCACAGCATCGCGCACGCGGATGACGGTCGGTTCGGGATGAAACTTGCGGTTTGCCTGTTTATAGGGCTCCTGCACGCGCTTGACGTCCTCGACGATTTCGAGCGCGGAGATGAGGTCGGGATCAATCGCCGCGGTATCGCCGACGAGACCGAGGATCGTGTGCGAGGTGCCGACGCTCTTGTTGACGTCGATGTGCTTTTCTTCGAGCCACGCGATCAGGCTTTCGAGCTGTGCCTGATTCGGATTTTGTTTGAGAACAACGATCATGGTGCATTATCCTTTCATAACAAAAAAGCGCTCACAGCCGGCGGGCTGCAAGCGCTCTGCGTTCATCATACGGAAGCTGCGGGAATCCGCGAAACCGCCTGATTATGCAATGCGATCGTGCTCAGCCGCACCGAATCTGACCTTGCCGTAATAATAGCCGGTAAAGCCGTAAAATCGGTATTCAGCTGCAAAAAACACGATCTTGCTGCAATTCATGGCGATTGCGCTCCCTTTCTTCCGGAATATGCTATCATTATAGCACAAAAATACGGGAAATGCAATAGGCAAACTGCACAAAGTTTTAACGCGTTAAAGCTTTTATGTCTTAAAATTATTTGTAGGGTTTTTTATTGTCTGTCAGACCGAGCAGGTAGTCGGTACTGGTGCCGTAATACTGCGCAAGCTTGATGATGACCTCGACCGGAACGATGCGCAGACCGCGCTCATACTTGGAATAGAGCGACTGGTCGCAGTAGAGGTATTCGCAGATTTCCTTTTGGGTTTTGTCGTGATCCTCGCGGAGATCACGGATGCGCGGAAAGAACAGCATAGTATATAGTCCCCTTTTCGATATGGATGCATAGAGTTTGACAGATGGATTTCCCATATTCATTATAGCGACATTTTGCGTACTTTTCGTCGAAAATGGACGATTTGGCATGCTGCACAGAAATCAGCACATATCTGTCACGCTTTTGGATGCGAAAGGGCTGTGCGGCATGCAGAAACAGGACTGAAAGGTTACAATATTATTACGATTCTATTACAATTCGGTACTTCTTGCATGAAAGCCTGCAAAATTTTGCGGCTTGCGCACGATTTGCAGAGGGTGAACATCGGGGATATCTACGGGGAAGCATGCGCGGCGCTGTCGCAGATTGTTCTTGATATTGTGTCCGACGTTTCATTTGACTTGGCGCGGTTGCCGATCACTTTTCACTATTCATTCTTCACGATTCACTTTTTATTTATACAGCGCTTTCGTTTGTGGGCTTTATCCTTTTGTCCGATGTATGATTTGACTGGGCGCGGGGCGCGGGTGCGAGAGACAACCACAAGAGAGAGGGGAAGTCGTCGCTGCGCTCCGGTCTCCCCCTCTCTCTTAAGGTTTTCTCTCGCGCTCTCTTTCCTTATTTCTCACCCTCTCTGAATGCGCGCCACAGTCGTTGTTTGTTCTTTGGGGGTTAGCGTCCTTGTGCGCTTTCGCCGTGCGCGTCCGCCTGCGTATGCTCCCGATGTGTTCTTTTCACTTTTCGCTATTCATTCTTCACGATTCATCATTCACTTTTTCCGCTGGGAGCAGTCACGCCGCAGAAGCCGCGAATAGCGGCGTGTGCTGCGATTGTTGGGAGAGCCACGCTTCCGCACTCCGGAGGGAAATGCCCGCGGGGGCTCCCCGCCTATCTCTGTTTTTTACGAAATGTGGTTGCGGAGCGGGCGGCATTTTTTCGTATTGCCCATGCCGGATTCTATTGCAAAAATCGGAAAAATAGTGTATAATAGGAAAGAATGCGGATGCCCCGATGCGGGCAGGCGCATATCTCAATCCCAACTCTCATGTGAAAGGAAGTTTTTATCATGGCTGGACTGAATAAGGTTACAGTAGACGACATTCAGGCAAAGGGCAAGAAGATCCTTGTTCGCTGCGACTTCAATGTGCCGCTCAAGGACGGCGAGATCACCAACGACAACCGCATCACCGCGGCTCTGCCGACCATCAAGAAGCTGCTCTCTGACGGCGGCAAGGTCGTGCTCTGCTCCCACCTCGGCAAGCCGAAGAACGGTCCGGAAGCAAAGTTCTCCCTCGCACCGGTCGCAAAGCGCCTTGCAGAGCTCCTGCCGGAGACAAAGGTCGTCTTCGCTGCTGATGACACCGTCGTTGGCGAGAACGCAAAGGCTGCTGTCGCTGCAATGAAGGACGGCGAGATCGTTCTGCTCGAGAACACCCGTTTCCGCGGCGCAGAGGAGACCAAGGAAGCACAGTATGACGGCTTCTCCAAGGAGCTCGCAGATCTCGTGGACGGTCAGGTCTTCGTCATGGATGCATTCGGTTCTTCGCACCGCGCACATGCTTCGACCGTCGGTGTCGCACGCTTCGTCAAGGAGACCGCAGTCGGCTATCTGATGCAGAAGGAGATCCAGTATCTCGGCAATGCAGTTGAGGATCCGCAGCGTCCGTTCGTTGCAATTCTCGGCGGCGCAAAGGTCGCTGACAAGCTGAACGTCATCTCCAACCTGCTCGAAAAGTGCGATACGCTGATCATCGGCGGCGGCATGGCTTATACGTTCATCAAGGCACAGGGCGGCGAGATCGGCAAGTCCCTCGTCGATGACGAGAAGCTCGATTACTGCAAGGAGATGCTCGCAAAGGCTGAAAAGCTCGGCAAGAAGATCCTGCTGCCGGTCGATACCGCGATCGCTGACGCATTCCCGGATCCGATCGACGCTGAGATCGAGGTCGAGTTCGTCGAGGCAGGCAAGATCCCGGCTGACAAGATGGGACTGGATATCGGCCCGAAGACGGCTGCGCTGTTCGCAGATGCAGCAAAGTCTGCAAAGACTGTTGTCTGGAACGGTCCGATGGGCGTGTTCGAGAACCCGACGCTGAAGAAGGGTACCGTTTCAGTCTGCGAAGCACTCGCAGCAGCAGATGCAACCACGATCATCGGCGGCGGCGACTCCGCAACGGCTGCGATCCAGCTCGGCTTTGCGGATAAGATGAGCCACATCTCCACCGGCGGCGGCGCTTCTCTCGAATACCTCGAGGGCAAGGTTCTGCCGGGTGTTGCTGCGATCGCAGAGAAATAATTTTTGACATGATTTACGGTTTTGGGCGGATCTTCACATCCGCCTGAAACTGTATTCACGGGTGCTTTGAAAAAGGGGGAAGTACTGTGAAATACGCTGTCAAAGTCGCCTATACGCTGCGAAAACTGCTGATTTCGGCACTGGGCGCATCGCTGCTGCTCGGCGTGCTGATCGGCTTTCTGAGCAGCAGGGACGGCGGCTCATTCGTGAAGCCGTTTCTCTGCGCGCTGATCGCCTATCTCATTCTTTCGCTGGCGCTGATTTTCCTGATCGCATCGACGCTCAAAAAAGAGGAGCCGCTCCAGAAGATCCTCGCGGAAAAAGGCTACGGCGATGACTATTTGCAGGAATTTGACCGCATTTATCCCGCACAGACAACATCGAACAAGCTGCGCAAAGCCGACGTGCTCAATACGATGCAGCGCTATGCCGAAGCGGAGCAGCTGCTCGCGACGATCCCGACGGTCGGCTTGAGCGATGACCGCAAAATGGAATACCACAACTGCCGTCTGGATCTGTTCCTCGGCTCGCACCGCATTCAGGAAGCGATGCAGGAGCTCGCAAACTGCCGGAAGTTCATGGATATCTATGCGAATGCGCATCCGGAGCGCGGCGTCGCCTACGGGCTGAATGCCGGCGTGATCCTTGCGGCAGCAGGCGATTACGAGGGCTCGGAGCATTACATCAAGGCGGCGGAGCATACTCTGGAAGGCATGAAGGAGCAGTCGCCGGTGCTGGCGATGATCGCGCGCACCATGCAGCTCTATGCGCTCGGCTTTGACCGGCAGGCAGAGGAGCAGGCGGCGAAAACGCGGCAGGAGATCGAAACCAGCCCGATCCTTTCCGAGGAATGGCAGAAGCAGCATATGCGCAGTCTGCTCGCACGGGCAGCGGAACTTGCACCGCAGAATACGACAAAGGAGTAACGCTATGCGCGTCTTACCGGAGCACAATCCAAAACCTGTCATGATCACAGCGATCGTTGTTTTTGCCCTGTTTATGGTATGCGGTGTGGGCTATTCCGGCAATCTCGCGTTTCAGTACGGAAAGCCTTTTCTGCCGCTGATGATCTTCTTTACGCTGCTTGCGGTCGGCGCTGTATTCGCAGTGCTCTGGACATGGCATTTTCTTGCACAGGCAGCGCATAAGGCGTCGTTCAAAAAGGCGGAGCTGGATTTCCGGCAGGGCGGATATACCCGCGATCTTGCCGGTACATTTCTCGCAGCGCCTTATCCGACCGATGAGGAGCGCGTCATCAATGCCTATCTGCTCTCGGCTGCGGAAAGCTATAAGGAAGCCGAGACTGCATTGCAGCTGGTAGATCGTTCCGAACTTTCCGTCCGGACAATGGCAATGCTGCAAACGACGTATCTGCGCATTTACAGCATGACCGGCAGACAGGAGAAGGTCAAGCGCCTGCTGGAAAATGTCCGTGAGAAGAATGATGCAGCCTATGAGATGAACGCGGATCTGAACGGCACATTTCTGCCGTATCTGGATGACGCACTGGACTATTATCTCATCACGGCGATGTATTTTCTGCAGCGGGGCGATCAGGCGTCTGCTGCTCCGTACATGAAGAATCTGATGTTCCAGATCTCCAAGCATGACGAGGCGGACCGCGTGCTGTTCCCGAAGATCGTCGATCTCTGTGTGCTTTATGCGACGTCGAATTTTCAGGATGCGCATACGCTTGAAAACGACCTGAAAGGCGAGATCGGCAATTTCAGCGGATCGCTTTCGCAGCCGCATAAGACGGAACTGCTCCGCAGGATCGAACAGGCGCGCATCTATTCGCCGTTCCTCGATCCGCAGGCGCAGAGCGAGCTGAAACTGCACTATACAAATGAGAACGCAGCTGAGATTCCGGTCCATGCGGATCATCTGACAGAACGCCGGCTCCCGACAGAAGCGGAGCTGAGCGGTGCGCCGAAGCCTGAGAATTTCGGGCTGGATCTGTTCTGAACCGGAAACGACATCCGCAATATCATTGCAAATCAACCGGTTCTGACCGGTAAACATACTGATTTGAAAAGGAGTTTTTATCATGAACAAGAATCTGAGAAAGGCGATCATCGCCGGCAACTGGAAAATGAACAAAACCCGTCCGGAAGCAAAGGCACTTCTGGAGGAGATCAAGCCGCTCGTCGCAAATGCAGCCGGCAAGATCGAGGTCATCGCATGCGTCCCGTTCACCAATCTGGAGACCGCTGTCAACACGACCGCAGGCTCCAACGTCAAGGTCGGCGCAGAGAATGTACACTTTGAGAAGTCCGGCGCTTTCACCGGCGAGATCTCCGCTGACATGCTGACCGAGCTGGGCGTCGAGTACGTCGTCATCGGTCACTCCGAGCGCCGTCAGTACTTCGGCGAGACCGATGAGACCGTCAACAAGCGCACGAAGGCAGCCCTTGCAGCAGGTCTCAAGCCGATCGTCTGCGTCGGCGAGCTGAAGTGGGAGCGCGAGTGCGGCATCACCGAGGAAGTCGTCGGCAAGCAGATCAAGCTGGATCTGTGGGATGTCACCGAGGATGAGCTGAAAAATGTTGTCATCGCTTATGAGCCGGTCTGGGCGATCGGCACCGGTCTGACCGCAACACCGGAGCAGGCTGAGGAAGTCTGCGGCTTCATCCGCGCAACACTCGCAAAGCTCTACAATCAGGCTGCTGCGGACGCTGTCACCATTCAGTACGGCGGCTCCATGAACGCAAAGAACGCGGCAGAGCTGCTCGCAAAGCCGAACATCGACGGCGGTCTGATCGGCGGCGCATCCCTGAAGGCTGCTGATTTCAACGTCATCGTGCAGGCTGCTGTCGAGGGCTGACCGCACATTCTGTTTATCAATTGAACCGGAAATGCCCGCTCCCTTCTGCTCCGGCGGAAGGGAACAGGCGCCGATATGCGAAACGGAGTAACAGTCATGCAAGATATTACCAAAAAGACCAAGTTCATGCTGACCTTCGGCATCATTCTGCAGATCGTCTGGACCGGTCTGCATCTGCTGATTCAGCGTTATCCGGAGCCGGTTCTGGCAATGTTCAATTCGCCGGTCGAGCTGCTGGATCGCGCGGATGTCATGACGCATCCGCTGATCTATATTGCACCGCTTGCAGAACTCGGCGTGCTGCTGATCCTGTTTCTGCTGCTGCATAAGCAGTGTACACAGCCGACTGCCGCATCCGGCGGGATCCTTGTGCTGACGCTGCTTTCCACGATCATTCTGTTCCTGATCTCCCTCATGACGCATTATGCGACAAATTACATGCTCGCGCATTTTGAGGGGAGCAATGCGCTCGCTGCTTACGGCATGGTGCAGACGGCGATCTCGTGGATCTCCGTCATCAAAATGCCGGTCGTACCGATGTTCGCGGCTGCTGCCGGTATCAACTGGTGCCGCTGGAAGCAGAACGCGCAGCAATAACACAAAAAATGCAAGCCTTTTTGCAGTCCCGTTTTCATGCCGAAGACGGGATTTCAAAGGGGCATTGCCTCTTTGCCAACAAACGGACTGCTTGTCCGATCTGATAACCGCCGCAAGGCGAACCGCTGAAAAAGGAGAAATGTAATTATGAGCAAAGCACCTGTTGCACTGCTGATCATGGACGGCTTCGGAATCAATCCGAGCGACTACGGCAACGCGATCAAGGCAGCGAAAACCCCGAATCTCGACCGCTATTTTGCGGAGTACCCGAACAATATCATCGGCGCTTCCGGACTCGATGTCGGTCTGCCGGACGGTCAGATGGGCAATTCCGAGGTCGGTCATACCAATATGGGCGCCGGCAGAATTGTCTATCAGCAGCTTGTCAAGATCACAAAATCCATTCAGGACGGCGATTTCTTTGAGAATCCCGCGCTGAAAGCCGCGATGCAGAATGCAAAGGACAAGGGTACCGCGCTGCACCTCATGGGACTGCTCTCCCCCGGCGGCGTACACAGCCACATGACGCATATGTACGGTCTGGTCGAAATGGCAAAGCGCTTCGGGCTTGAAAAGGTCTATGTGCATGCATTCCTCGACGGCAGAGATGTGCCGCCGTCCTCGGCTGCGGAGTACATGGAAGAAGCCGTCGCGGAGCTCGGAAAGATCGGGCTCGGAAAGATCGGCGTCATCTCCGGCAGATTCTACGCAATGGACAGAGACAACGCATGGGACCGCGTTGAAAAGGCATATGCAGCACTCGTTTACGGCGAGGGCGTACAGGAGGACGATCCGGTGCAGGCGATCAAAAATTCCTATGCAAACGGCGTCACCGACGAGTTCATGCTCCCGACCGTCGTCGCAAAGGATGCGAAGATCGCAGAGGGCGACAGCGTGATCTTCTTTAACTTCCGCCCCGACAGAGCCCGTCAGATCACCCGTTCGTTCGTCGATCCGGAGTTCAAGGGCTTTGAGCGCAGAAACGGTTATTTTCCGGTGCATTTCGTCTGCATGGCGCAGTATGACGCGACCATGCCGAATGTTTCGGTCGCATTCCCGCCCGAGGAGCTGACACAGACGCTCGGCGAGGTGCTCTCCAAGGCGGGCAAGACGCAGCTCCGTATTGCGGAGACACAGAAATATGCGCATGTGACGTTCTTCTTCAACGGCGGCGAGGAGAAGCAGTTCGACGGCGAGGAGCGCATCCTCATCAAGTCGCCGGATGTTGAGACCTTCGACCTCAAGCCGGAAATGAGCGCCTACGAGGTCACCGAGGCGGTGCTGAAGGAGATCGCTGCGGATAAGTTTGACGCGATCATTCTGAACTTCGCAAACTGCGATATGGTCGGACATACGGGCATTTTCGATGCTGCTGTGAAGGCGGTCGAAGCGGTCGATGACTGCATCGGTCAGGTCACGGAAGCGATCCTCGCAAAGGGCGGCAAGGTCATCATCACTGCGGACCACGGCAATGCGGACAAGATGATGGAAGATGACGGTTCGCCGTTCACTGCGCACACCACGAATCCGGTGCCGGCGATCATCGTCGGAAGCGACTGCAAGAAGGTGCGTGCAGGCGGCGTGCTTGCGGATCTCGCACCGACCATGCTCCAGCTGATGGGCATTCCGCAGCCGAAGGAAATGACCGGCAAAACGCTGATCGAGGCATAATAAAGGTATCGCTGCGCGAGCGGGGAGCCCCCGCTGGCATTTTCCTCCGGGAGCCGGCGGCGCGGACTGTCCCCGCATTCGCAGTACACGCCGCGGGGCGGCTTCTCAATCGTAACTGCTCCCAGCGGATTGCGCTCCGCAGACGGAACAAGAACGCACGACTGCGCCCCCACAAACGTAACCGGCGCGCACAGCATTAAAGTTTTGATCGAACTTTTTCAAAAGTTCGCGGAGTCCAGAGGCAGAGCCTCTGGTCGCTCTCCGCAGAGAGCGAAACTCCCCAGCGTTCAAGAGCTTGGCGGGCTTGGGGACTTGCGAAAGAAGTCCCCATTCTTAAATAATATCCGCGAAGCGGATACTTCTTTGAGGACATGCATCCGACATGCATACGGACATACACAGATCGGACATGCAAATGGACATTCATTTTTTCATTCATTCTGACATGCAACCGGACATGCAGACGGACATGCACAGATCAGGCATTCATCCGACAAGCAAAATCGGCATTCAAATGCGGCATGCACCATAAAGGTGAATGGTGAAAAGTGAAGAATCATAAAGGGACTGCATTCCTTTGGATCCCGCTGCAACAAAAACTGCCCCGAAGTGCTTTTGAACTGCGCTTCGGGGCGTTTTTCTGTAAATTTGAATGCGGTCTCATCTCACCGGATGCGATCCGGACGGATGCCTTTATTCTTCCGGATCAAGACGCGCATCGGCTGCCTGCTCCTGTGCCTGACGGAGAAATTCTGCGAAATCTGCATCGCCGGACTGCTCTGCATCCGCGATCAGCGGCGCAAAATCCTGCATCCGGATCTCCTGCGGATTTGCTTTAACCAGCAGATACAGCATGGTGCGGATGCGCTCTGCGGTCTGCGGATGCGCTGCGATCAGTGCGGCGCCGCTTTGAACGCCCGCCGGCGGATAATATGTCCAGCAAGCCGCATGCCGGAGATACGCTTCTGCGGCTTCTTCGGGCTTGTTCTCATCGGAAAGCAGCGCGACCAGATCTGCCGCGGCAAGCAGCTGCGGCAATGCCGGTTCCTTTTCTTCGGCAAATGCCGCATCATAGATCGCATGCACTGCAAGCGCACGGTCGGCAGGTCTGCCCGTCACCGACGCATATTCTTTCATCAGCATCGCGCAAACCGGATCGGAAATCTGCTGCTTTGCCAGATCCGCCAGCGTGCAGAGATAAGACCGCATGCCGGTGAGATCCGCTGCACACATGCAGTGGCTCAATGTCAGATCTTCCGGCGGCTCGATCCGGCATTCTTCCGGCTCGTAATCGCGGCGGCAGCCATCATTCGCGTTCTTCGCGCGCGCAAACAGCGGGGAATCCGGCTGCTCATATTCCAGCAGCATTGCCGAAAGCATCCAGAGCACATAGCTCGTGCCCTTGAACCGGTCATTTTCCCGCGCGGTGCATTCCGCTTCAAAAAGCCCGCGCAGCACCGCATGCCGGTCGGGAACCGGCTCCGTGCCGTATGCAAGCGCATAGCAAAGACGGGCGCGGTAACGCTCGCTTTCGACAAATTTCATGTCGTTTTTCAGCGGCGTGCCGTCCGGCGCGGTCCCTGCTTCATAGACCGGATTCAGATAAAGATACGGCGCGGCATCGCCGCGGAGATATTCCTGCAAATCGTTCTGAAAGTCCGCGACCATTGCGCGGAAAATATCCAAATGATCCATGCGTAGCCTTCCTTTCTCCGGCGCATGCGGATGCACCGGCTTGCTGCATGTGTGAGCTGTCAGTGATTTCAGTCATTCTGCGTGCATTCGGGCTGGATATTTTTTTCTATTATAGCACAGAGGAATCTTTTTTTCAATCGAAATTTTCAACAATATGCTTACAATTTGGAAACAAAACGCGCAGCGCACCTTTAGGAAATCTTAATCAATTGCCCTCTTGTTTCTTCATAAATGTTCTGCTATAATAAAGTTGCATTCAGAACGCGTGATGCGGGTGCGCTGATGAAAATCTGAAACGGCTGGTTTCAGGCATTTGTCGGGGCATCCGCACATCACCGAAGAAGGATACAGAGAAAGGAACACAGTCATGCTCGAAACCAAAAACCTATGTAAGACCTACAAACCGAAAAAAGGTGTTCCGGTACTCGCGGTCGATCATGTTTCGCTCCGGTTTCCGGAAAAGGGCATGGTCTTTCTGCTCGGAAAATCCGGCTCCGGCAAATCCACGATGCTCAACCTGCTCGGCGGACTCGATCAGTACGATGACGGCGAGATCATCATAAAGGGCATCTCCTCGAAGGATTTTACGCAGCAGCGGTTCGACAGCTACCGCAATACGTATGTCGGCTTCATCTTTCAGGAATACAATGTGCTGGAAGAATTTACCGTCGGCGCAAATATCGCGCTGGCGCTGGAATTGCAGGGCAAAACCGCGACCGACGAGGAACTGAACCGCATTTTGCAGGCGGTCGATCTCGAAGGCTTCGGCGACCGCAAGCCGAATGAGCTTTCCGGCGGTCAGAAGCAGCGCGTCGCAATTGCGCGCGCACTGGTCAAGAATCCGGAGATCATCATGGCGGATGAGCCGACCGGCGCGCTCGATTCCAATACGGGCAGACAGGTGCTCGATACCCTCAAAAAGCTTTCTGCGGAAAAGCTTGTCATCATTGTTTCGCACGACCGCGAATATGCCGAGCAGTACGCCGACCGGATCATTGAGCTGGCGGACGGCAAGGTCATCCGCGATGTCGAAGCGGTGCATGATGCGGAAGCGGATGCAGCGGAGAAAACGCTCGTGTTCCGCTCGTCCAGCATCGAGATCCCGCCGGACTATCATCTGACGGAAGAAGACCGCATCCAGATCAACAATTACCTCGATCAGCTGCGCACCGGCGCTTCGGTCATGCTGCCGAGCAAGTCGCAGCGGTTCGCGGATACCGATACCGATTCGATCCCCGTGCAGGACGGCTCCGATTTCCACCTCATCAAATCCGTTCTGCCGATGAAAAGCGCATTCAAAATCGGTGCGAGCAGCCTGAAACACAAGCGTTTCCGGCTGGTCATGACGATTTTGCTTTCGGTCGCAGCATTCACGCTGTTTGCGCTGGTCGATACCTTCGGCTCCTATAACCACATCCGTACCTGCACCGATTCGCTGATCGACAGCGGACTCAATTATGTGTCGGTCAACAAAGCGACCAAAATGGGCATCGGCATCGACGAATGGTGGTCTACCTACGGCAACAAGATCTCGCCCGATGAACTGGCGGCGTTCCGCACGGAGACCGGCATTGATGCAGCAGGTCTGTATCTGCCGCCGGCTGCCGATCTGCGGTTCGATCAGCAGTACAGTCTCAATGAGGAGGACGTGCAGGGCGAATTTAGCCCCTACATGACGCATTTCTGCGGCTTCTCCGAGATTACACAGGAAACGCTCGACAACCTGAACTTCAAGCTGGCGTTCGGCAAGCTTCCGGACGGCAGCAAGAATGAGATCGCGATCAGTGCGGCAATGTGCGATACCTTTATCAAGGGCGGCTATCATGCCCCGCTGACCGAAAAAGAACGCAATGACGAGCATTTTTCGATGAAATATCAGAAGATCACCTCGCCGCTGGAAATGGTCGGCAAGGTCATCCGCCTGATGGACGTGGATTATACCGTGACCGGCATCATTGATACCGGATACGATTCCAGCCGCTATCAGAAGCTCGCCGAGACCAATGCGAGCGCTTCGACGGCAGATGAGCTGGTGGCTTATCTGCTCAACCGCGAAATGGAGATCACCACGAATTACAGCCTGACCGGTGCTGCAATGGTCGGTCCGGGCAAGGTCGCGGAAATGATCGAAAACCAGCCGCGTGTCTTTGAGGGCGGCATGAACTCGCATCTGTCGGTCAGCTGCGACATGCGGAATCTCTGGGTGGGCTGCTATCCCAACTGCTACACCACAATGGAGTTTATCCCGAAAGAGGATATCCTCTGGCTGGACGGCGAAAAGGATACGCTTGCGGACGATGAGATCGTCATTTCGCTCAATGATTTCAATATCAGCGGAGAATACGGCGAGACCGACGAGCAGAAGCTCGTCAACCGGATCAACGCCGGTGATGAAGAACTGACGAAGGAGAACCTGAAAACGATCCTCAGTGCTGCGGACAGCGGCAAGTGGATGATCTACTACGGCTTCACCGATGAATACGGCAACTATCAGCATTATGAGGACAAGGGCATCAAGATCGTCGGCTGCGTCAAGCCGGAAAGCGCCTATCATCTGGCAATGGTGCTCCCGAAGAAATATGCCGATATCATCATCACCGATACGGACGGCATTTACGACAGCGCAGTCGGCCCGATGCCGGCGGACAGAGCTTCGCTCGAAACCTTCGTGCGCTACTGCTACCGCGACGGCAAGGATGTTTCCGTGCGCTATGAGATGAACAATGCCGTCACCTATGAACTCGACAACATCAATTCCGCACTGAAAATAATCTCGAAGGTATTCTTCTGGATCGGCGTCGGATTTGCCGTGTTTGCAGCACTGCTCATGGCAAACTTCATCACGACCAGTATCCACTACAAACGGCAGGAGATCGGCATTCTCCGCGCGATCGGCTCGCGCTCGGCGGATGTGTTCCGCATCTTCTTCTCGGAAAGCTTTATCATCGCAATGATCAACTTCGTGCTCTCGGCAGGGCTTTGTGCGGCGGCGGTGTTCATCATCAATTACGTTGTCCGCAAAAAGGTCGGCATTCTGGTGACGCTGCTCCATTTCGGCGCCCGTCAGATCGTCCTGCTGCTGGTGCTCAGCCTGCTGATCGCTGCGGTCGCAAGCTTCCTTCCGGTGCACCGCATCGCTTCCAAGCGTCCGATCGACGCGATCCGCGACAAATAATGCCGCGCCGGAATTTCTTTTTGACATCCTCTATATTGTAATACTTCCTTAATACTTCCTTTTGCCTTGAGCCCAAAACCGCCTGAATATCCGGTTTTGGGCTGCTTTTTTTCGGAAGGAACCGGAAAAAGCATGTGCATACAGTCAGAAAATAAGCGCTGAATAACCGGATTTTGTACACTCCGACAGAAAATGCCGCCGAAGCTTTCTTTTTTTCAATTTTTCTGGTATGATAACAATAGAAGTACTATATCCGGTATCGGATCGGAGAAAGGAGCATGCAGCATGCAAAACGCCGGAAAGCAGAACAATCAGTCTGATCAGTCGAAGCAGAAGAAACAGCTTATCATGATGACGGGCGCGCTTGCGCTCTGTGCCGTTCTGGTGACATGGACCGTCCTGCTGCTGAAGGACCGCATGGGCGAGGCTGACACGATCGAGCAGACCTCGCAGTTTGAGATCACACAGGTGAACAGTGCGCCGGAAACGACCGCACCGGTCTCCGGTAAGTGGGAGGATTACCTGACGGAGCCGCTTTCCACCAAAGCGACGACCGGCGTGACCACCACCTCGGACGGCGTGACGGTCACCACGACAAGAAAGCTCATTCCGCAGACGGCGAACTTTGTCAAGCTGACAACCAAGCCCGCTGCGACCACCAAAAAGCCTGCTGCGCCCGCAACGACGCATACCCAGCAGGCAGCGCATACCACGACCGCAAAGGCGACCGCCGCAACCGCAAAGACAACGCATGCCGCGCCTGCGACCAGCAGCACAACGGCAAAGCAGACAACGCATACGCAGACCGTGACACAGGCGCCGCAGACGACACCCCCGCCGACACCTGCACTCACGCCGCCTTCCGGTGCACAGATCCTCTATAACCAGCTGCTCGCAGCCTATCTCGGCGCGGGCGCACAGGGCGGCGAGGCTTACTACGCCGAGCCTGCCGGCAGCGGACAGCCGACGGTCATCCTCGGAAACAGAGAGAGCGGCTACCGCGGCGTCGTGCAGACCGACCAGAGCGTCAAGGCACTGCTGCTCGGCGGTACCGGCGACAGCAATGAGAACCCGTGGCAGACCGATGCCGGCTTCAACTTCCGCAAGTGCGAAAACGGCGGCAGCTTCGTGTTCTATGACAGCGCGGGCAGCAATCATAAGGTCTTCGGCGCGTTCAATCCCGATTCCGGCGACAATATCTGGACACGGATCCAGTATTCCGGCGAGGAAGGCGCTTATAAGGCGGAATATCATGTCTATAAGAAAAATGCATCCGGCGCACAGTCCGAGCTGCTGAACGGCACCGGCGATACCGAATCGCTCTATGCAATGCCCGCAGAGCTTGATGCCGGCATCGACCTTGCATTGCAGGCGATCGGCATTCCGGCAGGCGATCCGGAGCTCTATCCCGCACTTGCGGCAAATTCGCAGGGCGATATCGCTGCGATCCGCAGCAGAGCCGGCAGCTATAACAATGATTTTGCGCTGCAGTCCGGCGGCATGTACGGCGTCATCGCGGCAAATTCCGATGTGGTCTATCTCCGCGCCGGCATGAGCATGGCGTCCAATATCATCGCATCGCTTCCGGCAGGCACATTCGTCAGCGTGGACAGCGGCTATGATCCCGACAGCTCCGGCGTCTGGTGTCCGGTCAGCGTGTTCCTGAACGGCACATGGCAGAGCGGCTATGTCTCCGCGGTCTATGTCCTGACATGGAAAGCGGAATGACCGTTCGCACGGGCATCGAAAAGCATGAAGCAGCGCATCGCTGAAAAAGCTGCGCAAATGCAAATACAGAATGATACGCCGTCGTATTTCTGATGCAAGGTCAGAGATACGGCGGCGTTTCGGTTGACAGTGCGGAGGTGCTGTGCTATAATTGTTACGAACATAAATCGGAATTTGTCGGTTAGCTTGTTTGTGTCATCCTCTCTTTATCGTATGTCCGATGAAGATTTTC
>LVAJ01000020.1 GCA_001603005.1 Clostridiales bacterium Firm_04
GCAGGAGTTTGAGGGCGGAGCCCTCATTAGAAATCCGTCGGAGACACTTTATATACAAGCTGTAGCATCCGCGAAGCGGATACTTCTTTGAGGACATGCAAATGAATATGCCAAAAACAAAATTTGACGGACTGTTTACGTCAATATGCAGCCCGTCAATATGAAATTGTCAAGGTTCCAAGCGCGTTGTGACTTCGGCTTACTCTGGTCAGACACCTCATTGCGCTGCCGGTTCTGCCTACTGGACCGCATCGGCTGGCTCCGCATAATCTTTCCCGCGGATGCCCCCGATGCATAGCGCCCTCTACTAATAGTGCTCAAATCGCGATTTTTTGCACGTTTCCGTGCAATTAGTACCGAATTGTAATCAAATCTTCATAAACATCCCGATTTTGTCACGCTTTTGGCGCGGAACAGCATGCCTGATTCACTTTTCAATCTTCACCATTCACGATTCACTTTAATGGTGCATGTTGAAATGGATGTCTGATTTGTGCATGTTTGAATGTATGTCACGTTTGCATGTGAATATGGATGTAATTATGCATGTAAAAATGCATGTCCGTTTGCATGTCCGCGGTATCCGCTTCGCGGATGCGATTGAGAATGGAGAAATCTGCCCCTTTTACAAAGGGGGGCTTTCTCCAAGCCTCTTTCTTCCCGAAATTGAACGCGGGGGAGTTTCGCGATCTGCGGATCGCGACGAGGGCACTCGCACGCTTCGCTATGAGTTTACAGGCAAAATCACTCTGGACTCCGCGAGCTTTTTGAAAAAAGCTCGATCAAAAACTTTAATCCTGTGCGCGCCGGATGCGTAATAATAAATCCCTGAACAGCCACTCCCGGGGGCTGCCCGCCGCTTGACAAAATCATGACACTGTGTTATAATGCAGGTATCGTAAACAAAACAGCACACGGTTCCGCTTCAACGCGGATCAGAGAGAAGTGCGGTGCAAATCCGCCGCAGCAGCCACTACCGTCAAAGTCGGATCGCTTGCCGTGTGTGATACGGTCAGAGCGGACTTATCCGCTCACATTTTCGGGCAGGGGAAAATGCACCGTCAGAACACCCTCGGATCACGCCGAAGGGTGCTTTGATGATGCGCTTCGCCGGATGCGGAACGCTTTTTTTATGCGCTCCGGTAAAAGAATAATCAGGAGGAAGCATCATGAAAAAAACCGGTATCATCATCTTAACAGCCGCAATCTGCACACAGGCGCTCGCATGTCTTGCGTCCGCGGAATCGGATCCGATCAAGATCAGCGTGACCGTCGCAAATGCGGGCAATATCGTTGTCGCAAGCGAGGAGGTCGCTGTCGCAGACCGTGACGGCGACGGAAAGTATACCCTCGATGAAGCGCTCGTTGCTGTCCACGATCAGTTCTATGACGGCGGCGCTGCGGCGGGCTATGCCTCGAAAATGTCCGACTGGGGACTCAGCATCCAGACGCTCTGGGGCGTGACGAACGGCGGCAGCTACGGCTATACCGTGAATAATAAGTTCGCGAACGGGCTCGGCGATACGCTGAATGCAGGCGATTATTTCTGCGCGTTTGTGTATCAGGATGCCGCGGGCTATTCCGATCATTACAGCTATTTCAATATCCATGCACTGCCGGATGCAAAGCAGGGCGATACCGTTGCGCTCACACTGACCGAAACTGCTTTTGACGCCGCAACCGGTTCCATGTCGGATAAGCCGGTCGCCAATGCCGCGATCACCGTGGACGGCAAGGAGACTGAATACAAAACCGATGCAAACGGCAGCGTCAGCGTGAAGCTGGACAATGCAGGCGATCAGATCATCAGCGCAAAGGCGGATCATCTGCTGATCCCGGCGGTCGTCCGCGTCAATGCGGCGGCATCTGCGGCATCCGAAACAACGGCTGCTCCGGAAACGACCGCTGCACCGGAAACGACCGCTGCGCCGGATACCACAGCCGCGGAGACCACCACAACCACGACTGCTGCTGCAACGACTTCCACGACTAAGGCGACGTCCGGCAAGACGACCGCCGGCAAGACTACCGGTGCAAAAACCGGCGATTCCAATGCGGTTCCGGCACTCGCCGTGACGGCTGTGCTGGCTTGCGGAACGGCGCTCGCACTCCGCCGCCGGACTGACAAATGAAACGTAATCTGAAACGAATGCTTGCAGCCGGATGCTGTGCTCTGATCGTATTCCTGAGCAGCGTCCGGCTGCTTTTGCCGTATCATGCGGCGGGCTATGACGACCGCTGCGCCGCGCTTGCCGATGAGATCATGGAAACGGTCTGCGGCGGCGATCTGCAAAGCTGGCTGGATACTGCGCTGCCGGAGCGCATCGGCATGAGCTCTGCGGACTGGTATGCGATCGCGGCGGCGCAGCGCGGATATGATGTTTCTGCTTACAGCGCCGCATTGCAGGCGTATCTTGCGGAAAATGAGGAGCCCTCTGCGACCAGCCGCGAACGCATGGCACTGGCGCTGACGGCATGTGAACCGGAGCCGCCGGCTGTCTGCTCGGCACTGCTGGATCAGAGTGCCGGCAAAATGGGCATCATGAGCTGGATCTTTGCGCTGCATCTGCTGAACAACGGCGTTCCGTCCGGCGCAGTGACCGCGGAACAGACCGTGCAGGAGCTTGTAAACAGGCAGGCACCGGACGGCGGCTGGTCGCTGGCGGGCGATTCCGGCGATCCCGACGTCACGGCAATGACCTTGCAGGCACTCGCGCCCTATCGCGATACGGATGCGGCTGCGGATGCGATCGAACGCGGCATCGCGTATCTCTCGGAACATCAGCTCCCAAGCGGCGCTTATCAGAGCTTCGGGACGGAGAATCCGGAGAGCACCGCGCAGGTCTGGATCGCACTTTGCGCGCTCGGTACCGATCCGCTGTCGGACAGCCGGTTTATCCAGAACGGAAATACGCTGCTGGACGGCATTCTGCAGTTCCGGCTGTCGGCGGGCTGCTATGCGCATGCGGCGGGCGGCGCGGAAAATCAGATGGCGGCAATGCAGACATATCTTGCACTGACAGCGGCGGAATTGCAGCAGCAGGGACGCGGTTCGCTGCTGCTGTTCCGCGGGGCGCAGCCGGTTCTTTCTGCGGACGATCCGCCGGAAACGCCGCAGCAGACAGCAAATCCCCCCGCGCCGCAGCAGACAGCGGAATCGCCGGTGCAGACCGCTGCGGCTTCGGATGCGGCACTGCTGACGACTGCGGCAGCATCCGCACAGACAACGGCTGCCGGCAGCGGCACGACCGTGATCCCGCATGAAACGCAAGCTGCTTCGTCGGAAACGGTCACGACGGCTGCCGATGCGGGCACTACCGCGGCGGAAACCGCACGCACCACTGCGCCGCCGAATGATCCGCGCAGCAATGCGGAAAAATATCCCTACCGCATTCCGCTGACCGCTGCGGCAGGCGCCGGATTCGGCATTGCGGCGGTCGTTTTTCTGATCCGGAAAAACCGCAGCGCCAAGACCTATCTGACGCTCGGCGGCGGCTTCCTGATCGTGATGGCGCTGATCTGGTTCATCAAAATCGAATCGCCGGAGCGATATTATCAGGCGGAGCGGAAAACCGGCGGCGGAACCGTCACTATGGCGATCCGCTGCGATGTGATCTGCGGGCTGCCGGGGAGCGAGGCGTATCCGGCGGACGGCGTGATCATGCCGCTGACCGAATTTTCCATTGCGCCGGAAGAATCTGCGCTCGATCTGCTCTATGATGCTGTCAGGACCTACACGCTTCATGCCGAGGTGGACGGCATCTCCGGCGAAACGGTGGAAACGGCGTATGTACGCGGAATTGCATCGCTATACGAGTTCGATTTCGGCGATCTTTCCGGCTGGACATATACCGTCAACGGGGTGCGCCCGTCTGTCGGCTGCGGCGCCTGTAAACTGCATGACGGTGACTGCGTGGTGTGGGAATATACCGTGAATCTTTGAATAGGATGATGAAAATGGATGATATTGCGATGCTTGGGACGATCCGGAGCAGAGCGGATGATCCATTGCACCGGAAGAATCTGCGCTCGATCTGCTCTACGATGCGGTCAGGAATTACACGCTTCATGCCGAGGTGGACGGCATCTCCGGCGAAACGGTGGAAACGGCGTATGTACGCGGAATTGCATCGCTCTGCGAGTTCGATTTCGGCGATCTTTCCGGCTGGACATATACCGTCAACGGGGTGCGCCCGTCCGTCGGCTGCGGCGCCTGTAAACTGCATGACGGCGACTGCGTGGTGTGGGAATATACCGTAGATCTTTGAATGGAATGATGAAAATGGATGATATTGCGATGCTTGGGACGATCCGGAGCAGAGCGGATTTTCTGCGCTTCCTGGATGCGTTTCAGAAACATGTGCGATCGGATGATGTCAGAGATTATCTCGAAGCGATCGCCGGCTGGACGGCAGATATGGACGGCTACTACCGCAACAGCGGACAGGCTGTCCCGCAGGATCCCAATTGGGATTTTATTGCGACATTGTTATACGCCGGCAGTATCTATGAATGATGCCTGACCGGACATGCGGGCAAAGGGGGTGCTGAGATGCGCGCATTTGATACGATGAATCCGGCTGCCGTGACCGTCACGCTGATACTTGCGGCATGCATCACGATCTTCAGTCTGGAGCCGCTGCTGCTCGGCATCTCCCTGATCTGTGCGGCGACCTATTTCCTGATGCGGAACGGACGCAGACACGCGGCTTTTCACATCGGCGCGATCGGTATGCCGCTGCTGTTTGCGCTGCTCAATCCGCTCTGGAATCAGCACGGCACAACGGTGCTGTTCGTCATCAATCAGCGCGCCGTGACGCAGGAAGCGCTCGTCTACGGCGGCGTGACCGGTCTGCGGCTCGCGGCGGTGCTCTACTGGTTCCGCAATTTCTCCGACCTGATGACGAGCGAAAAGCTGTTCTATCTGTTCCGCGGTTTTTCGCCGAAGCTTGCGCTGGTGTTCACGATGGCGGTGCGGAATCTGTCGCTGTTTCGTGCGCAGATGCGTAAAATTCAGACTTCGCAGCGCGCGCTCGGACTCTACCGCGAGGGGCATCTCATTGACGATCTGCGCGGCGGGATGCGCGTGTTTTCGATCCTGCTGACATGGGCGCTCGAAAACGGCATCATTACCGCAAACAGCATGTCCGCGCGGGGCTACGGATGCGGAAAACGCAGCAGCTTCACGTTTTATCGCTGGGAGAAGGGCGATGTCGCGCTGCTGCTGACGGCACTTGTGCTCGCTGCCGCGGTCATTGCGGGGATCCTCTCCGGCGCATTGACATGGCAATTTTATCCGCAGCGGATTCCGCCGGCGATGACGCTGCAATATTTCGGCGCGATCGCGGCGTATGCGGGACTGGCGATGCTGCCGGTGATCTATGAGGGAAAGGAGATGCTGACATGGCATTGCTTGCGGCAGAGCATCTGACGGTGACGTTTCCGGAATGCGAAGCGCCGGTGCTCAATGATGTGAATTTTTCGCTGGAAACAGGCGATTTTGCGGTGCTGTGCGGCGCGACCGGCTGCGGCAAAACGACGCTGCTGCGCATGTGCAAGCGCGAGCTGTCGCCGCTCTGTTCGCAGACGGGCGGAGTGCGATTTGACGGCGAACCGCTTGCGGCGCTCGATGCGAAAACGTCTGCCGGCACGATCGGCTTTGTCATGCAGCATCCGGAGCAGCAGATCGTGACGGACAAGGTCTGGCATGAGCTGGCATTCGGGCTTGAAAATCTCAATACCCCGCAGGACATTATGCGGCGCAGGATCGCAGAAATTGCGTCCTATTTCGGCATGGAAGACTGGCTGGAGCGCGATCCGGCATCGCTTTCCGGCGGGCAGAAGCAGCTGCTCAATCTCGCAAGCGTCATGATCATGCAGCCGCGGCTCCTGCTGCTCGATGAACCGACGGCGCAGCTCGATCCGATCGCGGCAGCGGATTTTCTGACGACGCTGCACCGGCTCAATCAGGATTTTTCTGTGACGATCCTGCTGGCAGAGCACCGGCTTGAGGAAGTGATCCCGCAGTGCAGCAGGCTGCTGCTCATGGACCGCGGAACGGTCGTCATGCAGGATGCGCCGCGGACGCTGCTTTCTGCGCTGCCTGCCGATGCGCCTGTCATGGCGGGGATGCCGGCTGCTGTCCGGCTGCATCATGCGCTCGGCACAAAAGGGGACTGCCCGCTCTCTGTCAGCGAGGCGCGGCACATGCTCATGCCGCAGCTTTGCTGCAAACAGGATGCGCTGCCGGAGCCGGATCCGCTGCCAGAGACCGCGCCCGCACTGACCGTTTCGGACGCCTATTTCCGCTATGAGCGGCAGGGGCGGGATATCCTGAACGGACTGTGCTTTTCGGTGCGCACCGGTGAGCTCTACTGCATGATCGGCGGAAACGGTGCGGGCAAATCGACGGTGCTTTCCGTGCTCTCCGGACTCAACCGCTGCTATGCGGGCAAAGTGGAGATCTTCGGCAGACGCATTCAGGATTACAAGCACCGCAGTCTGCATCAGCAGTGCGTGACGCTGCTGCCGCAGGATGTGCAGACCGTGTTTCTGCGCAATACCGCCGCAGAGGAACTCGCGGAGATCGACAAAAACTATGAAACGGTGCTGCACGATTTTCCGTTTGACCTGAAACCGCTGTACCCGCAGCATCCCTATGATCTGAGCGGCGGCGAACAGCAGCTCCTTGCGCTGGCAAAGGTCATGCTGACAAAGCCGCGCCTGCTGCTGCTCGATGAACCGACAAAGGGGCTCGATGCGCAGTCGAAGCGGCGGCTTGCAGATGTGCTGCACGGGCTGACCGCGCAGGGCGTCACGGTGCTCATGGTGACGCATGATATTGAATTTGCGGCGTGTCATGCCGACCGCTGCGGATTCCTCTCCCGCGGGGCGCTGATCTCGGCGGATATTCCGACACGGTTTTTCTCCGAAAATGCGTTCTATACGACCGCTGCAAGCCGGATTTCCCGCGGGTATTACAGGCAGACCGTGACCGTGGAGCAGATCGTTACGCTGGCAGAACAGAACGGGGGATGCCGGTGAAGCTGCTTGTGATTGATGTGCAGAATGCGGTTTATACGCCTGCGCTGTATGCATTTGATGCGTTTACGGAGAATCTGACGCGGCTGATGCAGGCGGCGCGCAGCACGGGGACTGAGGTCATCTTCATCCGGCATGATGACGGCGCCGGAGAACCGCTTTCGCCCGGAAATGCCGGATTTGAAATTGCCGCGCCGTTTGCGCCGTTATCCGGCGAACGCATCTTCGATAAAAATGTCAACAGCCCGTTCCGCAGCAGCGGTCTGACGGAATATCTGCGCGGATGCGGCGAGGATACGCTGATGCTGGCAGGGCTGCAAACGGAATACTGCGTGGATGCGGCGGTCAAATGCGGATTTGAGCACGGCTTCCGCATCATCGTTCCGGCATATGCCAATACCACGACCGACAATGCACATCTGACCGGTGCGCAGACATATCACTACTATTGATGTTCCAATTAAATCTTGAAGAATAGATGCGCAGGATTTTTGTCGTGAGACAAGGCAGAAAGCCGCCGCCTTGCTTTCGCAAGGCAAGGATTTCTAACGCAGTATCACGGCAAAAAGACAAGCAGATAACTTCAAGAGATAGTTGGGGCATCAATAAAACACATTCATCTGGAAGCGCCGCTATGCCGCGTGCATGCCGACGGCGGATGCGATTACGATGATGTGACCGAAAGGGGGACAGCGCATGCTGGTGATCCGATCCGAAAAAATCCGCAGGGTACTGCGCGTGGCGCTGCCCTTTGCAATCATGCCGGCAATGGTGCTGCTGCTGCCGCGCGGCTTGCAGGCGCAGCACTATGCGCTCGTGACCTTTCTCATGACCGGCTTTGCGCTGCTGCTGTTCCTCGCGGGATTTGAGCGGCGGGAGCTCGGAACGCGGCGCATGATCCTCGTTTCGGTGATGACGGCGCTTTCCGTACTCGGACGCATGCTGCCGGTCATCAAGCCGATCACGGCGCTGACGGTGCTTTCCGCGCTCTATCTCGGGCCGGAAGCGGGATTCCTGACCGGTGCGCTCTCGGCGGTGCTCTCGAATTTTATCATGGGGCAGGGACCGTGGACGCCGTTCCAGATGCTCGCATGGGGCATGATCGGGCTGTTTGCGGGACTGCTCGCAAAGCCGCTGCGCCGGAACCGGCTGCTGCTGTATCTTTACGGCATGGTTTCCGGTTTTGCATATTCTATGATCCTTGATATCTGGACAACCGTATGGACATACGGCGAATTTACGTTCCGGCAGTACGGCGCGGCGCTGGTCAGCTCGATGCCGTATCCGGTCGTCTATGCACTCTCGAATCTGATCTTTCTGATGCTGCTGGCAAAGCCGTTCGGCGAAAAGCTTGCGCGGATCGGGAAGAAATACGGTCTGTAAAAAAACAGCCCCGAAACGATTTTTTCAGTCGTTTCGGGGCTTTGTGCTGATACAGTTGTCAGTCCGTCAGATCGTCATGCGATCAGCGGAACTTGAATCTGCTCTGGAGATTCCACTGTGCAAGCGTGTCCTTGGAACTGTTCAGAACACCGTCGCAGTCCGCATCGCAGAGGCAGTCCATCTGCGCTTTGGTCTTATTATAGCGCGCTGCGATAGAAGCTTTCTGGCTGGCGGATGCATTGATGTATTCTCTCATAATCGGTGCGTCAGCGTTGTCAACTCTCAGGTCGCCGTTCACATCGCCGAGTGCATATTTGATCTTGGTATAATCCAGATAGATGCGGGAATCATCCGGTGTGTAAAATTCCCAGTTGTAAACAGACTCTACATTGTGTCCGACTTTTTCTTCCGGAATGTTCATCAGATATGCAGAGTTGCCGCAGGTCGCATCGACAATGAAGAACATATTGTTGTAGCTGAGCAGATTGAATGCGTGACCGCCGTCATGAATGGTGCCGTCAGCATAGCGTACCTGATCGTCTTCATGGACACTGTAAGAAGTAATGCCGGCTTCGCGGAACAGATAGTTCAGTCCCTTGGTATAGCCCGAGCAGACTGCCTTGTTCGAAAAGAAGATCGCACCGCTCGAATACGGCTTCTGAGAACCGCCGCGCTTTTCACCGATGATGCCGCCGCTGGAATTGTATTCCCATGAAAATGCATCGTGATCGTAGGTCACACGCGGGATGACATACTGGTAGATCTTCTTGACCTTCTGGTTGAATGTCATAGAACTGTTAATGCCGATCGTGTTCTTCAGAAGATAACGGGAATAAATGCGGAGATAGGTGTCCATCAGCTCGGTGCCGTCCAGCAGGTCGTAGTTGTTGCGAAGGGCGGCTTCCAGAACAGAGCTCATCACGGGCTTGTGATCAGCACCGATATCGCGGATGATCGGACTATCGTTGATCGTCATGATACTCATGCCGTTTTTGATCATCAAATAGGCAGCTTTTTCCGACCATGCATCCTTCATGTTCGGGCAGCCGCTTACGAAGCCGTTCTCAAAATTCAGCAAATTTGACGAGACTTTGATTTTTGTCAGAGAGGGACAACTACTGAAACTGCGATATTTGAGTATCTGGATCGAGCTCGGAAGTGTGACCGTCCGGAGATTCGGGCAGTCCACGATGGTATCATAGCCCAGACCAAGGATGCCGTTTGAAATCACAATACTTGTGACATCATTATCACAGATTGCTCGACCGTATCGCTGGCTGGAAGGTTTCTCAACGCGGGTGATCACTTTGCTGCCGATCTTTGCGGGGATCGTCAGAGTTGTCAGCGGGACATACTGATACTTTGCCGGCTTTTTGAAACCTGTGATCGAGTAGCAGCCGTCTTCGTTCTTTGTGCTGCTGACCTCAAAATAGTTTTCCGGATGTGCTGCAATATCATTGATCAGATCTGTCGAGGACGGTGTTGCTGCATATGCAATGATCGTGCCGATCTCAGCGACCGGCTGAACGGTCATCGGTGCAGCAAGTGCCAGAGCAGCGGCAAGTGCAGCGGTTGTGCGTGCGATGCGTCGGGTAGTTTTCTTCATTTTCATACTCCTTCATCATAGGATTTGTATATTTGTGCTACATTTATAACAAAATTGTAGCATGATCACAGTATATCACATTTGCAGAGAAATGTCAAGCGAAAAAACCGAAATTATACAAATGGTCAAGTCTGTGAGCGCTTATACAGTCTGGCTTTAGCGACTTTTGCAGCTCTTTCGGAAATTTCATGTAATTCAGGTTTTTCAGCGTGCGCGGACGGATGCCGGAAAAGCCTGTATATGCAAGGAAATGCTATGGAAAATCTTGCACAAAGCGGCAGCGTTTCCGCAGGATCATCCGGCGGCGGCAGCGCCTGCGCAAATCCTGCTGTTTTCTTTTGTTTTTTGCTTGACATCCCTGCTGTTTTCAGATATAATAAAAATAGAATTTGATGTGTGGGGGTGGCGATATGACGGAACAGGCACAGGCACTTGCGGCGCGTGCAAAACAGCTCTTGCCGCTTGCTGCATTGTATCTCGGTTCTTTGCAGGACGGCTGCACTGCGCTGCCGGAAGCGGCTGCGGCGGCTGTCCGGAAATCGCCTGCGGATCCGGCTGCGGAGCTGCTCCCACAGCTTTTGCGGATCTGCCGCACAAGGGCGCCGGAGCGTCCGGAGCCTTCCGCACTGCCGGAATCGGATCCGCTGCATGATTTGCAGGCGATC
The DNA here is from genome assembly GCA_001603005.1 of Clostridiales bacterium Firm_04. Classification (GTDB taxonomy): domain Bacteria; phylum Bacillota; class Clostridia; order Oscillospirales; family Ruminococcaceae; genus Firm-04. Next base: position 10,696 of record LVAJ01000020.1, read on the forward strand.
CTGAAGCTGCCTGCGGGGAGCCGGTGCAATCTTGCAATGCGGCTCTGCGATGTGCCGGAAGCAGATGCGGCTGCGGCGCGCGGGCTTTCCGAGGCGGAATATGCGCAGAAAACCGAGAAGGCACTCCGGCAGCTGAAATTCCTCGCGAACGGCGAAACGCCCTCAATTGAGGCAATGTCTGCGGCTGCAAAAGGTCTGCCGTGGGATCCGGCACTGGATGCCGCGCTTCTTGCCGCTGCAACCGTATCGGACAAGCCGAAAAACAATGCAGAGCAGGAACCGATCCTCGGCGAGATCCGGAAGATCTCCCGACAGGATATGCGCGGCAAAAAAACAGTTTCCGTTCCGCTCTGGGGCGTTCTGCTCGGCACGGGCTGCGTGCTCGCCGCATTTGCAGGGCTGCTGATTCTGGCGCTGCGCAAGCCGCATCCGCCGCAGATTCAGGAGGAGCCGACGCATGCGGAATTTGAGCCGGAGGAGATCCGGACGTTTCAGGGCTATCTGACCATTGCAGAGGCGCAGGCAAAGGCTGCGGATGCTGCCGGTCAGCCGGAATCGGCGCTGCTGTTTCTCAGCACAAAAATGAAGCCGGACGAGATGCCGCCCAGCTATGAAATGGAATTTTACGATGAAAACGGTACGGGATATATATATGTGATCGACGCCAAAACCGGCGAGGTGCTCTCAACAAATACAGCTGCCGGAGAACCGGTCCTGCATGCGGCGGACTGGAAGCCTGCGGCGGAGATGCGGCAGGCGGCACTGCGCTGCGCGGCGCTGCATGACGCGCTGTTTCTCAAGGAAAAGCTGAGCGTTTCCGGCGGGATCGGCGAGTATAAATATGAGCTGCTGGACGGAAACGGCGTGGTCTATTCGATGCATTTCAATGCGAAAAACGGCATGCTGATGAAGTATTCCGCAGAGGAACCGGTCACAAAGCAGCCTGCCGATCTCATTTCCCCGGAAGCTGCCAAGCAGCAGGCGCTGATGCGCGCGGGCAATCCCGATCCGGAGCAGGTGATCTTCACAAAGGTCAAGCAGGACGGCGGGGTGTATCTGATCGCGTTCACGCTCGACGACGGCACGCAGTATCTCATGGAGCTGAATGCGGAGACCGGCGCGGTCAATACCGTTGACGTCAACCCTGTTTCTGCGGATAATACCGATGCGATCGGGCTGATCGCCGCAAAGGAGCGCGCCGAATCCATGGCGGGACTGCAAAAGGGGATGCCGGTCGAATACACAAAGGCGAAGATCGAACGCGGCAACGGCGTCTATGTTTACGAACTCGAATTTGAAACGCCGGATTATGAGTATGAGATCACAGTGCATACCACAACGGGCGCCGTGCTCAAATACCGTGCGTGGGAACGGTGATGCCCCGCGATGCAGTCAGGCGATACCCATAAAAATAGCCCCTGAACGTTCACAAGCGTTCAGGGGCATTGTGTTTATGATGACTGCTCTGCGAAATCAGAAACTATGAACCATAAACATCCCTCAATTCAATTTCATACGGAAGCATATCCTTGTAATCAAACTTTATGAGGAAAAAGCAATATTCACAATCAATATCAATCGAAAAACTGTCTGAGGGGTATTTTGGATGATGTTTGCCGCGCCGGTATTGGCTCCAAACCAGAAAGCTGGAATGATTATACGTGGACAGCACATCACCGAAATTGATTCCGCTTATCCAAAATTTCCCCTGAAACTGATTAGGAAGCCGTTTTGCTGACCACTCGTGATGCGTTTTACCGTTTTTCAGATCCAAAGTACGGATCCAGTCATACGCTTTTTCGATGTATTCTTCTATATGCTCCAGCACATCGAGCATCCGCCTGACTGTTTCCTCCGGAATCACTTTTTCTGCTCCTTTATGTTCCGTCAGGATTTCACCTGCATCTGAAGAAATGATGGAATATCCTTCTTCGCTGTTGAAGCCAAATTCTGAAAAGTCTCTGTTTTCCAGTAAGAATATGACATCTTCCAGCGTATACTCGTAGGCATCCTCAAAAACGACCTGCCCTGAACAAAATGATCTCGGCTCAGCATTATATATCAGCACAATGCTCACTCCTTCCGATGCTGATTTGTGTTTGTAATAATTATAACACAATGCAGAAGGATTGTCAACAAAACCGCAGCGTTCATGCGGCTGTATATCAGAAATGCGATGAACGAAAACAATGCCTTTCAGCGCGCTCCGCCGATCGCAGGATGCAAAAGAAAGATCCCTTTTTTGCATCATCGCGGCAAAATATCGCAGGATTTGCATTGACTTTGCATATGAAATGTGCTATGATGAAAATAGGGGTGTGCAAAATGTGGGAATCTTTGCTGACAGCAGGGGAGCACGGCAGCGAGGGCGGCGTCATTCTGCGGGATGAGACCTATCGCGATCAGAGCCGGATCACGCTGGAAGACTGCGGCGGTCACTGCGCGATCACCTGCGGGATCTACGGCGCGTTTGTCCATACTGCCTACTGCGGCAAAACCGGCGGTATGCAGCAATATACTGCAATGAAAACCGAATTGCAGCGCTTTTTGCAAACGGATACAACAGCGGATGAGGAAATTGCATTTTATGAATCATTTGCTGCAAGATACTGAACGGCAACCGTTCGGAATCTATACGAAAAGGGGGATCTTATCATGAAACTGAAACAAAAACTGCTCGCTGCACTCTGCGGCGGCGTGATGATGCTGACGGCTGCTGCGCCGTTTGTGCCGCTGCATGCCAGTGCCGCGGAGATCGCGCATGATCCGTCGCGGAATGTGCAGGAAGAAGGCGTCGGCAATCCGTTCAACTTCGGCGAGCGCATGGCGCCGGAAGGCACTTCCGTTGAGGAGCTGCGCAAGCTCGCGCACAATATGACCGTGCAGCAGTGCAAGTACGCGCTCTATAAGGAGATCGACGAGCACTGGGATCTTATTTCGCTGCGCTTCGGTCAGACCGAGCGCGAAAAGGTCTATGCGCTGTTCCTCGGCGTCGGTACGCTTGAATCGACGCTCGGCGGAAACGGCGACGGCGCGGACATCGAAACGGCATACTCCGAGGGCTTCGGAAAAAGCTCCGCGCATGCCTACGGCACGCTGCAAACGGCAGTCACGGCATTCCGTGATCCGGGCACCAGCTTCATGCAGGAGGAGGATGTGCCGGAGCTGGAATGGTATGATCTGACAAAGGAAAATTTCTATGACGCGATCATCTCGAACCATATGGGTGTCCGCAAGATCATCCACTTTATCCGGCAGGCAATGGTGGACTATAACCTCACCGGCTGGCAGGTCGTGCGCGGCGCGCTGAAAGGACATAATACCGGCTGGGCGAATTATACCGGCGACAACGACGGCTATTATGCGAACTATCCCGACGAGGGCGCGGCACTCGCGCAGTGGTACTACGAGGAGGGGCATCTCTACGACAATGTGTTCGCATGGACCAAGGCGGAGGTCGCTGCCAAGCAGAGAGCCGGCAATCCGTGGGAGGACTGGTGGTATGATGTGGAGCCGAGCCTCGCGGAAGTGAGCGCCAAGCAGACCACGCCCGCGCAGACGGCCGATACCACGACGACCACGACCGACACGACGCCGAAAGCGGATCCGGGTACGCTGATGGGCGATGTCAATCTGGACAGCAGTGTGGATGTTGCGGATGCGGTGCTGCTGACAAAGTATCTCGGCGGTACTGCGGAGCTGACCGCACAGCAGGGCAAAGCCGGTGATATGGATTACAACACCAGACTGACGGCGGCGGATCTGACATTGCTGAAACGGTATCTGCTCACGCGAACCTAAAATGAGTTTCGGGGATTTTCGTGCTGATTTTGTGCAAACTGCTGAAATCTAAGAAAATACGAAAATCCCCTTGACTTTTTCGCTCTGTTTTGATATAATAATCGAGTAGTGAATGCGAGTGTGCTGGAATTGGCAGACAGGCACGTTTGAGGGGCGTGTGTTTCGGCGTACGGGTTCAAGTCCCGTCACTCGCACCACTTTTTTTCTTGCCCCATAGGGTGAGCGTAGACGGTTTACCATGTGGAAAGATGGCTGAGCTGGTCGAAGGCGCACGACTGGAAATCGTGTAGGCGTTGATAGCGTCTCGAGGGTTCGAATCCCTCTCTTTCCGCTTTTGTGAAATGTCCTAGATGCGTGAAAATCAAGCATCTAGGACATTTTCTTTGAGTTCCCGCGGGAAGTATTTTTCCGAAAAAGGAATCAAATTTCCGTATTTTGAACCCGTTTTCGCCCCGTTTTCCCAAAATTTCCCATTCGGATTTCTGACAAACAAATAGTGTCTAAAAACGCATATGTTATCCCTCTCAACGTCAGAAATCTTCGCAGATTCGTTCTTTTTTGATATTGCAAAGCTACCCTAAAAAAACCTCTCTTTGACCTCAAAAAAAGGTAACCCTCTCTTCATTTTTGGAAACCAAACGGCTTTAAAACAGATGAAAATAATAGCGAAAAAACAGCTTTTTCTATAAAACTGGGAACTGCTCTGATAACTGAATATTACCTTATCCGCCCGATTTTTCGACCATGAAAAACCGGGCTTTTTCTTTGCCCGATCATCGGAGGTGATGCCGATGTAGACACATGTCTGTCCAGTCAGCCGTATAAGCTTGTATTTGAACAGAGGAAAAACTGGAATCTAGATAAAATGTGACCTATAAAATGATGAATGCCCGGCAAACGCCGGACATTCACGAAATATGTTTATAAATTAGAGCATTTGCATCTTGTATAGAGCCGTATTATAATAGAGGATTACGATTATTCTTCAACTATCTTTAGAAAGCCCTGCTCAAAAGCACCTGGGAATTGGAAACGCTTATCGTTCCCATTAAAAGTGACAACCATCACAGATCCATCTATACCTTTAACCTCACCTTTACCAAATGCACGATGCTTCACGATTGTGCCGGCATGGATTTTGGAAGTGTCAACAGTAATCTTCGGCTTTTCCGGACAGCATGATTGTTTCATTCGTTTCTATCATTTTTACCTCCCAAATTTGATTGCCGAAAGACTTTTCATTACACGATTCGTTCACCCTGATCGAACAGATACAGATCCGGTTTGATGCTGTCTGTCAAATATCGTTTTTCAGCCGCAGGCTGTATGCAGTCAGAATGTCGTATATCTCCTGCTGATTCGAGTCAAGTGCTCTCTGGATGTACTTATCAATACAGCTTCCGGTGATGAAGTCATCCGTTTCCGCGAATGCACGGATCACATCGGTATCCCCGCAGGCAATGCACTTTTTCATGATCTTCTGGAAGTTTTTCTGGATGTATTGCTTGAACCTGCTGTCCTTTGTGCGCAGATAATGCAGCACGATGAATGTGTATTTGAGATCATGATCGAGCGGGATGCCTGTATCGCCTGTTTGAAGTATTCTGAAACCTGTCTGTATCGCTTCTTCAAGGTATCTGATACTGCTGTAATCTCTGACCATTTCCGGATCGTCCGGATGCAGCTTGATTACGGAAAGTGCATTGCAGCATCCCAATGCACTGCTGCCGATTCTTTGGACGGATTCCGGTATTGTGATGCACCGGAGCGCACTGCATCCAAAAAATGTATTGTCCGCTATTTCTGTGATCTGCTCCGGGAGTATGACATTTGTGAGGCTCTCGCAAAGTCTGAATGCACTGCTGCCGATCGACGAAACACTGTCCGGAATGGAAACGGACGAAAGCTTTCTGCAGGAGTCAAAAGCATCACTGCCGATCTTTGTTACGCTGTCCGGTATGGATATTTCGGTCAGATCGCGGCAACTGTAAAATGTATCGTCTGCAATTTCGGTGATGCCGTCCGGCAGTCTGATACAGGAAAGATCGCGGCAGTAGTAGAATGCACCGGTTTCTATATTATTTACACTTTCCGGAATGATCGCTTCCCTGATGCCGCAGCCGTAGAATGCGTGGCTTTTGATCGCTGTCAGATGAGCGGGGAATCTGATTTCCGTGATCTGAAAGCATCCTGCAAATGCATATTCACCGATACACGTTATGCTTTCAGGGAGCGTAATGCTGCTTTTGCACAGCGGACACAGTACAAGCGTTTTCATGTCCTTTGTGTAAAGTACGCCGTCCAGACTGCAAAAGCAGCTGTTGTTTTCGGATACGGTGATTTCTTCCAGACTTCTGAGGGTATTAAATCTGAAAAGATCAATCTGCGTCACGCCGGCGGAGAGATGTAAATGCGCAAGCGCATTGCAGCCGCATAAAACCTGACCTTTTAGTTCCGTCATGCTGTCCGGCAGTATGAGCTCTTTGACTTCTTCCCAGTCCGGAAATGCCAAACAGGCGATCTCCGTGACGCCTTCCGGGATTTCGACTCTGGTGACGCCGGGTTCTGCGGTGTATTTTTTCAGTACACCGTTTTCAATCTGAAAAGACATGTTCTCACGCTCCTGAATCTGAAAGTCATTGTATTATTTCTATTGATGTTCCAATTAAATCTTGAAGAATAGATGCGCAGGATTTTTGTCGTGAGACAAGGCAGAAAGCCGCCGCCTTGCTTTCGCAAGGCAAGGATTTCTAACGCAGTATCACGGCAAAAAGACAAGCAGATAACTTCAAGAGATAGTTGGGGCATCAATATTATACAACAAAAGGAGGGGGAATGCAAGCGCGATTGGGATGCACTGATAGAAAGGAGCATGCACAGTGAGCCTGTTTCTTTGACAGCATATGTTGGCAGTTTGCGCTTACTATTATTCAAGGATGTACAATCTCCCCAAAAAAGGCGGCAATAACCAGAAGGTCTGATGATCGAACGCTGCGAAGGAAAAACGGGCGTATTATACGATAGTTATTATTGCTTTTTTGCTCGTTTCATGATATAATACTTCTATAAAATACATCGACGGAGGATGATTGATGATATGGGCTGGCAATTATTGCTTCAAGTAATTCTGATTGCACTGAATGCGGTCTTCGCCTGTGCGGAGATTGCAACGATTTCCATGAATGACACAAAACTGGAGAAAATGGCTGCATCCGGCAACAAAAAAGCAGTTACGCTGAAAAAACTCACCTCACAGCCTGCGCGATTTCTTGCAACTATTCAGGTAGCGATTACGCTTTCCGGTTTTATCGGTGCCGCATTCGCATCGGATAATTTTGCAGACAGACTCATGCTTCTGATCCGGAAGACCGGCATTTCAGTTTCGGAATCTGTGCTGCGTCCGGTTTGTGTGGTAATTATCACGCTTTTGCTTTCCTATCTAACGCTTGTGTTTGGTGAACTGGTACCGAAGCGCGTCGGGATGAAATATGCAGAGAGCCTTGCACTGAACATGGCGAAAATGATCCGCATTGTGCAGACGGTATTTGCGCCGCTTGTTTGGCTTCTGAATGTTTCCACAAACGCAGTTCTGCGGCTGTTCGGTATTGATCCGAACAAAGAAGATGATGCCGTCACAGAGGAGGAAATCCTCATGATGACCGATGCCGGCGCTGAAAAGGGAACGATTGATGCAACCGAAAACCAGATCATCAAAAATGTCTTTGCGTTTGATGATTTGACGGCAGGACAGATCTGTACGCACAGAACGGATGTCGCGGTTCTCTGGGAGGAGGATGATCTTGCAGTCTGGCATGAAACACTGGATCAGAAGCCGCATTCTTTCTATCCGGTGTGCGGAGAACGGATTGACACGATCAAAGGTGTTCTCAGCGCACGCGATTATTACCGGACAGACAGAAGCAGCCGCGAAGCCGTTTACAGAGATGCGGTTCATGCACCGTTCTTTGTTCCGGAATCCATGAAAGCGGATAAGCTGTTCGAGCTGATGCGGAAGCGCGGCGCATCACATTTCGCCGTAATTCTCGATGAATATGGCGGGATGTCCGGCATTCTGACCATTACCGATTTACTGGAGGAACTTGTTGGCGATTTTGACGGTTCTGATGATGAACCCGTTCTGATGCAGCTCAGCGATGACACATGGACTATTCCCGGAATGACACCGCTGACTGATGTATGCGAAGCACTGAATATCACGCTGCCATCGGATCAATACGATACTTTCAGTGGATATGTCATCAGCAAGCTCGGCTCCATTCCGGATGACAACAGCAAAACGGAATTTGACAGTGACGGACTGCATATCGAATTGCAGCAGGTCTGCAATCATCGTATTGAACTCTGCAAAGTTGTGAAGCTGCCCAAAGCATAATATACAACGCCGGCACAGACCACCGCACCGACAAAGCCGGCTTTTCTGACCGGAGACCTGAACGATGACGGCAAGGTCGGTGCAGACAATGCACAGCTTGCACTGATCGCGTATACGAAGCGGTTCGCGGGCGTTGAAACGGGGCTGACGGAGCAGCAGTTCAGAGCAGCGGATGTCAACGGCAATCACAAGCTGTCCGCGGATGACGCACAGTTCATTCTGATCTATTACACCACAAATCAGGTCGCCGGAAAGGGGATCACATGGGCGGAGCTGCTCGGCGGAATGCCGCAGCCGCGTCCTGCCCTGCGGCGATGACCTGACAGGGGACAGCGCTGACACGTGCTGTTCCGCAATACCGTATGGGAAATGCCCCGAAGCGTTTGCATCCAAGCGCCTCGGGGCATTGTATTCCGATCGTGCAGCAGATCCGGCGATGCACGCCCGCATTGACATGCAACGCGAACCGTGCTATAATACGGTTATGATACGAAAATATGACGAAGCAGCAGGAGAATCATAGACCATGAACATACAATCATTGCTTCTGTCCGCGGTACTGTTCCTGACAGCGCCTGTTCTGCTGACCGGATGCGGCAGCGGCAGTGCGGAATCCGAACCGCCTGCGCGTTCAGGGGAGCAGATCATTCCGGAGCTCATCACCTGTTACGGCAGCGGCGGCAGGCAGTCGGATGAAACCGTGCAGACGCTGCTGGATGAGCTGACCGGCATCGACAGCCGGCAGGGAGCGCTCTGGACAGATATCATGGATTTCTGGGATTATGCGGACAATGACATGGAGATCTGTTATGACAGACTGCCGGACGATCTGCCGCAGGATGATACGCTTGTGCTGACGGTGCTCGGCTATCAGCTGAATCCGGACGGCACGATGCAGGATGAACTGATCGCGCGCCTGAAAGTCGCGCTTGCCTGTGCAAAGCAGTATCCGAATGCCTATGTGCTGTGCACGGGCGGCGGAACGGCAGCGGGCAAGCCGGATGCAACGGAAGGCGGGATGATGGGCAGATGGCTGCTGTCGCACGGCGTAAAAGAGAGCCGGCTGATCATCGAGGACCGTTCGCGCTCGACCGTGGAAAACGCAGTCAATTCCTATGAGATCCTGCGGAAGGATCATCCGCAGGCGGATTCGGTCGTGATGATCAGCAGCGGCTATCATATTCCGTGGGGCGCGCTGCTGTTTGAGACCGTCTTTCTGAAAGCAGCATCGGAGCAGCAGGCGCCGGCGGTGCATGTGGTCTCGAACTGTGCCTGCCGGATCCGGAACAGCAGCTTTCCGGAGAATGCGATCCTGCGCTGGGAAACGGTCGGGATGCTCCAGATGATCGGCAGGGACGATCTTGCGGCGCAGTTTTATTACAGCGGTCTGTGAATCGGGCAGCCGGAGAATCGGTGTATCTGCGGCATTATTGATTGCTGTGCGCACCGGACGTCTGCACAAAACCGAAGTGCTCCAGCGCCTGTGCGACGCCGTCGTGCCAGAGGTCTGCGGTCACATAATCCGCATAGGGGATGAGCTGTTCGCCGTTGCCCATTGCGATCGACGTTCCGCAGCCCTCAAACATCGGCAGATCGTTCAGGCTGTCGCCGATCGCGTAGGCATCCTCACGGCGCAGCCCGTAATGCTGCAAAACAAAGTCAATGCCCGTTTTTTTGCTGTATTGGAGCGGCACCATTTCGGCAAAGCCCCAGCCGCGGTCGATGAACGTGAAATGCGGCGCAATGCCTGCGCGGAAGCGTTCAAGATCGGTCTGCTCGTCGTAGGCGATCACGAATTTATCGAAGCTGAAATCGGGATCGGAAGCCTTGTTCCAGACATTTTTCTCCTGCATCCGGAAGGTATCGCGGATGACCTTGACAAAGGGCAGCTCCCGCGCATCCGGATCGAAAAAGAACGCATCGCGCCGTTCGTAGAGCGGAGATGCGCCGCAGCTTCGGATCAGCGCGGCAGTTTCGCGGCAGAGCGCCTGCGGATTGGTCGCGTAGAACAGCTCTTTTCCCTCGCATTCGATATAGGTGCCGCAGCCGCAGATATAGCCGTCAAATCCGAGCGCCCGCACATCGGCATCCACGTTGATGACGGGGCGTCCCGTATTGACGTAGAGCAGATTGCCGGCTTCCCGCGCACGCCGGAGCGCATCCGGTGTGCTTGCCGGCACAAAATGCGATGCCGAGTCTTCCATCAAAGTTCCGTCGATATCAAAAAACATGATTTTGCGCAAGTTTTACACCAATTCCTTTCCAATTACTGCGAACAGGCGGACATACGCCGGTAATCCAGTCTGACCAGTGCCTTTCCGTTCGGCAGGGGATGTGTTTCCTGCAAATTTGCCGCATATCCGATCGCCTGCATTGCCGCAGTCAGTGTCCGCGGATCCATTTGATGATGAATGCGGTCCAGCCCGTCAAAAGCATGCAGATACGGCGAATCTGATACCCATTGTTCCGCGTCTGTGTTGATCTGGATGACGCATGAAACAGATTCCGGCGCAGCCCGCAGCACCGCTTTCTGAAACGCCGGACAGCCGATGTATTCGATCAGCAGATCCGCGATCACCAGATCGGTTTTCGGGAGCTTTTCTGCATCCGCAGTCAGATCCAGATGCAGAAACTGCAGCACATCCGCAAATTCTGCGTACCGCTCGGCAGCAGCATGCAGGTAATCTGCATTGATGTCCACACAGCAGACTGTGCGGTGCCGCTCTCTGCGGATATGCTCCAGTCCGTTTCCGCCGGCAGCGCCGAAAATCATGACATGTTCCGCAGGATAAGCCGCTAGCTGCGCCTGCATGATCGTGTTCAGCATCTGAAGCTGCCGCACGGAATCCAGACGCATATGGTTTTCATAGGTTTCGAGACTGATTTCCTCCCAAGGATTTCGCATGCGATCCCTCCTGATTTCTGTAAAGCCTGTGTGTCCCTGCATCAGCGTCCGCGCGGACAAGCAGGCATATCTATTATAACCCGTCCGCATGAAAATGTAAAGTCTCATTCCGTGAAAAAAACAGCACAGCGCCCCGACGATCCGTCAGGTGTGCTGTGCTGCATGTTTTTGTGGTTATTTCACATACTTGGAAAGCCCGATGTTCAGCCCCTTGATGCCATTGCAGACGATCCCCGCCGTGACCTTTGCACCGGTCTCGGTGAAGTGGGTGAAGTCGGTGCCGTTTGCGGTGGTCGAGCCCATATAATAGCCGTACACCGTGTTGTAATCGCGGTTGTTGAAGTCATTTGCCATTGCCGCGTTCAGATCGAAATACGGCACATTGTATTTTCTTGCGAGCGCCGCGCATGCCGAATCAATGTTGCGGTAGCCCGCGGAGAACGGCTGTCTTGCGCCCTTGATCGAGAGCGTCGGGCACATGAGGATCGGCGTCGCACCCTTTTCGAGTGCGCCCTTGATGTAGAACGTCATGTAGTATTCAAACGAGCCCTGCGTCGGGTTATCGACATTGTTGCAGACCGGCGCATAGCGTTCTTCCTTATTGTAGGCGCCGTCGTTGATGCCGAAGCAGACGATCATATAGTCACCCGCTTTGATCTGATCGAGGATCGTCTGCAATCTGCCGTTATCGTAGAAGCTCTTGGAACTTCTGCCGGCGATCGAGTGATTCGAGACCTGCACATTGTCGGTGAAATAGTCGGCGAGGTAGTAGCCCCAGCCCTGCTGCGGCGCATAGGATGCGTTATAGGTCTGCGCAGTGGAATCCGATGCGACATAGACGACCGGCTTATCCGAGGTGAACTGCTCCTGCGGCTGCGCGGAACCGTCATCCGGCTGTGCGATCGGCTCGTCGGTGAAGCTCATCTCCATGTAATCGAGGTTCGGGCCGCCCTCTGCGGTATCCGATTTCAGGTTGATGCGGTTGATGCCGGCTTTCAGCGGCAGCACGATGCCGCGCAGTGCCCATGCAGTCCAGTCGCCGGTCGTCAGGAAGCTCTGCTTCCATTTCAGATCGGATGTATCGACGGTGATCGTCATGGCACGGTCATTCTGCGAGCCGTTCGCGATATGGAACGTGCAGAGATAATTGCCGTCCTGCGGCGCATGGACCGCGAATGTCATATGGCTTGCCGTGGTGTTGTCGAGGTTGAGATAATCGAGATAATCATAGCCCGCATTGACCGATTCACGCATGCCGTAGGAATACTGCTGCTCCGCCGCAGCATATTTCGGATCGGCAAACGCCGCATCCTTTCCCGCGAGATAATCCGCGAGCAATGCCGCATCCTGCGCATCCGCTTTCAGGTCTCCGTTGAGGTCTGCCGCCTGCTTTTTGGCATAGGAAGCATTCCCGCCGGCAGCGATCCGCTTGAGAACGGTCAGATCCTTTGCGGTCAGCATGCCGTCGCCGTCCGGATCGCCCTGCAGCATCGGATCCGATGCCGGATCGGGATCGGAATGCGGATCGTCGGGCGGAGTGGTCTGCTGTTGCGGATCCGTGTTGATGACATCCGCCATGAACTGCGCCAGAACGGTCGCGCCCTTGCGGTTCGGATGCAGCCCGTCATCCATGTACATCGAGCTGACCTCATCGACGGACTTGGTCATGCAGTAATCCTGCCAGAGATTGAACAGATCGACGACCTCAACGCCGAGGTTGAAGCCGACCGATGCGACCGCGCCGTTATACCAGCGCCCGGTCAGCTTCGGATTGCGCTGACAGTCGCCGTTGCGTCCCTGCTGCTGCACGAGGATCACGCGCATGCCTTTTTTCATGGCGCGCTGCGCCATATCGGTGATCAGCTCCGCGTACTGCGCCTCTGTGGTATTGTTTTTCGCATTGGTATCGTTGATGCCGATGGAGATGACAAAGATATCGCCGGGCTGACCGTTCTTCTCGATGACGGTGAACTGCCCGTCATTCAGAAATCCGCGGGCACACTGTCCGGACGCTGCCATATTCATGACCTGCCAGCGCTTTGTATCAATGAACTGCGGGAGCATCTGCGCCCAGCCCGCCTGACCGGAGGAATCCAGCGGATAGTAGTTGCAGACGGTCGAATCGCCGCAAACCCAGATCGTCGGATTCGTTTTTGCTTCGGATGAGATCTGCTTGATCTCAAGTGCGGAGATCGAATACGGATAACCTTCCTTGCCGGCGCATGCGCAGATATTGAGCTGACCGTCCGAGACCGGTACCTGCAGCGTATGGTAGGCGCCGTTGCCGGTCAGGTTCATGATCTGGTACATGCCCTCGATCGCGATGCTGGTGCGGTTCGTATTGCCGAGCCAGACCGAGACCTGATAGAGTCCGTTCGGCACATCGGCGCAGAATGTGTAGCCGCCGGTCGGCGAGGAATTTTTGAACTGCACGGCATCGCTGAGCGCGCCGGAGCCGGATGCGCCGACATTGGCGACGTCGGAGCCGTTCGAGAAGCCGTAGCCCCTGCCGGCGTTGTAGCCGTCCGAAGCGCTGACGCCGGTATAGCCGCCTGCGACGCCGCCGCTGCCGAAATCGAATTTCCAGTAGTCCGAAGCTGCCGAAGCGGTCATCGAACCCGCGGGCAGGAGCGCAGCAAGAGATGCTGCCGCCGCAAATGAAGCTGCTGCCGCTGTCAGCTTCCGCAAGAGATGTTTCATGAGAGAACCCCCAATCTTTTTTTCGCTGATCTCCGCTGCCGGATCCGGAACCGGAGACCGCCGATATGCCGCATCGCGCACATATCATATCCCATACTGCTATCATACCATATAAAAAGAAAAACTGCAAGCGGAATCCGAAATTTGATAAGAAATCGCACGAAAAAAATACAATTGTACATCTTTGAAAATACCTGTGCAGGATGACGGACGTTCACAGTTTTCTTTCCTATCGTTCATAAAATGTTCATTTCGTATTCAGGGATAGTTTAAGTTTATAGGTTATACTTATTTACGAGGTCGGTGGACCTCGTTTCAAATCCCCCAATCCCCCCTATGTTTTGTTGATTTTACTTCTCCTTGCAGCTATGTGACGAACGCGCACATAGCTTTTTTATTTCCGCTGTCCGCGATATAATCAAAAGAAATATCTATAACAAATCGTATAATCAGACTGTATTATTACATGATTTCGGTTTCCCGCCGCTTGACAGAACGGAAAAAGTATTCTATAATAAGAGTATCTGCAACAAAACGGCAGAAATCAAACGCACCAACAGGAGGAACGCAGCCATGAAAATCGAAACACAATGCCTGCATGCAGGCTATACCCCGGGCAACGGAGATCCCCGCGTCGTGCCGATCGTTCAGAGCACGACCTATACCTTTGATTCCACCGCGCATATCGCGGCGCTGTTCGATATGCCGACCGAGCCGATCTATTCGCGCTTCGCAAACCCGACCGTCGATGCGGTCGAAAAGAAGATCGCAGCACTGGAAGGCGGTGTTGCGGCAATGTGCACGACCAGCGGACAGGCAGCGAGCCTGCTCTCGATCCTCAATGTCTGCAATGCCGGCGACAGCTTCATCTCGACCGGAACGATCTACGGCGGAACGGTCAATCTGTTTGCCGTGACGCTGAAGCGCTTCGGCATCGAGTGCATCTTTGTCGATCAGGAGGCTTCCCGCGAGGAGCTGCAGAAGGCGATCAAGCCGAACACCAGATGCGTCTTCGGCGAAACGCTTGCAAATCCGGCACTTTCTGTTCTCGATATCAAGAAGTTTGCCGATTTTGCGCATGACAACGGTCTGCCGCTCATCATCGACAACACCTTCCCGACACCGATCCTCTGCCGTCCGAAGGAGTTCGGCGCGGACGTCGTGATCCACTCCACCACAAAGTACATGGACGGTCATGCCGTGCAGGGCGGCGGCGTCATCGTGGACTGCGGCACATTCCCGTGGGACAACGGCAAATTCCCGGAGTTCACCGAGCCGGACGAGAGCTATCACGGTGTCTGCTATGTCCGCGAGTTCGGCAACATGGCGTATATCATCAAGTGCAGAATGCAGCTGATGCGCGATTTCGGCTGCTATCCGAGCGCAACGAACGCATTCTACCTCAACCTCGGTCTGGAAACGCTCGCGATCCGCATGAAGCAGTACTGCATCAATGCACAGAAGGTCGCGGAGTATCTTCTGACGCGTCCGGAGGTCGAATCCGTCAGCTATCCGGGACTCGAAAACAGCCCGTATCATGAGCGTGCAAAGACCTATCTGCCGGACGGCTGCAGCGGCGTCATTTCGTTCGTCATCAAGGGCGGCAGAACGACCGCAATGAACTGGATGGATTCGCTGAAGCTCGCATCCAATGTCGTGCATGTTGCGGATATCCGTACCTGCGTGCTGCATCCGGCATCGGAAACGCACCGTCAGCTGACCGATGAGCAGCTTGTCGCAGCGGGCATCAATGCCGGCATGATCCGTCTGTCCGTCGGACTGGAGAATGTCGATGATATCATCGCGGATATCGCACAGGCATTTGACAATGTGAAATAAGAACGCGCGGATTGCCTGATCCGGCAAGATCCCTTCATTTCCGGAAAAATTTCGGGAATGGGGGATCTTTTTTATATTTATATATTGACATGTTTCGATATATGTGCTATAATAGCAGCATACCGCAAAGGAGGAGGGGGATCAAATGGATCCGCATGAAGATGCAAAGGTATTCAAGGCGCTCGCGGACGAAAACCGCCTGCAAATTCTGACGCTGCTGCAAGCCGGCGAGCTCTGCGCATGCAGACTGCTTGAACAGCTGCATATTTCGCAGCCGACACTCTCGCACCATATGAAGCTGCTGTGTGACAGCGGCATCGTCGATTCCCGCAAGGAGGGCAAATGGATGCACTATTCGATCGCGCCGTCTGCCCGAACCCGGCTGGCAGCGCTGCTCACGGGATACATCGGAAAGGAGATCTGATATGACACACGAAGAAAAGGCACTTGCCTATTTCAGCGACAAATTCCACTGCTCGCAGTCCGTTCTGGCAGCATATGCGGACGAACTCGGGCTGACCGAATCACAGGCGCTCAAAATCGCCTGCTGTTTCAATGCCGGCATGCGAAAGGGCGAGGTCTGCGGCGCATGCTCCGGCGCGCTTATGGTGATCGGCGGACTTTACGGGCAGGCAGACAAGGATGACCTTGAAAGCCGCGAGCATGCGAATGTCCTGACCGACCGCTTTTTGAACCGTTTTCGGGAATTGCAGGGCAGCTACCGATGTAACGAGATCCTCGGCTGCGACATTTCCACGCCGGAGGGCGCTGCATATGCAAGATCGCACGGGCTGTTCACGACGACCTGCCGGGACATGGTCGCGCTGGCGGTGCGGGTGCTGGAGGAGATTCTGGAAAGCGGTGTGCGGCAATGAACCGGATCATGGAGATCTGCCTGCGATCCGAAAGCCGGAATCCCTATGAGATCCTGCTGGAGCTGATGCGGCTGCCGGAAACGCCCATGCACGGACCGGTTCACCATATTCTCGACGGCGCTGCATTCCTGACGGCAATGCACAATGCCGGCGCAGACATGGATCTCGGTGCAGTGCTTTCGGAGCTTGCGCAGCGCGGCGCGCAAATGCCCGGCGCGACCTGCGGGAAATGGGGCGTCTGCGGTGCGGCATCGTCTGTCGGTGCGGCACTTGCGATTTTGCACGGCACCGGACCGCTTTCCGATTCAGAATATTATCAGGACAATCTGCGGCTGACGTCCCGCGTGCTTGCGCAGATCGCGGCGCGCGGCGGACCGCGGTGCTGCAAGCGGAACGGCTTTACCGCGCTGGAAGAAGCTGCCGCTTTTGTGCGGGAACGGTACGGCACATCGCTGGAAATGCCGCGCATCACCTGCACATTTTCTGCAAAGAATCCGCAGTGCATTGCCGCGCGGTGTCCCTATCATCCGGAGTGCGCAGCGCTTCGGGATCCAGCCGCATTTGCATAAACCAAAAGAAAAGGATCACAGGTGCAGATTGCGTCCTGTGATCCTTTTTCATGTCCATTCGGCATGAAGCAGCATGCGTTTCAGCACGGTCAGATCCGCGGCACTGATTCTGCCGTCGCCGTTCAGGTCGGCATGATGCAGCACCGGATCCGGTTTTCCGAGCAGCGCATTCCGCAGCGCGTCTGCATCTGCGGCATCGCAAGCGCCGTCCGCATTGACGTCGCCCGATGATACCGCAAAATAGCTTGCGCCGAGGTCATGCTGCGCGCTGTTCAGACCGTTCAGCGGTATGGAACGCACGCCGTCAAAATAATACAAATCATAGCTGCTGTTCTGCGTGCTGCTGTAAATCATCCCGCCGGAAAACGGACAGGCATCGGAGCAGTCATATGCATCCGAATCAAACGGCATTGCGGTGACGGAGCTGCCGTCATACTGCATGATCTGATCGTGCCGGTTCTCTGCACTGTACCATTTTGTAAAACAGATGTGATCGCCGCAGGTAACGGGATAATACGCAGTCACGCCGGTTTCGCTGAAAATTGTCTCTGATTTGTGCGACTGCATCTCCATGCGGCAGATCTTCCCGATCCCGTCCTGATATTCCGCATAATACAGCGCAGAGCCGTCTGACGAGAAGCAGGGCATTGCCTGTTCTGCGCGGTCATCCGTCAGCATGGTGACGGCGCCGCTTTCCGGATCCAGAAGCGCAAGATCATACACAAAATCATCGGCAGCGTGATCCCAGTGCCCGCGCTTCATGACGATCTGCGAGCCGTCCGGCGACCATTTCGGATCCTCGTTCCGGAACCCGCTGTTCTGCGTGAGATTGACGATCTTCCCGCTGTCATACAGAAAAATGTCCCATTCATCCGCCGCGCGGTCGATCGCCATGAACACGATCTGATCCGGCGTGCGCCCGAAGCTGCCGTTCATCGCATGCGCGAAATCGCCGGTGATCTCCTGTTTGCTGCCGTCCGGCTTGCGCAGGAACAGCCGGCTGTCGCGTGCGGCATAATCGCTGTAACTGTGCCACAAGATCCAGCCGTCCGGCGCATCCGCTGCATGAACAGGCAGTGTGCCCGCCGACATGCAGAGCGCCGTCAGAATGCTGCAAATGCAAAATCGTTTCATACGTTTTCCCTGTGCGGTATGCGGGATCAGTCCGCGCCGCCGCCGCCGCAGCTGGAGCAGCTCGAACAGCTCGAACAGCTGGAGCAGCTTGAGCAGCTGCTTCCGGAACTGCGGCCGGATGATGCACGCTGATAATCAGCCGCAGCCGTCGTAAAGAGGAAGCAGGAGAGGTCATTCATCGGATCGGCGGTGCCGGCAGCGCTTTTGACTGCCTTTTCCTGGTGGAACATCAGCGTCAGAACATCAAAGCTTTCGATTCTGCCGGTTCTGCCAGCCTTGCTCATGCAGTCGTATGCGCTGATCGTGAAGCGGCTGTACGGGCAGACCTTTTGCCAGAGCATCAGGTCATCGACCATGCGCGCCTGATCGCCGGATGCATCCATCTGCTGACAAAGCGGACTGTTGGAAAGCGCCTTTTTGTAATCGCTTTTCCACTCTGACAGCTTCTTATAGAAATTTTCCCGAAACGTCTGGTCGGAAAGTGTCGATTGGATCTCCTCATAACGGATGAGGATACGATCCTGATAATCCGTGTATTGGAAGGAATTTGCAAGGAGATTGAGGAACGCGATGCTGTTCTGCGTGATGACATCATCCTGCAGCGAGAAGTCGGCGCTTTTGTTCAGCACGACACCCTGATCGCTGAACAGCAGCAAGCCCTGCCGCTGCAGATCGAACATGCCGAGATAGAGCGGAACAAACTGGTCGCGGATCATGCTGAGCTGCGGGTTCCGGATGTCATACCAGATAAACGGCACATTCAGCCGGTCGAGCCGTTCAGCAGCTTCCTGCAGGCAGTCCGGATTCTTTTTCAGCATCCGCTTTGCACGGATCTTCGGAATCAGGATCAGTGCGGGGATGCCGAGGATCAGCAAGATCGGAAACAGGATCACGCTCAGTGCGCCAAGTACGACAAAGAGGATCGTGGGGATATCGCGGAGACCGACGGATCCGGTTCCGTTCTCCGGCAGCTTGACATCCACAACTCTTGTGAGGTCATCATAGTTTGCGGCATCCATGTCCAGCTGCACCTTGTACATGCCGGAGACACTGTTCGCATCACAGATGACCGTGTCGCCCTTGACGGACGATGTGCCGGATGAGACTGTGACTGCCGTGCCGGAATCCTCTGCCGGCAGCTGCAAAAACGCCGTGACAGTTCCGACTGTCTTGGGGAAATTTGCGCCGATGAAGCGATAGCAGAAAACCGCACGGTTGTCGTGATCGAGCTTGACCGCGCCCGGTATCAGATAGGTGATCTGATAGCTGACAGTCTGATTTTGTGCGGACTGGTACCAGTGAATCGTATAGTTGTCGCTTGTATGTTCCAGATAATAGTGCCCGTCATTGCGGTCGGTGTTGTGCTGCTCGATCGCGTTCTCGCCGTTGATCAGAACGCTTTCCACCTGCACATCCTTGATATATTCCAGCTGATTCGCCGGATTATAAATATCCTTGTAGAAATGGGAGAAGCTGCCCTTTAAGTACGTAACAGCCCAGTTTTCGGTGATGCGGGCATTGCCGTTCCGCTCGATCGAGACATCGAATGCAGCGGAATCGACACGATACTCCTTGTCATCTGCATAGGCTGTCACCGGCTGGATGAGGAATGTCAGCATCAGCAATGCAGCTGCCGCAAGGAGAAAGCGCAATTTCTTTTTATTTCCGGTCATTGTTTGAACCTCCTATTTGATGCGAAGCATCAGCGGTAATAGCAGTTGATATCTTTTTTATGCCAGTCGCCGGTGACGGCATAGGTCAGGCATTTTGCGCCGCCGCGGCAGAGTAAAGCTTTTGCACAGTGTATGCATTCCTGCGGGATCGCGTGGGATTGCAGATCGCGCAGCAGGGGACTCTCCTGACAAAGCGTCAGCATATCCGTTTCGAGACAGTTCCCGATCGGGATCGGCAGTCTGCGGCAGGGCAGGAGCGTGCCGTCCGCGAGCAGCGTGAGCAGCGTATCGCCGGCAGCGCACTGATAATAGCAATTGCCGCCCTCGAGAAACTGCATGGCACGGTTCAGGTGGACATCGGTGTGCGAAAAGTACGTTCTGCGGTTGTGCTCCCGCGTGAGGCACTGCACGACCTCCTGAAATTCGGCGGTCGAGAGGATATCCTCCTGACTGCTGCCCATCGGAATGAGCCGGTCCGCCCAGAAGCGGTCGATGCCCTTTCGCCGCACCGTGCGGATCACCTGCGGGAGCTCCCGATAATTCCCTTTGTGGCAGGTGAACGCCGCCATGGTCTGGATGCCCTGTTCTTTGAGCAGGCGCAGTCCGGCGAAAGCCTTGTCGAAGTTTCCGGCGCCGCGGACGCGGTCATGCGTTTTTCTGGTGCCGTCGATGCTGACCTGCACGAACGAGAGACTGCGGACTTTGCCGAGCCGCTCTGCCGCTGCACGGTCGATCAGCGTGCCGTTTGTCAGGATGCCGCAGGTGATGCCGCTTTCATCGCAGCGCGCGAGCAGCCGGAACAGATCGGGTGAGAGCAGCGGTTCGCCGCCGGTGAAATTGATATGCCCGCGGAATCCGTTTGCCTGACAAAACGCAAGATACTGCGAAAACAGCTGCATGAGCTGTTCGCCGTTGCATGCCGCGGCGTAGTCCTCCTGATAGCAGTGCGTGCATCGGAGATTGCAGCGGTGCAGGATGTGCCATTGCAGCACATGCTTCCGGCGCGGGGGCTGTTCGGCTGCAGCGGGGGATCGCGGTGCGGGTGTTTGTTGCTGTTTCATGTGATCCCTCCTGTTTTGTGCCGGATTGGTGCCATTTGCTATTAGTATAGCATATATTACAAGAAAAGGCAAGGGCGAACCCATATAAAAAACAAGCCGCAGATAACGGCTTGTTTTTTGAATATTGAATTTGAGATCATTATAATCTGCACAGATATTGTATCAGTTCATCGTGCAGATTGCAACGTCAGCAGGACAGGTACACGAAACACAAACCTCACTCGCAGCCCACTTGATCAGTGCAGATTGCAATATCGGGAATACAGCGACTATCGTTGACAGTGCAACTCGCAGCCCACTAGATCAGTGCAGATTGCAACCGCAAATAAAAGTGAGACTGAATACACGGATTAAATGTGTATTGTTTGAACCTTACCGAGTGTTTCTAATGCTGAATCAGATTCAGACTGACATATACTTTCTCGGTTTACGGACGCCGAGCCGCCCGAAAAAGAGTGAAATCCCGCATTAAGAATTGTCAGCTTGGGATTCGCACTTGGTTTGCAGTTGTGCTTCTATCAGTTTTTCAATGTTCCGGATGCTGATATTCTGGCTTGCGTTATAATCTGCATTTTCTGTGAAGCCGCATTTCTGACAACTGAACCGGCTTTGTACCGGTCTGTTTTCACGGTCAATGTATCCGCATTTACTGCATCGTTGACTGGTATAATGCGGATCAATGAAAATGATTTGAATGCCGGCTTCTTTTGCTTTATATTCAATTTTTGTCTGTAAATCAAAATAAGTCCAGTTTTTCATGAAGCGGTTTGCATCGGCAGTCACTCCGGTCAGCTTTTCCATTTGTATCACGCCGCATCCGTTTTTGACAGCATAGTCGATCAAAGCACGGCTGTATTTATGATTCATTGTATCCCGAAATCTTGCGATTTTATCAGAGATCGCGTAAACAGGTTTGTTGCGTGCCCTGATCCCATGACCGATTCTGCCTTCCCCGCAGTTCTTGCCCTGTTTCAGCATGGAGATTTTTCGTGCTTCTACACGCCGGCGAAAAGCTTCGATTTCTCCGCCGTCAATCGTAAACCGTTTCAGATCGCCAAACACGGAAGCACAGATCGGATAATGAATGCCTAGATCCACGCCAAGTATTTTTTCCGGATCGAGTGCTTTCGCAAGCTGGGGTTCAAATGCATATACAAGGTTCAGATACCAGCATTTTTTCTTCCGGTCGTAAAGCAGTTTGCTAGCCGCGATATCATAGACTGATGCAGCGCAGCGTTCCAGAATGGTGCGTGTTGAATTGTCTTTCACAAGTGCTTTGAAACGGATTTCGGTGTTGCGGAATCCATTTGCTTTCACAGCAGATTTGTTCAGTAACTTCAACCAGAAATAAAAGGTGCCGTTTTGGTATTCCAACCGGATTGACTTGTTATGAAGGTCAAGCGGCTGATTTGCTTTATAACTGATGATTGATTTATCGCCGCGAAGAAAGTCGCTTTTTGCATTCTTAAATTCCGCGCATGCTGTTCGGATTGTTGTCGAACAATTTGCAGAATACAGATCATTACCTGCTTTGAGCTTGTCATTCACATATCCGCCGAGCGTATAACTCAAAATATCTTTTTCCTTTGGATATTCATGATGCTCTTTATAGTAGTCGCTGGAAAAATTACTGTATTCCCAACAGTATTGGATCGACTTGTTTTTTATTTCACGGGTTTGTTTTTGCAGTTCCCAAAGCAGTTTGCAGATTGTCTTATAGTCTACTGCATTTCCCTCTTGATCGAAATGCTCACAGATCAGCTGAACTTTCAGAACCTTTTGCATAATGCTTTTTACGCCCCCTTTCCGCTTTTATTATATCACTTTCCATAGGAAAAAGCAAGCACGAAATGAACGGCACAGAAGATATTCACGGCTCTTGCTTTTGGCTTTTTATGCGAAATCCATTGCAAAATGCGGCGCAATGTGCTATAATAGTTATCAGATGCTAATTAGAACGGAGTATGAAAATGAAACGAACCATTTTGAGCGCGGCGGCGCTGCTGCTGTTCCTGACTGCCTGCGGTCAGTCTGCAGACGATCCGGCGCGCGATACCGTCCGCACTGCCGATGTCTTCGCAATGGACACATACATGAACCTCAAAGCATACGGCAGCCACGCCGACGAAGCATTGCAGGCGGCGCAGGAGCGGATCGCGGGACTGGAACAGATGCTCTCCGTGACGAACTCCGGCAGCGAGGTCTACGCGATCAATCATGCGAACGGCAAACCGATCTCCGTTTCGCCGGAGACTGCCGCGATTCTGGAGACCGCGCATCAGGTGCGCATGGAAAGCAACGGCGCGCTCTGTATTTCGCTTTATCCGCTGCTGAAAGCGTGGGGCTTCACCACGGACAGCTTACAGGTACCCTCGGACGAGACCATTGCAGCGGAGCTGCGGCGTGCAGATGACGATCAGATCCGGCTGATCGACGGGGAACTGACGCTGCCCGAAGGCATGGAGATCGACCTCGGCGCGCTGGCAAAGGGTTACACCGGCGATGCGGTCATCGAGGAGATGCGCAAATGCGGCGTCACCTCTGCAATCATCAGTCTCGGCGGCAATGTGCAGGCGCTCGGCGGCAAACCGGAAGGCGATGCGCTGGAGCCGTGGTCAGTCGGCATCACGAATCCGTTTGCGCCGGATACGAATTTCGGCATCGTGCAGGTGCAGGATCAGGCGGTCGTGACTTCCGGCAACTATGAGCGCTTTTTCAAGGATGACGACGGCAATCTTTACTGGCATATTCTCGATCCGGAGGACGGACGTCCGGCTGACAACGGGCTGGTCTCCGTGACGGTCATCGGAAGCAGCGGTTTGCGATGCGATGCGCTTTCGACGGCGCTGTTCGTCGAGGGGACGGAGCGCGCAGAGGAACATTGGCGCGCAGCAGGCGATTTTGAGATGGTGCTGGTGACATCAGACGCAAAGGTGCTGGTATCCGAGGGCATTGCGGATGCATTTACATCGACCTCCGATCTGCCGTATGAGGTGCTGCATTATGACGAAAACGCGTAAGCTGCTGTATCTTGCGGTCGGCGCGGTACTGGTCACGGCGGCGGTGCTTTCAGTCATTGTGCTGCGGCATTCCGACCGCGTGCTCGTGGAGATCGTGCAGGACGGAACTGTCATTCAGACGCTCGATCTGCGCAGTGCAGCGGATCAGGAGATCCGGATCGAATCGCCGGACGGCTCGTCCTATAATATCGTATCCGTGCAGAACGGGACGGTTGCGGTGCGCGAGGCGGGATGCCCCGATCAGACCTGTGTGCATATGGGCGCGCTGAAAACCGATCATCTGCCGATCGTCTGTCTGCCGAACCGGCTGATCGTGCGGTTTGCAGAGGAGTCGTAATATGAAAATGAAACGCATGGTGACGCTCGCGATGCTGACGGGCGTTTCGCTGATTTTGTTTATCATTGAGCTGCGAATCCCGAATCTGCTGCCGATCCCCGGCGTGAAGCTGGGGCTTGCGAACATCGTGACGGTCTACGCGGTATTCCGGTACCGTCCGCAGGAAACGGCACTCATGGTGACGGCGCGGATCCTGCTCGGCGCGATGTTCAGCGGCAATCTCTCCGCACTGATTTACAGCGCATGCGGGGCGTTCTGCTGTCTGGTCGGGATGCTGCTGCTGCGGAAGATCCTGCCGGAAAAGCAGATCTGGCTGTGCAGCGTGATCGGCGCGATGTTCCACAATTTCGGGCAGATCTGCGCGGCGGTATGTGTCATGGGATCGCTTTCGGTCGCGGCGTATCTGCCGATTTTGCTGGTGACCGGCTCGATCGCCGGTGTGCTGACCGGTCTGACGGCACAGCTTCTGCTGCAAAAGCTGCGGAAGTCGGGCGCGGATATTGCATGAATACTATTTATATAGTATCACGGGAAAGCGTGGGACACTGTGCGGAAAGGCGGAAACGATGAAAATTGAACATGCTGCAATGTATGTGCGTGATCTGGAAACAGCGCGGGCATTTTTCATGCGGTATTTCGCCGCAGAAGCGGGCGCGCGATATCAGAACCCGAAAACGGGTTTTCAGTCGTATTTCCTGACATTTGATGACGGTGCGCGGCTGGAGATCATGAACCGTCCGGAGTTGACGGGCGCGGATCAGCCGGCTGAACGGGCAGGCTATGCGCATATTGCATTCAGTCTCGGATCGCGCGAAGCGGTTGACCGGCTGACTGCGCAATTGCAAGCGGACGGATATGCAGTCGTCAGTGCGCCGCGTGTCACGGGGGACGGTTACTATGAAAGCTGCATTCTGGATGCAGAGGGAAACCGGATCGAGCTGACATGCTGACGGTTTCCGCGATCGTGTCAAATGGGCAAATAGCATATAAATGAAAAATCCATGCCGGAAAACTGCATGTGCGCAGCCGGCATGGATATTTTTATGGTATGGAGCGTGTTTTCGCATGCGTGTTAGGTTTCGGGAGAGCGGGTGTGCATGTCTGTTTTTGCATGTTGGAATGCATGTCGCATTTGAATGTCGGGATGAATGCCCGTTGGCATGTCCTCAAAGAAGTATCCGCTTCGCGGATGCTATTTTGAAATGGGGACTTCTTGATCGCACACGTTTTGCAAGCAAAACGGCTCAGTTTGCCAAAGGCAAACTGGAGTCCCCAAGCCCGCCAAGCTCTTGAACGCTAGGGGAGTTTCGCTCTCTGCAGAGAGCATGTTTTGCGAAGCAAAACTGCTCAGTTTGCTTGCAAACGTGAGCGACCAGAGGCTCTTGCACGCTTCGCTATGAGTTTGCAAGCAAACTCACTCTGGACTCCGCGAACTTTTGAAAAAGTTCGATCAAAACTTTAATACTGGTGCGCGCCGGTTGTGTCGTGCGTAACTTGGGCTTGCACCCAATATGGCGCAGCCCTCTCCTGTATCACAATAGAACGGTTGACCACGTAATAAAGACGAGATTGGTATTCCGATTCCATGGTACATACTTCGGTGTAGAATCGGAAGCGGGCACTGCCCGCCCGCTACCACATGGTGTCGCCTTCTTCGTAGCGCGCTTCTTCTGCGTCGTAAAAGAAACGCTGTACCTCCTCTTTCAGCTTCACCGCGCGGTTCCGCGTTTCCGCCGAAAGCACATTCATATCCTCATAAAGATTGTCCATATCCCGCGAAAGCACTGCCGTTTCCTCCGCAAGCTTCGCGATTGCATCTTCCTGATGATCCGCGGAATCATCCAGCGCATCGGCGCGCTCTGTCAGTGCGTCGAGATGCCGCTGCACCGAACGCAGCGTGTTCTGCATGTCCTTCTGCTCCGTCAGCATCTCCTGCTGCAGCGCTTCCATCGCAGTCACGCTGTCCGCAAGCTTTTTCAGGGATTCTGCCGTGCGCAGAAGCTGACCGGTCAGCTTGTTGTTCTGTTTTTCGAGTTCCTCTGTCTGCGTTTCCAGTTCCGCGATCCGTAATGTCAGATCGTCCATGCCGCGCACCTCCCTGCGTGTCAGTATGCCGTGCCTGTTCATCGGCTCCGGCTAATACTATTATAAATGATTCATGCAAGGATGTCAAGCGGTTCGGATATAATACTGCAAAATTCGACGCAGACGCGTTCTGCCCCGTTTCAGCGTCCGCGAGACCGTCGAGATGTTCAAGCCGTAATGCGCTGCGATCTCGCGCATGGTCATCGCGTCATCGTAATAGTGTTTCAGATATAGACGCTGACAGTCTGTCAGCTCCTCATCCCATGCCGCGCGCATCGCAGGCAGTACCCGCCGGATCTCCTCCGAATCCTCTTTGAACAGTTCGCGTTCGGTTCCGGAAGCGAGCCGGCGGATCAGCGCAGGATTGAACGCAAGGCATTCGTCACTGATGCGCCGCAGACGGCGCTTCGGGCGGTCGATCAGTGCACCTCCTTTGCAGCATAAATGCGGATCTCCCGCATTGCGTCAGTCAGGTCGATGCATTCTTCATGGAGCAGGGCAATGCGCTTTTCCAGCATCGCCTGTGCCCGCGCCGAAGCGAGCGTTCCCTGCTTGCTGTTCCGGAGCACGTTCAGCTCCGCTTTCAGATCTTCGCGGCGCTGTTTCAGCCGCCGGACGGCACGTTCATAATGCAGCAGCATTTTCGTATACGGCGCGGTCTGTTCCCACGGCATATTCTGTACGGGATTCATTGTGCATACCTCCTGTCGGGATCCTTTTTCTGAATTTTGATCGAATAGAACATATGTTCTATCTATTATTGTCGCAGAGAATTTGTATTCTGTCAAGCAGATTTCCTTGCAATGTGCAAAAAATTGCACATGCCAAAGTTGTATTGTGGATTTCGCAGGAGTATTCCTTGAATTGACCAGACAAGTCGTCAGTTTTTGCGAGATGCAGCCTATCAAATCGCAAGATTTGCACGGTCTCTTTACCCCTTTGAACTGTTTAAGCGCTGAAAAATCATAGAAAATGGCTGATTTTTTGCGCAGACAGGCAATAAAAGAGCATTTCTCAATATTTGCATTGTGCAGAATCGCTAAATGTCATGAAAAGCGCAATTTTTGAGAAGAACTGCCCGAAATCAGCAAAAAATGCGCTAGACTTGCGAAAGAATTTGTGCTAAACTAAAGTTACAACCGGACGTATAGGGGGACTGTGCGCACCGGAAAAAGAAAAACCGAACCGATATTTTTTTAGGGAGGGCTAATATGAAAAAACTAAGGATTTTTGGCGCGTTGACCGCTGTTGTCCTTGGCGTTACAATGTTCCCGGTAACAGCCACGGCAGCGAAGGTCGGCGACACGCTCCGTGTCGGCAGCGGAAACCCTGATCAGCACAGAGAGCCGAATGTTGACGGCTACAGCTACGAGATCTGGATGGACGGCAGAATGGGCGGCAGCGGCTCTATGACACTGGGCAGCGGCGCAACGTTCTCGACCGAGTGGAGCGCACAGGTCAGCCAGGGCAACTTCCTTGCACGCCGCGGCAAGACCTACGGCAGTACCAAGAAGGCGACCGATTACGGCCCGATCGTCATGGATTACGCAGCGCAGTATAATGCACAGGGCGGAAACTCCCGTCTTTGCGTTTACGGCTGGTTCGAGGAGCCGATGGTCGAGTACTACATCATTGAGGACTGGAAAAACTGGCGTCCGACCGGCAACAGCAGAACTGTTAAGGTTGACAACGCGGACTACGAGATCTTCCAGCTCTCTCACAACGGTCCTGATATCCACGGCGGCGTTTCGACGTTCCAGCAGTATTTCAGCGTCCGTAAGCAGACCAGAAACTCCGGTACGATCACCGTTTCCGATCACTTCAAGGCATGGGAAAATGCCGGCATGACGATCGGTAAGCTGTATGAGGTCGCACTGAACGTTGAAGGCTGGGAGAGCAGCGGCAGCGCAAAGGTCACCAAGCTGACTCTGACTGAGGGCGGCTCTACGACAGGTTCCACGCAGGGCACAAGCGGCACCACTGCAACACAGGAAACAAAGGGACCGGGCTCTGACGGATACTACTTCAAGAGCTCCTTCGATTCCGGCAAGGACGGCTGGGGTGCCCGCGGCACTGCAACCGTTGCACAGGATACTTCCAACTACTGCGAAGGCTCCGGCTCGCTCGCAGTTTCCGGCAGAGATCAGGATTGGTGCGGCGCAGGCTACTCGCTCGACACTTCTTCCTTCGTTCCGGGCAACTCTTACAGCTTCTATACGGCTGTGATGCAGAATACATCCAGCTCGCAGGCGTTCAAGATGTCTCTGGAATATGTTGACAGCGACGGTCAGAAGCACTACGATGAAGTTGCGACCGCAACCGCATCTCAGGGTTCATGGACCGTTCTCGGCACCGATTCCTTCAAGATCCCGAGCGGCGCTTCCGATCTGCTTCTCTATGTTGAGACACCGGACAGCACCATGGACTTCTTCATGGACAGCGCCTCTGCTGCAAAGTCCGGCACCAAGGCGAACATCAATGTCAGCGGCGGCAAGACCGTGACCACGCAGTCCACGCAGGGTACACAGGGTACACAGGGCACACAGGGCACACAGGGTACCCAGGCGACCGGCAGCTACGGTGACTTCAGAGATCACCAGAACAACGATTACACCTACACGAAGGGCGGCAAGGGCTTCAAGGATATCATGGGCCCGTACTTCCGTCTCGGCACCTCTGTCAGCGGTTATGAGATCACTGACCCGAACGCACAGGCATTCATCAAGCAGAACTACAACTCCATCACCTGCGAAAACGAGATGAAGCCGGATCAGATCATCAAGGGCATCAACGGCTCTAGTGTCAATGTCAGCCTCTCCGGTGCTGCAAATCAGCTGAAGTTTGCTGAGCAGAACGGCATCGGCGTCCGCGGTCATACGTTCATCTGGCACAGCCAGACTCCGGGCGGCATGTATCAGGGCGATAAGGCCACTTCTGACGCTCGTATCGAAAACTTCATCAAGACCACTTTCGATCAGCTGAAGTCCCAGTATCCGAACCTGAAGCTCTATGCATATGACGTTGCAAACGAGGTCTTCAAGAACGACGGCGGCGGTCTCCGTGTCAAGAACGGCGGCAGCAACGATACTTCCCAGTGGACCAACATCTACGGCGAAAACAACGACGGTCACATCTTCGCTGGTTTCCGTGCAGCAAGAAAGTATGCTCCGGCAACCTGCAAGCTGTACCTGAACGACTACAACGAGTATGTTCCGGCAAAGTGCGAAAACCTCTGCGATATGGCAAAGAAGCTCGATAAGGAAGGCCTGATCGACGGTATCGGCATGCAGTCTCACCTGGATGCAAGCTACCCGGATAAGACCACTTACGAGTCCGCTGTTAAGAAGTTCATCGCACTCGGCCTGGATGTTCAGATCACTGAGCTTGATATCACCAACAACAAGGGCGGCGACCAGCGCGGTCTGTGGAAGGATATCTTCACCGTCGCAATGACCAATGCTGATCACATCTCCAGCCTGACCATGTGGGGTACCTACGATGATAAGAGCTGGCGTAGAGACCAGGGCGGTCCGCTCCTGTTCACCGGTTACAATTCGCCGAAGGCAGCTTACAATGACGTCATCGCTCTGACTGACGTGATCGCTCCTCCGACCACTGCTCCGGAGACCACCACGACCACGACCACTACGACCACCACGACCACGACGACCACGACAACAACCACCAGCAGCTCGACTTCTTCTTCCACCACCACTTCCAAGACCACTGCGAAGCAGGAAGTCAATGCTACCAAGATCGGCGACGTCAACTGCGATAACGATGTTGATATCTCCGATGCAGTTCTCCTTGCAAGATTCGTCAACTCTGATTCCAGCGCGAAGGTTTCCGACGTCGGCATCGCAAATGCAGACTGCAACAAGGATGGCTCGGCTGATACAGATGACATCACGATGATCCTTCAGTTCATCGCAAGAATGATTGATCTGTAAGAAAAAGACTTGACAAATGATGCGATTTCCTGTATGATAATACAGAGGCGCATCCCTTGCAAATCACAGTTCAAAACAGGGTATGGCTTCGGTCATACCCTGTTCCATTTTTTCTACAACAAAGGAGGATACATATGCAGTATCAAATCATTGGTCAAACCGTTCCCGCCGTCGAAATGACGCTCATGGCAGGCGAATCTGTTTTCACGCAGTCCGGGGGCATGATCTGGCAGACACCCGGCATTCAGATGACCTCGAATGCGCGCGGCGGTCTCGCAAAGAGCCTCGGCAGAATGTTCACCGGCGAATCCATTTTCATGGCGAATTACACTGCACAGGCGGATAACGTCAAAATCGCGTTCGGCGCAACCGTTCCGGGTACCGTCGTGCCGGTCAATGTCGGTCAGACGTCGATCATCTGTCAGAAGGGCGCATTCCTCTGCGCAGAGCAGAGCGTGCAGCTCGATATCACGCTGACTAAGAAGTTCACCGCAGGTCTGCTCGGCGGCGAGGGCTTTGTGCTCCAGAAGCTTTCCGGCACCGGTATGGCGTTCCTTGAGATCGACGGCGACATGGTGACTTATGATCTGGCTGCCGGCGCGGAAATGCTCGTTGACACCGGAAATGTGGTCGCGTTTGAGCAGAGCGTGCAGTATGAGGTCACGACCGTCAAAGGCATCACCAATATCCTGTTTGGCGGCGAGGGACTGTTCCTCACGAAGCTCACCGGTCCGGGCAGAATCATTCTCCAGACGCAGAATTTCAACGATTTCTCCAGCAAGATCATTGCAAGAATCCCCAAGGGCTGATGCAGCAGGCGGACGGGCGAATTGTCCCGTCCGCTTTTTGTATTCCGGTTTGACGCATTGAATCTTGACAGACTGCGCCGCAGTGTGGTATAATAGTAGCGTACATTTATCGGAATCGAACGGAAAGGAATCAGAATCATGCGGAAGAAAAATATTGCGTTTGATAACGCGAAATACCTGAAAACCCAGTCCGAGCATATCCGTGAGCGCATCGCGCAATTCGGCGGCAGACTCTATCTGGAATTTGGCGGAAAGCTCTATGACGATTACCACGCTTCCCGCGTGCTGCCGGGATTTCAGCCGGACAGCAAGCTGCGCATGCTTCTGCAAATGAAAAAGGACGTCGAGATCGTTATTGCGATCAATGCGTCCGATATCGAACAGAACCGTACCCGCGGCGACCTCGGCATCACCTACGATACCGATGTGCTGCGCCTGATCGGGCTGTTCCGGAAAAAGGGACTCTATGTCGGCAGCGTCGTCATGACGCGCTATACCGGCGAGCCCGCTGCGGATAAGTTCCAGAAGCGCCTTGAATCGCTCAATATCCGCGTCTACCGGCATTATCCGATCGAGGGCTATCCCTCGAATCTGCCGCTGATCCTCTCCGAGGACGGCTTCGGCAAAAATGAGTATATCGAGGTCAGCCGTCGGCTCGTCGTTGTGACCGCGCCGGGACCGGGCAGCGGAAAAATGGCGGTCTGCCTCTCGCAGATCTATCAGGAGCACCAGCGCGGCAATGAGGCTGGCTATGCGAAATTTGAGACATTCCCGATCTGGAATGTGCCGCTCAAGCATCCGGTCAATGTTGCCTATGAAGCCGCAACTGCCGACCTCAACGATATCAACATGATTGATCCGTTCCATCTCGAAGCGCACGGCAAAACGGCGGTCAATTACAACCGCGACGTTGAGGTGTTTCCGGTGCTGCGCT
Source organism: Clostridiales bacterium Firm_04 (assembly GCA_001603005.1). Taxonomy (GTDB): domain Bacteria; phylum Bacillota; class Clostridia; order Oscillospirales; family Ruminococcaceae; genus Firm-04. Next base: position 42,781 of record LVAJ01000020.1, read on the forward strand.
CCATGTTTGAGCAGATCTACGGCACCTCGCCGTACCAGTCGCCGACCGATATGGGCGTCAACATGGCGGGCTTCTGCATTGTCAATGACGATGCGGCAAAGGCTGCGTCCCGTCAGGAGATCATCCGGCGGTATTTCTCCGAGCGCTGTGATCTGCGGCAGGGCAAATCCGATGCGGAAACGGTCTATAAGCTTGAGCTGCTGATGCAGCAGATGAACCTGACCGAGGACGAGCGCCCTGTGATCGCAAAAGCGCGTGAAATCGCGGAAAAAACCGGTGAGCCGGCGGCGGCTTTGCAATTGCCGAACGGCAAAATCGTTACCGGCAGAACATCCGACCTCATGGGACCTTGCTCGACCATGCTGCTGAATGCGCTGAAATCGCTCGGCAGGATCAATGACGATATTCTGCTGCTCAGCCCGACTGTCATCGAGCCGATCCAGCATCTCAAGGTCGATCATCTCGGCAACGAAAACCCGCGCCTGCATACGGATGAAACGCTTGTCGCACTGTCCATTTCGGCGGCAACCAATCCGACCGCAGAGCGCGCCATGACACAGCTTGCGAAGCTGCGCGGCTGCGAAATGCATTCGACGGTCATTCTGTCGCAGGTCGATGAGCGGACACTGAAGCGGCTTGGCGTGAATATTACGTGCGATCCGCAGTTCCAGAGCAACCGGCTCTATCAGAAATAAGCATGCAAAAAGCCGGAGAGGTGGCATATGGACAGAGAGGCGTTTGAAAAGGAACTGGACGGCTATTCGCAGGAGGAGCTTTACCTGATCTACCGGACGCAGCAGGATGTGTACTCGCCCGAGGAGATCGAGATGATCGGGGCGCGGCTGCAGGCGGTGCCGGAGGCTGTGACCGAGGAGCCGAAAACCAGTCCGCTGACGGTGCTGTGCTATGTGCTCAGCTGCATTGTGCCGCTGTTCGGGCTGCTGCTCGGCGCGGTGCTGCGCTCGGAGCAGGACGAACGCCGCAAGCGGCTCGGCGGGGATTTTCTCGTCTGCGGCTGCCTGCCGGCATTTGGACTCGGTGTCATCATCGGCGGCATTCTGCTTGCCTCGCAGGATGAACAGAAAAAATCGCTCGGCAAAAAGTGCATGGCGACGTCGTTTATTTCGCTGATGCTGCTCATGTTCTTTTGGAGCGGCGGATTTCGGATCTGAAAAACGCAGGACTGTCCGGCTTGAACGGGCAGTCCTTTGATGCTTTCCGCGGTAGACGGCTGCGGGAATATGCAGGAGATATCATGGAAAAACAACAGATTTGCGCGATTTTTGCAGGTGGACCGGAAGCGGGGGAGCCCTGCATGCCGGTGCCGGACGGAGCATATATTCTTTGTGCGGACAGCGGGCTGCATCTCGCGGAGCGGCTCGGCTGCAAGCCCGATCTTGTGCTGGGCGATTTCGATTCGCTCGGTGCTGTCCCGACGGCGCTGCCGCATATGACGGTGCCGGTCGAAAAGGACGACACCGACACGATGCTCGCGGCGCGTGTTGCGCTCGAGAAGGGCTTTCGCGATGTGCGGATCTTCGGGGCATTCGGCGGGCGGCTCGATCATACGCTTGCCAATTTGCAGACGCTTGAATTTCTGCGGAAACACGGCGCGGATGCCTGTCTGATCGGGACGGGCAATTTTGCGATGATGATGCAGGGCGGCGAAACGCGTCAGCTAAAGCGGCGTGAGGGCTGGTCGCTCTCGCTGCTTGCGTGGTCGCCGGAATGCTGCGGCGTGACGGTGCGCGGCGCGTATTATCCGCTGGAAAACGGCACGCTGACGCGTGATTTTCCGCTTGGAGTCAGCAATCGCATCACGGCGGCACAGACGGAGATCGTCTGCGGAAGCGGAACGCTGCTTGTGATCTGTTCGCGTCTGTGAAAGTGCGGGGAGCCCCCGCTGCCGATTCCATCCGGCGCGCACCAGTATTAAAGTTTTGATCCAACTTTTTCAAAAGTTGGCAGGTCGAGGGCAGCGCCCTCGTCGCTCTCCGCAGAGAGCGAAACTCTCTCAGCGTTCAATTTCGGGAAGAAAAGGGCTTGGGAAAAGCCCCCCTTTCTAAAAGGGGCAGCTTGTCCCATTCAAAACAGCATCCGCGAAGCGGATACCGCGGACATACATTCTGACATGCAAACGAGCATGCACAATCGACATTCATCCTGACATTCAAATTGACATGCATTCTCACATGCAAAATCGACATGCAAATGTGACATTCATCCCGACAAGCATCGCAACATTCAAAATCGACACGCAAACGGATACGCATAAAAGCGAAAAATATGTGATAAAATTGCCCCGAAGCGTTTTGACTGCGCTTCGGGGCAATGCTGTCATATGGAATCAAAAATCACGCGAAACGGATATCCCGCGATCAGACGTAATCGTTCGCCGGATTGTGTACGGCATAGCGCTCGCCGCCGGTGAGATACACACCGATCGCCGGCCCGCCGACCTTCAGCTGCTTGAACTCCAGATAAACCGGACAGATGTAATCCGAGCCGAACGAATCCTTCATCAGATAGGGCGGCTTTCCCTCGCTGCCGGAGAGCTCGCCGACGGTGATATGCTCGCAGGAAAATTCGCGCCGCTTGAAGCGTTCCAGCTGACATTGGCTGCCGAACTGCTTCTGATAGCCGGTCAGGAAAAAGACAACGGTCGCGCCGAGACAGATCAGCCACAGCACAAATGCCGCATCCGACCAGAGATTGCCGAAGTGCCCCGACAAGCCGGCAGCCTTGCTCGACTGGATGCTGCTGAGCGTGATAAGCCCCGGAATCGCAAGCAAAATCGAGCCGCCGACGCTGATATACAGCTTTTGCATATGCTTGGCGCGCGCTTCTTCCATGAAGTTGATGATCTTGTTGAACTGATCCTCGGTGAGGTTCGCTTTCGGTGTGGTTTCCATTTTTCATTCCTTTCCGCGGATTGCTCCGCACGGTTCTGCTGCAGCGGTCGGAACAAGGCTGTCGCCGACATCCGTGACAATGCGGTATCCCGCTGCCTGAATGCGGCGTTCGAGACAGCCCTTGCACTGCGTCGCTTCCTCTCCGGTGCAGATTTTGTTTTCATAGAGGTCATAGAGCTTTCGCACGGCGGTCGGCGAAAGATTCGGCATCATGACATTGCCGCCGGCTTTCAGCGCAAGCTCGCGCCCCTGCGGATGCATGGAGCCGAATGCGGTCGTCGCCGGAATCAGCGCCTTCGGGAACATCAGCCGCAGCAGCGCGATGATTTTCAGGCTGAAATGCAGATCGCCCGAAGGCTGATCGGCAAACGGCGTTTCCGAATGCGTGATGTACGGCCCGACGCCGATCATTGCCGGCTGCAATTCCTGCAAAAAGCGGATATCCTGCCGCAGACAGTCGTTTGTCTGATAGGGCGAGCCGATCATGAACCCGCTGCCGACCTGATAGCCGATCGCTTTCAGGTCAAAGAGACAGCGCTTGCGGTTTTCAAGCGACAGGCTCTCCGGATGCAGTCTGCGGTAATGCGTCGGATCGGCAGTCTCATGCCGCAGCAGATAGCGCCGCGCGCCTGCATCGTAATAGCGCTGATAGCTTTCGCGGGATTTTTCCCCGATCGACAGCGTGATGCGGCAGTCGGGGTGCTGCTTTGCGATCGCCGAAACGATCGCGCAGATCTTATCATCGGTGTAATACGGATCCTCGCCGCCCTGCAGGACAAATGTGCGGTAGCCCAGCGAATAGCCCTCGGCACAGCAGGAGAGGATCTGCGCATCGGTCAGCCGGTAGCGCTCCGCATGCGGATTGCCGGCGCGGATGCCGCAGTAATAGCAATTGTTTTTGCAGTAATTCGTGAACTCGATCAGCCCACGCAGATAGACTGCATCGCCGTAAAATTCGCGCCGCAGTTCGTCTGCCGCAGCGAACAGTTCGTCTTCCGGCTGCGGTTCGGCAAGGAACCGGAGCAGTTCATCATCTGTCAGCTGATGCGTATTTTTCAGCTTTTCGATCAATTCGGACAACGGGAACGGACTCTCCTTTCAGGTTATCGGACGCAGGAAACGGCGCAGTTGACCGTGCATGCGCCGCAGGTCAGCGTCAGCATGCCGTGGAACGGGTAGGGCGGCATCGGAAAGACCAGCTCCGGCTGAACGCCCTGCTGCACCTCTGCCGGACGCAGCCTGCGCTCCTGCAAGATCTGTCTGCCGCGGTCGTCCTTGATGCTGTACACGATTTCGGTATCCGGCTGGATCGCGTCGGGCTCGGCATGCAGCGGAATGCGCATTGCAGCACCTGCCGGCAGATACAGGAGCTCCGGCACAGAGAGCACGGCGGCGCCGTCCTGCGCGGTCAGCAGAAATTCGGGCGTCCGCAGATAACGGTCGCGGTACATCTCCTGATAGGTGCGCATCTGCGCTTTATAAGCATCCTGCTTTGCGAGCTCTGCCGTCCAGCGTCGGATCTTTTCGATGCTTTCGGCTTGGAACTTCTCCGGATCAAACGCGGTGGAAAGCCCTGCAAAGATCCTGCCGTCCTCATAGAGCGAATCGTAGAAATTCTCGAAGATCAGCGCTTTCGGCTGACACCAGAGCATCCAGTCCGAGATGCTGCCCGGCCAGCCCAGTGAGCAGTAGCGCTCGGCGGAGAACATGGACGGGTGCTTTGCGATGCAGTAGTTGAAATAGGTGCCCCATTCGTCCACGCCCTGCAATTCGATCTCCGGAAACGCATCCAGCATTTCCAGAAAGAGCCGCTTGTCAATGATCTGCGGCTGATGCGAGGCGTAGAGCAGCGCGGGCATGTGGTTTGCGGTCATCAGGTCGCGCGTGCGGAACATGCAGTGGTCAAAGGACGTATAATTGCCCTGTGTGCCGCGCCATTCGCGCAGATCGTAGCTGTAATACGCCTGATATCTGCCGTTTTTCAGGAAGCATTCCTGCGTGACCGGCATCAGCGGGCGATAGTCGTCATCGGTCATGATGAACACATCGTCGAGCGGCGCGCGGCGCATCATCAGACAGCGCAGATAGAAATTGCGCGTGCTGTGATCCTTCGGCAGCGGTTCGCCGTTCAACAGCTGCTCATCCGTGAAAAATTCGAGCCGGATCCTGCCGCTCCATTTTTCTTTCAGCTCCGCAATATTCCGCTCCGGACAGCAGACGAGCAGCCGCTCGATGAACGGCATGCAGGCGTCCAGATAGGGGAGCGTGCGCAGCAGATCGGCATTGCGCGCGGTCAGCACAGCCATTTGCGTGACGCGCAGATCCTGCGGGACCGTGCCGCAGACATTGCCGACCGTTCGCAGCGCCGCGATCATATCGGCAGCGGCAGCATCCCACGAACGCGGGCGGTATGCGGCGATTTCCGCGCGCTTTTTCTGATAAGCGTCCTCGTCGGCAAGCAGCGCATCGACCGCTTGCAGCAGCGAATCCACGCTGGTATTGTCAAAATAATCCGCCATTTCCCCGCCGACCTCGCGGAGCACGGGGATATCGGATGCGAGCACCGGCGTACCGTTGCGGAATGCTTCCACGATCGGCAGCCCGAAGCCCTCATTTTTCGTCGGGAATGCGACGGCGAGCGCCTGCTGATAGAGCTGCTGGATCGTGGCATCGGTCGGCCCCTGCACGAAGAACAGGTCCTTGCCGTTGCGCGGATGCTTGGAGATCTCCTTTGCAAACTGCTCCATATTCCAGCCGAGGCGTCCGGCGAACACGACCTTGAGCCCGCGCGCTGCGAGCTGATCGACCGCATCAAAGAGCAGCCGGTGATTCTTGCGCGGCTCGATCGTGCCGACCATGAGCAGGTAGCGGTAGGGCGTCAGCTGCTCAAACAGATTCGTGTCAATGTCTTCCGGATCGGCGGTTTTCTTTGCAAAATCCGAGCCGAGCGGCACGACCGTACATGGCGGCGGCGCCAGCTCCAGCTCGCCGCAGAGCGTATGCAGCGCCTGTTTTGTCGCCTCTGCATTGCAGATCACATGGTCAGCATACTGCAAAACAGCGGACGTCCACGAGAGAAACTGCCGCATGGTCTGCGAATGGAAATACTGCGGCTCGGTGATCGGGATGATGTCGTAAACATGCGAAACGATCGTGACGCCGCGGTCTTTCAGCTTCGGGAACAGCCAGCAGCGGTGCATCGGCATGTTCCATGCGCTGTCGATATCGAAAAAGACGGCGTCCGAGGGGATATCTTCCGGCGTGACAATCAGCGGTCTGCCGATGCCGTAGGGACTGCCCTCTTTTTCAGTATAATACTTGACAAAAGCTTCGTGCGGGAGCACCCGCCAGCCGTTATGTGTCGGCAGGTCGGCAAGCAGCGTCAGGGAGATCGCGGGATCTTTCAGCATGCGCAGGACGATCTCCTTTGCGACGCGCTGAATGCCGGATGTGAACGGTGTCAGGCAGAGCCTTGACAGATCCATGTAGATGCGTGTTTCTGCCAAATCGTTCACTCCTTTCCTGCGATTTTTTTCGCGAGCTTCTGCATGAACCGCGGCATCTTCTGATAGATGCGCACGAGCCTTTGCGGCATCGCCTGCGCGGAGATCAGCAGATTCTGGTCAACCTCGCCGTCAGAAAGATGCAGCGGGCAGTCCGTCAGCGGGATGCGGTTGTTCCGGTATTCGCCCGACTGCAGGATCGTTTTCAGCACCGCGATCTGAAATTCCTGCTGCGGCAGCACGAGACTGCCTTTCCACGATTCCCGCGAGGGATCATCCAGCGGTCTGCCGAGCAGCATCAGATATGCCGCTTCGAGAAAATCTGCGTTGTTCAGATGCGCGATCTGCCGGTAGGAGACCGCGTCCGGCTGCGCATTCGTCAGGACGGAGAACACTTCTTCCGAGCAGGGCATTGCCTGTCCGGCATTCTGCATTCTCTCCGCTGCAAGCCGGTATAGCGTGCGCGCAAGCGCATCATCCGTATAGGTTTTCATAAGAAAAACTCCGATCGTTTGATTCAGAAAGTATCTGCATTTTCGGGCGGATTATGCTTCTGCGAGCGCAAAATCAATGTTTCCGCTGTTGACGTCGGCGCGGGTAATGACGATCCGCACAGGCATGCCGAGCGTAAAAGTCCTGCCGGAGCCTGCCGCATGCATCGTGAAAAAGCCGTCTGTGGTATATTCGTCTGCCGGCATCGAATCCAGCGGGATCATGCCCTCTGCGGTGTTCGGCAGCATGACATAGATGCCGAAATCGGTCAGACCGGAGACAGCACCCTCTGCTTCCTCGCCGATGTGCTGCTTTGCCCATTCGGCGCGGTAGCGGTCATCGCAGTCGCGTTCGAGCTGCATGGCACGCTGCTCGGTACTGCTGCCCGCGATCGCCGCATCATGTGCGAACTGCCGCGCATTTTCGAGCTTTCTGCCTTCCAGATGCGCCGTCAGGATGCGGTGGATCGCAAGATCCGGATAGCGGCGGATCGGCGACGTGAAATGCGTATAATCGGCAAGCGCCAGCCCGAAATGCCCGATCGGATCGGTTTCGTAATCCGCCTTGGACATGCTCCGCAGCACGATCTGGTGCACGGCGGGTTTCAGCGGGCTGTCTGCTGCATTTGCAAGGATCTGTGCATAATCCTTCGGCTTGGGATCATCCAGCGCGGGGTGCGGAATGTCCAGACGGTTCAGCACCTCGGCAAGCCGGAGCGCCTTTTCTTCCGGCGGCTTCGCGTGGACACGGTAGACAAACGGCAGATGCGCGTCTTTTGCAAGGCGTGCGGCTGCTTCATTGGCAAGCAGCATGCATTCTTCGATCAGTTCCTCGCCGGCAGCGCGCGTCCGCGGACGGATCTCCGTGCAGATGCCGTTTTCATCGAGCTGGAAAGCGCTTTCCTCTGCTTCGATCGAGGGTGCGCCGCGCTGTTTTCTCGCAGCAAGGCGGAGCTCCCGCAGTTCATTGAGCAGCAGCAGCGATTCTTTGACCGCTGCATATTTTTCTTCGAGCTCCGGCGATGCGGTGCCGTCGAGGATCGCATTGACCTCGCGGTAAACGCCCTTGACCGCCGAGCGGATCACAGTTTTTTCAAAGCGCCAGCTGCGCAGTTCGCCTGCTTTGTCGAGCTCCAGCAGCGCAGAGAATGCCAGCCGGTCAACATCGGGATGCAGTGAGCAGATGCCGTTGCTGAGCGCCTTCGGCAGCATCGGAATGACCTGATCGGCATAGTAGATGCTCGTGCCGCGGGAGATCGCCTCGGCGTCGAGCAGCGAATCCTGCGTCACATAATGCGAAACATCCGCAATGTGTACGCCGAGCCGGTAGCCGGAATCGGTTTTCGCAATGGAGATCGCGTCGTCCAGATCCTTTGCGTCCCAGCCGTCGATCGTGAAGATGATGTCTTCGGGATCGCGCAGGTCGAGGCGGTTTCGCAGCTCGTCCTCCGGAATGCCGGCAGCTTCGAGCCGTTCCGCTTCTGCAAGTACATCGGGCGGAAATTCGGTCGGCACGCCGCTGACCGTGACAAGCGCCTCGGAGCATGCCTTTGCGGAATCCGCACTGCCGAGCGACACATCTACGCGGACAACATGCTCCGAATGGCGGTCGCCGCGCTTTGTGACGGTCGCGAGCACCTTGTCGCCGGCATGCGTCAGCCAGTCCGCCGCATTTTCGATTTCGAGCGTCCTGCGGCAGAGCGTATCCGGCAGAAAGCGCAGTTCGCCCTCATCCTCGATCAGCATGCCGGATGTTTGCACAGTCGAGGGAACGATGACGGTCTGCACGGCAGCTTCGGGCGTGCCGTCGCGCTCGCCGGTCGGCTGGATCAGGACGACGTCGCCGGGCATTGCGCCCTTCAGCTCTCTGCCGGGGATGAAATATTCAGTTTCACCGGATTCGCTTTTTGCAAAGCCGAAAGTCCGGCTGATGCGCGAGATGACCGCGCGGAGCATGCCTGCCGCTTCCGCGTACACATAACCGCTGCGGCGCTCTGCGATCGTGCCCCCGGTGATGAGCTTTTTCAGTGCGCGCAGATAGGCAGCCTGACCTTTTCCGCGGCATTTGGATGCGAGATCCGCGCGGGAGACCGGTCTGCCGTTTGCCTTGCGCAGAAAGGTCGTGATGCGGTTTGCGAAGTGTTCGATCTGCTCCTCGCTGACCTGCACCTCTGCTTTTTCGTCATATTCCTTTTTGGAGCGGACAGCGCCGCGGCGATCCGGCTTTTTCATGCCGCTGCGTGCCTTCGGGTGATGTGCATTTTTGCGCTTTGCCACGGGAAAACCTCCTTAGCCTGAACGTCCGGCAGGATATCGGATCCCGCCGGATAAAACGTTCGCCCTGCGCTCGGCGGAGCACAGGGCGATCACAGATTGTTTGGTATTACTTGAGATAGACCGGAACGATCGTAATGACCAGCGTCACCACAAAGAAGATAATCATGAGCCACTTGGTCCATCTTTTCAGGATCGCTTCCTTGGTATTGCCCTCATTTTTGCTGAATGCGGAATCATAGGAACCGCCGGTGATTGCTGTTGTCATATTCTGATCCTGCTTCTGATCCTGCAGCAGACCGAGAATGATGATCAGTGTGCAGGAGATCAGCAGAATGATGCCGCCGATAATTTCGAGGATTTTCATGGTTTGGAACATTCCTTTCTGAACTGTAGCTGCCGGACAGACTGCGCCGGCAAACGATTGTTTTTAGTATAGCATATTTTCCGGAAAAAAGCAAGCGTTTTTGCAAAAAAAGTTGCGGAACGGCTGAAAGAATGGCTGATTTTGCGCCGGATTTTCTGTGAAACATGAATAATCCGTGAAAAAATCAGGGATAGACTTGTAAAACGGCGCGGGATGTGTTAAAATAGATGCGTATGAATTTTGTCGATCAGTCTGAAGGAGAGGCTTAGCGTATGCAGGAATATCAGAAGCAGCCGTGCATTGTCTGCGGCGAGCTGTTCGGCGCGGATGACGATATCGTGACCTGTCCGGAATGCGGCACGCCGTATCACAGGGCATGCTGGCAGAAAGAGGGGCACTGTGTCAATCTGACGCTGCATCAGTCCGGCGAAAGCTGGATGAACCAACGGAAAAAGGCGCTCGATGCGGAACGTGCTGCGGAGCGCCGCGCCGAGGAAGCGGAGCAGGCGGCTGCGCGGGAGCGCGGCGAGGGGACTGCGTTCAACAACAGCATGTATGACGGCGTGCGGCTGGATTCGGACGATCCCTGCCTCGGTATGGATCCGGAGGAGCAGCTGGACGGCGCAACGATCCGCGAGACAGCGGAGTTTGTCGGCTCGAACCGCTTTTATTTTCTGCCGATGTTCCGGCTGATGAAGCGCACCGGCAAAAAAATGTCAGTCAATTTCCTGAGCATGATCTTCCCGCATCTCTTTTTCGCGAACCGGAAAATGTGGGGCATGGCGCTGATCTCGCTGTTTACGCGCATTCTGCTGGATATTCCGTCTGCGATCAAAATGATGAACGACCGCTTTCAGATCGAGATCCCGTGGGCAGATACGGAAACGCAGTTCTTTCAGATCCTCAATTCCACCTGCACGGCGCTTTTTATCGTGCTGGCGGTATTCTGGGGACTCGGCGCGAATTATTTCTACTACCGCTTCACGCAGCGGAAGATCAGGGGCATCCGCAAGACCATGCCGGAGCCAGTGCCGAAGGAAAAGCTCTATCCGGAGCTGCGCAGCGCCGGCGGCACAAGCCTGCTGAACATTCTGCTGATCCTCGTGATCCAGTTCAGCGTCAGCTTTACGGTCACTTCTATGCTCATGTTCCTGCGCTGATCCATATACAGAAGCTTTGCGCACCGTATTTCTGAGATGCAGTCAGAGATACGGTGCGTTTTGATTGATGCTGCATCAGAATAGAGCAGCATATGGGTTCGTCAGCAATGATTTATCGAAACCGGAAGTCCGAATAAACAGCAGCCGAACTTGTGAAAGATTTTCTGGAAATCATCGCGCCGCTCGGATATGATACGACTGTCATTCGGGAACATGAGATCTACATGCCGCACAAGGAGAATCCCGATAAAGCGGTACGGGTATGGGCAGATCAGACGGATATCGACAGGATCCTGTCGCAGCCGTTTCAGCCGGACTGGTTCTATCAGTGCAAGTCTCACCGGATCTCAGCAAAGGTAAATGCGTCCCGTGACGATTGGACGCTCACATGACAAAGCCCCGAGGCGCCGGAACGCTTCGGGGCTGTTCTTATGCATTTTTTTCATGCTGCATCGCGCGCAGGGCATTGAGCACAGCAAGCAGGGTGACGCCGACGTCGCCGAAGACCGCCCACCACATGCCGACCAGCCCGCATGCACCGAGGATCAGCAGCAGGATCTTGACGCCGAGCGCAAAGACAATGTTCTGCATGACGATGCGCTTGGTCTTGCGTGCGACCGAGATCGCGTCCGCAAGCCTTGCCGGTTCATCGGTCATCAGGACGACGTCCGCCGCTTCAATTGCCGCATCTGCGCCGAGCGCACCCATTGCGATGCCGACATCGGCGCGGGCAAGCACCGGCGCATCGTTGATGCCGTCGCCGACAAAGGCGAGCTTTTCGCCTGCGGGCACATCCTTCAGCAGCGATTCCAGCCGGCTGACCTTTTCATCAGGCAGCAATTGCGCATAGCAGCCGTCCAGCTTCAGTTCCGATGCGACCGATTCCGCGATCGCGCGGTCGTCGCCGGTCAGCATGACCATTTTGCCGATTCCGGCGCGGCGCAGCTTTTGCAGGGCATCTGCCGTATCCTGCTTGAGCTCGTCTGCAATCAGAATGCAGCCGATGTATCTGCCGTCCGCCGCGACATAGACCTTTGTGCCGGGATCGGGGATCTCTGCAAAGCGGATGCCGTTTTCCTGCATCAGCTTGGCACTGCCCGCGAGCACATTTTCGCCGCCGATCACCGCATGAATGCCCTTGCCGGAGATCTCCCCGCAGCTTGAAACATCCAGTGCATCGGGATCGCCGCTGTAAGCCGCGAGCACCGATTTTGCGATCGGGTGATTCGACTGCCGTTCGCAGCCCGCCGCATATTGCAGCAGCGTTTCCTCATTGCAGCCGTCCGCCGGATACAGCGCAGATACGCGGAAAACGCCCTTTGTCAGCGTGCCGGTCTTATCAAACACCAGCTGCGAGACCTTGCTGAGCGCTTCGAGGTCGTTGCTGCCCTTGACGAGCACGCCCGCCTTCGATGCCGCACCGATGCCGCTGAAAAATGTCAGCGGAATGGAGATGACCAGCGCACACGGGCAGGAGACGATCAGGAACACGAATGCTCTGTGGATCCAGTCCGCCCATGCGCCGTGCAGCAGCAGCGGCGGCACGACCGCGAGCAGCACCGCGAGGATCACGACGACCGGCGTATAATACCGCGCGAAGGTCGTGATGAAATTCTCGGTCGGGGCTTTGCGTGCGGATGCGTTTTCCACCATGTCGATGATCTTGCTTGCAGTGGATTCGCGGAACGGCTTTGTGACCTGCACGGTCAGTGCGCCGCTCTGATTGATGCAGCCGGAGAGTGCCGCATCGCCTGCGCGGACATGCCGCGGCACGGATTCGCCTGTCAGTGCGACCGTATCGAGCATGGATTCGCCCTCGGTCACGGTGCCGTCCAGCGGGACGCGTTCGCCCGCCTTGACGAGGATCAGTTCCCCGACGCGCACGCGCTCTGCGGGAACCTCTGTGACGCTGCCGTTCCGCATGACATTTGCCGTATCCGGACGGATATCCAGCAGCGAGGCGATCGACTTGCGGGAGCGCTTGACCGCAAGCGACTGGAAGAACTCGCCGATCTGATAGAACAGCATGACGGCGACGGCTTCGGGATATTCTCCGAGGACAAATGCGCCGACCGTCGAAATGCTCATGAGGAAGTGCTCATCGAAGATCTGACCTTTTGTGATATTGCGGATCGCCTTCCAGACCACATCCCAGCCGAGGATGATGTAGGCGATGACCATGCAGGTCAGGACGACCGCGGCGGGGGCATGCCCGATGTATTTCGCGAGCAGTCCGATGAAGAACACCAGCGCGCCTGCGATGATCCGCACGGTCATGATGCGGTCGGCTCTGCGGTCATCCTGCGCGGGGACGGCGCGGACGCTTTCCTGCGCCGTCTGCGCGATGACCTCGACGTCCGGCTCATGCTTATGCACGATCTCCGTGACGGCAGCGATCAGCTTGTCGCGGTCGGCAGCGGGCGCATGGACAGCGAGTGTCTGCTGCATAAGATTGACCGACGCCGCTTCGACCTCTGCGAGTGCTGCAACATCGTGCTCGATCTTCGCGGAGCAGTGCGGGCAGTCCAAGCCTTTCAGCGTAAACAGCAGCGCGTCCTCGTCAAATGCATCTTCATCCGGCTGCGCAATGACCTCGACGTCCGGCTCATGCTTGTGCACGATCTCCGTGACGGCAGCGATCAGCTTGCCGCGTTCAGCAGCGGGCGCATGGACAGCGAGTGTCTGCTGCATAAGATTGACCGACGCCGCTTCGACCGCTGGGAGTGCCGCGACATCGTGCTCGATCTTTGCGGAGCAGTGCGGGCAATCCAGCCCTTTGAGCGTGAACAGCAGCGCATGTTCTTCGGCGTGTGCATGCTGATGTGCATGCTCCGCTTCATGTGCATGCTGATGTTCGTGTTCCTGTTCATGTGCATGCTCGTGCCCGCATGCGCAGTGGTCATGGTCATGCTCTGCTTCATGCTCATGATGATGTTCGTGTTCGTGCGCATGCTCATGCCCGCAGCCGCAGTGTTCATGGTCATGTTCTGCTTCATGTTCATGATGATGTTCGTGTTCATGTTCGTGTGCGATGATTTCGATATCCGGTTCATGGCGGTGCACAATGCGCTCGACCGCGCTGCTCAGTTCCTCGGCGATTGCATGCTCGGTGCGGACGGTCAGCGTCTGGTGCATCAGATCGACAACCGCCTTTGTGACATGCTCGATTTCGCCGACCTCGCGTTCGATTTTCGCGGAGCAGTGCGGGCAATCCAGCCCTTTGAGCGTATAAACCAGTTCCATACGTACCTCCGGTTTTGAAAATGATTCTGAATTTCATATTGTTTCGCAGTTGAGCAAACATTCAACTGTATGTCCGGAAGAAATGCGGGGAACATCCCCGCAAGCTCATTCCGAGATATGCTCATAGCCCATGTCAATGATCTTCTTCACATGGTCATCTGCGAGCGAATAGTAAACATTCTGTCCGTCGCGGCGGTATTTGACCAGGCGGGACAGCCGCAGCGATTTCAGCTGATGCGAGATCGCCGATTTTGTCATGCCGAGCAGCGCTGCCAGATCGCAGACACAGAGCTCGTGCTGTTCCAGCGCATGCAGGATCCGGACGCGGGTACTGTCGCCGAACAGCTTGAACAGCGTGGCGAGCGCAATGTAAGCATCCTGATCGAGAAGCTGCTGCTGCACCGCCTGTACCACATCCGCATGAATGACTTCGCATTCGCACTGGGGCTGTTTCTCCACGGTTTCCACCTCCGTTCGTAGTTGAACAGTCGTTCAACTGTTTGCATTATACCACATTTTCAGGCACTTGTCAAGCCCTTTTTCCGATTTTTGATACACAGATGCCGGATCCGCAGCGGTTCAGTTCAGCAGCATTTCGCTTGTTATGACCAATTCTCTGCACTTCCATTCCTCGCCCAGAATGCAATAAGTTTCTGCCGGCGCGGAATCCGTCTCCGAAAAGCCGACGGATCGGTAGCAGAAATAAGCAGGGAGATTGTTTTCAAAAACGCCCAATGATGCCCGTTCAGCGCGGTAAATCTCAAAGACAAATTTCAGCGCTGACCGCAGCATCTCTTTTCCGCAGCCTTTTCCGCGCAGGTCAGGCTTCACGATCACAAATCCGAAGCGCAGTTCATGCGGCAAATCATTCGGATTTCGCAGCGTGAAAAAGCCGACAATTCCCGTTTCATCAAATGCAGTGAACGGCATCAGGGATTCCACAAAGGAAAATGCCTGCTGCGTGATCGGATACTGCCCGAGTACGCCTGCCGACCACTGGTAAAACGCCCTTTCATCCTGACACCACGATAAGATCTCGTCGGCATCCGCTTTTTGATACGGTCTGAGTCTGAGCATTGTTTTCTCCTCATCAATCAGATTTCCGGCTTCTGCCGCCCGAAGCCGTTCACGACTGCGCAAGCAGCTCCCGCATGCCGGTGTAATCGCAGAGCAGATAGGTGCGGGCGGGGAGTGCGCCGTCCAGCAGCGCGCGGTCTGGCTCAACGGTCAGCAGAAGCGCCGCATCCGCAGGCGCCGCAGACTTCGGACGGTTCTGCTCGCCGTAATCCTGTTCCATGTTCAGCGTTTGCAGATCGCCGTTCTGCATGCTGATCGTGATTTCCGTGTATTTGCGGCTGTCAGCGTTCTGCGCATCGTCCTGCGGAATGTCGCACGCGCTGACATAGAGCGTCTGTTGACTGTATCGCAGGGCAAGCTCCGACCACGGCATTTTGCAGGAGAAGCTGTCCAGCAGCGCGACCGTTCCGTTCTGCAAAGCATACCAGTCGAAAACAGGCGCAGGTGCGTGGTTTTCATCGAGCATTTCCAGCCGGATCACAAGCAGATCCTCTGTGCCGGTGTTCCGGAAATCGGCAAAGTATGCGCCTGCGATTCCGGTCAGACTGCCGGCACTTTTTGCCGCGGAATCGTCCGCAGGATCGGATTCGCCGAGCAGTTCCGTTTGCAGATATTGCAGTAATTGCGCGCGCGGCGTCTGCTCCGTAACGGCAGTCGTCGTGACGGTTTCCGCAGTGGTCGCCGCGCCGGTCGTGACCGCAGTCTGTGCGGGCGGGAGAGTTGTTTCCGCTGCCGGCTGCTGTGCCGCGGGGACAGACGGTGCGGCATGCCGGTTATGCAGCAGCAGCGCACCCAGTGCGCCCGCAATCACCAGCAGGATGACAAGCAGTACGATTTTTGCAGCAGATCCGCGATTTTCCTTTGTTTGCATGGGCATCCCCCGTTTTTGTTTGTATCCGAGTATCATTTGCTGACAGTGCCGCCGGCGATCAGAACACCGGCGCTTTGCAGGTCGGGCGAGCCGGACGGCTTCACGCAGATGCGCAGCCAGCCGACGCCGGAGATATCTGTCCGGATCTTCTGCGGTGCGGAATCCTTGCCGATCGGATAGGCGCGCAGCAGCTTGCCGTCGCCGTAGATCTCCAGCACGACGCCTTTTTCAGCGGCAAAGGATCGCAGCGGCGCGGCGGTCAGCGAAAGCGTGCTGTAACTGCCGCCGAGCGAAAACTCGCCGCTCGCGCTTTGTCTGCCCGTGTGCGTGCCGTCGTAGGTGCAGTAAAGATTGCCGTCCGCGGGATATTCCGTGCCCTGCCGGTCGGTCAGGGATTGCTCCGCCGCCGTCCATTCGATGAAATTGCGGTTTTCGAGCACGGAGAGCTTCTGCGGCTGATACGCAGAAACGGCTTGTATCAGCGGTGCGATGCGGTCGGCGGCTTCGGGGAGCAGCTGTTCGGCATCGGTGAGCATCTGCGCCGCTTCGGTGATTTTGCCCTGCTGCGCGAGCGCTTCGGTCTGCAATTTGAGCGTGCGCAGATATTGCGCCGACAGATTGCGCCGGACAAATCCGAGCAGGGGATCGTCCGGAAGCGCCTGCAAGCCCTGTCCGAGCGCAGCGAATGCGTCCGCAAAGCTGTTCCGGTCGGCGGAAAGGCGGGCGTTCAGCATTGCCTTGTGCCGCAGCGTGACCGTCCGGAGCAGCGCGGTGTGATCGCGTGCTTTCTGCAATTCTGCGTCATTTTTGAGCACATTCAATGCCTGATCCAGCGCTTCGGCAGCGGCATCGTAATCCGCATCCTGCACGTAACCGGCAGCCTGCGCAAGAACCGTTTCGCGGTAGTGCGCAGTCACTTCGGAAAGCGCTGTCTGCGCCTGCTGATAGAGCTCCGGCTCGTTTGTCGGGATGCTGCGGTACAGCCGGATCGCTTCGGCATCGTCCTGTTTTTGCGCGGCGGAAACGGCATTTGCAAAGGTCTGCCGCGCATGCTCGGTACGTTTCAGCGCGGTTTCGGCGGTATCCGCCTGTGCGGTGAGCGCGGGGATCTGCAAGCCTTTTGCAGCCTGAACCGCATGCAGCGCGGTATCGAAATCCGCATTGCCCGCGCGGTAATCTGCGCAGACGGCGTCCAGTTCTGCGGAGAGCTGCCGCATGAGATCGTCCGGCGGTTCGGTGCCGCGGTAATGCGCAAGATAGTCCGCAGAAGCGTGCAGTTGTCTGCGGGAACCGGCAGCGCGGTAGACGGGCGGGTGCAGCGCACGCTCCTGCCGGATGAGCATGGCGCCTTCTGCCGCAATCGTGCAGAGCAGGAGCGGGATACAGAAATTGATTACACGATTTTTGCGTATTTTCGATTGTTTTGCATGATTCGCAGCCACACTGCCGCCCTCCTTTCTCATGCAGATTTTGTCGATTTTATTATATCAGATTTCCGTTCGCTTGTCAATCCGCGTGCAGTACCGGGAGTGGCTGTTCAGGGATTTATTATTACGCATCCGGCGCGCACCAGTATTAAAGTTTTGATCGAACTTTTTCAAAAGTTCGCGGGTTCTTAGGGCAGAGCCATAAGCCGCTCTCCGCAGAGAGCGGAACACCCCAGCGTTCTGTTTCGGGAAGAAAAGGGCTTGGGAAAAGCCCCCCTTTCT
>LVAJ01000021.1 GCA_001603005.1 Clostridiales bacterium Firm_04
TTCCTTTGCTCATGGTATGATCTCCTTTGCCTTTTTGTTCTATCATACCATATTTCTCTCTTCTTGTACACCTTTATTTTTCGTAAGCGATTGCCGTGTCTTGTCCTTCATACCCTCTTGACATTCAGTGAAAAGTGTGATACAATAAGATTATGTTTAGATTGATGCGCATCATCTGACATTCTATCGTTTTACTCATTCATCTCATCACTTATAAACCACTTTATTGTAGAAAGGATCAAAAACATGGAACTGAAGAAGATTTTAACGGGTGTACTTGCAGCCGGTCTTTGTGTTGTAAATCTGGCATCCATTCCGGCAAGTGCGTACGGTGGAACTGCTGCTGCAGTTTATGCACAAAGATGGGCTAAGAGCCGAAATCCGGTTTATTACAGCTTTGGATGGGACGAAAATGACTGCACGAACTTTGTATCTCAGTGCGTTGCGTGTGGTCACAGTATGTGGGGTTCGGGCACAGGTACTCCACCGCTGTGGTCGCAGACTTGGATTGAAAGTGATCCTAACAAATGGTATATGTCCAATAAAATCCATCGTTCGGTCGGCTACGATTATTGGCGTTTTTCAAAATCATGGTCGTGCGTGACGGAATTTCGCAATTACTTCGGCAGTCATGGTTCGGTGACCTATGTAAATAGAAACAGTACATCTTGGTACGGCTCTCTGCAGATTGGAGACATTGTGCAGGCAGGCGGTTCCGGATATGGTCACTCTGTTATTGTTGTTTCTCCGAGCAGCGCCAACCCGAAGTACTGCGGGCATACCTATGATGCATATTATGAACCTATGGAAACAATGCGTAATTATGCAAAAGCCGGCGGACGGCAGATGTATATCGTTAGACCAAGTTAAAGCACTTTATTAAAGGCGAAAAGCTGCGGGATGATCCCTGCGGCTTTTCGTCGTGTTTTATATTTGGAGATATTGTTTCATAAAGGAGATCATGATGCATAGAAGAAGGAAAATATGCCTGCTGATTCTATTGGTTTTCATTCTGACTACACTGATTGTATGGATCGTTAAGCCGCTTATCATAAAAAACAGCGTTTACTGGATTGCAGATGAAATTGAAGGCACGACTCTAGAAAGTGAATACAAGAATTTATACAGATATTGTCCCGATCTTTTTCAGCTTCCGAACTTTGAACTCGTTTTTCCCAGTGAAGAAATTACGGATTATTGCAGAGTTGTTGTCGGAATAGACGGAATGAACATATCCCCTATGTCTTTCCACAAGTTAGAAATAAACGTTGACTGGACATACACCAATCCGGATTTCATTGCTGCAATTATTCCGGGGATTCCTAGCCAGCAAGGGCATCGTTTTTCAAAAGTTCAGGAACGGTATATGACCAGCTTTCTGGTCTACCGAAACGGCAGAACAGATGAAGAAATCATATCGGAACTGCAAAATATAGAAGTCATTCTGACTTATGAGACGCTCATCAAATCTTATTCCAAGCGAATGAAGCTTGGCGACCTTTCCTATCAACTCATGGATGATTGGTATTCCTATCCGAAGGGCTGGGATGTTCCGGTCGATGAAATACCGGAAGGAGCTGAGATTATCGAATGATACTACAAGCAGAAAACATTTCAAAATCATACAAGCTAAACGACAAGACAATCCCAATACTGGAACACTTTGATTTTATTGCGGACGCCGGTGAAAAAATTGCCGTGACAGGTCCGTCCGGCAGCGGAAAGAGTACGCTGCTGAATCTTTTGAGCGGTCTTGACAAGGCAGACAGCGGCGATATTCGTTTTAAGGATACAAAGTATGCAGATCTTTCCAAAGAGCAGATGACGAATCTGCGTCTGACAGCGTTCGGTTATATTTTCCAGGCGTTTCATCTGATCTCAACGCTGAATGCTGCCGATAATATCCTGATGCCGCTTGCAGCACGAAAGAAGAAAGTTCTGTATTCCGATCTGGAACCGATCTGCAAAAAGCTCGGTATCGAAAACTGTCTCGACCATTTTCCGCATCAGCTTTCCGGCGGTGAGCAGCAGCGAGTTGCAATCGCCCGTGCGCTGATTGGGAACCCTGCTGTGATTTTCTCCGATGAAGCAACCGGAAACCTTGACCAGAAGAACAGTATACAGGTTATGGATCTTCTGACGGAATGTTGTTCTGCACAAAATGTGGCACTGATCTTTGTGACACATGACGAATCCCTGCTTCGCTATGCGGACAAGGTCGTCCGGATTCCGGAGGTGCAGCCGCATGAATCATAAAGAGATCGGCATATCTGAAATGCTGCGCTGTATGATTCGCAGGAAGTGGAAAAAGAAGGGGCTTCTGACTGCTCTGATCTGCCTGTTTTTCTTTCTGCTTGCTGCTGTTCCGGTATTGATCCATTCGGCACAGGAATATCTTTACCGGAAGAATACGAAGCTGTACGGAAGCTATGATGTTACCTATGAAGGGCTTTCGATCGAAGCTGCGGAAAAGCTGAGAAATGATGCTGCCGTAACAGATAGTGTCCGTATGTGGTATGATGTGATTCCGGATTTCATAGGAGACAAGTATGCGAATATTCTTTATGCAGATCCAAGTCTGCTGGGCGGCATCTCGAATTATACACTACATGACGGCAGACTCCCTGTCGCAAAGAACGAAATTCTATGCGACACGATTTTTCGCACAGCTTATCCAGATTTGATCAAGCAAGATTCTGTAAAGCTAGGGGAGAAAACGTATCAGATTGTCGGCACTTTTGTTTCAAAATCAAACGAAAACTATGACGCAGTCTATACCCCTTTGTTTATTGGATGGTTTAATGAAACTTCGTATCAACAGGCGCAAGGCATGCTGATGCTGCAATTTTCAGGTAAAACACAATCCAAACGTTTTCAGTCAATACAGAATTTTATTGCTCGGAATCAGATTGCTGCACAGGAATCCTATAATTACACGGCACTCGGCAGCGCGTATATGCAGCCGGATGGCAAACTGGAGCCGTTCTTTCTGACCGTTTATCGCGTTGTGATGCTGCTTTTGACGGGAATCGGCTGTGTATTTATTGTGCTTTGCTTTTGGTTGTCTTTGCAGAATCTGCGGCGTGAAATCCAGATCAGCAGTGCGGTCGGAATCGCAAAGAAGGATTTGCAGAAAGGACTCATTTCTGTTATGCTGCGGATCGTTCTGACTGGAATCCTGATTGCTGTTCTGTTTTCTCTTGTTGTGATTGGTATTTGCTGCCGATATATGCAGATACCGCTTGGGGAAACGGCTTGCAGCTTACTGCCGCAATTTGGAATTGCATTGCTTCCATTCGTTCTGAGCATGGTAATTATGATATTGCTGACCGGAAAACTATTTCCGAAAAACATTGCGGCAGCGCTTGGAAATCGATCGCAAATCTATACAGGCAGGCGCGTTTATAAGGCGAAAAGCATTCTGGAACGTGCAAAATTTCCGTTTCTTCGGATTGCAGAGCAAAATAATATACTGCGTCCGATGCAGAAGTTTCTCTCCGTTGCTGTGATTGCGCTGTCAGTATGTCTGCCGGTTTCAATGCTGTATTTGTTCAGCACATTCAACACGAACAGTGCGCAGGAATTGTATGATTTCCAGATTCAGTTCAGTTTTCTGGATAATATGGAGAGCATCACAGGTTCCAAGCGACTTGAACAAAGCTATGCAATGCTGAAAGAGCTCCCCGATACCGAAATCTATCCGTTCTTTACAGAGGGCGTTCAGGCAGTCATGAAGAAAAACGATGTGTCTGAGGCATACCGAAATTACCGTTCCGCACATTCTACGGAATATCAAAAGCAATTTGCAATGCATTCATCTGCGGTTTATGAGGAACAGATCTTGCTCATCGGAACAGATTCGGATACGCTGCAAAGAATGTTCGGTGTAACCGGCTATCCGGATGGAATACCATCCGGCGAATGCATCGTTGTCGATCAGATTATGTCACAGAATGCCGGAAAAGTTTCTGTCGGCGTGCAGACCGGCACACAGATCACACTGAAACCGAATTTCTTTTGCAATGAAAGCCGCCGTTTTACGGTTTCCGGAATTGCACCGAAGCTTCCGTTTTATGACAGCGTTTATGACGGTATGATTTTGTTGCTTTTGAATGAGCAGGATTATCATAATTACAATTCCATTTTGTATCCGACATCACTATATATCAACGCTTCAGATCAGGAACGACTGGAAAATTTCATTGAAGAACAGCCGGAAATGAGGCTTTCTGATCTCCGTGAAACACGGAGGATTGCAGTTGAAACGAAACTGCTTATCATGACAGTCGGAATAGGAATTTTGATTGGATTGCTTGCAATTATATGTATTTGCTGCTATTTTGTATTGCAGGATCAGACTGACCGAATGCGCGGGCAGTATGCGATGATGCAGGCTGTCGGTGTTCCGTTCCAAAAAATATCCTTTATACAGCAATATTCCATTCTGAATTTGTATTGGCAATCTATCGTAATCGGTATCTTTCTCAGCATCGCTGCATGCTTTGGCATTTGGATTATGATGCGGGAATCAAACACGTTCTTTGCTGACTTTTCATTAGAGTGGTCGCAAATTTTGCTGCCGTGTCTTGCAATTGGAATTGCCTTTATGGTCATTGCAATTCCGCTGCATAGATTGTTGCGAAATAATAATATTCTTGATGCATTGCATAAGGAATAACAAGTTTATGATCAGATAACGGCACAAGCTGTCAGATTGACGGCTTGTGCTTTTTTCTTCCTGTGGTTCTGAACAGCACTTATGTCCGCAAAGATCGCATTCAATATCTTCATCACAGCAGAGGCATATCGTTATGATACTCCATATCACAAAAAGGAACCCGCCGCTTACATCAAAAACGCAGACGGCGGTTTCTCTGTATTCACTTCCCGATGTACCGTTCCTTCGCCGCTTCCAGCCCAATACAGAACACCATATCCTGTGTCAATGTTATCAGTGAGGGGTCGCCCTCCCGGATTCTCATTGTCCGCCTGATCTCTTTGGGTATGACGACTCTGCCGAGATCGTCGATCCTTCTCACAATACCGGTTGCTTTCATCTTGTGCCTCCTTTTGTGTTTCGCTATTTTGGGATCGCTTCGCTTTTTCAAAGCTACCGGTATTGTTTGCGCATCAAAGGGAATTTATGCATGAAGAAGATTTTGGCTGTTTGCATTGTCTATCAGCAAAGTACACAAATCTGCATCAGAGATTTTTCCGCAGCAGACTGTTCCGGATTTCAATGAATTTGCGAATCCTCAAATAGAAAAGCTGAATGACAAGCGGATGATTTCATATTGATGATTCTTGCTTTTTGCCGGTCGATATGCTATAATAAAACTGCCTGCGAAATGGCTCCGCAGGCAGTCCGTTTTTACTGAAATTCATAGCTTTCGATCGTCCAGTTGATTCCGTCGAACACAAAATGTGCAACACCGCGTCCGTCGATCTGGTTGGCATCTTTGGTCGTTGCCGTAAAAGAGGTATCTGTCTGATCGGTGATCGTGACGCCGCTGCCGGTCTCAAAGCTCTGATAGCCGTGTGCATTGGAAGTCAGAATATAGCTCGAACCGTCCGGCTCGCTGATACGGAAGCTCTCATCCAGAATACCCTTCCAGCGTGTATATTCCGCACCGGTTACCGTTTCCTCCACCAATCTCTCAAAGGCAGCCTTGCCGAGACTGTTGATCGCAAAGCGTTCATCTGTCACCAGTGTATAGGTCTGACCGTCAACGGTCATGGTTTCATTTGCATTGGTCGCAAGATCCACGGCACCGCCGGACAGGCTCTTCATCAGGAATGTCAGATTGTTCATTTTTTCGGCGGCAACATCCTCAAGGCTGATGCGGACAAACTGCATCCCGCCGTCCTGACCGGAGTTGATCTGACTGACCGGCTGCTTGTCGCATGCAAACGAGATCCATGCGGTATTGTCAGTATCGCAGATCGAATACCAGTAGCTCTCGGAGCCGTCCGGATGATCCTCTGTGTCGATGCGCACCTTGCCGGAGCGTGTTCCGCCGCCTGCATACCGCATGATCGCTGTGCCGTCTTTCCGGACGGTCAGCGAATTGGTCCGTGTGCCGAAGGTTCCGGTCATTACCCATTCGCCGACGAGATCGTCCGCGGAATAGGGACACGCTGTTTTCGCTGCATCGGTCGTCTGTGCTGCTGCGGTCTGTGCCGCAGTTGTTTGTGCGGGATCTGTCTGTGCCGCAGCGGAGACTTCGGTTTGTGCAGCGGCGGCAGAGGTTTCAGTGACGGCAGCTGTGGTTTCCGCAGCTGTGGTTTCCGCAACTGTCATTTCGGTTGTAACGGATGTCGTCGTATCGCCTGAAAGACTCACATTGATATTCACCGGATCCGAACCGCAGGCGGTCAGGCAGAGGCTCATCAGAGCGGCAGTCATTGTAATCATTTGCTTTTTCATCGTATTCATTCTCCTTTGTGATTCGTTCAACTTCTGTTGACAATCATATGATATCATATTTATGATGCGGCGTGTGCAGGATTACAAATTTGTAATCAGGTTATTTTCGGAGTATCTGTTCAATCAGATTTTGTTCCGCATCTGATATCCCGTTTGATGCAGCCGGCAGCGTAAAGGTGAATGCAGTACCCTTGCCCTGTTCACTTTCAACACTGATTGTGCCGCCGTGCGATTCTACGATAAATTTGCAGATAAACAGCCCGAGCCCCGTGCCGGTTTCGGCGTGCTTGCCTTTATAGTACCGCTCCCAGATGTGGGGCAGATCCTCCGGCGAAATGCCGCAGCCGGTATCTTTGACCGTAACCGTTACGGTTTCATCGTCCGCTTCTGCCTTGATGAGCACCGTTCCGTCTTTGGTATGCTTCAGCGCATTGGAGATCAGATTGACAAACACGCGCTGCAATCGGGTGCTGTCCGCATTGACCTTCGGCAGGTCGATCGGAATACGCAGGATCAGGCGGTTGTTGTTCTTGTTCAGCACCGCAAAATAGGTCTCGACCGTTTTGCGCACAAGGCTGTCCAGATCACAGGGGGCTTTTTCCAGTACCATTCTGCCTTCCTCAATGCGCGTTGCATCGAGGATCTGCGTCACCATGAGTGCCATGCGGTTTGCTTCCGAGGAAATGCGCCGCAGCTTATTCTGAACGGTTGTCCGGTCGCCGCCGTTCATGAGGTCGAGTTCTGCATCCTGCGCATAGCCGGACATGGCGGCAAGCGGCGTTTTCAGCTCATGCGATGCATCCGAAAGAAATGTTGTTTTCATTTCATTGACCTGCACCAGCATGTCATGCTCGGAAACGACCGGATCTGCGATTTTTTTGGAGAGCGCAGCAGAGATCAAGAGAAACACTGCAAATACGCAGAGAACCGATGCGATCATCAGCGATACATACTTCCGGAACATGCTGTCCAGACTGTTCAGCAGCGCATCGGTCTGCTCGTCTGCACATTCTCTGATCGGCTCAATCCAGCTGTTGACATTCTGCATGAGCACACCAAAACAGAGGTTGTCGCCGGTATAATTGCAGAGGTTATCCCATGCGATCACATAGCCTGCGCCGTCTTTTGCATAGGAACCGCGCTGCTGCTCCATGCAGACATCCAGCCACCCGAAAAAATCAGTCTGGCTGCCGTAGTATTCCGGTAATTCTGCTGCTTTCTGATCGAACACGGCGATCGCATCCTGCATGATGAGGTCTGCATTGTCAGCCATACCAAGCTCATAGCAGCACAGCGCTTCGCCGTCATACAGAAAGAACACATCGGCATTGCTGAAATAATTGACCGCCTGATACTGCAAATTTTCGCGGCGGTCTTCCGCACTTATACCGTCCTGATACAGCAGAAGCGACATTTCCCTGCCAAAGTCGCGCAGATATTGCTGCTGCGAAGACAAAAACTGCTGATAGTACGCATCGGAAACAAGCGAAACGGTCTGCCCGGCAAGTTCGCCGGAATACAGATTGACATTCACCGATGCCTGCTGATAGATCATATTGAAAATAGCTGTGCAGATGCCCAGCACGGCAATCAGGCACGAGATCAGGGCAATCAAAAGCGTGCGCCGCAGCGAACGGCTTTTGGATGTATGTTTTTCCAAAGAGTTTACTCCTTTCGCGCAAGGGCATTAAACCAAAATACAATGAATGCATTTGCATTCATTATACCATATAAGCGAAGCGTTTATGGTATAATTGCCCGATATGCAGGGAGCAGATCTGTGATCTGCGGATCTGCAAGGGCATTAAAAAAAATTATAATGAATGCGTTTGCATTCATTATACCATATAAGCGAAGCGTTTATGGTATAATTGCCCGATATGCAGGGAGCAGATCTGTGATCTGCGGATCTGCAAGGGCATTAAAATAAATTATAATGAATGCGTTTGCATTCATTATACCATATTTTTACCGAAAATCAAACAGGATTACGATTTTGTAATCACGGAGGTTGCTATGGCACATATTTTGCTTGTAGAGGATGATTCCGATATCATGCGGATCAATCAGAACTTTCTGGAAAAAGAGGGCTATGATGTACACTGTGCGGATTCCGTGCAGCAGGCGGCATTTCTGCTGGAGGAATGCGCGCCGGATCTGGTGCTGCTCGATGTGATGCTGCCGGACGGCGACGGCATGGATTTCTGCGGGATCCTGCGGCAGAAAACGCAGGCACCGGTCATCTTCCTGACTGCGCGTGACGAAAATGACGACGTGATCAAGGGGTTTCGCAGCGGCGGCGATGACTATATCACGAAGCCCTATGATCTGAATGTGCTGAAAGCGCGCATCGAGGCGCAGCTCCGCCGCAATGCCAGACCGGAAGCGCAGCATCCGCGCATAGAGCTTCCGGATCTGACGATCGACCTGTTTTCCGGAACCGCAGAACTGGACGGTAATGCATGCTCCCTGCCGCAAAGAGAATTGCAGATCCTCTACCTGCTGGCATCCCGCATCGGCTCGCGCATCAGCTACCATGAAATTTACGAAAAAATCTATGGCTGTGATGTCGAGGACAGTAAAAACACGATCCGTGTCAACATATCACGCCTGAAAAAGCATCTTGCGATGGACGACATGAGCACCTATGAGATCGCCTCGACCGCAGACGGTGAATATGTCCTGCGCAGAGTGATTTTCTGACGCAATTACAATTCTGTAATTATGCACCGGAACACAGCATGATCTGCTATACTAAACGTATCAGAACAGCATATCATGCGAAAAAGGAGCAAAAACATGAAAATGCAATGGATCATGCCGGTTCTTCTCGGTACAGCGTTCTGCCTGACCGGATGCGGCAAAGGAAATGAGATCACCATTCAGCGGGACACGGCTCCGGTCGTGCCGATTGAAACAGCAGTATCCGGAACATCGGGCAGCAGTACCGAATCCGGCACCGGCACAAACGCAACAGTCAAGACCGCAGCCCGCCGGACAACTGCTGTTAAAACCGAAACGTCAGTTTCCGTTACAACGCAGCACACGGCGGATGCAGCCGAAAACACAGCACCGCAGAACAACGGCAGCAGTTCCGGCAAAGCTGCTGCCACGAATATGCTTTACGGAAAATGGGAGACCGTTTCCTTCTCGAAGGATTCCGGCGGGCGTGTTTCATATGATCTCGCCGATCCGGCACACAGAAGCTATTATGTCGGGCTGGAGCTGAATGAAGGCGGGCAATCAACGCTGACAGTCGGAACAGAGGAGCATTCCGCATCGACTTCCATGCAGGGCAGCCTTCTGACGGTTTGCACGGTCGATCCGAACGATCCGGTTGACATGGTATTTTCGGTCAGCGAGGACAGAACCCAAATGACCGCCGAGCTGATGAACGGCAGGATCATTGCAACTTTGAAACGCATCAGCCATGACTTTTCGATCAAAGACTTTCTGAACGCGAAACCGGTGCAGGATGCCTCTGTACTGATCGGGGAATGGGTTTATGTGAATCCGCATTCTGTGCCGGAGTCGGTGATTGAAGTGCAGGCAGACGGCTCATTTTTTGAAACACTTGTCGAAAACAATCTTATCACAGCCGGAACCGTCAAAGCAGAAAACGGCGGATATGCCTTCTATGACAGCGAGAATCATTTGTATCTGCGGTTTACACCCGATCCTCTGACACCGAACACCTATCTGGATGACAAGTCCCAAGGCGGCAGACTCGTCAGCATTGCAGAATACGAACAGCCGAATGACTGGGGCTATTATGATCCTGTGATTTACCCTGCAACCAGCATCAGCGTTGCAGGACTGAACGGAATATGGAAGAATGCAGACGGCAGCGGTGAATCCTTTGAGATCTATGACGGCAGAAGCATTTATCACGGCAGATTTGCGCTGACCGATGCGGACGGCAAAGAAGAACGCGGTGATGTCCGGCTGCAATATCGGTATAATCAGGACGGAGAAAAGAGATTTTGCTTTACCTTCTATGGAGATAACGGGAAAATATACTATACGCTGGATGCTTCCGGCTCGATTCCGATGAATGATCTGTTCGGCTATCAATCCGGTGAGCTGCATTTTATCAGGCAGGAATAACAACATGAAAACAGACAGTCTGAACGGCTGTCTGTTTTTTTGCTGATACGGGCAAATAAGCATGTTCCAAGGCTGAAAGGACACCTGCAATTACAAATTTGTAATTCTGCACACAAACGCTTTATTATTTGCTATAATGGCATTGTCAGCAGGAGAGCTGATGAAACCAACTGATCGAATACTGTTAAATGTAAAGGAGAATGTACCATGAAAAAGCAAATGATCACAATCGCGATCCTGATCGCAGCAGTCAGCATGACCGGCTGCACCGTCAACATCAATGATGAAACCATGTCCGCAGCAAAGGATATCGCAGCTTCCGTGCTGGATGACACCGACATCAAAGTCAACGGACAGTCCGTTGATGTTTCATTGGATTCGGACGGAAATGTCAGCGTCAACATGGGACAAAAAGCTGCTGCAAAGCCGGGTGCAGATCTGTTCGGCGGCTATGTGATCGGAGATACCGCGGTTAAGAGTCAGCCGGATTCCAATTCCGAAACGCTGATCACAATTCCGGATGCAACACAGATCGGCGTGAAGGAAAGCGGCGTATCCGGCTGGTTCATGACAGTCTTTCAGGATCAGACGGGTTATATTGCCGCACAGTCCGTCAAGGAGATCCCGCCCTATGATCCTGCACTCGGCGGAGAAAATGTCCTCGGCGGTTCTGTCAATGCCGATGTCAAACTGATGAGCGGCACGCATTCATATGCAGAGGTTCTGATCGAAATCCCGAACGGCACGCAGGTTAATTATTATCCCGTTCCCGATCAATCCGGCTGGTGTGCTGTGAATTATCAGAATAAAATCGGCTATATCGAGGCAAAATATATCAGCCCGATCGAAGACTATGTGCCGGCAGAGCCGGATGTCAGCGTGCTTACCGGTGAATATCGTTATCAGCTTCGGGACGAGAAACCCGGTGAATATTTCATTGATGAAGGATATGTCACGGTGAACGCAGACGGCACTTATATGTATCAGCCGAAAGACGGTTCGCTTCGGCAAAACGGTGTTGTGCAGCTGGAATATGACGAGCATCCCGACGGAAGCAAAACACCGCTTCTCGTATTCCGTGAAAAAGAAAGCAACGAGGTCTGGAACGGAACATACGACTGCGAACCGGACGGAAAGGGCGCGTTCTATCTCGGAAACGGCGGCATGGCAAGACTGCTTCCCAAAGATCAGCGTGAAGATGATTTCTCCGATTACATCGGAATCTGGCAGTACGACAGATGCAGCATTCAGATCGGTGAACAGGGTGAAGGCTATCTCGTGACAATTCACTGGGCAGACAGCGCATCCGAAGACAATGTCTGGAGCTATCAGTGCAGCGCCATGTCTGACAACATGGGGCTGGAATGCACGGGCGGCGGAACGCTGACACATATTGTCACAACAGAGGACGGAACCGAAACCCGCACCGTGGTCTACAGCGACGGCACTGCATTTTTCCGTCAAAAGGGCGGCAGACTGTTCTGGTCTGACGGCAAGGAAAACAAAGGCATGGAAATGGGCTTTGAGAAGATCGGATGATCACAGCTGAACTTCCCGAACCGCAAAACCGAAAACGGACGCCGGATCATCACCGGCGCCCGTTTTTTTCATCTCAGCAGCATATTAAACTCCGCATATAATCCTGTCTTTATTCCGCTGCGGCAGAATTGGTCGGAAGATATGTATTCAGCAGCCGTTCGATCAGGTCGTCTTTTCTCTCTATTTGATTTTCAAGTCGTGCTATATTTCGGTCATAGATACTCTTTCGTTCTTCATACATTGATTTCCGGGATTCAAATGCGGCTTCCTGCTCGTCCAGTTTGATCATCAGAAATTCAATCAGCTTATTTTTCTCGCGGATAATATGCCGCAGAGATTCCGCATCATCCAAACTGCTCGTATCGCCGTAGATGTCCAGCAAGACATCTGCAATCGGCGCGATACTGTCCTGATACCGGAAACTTTGTTCCTCCGAACCGTCTGCAAACACACGCTTGATTGTTGATTCCGATACAAACTGACCGCGTTCCTCCATCAGATCCATAATTTTCGGAACGGACAGTCCTTGTTCTGATTTAATCTCTTTTAGCCTTCTGATTGTCTTTCGCTTCATTTTTTCGATTTCCATGGTACCATAATCTCCTTTTCGTATTATTCTGTGACACATAATTGACACGTTACTGAACTTGCAAATTGCTTGGCAGATTTGTATAATATATATGCGGAAGGGGGATCGGCGCCGATAACCTATCAGGCAGATATATATTATAGCATAAATGACTGCAAAAGTCAAACATACTATTTTAATATGCACAATATGTCTAAAAAGGATGCTGCGCAGAGAACAACTGTGCCTATATAATCCAAAATCAAGGAGGTTCAAATGTCACCTGTCATTTTATATCCCGCAACTCATCATACAGAATCCTTTTATCCAAACAGAAGCGCATTACAAAGCAGACGCACTGAACTGGATGCGGCGCGGTTTGTCCAAAAACTGCACATCCGTTCACATCTGAAAGGATATTCGTACCTGATCACGGCGATCGTCCTCGGAATCAACGATCCGCATCTGCTTTCTTCACTGACACAGCTGCTTTATCCGGCAGTTGCATCTGTTTACAACACAACACCCGCAGCAGTTGAACGGAATATCCGCACGGCAATTGATCTTGCCGCACAGCATGATCCGGAGCACCTGCAGTCAGTCTTTTATTATCGAACAAGAAAGCCTTATATTTCTGAAGTCCTTTCGCTTGCGTTGGAAACCATCCGTTTGAACGCATATGAAGCAATGTGAAACATATCCAGCCGCCTGACGAAAAATCAAGCGGCTGTTTCTCTGTATTCACTTCCCGATGTACCGGTCCGCTACGGATTCCACACCCATGCAGAACACCATATCCTGTGTCAATGTTATCAGTGAGGGGTCGCCCATCCTGATCCGGAGCGTTCGACGAATTTCTTTTGGTATGACAATGCGGCCAAGATCATCAATTCGCCTGACGATTCCTGTTGCTTTCATATTACTCTTTTCTCCTATTTCAAAATTATTTGCAGCATACTGCTGTAGATATTGTTTGCAGGTTAAGGAGAATTATGCGAAGCAGACATGGGCACAGGAACTGTACTGTGAGCTGATGTCCATGTACCGTGCTGCAGATTTTTACAATCAGCATCCGGAGATCGAATCGCGGCAGCATTACATGGAATGCCTGAAGCGGAATTACGATCAGATCCTTGAAAAGGGCGCAGCACAGAATCCGCTCCCAGAGAAAGAATCCGTGCTCTGATCGACCGTCTTCGGATATACAGGGGAGAAGTCTGCCGTTTTGCAGATAATCCCATCGTACCCTTTACAAACAATCAGGCCGAGCGCGATCTGCGTATGGTCAGAATGAAGAGCAAGGTCATAAGGTCATTTCGTTCTGAACAGGGTGCGATAGACTTCCTGCTGCTGAAGACCTTTACCTCTACTGCTGCAAAAGCAGGAATTGCTGCTTTTGATGCACTGCTTTCTATGTTCCAAGGGCAGTTGGCTTTGAAGACTGAATAGTTACATTTTTTATTATTATAACATTCATCTATGTGTTTGTCAAGCAGTCAAGTTCTCTGAAACTGCACGAACCGCCGCCTGATATGCACAATCAGACGGCGTGACGTCCTCATGCGGACAGCGGTTTCTGCGTGCCAATAAAAAACAGATTGACAAACAGCAGAGAGTGTGATATAATCATACTGTTTCTATATGAATAGTAAAAGGAGCGCGCATTATGACGGAAAGACCGGTCAGGACCGAAATACCTCATGTTTCGCAAAGCGAAACAGCACAGTTTGACAAAGTCAAACATGCGAATCACTTTGAACTTTCGATCGTCAATAAGTTCCGCAGGGAGATCTGGACGAAATTTCTCAAGGGCATCAAGGAATACGAGCTGATTCAGGCAGGCGACAAAATCGCTGTCTGTATCTCCGGCGGCAAGGATTCGATGCTCATGGCGATGTGCATGAAGCGGCTCCAGCGGTATTCCAAAGTGCCGTTTGAGGTCGTGTTCCTCGTCATGAATCCGGGCTACAACGAGATCAATTATCAGAAGATACGCGAAAATGCAGAGCTGCTGGAAATTCCGGTGCAGGTCTTTGAAACCGGCATTTTCGATGCCGTCGCAAAGGTCGATCAGCACCCGTGCTATCTCTGCGCACGGATGCGCCGCGGGCATCTCTACAAAACGGCAAAGGAACTCGGCTGCAATAAAATTGCGCTGGGGCATCATTTTGACGATGTGATCGAAACGATCCTCATGGGGATGCTCTACGGCTCGCAGGTGCAGACCATGATGCCGAAGCTGCACAGCGAAAATTATGAGGGCATGCAGCTGATCCGCCCGATGTATCTTGTGCGCGAAGCGGATATCATCCGCTGGAAGCAGTACAACGATTTGCAGTTTATCCAGTGCGCATGCCGGTTCACCGAAAACTGTACCATGTGCGACAACGGCGGCGGCGGTTCCAAGCGGCAGGAGATCAAAACGCTGCTGAAACAGCTCCGCGCGGTCAATCCGGCGGTCGATAAAAACATCTTCCGCAGCGTGGAAAACGTCAACCTGCAAACGATCATTTCCTATCACCGCGGGGACGACTATCATCACTTCCTCGATGATTATGACGAGGGCAGAAGCATCCGCGGAACGAAAGCAGAGGACACAAATGCATCCGATTTATCTTGATTATGCAGCAGATACGCCGCCGGATGAGCGGGTATTATCCGTCTATACCGAAACGGCAGGGGCATATTTTGCAAATCCCAATTCCGTGCATCAATGCGGCATATCGGCAAAAGGGATCGTCAGTCAGTCGCTTTCGCAGATCGCAGATCTGCTGCATATCGGCAGCGATGAGATCATTCTGACAAGCGGCGCGAGTGAGGCGAATAATCTCGCAGTCAAGGGCATTGCGTTTGCGAACCGGCGGCGCGGAAAGCACATCATTTCGACGTTTCTGGAACACAGCTCCGTCAGCGGCGCCCTGACCTTTTTGCAGGAGCAGGGCTGGGAGATCGACCTTGTGAACATTCTGCCGGACGGCACGGTTGACCTCGGTCACCTGAAATCACTGCTGCGGCAGGATACGGTTCTGTGCGCAGTTTGTGCGGTGAACAGCGAACTCGGCACGGTACAGCCGGTTCAGGAAATTGCAGAGATCGTGCATGAATACCCGAACTGCCGTCTGCATCTGGACGCGACGCAGGCGATCGGAAAAATACCGGTTGATCTTTCATATGCCGATACCGCGAGCTTTGCGCCGCATAAATTCTACGGACTGAAAGGCTGCGGCGTGCTGTATAAGAAAAAAGGAATTGTGCTGGAACCGCTGATCCACGGCGGCGCTAGCACGACGATCTACCGCAGCGGTACGCCGGATGCACCGGCAGCAGCGGCACTTGCAGCAGCATTGCAGTATGCGGTCAGCGAATATGACGCGCGGCTGCAAACGGTTCATGCGCGGAATCAGATGCTCCGTTCATTCTGCGCACAGCAGGCGCGTATCCGCATCAACAGCCCCGAACATGCCGTGCCGCATATCCTGAATCTGTCGGTCAGCGGCATCAAGGGTGAGGAGATGCGCCAGCTGCTCGATGAAAAAGGCGTGTGCGTTTCCGTGAAATCCGCCTGCTCTGTGCCGAATACGCCGTCCAGAGCGGTCATGGCGATCTCGCATGACCGGAAAAATGCGCTTTCTTCATGGCGCATCAGTCTGTCGCATCTGACGACCGTGCAGGAGATCGAACAGTTCACGGATATTCTTTGTCAAATCATTTCGGAGGGATAAGATGCTGAATCAGTTTTCGAGAACACAGCTGCTGCTCGGACAGGAAAACATGGAAAAGCTTGCAAAATCGCGTGTTGCGGTCTTCGGTATTGGCGGTGTTGGCGGATATGTCTGTGAGGCGCTTGTCCGCAGCGGTGTCGGTGCGTTTGACCTGATCGACGACGACAAGGTCTGCCTGACAAACCTCAACCGCCAGATCATTGCAACAAGAAAAACGGTCGGGCAGTATAAGGCAGAGGTCATGGCAGAGCGCATGAAGGAGATCAATCCGGATACGGATATCCGGATCCGCAAATGCTTTTTCCTGCCGGAGAATGCCGATGAATTTCCGTTTGCAGAATATGATTATATTGTGGATGCGGTCGATACGGTCACGGCAAAGCTTGCGCTTGTCATGAAAGCGCAGGAACTGCATATCCCGATCATCAGCAGCATGGGTGCGGGCAACAAGCTCGATCCGACGGCATTCCGTGTTGCGGATATCTACAAAACGAAGGTCTGCCCGCTTGCGAAGGTCATGCGGATCGAATGCCGCAAACGCAGGATCAAAAAGCTGAAAGTCGTGTATTCCGAGGAAACACCGACACGCCCGATCGAGGATATGTCGATCTCCTGCCGGACGCACTGTATCTGTCCGCCGGGTGCGCAGCACAAATGCACCGAGCGGCGCGATATTCCGGGCAGCACCGCGTTTGTGCCGTCGGTTGTCGGGCTGATCATCGCAGGAGAGGTCGTGAAAGATTTATGCAAAGCATAACACAAGAGATTGCAGACCGCGCAGAACTGCTGCGCTGCGCAGAATCCGGCGAGGAATGCAGCTTTGAACTGAACGGAAAGCGGCACATTCTCTACGGCTGGGGACAGTGCGACGGCATTTTTCTCAATATTGCGGATGAAAACGGCGAAATTCTGTGGCAGGCGGTCGGCAGGAGCCGCGCGGAATGTGCTGCAAAGCTGCGGCAGGATCTCTTTGCTGCATGCGCGGAGCGATAGCCTGAAACTATCACCCGCAATGGCTTTTTCGCATTGGACAAACGCCTGCGCCTGTGCTATAATAAAGCCATACCAAACGAAAGGAGCTGTACAAATGTTTCCGAAAAAAACACTGTCACAGCGCATGTTCCGCCCGGTACCCATTTGTACAGAGCGAATGTGGAAAGCCGGACGATGTTGATGCGCACGACCGAAGCCTACAGAATACCTCCATTCTTTTTGCTGAGAACACCGCGATGTCCCTCAAAAAAGTTTCATTTGCTTTCATAAAAAGGACGTCGCATCCTTCACGTGTTGATCCGCCTGAGCTTTCATTCGGTTCAGGCGGATTTTTTATAAAAGCGGCATGTGAAAATATATCGCGTTAAATTCCTAAAACCTATTGACTCTGTATGAAATATGTGCTATAATAAAGCATACCGAATCAGTATGCAAACCGCACGATGCTGTTATCAGAGGTGAGAATCATGGATCCTACACTCAGACAAGCAATCTATGACAAATATATCGCACCGACGCAAAAGCAACGACCGGACTGCATCGGCGTTGAAATTGAAATGCCTGTTGTGAATCTGGCAAATGAACCTGTTGACGAAAAGGTCGCGCTTGCGGCAGCGGAGCAGTTTGCGTCGCATTTCGGATTTCAGATCACCGGACGGGGCGCAGACGGCAATTTCACTTCCGCGCAGGACAAAGCAACCGGAGATATCCTCTCGTTTGACTGCTGCTATTCCAATCTGGAGCTGTCCTTCGGCAAGGCACACGATCTGCTGGAAGTCAAGGCGCGCTTTGAAGCATATGCGCGCTTCCTGAACAGCGAACTCGGCAAAAGCGGCTATACCCTCACCGGAATGGGCATTCACCCGAATGCCAACATCAACCGCAATCAGCCGATCCAGAATGAGCGCTACCGGATGCTCTATCACTATCTGCACTCGTATCCGCAGCATGCCGATGAGGTCGAAATGCGCTTTCATCAGCGTCCGGATTTCGGCACATTCACAAGCGCATCACAGGTGCAGCTGGACGTCCGCTTCGATGACCTGACCGATGTCATCAATGTATTCGGTCTGCTGGAGCCGTACAAATCGCTGCTGTTTGCAAATTCCTATCTGCCGGATTATCCGGACTGGCTCTGCGTGCGGAACATGCTCTGGGAGCGCAGCATGCAGGGGTATAATCCGCACAATGTCGGCATGTTTGAGCAGAACATCACGACGATCGACGAGCTGATCGACTATATCGGCACACAGTCGATCTACTGCACAATGCGCGGCGGAAAATACATTGATTTCACGCCGGTTCCGGTCGATCAGTATTTTTCGCAGGATACGGTCGAGGGCGAATACTTTGACGGCGAACGCTATCAGAAAATTGTGTTCACGCCAGAGATCGGGGATCTCGAATATCTGCGCACATTCAAATTTGAGGATCTGACCTTCCGCGGGACGATCGAATACAGAAGTTCCTGCTGTCAGCCGCTTTCCGAGGCGCTGACCGTTGCTGCATTCCACACCGGACTGAAGGAGCGGCTGCCGGAACTGAAGGAGCTGCTGGAAAAGGATACTGTGATCTACCGCCACGGCTTCAGCGCGGCAGAACTGCAAAAGCTGCTTTCCAAACGCGAAAAGCCATGTTTTATACAGGATGCGCTGATCGAGCACCAGCTCATCCGCATTCTGGATCTGGCATCGGACGGTCTGCAATCGCGCGGACTTCACGAGGAATCTTTGCTTGCACCGCTCTATGACCGCGCAAAACGGCACAGCAATCCGGCAAATGATATGCTCAGCGGGCTCGAAAGCGGTGTGCCGCTCCGAAGCTATATCGAGCAGTATGCAGCGATTTGAGGTGTGCCTATGAACAGTCATTTTTTTGAAGGAAAATTCGGCATCGAGCGCGAAACGCTCCGCGTGGACAGCTTCGGCAGACTGGCACAGACGCCGCATCCGTTCGGCGATGATCCGCATATTACAAGAGATTTCTGCGAAAATCAGATCGAGCTGGTCACGCCGCCCTGCGAAAGCATTGATGAAGCGCTCGCTGCACTCGGTGCGCTCGATGCAAATGTGCGGGCTGTCCTCGCAGAACAGGGCGAGCATCTCTGGCTGTACAGCAATCCGCCGCATATTGAAAGCGAGGATGAAATTCCGATCGCGGCGTTTCGCGGCAGGCATTCTTCCAAGCGGCTGTACCGCGAATATCTGGAACAGAAATACGGCAAAAAGCTGATGCTGTTTTCCGGCATTCACTTCAATTTCTCGTTTTCCGAAGCATGTCTGCACGCGCTGAATCCGCAAAATGAAGATCCAAACCGCTTTCGCGACGCGCTTTATCTGCGGCTCTATAAGCAGCTCATGCGGCACAGCTGGCTGCTTGTCATGCTGACGGCTGCAAGTCCTTACTATGATGCATCGCTCGATCAATCCGGCGAACGCGGCATCATCAAGAGCCCGTATGCTTCCATGCGAAACAGCGTGCGCGGCTATTGGAATCAATCGCTGCCGGTGCTCGATCACCGGAATCTGCAAAGCTTCACGGACAGCATCCGGACATATATCCGCAGCGGATCGCTGCATTCGGCGAGTGAATTGTATCTGCCGGTCCGTCTGAAACCGCGCGGCGTCAACGCGCTGGAAAGTCTCGCCGAAAACGGCGTTGACCATATCGAACTGCGCATGTTTGACCTGAATCCTGCTGTGCCGCTCGGCATAGATGCGCGCGATCTGCAATTTGCGCATCTGCTGATGCTGTATCTGCTTTCGCTGCCGGATTTTGATTTTACGCCGGATTTGCAGATGCAGGCGGTCAGCGCGCATCAAAATGCAGCGCTGCTCGAACCGGATGCCGCGCTGACGGAACAGGCTGACGAGATCCTGCATAAAATGGAAGTGTATTTTTCTGAATATGAAGATGCACGGAATGTCATTGCATTTGAGACAAACAAACGGAATCAGCCGCAGACATACAGCAATGCCTGCTGCTGTATCAGCAGATGAAGGAAGGTGGGAAATATGTGCGAGCTGCTCGGCTTCACAGCATCCAAAAAGACAGATATTTCTGCGTATCTGAAAGCATTTTATGCGCACAGCGTGACAAATCCGCACGGCTGGGGCATGATGTATGAGGATGGTGTCAGAGTCATTCTGCGCGAAGCCGTCAGCGCAAACAGCAGCACATTTCTCGCTGATTTCATTGATTCGATGCAGCCGCAGAACATGCTGCTTGCGCATATCCGATATGCGACGGTCGGCGCGGTCAGAGAGGAAAACTGTCACCCGTTCAGCGGCATGGACGATTCCGGCAGAGAGTGGACGATGATCCACAACGGCACGATATTTCACGGTGAACACAATTACCGCTATGCCGCGCAGCAGCAGGGCGACACCGATTCCGAGCGCTTTTTCCTCTCCATGATGGACGCGGTCAATCATCAGCTTTCCGGCGGCATCCCGACAGACCGCGAGCGCTTTGAAGCGATCAACCGGTTCATTGCCGACCATGCGCCGCGCAATAAGCTGAATCTGATGATCTATGACGGCGATCTGCTCTATGTCCACAAAAATCTGAAAAATACGCTGTGCTTCAAGCGATTGGAAAACGGGATCTTGTTCTCGACCAAACCGCTTGACAGCGGTGTCTGGGTGCCGTTCCCGATGACACAGGTCATTGCATACCGGAACGGACAGGAAGTTTTCCGCGGTGACCGGCACAAGGGCGTTTTTGAGCCGCCGCTGGATTATATTACCGTCAACGATGCGATGTATATATGAGCACGCTGTTCCTGTCTGCGGCAAACTGCATCAAAAAATGCATAAAAATGGATCGCCGTCTGCAACAAATAACGCAGACGGCGGTTTCTCAATATTCACTTTCCGAAGAAGCTATTTTTTCTTTTCAGCGGCAGCACATGTACCGCACAGCAGCAGACCTGTTTTCAAAAGCAGAAAGAAAATCAGAAATCCGGTATCAACGCCGGAGAGTGTTTTGGCGGCAGAAAGTCCGGAAAGTGCGCTGTATAATGAAAATACCGGAAACACGCTGATTTTTGAGGCAAGGATCGCACTGCATCCGATCAAAACCGCCCATGCCGTAATTGCAGCAGGCTCTTTGCGGATCAGTACAGAAAGCAGGCAGAGCAGCAGTGCTGCCGCAGGTGCAGCCAGAATCCGGATGATGCCGAACAGGATCATGCAGCCGGAAATACTGCTTTTGATCGTGCAGGATCCAAACCCGGTCAGGCTTTGTACCGGCACAGCCAGTGTTCCGAAATCCCAGCGAACGGAAAAGATCCCCCATTGCAGCAGCGTACACAGCAGCATCAATGCAGCGGAAACCGAGCAGGCAGTCAGCAGTTTTGCAAGTGTGATCCGTTTTTGCCCTGTGATCGTCGGGAATAAGATCTGTTCCATACCGCAGTTAGCATCACCGAGCATCAGAAGCGGAAGCAGCAGTGCCATGCCGATCAGTGCCGCCCAGTTCATACCGAATTTCTGAAAATATTCTGTTGCTTCAATATCATAGGTCATTTCAGGCGCGTATTCTTTGCAGGCGGAAAGCTGTGCATATTTATTCTGGATCTCATTGAGTGCCGCGGTTTTCAGGTTTGCAAGCATCATTTTCTGATTTTGTTCCCGCATTTCCTCGGAAGAAAGCTCCTCGTATTCCATTTTGTATTCACCGAGCCGCTCTGAAACAACCAGCGATGCATGTATAATGCGTTCGGTTTCTTTGGAATACGGCCCTGCATAAAGTTCCGCATATTCTTTATAAAGCTGCGTGTCGAAGCTGTAATACTGATACGGTTTTGCAAAGCAGGCAATTCCGATTTGCAGCAGAACAGTGCAAAGCAGGATCAGCCAGCCTTTTCTTGCAAAGAGCAGTTTTTTCATTTCATATTGATATGCGGCTGCTGTTCTGCTCATGATGCATCGTCTCCGAACATATAAAGATACACATCTTCCAGCAAAGGCTTGCAGGAAACTGCGTCCGGATGCGGCTTCGTATCATTCACGATGCGAACCGCTGTCTGCATATTCCGGCTGACCAGACTGGAACGCGGATATTCGTCCAGCAGATGTTCGATTCCGTCCTGATCCGGCAGAACCTCCCAGACCTTTCCCTGCATTTCTTCGACCAACTCCGGGATTGCCGCCTTTTTCAGCAGCTTTCCGTGGTGGATCAGCAAAATCTCTTTTGCGATCGTTTCGATATCCGAAACAATATGTGTGCAGAAGATCACCGTGATCTGATCGGAAAGCCGGCGCACCATGTTACGGAAGCGCACGCGCTCTTTCGGATCCAGTCCGGCGGTCGGTTCATCTAAGATCAGAATTTTCGGATCGTTGATCAGTGCCTGTGCAAGTCCGAGACGCTGACGCATACCGCCGGAAAAGCTTCCGATCTTTGCATCCTTCTTCTCTGTCAGATTGACAGATTCGAGCAGCTTCAGGCAGCGCTTTTCCGCATCCTTCCGCGGGATTCCCTTCATCTGTGCCATATAGCGCATCAGATCCATTGCGGTGAAATTCGGGTAGAATCCCGGATACTGCGGCATATAGCCGATGATATCGCGGAATTTATCGTCCATTTTGCTGATATCAGTGCCGTCATAATAAATACATCCGTTTGTCGGGGCGATCAGTCCGACAAGAATATTCATCATCGTGGATTTGCCTGCGCCGTTCGGACCGAGAAGCGCATAAATGCCGCTTTCCAGATCAACCGTGAACCGGTCCAGCGCAGTGAAATTTCCGTATTGCTTCGTGAGTTCTTTGAATTGTAGCATAGATTCCCCGCCTTCAAATTCTTCTGTGCCGGGTGTCTCTCGTCCAGAATGCATAGGCAGCAGACAGCAGAAACGCCGTCAGCAGGCAAGTGCAGAGAACGGAAAGCAAAAACTGCCCGATCGGAAAACCGAATACATTCAC
This sequence comes from Clostridiales bacterium Firm_04, assembly GCA_001603005.1. Taxonomy (GTDB): domain Bacteria; phylum Bacillota; class Clostridia; order Oscillospirales; family Ruminococcaceae; genus Firm-04. Next base: position 23,287 of record LVAJ01000021.1, read on the forward strand.
GGTGTTATATTCCGTAAGATAATTGCTTAAATAGGAGAGCTGCATGATTCCAAGCCTGTTCTGAACAGTCTGAACCGCCGGCACATTTTCAAAAAGTTTTGCGATCAGGATCGGAACTGCTGCCGTAATACCGGAAAACACAAAGACGGTCACGTTCTTTTTGCAGAAACAGGAAACCAGTGCAGTCAATGCCAGAACAAACGCCCCGATCACAGCACGCATGGCAAAAACCAGAAGCGCGTAATCTAAAAATGTCAGCGCATACGGACAATTCCGGAACAATGCGCTGCTTTGCAATGCCGCAGACAGCATACGGATATTCATACCGTGCCAGAACCAGCTCAGCAGAAACGTAAATGCAGTGTAGAGAAATGCAAACAGTACCACGCAAAGCAGTCCGCCGCAGATTTTTTTCCGGAACAATCCTGCTTTTCCTTTTTTGGAGCTGAACAGGATCTGATACATTCCGGATTCATATTCCGCAGAGAACAGCGGAGAAAGCATCGTACATAATACTAAGAGATAGAGGTAGTGAAAATAGCCGCCCTGTTCCAGCAGCAGCAGAAAATATTCCATAGATGAAGCATCTGCGAGCTTATAATTCCGCACACGGTTATACAGTTTGATTGCGTGCGCAAGATCACGCCTTGCAAAATCACTGTCTGCCGTGTTCATTTCGTTATACATCTGACGGATTACATTCGGATCATTTTTATTTGCAGAAATAAAATCCTTCGCCAGATCTCTCATATGATACAGTACCCGCCAGTCATGGTAATGGGAAGAATTGATATCAGAAGCGCTGCTGCCGAGCTGTTCCAGTTCACGTTCGATCAGCGGAAGCGCTTCTTCCGGCGAATAATCATAATAAGCAGCGGTTTTTTGGCTGTTTGATCCGGCATCGGCAAGTGAAGAACGGTCGCGCAGCACAAGCAGCAGAATTGCAAGCAGCGTTAATCCGAGTACGATCCAAAGTTCTTTTCGCTGAAACAGTTTTTTCAATTCATAGATCACGGCAATACCGCCTTTCCGTTCCGGTCATACAGCCCGATCTCGCCGGATTCTCCGGAAGGCGCTGCCGGTACAGTGAGCAGCAGATCCCGCACAGCCGCAGCAGGTACCTGCGGCAATGCCGGAAGCTCCGTTACACTGCCGTCATCCAGATCCATACAGCGCACGATCCCGTCCAGATGATAGTAAAGCCGGTTATCTGTCAAAAGGCAGGCATACGGTGATTCCTTTGAGAGTTTGTCCGTCTTTGTGATCTCGGTCAGCGTTCCCGCCGCCGGATCATAGGCGTAAATTGCCTCTTTATACGGAAAATAGACATTTCCTGCATAGGCGTACCAAACAAACGGATAATCATAATATAAAACAGAGGATTTTTTCCGTGAAGGCAGCAAGCCTTTCAGAACATTCCGCTGTGTCTTTCCGGTCGTCAGCGAATAGCAGCAAACATTGCCGTTCATGTCAAGCCAGCAGAGTGATTCGCCGGTCAGCAGCGGATTATACATATCGTTTGCGATGAAATAGCCGCGGTCATGCATTTCACTGTCATACAGATGCATCTCACCGTTGTAGCCGATCATGAGCAGATCATCCCGCAGGCGCATGGCGGTTCCGTCGTTCATGTACGTTGCATATTTTCCGCCTAATCCTGCACTGTCCGAAACCGCCTGATAATACGGCAGATCAAGCAGCAGCTTCCTGCTGTCAGTCAACGGATCCCAGAAAAAGATCTGAAACAGATCTTCTGTCTTAAAAGATGTAATAAAGCCGTGATCGGCATAGCTCATCAGTTCCAGCGAAGCATTCTGTGTCAGCGGATACAGCGGGCAGTCTGTCGAATGATGGGAACAACAGACGCGCTGGCACACAGCAGATGCCTGCCCCGTTTTCAGATCGTATCTGTAAAGCGCAGAAGTATCGTACTGGAAGCTCGGTATATTTGCAATATAATAGAAGCTCGTATCATCATAGTAAAACCGGAGACTCCGGCATCCGGTCTCACTGATCTCTCCGAAGCCGCCGAAGCGGTTCTGACCGGCTGCGGTTCTCCGACCGGAAAATGTGCCGAAAGAAGACAGCAGGCAGAACACAAACAATCCGCAGAAAACAACGGATAATAAAACAGATTTGATGTGCAGCATCGTCGGTCAGTCCGTAAAATCAGCGTATACGGGAGAAACCGTACTCATATATTGATCAAACATCAGTTTGTCATTCTGATATTCCAGAAAACAGAACTGGAGAACTGCCTGATCGCCTGCATGAAAATCGGAATCGACCGCAACGGTTTTCAAATAGTCGTGATCGGAAAAGGAGAGCATTGCGGCAGTTTTTCCGCCGAAAGCCGGCATCGGTCTGCCGTTGTTCAGCGCAAGGCAGATGCCCGCGCGGTTGCTCGGTCCGAGGTCATTATTGATGTTCTGAATCGGGAAGCTGAACTTTGTATCCGATTTGAGTGTGACATGGCGGAAGTCATCACCGGTTTTTACCCGATATTTCGGATCATAATTATCCAGCGAAGCAATGTAAGTGGTAAGCTGATCCTTGCTTTTGCCGTCCGTCGATTCCGTATTGACGGAAAGCGAGGATTCTGCGGCAAAATCTGCCGGTGCGTCACCGTCTCTTGCTGCCTCTGCATCCCAGTAGCCCGTAAAACACTGCGGAGAAAGATAAAGCGCACGCTCTGTGCTGTAAGGAACGATCCAGAACGTCATTTCATTTTCACCTTTCTGAACGGGCACATTTGACATATCAAACGGCAGAACAATGTCAGTATCTACCGGAATATCCATAGTCAGAATACCGCTGCTGCTCTTTTTTCCGTCAACAGAAAAATCATAAGGCTTTCCGTTGACCGTCAGCAGCATGACGGCAGGAATATTATAATCTGCATCATCCGTATAGGAGTACATCAATAAATTCAGATCCATTTTTACAATGCCGTTATCAACAGGAAGATTTTCTTTGTCCACCCGTTTCAGGGAGTCGGAATCCGTACATTCCGTGAAATCCATGAGACTTTGTTCTACGACATCATATCCGTCTAAGCCGGAAGCGGCTTCTTCTGCTGCCATTTTGGTCATAAAATTCCGCAGCGGATATTTGGAATCGCCTTTGTAATATTCGGAATAATCATCATCTCCGCCGTCCCCGATCTGTTCCGAACTGATTTCGGAATTGTCGGAATCCTGCGGCGTATCTTCTTCGGAGGATGCACGTTCCTGTTCGTTCTCTGTATTCCGGCTGCTCTCCGTGCTGTCCGGATTATAGAGTGTCTGAGGTGATTCTCCGCAGCCGGAAGCAGTCAGTGCAAGAGATAATGCAAAAATGATAGCTGATAATTTCAAATATTTCATGCCAAGGCTCCTTTTGTTTATATATTGTACTTATATAAAAACAAGGCACTGCGGAAATAACCGCAGCGCCTTGCGCTGAACGAATCAGAAATACCAAGTCTTGTTGATGCCCTTTTCACTGCCGTGCATCTCGCCGCTGCCGGAGCAGGTAGCAGATGCAACCTTGTCTGTATCCATAACGCTCTGAGATCCATGGAAGGAAATCTTACCGCCGTTGGACCACATAAAACCGTTGCTGAAACGGTAACCGTCACGCAGGCTGCAGCTTGCATGCTTGCTGATAAAAGAAATACCGTGATAACTGTAGCGGTTGGTGAAAGACGGGCCTGCAGCGTTTGCGTTGAGAGCACCAAATGCAGAGATAGCCATAACGGATGCGAGAACTGCTGTAGTAAGTTTCTTGAACTTCTTCATGTTTTTTTGTCCTTTCAAATATTATAACATAGTAGTGTGGCGGTTATACAGTTCGCGAACGTATATTCAATTTTCAAAAATGCATTTTCACTTTGTATTCTAATCGAAACAAAGCGGGAAGTCAAATCCGGTTATCCGCGGTTTCATAAAATAATTGCGGCAATTTTTCCGGAATCCTTTCGGATCCTCCTATTTCCTCCGTTTTGCAATATGCTAAGAAAGCATTGTCTGATATTGACGGGATCGCGCAGCATCACTGTTCCGATACAATGACAGCATGCACTTCACAGCGTATGATCGGCGAATGGATCAAGCAAGTCTCCGTCTGATGATCCGATTCGTAAAAAAGTGAAGACTGTTTTTGTAACATACGCAGAAAAAAAGAAAATGACTTGTGCGCCTGCCGGAATCCTGATATAATGTAATCAAAGACACCGCGAAAGGAGAGACAATATCATGAAAACACGGAAATGTGCTGCATGCATCCTGAGTGTTCTGCTTTTCGTCACCGCTGCGCCGGCACAGCATGCCTTTGCGGGAAATGCAGAGGAAACACCGGGCTGTCAGCTGCAAACCATTCTGATCGACAACGACGGCAAAAATCTCTGGACGACAGAAAGCTGGGGCGGTGCGAACATCCTGCCGAATACAAGCTGGACAACGACCGATGCGTATGATTATTATTACAACGGTACGCTTTCCTTTGAAGCAAAAAGCAACGGCACGGAACCGCTCAGCTTCCGGATCGGGCTCAGTTCTCACCGTCACGACGATACCGTTTCTCTTTACTGGACGGATCTGGAACCGTATAAAGGAAAAATGATCGCAAAGACGGACTGGACAAGCTATACGCTGCCGATCAAAGAATTGCTTGATGCGAACCCTGACAGCGGATTTGATCTTGCAAATCTCTGGAAAATCTGTGTATCAGCCGTCAAAAAGGGCGAAACGGTCTCTTTCCGGAATGTGAAGATTTCTTCTCCCGATGACGAGCGGCAGTATCCGTTTATCAAGGTCAATCAGGTCGGGTACAGCACGCACGGTGCAAAAACTGCGCGCATCAGCTATTTTGAAAAATTCGGCTCGCTGGACGGCAAGACCTATGAAATCGTTGACAAATCAACCGGAAAAATTGTTCTGACCGGGACATTGCCTGCTGCCGAACTGAACGATCATCTGTCCGGCGAATCGGTTCATATCATTCACTTCGATGCGCTGCAAACGCCGGGGACATACTTCATCCGCATACCGGATGCCGGATTATCTGCATCAGCACGTTCTCCGCGGGATATCGAAAACGGGCTGAAAACCGATACGCTGACTTCATTCACGTTTGAGATCGGCGACCGGATCTATGACAGCCTGCTCAGCGACATGACGAAATATTATTATTATCAGCGGCAGGGGCTTGATCTGGATGAAGCCTATGCCGGAGATTTCGCAAGAAAAAATCTGCATCCGAACGATGCGCAGGTGAAAAAGTGGTCGGACCGCAGCAATCCGGATGCGGAAACATTTGATCTCACGCAGGGCTGGTACGATGCCGGCGACTACGGGAAATATACTTCTCCTGCTGCGACTTCCGTTGAAAATCTGCTGCTGGCATATGATCTGTTTCCGGCGGTTTTTCAGGATATGCGCCTGCATATTCCGGAAACAGACAAGTCAAATCCCGCTTATGCCGATGCACCGGGATACCTCAGCGAAATCAAGTGGGAGCTTGATATGCTGTTAAAGCTTGAGCACGAAGATCACGACGGCTCGTTCTATGTCGCAGCAAATTACAAGGACGGCACGATCTATCTGGAGGATACGCTCTATCAGTCCTCGGATCACACATCCGGTTCGGATCAGACCGATCTGCGTTCGCATCTGGCGACAGCCGAAACGGCAGCTGTGCTGGCACATGCCTACCTGATCTACAAGGATATTCCGGCTTATGCGGATTTCGCAGAAACCTGTCTGGAAACATCACTGCGCGCATGGAACTGGGTGAACGATCCTGCCAATCCGCAGCATCCGTCGATCGGCGCCGCGAACCGCACCTACACCTATACGCAGGAGGAGCTCGACCGCAGTATGTTCTGGGCTGCCGGCGCGATCTGCCGGGCAGCGAAGGCAGCAGGGATGCAAACCGCACCGTATGAGACTTATCTGGTGAAGCACTGCGAGGAAACCAATATCGTCAAGTGCTTTACGGGTGCATCGCTCGGCTACCATTCGCACGGGCGCTCCTTCCTCGGTTTTTTCCATTATCTCTATCACAACAGCGATGCCGATGCGAAGGTCAGCGAAGTCTTTCAGCAGTTTCCGGCATGGCGAAAACGCACGCTGAATTATGACAACTGGGGCACCGATTATCCTGACTGGGGCTACTGGTGGGGCTCCAATATGGTCATTGCACAAAGCACAATGAGCATTCTGCTCGGCAGCATCCTCACGGAGGGGGAGAACAGCATTCCCGATGCGGTCATTCTCTCCAATGAGAGCGCGTTCAATTACCTGCTCGGCGTCAATCCGATTTCGTTTTGTTATGTATCGGGATACGGCGAAAACTGCGTGCGGAATATCTTCAGCGCGATTTACTCGAAGGACGCAAAGCTCGATCCGTACAGATGTCCGGCAGGATATGAGACGGAAGGGACAAATCCCAACAACAACCGCCAGCTTTCCAAGTATGACGGGAAATGCTACATGGACAGCGATGCCGAATGGACGACAAACGAAAACACGATCTATGGCAATGCTGCGATGATTTTCCTGACGGCGGCGATCAGATCGCGGATCGAATCCGATCCGGTTCGCGGCGATATCAACGTAGACGGCAAATGCGGCATTGCGGATGCGGTGCTCCTGCAAAAGTATCTGCTGACGCTTGAAACTGACCTTCCGAATCGGAAAGCCGGCGATCTTGATCAAAACGGAACACTCAATGCTGCCGATCTCACATTGATGAAACAGCTGCTCATGAAATAAAACAAAAGCCGCCGCCTGACGACCGATCAGACGGCGGTTCTCTGTATGCACGTTCCGCAGCAGACTGCTCATGCACGCGGTCAGATCCGCAATGCCAGATCCTTTTTGCAGACAATTTGAGGCTGATTGTGCTGCTTATCCGGAATTGTGTTGAATATATTTGTACACAGCGACAGTTTCGCGTGAATTGATCGCGGTCGCCTTGTCTAACTGTCTAAAAAATGTTATAATAATATTGAAGATACCCCATGCATTTTTAGATTCACAAATGAGAGACAGGAACGCTTTCGGATTCGTCCGAATCAGACAAACAGAGACACAGCCGGACAGAAGCACATGATACGGTGATTGGTGCATGATACATGCATAGATCGAAATATTTTTTTGGAGGTGCAACCCATATGAAAATGCAAAAAGCGTTCAGTGCAGTCTGCGCATTTGTGATGTCAGCTGTACTCCTTCCGCGCGTCCTGCCGGTACCGGAACCTTCGGAGGTTTCAGCGGCAGAGGGCGGACCGGTCAGTTATTACGGTCAGCTTCAGACCAGCGGAAACAGGATCGTCGGTTCATCTTACGAGGAACCGGTGCAGGTCAAGGGCATGAGCTTTTTCTGGAGCAACTGGCAGGGACAGTACTGGAACAGCGGGACCGTTGACCGTATGGTTGATGAATTTCAGTGTGAGATCCTGCGCTGCTCGCTCGGTGTAGACGATCAGGGCTCGATTTACAGCGGCGGAGATGTCGGCGCGCTGCGCTCCGTTATGGATGCGGCGATCGCAAAGGATATCTACGTGATCGTGGACTGGCATTCGCACGGCGCACATAATAACACGAATGCAGCAAAAAGCTTTTTCTCCGAGATTGCGCGTGATTACGGAAAATATGACAATGTGATCTTTGAGCTTTACAACGAACCGACAATGGTCTCATGGTCTACCGTGAAAGGCTATGCCGAGCAGGTGATTCCGGAGATCCGCAAGTACTCGGACAATCTGATCCTCGTCGGCACACCGACATGGTCTCAGGATGTCGATGCAGCCGCAAATGATCCGATCAATGACAGCAATGTTGCATATGTTCTGCATTTTTATGCCGGCACGCATGGCGGCGATCTGCGTGGCAAGGGCGATGCGGCACTCAGCAAAAATGCAGCAATCTTTGTATCCGAATGGGGAACGGTCAATGCAGACGGTGACGGTTCCGTCAATGTCGGATCGACAGAACAGTGGCTTTCATGGATGGATTCCAACAAGCTCTCATGGTGCAACTGGGCGATCAGCAGCAAGGCAGAGGGTTCCAGTATTTTCGGCGGAGACGGCAGCTCGCTGACAGAAGCCGGCAACTACCTCAAAAAGATTCTGAATACACATGCGGAGAATGCAGTGTGGCGCACGGTTCCGAAGGGCGGCACCGATCCCGATCCGCAGACAACACAGCCGGATCCGCAGTATACCGATCCCGAACCGCAGACGACAACGAGCACGCCGCAGACGCAGAATGTTGCACGGCTTTCTCTGCCCGGCTCCGGCAATGCGGTGCTGGAAGCTGAAAACTATGCTTCCATGAACGGCGTGGAAGTGGAGGACTGCGCACAGGGCGGAAAGAATGTCGGATATATTGACGCCGGAGACTGGATGAGCTATTCGATCTCTGTGCCGCAGGCGATGAGATATGAGCTGACGGTGGATGCTGCGTCTGAATACGGCGGGGGACAGATCGCATTTTCCTGCGGCGGCAATACGCTCGGTACGCTCTATATTCCGGCGACCGGCGGCTGGCAGAGCTGGCAGCAGTTCAAGGTGACGCTGGAGCTTCCTGCCGGCGAATCCGATCTGAAGCTGGATGTACAGCAGGGCGGATTCAATATTGACAAGATCACATTCACGGCATCCGTCGGCGATATCAACCGGGACGGCAATGTGTCCGCGGCGGATGCAGTCATGCTGTGCAGATATCTGAACAGCAATGAGCAGCTGAACGGCGAGCAGGCAAAGCAGGCTGATCTCGATAACAATCAGGTGATCAACGCCGTTGACCTGACGCTGCTGAAGCGGATGCTTCTCAGACGATAACCGAATCATCACAGTAAGAGGGCGCCCTATGCAGCAGGGCGCCCTTTTGTGTCGTGCGGTTCAATACCAAAAGTGAACCGCCGCCTGCATGATCTCGCAGACGGCGGTTTTCCTGTTTGTGATTCCGTTTTTTCGGTCTTATTTTCCTGTCAGGATCCGTTTCAGCATGCTCAGGTCAACTGCATTCAGTTTTCTGTCTGCATTCAGATCGCCGGCTTTCCAGTCAGCAAGCTTTGTATCCGGTACGGCAAGCAGCCATTTTTGCAGCAGAACTGCATCCGCGCGGCTGCATGTGCCGTCTGCATTGACGTCGCCGCGGACGGCATCTGCAAATGCAGCGGTCAGATCCGTATTGCCGCTGACGGTGATGCTGACGGTTTGCTCCGTTCCCGACGCTGCACCGGACCATGCGGCAAATGATGCGCCGCTCTCCGGAACCGCCGTGACCGTGACCGCGGTTCCTTTCGGATATTTGCAGACAATGCCGCTGCCGGTGTCCTGTACGGGCAGCCCGTTGATGAGCAGCGTGCCGGAACCCTTTGTGTGCAGCGTCACGGAAGCCGTATCGCTGCTGATGCCGGTATACTGCGTCAGGAACCGGATCGCGGGCTCCGGACGCTTCTCGAAAAATGTCTCAAATACGCCGATTTCCTTTTTCCATGTGGAGATATACTGATCGGTCAGCGTATCAAAATCCGCTCTGCCGCTGCTTGACCAGCGCGAACGGCTCTCCGCCATGTAATCAAGATAATGCGCCTGCATCTCCGCAATCAGATCCTGCATCCGCGCCGGACGGTACACGACATTTGCGAGATCGCAGTACCGCGTCACAAACAGCGCACGAAATTCCGCATTTTTCAGCAGACTGTCGAGCACAGGCTTCATGGCGGATTTGTTCATGCGGCTGAAGCTGTTGTAGTCGTAGCCCTGACCGCCGTTGAACGCATTGCCCTCATAGCTCAGCCCGCAGGTATAGTCAAAATCGAAGGTGCCGAAGCGCCATCTGCCGTCCGAATACGGATTTCCGCTGATCGGTGTGCCGCTGTACCGCCAGACGGTGTAATTGTGCTCCGGCCAGTCCACCATGCCCGTATACAGGCAGACGGCATAATGGTCGATCATCGAGAGCACATCCAGTTTCTCTGTCACGGCGCGGTACTGCGCAGGATCGGACATATCGCCTTTCGCGATCGTTTCGAGCAATGACTGATAGGCGTCAAAGTCGGAATCGCTGCCTTCCTTGACCTCATCATCTTTGATGTAAATGACCTGTTCTTCCGGAATGCCGTAATTGCTCTGAAAGTAGAATGCGGAGAATTTTTCGGAGAGGTCATAGGTTCCCCAGTATTCGCCGTCCAGAAAGACCACGCAGCGTTCTTCGTCCAGCGTTGCCATTTCCGGCAGATCGGAAAGCGGTGTCTGCACGGTCAGGTCGCGCATTTTATCGCAGTAGTTGATCGGGCGGAGCGAGAAGGAATCGTAGCTTTTGATCGCCTTGCCGTTATCTGCCGCATCGTTGCCGTCAATCAGTTTGAAGTGCAGCTTGGTATCGCCGTATTCGCCGCGCGCATAGAGATTGAAGCCCTTCTGTGCTGCAACACAGGTCGATGCGCCCTTGATGCGGATGCCGAGCTTCTGTGACAAGGCAGGCTGATTCTCCGCAAACAGCGTCATTTCCACGGGGCGTTCCCATTCTTTTCCGCTGCTGAAAAAGTTTGCCTTGTTGAGATCGCTGTATTCGCTGCGCATCGGATCGTAGGGATCGGTCGGAATTTTGTTTGCTTTCCAGTCCAGATACTGCTGTCCGCAGACATAAATGCCGCGGTCGGGATCATTGAGATTCTCCGGCGGTGTCACAAGTGAGAGCACCTTGACATTCTGATAGAATGCGCATCGCGATGCAGGCAGGACAAAATAGGTGTTTGTGACCGTTTTGCTCCAGCTTCCGCCGGATCTGACCGCTGCGCGGATGACATTTGCCTTTTCCACCGCATAGCCCGGCGCACGGTATCGTGTTCGCAGCATGATCGACTGCGTACTGTTATCCTCATACTGCATCGCGGCAAGCTGATTCGGTTCAGAGGAACGGTCATGCAGCGCAATCGGTCCCTGATAGCGGATCGCGGTGTCGGATACCGCCGGATCGGAGCCGTCAGTCGTGTAGTAGATGTCGCCCGATGCGGAAAGCGTCAGCTCATGTGTCTGCGCGGAATCATAGAAGCCGGATGCAAGCGAGAACTTCACCTGCGCGACTGCTTTCGGATTCGCACTGTTCGGCGTCGGCTGCATCACAGCCCATTCGCCGGAATCCGGCAGCATGCCGTAGGTCTCGTCCTCGGAAAGCGGCGGGATCGTGAGCTCCTGCACGACTGTTCCCGCGGCATCTTTCAGCGTCAGAGATTCGCCGTTTTTGCTCAGTGCAAAGCCGGTGTGCAGTTCATCGCCGGCAGATTGCTGCTTGCTTGCAAAGATCACGGCATAGCCGCCTGCCGGAACAGAATAACCCTGCGGAAATGTAAATTCCGCGCCGCTGTCGGAGATCGTCCAGCCGGAAAGGTCTGCCGCCGTGCTGCCGGAGCACCGCAGCTCGATCCAGTCGGATGCATTGCCGTAGCTGTCCGTCAGGGACGCGCGGTTCTGTGTACAGACCTCGCTGATCAGAACCGTACTGCCGGATGCTGCCGCGTAAGCGGACAAAGACTGCACCAGCAGTGCGCATGCAGCAGAAAACGCCGCTGCCCGTTTTTTCCCTCTTTTCATGATGCACCTCTCAATCTGTGTTTTGGTTGTACCCGTATCGGATCGGAACGCTGCTTTTTCCCCCTGCAAGCAGGCTTTATTCCGATTCAATTTCATTATAGCATATTATACTTCAAAGTGCAATGGGAGAGAATGCAAAAAAGCCGTTTTTCGCTTCATGGGCGTTAAAATGGAGGCGGGCACTGCCCGCTTATAGCATAAACAATTGGAAAAAGCAACGGAGCGGAAACATATTTCATATCGGCGCGCAAAAAGTATCCGGAAAGCTTTCGGTCAATGGAAGATGTCACTGCTTGTGTATTGCATCCTTCCGGCAGATTGTAGGGATCATTCGCACGGCAGGGAATGTATTTTGATGAAAAATACTGAATTTCGGGCATACTGCTTGACAAATGAAAGAGAACAGTGTATTCTTATATCAGAGAACATCGTTCACCAACAGGAGTAATCATCATGCCACGAAACAAAGAACAAAGTCATGAACGAATCATCGCAGCCGCAAAGGAGGAGTTTCTTTCCTGCGGATTTGAAAACGCGTCGATGCGGCGCATTGCATCCAATGCAGGCATCACAGTCTCCGGACTCTACAAGCATTTTCCGAGCAAGGAGGAAATGTTTGCGGCGCTGGTGCAGCCGATGCTGGATGAATTTTATGCGTTATACCGGCAGAAGGAGCAGGAGGAAAACGATGCGATCATGCAGATCGGTTCGGCTGCTGCGTTTCTGAATGAAGATGCCGTGTATGTCATGGCGTTTATTTACGATCATCTGGATGCGTTCCGGCTGCTTGTCTGCTGCTCGCAGGGTACGCGATATGAGAATTATTCCAACACGCTTGCAGAAATGGAGGAGGAGAGTTCTCTGAAATTCATCGACGTACTGCGGGAACGCGGCGACCTTGTGCCGGAATTTGACCGCAGAGAATTTCATCTGCTGGTCTCCGCGAATGTCGAGGCGGTTCTGCAGCCGATCCGGCATGATTTTACGCGTGAGGAAGCGCTGCATTATGCGCAGACGATCAATACATTTTTCGCAAAGGGCTGGAAATGGCTCTGCGGAATGGAATAAAACGAATGTCGGCTTCACAGCCGATATTCTTTCGTAATTGAGTTAGCGAAAACTAACCAAATGGATCTGTCAGACAAACGTCTGCGGAATAAACGGAGGAGGAAGTATATGAAGCTCACAGAAACGACTGCGGATATGCAGGGGAGGATCAAATCGCTGGGCGGGGACGATCATTTTATGAACCGCATCACGTCCATCGGCATGACGGAGGGCACGGCATTCCAGACGGTGCGCAATGACAAAAACATGCCGCTGCTGATCTATCTGCGGGAGACACTGATCTCGCTGAACCGCGCAGATGCGGAGAGAATCGAGGTGGATGCACGATGAATCGCATTGCATTACTCGGGCAGCCGAACTCCGGCAAATCCACGATCTACAACAATCTGACCGGTTCGCGGCAGCATGTCGGCAACTGGGCAGGCAAGACCGTCGAGAAAAACGAGGGTACCTATACCTACAACGGCACGAAATATGCCGTCACAGACCTGCCGGGCAGCTACGGTCTTTCCGGCAATTCCGACGAGGAGATCATCACGACCGATTTCATCCGGTCGGGACAGAGCGACCTGACCGTCGTGCTGGTCGATGCGTCGCAGCTGGAACGCAGCATGTTCATGCTCGCGGAATTTGCGCGGCTCGGAAAGCCTGCGGTGCTCGTGCTCAATATGATCGACGTTGCGCAGAATCTGGGCAAAAAGGTCGATGCAAAAGCGCTTGCCAAAAAGCTCGGGATCCCGGTTCTGCCGTTCAATGCGACCGACACGAAGGATTATGACAAGCTGAAAAAGCTGATCGCGGACGAGCTGAAATCGCCGCACAAATTGACCGTCGCGCCGCCTGAATCGCACAGCGATGTGAAATCGGACAGTCAGGCGAAATTTGACTGGGTGGATGCGCTGCTTTCCGGCGTCGCAAAGACGGGGAACAGCGTGTACAGAATGTCGAAATTTGACCGCCTCATGACAAGACCGGTGCTCGGAAAGATCATCTGCATCGGCGTGGTGCTGCTCTCATTTCTTGTGGCAATGATCATCATGATCCCGTTTATGGGGATCGGTGAGATGATCCCCGGTGTGCTGCACGATCCGGTGGACAGGCTGCTGACCGGCTGGAATGTGCATCCGTGGCTCGTTTCGGTGTTCAGCACGATGCTGCCGAATGTGCTGTTCTTTGTCATCTCAATGGCGAGCTTTGTGTTCGGCGTGAACATTGTATTCGGTTTTCTCGAGGAGATCGGCTTCCTCGCCCGTGCAGCCTATCAGTTTGACGGGGTGCTCTCCAAGCTCGGCTTGCAGGGCAAGGCGATCTGTCCGATGCTGATGGGCTTCGGATGCACGATCGGCGGCGCCTGCGGTACAAGAGTTATGGACAACTGGGGACAGCGCATGCTTGCCATGTCGATCGTCTGGGCGATTCCGTGCGCGTCGATCTGGTCGATCATTCCGGTGATCTCTGGGATGTTCTTCACATGGTGGCAGACGATGCTCGTGTGCATCGGCATTCTGCTGTATGTCGTTGTCTCAATGGTCATTGTCTCGAAGGTATTCAGCAAAAAGCTTGCGCCGAAGGAGTCCAGAAGCGGCATGATCATGGAACTGCCGCCCTATCACAAGGCGCACTGGAAGCATATCATCAAGGAAGCATTTTTCAAAGCATGGGACATTTTCAAGCGTGCGCTCGGTACGGTCACGCTTGTTTCGATCCTGTTCTATGTGCTGTCGTTCAGCAAGGACGGCAATGTCGATCACAGCCTGCTGTACCGCGTCGGCACATGCATCGAACCGGTCACGCGGTTCTTCGGCATGGGCTGGCAGACCTTCATGGCATTTGTCAGCGGCGCCTTCGCAAAAGAGGCGGTGCTCGGTACGCTCAATGCCGTGTTCATGGGCAATAATTCGCTGATGGAGGCGACCTTCTTTGCGAAAACCGCAAAGGCAGATACCGCGATGCTCGGCGCTGCCATGACGCAGGTGATCCAGCCGGCAGAGGCGCTTGCATTCATGTTTGCAACGACCTTCAATATTCCATGCCTGATGGCGCTCTCCACGACCTATAAGGAATCGCATTCGCTGAAATGGACGGTAAAAGTGGCATTGTTCTACATCTGCAATGCGCTGGTGCTTTCCTGCATTGTGTATCATATTGCAAGCATTTTCATGTAACATCAGACCGGAAATTATTCCGGAATTTGCGAAAGCATCTCCTGTGGATCTTTATATCCGCAGGAGATTTTTTTTTCTGTACATTCGTATCATCAACCTGCCCAAGCCCGCTGTACGATATTTGTATAATATGCTAAATTTCACGCGCGGACCTTGACTTGCACCAGACTCCGTGCTGTATAATAGAAGCATCACCAAAAAGGGGGAGATACGATGTCTGTGAACAATGAAACCATGCAGATGCAGCCGGTGAAATGGGGCGTGCTCGGAACAGCCGGCATTGCGGTCAGCTGCACGATCCCGGGCATGCAGAAAGCAAAGGGCTGCGAGCTGTATGCGATCGCCGGCAGAGATCCGGAGAAAGCAGAGGCGATCCGGGCGCAGTTCGGCTTTCAGAAGGCATATCAGGGCTATGACGCGCTGCTTGCCGATCCCGCGGTCGAAGCGGTCTACATCCCGCTGCCGAACGATCTGCACTGTGAATGGGTGTGCAAGGCACTGCGCGCGAAAAAGCATGTGCTCTGCGAAAAGCCGATCGCAATGAATGAGCCGGAGCTGCGGAACATGTTCCGGACGGCAAAGGAGAACGGCGTTGTGTTAATGGAGGCGTTTGCGTATCTGCACAGTCCCTATATCAGCAGACTGAAAGAGATCATTGCAGGCGGTGAGATCGGCAGGATCGACTACATCGACACCGCATTTCTGACGCAGGACTATTCGCAGAACTTCCGGCTTCATAAGGCGCAGGGCGGCGGCGGTCTTTACGATGTCGGCTGCTACTGCACCACGATGATCCTCTCGCTGATAGATGCGCCGGTGCAGTATCTCAAAGCGGACGCGGAACTGGACAGCACAGGCGTTGACCATATGGCATCTGTGCTGATCGGCTTTGCGGACGGCGCGCGGGCATCCTTCCACGCTGGCATGATGCTCGGCACGGATACGAACGACCGCTATGACCGGCTGTTCATCCACGGCACAAACGGCTATATCCGCTCCGATGCCGAATACAACGGCGAGGGCGCGCTTTCCTTTGATGTGACGGTCAAAAACGCGGACGGCGAACGGATCACCCGCACCGAGACTGTGACGGTCGGCTCAAACTACTGTCTGGAGATCGAGCAGATGAATGCCTGCATCCGGAATCACGAAAAGCCGCATATCACCGAGGAATTTTCGCAGAAAAACATGCGCCTGCTCGACCGGATCCTGGATGCTGCGGGCTATACAGATTTCAGACGGGAATTTATTCTGCTGAACGGCGTTTCGATTCCGGCGGTCGGTTACGGTTCCTATCTTTCCACGCAGAACGGCTCGCAGCCGGTCACCGATGCGCTGGCTGCGGGATACCGCTACATTGATACGGCGAAATTTTACAACAATGAAGCGGAGATCGGGGCAGCGATCGCGCAGTCCGGCATTCCGCGGGAGGAGATCTTCCTGTGCAGCAAGGTCTGGCCGACCGATCTCGGCAGAGAGAATACGCTCGCCTCGTTTGCGGAATCCTGCCGGAAACTCGGAACGGACTATCTGGACATGTATCTGATCCACTGGCCGAAAAATGAACCGGATGATCCGGATTGGCTCGGAAAGGTGCAGGCATCGTGGGCAGCGATGGAAGAACTGTATGAGCAGGGGAAAGTGCATGCGATCGGGCTTTCCAATTTCCTGCCGCATCATATTCGCCCGCTGCTGAAAACAGCCCGCATCCGCCCGATGGTCGATCAGCTGGAGCTGCATGTCGGGTATATGCAGGAATATGCGCTGCAGTTTCTCAGGGAGCAGGGGATCCTGCCGCAGGCATGGAGTCCGCTCGGCAGAGCAAAGCTGCTGCAGGATCCGGCAGTCACAAAGCTCGCGGAACAGTACGGCTGCACGAATGCGCAGCTGCTGCTCCGGTATCTCAATCAGCGCGGCATCGCGGTCATCCCGAAAGCCTCGCGGACAGAGCGGATGCAGGAAAATCTTGCGATCTTCTCCTTTACCATTTCCGACGATGATCTGTCGTATCTCTCCTGCCTGCCGGAGCGCGGCTGGTCAGGGGAGCATCCGGATTTCTGACTGATTTGTAAACAGCAAAAGCCCCCGGTTCACGCCGGGGGCTTTGTATATCGGTTCAGGTTCAGATGCTCACATCTTCTGTGACAGGGCTTGCCGTGATGACATCCTCGCTGTCAAATGTGATGATATCCATTTCGGGTGTGAGATAGCTTTCTTTCATTGGAAATCTCCTTTCAGTTTGCCGCTGCATAGGCTTCTGCTGCCTTTGCGTATGCATAGAGCGCATTGACCAGCGTTTTCAGCTTCGGATTGCTGCTGCCGCCGTTCATGACCGCATAGCCGTAGGACAGCGCGCTCAGGTTCTCGTATCTGGTGTCGCCGACAACGAGCGTTTTCGGCGTGCCGAGCTGATGTGCGGGGATGTTGCGGATATAGTAATAATTGCCCTCTTTTTCCAGAACCTTGCCGCCGTAGGAAACGGTTCCCTTGCCGCTGTATGCGATGCGGATGCTGGTCTCGGTGTTCATGATCAGCGCGATCTTTGCAGAGCCGCTGCCGGTTTTCCTGAATTTGTATGCAGAGAAATTGCCGTTTGCGACGTTCAGGTCATCATGCTGCGCAATACCGAAATAGGTTTCAGCGGATTTGCAGTACTGATCCAGTGCATTGACCAGCGCTTTCAGCTTCGCATCATTCTGATACGCTGTCACATTTGCGATATAGTCGCTGACCGAATATCTGACCGCGTTGTTCCGGAGCTTTTCATATTCGCTGTTGTAGATATCAAGCGTCTTTCCGTCCGCAGTATAGATCTTCATGCTGATGATCTCACTTGCCTGCGTTGCGCTGACGCCGAACGAGAACAGGTATGTGCCGTCAGACTGCTTTGCGGCAGCGAGCTGATCGCCGGTGTATGTTTCCGTTATGCCGCCGCCCCACAGAGAGACCTTTGCAGCATTTTCGCTCAGCTTGACGCGGAAGTTGAGCCCGATTTTGCCGTCCAGCGACATGCCGATGCCGAGCACGCGGTTGCCGTATGCAATGACCTCATCGTTCTCGAATGTGACAAAGTTGCGGTTGTATTTTTCTGCATATGCGTGTGCAGTGCTGTTTTCGCTGCTGCGGATCTTTGCAGCGGAAGGAATTGTTTTCGCCGCATCTGCGATCACGCAGTCCGGTGCCTGAATCGAGATCAGCTTCAGATTTGCATAACCGGAAATATCATTTTGTCCGATTGATTTCATGGTTTTCGGCAGGATGATCGCCGCAACTGTTCCGCTGTCAAATGCGTGCTCCGGAATCGCCGTGACGCCCTCGCGGAAAATGACTTCCAGATTGGTGCTTTTTGTGTCGAATGCGCATTTATGGATGTATGTAATGCCGGTGCCGATCGAAACGGATTCCAGCGCTGTGCAGTTGTAAAATGCACCTTCGTCATTATAGCCGCCGCATTCGATCGACTGAACAGAATCCGGCAGCGTCACATTTTCCAGCGCGGCGCAGTTACGGAAGCACTCCGCGGGAATGCTCTCTGTACCTTCATTGAACGCGACCGATACCAAAGATTCGCAGCCTTTGAATGCAGCTCTTTCAAGCGCACAGCCCGGCAGCGTCAGTTCCGTCAGCCCCGTACCTTGAAATGCATATGCTTGGATCTTTGCAAGACCGTCGGGGAAATTGCAGACAGTCAGATTGGAACAATTGAAAAATGCATTTTTTCCCACAGTTTTCAGTGAATCCGGCAGAACCACCTTTGTAAGTTCTGTTCTTTTGTAGAACGATTCATCCGGAATCGCTGTGACACCTTCACGGAATGTGATCTCCAGCTCTGTGCCCTTTGTCTGGAATGCGTTTTTGTCAATGTAAGTAATGCCGGAGCCGATCGAAACGGTTTTCAGTGCAGGGCAGTTGTTGAATGCGCCTTCGTCATCAAAGCCGCCGCAGTTGATCGACTGAACGGAATCCGGCAGCGTGATGCTTTCCAGCGCGGTGCAGTAACGGAAGCACTCTGCGGGAATGCTCTCCGTGCCTTCGTTGATCTTCACTGTTTTCAGTGATTTGCAGCCATAAAACGCTTCTCTGCCAAGCGCACAGCCCGGCAGCGTCACTTCTGTCAGAGCCGTTGATTTGAACCCGTCTTCACCGATTTCAGTCAGATTATCAGGGAAATTGCAGCTGCTCAGACTGGAGCAGTCGGCAAATGCTCTTGCGCCGATCGTTTTCAGCGTATCCGGCAGAATCACTTTTGTGAGTTCCGTTCTTCCGTTGAATGATTCAGCCGGAATTGCGGTGACACCTTTGCGGAATGTGACTTCCAGCTCTGTGCCCTTTGTCTGGAATGCGTTTTTGTCAATGTAAGTAATGCCGGAGCCGATCGAAACGGTTTTCAGTGCAGGGCAGTTGTTGAATGCACCCTCGTCCGAAAAACCGCCGCAGTTGATCGACTGAACGGAATCCGGCAGCGTGACGCTTTCCAGCGCGGTGCAGTAACGGAAGCACTCTGCGGGGATGCTCTCCGTGCCATTATTGATCTTCACTGTTTTCAGTGATTTGCAGTCATAAAACGCTTCTCTGCCAAGCGCACAGCCCGGCAGCGTCAGCTCAGTCAGAGCCGTTGATTTGAACCCGTCTTCACCGATCTCTGTAAGACCGGCAGGGAAATTACAGCTGCTCAGATTGGAGCAGTCGGCAAATGCTCTTGCGCCGATCGTTTTCAGCGAATCCGGCAGAACAACCTTTGTGAGTTCCGTTCTTCCGTAGAAAGATTCATCCGGAATCGCTGTGACACCTTCACGGAATGTGATCTCCAGCTCTGTGCCCTTTGTCTGGAATGCGTTTTTGTCAATGTAAGTAATGCCGGAGCCGATCGAAACGGTTTTCAGTGCAGGGCAGTTGTTGAATGCACCCTCGTCCGAAAAACCGCCGCAGTTGATCGACTGAACGGAATCCGGCAGTGTGACGCTTTCCAGCGCTTTGCAGAAACGGAAGCACTCTGCGGGAATGATTTCCGTGCCATTATTGATCGTCAGCGTTTTCAGCGATTTGCAGTTGTAAAACGCTTCTCTGCCAAGCGCACAGCCCGGCAGATTCAGTTCTGTCAGAGCCGTTTCACAGAATGCATCTTCACCGATCTCTGTGAGACTGTCGGGGAAATTGCATTTACTCAGACTGGAACAGCCGGAAAAAGCCCGGTAGCCGATGACTTCGATCGTATCCGGAAGCGTGATCTCCGTCAACGCGGAGCAGTTCCGGAACAGTTCTGCACCGATCGCGGTGAGCGTGTGCGCTGCATCGGTGTTCTGAATGACCGCCTTCTTGATCTTTGACCGATAGGATGAGAGATTGCCGGTCAATTCCGACATATCGCCGGATCCGGTCACGGTGAGCGTGCCGTTTTTGTCCAGCTGCCATGTGACCGTTGCACAGAGCGTACCGCTTGCAGCGATCTCCGGCGTTTCTTCGGCGGCGGCAGCAATTGCCGGACGGATTCCGGCAGCATTCTGCGCGGCGGGTGCCGCTGCTGCCAGAAGCAGGAATGCTGTCAGGAATACTGCAGTTTTTGTCAGCCTCATAGTTCCTCCTTTTTTTCAACAGAAAATGGCTTTGACCGACGGATCTTTTGTGCCGTGCGGTCCGTTTGTTCATCAGCAAAACGGAGCCGAAAGGACAGTCAGTCTTGCTGATTTCACCCTCAATTATAGCACATATTTTCCTAAAAAGCAATATATATACAAAAATGACGCAGCAGCTTGCAAATCCTGCATTGACTGAATGTCTTGCAGGGCGGTACCCCTGAAAAAATGAGCCGCAGACAATTTTGCCTGCAGCCCGTATAGTTTATGATGATGCTATGCCAGATAGTCCATGAACGACTGCTTGTTTTCGCGCGCAGTCGTTGTCGGGCGTCCGAGGTTTTCGCGCGCACCGATCGCACACTGCACCTCGATCAGAGAAAGCGCATGCCGTTCTTTTGCATCCGCAAGCGCACGGTCCAGCGCATCGAATGTCCCGACGCAAACCGTGTGCGGATAGCCGCATGCCCTTGCGATCTCTGCAATGCTGCATCCGGATGCGGCTGTCGGCATCCCGCCGACGGTCTCGTGTGCGCCGTTGTTGATCACAATATGGATCAGATTCTGCGGGCGGTACTGTCCCGTGACGGCAAGGCTGCCCATGTGCATCAGCACGGCACCGTCGCCGTCAATGCACCAGAACCGCAGCTCCGGTCTGCTGAGCGCAAGCCCCAGCGCGATCGAGGACGCATGCCCCATCGAACCGACCGTCAGGAAATCGTATTTGTGGCTCCGGTGACCGGCTTCACGGAGCTCGAACAGCTCGCGGCTCGCCTTGCCGGTCGTGGAAACGACGGGATCCTCTCCCGAAGCCAGCAGAACATGCCGGATGACGTCCTCGCGCAGCAGCGCATTGCTGTTCCGGTACTGCACGGGCTGCTCGTCTGTCAGGGCACCCTTGCGCACGACGATCGCCGCCTGTCTGCCGGATGCGAACAGTCTGCGGAAATCATCCATTGCAGCGGCAAGCGCATCCTCTGCGGTATCCGGACCGAGCACAAATGACGCGATTTCCAGATCTTCCAGCAGCTTCAGCGTGACCGCCCCTTGATAGCGATGCTGCGGCTCGTCGTGCACGCCGGGTTCGCCGCGCCAGCCGATCACAAACAGCATCGGGATCGCGTAAACCTGCGGGTGCAGCAAAGATGCTGCCGGATTGATGAGATTGCCCTCGCCGGAATTTTGCATGTAGACGGCAGGGACTTTTCCGGTCGCGAGGTGATAGCCGGCGGCGAGTGCCGCGCAGTTGCCCTCATTCGCCGCAATGATGTGGTGCTGCGGATCGGTGCCGTAAGTGCGGATCAGATAATTGCAGAGCGCTTTCAGCTGGGAATCCGGTACGCCGGTATAAAAATCCGCGCCGATGATCCGGACAAAATCTTCTGCTCTCATGGCATCTGCTCCTTCTCAAGGATCTGCGCATACAGCTGCCGGATCGTATCTGCGGTCAGCTGCACCGGATGATTTCCGAGCCGGTCTGCATTGACCGAGCATGTCAGCATGTCCAGCTCGGCAGCCGCTGCAGGCGTTTCAATGCCCGGCAGCAGCGAATCCACAAATGCTGCAAAAAATGTCGGGAGCTCCGCCGCGGTCGTGCAGCCCATTGCCTCTGCGATCTCCGTATAAACCTGATGCAGATGTGCCGCACCGCGCGTGTCGATGCAGAGATCGGGATGCGCCGTCATGAACGGCAGCAGCGCCTTGACGCAGAGCGCCGCCGCATGTCCGTGCGAGATGCCGTAATGCATGGTCAGCTGATAGCACATTGCGTGACCGGCGGTCGTTTTGGTCACATTGATCGCTTTTCCGGCAAAATGCGCCGCTTTCAGCATGTTTCGGCAGCCGGTATCCGTGCCGGCAAGATAGTCGTCTTTGTTTGCGGCGATCAGCCGGAGCGCGGCTGCTGCATCCTTCATGCTGTCCGCATCCGAATGCAGCGACCAGTACGATTCGACTGCGTGACAGACCGCATCGAGCATCGTGGATTTTTTTTGATAGGGCGGGAGCGTTTTCAGCGCATCCGGATCAAACAGCACCGCATCCGGCAGCAGACTGTCGTCCTCTGCGGACTGCTTCACGCCGTTTTCGTATACCACGGCAAAATGTGTCGCCTCGCTGCCGGAACCCGCTGTGGTCGGGATCGCGAGGAACGGAACGGTATTCGGGACGGGCGGCTGATGCAGCGCCTGTTCGGGATCGCGCGCGTTGATGCAGAGCTTGATGCATTTTGCGACGTCGATCGCACTGCCGCCGCCGACTGCCGCGAGCATATCGCAGCCGTTCGCGCGGTATGTAGCCAGCCCCTTGACTGCGGAGCTGAAATCCGGATTCGGGTTGAAATCGGAAAACCGCACCACGCGGATCCCGCAGCGCTGTTCCAGTGTTTCAAAGTATGTGTTCAGACGCAGCTTCCGGATCGAGCCGCCGCATACGAGCAGGACGCATTTTGCGTCAGCTGCGGCAAAATATCCGTCAAGCTCGGTGTAATCTGTGGTTGCAGTCATGAGTGTTTGCATGTTAAGTATCCTCCGGTATCAATCGAATAATCTGCTGAAACGGCATACAGACCGCATCGCATTCCTTTGCGCGGTGATGTGTCAGGATCAGTTCGGCAGCCTTCTGCATTGCCGGAAAGCTGCTGCGCGTCAGCTGGTTTGCGTAGATGACCACATTGATCCCGTGCGCTTTGAGCTCCTCCTCTGTGATCGTGTTGAAGGCTGTCGGCACCACGACGAGCGGCGTGACCGGATCCCTTGCCCGGAAACGGTCTGCAAAGGCAAGGATCTCCGACGGATCGGTTTTGCGGGAATGGATCATCACGGCATCCGCGCCCGCATCCGTATAGGCAAAGGCACGCGTCAGCGCATCCTCCATGCCGCGTTCCAGAATCAGGCTTTCAATGCGCGCGCAGATCATGAATGTATCGGTTTTCTGCGCATTTTTTCCGGCGCGGATCTTCGCGCAGAAATCGGGGATCTCCGCCTGTGTCTGCGCCGCCTCCGTCCCGAACAGCGAGTTCTTTTTCAGACCGGTTTTATCCTCGATCACGACCATTGACACGCCCATGCGTTCGAGTGTCCGCACCGTATGCACGAAATGCTCCGTCAGACCGCCGGTGTCGCCGTCAAAAATGACCGGCTTTGTTGTCACGTCCATGATCTCGTCGATCGTCCGGAAACGGGATGTCATATCGACCAGTTCGATGTCCGGCTTGCCCTTTGCGGTCGAATCGCAGAGCGACGAAACCCACATCGCATCGAACTGCCGCAGACCGCTGTTTTCCGGCACCGCCGTTTTCTCCGCAATCAGTCCGGTCAGACCGCTGTGTGCTTCCAGTGCGGTCACGAGCCCTTTCATCGCGATCGCTTTTTTCAGCCGTGCGCGCCGGAAGTCCGGCATGGACATTTCCGCGCGGGCGCGCTTTTCCAGTTCGCGGTATGCGTCATCATTTGCATACGGCGTTTCGATCAGTCTGCCGCCGTAGCTTTGCAGCACGGCGATCACCTCATCGCGGATCTGCTGCTGGATGCCGGTGCGCCAGTCATCGCCGTGTACGACAAAATCGGGGCGGTACTGCATGAGATTTTCGCGGTAGCTGAGCGTATTTTGCGCAGTGACCTTCCATACCCCCGCGATCGCCTCAAACATCGCTTTCCGCTCCGGAAACGGCATCAGCGGAAAGCGCTTGTAGGTCACGACCGCTTCGTCGGTCAGCACGCCGATCAGCAGTCTGCCGTAGCGCTTTGCCTTCCGGATCAGCGCGATATGCCCGCTGTGGATCATATCCGTTGAAAAGCAGAGATAGACCGTCCGTTCGCGGAGTGCGCAGAGCCTTTCGGAGACTGCCGCAAGATCGTCTGCATTGTCGATCTCCGCGCAGAGCCGGTCACCGAAATCCAGCGGCATGATCTGTTTGTCCGCGATCGCGTTGAGCGCATCTTCCGCATAGCACTTCTGCTGCGCCGGATCGCCGGATTCGCAGAACGCAATGATGCCGGCAAGCCATTTGTCCCATTCCGTCCGCTTCAGATGATAGAGCGGCTGCGCGGCAAGTGCACGGTCAAAAAATGCAGTCCCGACCTTCTGGATGCAGCCGTCCGCGATCACCGCCTTGAAATCCTTTTCCGGCAGCGGCAGCGCAGATGAAACGGTCATGCAGCTCTGCTCCGCAGCGAGCACATCGTCCAGCACGGTCGGATCAAACACGAGGTCGCCGTGCAGCAGCAGGATGTCTTCATGCAGCAGATGCCCGCGCGCACAGTAGATCGAGTAGATGTAGTTTGTTTCGGCATAACGCGGATTTTTCACAAATGTGATCTGCAGCGGCAGTTCCAGACTGCGGCAGTATTGTTCCAGTACATCGGCAAATGCGCCGGTCGTCATCACGACCTCGCGGATGCCGCGCTCTGCAAGCATCGAAAGCTGCCTGCTGACGATCGTTTCTTCCGCGGCGATTTCCGTCATGCACTTGGGCTGTTCCGCGGTCAGCGCGCCCATCCGGCTGCCGAGACCGGAGTTCAGGATCAGTGCTTTCACCAGTTATCCCTTCTTTTCGTCTTTCGTTTCAGGATCAGCCGGCTGAGCAGCTTTCCGTTCAGCCGGAGCATGTCCGTCAGATATCTGACCGGCTCCCATCGCTGCATATATCGCGGATAACCGGCAGAAGCCTGCCGCGGGAGCAGCCCCTCGAAATACAGATGCGGCGTGAGCAGCGCGTCCAGCTCCGGGATCGAATAGCATTCAACCGATTTTTGCAGCTGCACGCAGCCGGAGAGCTCCGCGACCTTTGCGGTGAACGACATGCAGTTATGCGCCTTATAGACCGGCAGCCCGTGCAGGAGCGGCATGGTCATCATCGCATAGAGATTGAAGATCTCCCCGCGGTCGGATTCGCATTTTTTGAGAAAACGCCGGATCGCCTGCATATGCGCATCGTCCGGACAGAGCCGGAATACTTTGACCTTGACGTCCTTGTGCGTTCCGAATGCATAATAATCGCGGTATTCATGTGCAAATCCCGCATCAAACGGAAAATTGTGATACCGCCGCGAATAGCTGATAAAGTCGGTCAGGGAGCGGTCGAGGCTCACTGCGGCATGCGTGTACGGATACCGCGTGAACAGCCGTGCGAAGCTGCCGAGTCCGGTATGCGCGCGGATCAGGACAAGAAAGATCTCATTCACTGCCGTCTGTCTCCTTCAGTCTGCGGAACAGTCTGACCTGCAGGCGGATCATCTCATAGTACATCGGGATCATGCCGATTAGCATGACGAGATCCATGACCGTGAAGCCGGCAGAACCGATCGTGAGGATCTCTTTTGTCCGGAAGATCATGCCGAGCACGCAGATCGCGGCATAGGACAGATGTGCTTCGATCGGGCCGAGGCGCGGGAACTGAAATTCATTGAAATAGATGATGTAATTCATGATCGTGACATTCGTGACGCCGTAAAGCGGTGCCGCAAATGCCGCGAGCTTCATGCTGCAATAGGGCGTCAGACCGAATGCCAGCAGCAGGAACGTCGAGAACAGCACGTCGGTGATCAGATCGAAATAGGCGCCTGCTCTGGACGACATGCCGCGATTGCGGGCGATATAGCCGTCGAGGTCATCCGCGGTCAGATGCACCGCGATGCCCGCGATCGTGCCGAGAAAGAACCACGGGCTGAGATTCGTCAGCAGCGTGAAGATGATCGCTGCAAGACCGCCCAGCGCGCCGACCAGTGTCATGTCATTCGGCGTCATGCCAGCGGGAATGTATTTGCCGGCATGCTTGTATAAAAACTGCTGAAAACCGGTTTCGAGCCTGCTCGGGATCAGCTTTTTGACCGGATTCTGATAGGTTTGCTTTGCCATGTTACCCTCCGAATCTGAACAGATTTTTGACCATGGAACGGATATAGAAGCCGTAATCGAGAAAGTCGTAGATACCGTCCCGCCTGCCCTTGAGAAAGAGCATGACCACAAGAATGTGATAATAGAAATAATAGCGCTTCACACTCATGTTCGACGGCTTTGCGACCACATGCAGATAATCCCACTGGCTCGGATCCGTCGTGATCAGTCTGCGTTTGTAATCCGCAAACTGCGGCGAGCTCATTTCCGGCGTAAAGATCGAGATCGCCGTATGTTTCAGGTCATGCCGGCGGATCCATTTGTAGATGCTGAAAAAATCTGCGCGTTTGAAATCCAGATCGACAATGAACATGCCCATCATGTTGATGCCGGTCTCGTTCAGGATCCGGACGGCTTCCGCATTTGTCTGCGGACCGGTTTTTTTGTTGTATGCTTTCAGCCGCTTTCCGTCGGCAGCTTCGAGACCGGTCAGCACATAGTAGAATCCGATGTCTTTGAGCTGACGCATCAGATCGGGATTTGCCGCGACGAAATCCGCTCTGCCGTAGCAGACGTATTTTTTGCGGATCCCGCGCTGCCGGATCAGTGCGATAAAGCGCTCGATGCGTTTGCGGTCAAAGAGAAAATCATCGTCAATGAAATAGATATTCTCGCATTCGATCGCGGCGATCTCATCCACAACATCCTCGATCGGACGCACGGAATAGCTTCCGCAGTTCATCTGATTGCGGCAGCAGAATTTGCAGCGGTACGGGCAGCAGTATGCGGAGCGGACATGCGCGCAGGGGAGCAGCTCCAGATAGCGGTAGCGGTCGGTATGCGCGTAGAAATAGCTTCTGTCCGGACGCGGCAGGCGGGCAATGTCAAACGGCTGTGCGGGTTTGATGATCCATTTTCCGTCATGCCGCAGGCATACGCTGTGCGCGGGCTCTCCGCCTGCAAGGATCTCTCCGATGTGGAAGATATCGAATGAGGTCAGGACAAAGTCGATATTCTTTGTGCAGAAGCGTTTGAAATTGAGCTGCGCATGCAGTCCGCCGACGATCGTGATGCAGCCTGCCGCCTTTGCCGCAGCGCAGTATTCCTTCATGAAATTCTCCTGCCGCGTTCTGCCGCAGACATAGACCGCAAACGGCTTCACTTGGCGCAGACGGTCTGCGAATTTCTGCGTTTCGACCTGTCCGTCCCAGATCTCCGGCGCATAGCCCTGTTCTTTGAGCATTGCGGAGATGTATTCCAGCTCCAGCGGTTCATTGTCGATCACGCCCGCAAAATTATACTTGTTGCGGGAGATCTCCGGATGTACCAGCAGTACCTTGCGATTCGCGTTCATCCTCTCACCCCTCTGCGATCAGTTCGTTATAGGCGATCTTTCCGACCAGTGTTTTCGGGAAGCTGTTCACAAAGACGATCTCCTTCGGGATCGCATAGGCAGCGACCGATTTCTGCATCAGCTGCATCAGCTCGGAGCGGACTTTTTCCTCGGAACATGTGCCGCGCAGCATCACATATGCTTTGGCGATCTGTCCGCGCTGGGCATCGGGCACGCCGATGACGGCGCACATCGCGACCTGTTCATGGGAGCTGATGACGTTTTCAATGTTCTGCGGGTAGATGTTGTAGCCGTTTGAAATGATCATGCGTTTCAGCCGCTGCCGGAAATAGATGTAGCCTTCTTCATCCTGAAAACCGAGATCGCCCGTATGCAGCCAGACCTTGCCGTCCGCATCCCTGCGGAGCGTCTGTGCGGTTTCATCCGGTTCATTGTAATAGCCCTTCATGACCGTCGGGCCGCTGAGCACGATCTCTCCGGTGCCGCCGGCAGGTGCGTCCGCGCCGGTTTCCGGATCGACAATGCGGTATTCCGTATCCGCATAGGGCAGACCGCAGGTCTCGGAGATCGTGCAGCCGTCGGGCGTCAGGCAGCTGCCGGTCACGCATTCGGTCAGACCGTAGCCCTCGCGCACCGTACATTTGCAGCCGTGACTGCGGAGCATTTCATTCAGCTTGATCTTGGTATTCGCAGCGAGGGAGTCGCCGCCGGAGATCACGCATTTGATGAAATCGAGCGATTTTCCCTCAAATCCGCTGCTGCGGAGCATCGCCTCATAGATCGCAGGGACGCCCGCAATGACATTCGGTCTGTATTTGAAAATCAGCCTGTCGAACTCCCTGACGTTGAATTTCGGGAGAATGACTGCCGTGCCGCCGAATGTCAGCACCGTATGGATGCAGACGCCGAGCCCGAAGCCGTGGAACACCGGCATCACGGAGAGGACGCGGTCGCCTTTGGCAAGACATCCGCATGCATCAATGCTCTGCAGCGCGAGCGCGTTGAAGTTCAGGTTTGTCAGCATGATGCCCTTGGGCTTTCCGGTCGTGCCGCCGCTGTACAGGATCGCCGCGCAGTCATCGGGTTTGCCGTCGTGCGGCGCTGCACTGTCCGGCGCCGGATCGCCCATTGCGAGAAAGCTTTTCCAGTTCATGAAGCCGGAGCGCGGCGCATGATCCTTCAGGCTCTTGAGAAAATAACCGGCTTTCATCAGCATGGACATGCCGTCGGCAGGGGAGACCGTCACCGCAAGATCAAGCTCCGTTTTTGCCGCGACCTTTTCCAGCTTGTCCGCGATCAGATCAACCGCAAAGATGAAGCGGCTTTTTGTCAGGCGCATGTCATGGATGATCTCCTCCTCTGCGGAGAGCGGGTGGATCATGTTTGCCGCCGCGCCGATCCGGCTGACCGCATAGAACAGATAGATCGCCTCCGGAATATTCGGCAGACAGATCGAAACGACGTCACCTGTTTTGATGCCTGCGCCCGTCAGTGCAGCGGCAGTGCGGTCGATCTCACGGATCAGTTCGCTGTATGTGATTGTGCGCCCGAAGTATTCGACGGCACCTGCATTGCCGTACTGCGCAGCCTTCTGCCGGATATGTTCATAGACAGAGCACTGCGGATAATCAAGATGTCTTTTCATGTTCTTCCCTCCACGCATCATAGGCGGTCAGCCGTTTGGTTCTGCGGATCTCCGGCGGCATGACCGTTTCGAGCAGCTGTGCGACTGCCTCGTACAGCGCACGGTTGATCTCGTCCGGCGTTCTGCCGTCGGGACGGATCGGTTTCCCGAAGCGGATCGTGACCTTGCCGCGGAACGGCTTGTACGTACCCGTGACCGCATACGGAATGATCGGCGCGCCGGTGCGCTGCGACATCACAGCCGCGCCGTATTTGAACGGCAGCAGCAGTTCATCCGTATAATTGCGCTTTGCCTCCGGCGATACATTCACGAGCTGCCCGCCGCGGAGCGCTTCCACAGCAGCTTTCAGCGCATCTGGATTGTGTGCGCTGTGCAGATCGACCGGAATCGTTCCGGCAGCGCGGAACAGGAATCCGAATGCGCCGTCATGGAGCGCTTTCTTGGCAAGGGTACACACCACTCTTTTTGTGCAGATGTCCACGAAGATCGGATCCAGCGCATGCATATGGTTGCCTGCGAGCACGGCAGCACCCTCTGCGGGGATCTGTTCGCTGCCGATGATCTCTTTGCGGAACAGAAGGGAGAACAGCGGTTTGAATACCAGCCGGAGCGACCGGTATACCAGCATATTTTGCTTTTTCATGTTACGTTCCTTTCCTTGCAGTCAACTTATTATACCATTTTTGTCCGGTTCTTTCAAGTATGCGGGTTCATCTGCTGTATTTATGATAGCATATCCGCACCGGAAAAGGAAGATGCCGCCCGTCATCGGGAATGTGACATTTGTCACTCCGGGCGGGGAGCTCCCGCGGGCATTTCCCTTCGGGAGCCGGTTTCGCGGACTGTACCCGCAGCCACAGTTCACGCCGCCAGACGCGGCTTCTCAATCGTGACTGCTTCCAAAAACTGCGCTTTTTTATGTTCTCCCATTGCACTTTCCTGCATAATGTGTTGTTACAAAGTCACTGCGTCACTGCTTCACTGCGCTGCATATCCCATAGAAAACCGCGCTGGCAAACAACAAGTTTGCCGGCGAATTTTTAATATAATATAATTACTATATGGTGAAGAATAATTGTGTGATTTCAGAAAATACGTCTTGCAAATTCAGTCGTTACGTGATATAATAGAGTATAGTATATATGATCAGGTTTGATCCCTGCCATTTTTGGCGTTATTACTTAACAAACGAAAGGAGGCAATATAAAGCATGCTGATAATAACCAGACAGGCAATAGGCGATACTGTGCTTTCAAAAATGCGTTCGGAAATGCCGGACAAGTTCTCCGGCAGCTGTCATATGTCTCGGAATAGATCAGCATCCGGATGTGTGTCTCCTTTTAGAAAGGTTCTCAGCGAAAGGGAGGAGGATGATGGATACGGATAAAACCGAAACCACAGCCCCGAAAGCAGAACCTGAGAAGGACAAAAAGGCTTCAGACGTTCAAATGAAGCCAAAGAAAAAACGAACTGCGAAAAGCTACGCAATATCCTTTTTTATCAAGGTGTTCGTAACGCTGATTGTTCTGACAGTTGTGTTCAGGTTCATTGCAGGGATACACATCTGTCACACGAACTGTGCGTACCCGACGATCAGGGACGGCGAATTTATCCTTACCTACCGGCTCGCCGATCTGAAACAGGGAGCGATGATCGTTTATCGCCGTGACGGAGAGGTGAGATTCGGACGTGTCATCGCATTCAGCAATGATAAGGTTAATATTTTCAATGATTTTATTTCTGTCAATGACTATGGCATCTCCGAAAATGCAGTCTATCCCACATCACCGGAAGGCTCGGCGATCAGCTACCCTTATCAGGTACCCGAAAACTGCGTATTTGTTCTGAATGATTTTCGCAGCGACATTTCCGATAGCAGGACCTATGGCGGAATACCGCTGGAGGATGTTGAAGGAGCCGTTGTGTTCACGATGCGAATGCGCGGTATTTAAGCCATGTTATATCCACGAGCCTTATTAACATATTTCGTTGTTAGGAGGATCCTTATGAAAAAGTACAGACGATTTGCAAATTTCATTGCTTCCGCAGCCGTTATCGCCTCTGCTGCCGCTGTGCCTATGAGCGCAAGTGCTGCCGGAACGACTTACAGCAGTACGCTTACAACAGAAAATGACAAGAAAGTCACAACGCTTGACAAGTATCTCGTGATGAAAGCGGATGCAACTGTTCCGAATGCACAGTTCACCTTCTCTGTTGCACCGGGTACTGCGATCGACGCTGATAAGGAAAATGGCACGCTTGCTGTGCTTGCCGGAATCGGCACGCCTGTACTGTCTAACGGCGGCACTATGACATTCTCGACTGCTGATACGACAACAGCCGAGGCAGCTAAGGGCACCGATACACCTGTGTTTGTCACAGCGGATACATCTGACGAGAAGTATGTCAAAAAGGTGCTGACACTTGATTTTTCCGGCGTCGCATTTACAGAACCGGGTGTCTACCGCTATCTTATCACGGAAGCAGGTACAAATCAGGGTATCACCAATGGCTATGTTGACGCATCGACGACCGAGACAGTCAGAACGCTTGACGTATATGTAGAAGATGCAGGCACAACGGCTGCTGATGGTACTGATGCCGGAAAGCCGCAGCTCAAGATCACCGGCTACGTTATGTATAACGGCACGCAGACAGGTGCACCCAAGGCATCGGCAGCCACTCCCGAAGCCACACCAAACGGTGCAGAGGCAGCAGGTGCGGCGAAAAATGATACGATCACAAATGTATATTCCTCACAGGATCTGACCTTCGGCAAGGCAGTTACAGGAAATCAGGGCTCAAAGGACAAGTATTTCAAGTATACCGTTGAGATCAGCAATATCTCTGCTGAAAACGCAAAGCTCAGCGCAGATCTGACAGGTGCCGATTCGGCAGTTCCGGCTTCTCCGAACGCTGCAACAAATGGGGATTATGCAGGAAAAGTGAATCCTGCGGAGCTGATTGCTGATACAGCCAAAACAATCACTGCTGACGGCTACACAGCAGAAGCAGTTACGTCCGGCGAAGCACCTGATACCGTCACTGCATACAAGATCACCGCAGAATATTATCTCCAGCACGGTCAGTATATCACCATTCAGGGGCTTCCAAAAGGTGTTTCCTATTCTGTGACCGAAGATGAGGAAGACTATACTCAGACATCAGGCATCGCGGCTGCCCTCAGCCCCCTGAACTGGGACGGTGATGACACCAACGGTAATGATGCTCTGGAAAATGCAGCAGAAGGAACCATTGCCGATGCGGATATCCACACCGGTTACACCAACGACCGCTCCGGAGCGATCCCCACAGGTATCCTTTCGACTGTTGCAGGCTCTCTTGGGATCGTGGCGCTCGGCATTGCCGGTGTTGCAGGCGGCGCTGTTTACCTGAAAAAGAAGAAGTCTGAGGATGAGGACGAGTAAGCATTGCTGAAATTCTGGAAACGGCTCAATGAGCTTTACGGCTGGCTGCTGATTGCTGTATTCGGGCTTGTCATGCTGATCGGTCTCTGGCAGGTGTATGACAACTATTATATGTTCAGTCATACACTGGACAAGAGCATTCTCAGATACAAACCGGATCCGAAGGATACTGCCGCAGCCGATTCGCCGATCACCAACGATATGGCAGGCTGGCTTACCATAGACGGAACCAATATTGATTATCCCGTCATGCAGGGGAAAGATAACAATGCTTACCTGAATACGGATCCGTTCGGCAAATACAGCCTGACCGGCAGCATTTTCCTTGACAGCAGGTCTTCACCTGATTTTTCGGACGAATACTCTGTTGTTTACGGCCATCATATGGACTACGGAAAAATGTTCGGAGCCCTTGATGATTTTCTGAATGAAACGTATTTAAGGCAGCACACAGCAGGAACACTCATGGTCGGGCGAAATGCTGAGCAAGTTTATGAACTTGAGTGCTTCGCCTCAATGAAGGTGAGTGCAAAAGAAAAAATCGTTTTTGATATGGAGCAGGAGCAGATACGGCAGTTTATCCATGATAACGCCGCTGTGCTGACAAATGAGGCAGACAGCCGTATCCTTGCGCTGTCCACCTGTGCCGATGCAAATTCGGTAACAAGAGTGGTCGTGTTCTGCTATATCAGAGACAGCGAAAAATAAGAAGGGAGGTAAGCATATGAAGAACTTGATTCCGGCTTTTGTATGCTTACTCTCCC
Source organism: Clostridiales bacterium Firm_04 (assembly GCA_001603005.1). Lineage (GTDB taxonomy): Bacteria > Bacillota > Clostridia > Oscillospirales > Ruminococcaceae > Firm-04. Next base: position 56,706 of record LVAJ01000021.1, read on the forward strand.
TTTTTGTGCTTTTGTCCGGAACTCAAACTGCATTTGCTTACGAGACGGTCAGAGTGGTTATCCCCGTAGACTGTCTGGAAGTATACGGAAACAATACGCATACCTATGAATTAAAAATTGAATCAGAAAATGAAAGTTCCCCGATGCCTGTCAGCGATATTCTGACGATCGCTGAGGACAGCACCGGCACTTTTGAAATATATCTTACAGAACCCGGAACCTATCGTTACAGCATATACGAGGCTGCCGGAAGCGATACCAATATACAGTATGACAGCAGCAGATACAATATCGAGGTATACTCCGAAAACAATGAGGATAACGAACTTTGCTGTTCGGTCATCGCTTTTCAGGCAGGAGCGGGCAGCAAGGCGGAATCTGTTGCTTTTCAGGATATTGTCCTGTCTGATACGGTGACGACTGCTGCCGCAGCATCAACCACTCTTACTTACACAACTGCTGTCACGAAAGTCACAACTGCTGTGACGACAAAGGAACATAAGACGGATATTATGAATAGTATTCTGACCGGAGATCGTTTTCCGGCTCATGCGATCAGGCTCGTCATGCTGCTTGCAGCAATGACAGCGATCTTCGCATTCCTTTTCAAGCAAAAACAGAGTGAGGAGGATGAGAAGAATGAATAAAATAAAGAAAAGAATCGCGAGCATTGCCTGTGCTTTCACAATGATGCTTTCATCTGTGACGACTTGTTTTTCTGCCTTTGGTGCTGAAACGGGAACGGATCCCGCTGCTGAAACGACAGCTTTCACTTCGGAGACTGTAACCGAAAGCACTGAAACAACGCAGACAGAACCGGAGAAAGTGCTGACAGAGCAGGCAGAAGTACTGACAGAACAGAGCATTTCGCTTTACCCCAACGGTGAAGCGGCAGAGCAGATCATCACGCTGAACGGAATGATGCCGGAGGGCGCAACCGCAGAAGCTGTTGACGTTTCCGAATTTCATGAAGGCGCTGCAGCTTATGATATCACGATCAGCAGCGGCGAACAGGAATATCAGCCGGGTGAGGCAAACCCGATCCGTGTTGAGATCAGCGATCCGGTGATCTCTGATTCTGTTTACATAGAACTCTGGCATATTGCAGACGACGGCACCCGTGAACGCATCACGGAGTTTTCCGTCACGGACAGCACGATCAGCTTTGAAGCGACTGCATTTTCAGTCTATGAGATCGTGGCAGCTCCGGAACCGCTTCCGGACGGAACGACGACGGCTCAAACGGTCGAAGAACTGGACGGTCAGGGATTCTGGATCTCCAATAAAAACGGCAATAATTCCTATTACTTCATGAACGATATTGTCGATAGCTTCAAGATCCGTAAAACTGCCGCAAATGCAAGAGATCATGCCGCTGTATGGTATTTTGAAAAGACGGACGATGATAAATACCGCATATATACCCTGACAGATGAACAGAAGGTATATATGAAAATGACAGTCAATGGAAATCAGGGAGATATGTCTCTGGTTTCGGCAAATGATGCGACCGCTTTCGATGTCACGCTGCTTACGAACAATAATGTCGCAGGTTTCTATATTTCGTCCTTAAACTGCGGGCTGAATATGGTGGGCGGCGCAAACGGAACCGGCTTTGCAGGCCGACTGAATACTTCGAGCGACTCAGGCTCGAAGATGATTCTGACTTACCCGCCGGTCACAGCAGACGATCCTGCTGATCTGGACGGAAAATCCTTTGCACTCATCATGACAAAGCTCGATAAGCCAGCTGCGCTCATGGCAGATGATTGCCCAGGTTATCCCAACAGACGTATGGCACAGGAAACGCAGATCAGGAACAACCCGTTTATCAGCGGCACAAATATTTACCAGACTCCGGATACCGACCTGACACTCTGGACATTTGAGAATATCGGCGGCAACAAATACTATATTATGACCAGGATTGACGGCAGCTATAAGTATCTCAGGATCAGCGGCAGAAGCAACGGCGCTTCCGTTACGCTTGCTGATACGCCCGATGATGACTGTGAGCTTACTGTTGTGCAGGGCCGCGGCGATTATTCGGGAATGATCCAGATCAAGAACAGTGCCGGTATGGCCGTTAACTTAAAGAGCCGTACTATAGCGAACGGTTTTCAAGGCTACACCGCCGGAAACGGAATCAATGAATGGCTGAGCCTTGCACAGCTCTCTGTTATCAAGGACGACGACTTTGTAGTAAATATCGCAAAGAAGACCAGTGTCAGCGAAATTCAGGAGGGACAGCAGGTCGTCGTATACACCCGTGTATGGGACAATGCAGACAAAGCATATAAGTACTACATCGTTGACTACGAAGGAAATCTGATCCCTGCTTATGAGATCGGCGAAAATCTTGAGTGGCACGGGCTGAAGATCGGCACGGTGTTCTGGGAGTTCACAGAATATAAGAATGCCGATGGATCACCGAACTATTATTATGAGCTGCAAAACACCTATTCCGGAAATTATCTTGCTCCCCAGATCGTGGACGGGCAGATCATTTCTCCGGATCCGAACGGAATCAACCTGAACGGAAGAAAGAACGATAAGTACTATTCGACGATCCTTGCGTGGGACGAAACCTATTACCAGTATGCAGGACTGAAGGTCGATGGAGATCATATCGTATCTGCGCCGAAATCCAAAGCAGATGACTTCTATTTTGCTGTGATCGAGCCGCCGGTCAGTGAACTGACGACAGTTGATACAATCAACAATAACGATTTCGGCATTTCGATGAAGATGATTGATTACGGTAACGGCAAATTAATTGGGGGGAATCCACGAAGTCAGGATCAGTATGATGTGATCACAGAGGATTCCTATATCGCCGGTCCGAATCCCATATCCGGCATACTGGAACCGTGGCTTGATCCGGTTACCGGCTATCCGCGTGTGACTGAGAAGGGAAACAGCAGCAGTACAGCAGAAAATCCCATTTCCCTTTCAAGGCTGTTTGACGGTGCCTATGAGGTAAACAACCTCTTCCTGAAAAACACCTACAATGAATCCGGTTATTTTGAATACGACTGCACAAACAACTTTGCGTACCTTGATCCGGTAACACATACCTTCAGAGTTTACGATCAGGTCGCTACAGTGGAAGCAGGAAACAGAGAAACCCTACAGCACGGACAGTTTCTTCCTTATAACGATCTCGATCCGAGCAGAATTTCAGAGATTCAGAACCAAACCGATGCACTTGGCATTTCTCTTCCATACGATGACCCGAGGCGCAGTAAACCACTGTACTCCATTCCCTACAAACAGAATTCTTTGAATGGAGAAAACGGAAATGCCGATTATTTCTTCGGTATGGAGCTGGAAGCAGGCTTCACACAGACGGTCAGCGGTCAGGATACCTGGGGACACGATATGATTTTTGAGTTCACAGGCGATGATGATTTCTGGCTGTACATTGATGATGTCCTTGTGATCGACCTGGGCGGTATCCACAATGCCCTGAGCGGCTCTGTCAACTTCAAGACAGGCGAAGTCCTGCTGCGCGGCAGAAACGGAAACAATTATACGACTATAAAAACTACGAACCTGAAAGTACTGTTTGAAGAATCTTACCGTGCAAAGTATCCCGGCGCAACCAATGCGCAGGTACGGGCTTATCTTGACCAGTATTTCGGATATGACAAAAACGGTGTGCAGGAGAATGTTTTCAAAGATTACTCCAACCACAAAATGAAGATCTTTTACATGGAGCGAGGCGCAGGTGCATCCAATCTGCACATGAAATTCAACCTTGCTGCTGTAAAACCCGGTCAGGTGCGTCTGAGCAAAGAAGTCTCAACAGACAACTCGAACCTCGAACTGGACTATGAGCTTGTGGAATATCCGTTCCAGATCTGGTATAAGCTGCCTTCAAGTGACAGCTACAAACCTTTGAACCCGTTAGACAGCAGTGAGACTGATCATGTCGGTGTCTACTATGACAAGTCACAGGAACCGGTTAGTTACAAGCCAAGCTACACACCGCCCGGCGGAAGTACATCGTATTCAGATGTATTCTTCCTGAGTGCCGGCGAGAGCGTTTTCATTGATTTTCCTGAAAATATCGTTGATTACTATATCGTCGAATGCGGACTGGACGAGAACGTGTATGACGTTGTGAAGGTGAACGGCGATCCTGTCACGGGTACAGCGAACGGAACTGACCGTAAAGACTATCACTGCGGAGCAGCCCGTGTGATCGACCGCCCTGCGGTAACATATGATAACCATGTAAATAACAATGCGATCCGTGATCTTTCATTTACCAAAAAGCTCTATGATGAAAACAATCAAGAACTCCATAATGATCTGATTGCCTTCGACTTCCGTTTGTATCTCGGTGCAGAGTCAACAGATCTTGAGGACCTTGCATACGCAAATATGCACCGGTATCGTGTGATCTCACCATCCGGCAAATATTGCAGCTGGTCTGCAGCTTCAGGATTTGTTGAAACAGGATATTCCAGCGATGAGGGGCTGACGCAGGCGCAGCTTGAAGACATCACATTCTTTACCTCGCCGAACGGCTCTATCTCCATGATACCTGCGTGGTATAAGGTTCAGGTCATTGATCTGCCGATCGGCACAAAATTCAAGGTTGAGGAGAAGTTCTCCGAAATGCCGCTGGGATATGACCTGATCGGATTTGAAAGAGACGGCGGATCATATCTCGTGAATGCGAATGATCCGGAAAACACCGGTATTGTCAGAGCAAACTCAAATCCTGCCATGTTCGTAAAAAATCAGCGAGGTTTTGGTATTTCCGCTGAAAAGGTATGGGCAGACAGGTATTCAGTTGATTCACATGAACCTGCATATTTTGCGCTTTACAAGAAAAACGGCAGCGTTGAAACGATTGTGAACGGCACGCTCAAACAGCTGAAAGCACCTGATACCTCTGTGAAATGGTTCCTGCACGCATCGTCCGGCAGCCTTTCGGATTATGTTGTCCGTGAAGTAAAGCCTGTCAGTGATCCGGTCGTCGATCACGACGGAAATGTCACAAGCTACTCCGGAACCGTTATTCCGGTTTTAGAAGGCACTGCGGATACCGTAACGATTGGCGTTTGGAAAAACGGCAGCGATCAGAAGAAGGACAAGGATTATTCTGTCAGCTGCAATGAGGGTACAGTCAGATCCTCTGTTGCCGGCGAAGCTTTACAGAATATCCGCACAGATACTGTCACGAACACGCCTGTTTCAAAGGGCGTCCGCATCCGGCTGAGTGAATGGAACGGAACGGCTGCTGACAGAGATTTCAAAACAGCTTTGCCGGACGGAACATTTACCCTGAAACTGAACGGCGATACGGTTGATTTCGGCAAATTCACTTCAGATGAGAACGGACTTATCGCTGTTCTGTATGACTGCGAAAAAGGCGAAAACAACATCTATACACTTACGCAGACCTGCGCTCCTGTAACATGGGTAGGAACTGACATCCCGATCAGATTCTATATCGAAGAATCAGAAGGACGAGACTATGTCAGAATCCTGAACCCGGAAAATGACGGCTGGGTGAATCATAAGGATATCGGTTCGGACGACCTGATCGGCGATATCATCGTCTATAACAAGAAACTGTCGCTCAACATGATCAAGTATGCAGCAGGCTCAAATGAACCTCTCGCACGGGCTGAATTTGATCTTTACAGAGGAACGAAGCAGCCTGACGGAAGCTATCTGCAAAACTATTATCCGATCAGCGGCTATGAAGCGCTTGTTTCAGGGGCAGACGGTGTGATCCCGAAAATTGATGAAACATTGCCGTCGGGCAGATACTTCCTGAGAGAAAAACGTTCGCCAAACGGATATGAACGGTTTGTTGACGCAATCGAATTTAACATTTCGGAGCTCGGAGAAGTGGAACTGGTAAATGCACCGATAGGTGTTTTCCTCAGCAGCGACACATCTCAGGACGGCAGCGTGATCATCAGGATCAAAGCCGGCAACACCCGTAAGGATGCACAGACTGCCAATCTCATCGTTATGAAAAAGGTGGAAGGCGTTTTTGGCGACAAAACAAAGGATTTTGCGTTCACCCTGACGGTTGAAAATGCAGCCGATGAATATTTCATGTGGACACTGAATGAGGTGACACAGGAAGGAATCCGCTCCGGCGATACATTCCGCCTTGCCCACGGCGACACAGCTGTATTGATTCTGCCGCTGGAATGTGAAGTGACGATAAGAGAAGCAGCGGAAGATTACACAGCCAGTATGCAGCTGAATCACGCAGAAGCGCAGAATACTGATTCAATTACATTTCCTTTCTCAGCAACAACTGAACTGCTCGTTACGAATACCAGAAGCGGCATTCTGCCAACCGGCATATCCGGTACACTTTGCAAAGCACTTCTGCTGTTCATAATGCCCATGATACCCGTTGGTCTTATCCTTTATTCTAAACGAAAAAGGAAGCAAACATCCTGACATTCTGATGGAATGCGTTTTGTATTCAGCACGCTCGGTTATCGAGGGTGCTGAACTTTTTGCAGATGGGTTCAGCTTGAAAATAACCGGACGCATTGAGAATCATTTTTCCTTCGCCTGCGTGCAAAGCAAAAGGCTCTGCATTTCTGCAAAGCCCTATGCTGATTATTCGTCAGCTTCTTCGCAGTCCGTCCGGACCTCACGCCCCCTTTTTAACTCCCATGAAGCGAAAAGCGGTTTTTTGCATCCTCTCCCATTGCACTTTTCAGTATAATATGCTATAATGATTGGCAAAGGAGGTGGTGCGAATGACCGGATTTGTTCAGGCTGTTCTGCTGATTCTCGGGCTTTGCGGCATGATGGGCTCTGTCATATGGATCATCCGCCGCGGCAACAACAACCGCCTGACAAGGCTGTTCATCAGCTGTCAGTTTTCGATTGTACTCTGGCTGATCTCCGAGCTGCTCATTCTGTTTTCCGTCACAAAGCAGCAGTACTGGATCAGCTATTGCATCGGCAATGTCGGCATCAGCTGTTTTGCGCCGCTCTGGCTGATGCTTTCCTCTGTGTATACGGGATCCGGAAAGCGCGTGCACAAGCTCATGAATTTTCTGCCGCTGTTTGCGCTTGCCGCGGTGACCGTCGTGCTGACCAATCCGCTGCATCATCTTTACTACGCGGTGTTTGAGGCGGGATCTGTGCGCTACGGACCGCTGTTTTATGCGTTTCAGGTGCTCTACTATATCCTGATCCTGACCGGCATCTCGATCATCTGTTTCAAGCACCGGCGGGATTCCGCGATGATCTCCAAGCAGTCCGTGCTGCTGATCCTGTCTGCGGCGATCCCGCTCGCGATCAATACGCTGACGCTGACCGGCATCCTGCGGGCGACCGTTGCGCTGACGCCGCTGTTCTTCGGTGTCTCCAGCCTGCTCATCATCATTGCGCTCGGACGCTACGGTCTGCTCAATATCAACAGCATCGCGATTCGGGATACGGTCAGCAACATCGACAGCGGTGTCATGATCTTTGATATCAGCGGCATTCTGACCTACCGGAACAAGTACATCGACGGACTGCCGTTTCTCAGCGATGTGCAGACCATGCAGCAGTTCCTTGACGCGCTGCATCATGCCGCAGGAAAGGATGTGCCGAAGACGTTTTCCTCTGCGGAGGTGCATGTCGGCGGCGAATATTTCAGCATCCGGCGCTCGCTCAGTGCGAACCGGAACGGCGAAAAGGTCGCGAGCATTGTGACGATCAGCAATGTCACCGAATTTCACGAGCTCGCAGCCGCAGAGAAAAAGCTCAGCCTTGAACAGGAGCGCAACCGCATCGCGCAGGAAATGCACGATTCTGCCGGTCATACTTTTACGATGATCAGCTCGCTGGTGCGGCTGATGAAATATGAGACCGGACAGGCATCGCCTGATCTGCAAAAGCTGACAGAGAATATCTCCGCGATCGACGGACTTTCCCGCAGCGGCGTCACGCAGCTGCGCTGCACGATCAACAATCTGCGCGATGACGAGTTCATGACGTCGGTCACGAGAGCCGTACAGACGGTCATTTCTGCGGTACGCAGCGTCAAAATTGATCTCTGCGTGCAGGGTGAGGAGGATGAACGGTTCCGCTTCTGCATCCGCGAGATGTACGACAACTGCCGCGAGACCGTCACCAATGCACTGCGCTATGCAGAGGCGGAGAGCATCAATATTATCCTGAAATTTCTTGCCGACCGTGTTGAGATGTACATTCTCGATGACGGCAGGGGATGTGAAAATATCACGGAACAAAACGGACTGCGCGGGATCCGCGAACGGACGGAGGCGCTCGGCGGGACGGTCAGGTTCATGTCGGCTGCCGGCGAGGGCTTCCAGACCGTGATCCGCGTTCCGGTAAAGGAGGCAGAAGAATGATCCGGGTTATCATTGCGGACGATGTGCAGATCCTGCGCGCAGGACTGAAAGCAGTGCTTGCCGAGGACAGTGAGATCGAGGTCGTCGGCGAGGCGTCGAACGGCATGGAAGCCTATGAGATGAGCGTCCGGCTGAAACCGGATGTAGTGCTCATGGACATGCGGATGCCGGAGCATGACGGCGGCTACGGCACGCGCAGGATCAAGGATACGCTGCCGCAGGTCAAGGTGCTTGTGCTGACGACATTTGACGACAAGGAGACCGTTGACAGGGCGATCTCCAGCGGCGCGGACGGCTATATTCTGAAAGAAATGGATAACAGCCAGATCCTCAATTCGATCCGTGCGGTCGCGGGCGGGATCAATGTGTTCTGCGACAATGTGTTCCGCTCGATCAAAAAGGATGTTGTGCTCCAGCAGGACGCCGCAAACTTTGACCTGACTGCGCGCGATACCGATATTCTGCGGCTGATCTGTGACGGCGCCGACAATAAGGAGATCGCGGCAAAGCTGTTTCTTGCAGAGGGCACAGTGCGCAACAGCATCTCGCGTCTGCTGGAAAAGCTCAATCTGAAAGACCGCACGCAGCTTGCGGTATTTGCGCTCAAAAATAACATTGTGTGATGATGAAAAAACGTGCGCCGCCTGCATGCCGCAGACGGCGTTTGTTTTATCCGGAGACCGGCGCGACCGTATACTGCTTCATGCCGCCGTGTCCGCCGAAGATCTGCCATGTACCGGCGCCGAGCCGTGCAAAGAGCGCCTGCCGCTCCTGTGCGCAGCGCGTCTTGTCGGTATCGACCGAGGTCATCAGGATCGGCGCATAGCGGTTATACTGCGCCTGCTGTGCAGTCATGTCTTTCATGTTGACAAAGATATCGCCCGTGAATGCGATATGATGCGCAAAGTCGATCAGCACGGATTCGCCGGCAAGATGCCCGCCGCTGCCCTCATAGAGTTCAAAGTGCAGCTCCCCGAAATCGAAGAAGCCGGTCTGCTCGATCAGCTGCCGGATCTCGCGTTTTTCGCCGACCACGATGATCTGTTCCGCTCTGACCGGCGCATAGGAAGTCAGCAGCTTGCAGATGCGGACATAGGGCTTGTGCAGCGGATTTTTCTCGCGGAAGCCGTCCTCGCCGCGGCTCTCTGCGCGCAGGCATTCCGCGCTTTTCGCACTCGCATAGACCGTATCGAACAGCGGGAGCAGCCCGCCGTGATCCACATCCGCATGCGTCAGAAAGCATTTCTTTTGAATGCGGTCGAATGCCGGAATCAGATTCCGGAAAATGCCGAGCATTTCGGCTTGATAGCAGGCATAGCCCGTGTCGATGAACAGATAATCCCCGCCGCTCCGGATGATCGCGGTATTGCTCCCGCAGGGCGGTTCGATCAGCGTAACATCTGTGTTTTCGGTGATCCGGTGCGCGGTGATCCGCGGCGTGAAATTCGTTCCTCTCGAAGCGGCAAGCAGCTCGGCAAACCGGCTGATGCTGTCAAAGGTGCGGTAGGGGGAAACGCCGGATTCATCGAGGATCTGCATGGCAAGATTCGCATTGACGATCAGTTCATTTTTTGCTTCATCCGAAATATCCATTGCAGATGAAAGCTCGCCGGCGAAGGTGTTGTAGAAGAAGCTGTTGTCGAAGATCTGGTCGGCATGGTTGTAGTCGATCACGCGGACGCTGCACAGCTTTCTCGCCTCATCCAGAAAGGTGTTGATCTTCTCCGGATCATCCGAGATCAGTCCCATTTTGAACAGCTGATAGGGCGTACCGTTTTCCTGCGAACTGATATAGGAAATGTTAAAACTGTGCGCGGAGATCAGTTCCAGAACGGCGGTCACGCTGCCGGGTTCATCCTTCAGCCGGAACTCCAGCAGCACGACGCTGCGGTTATCCTTTCCGCAGGGCAGATACCCGATCGCAGAGAGCTCCTGCGTTGCTTTTTCAAGCTGCTGCGCAGTTCCCTCAGCGTCAATGAACAGCATATGGGAATCCACCGCCTTGTTATAGCTGACCCTGGTAATGTTGATGCCGAGCGCCGCAAAGCACCGGCTTGCTTTGAGAAATGCGCCGATATGGTTCGGCATGTTCGTGACAAAGGTCTTGTTCATACTGCTTCTCCTTTGCAAAAAAATAAAAAAGCCCGCCCCAAAGATGATCTTTGAGACGAGCATTTTCAGCAAATACCCGCGGTACCACTCAAATTGTGCTGCTGCTGCACAGCACCGCTCCGGACTCCGGCAAGTCCTGTTCCTTGACGCAGACTCACGGGAGCGCTTACTGATCGGTTCGGCACTCCGGCTCAGAAGGGATACAGCGCATTGCTTGTCACCGGCTCACACCAGCCGCCGGCTCTCTGCGGACATTGGCGATACGCTGCCTGTCTTCCTCACAGCTTTATGGTTGTGATTATAGCACACGGATCCTTTTTTGTCAAGCATTTTTTAGAAAGTTTACAGGACAATTTGTTATGCAGCGCCGGAGAAATGCTGTATCTTTTTCCGGTTGATATGGGATAACAGAGAAATTGAAGACTGATAAAGCGGCAATTCTTAAATTTTGCACATTTTTGATAAAAACGCTTGCATTATCGGGAAAAGTGTGGTAATATAAAATCATCGCATTGATGAATTGTTTTGGGGACAGAAGGTGCATGATCCGGATTCGGGACAGCGCAGACCGGTAGAAACCGGCGGACAGATACAGACTCCGCTGCGAACCCTTCCGGCACGGCGTTTATCCGGATCACTGCACAGCGTTATTTGAGAAAGGATTGGTCAAAAATGAAACATCGCATTCTCAGCAAAGCATTCTGTCTCACAGCATCCGCAGTTTTGTCATGGTCTGTTATCGGCGGATCAGGCATGCTGCAGATCGCTGCAGCAGAGGGATCGCAGAACGTGTCCGCAGCACAGACGGTTCTGCATTCCGACAGCACGGAGACCGTTTCCGTCATTGTCAAGGTCGCAGGCGACGCTGTAATGGCGCAGCCCGAAGCAGCGGGAGCGGGAACCGGTTATCTCGATACCGAACAGGCAGCGCAGCAGGCAGAACAATGTGCGGCTTTGCAGCAGTCCGTGCAGGACAGCATCCGGCAGTTTTATCCGGATCTGCAGGTCGGGTTCCGCTACAATACGCTTTTTAACGGTTTCAGCTGCAAACTGCCCGAAAACCTGATCGAGCGCGTTGCGGCGCTTCCGGATGTTCTGGGCGTCACGCTTTCGGAGAATATCAGCTTGCCGCAGATGAACCGCGCTGCCGCACTCAGCGGCTTTCCTGCCTATTTTGACCGCACCGGCTGTTCCGGCGAGGGACAGGTGATCGCAGTCATAGACTCGGAGCTGGATACGACGCATCCGATGTTTGCGGCGCTTGCAGACGACATTGATACCGCGGTCAGCAAAGATGACATTGCAGATGTCATCGACAGCGGCACGCTGCATGTCAACGCTGATCCGGACCGCGCGTATCTCAGCAGCAAGCTGCCTTTTGTCATGAACTATGCCGATCCGGATGCGCCCTATGACGGCATCTCGGATGCGATGGGCTATCATGGTACGCATGTCAGCGGCATCGCTGCCGGAAATGCGATCACGGATTATGACGGTACGGAGATCTGCGGCATTGCAAAGGACGCACAGCTGATGTTTTTCGGTGTCAGCAGCGGCGGTTACGCCATCAGCGGTGATGCAGGACTTGCAGCGCTGGAGGATGCCGTCAGGCTGCATGCCGACGTCATTAACATGAGCTGGGGCGCCGACAAAAGGGAATACTGGGGCGCAAATCCCATGTCAGAAGCGATCGCCGCCGCCGACCGTGCCGGCGTGGTCGTCTGCAATTCCGCCGGAAATGCCGACAACGGTGTCTACTCATGGGGCAAACAGGCGATTCCGGATAATCCCGATACCGGCATGATCTGCGACAAGGCAGAGCTCGGTTCGCCGGTCATGCTCGTTGCTTCCGCGGACAATACCGGCATGACGGAGAGCGGCATGTTTCTGTTTGAAGGCGAACAGATCGTGCTCATGCCGATGATGGACACGTTCGGCACGCTCAGCTATCTTTCCGACCGTCTGGAGCCGGGTGAGTATGCATATGCAGACTGCGGAGAAGGAAAGGCAAGCGATTTTGCCGATGTGCAGGAGCTTTCGGGCATGATCGCGCTCGTGCAGCGTACCGACCGTCCGGCATCTGAAATCGCGCAGCGCGCAGCAGATTTGGGCGCCTGCGGTCTGATCCTGATCGACAAGGAAAATCCGGACGGACTGGAATATATCAATACCAATTCTGATTTTGTCATCGGCGCGATCTCGTATCAGGACGGTCAGGCAATGCGCGAAGCGGAAAAGAAAGTCCTGACGGTCACCGGTGAAAAGGTCATGCACGAGCTGCCGAAAAGCGTCAGCTCCTATACCTCGTGGGGCGTGAAATACTCTCTGGATCTTCGCCCTGATATCATGGGCATCGGCGGACGCGTGCGCTCTGCTGCCTATGGAAACGGCACGCAGATCATGTCCGGCACATCCATGGCTTCGCCTTATGTTGCGGGCTGTACGGCAGTGCTCCGCGAATATCTCGAAAAGCAGAACCTCGGGCTTACCGGCGCGGAATATGCAGCCTATGTTCGCAGACTGCTGATGAATACGGCAGAGCCCTATGAGGAGGACGGCGTCTTTGTCACCCCCAGACGGCAGGGCGCCGGACTGGTCGCGCTTGACAAGGCGATTTCTGCAAAGGTGCTGATGAGCGGGGAAAGCGGCGATGCGAAGATCAATCTGTTTGACAAGATCGGCGACAGCTTCCGCTTTGATCTCACGCTCACCAATTACAGCAGCGAGGATGTGACCTTCGGGCAGGCAGATGTCCGCCTGACAACGGACGGCACATATTATGACACCACGGAAGAATGCGACATGCTTTCCGGACAGCAGAAGCTGAACTGCACGACGGATCTCAGCGGACCGGTCACGGTTGCAGCGGGCGAAACGAAGCAGGTGACCGTCCGTGTCAGTCTGGATGCAAAGCAGTGCCGTCAGCTTGAGAAAACATTCCATTACGGTTTCTTTACAGAGGGCTATGTGATGCTTTCCGGTGCAGAGAACAGCGCGGATATTTCGATCCCGATGCTTGGCTTTCACGGCGACTGGGCGCAGATCCCGATCGTGGATCCGGATCAGGACTGCTGCCTGATCCAGCTCGGCGGCAATCAGGATGCGTTCCCTGTCTCTTTGATCAGAAGGGGACAGCTCTACAAGCAGATTTTGGAGCATGTTCCGCTCAGTGTCGTCAATGATCCGCGGATGACGGAAGGTTTGAAGGAATTTATCTTTGCAGATGAATACGCAACACCGGCGGAGAAAAAACAGCTGAACTGCTATCCGAATGAATGCTGGATCTCACCGAATAACGACAGCATTGCAGACAGCGTTACGAGTTATAATTATTGGGGATACAGACGGGATCAGGCGGACTATGAGACCGTGCTGACCGATGCGGACGGGAATGAACTGTTCCGCGGGCAGGGTGCGCTGAATAGAATCATTGATTTCAGGGAGCTGAAAGAAGCAGATTACGACTGCACGATCAGCAGATGGATCGACTATCCCGGCTCCAAGGAGCATCCGCAGATCACGAAAACAAAGATCCATATTGACAAAACTGCCCCGAAGGTGCAATATGAAACCGTGACAGAAAACGGCAGGACCTATCTGAACATTCAGGCGTCGGATGAGCGGCAGCTGCAGGGCATCGCCGTCATCGGGATCGGTGCCGGCGGAGAAGCAGGCGTGTATCAGCCGGGCGGAGAGAAGCAGCTGGTCGAACAGATCAATTTTGCGGCGATTCTCTGTATGAGTGCGAACAGCTCCCTTGGAACCGCGGGTTCCGGATATGAAAATGCAGATAAGCTGCCCTATGTCCTTCGGTCGCTTGCAAATTATACGCGGAGAGAAGAAGGGGCGAGCTTCAATTTTGCAGATGTTCTTTCACCGGAACCGGATGCGGACGGCGTCTGGAATGTCAAATATGACGTGACGGATCTGAAAAACTATTCGTTTACGGTCATGGACGAGGCATATAACTATGTTGAGATCCGTTCGACGGATAACACCGCCGAAGATTTTGTCGGAAGAACCGGATACTGGGTTGACCTGAAAAACGGTCTCTACCAGTTCATCGGGAATCATCAGATCCGGTATACGGACTACTGGGACGGCTCCGTGACGGATTACAGCTATATCGCAGAAGGCGACAGACTGGTGCTCATTTCCGGCGAAAAGAAGAAGGAATACAGCGTCTGGTATCTCTCCGATTACTGCTATCAGCTGAGGGATCCGGAAAGCGGCAGCGTGCGTGAGGTTTACGATGAATCCATACTGTATCCGAAGCTCTCTGAAACGAAACTGGTTCCTGCAAATGATGTTTTGAAGGCTGCCGCGGAAGAAGGTGCGGCATACTGGGGCGCAGAGGCGCAGCTGAGTGAAGTCAATCTTTACAATGGCGAACTCGACATCATCATGGAATATGACACCGGATCCGGACACAAGATTCAGGAAAGGCTTTACGTGAATCTTCGTACCGGCGTCGCAAACACCGCCTGTTTTGATTATCTCGACGGTGAAATTGTGAATACCGATAACCGCATAGTCGAGCTTTGTCAGCAGTATCTTGCGAAGATTCCGGCAGGACTCTACTCTCTGACCGGATTTGCATCCGCAATGCTGTTTCACGATGACGGAAAGACCGGCATGATCCTGTATAACGGCTACGGTGAGATCCTTGCATACAAGGATACGCCGTTCACCTATACGCTCAGTGAAAACGGCGATTTCACGATCAGCTATTCCGACAAGACGCTGCAGGGCAGAGTGATGCGTGCGCTGGAAACAACAGACGATATCCGGATCAGATTTGAATATCAGGACGGCATGCGTTTTTCTTCATGGGTGCTGTCGAAGTACGCGGATGATCCGGAACTGCTCAAGAACCTGCGTTCATCCGACGAGATCGTCGCGCTTGTAACCGCATATATTGACGCGTCTGCGGGCGAGAGCAGTACGCAGGATACGGGGCGCCCCGAGCTTTACGACACTTTGCGGTACGGCAGAAGGATCGGGGATAACTATTACCGCTATCTGCTCGAAATTGATCCGCTGACGCTGGACTTTACAGACGGCGAGGGCAATCACGGCAATCTGCTGCATCCGCCGGTCATGCCAGCGAATGCCGCGTATACGCTGCCGGAGCTCGGTCAGCGCGCGCTGGAAGCATTCGGCAAGGATGATCCGATGGTTCATAAGGTCATTCCGTTCCTGCTGTCGGACGGCAGGGCAATGGTGATCATTCAGGACGATTTGCAGAATACGATCGGAAAGTATTTTGCGGATCCGGTGACCGGCAGCGTTACGCTGGTACACCGGCTGAAGCGCGGCGACGTCAACTGCGACAGCTTTGTGGATGTCTCCGATGCGGTTCTGCTCGCAAGGCTGCTTGTCGAGGATCCGGATGCAAAGATCTTGGATGCAGGCTTGCTCGGTGCGGACTGCAATGAGGACCGCAATGTCACGACGGACGATCTGACGTTCCTGCTGCAGGTGATCGCAAGAATCATCACATTCTGATTTTGCAGAAATCAGATCTCTTTTGCAAAAAAGAAATCCCTCAGAGCATTTTCGGGTGCTCTGAGGGATCATTTTTATGCGGATTCTGCGGTTATTTGATCACATTCCGCCATGTGATGCTTTTCCCCGCAACGGCAGTTTCCGTGTAGTACTGGAGAATGTACTGCGCATCCTCGACTGTCAGTTTGCCGTCTTTGTTGACGTCAGCGGCATTGAGCTGTCTGGGTGTCAGACCGGGATCATTGCCCGCGAAAAGTTCGGTATAGTTGATCAGTGCAAGCTGTGCATCTTCCACGCTGATTGTGTTATCATCGTTGAAGTCGCCTTTGGCTTTCTCCAATTTCGATTCTCCGCTGCCGATGGACACAAACTGCAAATTGTTCGCTGCAGCATACTGCTCTGCGGTAGAACCGTCATAGCCATTGATTTCGACGTTTTTGCAGCCGTCAAAGATACTCACGTCCAGATCAACCAAGGGATCGAAAATATAAACCTTATGCAGTGCGGTGCAGCCCGAGAACGCCGCCTGTTCAACGGTCCGAATCCGGTCATACAGGGAGATTCCGCTCAGTTGGGTACAGCCCCTGAATGCCTGATTTCCGATTCGTTTCACTTTCAGCATCTGAAATGAGAAAATCTCCGTGCAGTCCATAAAAGCAAAGTCGTCGATCTCTGTGAGGTAGTCGCATTCGCAGTGCATGAAGCTCTTGCAGTTCCGGAACGCCTGATTTCCGATTTTGGTGATGTTCTTGCCTTCTACCCCGACCAGCTGCTCGCAGCTGTCAAATGTATGATCCTCGATGACAGTCACGCCGTCCGGAAACGTAAAAGTTGTGAGTGCAGTTTTGCTGAATGCCCTTTCGCCGACCGCAGTCAGTTGATCTGAAACATGGATCTCTGCCAATGCCGTGCATTCATTGCACATGCCGGCAGGGATTTCCGTCACGCTGTCCGGCAGCGTCAGCGAAGTCAGACCGGTACATCCGGAGAATGCAGAGCTTCCGATTTTTGTAAGACCGAGCGGCATGATGACATCTGTAATTTCCGTATTTTTGGAAAATGCAGCCGCATTGATCGCTTTCACATCCGATGAAAGAGTGACAACACCTTTGCATTTTGAGCCGTCGATCACAATATGATTGAGAACGGCAGGTCCGCCGTGTGCTGTCTGCGCATCAAGCCATGCTGTTCCCTGGAATGCGGAACCGCCGATTTCCTGCAGGGTTGCCGGTGCATTGATCTCTGTAAGCGCTTTACAGTAGTGAAATGCAGACATACCGATTTTTGTGAGTCCTTCCGGCAGCGTCACAGACTCCAGATTCTCATCCATATAGAACGCCATTCTGCCGATTTCCCTGACGCCCGGACAGGTTACGCTTTTCAGCAAAAGGAGTCCGCCGAATGCTTCGTTTCCGATCACGGAAACGCTTTCCGGAAGAATCACATGCTTCACACTGGAACCGCAGAACGCGTTATCCTCGACTGCGGTGACAGGCAGCCCCTCCACCATATCCGGAATCGTAAGTTCCGGTTCTCTGCCGTGGTAATCATAGACGGCTGCATGATCGTCATAGAGTGTGTAAACCACATTGTCCGCTTCGACCTGCTTTTCTGCTGCATAGGCTGTGATCGCAGCCGGAGCCGGTGATACCGGCAGTACGCCCGCAGTACCGGTCAGCAGCAGACAAGCTGCACCGAATGCTGCAATTTTCTGATAATCCCTCATTATTGATATTCCTGCCTTTCCATATTGATCCGGAGCTCGCCGGATGATATCAATTATAACATATTGTCTATCAAAATGCAATACGAAATAACAATAAACATATAATCCGGCTTGTAATTTCACTTGTCGGTCACAAATTCCGATCACATTCCACATTTCTGCATGTCCGATTCCACATTCAGCCCATCTTCTTTTCATATTGCACCGGTATAATAAAGCCATAGAAACAAACCAAACCCGATGCCAACTCAGAAAGGACGGATTGATTATGAAAAAGATGAATATGATGTGTGCAGCGCTCGCAGCGATCCTCGCGGTGACCATGACAGGCTGCGGCATGAATCAGACGGCGGATACCACGGCGGAACATGCTGTTGTGACGGAAACGCAGACAGAATCCGCAGCGGAAACAGAAGAAACCGCCGCAGAGACCGAAGCGGAAGCGACCGAAACAGAAGCAGCAGCGGAAGAATCCGCGATCGAAGCAGTTGCACTGTCGCAGAGCACAAATTCCGATGATGCACAGGATACCGACAGCGAGCTGTTCACAAAGCGCGACCTCGCACAGACCGCTGACCTGAGCGATGCCGAAACGATCACCGTTGCAGACGGCAAAACGATCGACATTACCGCGGAAGGCGTCTACGTCATCAGCGGTTCTGCAAAGGACTGCACGATCCGCGTCAATGCGGACGATACCGCGAAGATCCAGCTCGTGCTCGACGGCGTCAGCATCACAAACAGCGATTTCCCCGCGATCTATGTGCTTTCCGCGGACAAGGTGTTCCTCACCACAACGGACAGCGAGAATACGCTGACCGTCAGCGGACAGTTCCGCGCGGACGGCGACACGAATACCGATGCGGTCATCTACTCGAAGGATGATCTTGTCCTGAACGGAACCGGAACCCTGACGATCAACTCGAAGGCAGGCAACGGCGTCTCCGGCAAGGATGATCTGAAGATCACCGGCGGCACCTACAATGTCACCGCGGCGCTCGACAGCTTTGAAGCGAACGACAGCATTTCCATTGCAGACGGCACGTTCCATATCACCACCGAAAAGGACGGCTTCCACTGCGAAAACGATGAAGCAGAGGGCACGATCACGATTCTCGGCGGCAGCTATACGATCAGCGGCGGCAGCGACGGCATGCAGGCGTGTGCCCTGCTGCAGATCGACGGCGGCACGATGGATATCACCGCGCCGGAAGGTCTCGAAGCGACCTATGTGCGGATCAACGGCGGCGATATCAGCATCACGGCGAGCGACGACGGCATCAACGCATCCGCAGGCTCGAATGCGTATGAAGTCGCAGTCGAGATCAACGGCGGCAATCTGAATGTCGCAGTCGGACAGGGCGATACCGATGCGATCGACTCGAACGGCTCGGTCTATGTCAACGGCGGCACGGTCAATATTACGGCGCAGATGTCCGCGTTCGATTACGACAGAACCGCAGAGTTCAACGGCGGAACCATTATCATCAACGGCACAGAGGTCTCCGAGATCCCGCAGAGCATGATGGGCGGCGGCATGAGAGGCGGCATGGGCGGCATGCGCGGCGGCTTCGGCAGCATGGACGGCGCGGACGATGAGATGCAGGGAGGCATGCGCGGAGGCTTCGGCGGCAGAAGCAGAGGGATGTTATAATGAAATGATAATGTTGAAAGTACGAACGATTGACATCAAACCGGAAAGCGGGATTCTGAAAGGATTGCATCCCTTAAGCGGGGTCTGGGGCAGCGCTCCATTATAATCCATCGGAGATACAGCTTTCTTTGCAGAATGAGCGCTCCTTTCACTTTACAAAGGAGCGCTTTTCGTGTATAATAAAAGTATATTTCATGCGGAGGTGCGAACATGGCAGCAAAGATCCTGATTGCGGATGATGAACCGAATATTGTGACAATGATCCGGCGGTATGCAGAGCGCGAGGGCTATGCAGTGACGGGCGTATCCGACGGCAGAGCGGCGATCGAAGCCTGCCGGCGCGAGACATTTGACGTGATCATTCTCGATGTGATGATGCCCGACACAGACGGCTTTACCGCATGCAGAAAAATACGCGAGTTCACGGAAACGCCGGTCATCATGCTTTCTGCGCGCGGCACAGAATACGACAAGCTGCACGGCTTTGAGGTCGGTGTTGATGACTATGTGACAAAGCCGTTCTCGCCGCTCGAACTGATGGCGCGCATCAAGGTCGCAGTCAAGCGCGGAACGCCGCAGGATCCCGCCAAAAAAGCGGATACCCTCACAGTCGGCGGCATTGTCATTGACGCGCCGGGCATGACGGTCACGGTGGACGGCGAAAAGCTCGATCTGACCGCGAAGGAATATGCGCTGCTGCATTATCTGGTGCAGAATCAGGGCATTGTTGTGTCCCGCGAGCAGATCCTGCAGGCAGTCTGGGGCTATGACGATACGGTCGTGGACCGGACGGTTGACTGGCAGATCAAGCTGCTGCGCGGAAAGCTCGGCGCATACCGCGACAGCATCAGAACGGTACGAGGGGTGGGATACAAATTTGAAGCGTAAAGCAGGCACCTTTCAGCGAAAGCTTCTGAGCTATTTTATCCTGTTTACCGCGGTGATCTTCACGGTTCTGTGGCTGCTGCAAACGGTGTTTCTGCAGCGGTTCTATGACGGCATGCTGATCCGGAACACAGTCGCCGCGGCGGACAGCATTGCAGCGCAGGGCGGCAGCGATGCGATCGCGGATTATATCGACGCCGTTTCGCGCGATAATTCCATTCTGGTCTATCTGACGGACACGGCGGGCAATATTCTGTACAGCGCCGATTCATTCAAGAACATGCAGAAAAAGCGGGACGATTTCAACGGGAATTTTTTCCGCGGGGATCATATGCATTATCGCGAGCTGCCGGAAAATTACGGTGCATTTTTGCAGGCGCTCCGCAATTCAGCGGACGGGACGGCTGCGATCCGCACGGAAGATCAGTATGTGTACGGCAGATATATCCGGCTTGGCGATGAAGATGCCGTGCTGTATCTCGGCACAATGCTGGGCGCAGTCGGTTCGGCGGCGCGCATCATCCGGACGCAGCTGCTCTGGGTGACGCTGCTGTCTGTTGCTGTGGGATTTGTGCTGGCATGGTTCCTGTCGCGGAGCTTTGCAAAGCCGATCGCACAGCTGACCGAAAAAGCGCATGCGCTCGGCGACAATCAGCAGGATCTTCCGTTTTCGGAGGGATTCTGTGCGGAGCTGGACGATCTGAACGGCACGCTTGACCGCACGTCCGAAAAGCTGAAACAGAATCGGGAATTTCAGAATGCATTTCTCGCAAATGTTTCGCATGATCTGCGCACGCCGCTGACGATGATCAGGGGCTATGCGGAGATGATCCGCGATATCTCCCGTGAGGACGAAGCGCAGTGCGCCGCGGATGTCGCGGTCATTGTGGACGAATCCGACCGGCTGACGGCGCTGGTCAACGAGATCCTTGAATATTCCGAATTGCAGATGACCGATCGGGAACCCGTCACGGAGCCGGTCGATCTCAGTGAAATTGTCACATCCGTCGCGGACAGCTTTGCGCATCTCTACACAAAAGACGGCTTCACATTTGCGCGGCAGATCGCGGAAGGTCTGACGGTCAGCGGCAATGCGTCCAGACTGCAGCGTGCGGTCTATAATCTGCTGGACAATGCCGTGCGGCATGCAGGGGAGGATCGCTGGATCGGCGTGACGCTGTTCCGGCAGGAAGATGCTGCGGTCATTGAGATCGCGGATCACGGCAGCGGCATTGCGCCGGAGGATCTGGAGCGGATCTGGGAGAAATACTACACCAAGCGCATGCGGAACGGCAAGGGCGTATCCGGTCTCGGGCTCGCGATCGTGAAGCAGACCGTCCAGCTGCATCACGGCACATGCGGCGTCCGCTCAGTGCCCGGACAGGGCAGCATCTTCCGCATCACTTTGCCGGTCAGATAACCTTTTCTGTATCATGATGCATCACACATGCTCCGGAGCAATGCTTCGGGGCATGTGTTTTTTCTGCGCATGCGTTTTCATATTCATATCACAAAATGCACTTATTTTCCAAGCATTTTCCTCATTTCTCTAACCTTGATTCCAAAAAGCCGTCATCGTTTTTTCAAATAAAACCGTATAATAATACTTGTAAGCAGGAAACACAGCCGGTAAACGGCAGAATATGAAAGGACGGTTTATTATGCTGAATCAGAACAATCACAACGGAAACATTTTCATGAAGGTATCTGCTGCACTCGCAGCAATGACGCTTGTTTCGGGCGCATCCATCGGAATGTACAAGCTTGCATCGGAGCGCAGCGAAGCGGCTCCTGCACAGAATCCGGCAGTCGTCACAGAGACCGCTGAAACTGCTGAAACGGAATCTTCCGGCAGCACCGCAGGTGCACCGGCAGTCAATATGAGCTGGGTGGAAATGGCTTCATCCGCTGACGCGCTGACCATTCCGGAAATCGCTGCAAAGGCAATGCCTTCCGCAGTCGGCATCAGTTCGACCTTCACCTACACGCCGCAGAATACCGGCTACGGCAATTTCGCATTCGGCGGCATGCGCGGCAATGCACAGCCCGCATCGCAGGAAGTACAAGCAGCCGGCAGCGGCATTGTCATGACAAGCGACGGCTATATCATCACAAATGCGCATGTGATCTACGATACCGAAAGCGAATATCAGATGGGCAAAGCGACGTCCGTTACCGTCATCATGGGCGAGAATCACGATGAGGAATATGAAGCGGAGATCGTCGGCTATGATATCCAGACCGACCTTGCGGTGCTGAAAATCGACGCAGAAGGGCTGACGCCTGCGGAGTTCGGCAACAGCGATGATCTGCAGGTCGGCGAGCTGGTCGTCGCGATCGGCAATCCGCTCGGATTTGAGCTTTACGGCACGACGACCTGCGGCATCGTTTCTGCAAAGAACCGCGAGGTGCAGCTTGAGGACAGAACGATGACGCTGATCCAGACCGATGCAGCGATCAATGCCGGAAACTCCGGCGGCATGCTGCTGAATGCATACGGTCAGGTCATCGGCATCAACTCGATGAAAATGAGCGCTTCCTACGGCGAAGCGAGCGTTGAGGGACTGGGCTTTGCAATTCCGATCAACGATGCAGCCGAGATCATCCGCTCGCTGATCGAAAACGGCTATGTGACCGGCAGACCGCAGCTCGGCATCACCGGCGCGACCGTTTCAGAGGAGCAGGCAGCGTTCTATCAGATGCCGCAGGGCGTGTATGTTTACAGCGCGACCGAAAGCTCCGGCTTGCAGGAAGGCGACGTCATCACCGCGATCGACGGCGTGGAGATCACGACAATGGATGAGCTGAACGCACAGAAGAATCTGCACAAAGCCGGCGAGACCGTGACGCTTCGCATCAACCGCGGCGGCGAGATCAAAACCGTGCAGGTCACGCTGCAGGAGAGCGTTCCGGAAGCATAATGCTGCATGATGCTCCGGAATAGAAACCGCCGTCTGTTGAAGAAGCAGACGGCGGGTTTTTGCTGTATGTTACGGCAGGAACTTGCCCGATGCCAGATAGAGCGCATACCAGTCATGATGCGAGAGTGTGACCTTGACCGCATCGCAGGCATCCTGAATATGCGACGGATTCATTGTGCCGATGATCGCCTGCATTTTTGCGGGATGCCGCAGGATCCATGCGATCGCCACCGCTGCTTTGGAGACCTGCTCGCGTTCTGCGATCTCTGCGAGTGCGCGGTTCAGCTCCGGATAGTCCGGATTGTCAATGAACGTGCCGCCGAACATGCCGATCTGGAGCGGCGACCATGCCTGTACGGTGATATCATGCAGCCGGCAGTAGTCGAGCGCAGAGCCGTCGCGGTTGATCGAAAGATCGGTCGTTTTGTTGTTCATATAGAGCGGCTGGTCAATGAGCTGCGACTGTTCAAGCGAAAGCTGCACCTGATCTATGACAAGCGGCTGCTTCACATATTTTTTGAGCAGCGCGATCTGCATGGGCATGAGGTTGCTGACGCCGAACCAGCGTACCTTTCCGGCGGATTCGAGCTGATCGAATGCCGCAGCGACCTCCTCCGGATCAAAGAGCAGATCGGGGCGGTGCAGCAGCAGCGTATCGAGATGATCGGTGTGCAGGCGCTGCAGAATGCCGTCAGTGCTTGCGAGAATATTCTCCTTTGTCCAGTCAAATTCCTGCCGCTCCGGACAGATGCCGCATTTGCTCTGGATATAGATATCCTCACGGCGGAGACCGGTCAGCGGAAACGCCTCTGCAAAGCGCGTTTCGGCTTCGCCCGCGCCGTAGCATGTGGCGTGGTCAAAGAAATTGATGCCGTTGTCGTATGCCGTGCGGATGACCTTTGCAGCATCCTCTTTTGAGAGCGCTGGCATCCGCATGCAGCCCTGAATGATCGCAGAGACCTGCTGCGGGCCGTTCGCAATATTGATCATTTTCATTTCTGTTCTCCTTCTGTGAGCGTATACCGTCTGATGACGTTTTCCGCAACATATTCCGCTTTCAGATCACCGAGCGCCTTGAAATGCGGCGTTTCCCCGTGGAGCCGCACCGCCTCTGCATCGCGCCAGATCTCCAGAAGCAGCAGCTCGTTTTCATTGTCCGGACTGAACCAGTAAGCATACATCTCATTGCCTTCCTCGGCGCGGGACTTGTCAGCGATGCCGCTCTGCATCAGGGCGTCATAGAACGCCTGCCGCATGCCGGATCTCGCAAGATAATGCACTTCTACAAATTGTTTCATATTGCACAACTCCTTTGCATCCGTTCAGAATTTCTGCACTTTCAGCACGACCTGTATGCCGCTGTCCACATGCTGCTGAAAAACATCCGCATCCGCCGGCTTTCCGACGACACTGCCGTAATGCACGGGAATGACGTATTCCGGACGGATCGTATTGGCAAGCTTTGCGGCATGCTTTGCATCGACCGTGTATGTCCCGCCGATCGGCAGCATCGCGATCTCGCAGCGCACCTGCTGATTCTCGTCCGTGATATCGGTATCGCCGGCGATGTAGATGCGTCCGTGTGCCGTATGGATGAGATAGCCCGCCCAGCCCTTCGATTTCGGATGAAAGGGCTTCAGGTTGTTGTATGCCGGAACGGTTTCGACCGCAATGCCTTTGACGGAGAACGATTCCTGCGGACTGACCTTCTGCACGGTCAGCCCCAGACCGTCCGCTTCCGTGACGGACTGCGGGCAGACAAGCACCGTATCCGGCTGCATGACCTTGCGGATATCTTCGGGGGAGAGGTGGTCAAAGTGGCTGTGTGTGATGAGGATGATGTCTGCGTCATGCGGCGCGCCCCCGATCCGGAACGGATCAATATAGATCACCTGATCCAGTGCGATGCGGATGCTGCTGTGTGTGTTGACTTCGATAAAATCCAGCATTACCGGACTCCTTTCCCTGCGGTTTATCGCAGTGCTCTGCCAAATTCGTATGCGGCTTTCAGATGCGCTTCTGCTTTTGCCGCCTCGCCGCCGGCAGTCAGTCCGCCGCAGAACAGTGAGCCGGTCAGCTCTGCCTTTTCAAAGCAGTCCACCCAGCCCTGCAGTCCGCTGACCGCCTTTTCCGGCACGAAATCCTCGTCCTCGGCGGCTGTGGACAGCATATAGACGCTGCGGAATCTGTAATCCGCGGAATAGAGCGGATTCAGGCGGTCGAGCAGCGTTTTCATCTGACCGGACATTTCGTAATAATAGATCGGCGTGACGAACACCAGCGTATCGGCGTGCAGCACCTTGTCCGCGATCGCGATAGCATCGTCCTTCTGGATACATCGCTGCGTCTTCTGACATGCAAGACATCCGATGCAGAACCGGATCTCTTTGCCTTTCAGTGAGATCAGCTCGGCATCGTGTCCTGCATCCTTTGCGCCGGCGAGCAGCTGTTCCGCGAGGATATCGGAATTGCTTTTCGCGCGCAGGCTTGTGGTGATGATGATGATTCTGCTCATGATAATACTCCTTTTCCGTTTATGATACGGCTGAAAGATTCAGCGCGTCATTTCATAGATCATTCCGATCAGCTCCGGTATCCGCAGATTTTGCGGGCAGCCATGCATGCACGGTCTTTCGGTGCATCTGCGGCACTGCTCAAACACCTCTGCGATATTCAGCCGGAGCTTTTTCATTGCCCAGTAATGCTTTCCGAGGTGATAATAATTGTACTGCCGCAGCAGAATGTGGACTTCGTATCCGCGCGGACAAGTGCAGTGCTGACAGCGTGTGCAGGGGATCGGCTGGAAGTGTTCCGCGAGTCTGGATGTGACCTCTGCAAAGGAAAATGTCTGCGGCTGAAATTCTGTCTGCATCGCGGCATCCGCCTGCTCTTTCGTCCCGATCCCGATGAGCGCGCAGGAGAACGGGTAATGCAAAATCCCGCCGATCAGCTCGGACGGCTGGAACACAGAGAGCAGACAGCCCGCCGCATAGACCTTGTTGAGGATCAGTCCCTTGCCGCGGAACAGGTCATTTTCCGCAATGCGGTCCATGATGCCGCGTTCCAGAATATTGCCGCTTGTCTGAATGACATCGACTCTGCTGTCGGCGGCAGCGCGCGCCGCGACGCTGTAATAATGCGTCGCAATTCCGGTATAGCGGATGACACCGGCTTTTTTCAGGTCACAGAGCGCATCCAGCGCGCCGTACCGGCTGAAAGTTTCGTCCTGATTTTTCTCATCGACCTGATGCACAAAATAGATGTCCGGATTGGTACCGAGCGTTTCGGCAGACCGCAGCACCTCGCGGAATATATCGTTTCCGTCCGCAAACCGTGCCTTATCGGAAATGATGATGCGCTCCCTGCCGACCTTTTCCGCGAACACGCCGAGTTTATATTCCGCATCGCCGTATTCTTCCGGGATCGCGGTATCATAGAAATTGCAGCCCATTTTGAAGGCATGCATCATAATGTCAACGGCTTCCGGCAGATCCGGACTGTAATAATCCGGCAGCACGGGGACGTTTCCGCTCAGGATCGGGATCGTACCGAAGCCGATCTCCGAGACCTGCAAGCCGGTGTTTCCGAGTGTTCTGTATCTCATAGCTTTTCACACCACGCAAATGCATCATCCGCGATCTGCATGCTGCTGCGATTGCAGAAAACGACTTCTTCCAGTTCGCTGCAAAATGCGAAAGCCTGCGCTTCAATGACGCGGACAGATGCCGGAATGACGATTTTCCGGAGACTTTTGCAGCGGAAAAATGCGCGTTCGGGGATCACGGTCAGGCGTTCGGAAATGTGGATCTCTTTCAGATTGCAGCAGTGTTCAAACGCGCGCATGCCGAGGCTTTCGAGCGCATCGGAAAGGTCGATCTCCGTCAGGCTCTTGCAGCCGCTGAACGCATGCGCTGCAATGCGGACAACACCGCCCGCGCCCCGCACCGACCGGAGCCATTTGCTGTTTTTGAATGCGGATCTGCCGATCGCGGCGGTTTCCGGCGAAAGCACGATGCTTTCCAGCAGATTGCAGTCCATGTACACCTGATCGGCGATCGCTTTGATGCCGTCCGGAAAGACCAGATTTTTGATATTGCCGGTGCTTTCTTCGAGGACGCCGTCCGCATTCAGCTTGAAGCAGTTGATGCACTCGGCAAAAATGCGCCGGACGAGCTCCGGATAATCCTGCTCCGTCACATCACGGTAATGCGAAAGCGTATAGACCTTGCCGTCCGGAAGCCGGATCGTTTTCAGGTTGATGCAGTTCCGGAACGCGAACACATCGACGGCGATGCGGTCATGGTGCAGGATCAGCGTGTTCAGTTCGGTGTTGCCGGCGAATGCCCAGCTGCAAATGCGGTCGATCTCCGGTGTGATCTCAGCAGTTTCCCCGCAGCATGCCGCGTCGATCAGCATGCCGTTCACGATGTTATAGCGGGTTTCTCTGCGGCGCTTTTCGAGCCAGCCGGTACCGGCAAAGGTCAGTTTGCCGCTGGATCGGAACTGCGGCGGGAACAGGATCTCCGTGACGCGCAGATGATCGCGGAACGCCTCGTCCTCTGCGCCGGTGATATCGTCGGGAATGCGCACGGTGACTGCATCGCCCTTGTATTTCACGATGCTGTGATGCAGGTTGACGTCGAAGCAGGCATAGACGCTGCCGATGACTTCCTGCACGGGAACCGGCAGTGCATTGTCCGCGGTATTTCTGCTCTGCGAGAAACGGGAGAACGCATAGCGCTGCCCGTCAAATACGACCGTATCCGCGCAGGTGCAGCCGAAGAATGCGCCGCTTTGCAGCACGGATGTGCTGTCCAGTATGATCGTCCGCAGTCCGGCGCAGTCCGCAAATGCGTGGTAGCCGACCGACGCATGATCGAGCCTGATCTCGGTCAGCGCATCGCAGCGTTCAAATGCGCGCTCGCCGATGATCCGGACGGATGCAAAATCGAAGCTTTGGAGCGATGTGCATTCGTCAAAGCATCTTCTGCCGAGATCGGAAAGCGTATCGCCGCAGCTGATCTCTTTCAGCGCGGAGCAGCCCGCAAACGCTTCATCTCCCAGCGATGAAACGCCGCTGATCTCGGCAGATCCGAGATTCCGGCAGAACGAGAACGCGCCCTTTCCGACAGCGCCCGCGCGCACTTTGACAGTTCGGAGCGCGCCACATTTTTCAAAGGCATACGGCTCGATGATGCACGCCGGATCGTTGATGACAACGGACTGCAGATTCGGGCAGCCGGAAAATGCGTATTTCCCGATGACGGCGGGTTTGTCAAAGACCAGCTCGGTCAGGGATCCGTCATTGCAGAAGCGGTACGCGGGAATATCGTCCGCGCCGTATTCATGCTCCGGCATGCGCACAGCCGCAGGCGTTCCCGTTTCAAATTCCGTGAGCTCCAGCATTCTGCACCCGCGGAATGCCGCAAATCCGACTGTTTGCAGCGTTTCGGGCACATTGAACCGGATCAGCTTTTTGCAGTTTTCAAATGCACCGCGGCAGATCGTCTGCAAATGTTCCGACATGACAACGGACTGGATGCAGACGCAGTTCCGGAACGCATTTTCCTGCACGATGCGAACGGAATTGCTCATGATGACGCGCCCGATCTTGTCATTGCCTGCAAAGCAGCTTTCGCCGATGATCTCAACGCCTTCCGGAATCGTGACGCGCTCCTCGCTGCCCGAATAGGACATCAGGATCCTGCCGCTGATATAGAAATCGCGCATGACCTGATCGTTGATCCGCCGGATGAGATAGGGCGTTTCTGCGTCATAATTGATGCCGCCGAGCCGGTAAGTCCGGTCGCCGAGCACGATCGTTTTCAGGCTGCTGCATCCGCGGAATGCGTCCTCGTCGATCACGACCGCATCGTCAGGCAGCGTGATCTGTTCGAGATTGATGCAGTTGCCGAATGCGTTGCTGCAGATCTGCCGGAGACTCTGCGGGAATGTCATGGAGAAGATGCCCTTGCGGTCGAAAAAGCAGCCCTTTCCGATGCAGCGGATACCTTCCGGCAGTTTAAAGGATTTGAGATCGACATGCAGCTTCCGGAGCGTTCCGTTTTCGATCTCAAACGACTGATACACGCTGTCCGCAATCGCGCGCACGACGGGATGCGGTGTGCTGCCGGACAGGAACTCATTGAACAGATTATCCATTTTGCAGCAGAATCCGTCGGAAAGACGAATTTCCCGGATGCTGACGCAGCCGGTGAAGATATCGTCTTTGAAATTGGCTGTATCGACCGCGCTGTGCAGTTCCAGCGCTGCAAGCAGCGTGTCATTTGCAAAAGTCTGCTTCCGGAGACTTCTGACGCCGTTTGCTCTGCATGTCAGCAGGCGGTCGCAGTAGAGAAACACGCCCTGACCGAGCGCCGTGACGGAGTCCGGCAGGCAGACTTCGGTCAGCGCATGGCATCTGTGGAAAGCGAAATCGCCGATTTTGCGGAGCCCATCCGGAAAATTGATTTTTGCAAGCTGCCGGCAGCCCTTGAACGCGTTGCCGCCGATCTCGGTCACGCCGTCCGGCAGCGTCACATCGGTGATCCAAGCCTTGCCCTTGAACACCGCTTCGCCGATGATCCGGACGCCCGCCGGAATCACGATGCTGTGCGATTCGCCGTGATAGGCAAGGAGTATTCCGTTTTCGATCTGAAATGCTTCCGGCATGCGTTATTCCTCCGTTTCCCCGAATATCCGGATCAGGATGTCCTGCATCTGCCGGATGCTGCCGCATTGATAGAGCGCCGGCTTCAGCTTCTTTGTGCCGGGCAGCTTTTTCATGAAGTAGGATGCGAGCTTTTTGAGATAGTCCAGCGCGGCAAGCTCATCGAAGCAGGCAGCCGCGATCCCGCATTGTTCGAGCAGCAGCGACAGTCTGGTTTCACCGGTCTGCCTGCCGGTCAGCTCTGCAAAGATCATCGGATTTTCCAGCCCGTACCGCGCGATCATCACGCCGTCTGCGCCGGTTTGCTCCATCATTCTGACCGCCGCTTCTTCCGAATCAATGCCGCCGTTTGCGATGACAGGGATCGTGACGGCGTTTTTAGCCGCTGCAATATATTCGTATATCGGTTCGCCGTCATACATCATATTCCGCGTGCGTCCGTGCACGGTGATCATGTCCGCGCCGGAATCCTCGCACATTCTTGCAAATTCAGCGACCGTGATCTGATTCCGGTTCATGCCGGGACGAAACTTCACTGTGACGATCTTGCCGCTGCGTTTGCATGCCTCAATGATCCGCGATGCAAGCGGGAGATCGCCGGTCAGCGCGCAGCCCTCGCCGTTTTTGATGATATTCGGCACGGGACAGCCCATATTGATATCCACGACGGCATAGTCTGCGGTATACGCGCCCTTGCACGCCGCCTCAAACGCAGACGGCACGCAGCCGAGCAGCTGCACCGCCTTCGGATCCTCGTCCGCATCGGTATAGAGCAGCTTTGCGGTCGCCTTGTCATTGTATTTCAGCCCGTTCGCGCTGACCATTTCGGTGAACGCGAGTCCGGCGCCGAGCTTTCTGCACATCCGCCGGAACGGATAGCAGGTGTATCCGGCAAGCGGCGCCATGAATACATTGGAATCCGTTGTCAGATTGCCGATATGCAGTTTTTTCAGATATGTATCACGGAATTTCTTCATGCTCTGCCCTCATCCGAATGTTCGTGTCTGAATGGTTTTCATGGTATTTAGTATAACATTATTGAGAGAAAATGTCAAGAAATACAGTGTGCAGTGTTCGGGGCTTCTGTTTCTTGACATTTCGCATCTGTTCGGTTATAATACTGTATGTGCAGATTGATCTGCCCGCTTATCAATGACAATGAAGGAGTTTTTATGAAACAGGACACAGCATCCACGCAAAAACTGCTGCAATGGCTGAAAAAATACCGCACGCCGGTCGTGCTGTTTTTCGTGATCCTCACAGCCGCGCTGGTGCGGCTGATCGCATTTCCGGCGCATCCTGCCGGACTGAATCAGGATGAGGCGTCGATCGGCTACGACACCTACGCGCTGCTGCATTACGGCATCGACCGGAACGGCTGCACGCTGCCGGTGCATCTGATGGCATGGGGCAGCGGACAGAATGCGCTTTACGCCTATTTTTCGATGCCGTTCGTGGCAATCTTCGGTCTGAATGTTTTTTCGATCCGGCTGGTGAATCTGATCTTTTCGCTGCTGTCGGTTCTGGCGGTGTATTCGATGTTCACGCGGTCATACGGCGAACGCGCCGGACTGACCGCCGCGGCGCTGACCGCGATCTCACCGTGGAACATCATGCTCAGCCGCTGGAGTCTGGAATCGAATCTGTTCCCGTCCATGCTGATCCTCTGTCTCTGGGCGATCTGCCGGAGCCTTGACAAACGAAGGTATCTGTGGCTCGCGGCGCTTCTGCTCGCGCTGACGCTGTATGCCTACGGCTCTGCGTATCTGGTCATCACGCTGTTCTGCGTGCTGCTGGCAATGGCGTATTTCACGGTCTATGCGGTCAACGGGACGCTTGCAAACGGCAAAAAGATCCGGGAGCAGCTGCCGGTGCGCAGCATGATCCTGCCGGCAGTGCTCTTTGCGGTTGTTGCGCTGCCGATCTATCTGTTCATGTACGTCAATGTCTTTGACAAGGAAACGATCCGGATCGGGTTGCTGACGATCCCGCACACCTACGGCGGGCGCATCGCGTCCTCGTCCGGCACGACGCTGCATGACGCGGTTTCGCATGCGATCCAGCTCTGCCTGATGCAGACAGACGGCGCAGACCGGAATGCATTCCCGTTCTACGGCTGCATTTATGTGATCTCGCTGCCGTTCATGCTGCTGGGCGGATTCCGCGCGATAAAGACGCACAAGCCGCTTGATGTTCTGCTGCTGATCCTGTCGGCATGCAGCCTGCTGCTGTTCGCGTATTACGCCGATCCGAATATCAACCGTGTCAATGCGGTCTATGTGCCGATGCTGCTGCTGACGGCGCTCGGCGTTCATGAGATCGCGGGCAGCAAAAAGGCGCTTGCAGCGATCGCCGCGGCATACGGCATCTGCTTCTGCGGATTCGTGAGCAGCTATTTCAGCACCGAATACCGCGAAAAGCTCGGCGGTGAGTTTTACGAATCGTTCGGCGATGCGATCCGGAAGGCAGAGGAGATTACGCCTGAGAATGTGACGCGTTACTGCACCGCGCAGACGAATATGCCGTATATCTTCACGCTGTTTTATACGCAGATTGATCCGCATGTATTTGTGGATACGGTGCAGTATTCCAATCCGGGCAGCCAGTTCCAGACTGTGACCGCCTACGACAATTACGTGTTCAATCACGATGCTGTGAACTCCGGCAAAGCGGGGACATATATCATCGGCAATTCCGATCTGGAAACGATCCGGAAGTTCACCGACGAGATCTACCAGTTCAAGCGGTATTCCGTTGCCGTGATCCATTGAATGAGCGCGCAAAAAAAGCAGACCGGTTTTGTGACCGGTCTGTCAGTCTGTCGGGAAAGGTATCGCTAACGCGATGATTTAGAATGGGCTGCGCGCACGCTTCGCTATGAGTTTGCAAGCAAACTCACCAAACCCGCCAAAGGGACACTGTCCCTTTGTAATCCCATTTTTGCGAAAAACAAGCAAATACATATATTTTTTATTATCACACAAAATGGGATTCTTAAGGGCTAGCAGCCCTTAAGCAGGAGTTTGAGGGCGGAGCCCTCATTAGAAATCCGTCGGAGACACTTTATATACAAGCTGAGCAGACCGGTTTTGTGACCGGTCTGTTTTGCGTTATTCAGATGATCTTGGTGGACCATTCCTCGATATTCCAGATGATATCCGCAACATCCATATAAAATTCCGGCTCGTGGCTGACAAGGAGCACCGTGCCTTTGTATTCCTGAAGCGCCTTTTTCAGCGCATCCTTTGCATCCTGATCGAGGTGATTGGTCGGCTCGTCCAGCACGAGCAGATTGATCTCGGTCAGCATGATCCTGCACAGCCTGACCTTTGCATTTTCGCCGCCGGAGAGCACCTTCATCTGTGAGGAGATCTGCTCGGCGGTCAGTCCGCACTGTGCAAGCGCGCCGCGAACCTCTGCATTGGTCATTGCCGGAAACGCATCCCAGATGACCTGCAGCGGCGTTTCGGAGCCGGATTCGGCTTCCTGTTCAAAATAGCCCGCTTCGACAAATTGATCGTGCGAAACGGTGCCGGAAAAGGGCGGGATCAGCTTGAGCAGGGTTTTCAGCAGCGTCGATTTGCCGATACCGTTGACGCCGCGGATCGCGATTTTCTGTCCCTGCTCCACCTGCACCGAAACGGGCTTTGTCAGCGCAGTGTCGTAGCCGAGCACCAGATCTTTGCAGTCGATGACGACTCTGCCGGGCGTTCTGGATTTCCGGAAGACGAACACAGGCTTCGGCTTTTCGCGCATCAGCGTGATCTTTTCCATTTTGTCCAGCTTTTTCTGACGGGATTTTGCCATATTGGTCGTTGCAACGCGCGCCTTGTTCTTTGCGATAAAGGTTTCCAGCTCTGCGATTTCCTTCTGCTGCTTTTCAAAAGCCTGTTCGGTCTGGCGCTTTTTCAGCTCATACATCCGCATGAAGTTGTCGTAATCGCCGGTATATCTGGTCATGACAGCGTTCTCCACATGGTATACGACATTGATGACGCTGTTCAGGAACGGGATATCGTGCGACACGAGAATGAACGCATTTTCGTAATTTTGAAGGAAATTCGTCAGCCATACGATGTGGTTTTCATCGAGGAAGTTCGTCGGCTCATCGAGAATCAGGATCATCGGATTTTCGAGCAGCACTTTGGCAAGCAGCACCTTTGCGCGCTGACCGCCGGAGAGCTCCGAAACATCCCGATCCAGGCCGATCTCATTCAGTCCGAGACCGTTTGCATATTCCGAGATCTTCGCGTCGATCGTATAGTATCCGCTGTAATCGAGGATGCTCTGGATCTCGCCAACCTCGTCCATGAGTGCGGCGGTTTCCGCCTCGGAGCAGTCCGCCATTTTTTCGTACATGCCGATCATCTCGGCTTCGAGTTCCGAGAGATGCCGGAACGCATCCTGCAGCACATCGCGGATGGTCTTGCCCTTTTCCAGCGTACTGAACTGGTCGAGGTAGCCCGTGGTGATATGCCGGCACCATTCGACCTTGCCCTCATCCGGCATCAGCTTGCCGGTGATGATGCTGAGAAATGTGGATTTGCCCTCGCCGTTCGCACCGACCAGCCCGACATGCTCGCCGCGCAGCAGCCGGAAGGATGCATCGTTCAGGATCTGTCTTGCGCCGAACCCGTGCGTCACATGTTCGACATTCAGAATACTCATATTTTTGCAACACTCCGTTTATCAAATTTCTCCCTATTATAACATATTATCTTGAAAAGTGCAATGGGAGAACCTGAAAAAACGGAGTTTTTGGGAGCAGTCACGATTGAGAAGCCGCGTCTAGCGGCGTGAACTGCGGCTGCGGGTACTGCCCGCCCGGAGGGAAAGATCAGCGGGGGCTCCCCACAAGCATCAGAGATCCTTGCGACGGATCGTTTTGATGAGAAACCGCGGCTTTCGCAGCTCTGCGGTGAAGATGCCGTCTTTGGCACGGATGCGCAGCCGGATCCCGTGCGCGGATGCGATCTGCTGCACGATGCTGAGCCCCAGCCCGCTGCCGGACTGACTGCTCCGCGCGGCATCCCCGCGGCGGAACGGCTCGCAGATCGCTTTCACATCCAGTGTGCCGGAGAACGGATTGCTGATGTGCAGCGTGCGTTTTTCCGCGGAAACCGTGACGGTTCCGTTCTCATTTGCATGCTGCACGGCATTGGCAGCGAGATTCTCCGCAAGCTGCCGCAGCATCTCCGGATTGCCCTTGACCGTCAGGCTGCCGGATTCTTCCAGCGTCAGCCCGCGTGCCTGCATCTGCGTTTCCTTTTGCTGAAATGCCGCATGCAGTAGCGCGGTCAGATCGACCTTCTGCGTCATCAGCGGTTCGGTGAGATCCTCTGTCCGCGCAAGCTTTAACACGCTCGCGATCATCTCGTCCATATGCGTGACATTTTCCATGATGTTGTCCGCATAGGTATCTGCGTTCTCCGGATGCGCGTGTGTGCGGAGATTTTCTGCATTGCCGTAGATCACCGCAAGCGGCGTTTTCAGGTCATGCGCCAGCGCGCCGGTCAGGTTTCTGCGGTAGGCGCGGAAATCATAGCGCCTGCTGTAGATCAGATATACGATGACTGACCAGATCAGCCCGATCATCAGCGACGGGAGCAGCGCGCCGACTGCAAGTATGCACAGCATTTGATGGAGAATGGACGGCGCCATGATCCGCAGCATGTTCAGCAGGTCAAGACGGATGTAAGTAAACAGCTGCCATGTTTCGCCGCGGAACGAAATATTCTGCATGGTGATATCCTGTTTGATGCGAAGGCGTTTGAACTTGACATCCTGTCCCTGATCGAGGAACCGATAATAGACATACTTCGGCTCCAGTTCCCGCTGATAGCGATACGATGCTTTGATCTCGGTCACAAGCTTCAATGCTTCATGAGAGATCAGCTGAATCTGATCGTTTTCGGTGACCTTTTCCTTGAGTTCTTGTTCTTCTTTTTGTTTATTTGTTCTGCAAAAAACGGGCAATTCACGCGCCATGTTCTGCATGAGCGCATCTGCATGCGGGGCATTTCCGCCGAGGCATTCGATCCCGCCAAGATGCAGTTTTCCGTCTGCACTTTTTTCCTCTGCAAGATTCGGCAAGTCCGAATGAAAAGCGGCAAGCTCCTCTGCAATATTCGGCAAGTCCAAATGAAAAGCGGCAAGCTCCTCCTTGCTGAGATCGGAGCAGATCTTTGTCCAGCCTTTCGGCGGATCCGGCGACAGATCCACCCATTCGCCGGCAAGCGGTTCGCCTTCCTCTTTTCGATAAGGCGCGAAGCGAACCGGCTTTCGCATATAGACTTCACCCGGAATAAACCGGTTATCCTTGACATAAATGCTGTATGCCGCGACCGGATAAAAATAAACAGTTGAGTCAAACAGCCTGCGGATCAGATCTGCATCCTCCAGCCGGTATAATTTCTTTTCACCGTTCTGCCAGATTTCCGCAAATGCATACGGTCTGGTGGGAATGACCTCACCTGTTTCCGGATTATAAAGCATCATACCGCATTGCATATTGTAATCACGAGCTTTTGAGAGTGCATAATTCTGAAGCCAGAGATCAGCTCTATCTTCTGCGTCCGCGCTTTCAAGATGCTGCGCCAGAAACGGATCAAATCCATCCCGTTGGTCATCGAGCACGATCTCGTAATCCCGTTCATAGAGAAAACACTGATAGCCGATCAAACCGGCACTGAACAGGAAAAACAGAATCAGAAACCTGCGCCAGAAAAACTGCCGGAACGTCTTTTTGCCATGATGTTTGTGTTTCATTGCGATCACCTCCGCGGACCGTCTTTCAATTGATAGCCCTTTGAAATGACAGTATGGATCTGCTTTCCCGCGCTGCCGAGTGCTTTCCGCAGCTTTTTGATGTGCGTATCCACCACGCGGTCGCTGCCGAAGAAGTCGCTTCCCCAGATGCGGTCGAGCAGCAGGTCGCGCGAAACCACCCAGTCCTTGTGCTCCATGAGATATTGCAAAAGCGCAAATTCCTTTGCGGGCAGCGTGACCGGTACGCCGTCTGCCGTAACCGCAAGCGTCAGCGGATTCAGCGTGATCGCGCCGCAGACCAGCTCGCGGTGCAGGACGGTTCCCTTTGCGCGCTTGAGCAGCGCCTGCACCTTTGCATAGAGCGTTGCCAGCGAAAACGGCTTGATGATATAATCATCGCAGCCGAGCGTGTAGCCGTAAAGCACATCCTCCTCGCGGGCGCGCGCCGTCAGGAACAGCAGCGGCACATCCGAGACCGAACGGATGCTGCGGCAGACCGAAAAGCCGTCCAGCTCCGGCAGCATCACATCCAGCAGGATCAGATCGAAATTTCCGCTGTGTGCGGCGTCCAGTCCCTCGGCGCCGTTCTGCACGGTCTCGACGGTGCAGTTGTGTTCGGGCTGCCCGGAGAAAAAGTCGCAGATCATATCGCAGATCTGCACATTGTCCTCAACCAGCAGGATCCGGTAAAGCATCCCCGTCACCTCCTTTGTCTGTATCATAGCAAACGGATGTGTCTTTCGTATGTCCTGCATGCGGAGTTTGCAGGAACATTTCCGTCTGCGGGATGTTTCTGTTTCATGATAGCATGCAGCGCGGAGAATTGCAAGAAAATCCGCGGTACCGCATAAAAAATGAGGGAGCCTTCCGGTTCCCTCATCTGTTTTTCGTTTGATACAGGCTATCTTGTGACGGACTGCATTCAGGCGGCTTTTTTCATCAAAAAAAATAAAAAGGAAGTCACAAGACGGTCATAACCGTCTGCCCGAAGCAACGCCTGTATCGGCAATGCAAGCAATCTTGCAGCACACACGACCTGCACCGGAACTCCCCCGATCGGGGGAAATTGTGAGTCGAACACATAAAAGGAAGCTGCAGAAAACCAGCGGTACAGTGTACGCTTGCTGTATTCAGTATACCACGGATCGCGCCGGTTGTCAACCCTCCAAGAAGAAATTGTGGTCGATCAGAGATTGTTCCTTTTCGGAAGACGGCTTGCCCATGACCAGAATCACATCTGCTTCCTCTGCGGATACCGCAAACGATGCACCCTGCGCACCGAACAGCAGATCGAGATAATCCGCAAGCGTAAAGCCGTTGTTCCGCGGGGCTTCTTCGTAATAGCCGCCGGTTTCGAGCGGAATGCCGTCAAAGACCAGCGCGCGGTTCGCAATGTCGATCCAGCCGTAATTGATCCGCCGGTAGGAACCGGTCAGATAGTGTGTGAAGAAACAGTTTTTCGGATCGTAAAGCTTGATTTCTTCGCCGGTTCCGGATACGCCCATGATGCCGACAAAGCATTCGTCGATCTCCTTGAAGGTCGGATAGCCGCTGTAAAGATTGATGTTGAGCGTCACACTGCGCAGCGATTCGC
Organism: Clostridiales bacterium Firm_04; assembly: GCA_001603005.1. GTDB lineage: Bacteria > Bacillota > Clostridia > Oscillospirales > Ruminococcaceae > Firm-04. The sequence goes on from LVAJ01000021.1 coordinate 94,904, forward strand.
GCGCCTTGTCCAGATCAACGTCAATGTATTCCGCAGCATCGGAATGCGTGATGTCGCCGCTGAACACAAGCTCATTCGACTTGAAATTTGCATTCCAGCCGACATTGATCTCATTGTTCTGCCAGTCAAATGCCGCACCGTGCAGATCAATGTCCACTCGCTGCTTATCGTTCCAGTAGACAAAGAACCGGATGCAGCGGACTTCCTCCGGAATCCGGTAGGCAAGACCGGAGCGGATATAGCCGCCCTCTGCCGATTTGTCGGCGATGCGGACCGTCGAGCGGTCAAGGTCGAAATCCGGCATGCTGACATAGACCTTCTTCCCGCGCAGCACGGTCTCATTTGCGGAAAGCCGCGCCTGAAGCAGATAGCGGAGCATCTGACGCAGCACGACCGCTTCCTGATAGTGCAGATCGTCGAGCCCGCTTGTATCGCGCGAGAAGAATGTGACAAGGCTCACGAGCGTCTGCGGGCTCAGCTCCGCGGCATGCGGCAGCAGCCGGTCAAAGAGATCCTTGACCGCATAGCCGTTCCGCAGCAGATAGGTCAGGTGGCGGAGCATCATGCCGGGGCGCTCTGCATAGGCGTCCAGTGCTTCCGGCGCTTTCCGGCTGACCATGTCCTTGACCTCGGATTCCCACGACCGCAGCGTTCCGGCGCGCAGCTCTGCGACTGCCTTTGCAAATGCCGGATCGCGCGAATAGGTGTTGAAGTCGATGTATTGCAGCATCAGCAGCGTGCGCTCGCGCTTTTTGCCGGAGAGGATCAGATTGCCGCGGAAATCCGCGAGCGGAAAGCTTTCCAGCAGCTTGACCAGCAAGCGCTTCTGCGAGGTGCGGAAGTGATAATGCGCATGCGTGAGGACATAGTCCATGCACTTCCAGACGTCGCCGGTGTGCTGGCAGACCGCGTGCAGGGCACTGCATTTCTCCGCGGAAGAAAGATTCTCCGCCGCAAAGAGCGCCTGAAACACGAGCAGCAGATTCTGCTTGAATGTCACGGTGATGCCGGAGAGTTCCTCTGCGGACAGATTCTTCGCGCATTCCGCGATCATCATGCATTCCTTGTCAGTCATGCGCTCGGTCTTGCCGAGGATTTTTTTGCAGGGCAGCAGATACTTGTCTTTCGTGTCGATCAGCGCGAGCACCTTTGCATCCAGCAGCGTGTCATCCGGCTCCGTTTTTTCGGTATCCTGCATCTCCGGCAACCAGCCCTTTGCAACCGGCTGACCGGTCAGCTCCTCTATTCCGTATGTCGAAAAATAATGTACCAGCTGATGAAACCGAAAGACCGCCTCATCCATTTCCATGACCTGCGACGGGAAGTCCGGATACATCGGCTTTGCCTTGACATCGCCGATATATGACCGCACGCGTTCCGGCAGACCGTCTGCATCCGCGGATCTTGCCAGCGTGACAATATCCGCCGCAGACAGCGTATATCCAAGCGCGTTCAGCTCTATATTCACAGTCATTGCCTTGACCATATTTTCCTCGGTCAGCGGCGCCGTATCGAATGAAACCGCAACAAGCCGCAGCTCCGAAAACAACAGTTGATCGTAATGCATCTGAAACGCTCCTTTCAGGTTCAGGATAGTATTTTATTATAACACAAAAGAACGGCTGGTTCAATCGCTTTTTGCAGAATTTACAGTTTATTCACATTTTCTATTTGCCGAACATACGGAAAACGGCGCAATTCTGCATATATATTTATTTTTGCTTTTTAATTTCTTTGTACATGCAGTGAATTGCGAACCGCACGGATTTATGTTATAATAGTAACATTGTGCGCTGCACAAAATATGAAAGGATGGTTGCGATGAGAAAACAAAAAACCGGCGCAGTGCTTTGCGCGATCTGCCTTGCACTGACCGGCACACCCACACCTGATCTGCTCTTTTCCGGCACAGTTTATGCAGCGGAAACGGAGCTGACCAGCGATCTGCTCAAATACTCCGTGCTGGACGGTCAGGTCATGATCACCGGCACGACCGGTCTGCTGCCGGAAACCTATGTGATCCCGAATGAGATCGGCGGCATGCCCGTCACCGAGATCGGTGAGAAGGCGTTCCAGAAGCAGGTCAAGGTCGTGAATCTGACACTGCCGAACTATCTGACCGTGATCGGCAACTCCGCATTCAACGACTGCGACGCGCTGACTGCGGTGACACTGCCGCCCTATGTCAGACAGCTCGGCGGTGCGGCATTCAGCTCCTGCGATGCGCTGCAGGCGATCACGCTGAACGAGGGACTGGAAGAAATCGGGTACAGCGCATTTTACGCTGCAAAGGAAACGGCACTGACCTTGCCTTCCACGCTGAAAACGATCGGTCAGGGGGCATTTGCTGCCAATTATAAGCTGACTGCGGTTTCCATTCCGGACAGCGTCACGGAGATCGGCAATATGGCATTCAGTACGTGCCGCGCACTCGAAACGATCCGGTTCCCGCAGAACATGACAGTGATGCCGGGTTCCGTCTGCAAAGAATGCGACTCGCTGACTGCGGTCACGATCCCGGAGACTGTCACGGAGATCGGCGAATATGCGTTTGCAGAATGCAAAACACTGAAATCCGTCACGATCCCCGAAAAGGTCACAACGATCGGCAAAAGAGCGTTCGATACCTGCGAAGCACTCGAAACGGTCACGCTGCCGGACGGTCTGGAAACGATCGGGGAATATGCATTTGAAAACTGTGCTGTGCTCTCCGGTGTGAAACTCCCCGCCGGCATGAAAGAGCTTGGTTCAAATTCTTTCGCAAACACGGCACTGAAAGAGGCTGCGGTTCCTGCCGGACTGACCAAACTGGGATACAGCGTCTTTACGGAATGCAAAGCACTGGAAAAAATCACGCTGCCGGACGGCATGACGGAGATCCCGATGTCCTTCCTGAGCAACTGCCCGCTGCTGGATCATGTTGTCATTCCGGATTCCGTCACGAAGATCGGCAGCACTGCGTTCTACAAAGACGAGGCGCTTGCGGATCTCACGGTTCCGGAAACAATCACCGAGATCGGCAGCAGTGCATTTTCGTACACGCCGTTCATAGATACACTGTTCGGCGGCGGAAACTATGCGATCCTGAATCATGTTCTGCTGGATTCGCAGAACTGTGAGGGCGAGATCACGATTCCGGACGGTGTGACTGCCATCGCGGACAGTGCTTTTAACGACTACTTTTCTGCAAAGATCACTGCCGTGACCATTCCGGAGAGCGTCAAAAAGATCGGAACAGGCGCGTTTCAAGGGCAGTCTCTGATCGAAAGCTTTACACTGCCGGAAACCCTTGAGGAGATCGGTGCGAGAGCATTCAGCGGCTGCAGAGCACTGAAATCCATTTCGATTCCGGATTCCGTGAAGGATCAGATCGGCGCAGGCGCATTGGACGGCTGCAAAGCGCTGGAGGAGGTCAGACTGCCTTCCGGCATCACCGTCATTCCGGAGTCGATGTTCAACGGATGCTCCAGCCTGAAAACGGTCAATCTGCCGGACGGCGTGACGGTGCTGGGAAAAGGGGCATTCGGTCAATGCGCTGCAATGGAAGAAATCAAACTGCCGAAAAGCCTGAAAACAATCGGCAGCGGCGCATTCAGAAATTGCTCTGCATTGAAAAATATCACGCTCTTTGAAAACGTCACCAAAATCGAAACAGAGGCATTTGCCAACTGCCTGACGCTCGGCTGGATCGGCATTCTGAATCCGTACTGCGAGATCCCGATGGACAGAAAGGTCATTTATACCAACAGCTATGAAGCAAAGCCGCAGTTCAAGGGCTCGATCTACGGCTATGCGGATTCCACGGCAGAAGCATACGCGAATTATTACGGCATCGACTTTCAGCTGATCGGCCCGACGCCGACCGACATCACCACGGAGCCTGCCGTGACCACGACGACCGGAACGTACACCACGAAGCAGCCGGCGGTCACGACCGTTCGCACAACGGCTGACCTCAGCAGAATGTCGCTGACAAAAGCGACCGGAACACAGACGACCGCATCCGCGGCTGGCACGGCCGTCACCACAACGGCGCCGGTCACTACAACGGCAACGACAACAACGATCCCGAATGCCGGCGGTCTGCGCTATCATGTCTATTATGAAAATAATGACACCGAGAAGGAACACGGGAAGGTCATCATAGACGGCCCGACCGCGGATATGCCCTATGATGTCGTTGTGCCGGCGGAGATCGAAGGCATGCCGGTCATGCGCGTCGGCGGCTTCCGCGAATGCAAGCGTCTGCATTCGATCGTGCTTCCGGACGGCGCTGCGATTTCTTCCGACGCATTCTCCGGCTGCACGTTTCTGGAATCCGTCAGACTGCCTGCCGATCTGGAAATCATTGAAAGCGGCACATTTGCCGGCTGCGCCACGCTGAAGCAGATCGAGATTCCGGATACGGTCACAGAGATCAAAGATTCCGCATTTTCCGACTGCGCGATGCTGAAGTCTGTTCAGCTGCCTGCCGGTCTGAAGCGAACGGCAACGCATGTTTTCATGGGCTGCTATCAGCTCGAACCGGTCACGCTGCCGGAGGGCGTGAAGAACATTTCCGTTTACAGCGCACTGGATACCTGCTACTTCGGTCATTATCAGGACAAGAGCCTGCGCATTAACACCACCGATATTGCAGAAAGCGCTGTCAGGCTCAATGATTTTCCGGTTCTGAAGGAGCTGATCATCGGCGAAAAAGCTGCGAGATTCTATGCAAAAATGATGGCGGCAAGCACGACGCTGCGCCGTGTCGTGATCCTCAATCCGGAATGCAGAATTGATGCCGACAGCAGTTTGAAATCTTCCTCGCTGGAGGAGGTCTGCGGCTATAAAGGCTCCACTGCCGAGGATTTTGCAAAGGAATACGGCATCCCGTTCACGGCAATCACAGATGACAGCGATCTGCCGGAGCTTGCGGATCGTGAAACAAACGATCTGGAATGCCTGACCTATCTTGTCAGAGGCGATGAAATCGTCATCAGCAAGATTAGTTCGGGCACCCCGTACAGATCAATCATCACCATTCCGGAGCAAATCGAGGGCAAGCCGGTCACGGAGATCGCCTGCTCGGATTCGACTTCAATTTCCGATCTGGTGAAGGTGCTCAACATTCCGAAGACCGTGAATAAAATCGACATGAAATGGTTCCCTTACCGCGACAATCTTGCGGCGATCAACGTCGATCCGGACAACGAGACCTATTCCTCTGCGGACGGCGTGCTGTTCAACAAGGATCAGACAGAGCTGATCTTCTATCCCAACGCAAAGGTCTGCGCAGTCTACGAAGTCCCGCAGACGGTCAAAACGATCAATGAGATCGCATTCCGCTATGCAGTCTCTCCGGCATTCATCCGGATTCCGGACGGACTGGAGGAGATCGGCTGGGGCGCTTTCAGTAAAAACACCGGTCTGCTGGTAATGGATCTTTCCGGAACAAATGCAAAGCTGAATCACAATGTTTTCTCTGAATGCTCCGCCCTTGAATCGCTGCAGCTTCCGCAGAACATTGAGGAAATTCCGATGGATCTGTGCGAAACCTGCGGCGCGCTGCGGTCGGTCGTGCTGCCGGATTCCGTGAAGACCATCCGCAGCTCTGCTTTCGTGAACTGCAGATCCCTGCCGGAAATCAAACTGAACGATGCGCTCGAAGAAATTGACAGCGACGCATTCGCGGGCTGTGATGCGATCGAAGAAATCGTTCTTCCGGAAAAAATCTCTTTTATCCATGACAGAACATTCAGAGTCATGAAGAACCTGAAATCCGTCACGGTTCTGAATCCGGCATGCAAGATCGCTGACAACGAGGGCGTGATCTGCAACGGAAGCGGATACGACAGCACACTCAAGAAGAATGTGACCTACTATGACGGCGTGATCCGCGGATACAGCAATTCCCCGATTGAAGCATATGCGAAAAAATACGGCTACCGCTTTGAGTCGATCGGCGAGATCCCCGCAGAAACGACGACCGCGCCTGCAACGACCGCAGCGACGGTCACGACAACCTCGACAACAAGAGCGACGGCGGCGACAATTGCCACGCCGTATACGTTCGCGACAACGACTGTTCAAACGACACGCAGCACCGTCACAACAGCGACACGGAAAACAACGGCGCCGCTGTTGACAGTGTCTCCGCCGGACACCACAACGTATACCACAACAACCGAAACAGTGCCGGAAAAGCAGCTGGAACGCGGAGACCTCTCCGGCAATGAAACGGTCGGTGTTGAGGATGCACAGCTTGCGCTCGTCGCCTATACGGAGCAGTTCGCGGGCAACGGGAGCGGTCTGACCGCCGCTCAGCTGAAAGCCGCTGACATCAACAAAGACGGCGTGCTCGGCGTCGATGATGCACAGCTCATTCTGATCTACTACACCGAAACCAAGGTTGCCGGCAAGTCAGTCAGCTGGGAGGATCTGCTCAGCAAATAACAGTCTGCATGCCTGTTTTCAGGATGCGGAAAACAAAATCACCGCAGGACAAACCGTTCTGCGGTGATTTTCTGCGCGAGCCCATTGCACTTTTTGTCGTGATATGTTATAATAGGGGAACAATCCCGCACAGCGAACGATGTGCGCTCACAACCGCCGCAGAAAGGGGAACCATATGCAGAAAAATGAGATCCTGACCGCGATGAACCGTCTGCGGGATGCAGAATACGGCATCTTTCAGGCAAAGCTGATCCCGAATCTGCCGCCGGAGATGTTTCTCGGCGTGCGGACGCCCGATCTGCGGCAGCTTGCGAAAGCGCTTGCCGGAACAGACGCCGCCGCGCAGTTTCTGCAAACGCTCCCGCATCATTATTTCGATGAAAACCAGCTGCATGCATTTCTCGTTTCACGGCAGAAGGATTTTGACATCTGCATCGCGCAGACGGAGGCATTTCTGCCGTATGTGGACAACTGGGCGACCTGCGATCAGTTCTCGCCGGCGGTGTTCGGCAGGCAGAAGGACCGTCTGCTGCCGTATCTCCGGAAGTGGATGCAGTCGCCGGAGACTTATACGGTGCGGTTTGCGGTCGGCATGCTGATGCGGTATTTTCTGGATGACCGCTTTGCGCCGGAATATCCGGAAGCGGTCGCGCAGCTCCGGTCGGAGGAATACTATATCAACATGGAGATCGCGTGGTATTTTGCGACGGCGCTTGCAAAGCAGTATGACGCAGTTCTGCCGTATCTGGAGCAAAACCGGCTGGAGACATGGACGCACAACAAGGCGATTCAGAAAAGCATCGAGAGCCGGCGCATCACCGACGAACAGAAGGCATATCTGCGCACACTGAAACGATAGGCAGTCGGCAGTGCCGACAGCCGTTATTCTAAAGCTTTCCGGAAGCGTTATGCGCGTCTTTCAGTGCACTTGTTTCCGGCAGCTTATTGCTGTAAATCAGAATTTATCTTTCCAATACAAATCGAGCAAGTTCTACATTGCCGTCTCTTTCAGTTGATTCGATATGGAATCCGCATTTTTCAGTATAAAACTTCACATTTTGTTTTTTGCTTATGGGTGTTACTAAAGTGAGCATCTTCCAATCTTCATAAGATGTCTTTACAAATTGAATTGCTTGTGTCCCTATCCCTTTTCCTTGATACTCCGGAATAACGCACAAACAACTAATCTCATAAGTTCCGTTTTCCAGTTTTATACATGAAACACAGCCGACAGATTCATTATCGCATAGTATGATATATTTTATATATTTGCTGATCGACTCTTCCATCATTTCTTTTGTTTTCCCATATCCCGGACACGAACCATATCGCATATAATCATCATAAAAAGACGCATTATAGATATTTACCAATAGTTCTGCGTCTTCTAAAACAGCCTG
>LVAJ01000022.1 GCA_001603005.1 Clostridiales bacterium Firm_04
GACGGTTCCTATGACCTTGTTGTTTACTGCGAGACCTGCGGCGAAGAAGTCAGCAGAGAAACAGTCGTGATTCCGGCTACCGGTCACGCCTTTGCAGAACCCGCATGGAGCTGGAACGGCTTCGAGAGTGCAGAAGTGACGCTCACCTGCCAGAACGGCTGCGGCGAAACGAAAGTGCTGCCGGCAACCATTACCTCTGAGACAACAGAAGCCGGACTTGCAACCGCCGGAAAGATCGTCTACACGGCAACCGCAACCGACGAAGAAGGAAACACCTACACAGACACGAAGGAAGAAGCGATCGCGCCGACCTTCATCATCAAGCAGAACCATTCCCTGCTCGTGGATGGCAGAATCGGCGTCAACTATCTCGTTCAGTTCGCAGGCGAGGTTGAGAACCCTGTCATGACTGCATGGCATATGCAGGAAGACGGTGAATGGATCAAGACCGAGATCGCAGGCGAGCAGAATCTGACCGACGACGGCGAGTGGGACGGCAGATATGTCTTCACCTACATGGTCGCAGCACCGGAAATGACGCATACCATTTACTGCACATTTGCCGCAACGATGAACGGCGCAGAAGTCGCTACCGATGCGGAAAATCCGTTCACCTACTCTGTTCAGGAATATCTGGACGGCAGAATGCAGAAGTCCAAGAATGAGAAGATGAGAACGCTGGCTGCATATCTCGCAACCTACGGCGCATATGCACAGCTCTACTTCGGTATCAACACGGACAATCTTGCAAACGCAAATGTCGAAACGCTGTACGGCAAAGTTGAACTGAATCCGGATGTTGTGAACATGGATGCTGCTGAAACGGTTGACACCGACAGCATCGAAACCGAGACTGCACACATTGTCGGTCATGCCCTCGCACTGGAAGCGGCAACCGCACTGAGCTATACGATCAAGCTGGATGACGAGACCATGCTCCCGAATGCATATCTGGCTTACCGCGTGGCAGGCAGCACAGGCGCTTTCCGCTATGCAAAGGTCTACCGCGTCCCGAAGGAAGACGGCAGCACCAAGCTGGCGGCCTTCATCGAAGACATCAAGGGACCGGAGCTGACCAATGCATATGAAGCATATGTCTGCGTGAAGAACGGCGATGCATACGAGCAGATCAGCTACACCACGGTTTACAGCCCTGAATGCTACATGGCAGGCAGACTGAAAAAGAGCAGTAATGAGATTCTGAAGAATACCATGATCGCACTCAAGATGTACTGCGATGCTGCAAGAGATTATTTCGGTCTTGATGCATAAGATTCATTCTGAATCGAAAAACGAATGAACGGAGGTGAAACTCATGACATATCAGACTCCTGAACTGACTGTTATCGCTTTTGAGGCTGAGGATGTGATCACTGGAAGTGTTCCGAAGTACCTCACGGAAGAGGATGAATAATACCCGGTCAGACAAAAAAACAGGCAGACGGCGTAAAAGCTGTCTGCCTGTTTGATCTTGCTGCATATGAAAAAACGGAGAAGCATTCCCGCGCGGGTGCTTCTCCGTTTTTGTCTGCTGTCATGCATCCGGCGCATACATGACTGTCTGTGCCGTATACGAATAGAGGATGCGGTCGGTGCTGCGCGGGACAACGCCCTTCTGCGCAAACAGCTGCGAGACCGTCACAAAGGTGAATCCCTTTGCGAGCAGATCCGGCACAAGCCGCCGGACTGCGCCGACGGTTTTGTTATTGCCGGCAAAATCGTGCAGCAGCAGGATCCTGCCGTCCTTTGCGCGCGCCATGATGCCGTCGCAGCGTTCGTCCTCGGTGATCTCCGGATTATAGTCCTGCACGCCATAGCCTGCAATGAACGGCAGATCAATGCACGAGAACATGCGTTGATTGACGGCAAAATAAGGCGGACGGAAGAAACGCGGCGTCTGACCGGTCGTTTCCTGAATGCGCTCTGTGGTGCGGCGCATCTCCTCTGCGATCGCTTCGGGAGACATCGCCGTCATCATCGGATGCGTAAAGGAATGATGACAAAGCTCGCAGCCGAGCGCGACAGCACGCTGCATGACCGGAACGGTCTCCGGCGTGATATTCTGTCCGATGAGAAAGAAGGATGCAGGCACCTTGTATTGTTCCAGAACGTCAAGGATCTGTCCGGTGATCTCCGCATCCGGTCCGTCATCGAACGTCAGTGCCAGCAGCCCGCCGCTCATTTTTTGCTCCGTTTGCCGGATGTGCTGTCATCCGAATCTTCCTTGGATTTCTTGCTGACGACCGTCATTGCAATGACAAGTCCGAGCGCAAGCACGCCGAGAATCGCGTAAAGCAGAACCGGTGTGTCGTCGCCGAGCGGAAGTGCAGCGATTGCCGCGTAGAAAACAGATTCCATGATGATACTCCTTTCTGTGATGAGAAAACTTCTGCTAACATACTATCACAAACTGCGGATTTTGTCAACACCCGCGGCATCCATTCGCACGATCGGGTACAGAAATCGCGGTTGTGTTTGTGGATTTTGTATAATGCGACAGATGAAACGGGATTCCGGATTGTGGATCCTTCCGATTCGCAAAGAAAACTTGGCAAACATCTTGACAAGTACACTTGGCAGTGCTATAATAGGGACAACAAAGATATGCCAAGTGAACTTGGCATCGGAAAGGAGCAGGAATCATGAACAGAGAAGAAATACTGGAAAAGGCACGGCACGAAAACAACAATCAGGATCTCGAAACAGCAAGCCTGCGGATGCACAGCTATCTGATGCAGCGCTGGACCGTCGCAGCCGTCGGCATCACCCTGCTGATCTTACAGGCAGTCACCGGAAACATCAAACAGTTCCATGCAGTGCTGCTCATGGTCTGGGCACTGGATCTCGGCGAATCGCTGTATAAGGCTGTGAAGCGGCATCAGAAAAAGGACTGGGCAGAAGCAGCGGTTATGCTGGGGCTGCTGCTTCTGGAAGGCTATGAATATATCAGATACCTGTTCGGATAAGGAGATGTTGTCATGAAAAGAGAGGAAATCCTCGCAAAAGCGCGGAAAGAAAACAAGGGCGCGGATATTGTCGAGCTGGAAGTACAGAACAAAGCGCGCGGCATTGCGGGCGCAGGCATGCTGCTGATCGGCGCGTCCATGAATCTCATCGGTTCGCTGATGTATGACCGGAGCTGCCGGCTGTTTCCGATCATGTTTTGCAGCTATGCTGCGATTCAGGGGCTCACACAGTTTATGCTCGGCAAACGCCGCGGCTCGACGAAGCTGACCGGTCTGTGGCTGTTTTACGGGCTGCTGATGACCGGCTTTACGGTTATTTTCATCTATCAGCTGTTCCGGGATCTGAACGCGGGGAGACTGTAATGGATGACGCGCTTGTACTGAAAAACCGTCTGAAAGAAGCGCGCGCGGAGCGGCATCTTTCGCAGGCACAGCTTGCACAGATCGTCGGTGTTTCGCGCAATACGATCAGCTCTCTGGAGACCGGACAGTTCCAGCCGACCGCCAAGCTCGCGCTGATCCTCTGCATCGCACTGGACATGAAATTCGAGGATCTGTTTTACTTCGGATGAGAGATTGTGCAAAACGCTGAAAATCTCCAAAATGCTTGACGATTCTTAAAATGCCTGCTATAATTGATTTATCTGTAAATGCGATGACGAACGAGTAGTACATGCCCCAACAGCGGCACAGAGAGAGCACGGCAGGTGAAAGTGCTTCCGCTGCGGCACCGAAGTCGCGTTCCGAGCAGCAGACGGAAAAGCCCTGTTCCCATACGCCCCTGCCCCGCGCAGGATCCGGGATCGGGAGAACCGTCTGACGGGTTGTCCGCCGTCAACGGACAGGCAGTACCATATGGAACTATGCGCTGCCGAAAGAGTGCGGCATGTTTGATCGAACGATGAGACAGCCGAAGTCAGGTGGTACCGCGGATAAAGATTTTATTCGCCCTGAACGCAACAAACGAACTGCGTTCAGGGCGTTTTTCATGTTCTGACGCACACAAGGAAAAGGAGCTGATTACTTTGAAGGAACTCGCAAAGAATTACGATCCCAGTACCTTTGAGGACCGCATCTATCAGCAGTGGATGAGAAAGCGCTGCTTCCATGCGGAAACGGATCCGAAAAAGATCCCCTATACGATCGTGATCCCGCCCCCGAATGTCACCGGACAGCTGCACATGGGACATGCCCTCGATGAGACCTTGCAGGATATTCTCATCCGCTGGAAGCGCATGAGCGGTTACAGCACGCTCTGGCTGCCGGGCACCGACCATGCTGCAATTGCAACCGAAGCAAAGATCGTTGAGGCGATGCGCAAAGAGGGCATCACAAAGGACGATATCGGCAGAGAGGGCTTCATGAAGCGCGCTTGGGCGTGGAAGGAGCAGTATGCCGGCAGAATCGACCAGCAGCTGATGAAGCTCGGTTCTTCCTGCGACTGGGAGCGCGAGCGCTTCACCATGGACGAGGGCTGCTCGGAAGCCGTCAAGGAAGTCTTTGTCAATTACTACGAAAAGGGCTATATCTACCGCGGCGAGCGCATCATCAACTGGTGCCCGAAATGCCTGACCTCGATCTCCAATGCAGAGGTCTCCTATGAGGAGCAGGAAGGCAGCTTCTGGCATCTGCGCTATCCGTTCGCAGACGGCTCCGGCTATATGTTCCTTGCGACCACCCGTCCGGAAACGCTGCTCGGCGATACCGCGATCGCAGTCAACCCGAAGGATGAGCGCTACAAGAACGTCATCGGTAAGACCGTCATTCTTCCGCTGGTCGGCAGAGAGATCCCGATCATTGCGGACAGCTATGTCGATATGGACTTCGGTACCGGCGTCGTGAAGATCACACCGGCACACGATCCCAACGACTTTATGGTCGGTCAGCGGCATAATCTGCCGGTGCTCAATGTCATGACGGATGATGCGAAGATCACCGACGATTATCCGAAGTATGCCGGCATGGACCGCTACGAAGCAAGAAAAGCGATCCTCGAAGACCTCAAGGCAGGCGGCTATCTCGTCAAGACCGAGCCGCATGTGCACAATGTCGGTACCTGCTACCGCTGCGGTACGACCGTTGAGCCGCGCGTTTCGCTCCAGTGGTTCGTCAAGATGGACGAGCTCGCAAAGCCCGCGATCGAGGCAGTGCGCGACGGCAGGATCAAGTTTGTGCCGGAGCGTTTCGATAAGCTCTACTTCAACTGGATGGAAGATATCCGCGACTGGTGTATCTCCCGTCAGCTCTGGTGGGGACATCAGATCCCTGCATTCTACTGCGATGACTGCGGAGAGCTGACCGTCACAAAGGAGAAGTCGGCAGTCTGCCCGAAGTGCGGCAAACTGATGCGTCAGGATCCGGATTCGCTGGATACATGGTTCTCCTCTGCACTGTGGCCGTTCTCGACGCTCGGCTGGCCGGAAAAGACCGATGATCTCCAGTATTTCTATCCGACCGATACGCTTGTCACCGGTTATGATATCATCACGTTCTGGGTTTCCAGAATGATCGTTGCGGCAATGGAGAACATGGATGAGGTGCCGTTCAAGCATGTGCTCATTCACGGTCTGGTGCGCGATGCACAGGGCAGAAAGATGTCCAAGTCGCTCGGCAACGGCATTGATCCGCTGGAAGTCATCGACCAGTACGGCGCGGACGCACTGCGCTTCATGCTCGCAACGGGCAATTCCCCCGGAAATGACATGCGCTTCACCGATGACAAGGTCAAGGCGGCGCGGAACTTTGCAAATAAGCTCTGGAATGCATCGCGCTTTGTCATGATGAACCTGCCGAATGATTTCCGGTTCAAGGGACTGCCGGAGAATCTGCGCATGGAAGATCAGTGGGTTGTCTCCAAGTTCAATCAGCTTGCAAAGGATGTCAACGAGAACCTCGATCATTTTGAGCTGGGTGTCGCATCCGCAAAGCTTTACGATTTCATCTGGGATGTGTACTGCGACTGGTACATCGAGCTGACAAAGCCGAGAATGCGCGCAGGCGGCGAGGCAAAGGCTTCCGCAGAGCAGGTGCTCGTCTGGGTGCTCCGCGGCATGCTGAAGCTGCTGCATCCGTTCATGCCGTTCATCACAGAGGAAATCTGGCAGGTGCTCACCGACGGCGAAAGCATGATCATTCTGGAAGATTATCCGGTCTATCAGGAGTCGCTGGACTTCACCGCTGCTGCAAATGACTTTGAAAAGGTCATCGCTGCGATCAAGGCAGTCCGCATGAGCCGCACAGAGCTGAACGTGCCGAACTCGGTCAAGGCAAAGATGTATTTCGAGACACTGGATGTGGATCTGTTCTCCGCGAACAGCATCTTCTTCGAGAACATGGTCGGTGCATCCGAGCTGGAATTTGGTCAGGACTACAAGTTCAAGAACGCGCTGACCGCCGTGACCGACTGTGCCCGCATCTTCATCCCGATGGAGCAGCTGGTCGATAAGGACAAGGAGCTTGCCCGTCTTGCGAAGGAAGAGACCAAGGCACGCAACGACATCGAGATCATTCAGAAGAAGCTGAACAATCCGGGCTTCTGTGAGAAGGCACCGGCACAGCTGATCCAGAATGAGCGCGAGAAGCTTGCAAAGGCAAAGGAAAAGCTCGCAAAGGTGCTCGAATCCATTGAGAGCTGGAAGTGATCAGCGGTATCGCTTCGCGATGATTTGGAATGAGGCTCCGCCTCAAACTCCGCTTAAGGGCTATTAGCCCTTAAGAATCCCATTATTGTATAAAAATGCCCCGAAGCGTTTTATTTTCAGACGCTTCGGGGTAATTTTTTGCAGTGATTATAGAATTGCAATCCATTTTTCGGAAGCATGAGCCGGCGGGTGCGCACGGCGAAAATGTCCGAAAAACTGAATCTCCAATAACAAGCAACAACTGCGGCGCGCACCAGAGAGGAGAGAGTAAGGAAAGCGGGGGCACGGGGGCGAAAACCTAAGAGAGAGGGGAGACCGGAGCGCCGCGACGACTTCCCTCGCTCTTTGGTTGTCACCCCCGCCGCGGGGAGCCGATGCACATTAGAAAAACAGCGGGCAAAACATGGGAGAGAAAGCGAAAAAGCCTTCAAAATGCCCCGAAGCGTTTCATTTCAGACGCTTCGGGGTATTTTTTTGCAGTGGATCCTGCTCTTTTGATTCATGCAATTTCAGCGGTACAGCTCGGTTCCGAAGAACACCTTGTTGAAGAAGTCGCGGGTTTTCGCCTCGCCGAGCTCCTTCTTGAACACATCGGTCGAAACACCGCCCTTGTCGATCAGTCCGTCGGAATATTCCTGCGTGACATCGAGATGCTTCTGCATTCCTTCCGGCGTGCAGACCTCTGCATTCTTTGCCGCATCCAGATAGGTCTCCAGCGAATCATTGAACATCTTCGCATTGCGGTCGTCGTCCTTAAGCTGCTTCAGCATCACCACATTGAGCAGATAGTCGTACCAGTTTTCCGATGCCTGCACATCTTCCACATCGTTATACCGTTCGGTCATCTCCCGCAGCGAATCGAGCACAGCAACATACTGTTCATTCTGCGGATTCTCGACCACATCGTAAAATTCCACATAGGATTTGCGGCTTCCGGCGATGTACATGAAATCAAGCGCGCAGAGCGGCACATTCCGTTCCACCGGCGTGATCATGAACGAGAGCATCTGCATGAAGCCCATATCCGCGGTCATGACGGAGAGGTTGCCGAGATCCTCGACCTTGTACTGATCGACATGGAACTTCATGAAGCCGTTGAGCGTCATGTCGGTGTATTCGCCCGTGTCGAGCTGCTCAACATTGTAGCGGGACTGCACCGCATGCAGACCGTTTTCCACCAGACCGTTCATCTGCTTTTTGTTCTGCCTGCCCTTAAAGATGATGAACACAACGAGCAGCGCGATCAGCAAAAGCAAAATCAGCAGGATATACAGCACGATTTTCTTCTTTTTACCCTTTTCTTTCATTTCTGAACACTCCTTTTTTGAATTACGCATCGAAAGCATCTCTATTATAACATATTGAAACAGATTTTGCAATGGGGCGCGCATGCAAAAAATCCACTTTTCGCTTCATGGGCACACGCACGAATGAGAATCCGCGCCGGACACTGCCCGCTGATTCCCTGCTGCGCCGGAACATACAATGGGCGCAGCCGGCAAAACCCGTCATTTCCATGTTTGGCTCGGCATGCGAACCGTCTTCTCACCCGACACAAATAAAAATATTTCTGAAATCTTGTAAAATATACTTGACAAAGAGAAAAATATAGTGTATAATACAGGCACAGGGACAAGAGGATCCGGTCCCTGAACCGCCCGCGAAAGGAGATGCACATGAAAAACAAGCAAATGAAGATCGCAAGGCTGGAGCATGACATGAACCAGCAGCAGCTTGCGGATGCAGTGGGCGTGACGCGGCAGACGATCAGCATGATCGAATCGGGAAACTATAACCCCACGCTGAACCTCTGCATCGCGATCTGCCGTGTGCTGGGAAAAACACTCGATGAACTGTTCTGGACGGAGAACGAGGAAGGAGAATCCAAATGAAAACGAATCAATCCAAACTGGAAGGCTATGTGCTTGAACAGACGAAGAAGAAAAACGGCGGCAAGCTCTACGATGAACGGGAAATGCAGCAGACATCCGGTGCGCTGGTAACGGGTGCTGCGATCGCAATGATCTTTGACTGCGTGATGATGGCGTTCCATTTCATCCGGCACAATACGGAGAAGGCGTATCCCTATCTGGCACAGCTGCTTGTGATGTGCGCCGGATTTGCGCTGGCATCGCTTGGACAGAAGCAGGCAAATCTGCCGAAAACGTTCTACGGCAAACCCATTTCACCGGAAAAGAGCGGAAAAGCATATGCAAAGCGGCTGGTATTCTGTGCGCTTGAATCTGCTGTTTTTACTGTGGTCATCACGATTTTCAATATCTATGACGGCTCAAAGCTGACCGGCGAGCTGATCGCCGATTCGGTGATCTCGTTTGTGATCTTTACGCTGCTGGATACCGCGTTTTGCGAATATCGCGTACATCGCTGGAGAAAGTTTCAGGCGGAGCTCGATGCCGAGGAAGATGACCTTGCGGACTGATACAAAAATCCCGCATCACCGTTTGTTTTGGTGATGCGGGATTCTGCTTTGCGGTCAGTTGATGCAGACCATTGAGAAGTCGGAGATCCGGTAGGTGCCGGTGCCCTTGTCGAGACCGATCAGGAACTTCACATTGTCATCCGAACGCGTCATCGTGACGGTGTCGGTGATCGTCTGTGCATTCGGGGTGAAGGTGTGATCCTGATAGTAGTAGCTCTCGTACTGTCCGTAGCCCTGCTGGAACATCGAATAGGTGTTGATGTTCTGCGAAGTGCTGATCTTGTAGGTCATGCGGTAGGTCTTGCCTGCCTGCAGCGAAACGGTGCTGCTGCTGATCTGCGCATACTGTCCGGTGCGGGTGACATTGACCGTCACGCTGCCGTCGTCGTTGTATTCGATCGAGCCGGCGCCGTCATTCATCCAGATGCTCCAGCCGAACTGGTCGATCATGTTCGGATCGTCCTGCCAGTTGTCATTGATGCCGTAGAGCAGATTGAGATGATGCAGCGCATAGGAGCCGCGGCGGTCGTAGAAGTTGCGCAGGATCTTCACGGTGCTGCTGAAGCTTGCGCCGACGCCGAAGCGGTTGTAAGTGTCAATGATCGCCTGCTTCGTTGCATTCGCGTATGCGTCGATTTTTGCGGAAACCTTTGTGGAATCGAAGTTTTCCTTTGCAACAGCCTGATACCGCTTGAAGAACTGATCCTTGAATGTGGAATTGTTCATCAGCCGGAAGAACAGCGAAGCAATGCTCGTGATCTTGTTGGAGCGGTCCATATCCTTGAAATAATCGCGCCGTGCCGCACACTGTCCGTCATAGCCGGAAGAATATTCGGTATCGAACAGCAGGAAGCGCCATTTTCCGTCCGCATAGGGATTGGACGCATCGGTTTCATCGGCACGCCAGATCATCCAGTTGTTGTTGTTGATCATGCAGTCCCAGTTGACGATGTAGCTTTCAAACGCAACAAAATCCATGAAGCCCTGTACGTCGATCGTATCGCAGACGCGCTGATAGTTCGCTGCATTGGACATATCTGCGGACATTGCCCAGTTGAAGAACTGCTCGAAGCTCTGATAGGTCGATTGCAGACCGGCGTATTCCTTGCCGTTCTTGACCGTGGTCACATTGTCTGCATCCACATGATAATGCGATTCGACATAGTTTTCATCGAGTTTCTCCTGCATGGAGTAATAGCCCCAGAACTCGCCGTCGAGGAACACAATATAGTCATATTTTGCCTGCGTTCCGAGCGCGAGCCCCTCTGCGAGCGACTGGTTCAGATCGTCGCGGAAGCGGCAGCTGTCATAGCCGTTGCCGCCGTTGCGGATCGTGACCTTTTTGTATTCCTTGATCTTGCTGCCGTCGGTATCGACCGCGCCGCCCTCAAAGAAATCATGCTGCATTTTGTTTGCGCCGTATTCGCGCCGCGCGTAGAATGTCATGCTTTTCTGCGCAAAAGCGGTCGTCCAGTTTCCGGCAATGCGCACGCCGACATCCTCTGTGAATTTCAGCTTGCCCTGCTCAAAGACCTGAATATTGCACGGACGCTCCCACTCTTTGCCTTCCATGTTATAGTTGGTGGGATTTTCGCTGCTGCCGACGTCGAGATTCGGATCGAAGCTGCCGCTGTTCTTCCAGCGCTCATACTGGTTGCCGATCATGTAGATGCCTTTTTCCTTGTCGAAGAAATTGCTGCTGTCGGTGGAAATGGAGAGCACCTTCATATCGGTGTAATAGGGCGCGGTCTTGCCGATGAAATAATTGTTTGTCGCGACGGCGCTGAATTTGCCGCTGCTGTCCTTGCAGACCGCGCGCACGACCATGCCCTTGTCCACAGGCTGTGTCGGCGGCGTATAGCCGCGCAGTGCAATGTCGCGCACCGCTGCGAGCACATTGGGGTCATTCGTGTTGTTGCGGATGCTGATGCTGCTCTGATACTGCTTTGCCGAAGAGGATGTGCGCGGATCGGAGCCGTCCAGCGTATAGAGGATCGTATTGCCGGCGCTGTCGGAAAGCGTCAGCTGGAATGCGTCATTGTAGAAGCCGCCTTCCTGCGAAAAGACCGGTTTTTCCACGCGGTCGATGACGGCAGCGGCATCATTGGATTTGCCGGGTGTCGGTTTCAGAAGCGCGAACTGATCGGAGCCGTTTGTATATCTGCCGTAGGTGACGTCTGCATCCAGCTCCGGCAGCGCGACGGTATCCAGCTCGGTGCCGTCCGCCGCGGTCAGGTAGATCTTTTCGCCCGCCGCACTGATCTTGAATGCGGCATGCTTTTCGCTGCCGGTGTCATCCCTGTCGTCGCAGAAAATGATGCAGTAGGAATCTGCTGCGAGGGATGCGCCGTCCGGAAATTTGAACTTATAGCGGTTTTTGTCGCCGTCGGAAACGCCGATGCCGCTCAGGTCAATTGCGGAATCGCCTGCGTTGTAAAGCTCGATCCAGTCCGGAGAGGTGCCGTCAGCCGCTTTCAGCGCGGTCTTGTTTGTCGCGCAGACCTCATTGATCTTCAGGCTTGCCGCGCCGTCCGAGGAACCGCCGCCGAGGAGCGAGCGCTTCAGAACGGTGAGGTCGGCGGCATTCACTCTGCCGTCATTGTTCAGGTCGCCGCCCATTGCTTCGTCTGTTTTCGTCAGCAGATAACGCTGCAGTGCGCGGGCATCGGATGCATCGAGCCGGCTGTCGCCGTTGAGATCGCCGATGCGTGCGGCAAGCGCATGCAGTGCAGGATTCATTTCTGCGCAGACACCGCTGCCGGCTGCACAGACGGTCAGGACAGCAAGAAGCCCTGCCGTAATGCGTTTTGTCATGATCATTCCCCCAAAAAAGATTGTACAGAGCATGCTCTGTCTGATTTCATTGTAATGCTTTTTCAGGCGCTCCGCAATGTGCAAAAATCCGGATTGTATGATATTTTGTGCAAATTCCGGACCTTTCGGCTGCATGTACCGCGCATCCGATCAGCAGCGCCGTCCGATGTGCCGCACGGAACGGTCTGCCGTGCATTTTTCGTGCATTTGTCTTGACTTTTCGGGGCTTTTGTGCTATACTATCCGTGTATGTTTTGTGCATGAATCTATCCGAAAGAAAGGATGTATCAGGATGAACAGTTATCAGCCGCTGGACAGCAGTCCGAAGCTCGGCGCGATCCAGCAGGATATGCTCGGACGCTGGAAGCAGGAAAATGTCTTTGAGCGCTCTGTCCACAACGGACAGGCAGAGGAGGTCGTCTTCTATGACGGTCCCCCGTTCCCGACCGGTATCCCGCACCACGGCACCGTGCTCGTTTCCTTTATCAAGGACATGATCGCCCGCTACCACACCATGAAGGGCTATTCCGTGCCGCGTGTCTGGGGCTGGGACTGCCACGGTCTGCCGATCGAGACACAGGCGGAAAAAGCGCTCGGCATCGACAGCAAGACCGAGATCGAACGTACCATCGGCATCGGCAAGTTCAATGATGCCTGCCGCGATATCGTTTCCAGAAACAACGAAACATGGCGCGAATACGTCGATCAGATGGCGCGCTGGGTTGATTATGACGGCGCCTACAAGACCATGAACCTCTCCTATATGGAGTCCGTTATGTGGGCATTCAAGCAGTGCTATGACAAGGGACTGATCTACCGCAACTACCGCGTCACGCCGTACTGCTGCCGCTGCGAAACATCCCTTTCGATCTCTGATACCAGAGAATCCGACTCCACCCGTCCGCGTCAGGACAGATGGATCATCACCAAGTTCAAGACCGATGAACAGATCGACGGCAAGCAGGTCTACTTCCTCGCATGGACGACCACGCCGTGGACGCTGCCTTCCAACCTCTGCCTTGCAGTCGGCGAAAAGCTCGACTATGCGTATACAGAGGTCGAGGGCGAGGTGTTCATCGCCTGTAAGGCAACGCTCTCTCACTTCCCGAAGATCTTCGGCAAAAAGCCGGTCATCCTGAAGGAGTGCAAGGGTGCAGACCTCGTCGGCAAGACCTACGAGCCGCTGTTCCCCTACTTCGCAGACAAGGCAAATGAGGGCGCATTCCGTGTCGTCACCGCAGATTATGTCGGCTCCGAGGAAGGTGTCGGTATCGTGCATACCGCGCCGGCATTCGGTGAGGACGACTACTGGACCTGCCGCAATCACAATATCCCGATGGTCAATCCGGTCGATGAAAAGGGACACTTCACCAAGGAAGTCACCGATTTCTATACCGATACCGATGCAAAGACCGTCATCGAGATGAACCCGACCGTCATCCGCTTCCTCTATGACAACGGCAAGGCTGTCGCAGACGGCACGATCGAGCATAACTATCCGCACTGCTGGCGCTGCCGCGAGCCGCTGATCTATAAGGCAATGGATGCGTGGTACCTCAACATCGAAAAACTCAAGCCGCGCCTCATCGAGCTGAACAATACACAGGTCAACTGGATTCCGGATTCCGTCAAGGATTCCCGCTTCGGCAAGTGGCTCGAAAATGCCCGCGACTGGAATATTTCCAGAAACCGCTACTGGTCTACGCCGATCCCGATCTGGGAGTGCCCGGACTGCGGCGAGCGCGTCGTGCTCGGCTCTCTCGACGAGATCGAGCAGCGCTCCGGCAAGCGCCTCGACAATCTGCACAGACAGTTCGTCGATGAAGTCACCTTCCCCTGCAAGTGCGGCGCGACCATGCACCGTGTTCCGGAAGTGCTCGACTGCTGGTTTGAATCCGGCTGCGTGCCGTTCGCACAGAAGCACTATCCGTTCGAGAACAAGGAGTGGTTTGAATCCCACTTCCCGTGCGATTTCATCGTCGAATACACCGGTCAGATCCGCTGCTGGTTCTATTACCTGCATGTCATGGCGACCGCGCTGTTTGACCGTCCGGCGTTCAAGAACTGCGTCGTACACGGCACCATTCTCGATGAGAACGGCAAAAAGCTCTCGAAGTCCAATCACAACTATACCGATCCGATGCAGCTGATGAAGGAATTTGGCACGGATGCGTTCAGACTGTATCTGTTCCAGTCCAATGCAATGCTGGTCGGCGACCTGCGCTTCAAGGACAGCGGCATCAAGGATATGCTCCAGCAGCTCATTCTGCCGCTCTGGAACGCCTGCAACTTCTTCATTTCCTATGCGAATATCGACGGCTATCATCCGGACGAAGTGCCGGTCCCGCAGTCCGATAATCAGCTCGATCAGTGGATCCTTGCACTGCTCTATGAGACCGAACAGAAGATCTCCGCAAATATGGAGCAGTATCTCGTCAATCACTTCACCGATCAGCTTGACGCGCTCATGGACGGTCTGACGAACTGGTTCATCCGCCGCTCCCGCCGCCGCTTCTGGGGCAAGGAGATGACCGCGGACAAGAAGAATGCGTATGATACGCTGCTCTATGTGCTGGTCAACACCTGCAAGCTGTTTGCACCGGCTGCACCGATCCTTTCGGATTATCTCTACCGCATCCTGACCGGCGCGGATTCCGTGCACCTCGCTGCATGGCCGCAGATCCCTGCTGCATTTGAGAACAAGACGCTGCTGCGTGAGATCGAAGTCACCAGAAACGTCATCTCCCTTGCACATGCGCTGCGCAGCAAGAACAACATCAAGATCCGTCAGCCGCTCAGCAAGCTGCGTGCGGCACTGGTCTCGCAGGAATCTGCGCAGATCGTCACCCGCTTCACGGATATCATCGCAGAGGAGCTGAACGTCAAGCAGGTCGAGGTTGCTGACGATGTTTCCGCGATCGCAGATGTGCAGTATGCACCGAACTTCAACGCGATCCGCGATCTCTACCGCGACCGTGTGCCGGTGCTCATCAAGGCGATCAAGTCCGGCGCATTCAAGCTCACCGAGGATGCCGCTGTGCTGACAATCGACGGCAAAGAGGAATCCTTCGATCCGGATATCATCCTCGTCACCTATCAGGCAAAGGACGGCGGTCATATCATGAGCGAGCACGGCATTGTCGTTTCGCTCGACCTGACGATCACCGATGAGCTGCGTGCAGAGGGCGTTGCCCGCGATCTGGTGCGCATGATTCAGGATGCCAGAAAGCAGAGCGGCTGCGAGATCTCTGACCGCATCGTGCTCCAGCTGGACGGCGCATATCCGGAAGCATACACTGATTATATCTGCGGCGAAACGCTTGCAACGCTCGGCAAGGTCGCGGCGCCGATCTCTGAATTTGAGGTCGAGGGCACCGAGGGCGTCATCAAGGCGGCAATCGCAAAGGCATAATGGCTATCAGAATGGGCACTGGCTTTTACAGTCGGTGCCCGTTTGGTATCTCTCAGGAAAGGATTTGCTTATGGACAAACTGACCGCAGTGCTTGCAATACTCGGCATCCTCATCCAAGCGCTGATTCTGGCGCTGCTGATCCGCAGAAAGCCCGCCAGAGAACGCGGCGCGATGCAGGAGATGCTCCGGCGCATGCAGAAAGAGGAACAGAAGCTCCGGCGGGAACAGTCCGCGCAGACAAACGAGACCATTCAGCTTTCAATGCAGATGGTCAGCGACAATCTTTCGCAGAACCAGTCCCAGACCAGAGACACCACGGCGGCGCAGCTGCGGCAGTTTGAGGAGCGCATTCAGGGGCTGGAATCCGCAAACGCAAGGGCAATGTCCGAGCTGCGCGAGACAGTCTCGCAGCAAATGGAGCAGCTCCGCACGCAGAATGAGCAGCGCCTCAAAGAGATCCAAAAAACCGTGGACGACACCCTGCAGGAGCATCTGGAACGGAAAATGAACGAGAGCTTCAAGCGCGTGACCGAAAGCCTTGAGGCGGTCTACAAGGGGCTCGGCGAGATGAAAACGCTCGCGCATGATGTCGGCGGGCTGAAACGCGTGCTCTCCAATGTCAAATCACGCGGCACGCTCGGCGAGATCCGGCTCGGCAGCATTTTGCAGGAGATCCTCGCGCCGGAGCAATATGATTCCAATGTGGAGACCGTCGCCGGCAGCGGAAAGCGCGTCGAATTTGCGATCAAGCTGCCGACCGAGGACGGACATCCGGTCTGGCTGCCGATCGACTCCAAATTCCCCGCGGACTGCTATATGCAGCTGCTCGACGCACAGGAATCCGGCGATAAAAATGCAGTCGATGCGGCACAAATGCAGCTTCGGCAGCGCATCCTCGGCTTTGCGAAGGATATCCGCGACAAGTATCTGCATGAACCGGATACCACTGCATTCGGCATCATGTTCCTGCCGTTTGAGGGGCTGTATTCCGAGATCGTCAGCAGCGGTCTGACCGAGGAATTGCAGCAGAAATATGCGGTCAATGTTGCGGGACCTTCGACCATGGCGGCAATGCTCAATGCGCTGTACATGGGCTTCCGGACGCTCGCGATCCAGAAGCAGTCCGATCAGGTCTGGCAGATCCTGAGCGGCGTCAAGGATGAGTTCGGCAGATTCGAGGACGCGCTGAACGGAACAAAGAAAAAGCTCGATGCTGCCGGCAGAGAGCTCGATCAGCTGGTCGGCGTCCGGACAAGGGCGATCAACCGCCGCCTTGCCGATGTGCAGCGGCTCGGTCTGCCCGCAGAGGGCGGCACGGAAACAACGGGGGTGCAGTATGACGATCCATGAATTTGGCGACCGCGGCGGCAAGACTGTCGTCCTGATCCACCCGTCGCTGGTCATGTGGGATTATTTTGAATATGTGATCCCGCTGCTGGAGCAGGATTTCCACGTTGTCGTGCCCGCGCTGCCCGGCTACGATCCGGACGGGCAGGGCGATTTCACGAGCATTGAGGAGATCGCCGCGGAGCTCGAAGACCGTCTGCTTCAAACCGGCTGCGGCGAAGTCGCATGCATGTACGGCTGCTCGATGGGCGGTTCGGTCGCGGTGCGCATGCTTGCAGACCGGCGGCTGAACATCTGCAGCGCCGTGATCGACGGCGGCATCACGCCTTATCAGCTCCCGCGCCTGCTGACAAGATGCATCGCGGTGCGCGATTTTCTCATGATCTGCATGGGAAAGCTCGGCGGACTCCGATTGCTGGAAAAGGCATTCGCCGCCGATGATTATTCGGAAGACGATCTGCAATATCTTGCAAAGGTACTGCGATCGCTCTCTGTGCGCACGATCTGGCGCACATTCGATTCCTGCAACAATTATACAATGCCGGAGCCGGTGCAGGTTGACTGCCCCGCTGTCGAATACTGGTTCACGGATGCCGAGGAACAGGCGCGCAAATGGGACATTTCCTACATTCAAAAGCAGATCCCGCAGACCAGATTCCGCCAGATCCGCAATCTCGGACACGGCGGAATGGCGCCGCTCCGTCCGGAACAGTTTGCCCGCGCGATCCGCAAACTGGCAGCAAACTCCGCCGAATAAGCAAAAAACCGCCCGAAAGCAGCTTTCCGGAAGCCGTTTTCGGGCGGTTTTCTGTTCATGTCCTGCCGAGCAGCTGCTCCCATGAAACAGCATTGCCCGAGACAACATTTTCCGTGTAATAGATCAGGATATACTGCGCATCCGACGCGCTAAGCTGCCCGTCGCCGTTGACATCGGCAGCCTTCATCTGGCGCGCAGTCAGTCCGCTGCCGTTGCCGGAAAATTCTTCCGTATAGGCAACAAGCGCCGTCTGCGGATCACGCGCGGACACTTTGCCGTCCAGCGTGCAGTCCCCGCGCAGGGGCGGCTCCGTATCGAAAAAGTGTACCGTATAGGTAATCGGCGCAGGTACGCCGTTTTTCGTAATGCCGCTGACCGTCACCGTCACGGCGTCATCCTCTGCAAACATCACGCCGGGATTGAAAATGATGCAGTTCGGGATGCCGTAATACGCCGTATCCACATTGAGATAATAGTCGTAATCATTGCAGCTGCTGTCGAGCTGATAGATTTTTCCGGTCTTTTCCGAGCGCATCTCGATCTTCACATAATCCCGCTGCGCCGTGTCATAGCTGCCGCAGAGCGTCACGGAAAACGGATACCGGCTGCTGACATTGTAGAGTGCATAGGGCATATTCTGCGGCGGCCACGCGATATAATCGCCAGAGAATGCCGCTCTCCGGTTGCGGTCGATCGAAAACATCGCATAGTACAGATCCGTCTTGCCGAAACCGGTATACAGCATGTCCGGATTGAGGATCCAGCGGCGGTGCCCCAGCCGGTCGATGTTGCTGTTGTCGGAATCCGGCATGAACCCGCCGACAACGGATGCGCAGAGCGTCTGTCTGCCGCGCGAGAGATTCGAGCTGCCCGCGCCGTTTTTTCCGAGCTGATAGATCGTTTCCGGCATGCCCGCAGGACGCGCCGGCGTATGCGAAAGCACATTGTTCGCGGCATTGACCAGCGTTGCTGCCTGCGCCGCCTTTGCATATTCCTCATTGACCGTGATATCCGCCGGCAGTCCGGCTGCAAATCGGATGCAGTTGATGCAGTTGAGCACTTCCTGCTGCGATTCCTGCGAAAGACTGCCCACAGTGTAAGTCCCCGAATAGGACGGCTCCACGGCATAGGTCATCAGCTTCGAGGTGCTCCACGGATGCGCCGCGAAAAATGCCGCGATCTCATCCTGCGTGGGCATTTCAATTGTATCGGCATCTGCGCCGGCATACGGCATGCAAAGCGCCAGCATCAGAGCGGCAATGCCGCAGATCAGTTTGTTCCGTTTCATATCCATTCCCCCTGATTTCTTTCATCCTGTCATGCCTTTCTGTCTCTCTCATGATACCTACTTATATAATACAATAAATCCAAAAAAAATGCAATAGAGAATAGAAAAAACATCGTTTTAACCAATTGCATCTCATCCGCTTTATGCATCTTTCCGCCGCGCACCGCATATGGTGAAGCAGGACGGTTTCCGCCTGCGAGCGGAATCCGCATTGGGAGTGAGGCAAATGAGAAACCAGCAGATCCGTCCCGCAGAGCCGCACGCAGATGCCCTCGATGACCGCGCCCTGCGACTCGGCAGCTATATCGCGGAGCACGGCGCCACCGTCCGCAGTACGGCTGCCGTCTTCGGCATCTCGAAATCCACCGTGCACAAGGATATCACCGTGCGCCTGCCGCTGCTTCATGCGGGGCTCTATGCACAGGTGCGGGAGATCATCGAAACGAACAAGCAGGAGCGGCATATCCGCGGCGGACTTGCCACCAAACGCAAGTATGAACGTGCCAGAATGTCCCGCAGGCGCAGTAATAATCAGGCGGGAATCCGTGCAGAATGACGAAACCGCGGAAAAGAACATGAAATATTTGACATTGATGCGAAAAAGCACGTTTACCCCCTTGACGAAATGAGAAAAAAGTAGTAAAATAGTAATCGGCAGATTATGCACGAGAAAAAGGAAGATGCTGCGCAGTCCGTGCGGCATACAATTATAAGGAGGATGTAACATATGAAGCGAATTGGTGTTCTCACGAGCGGCGGCGACGCGCCGGGCATGAACGCAGCAATCCGTGCGGTGACGCGTACAGCGCTTTACAAGGGCATGGAGGTCGTCGGTATCCGCAGAGGCTATAACGGCCTGCTGAACCGCGATGTGTTCGAGATGAATGCGCGTTCGGTTTCGTCGATCATTCAGCGCGGCGGCACGCTGCTTTTCACAGCCCGCTGTCTGGAATTTAAGGAGGAAGCAGGCGTCCTCAAGGGCGTGGAAGCCTGCCACGAGCTCGGCATCGAAGGTCTGGTTGTCATCGGCGGTGACGGTTCCTACCGCGGCGCCGGCGATCTGTCCCGTCACGGCATTCCCTGCATCGGTCTGCCGGGCACGATCGACAACGATATCTCCAGCACCGATTTCACGATCGGCTACGATACTGCAATGAACACCGTTATGGAGCTGGTTGACAAGCTCCGCGACACCAGCCACAGCCACGACCGCTGCTCCGTTGTTGAGGTCATGGGCAGAGGCGCAGGCTATATCGCAGTCAATACGGCTGTCGCCTGCGGTGCCGTTGAAGTGCTTTGTCCGGAAAAGCCCTATAATCTGGACGAGATCATCGAGAAAATGGAAGCAAGCCGCAAGATCGGCAAGCAGAACTTCATCATCATCGTCGCAGAAGGCGTCGGTCATTCCGAGGAAATCGCAAAGACCGTTCAGGCGAAGATGGGCATTGAAGCAAGAGCAACGATCCTCGGTCATGTGCAGCGCGGCGGTTCGCCGACAGTCCGCGACCGTGTGCTCGCAAGCCAGATGGGCAACTACGCTGTCAACCTGCTTGAGCAGGGAATCGGCAACAGAGTTGTCGGTGTTCGCGGCAACAAGCTCGTGGACTATGATATTCAGGAAGCACTCAAGATGCAGAAGCCGTTTGACGACGACCTCTACGATCTGACCAAGGTCATCAGCATCTGAGATCTTCATAATATGCCGCGCAGAAGCATTCGCTTCTGTCACAGAGTAGGAGATTCCGCGTGAAGTGCCGCCCGAACGGGGAGTTGTCGGACGGACGAAAAGCGCAAATGCGCTTGCGGTGGAATTTTCGCATCCCGCTGAGGCATAAGGGAATACAACACTCCTTTGTGCATTCAGTCATTGTGCAAAGGAGTGTATTTTTATGAAAAATGCAAATTCAAGTGTTGTCCGCGGCGCATTCGGTATGCGCTTCAGTGTCCTGACGCTCGTCCTCATGGGGCTGCTCGCCGCAATGAGCATCGTCCTCGGAAAGCTGCTCGCGATCAATATCGGCTCGGCGATCCGCATCAGCTTCGAGAACCTGCCGATCCTGCTTGCCGGCATTTTGCTCGGCGCGCCTGCCGGCTTCCTGACCGGCATCGTCGCTGACATTGTCGGATGTCTGATTGTCGGCTATGCGATCAATCCGGTCATCACGCTCGGCGCGGGCTGCATCGGTCTGATCGCAGGACTGCTGTTCCACAAGCTGCCGGAAACGGCAAAGCTGCCGGTTCGCGTGTTCGGCTCTGTCATGCCGGCACATGTCATCGGCTCCATGCTGATCAAATCCGCCGGTCTCATGCTCTATTACCACTACACGATCGAAGGCGTGCTGCCGCGTGTTCCGCTCTATATCGCGATCGGCACCGCGGAAAGCGCAATTATCCTGCTGCTGCTGAGCAATTCTCATTTTGCAGCACAGATCGAAAGGCTGAAAAACAAATGAATCTCACAGAAGCACAGGCATATCTGAAGCTGGCTTCGGCGCGCGGCGCGCGGCTGGGGCTTGCACGGGTGAATGAGCTGGTACACCGGCTCGGCGATCCGCAGAACATGCTGCATGTGGTTCATATTGCGGGAACAAACGGAAAAGGCTCTGTCGGTGCGATGCTCGCTGCAATACTCCATGCAGCGGGCATCCGGACAGGGCATTTTGCATCTCCGGCGCTCTGCTCGGTCAATGACTATTTCCGCCTGAACGGAGCGCCCGTTTCCGATGAAGCACTCGCAGAGATCCTGACCGACATCCGGCAGGAAGCCGAACAGATGACAGATCTGCCGACAGAATTTGAAATACTCGCAGCAGCTGCCTATCTGCTGTTTGCGCGCGAACATTGCGGCATTGCCGTTGTGGAATGCTGCATGGGCGGCGACACCGACTGCACCAATGTCATCACATCGCCGGTGCTCTCGATCATCACGAATATCCGGAAGGATCACTGCGCATTTCTCGGCGATTCGATCGCGGAGATCGCCGCGCACAAGGCGGGGATCATCAAGCCGCACTGCCCTGCCCTCGTCGGCTGCCGCAATCCCGAAGCGCTGCGCGTGATCGACGCCTATGCCGAAAAGATGCATGCGCCGCTGACGCATCGCGCAAAAATCGTGACCGATGCCGCATATTCGCTGACCGGCACCGTCATGGAGACCGTCGGCTTCGGCACGCTGCATCTGCCGCTGCTGGGGCTCTATCAGCCGGAAAATGCCGGACTGGTTTTGCAAGCGGTCAGCATTCTGCGCGAATGCGGCATTCCGATTCCGGATGCTGCGGTGCAGGACGGGCTCTCTGCATGCAAATGGCACGGGCGGTTTGAGATGCTGCAGCAATCGCCCGTGATCCTTTTTGACGGCGCGCACAATCCGGACGGCATGCGCAAAACGACCGACAGCCTTGCGCATTATTTCGGCAGGCAGAAGGATCTCGTGTTCGTCATCGGCGTCATGGCGGATAAGGAATATCAGGACTATCCGGCATTGCTGAAGCCGCTTGCCGCGCAGATCTACACAGTCACGCCGGAGAACCCGCGCGCGCTGGCTGCGCAATCGCTGTGCAGCCTGTTCGCAGACGCCGGAATCCCCGCAAGCGCCTGCGGCAGCGTACAGGATGCCGTTGCGCGCGCATGCAGCCACGGTCAGCCTGTCATCGGGCTCGGCTCGCTGTATCTCTACCCCGCATTCGCAAAAGCGGTCACGGCGCTGTCCGGCTCCGCAGAAACGATCTGATCACACAATCACAAAAGGCATTCCCGATCTCTGTGACCGGAAATGCCTTTTTTGCATTTATTTGCTTTACGATCAGTCGTCCGTCGCAGCAGAGCCCGCTTTCAGCGTGCCGTGCGAGAGCGCTTTCAGATACGCGTTGATGAAGTTATCGAGGTCGCCGTCCATGACCGCCTGCACATTGCCCGTTTCGCAGCCCGTGCGGACATCCTTCACGAGCGTATACGGCATGAACACGTAGGAGCGGATCTGGCTGCCCCATTCGATCTTGAGCTGATCGCCCTTGATATCGGAAATTTTGTCGAGATGCTCGCGCTCCTTGATCTCTACAAGCTTTGCGCGGAGCATTTTCATACAGTAATCCTTGTTCTGGAACTGCGAACGCTGCGTCTGGCAGGATACGACAATGCCCGTCGGCAGATGCGTCAGACGAACCGCCGAGCTGGTCTTGTTGATATGCTGACCGCCCGCGCCGCTCGAACGGAACACATCCATTTTGATGTCTTCCGGACGGATCTCGACCTCGACGTCATCGGCAAGCTCCGGCATGACTTCGACCGCCGCAAAGGACGTATGCCGTCTGCCCTGCGCATCGAACGGCGACACGCGCACCAGACGGTGCACACCCGCCTCGGATTTCAGGAAACCGTAGGCATTTTCGCCCTCGACCATGAACGACGCAGACTTGATGCCCGCCTCGTCGCCGTCCAGCCAGTCGAGCAGATCGACCTTGAAGCCGTGCGTTTCGGCGTATTTGTTGTACATGCGGTAGAGCATCTGCGACCAGTCCTGCGCCTCGGTGCCGCCCGCGCCTGCATGCAGCGTCAGGATCGCGTTGGAGCTGTCGTATTCGCCGGTCAGCAGCGATTTCAGCTTTTCCGCTTCCAGCTGCTCCTTGAATTTCTCCGCATCTGCGATGATTTCGTCATTCGAGGAATCATCGCCTTCCTCAAGGGACATTTCGATCAGCTCGATCGTGTCCTCAAGCAGCGATTGCAGGCGCGCAAAGTTCTCGACCTTGCGCTCCAGCGTATTACACTTCTGCGTGATCTTCTGTGCCTTTTCGTGATCGTCCCAGAAGCCGTCATATTCCATCTGAATGCGCAGATCGGCAAGCTCATGCTTTGCGCGCTCGATCTGCAGCACCTCGCCGAGTTCCTTGACTTCCGGTCTGGCGTTGACAAGTTCATTCTTGATATCTTCGAGTAAAATCATATATCTGATCCTTTCTGCGGGATGATTCATTCGGATAGGGCGCCGTCCGCAGAATCTTCCGCGGGCAGATCGCCACACAGCATCGGGCAGACCATGCGCCCCGCCCTTTTGCGCGCTACTTCTATTTTACAGGATTTTCGGCAGTATGTCAACCTTTTCCGCCGGATTTTTCGCAATAAAGCGACGCAAATGCAATGCCGGTGCCCGAAATCCGCTCTGCAAGCGCCGTCTCATCGTCCAGATGCATCAGATACACATGCACGCCGTCCGCTGTCAGGCGCCGGATCTCCGGCAGCAGCTTCTCTATATACAGATGCACGCCGCTGTCAAAATTCGCCGCCTCGGTATAGAGATACGCGCCGGCATGCAGATACGGCAGGAACGGGCTGAGCGATGCGGTATCGCCCGTATAGATCACATCCTGCCCGCCGATGCGCAGCACATAGCCGAAGCAGCGCCCCTGCAAAGCGGCAGCATGCTCCACCGGAACCGCAGCTGCAAACCATTCCGCCTGCAGCTGCGCAGCCGTCAGCAGCGTATAAGCCGACGGGCTGCATCCGTCCAGCCGTTCGATCAGATAACGCAGATCGTCCGCGACCTCTGCATTCGGCGCAGCGACCGTCACCGGAATATGCAGCACATGCTTTGCAAAATGGATCAGCATCGGGATGCCGCCGACATGGTCGCTGTGCGTATGCGTCACCAGAACCGTTATGCCGGTGTACTGCTTCTGAAAATGCCGGATGCGGTGAAATGCCGACATCGGGCAGTCCAGCAGCACAAGTTCGCCGTCTGCTTCAAAGAAAGCGCAGTTCTGCGTATCGGAAAATGCCGAACCGCGTCCGAGAAATTGCAGCATTGTTCACGCCCCCGTTTCCGTTACAGCAAGCCGAGTGTCCGGAGCTGCCGTGCCAGCCGCGCGATCGGCAGTCCCATGACCGTATAAAAATCACCGTGAATGCCCGCGACCAGCAGCGCACCCTGCCCCTGAATGCCGTAGGCTCCCGCCTTGTCGTAGGGCTCATCCGATGCCGCATAGGCGTCGATCTCCGCATTCGAGAGCGGATAAAACTGCACCGATGCTTCATCGGAGAAGCTGAGTGAATGCCCGTCCCAGAAAATGCCGACGCCCGTGATGACCTTGTGCATCCTGCCGGAGAGCGCATGCAGCATGCGCTTGCAGTCGGCTTCATCCTGCGGCTTGCCGAGGATCTCGTCGTCCAGCACAACGGTCGTATCGGCACCGATCACGACCGCATCGGGATGCAGCTTTGCGACTGCCGCAGCCTTCCGCACCGCGAGCATCTCTGCTGCGGCATCCGCCGGAACGCTCTCCGGCAGTGTCTCGTCACAGTCCGAAACGATCACCTCGAACGGCACCTGTAATTTTTCGAGCAGCTCCCGTCTGCGCGGGCTGCCGCTTGCAAGAATCAGTTTCATATCAGTGCCCCCAAACGATTGTTGTAGTTGTCAGGATCCTGCGAACCTCCTCGGGCGTCAGATTCTCGCGTTCCGCAATTTCCGTAAAATCCGGATAAGGCTCTGTGATGCCGTAAGGATTCATCCGGTATCCGATGATCCGTTCAATCTGTTCCTCCGGAAACGCCTCCAGACCGAACTTCTCCTGAAAAAAGCCCATGTTATTCGTCCTCATCCTCAAGATTGTGATGCACATTTTCGATTGCTTCCGAAGCGATCGTAACGCTGTGCGGAACTGCCGCCGCAACTTCCGGCGTTGCATGATTGCGGAACACGAGCTTGAGGAAAATCGGGCAGAGGATCGAGCTGGTGATGATGAGGAAGATCGTTGCGACCAGCGGATCAATGCCGCCGTTCTTCGCGATCAGCACGGAACCCGTTGCATAGACCGCAAGCGCGACCTCACCGCGGGCGATCATGCCGAAGCCCGCAGCCAGCGAATCCCGCTTCTTATAGCCGAAACATCGCGCGACCGCGCCGCAGCCGATGATCTTGCCAAGGATGCCAGCCGCAACAAATGCGAGCACAAACAGCATGCTCGACCAGTGGAAGCCGCTGAAATCGGCGCTGATGCCGATATACGCGAAGAACATCGGCGTGAAGAACATGTAGCCGGACACGATGACCTTGCGGTCCACAAACTGGCTGTCGCCGAGTCCGGAGAGCATCAGTCCTGCCATATATGCACCGGTGATCGCCGCGATGCCGAAAAATTCCTCTGCCGCATAGGCAAAGAAGAAGCATGCTGCAAACGCGAAAATGCTCGTTCTGCGGCGGTGCGGATAGATCCTGACCAGCAGCTTGAACGCGCGGCGCATGCCGTAGCCGATGACGACCGTGAACAGGAAGAATCCGGCGACGCGCAGCAGCGTCATCCAGATGCTGCCCTCGCCGCCGAGACCGGTGATGATGCTGAGCGCGATGATGCCGATGACGTCGTCAATGATCGCGGCGCTCAGGACGGTCGTGCCGATCTTGGTTTTCAGCTTGCCCAGCTCGCGCAGTGTCTCGACTGTGATGCCGACGCTCGTTGCGGAGAGAATGCAGCCAATGAACAGCGCATTCATGAGCTTTTCATGATTGTGGATCGCCGAAAGCCCGCCCATGAACAGCAGCGCACAGACCGTTCCGAGCAAGATCGGCACAATGACGCCGGCAAGCGCAATACAGGTCGCTGCCACGCCGCTTCGTTTCATCTCACGGAAATCGGTCTCCAAGCCGCTCGAAAACAGGATAAACACGACGCCGATCTGTGAAAAGCTTTTCAGGACGTCCATTTCGATCTCGGTCGGGTGGATCAGTCCCGCAAAGCCTGTACCGGAAAACAGCGCCGGGCCGATCAGCAGACCGGCAAGGATCATGCCGACAACCTGCGGCAAACCGATCTTTCTGGTCAGCATGCCGATGAATTTCGTCGCAAACAGAATGATACCGCAATCCAGCAGAATGTGCATCACATTAAATTCCATTTTTCGTCACTCCTGTATAACACGCGGAAAGCAGGACAGCGCGTGTCCTGCTTTCACAAATCTTGTCGGATCAGAATTACTGATAGAGCGGGTACTTTGCGCAGAGTGCGCTGACGCCCTCGCGGATCTCGTCCGCCTTAGTCTCGAACTGCGTTGCAGTGAGGTACATGAACTCCGCAATTTTCTCCATATCCTCGGTCACGAGACCGCGGGTGGTGACTGCCGGCGTACCGACGCGGATGCCGCTGGTGACCATCGGCTTCTCCGGATCGTTCGGGATCGCGTTCTTGTTGACGGTGATATAGACCTCATCGAGACGGTGCTCCATCTCCTTGCCGGTGATGTGAACCGGACGCAGGTCAACGAGCATCAGGTGGTTATCGGTGCCGCCGGACACGAGGTCGAAGCCGCGGTCGAGCAGTCCCTTTGCGAGTGCCTGTGCATTGTCCACGATCTGCTGTGCATAAGCCTTGAACTCGGGCTTGAGTGCCTCGCCGAAGCAGACAGCCTTGCCGGCGATGACATGCATGAGCGGGCCGCCCTGAATGCCCGGGAAGATCGCCTTGTTGATCTTCTTTGCGATCTCCTCATCGTTGGTGAGGATCAGACCGCCGCGCGGGCCGCGGAGTGTCTTATGTGTCGTAGTGGTGACGACATCGGCATAGCCGACCGGAGACTGATGCAGACCTGCTGCGACCAGACCGGCAATATGTGCCATATCGACCATGAGCATTGCGCCGTTTGCATGTGCGATCTCTGCCAGACGCGCAAAGTCGATTGCACGCGGATAAGCGGATGCACCTGCAACGATCAGCTTCGGATGATGCTCTTTCGTCAGCTTCTCGACGACATCATAATCGAGTCTGCCGTCATCGCCGACGCCGTAGGAGAGGAAGTTGAAGTACTTACCGGAAAGATTGACCGGAGAACCGTGCGTCAGGTGGCCGCCGTGTGCAAGGCTCATACCGAGCACGGTGTCGCCCGGCTGAAGCAGTGCGAAATAGACAGCGGTGTTTGCCTGTGCACCGGAGTGCGCCTGCACATTTGCATAGCCTGCGCCGAACAGCTTCTTTGCGCGCTCGATCGCGATCTCCTCAACGATATCGACCGCCTCACATCCGCCGTAGTAGCGCTTGCCCGGATAGCCCTCCGCATACTTGTTGGTGAGCACAGAGCCCATTGCTGCCATCACAGCCGGCGAAACGATGTTCTCGCTGGCGATCAGCTCCAGATTTCTTCTCTGACGTGCAAGCTCCTGCTGCATCGCATTGCCGACATCGGGATCACAGGATGCGACATAGCCGATCGTATCAATCAGGTCCTTAAACATAATTCTCTTATTCCTTTCCGGTTTATTATCCCGCGGAAGCGGGCACATACATATATTATAGCACATTTCCCCGCAAGATGCAATAGCATTTGCAAGATTTCGCGGTTTTCACAGAAAAATCCGCACTGCCCAAACAGAGCAGTGCGGATCGTCAATTCTTACAGTGCAGACATCAATGTCTTATTTTGCAAGATCAGAAGCGTCGATCAAACGAGCGATGAACTGCAGGATCTTACCGGCATCATCACTGTCCACGTTGCCGTCATGCGTAACGTCAGCGTTTGCGACACCAGCGTCTGTGATCTTTGCATCCTTATCGGAGTTTGCAAAGCGGCAGACCAGAACAGCGTCAGAAACGTCAACCTTGCCGGAGCAGTCAGCGTCGCCCCAGACGATATCCTTATCGTTAATCGTGGTGGACTCAGACTCAGTGGTCTTGGAGCCGATCTTCACTTCGCCGTCGGTGAAGGAAGCGGTATAATCCTTTGTTGTGTCGCCGACTGCGGAGAACACAACACCAGCCTTTGCAGACGAGCCCGGATATGCAGCACGATCAACAGCGCCGCCCTTCAGCGTTGCAGTACCGTCAGCCTTTGCCTTACCGGAAAGCTTCAGGAATGTGCCCTTGTTCTTAACCCAGTACTGGGAATCGGTCAGACCGGTTGCCCAAACGACAACGATCTGCTTGCCGGTGTCATACCAGCTGAACAGGGTATCGCCGAGGTCGCCTTCCTGGGACTTTGCACCGGTATCACCGGCAGTGCCCAGCTCGACCTTGCTGATCTCGATCAGAGAGTTATCATAATTGATCGCGAAGTCAATGGAGCTCAGACCGCCGGACGGCAGAGCCTCCAGATCCACAGAGACCTCAAAGTTCTCGCCGACCTGTGCCTCGTCCTTACCAATGGTGACCTGAACATCATCAGCCGCGAAAGCAGTCAGACTCAGGCTGGAAGCAGCCATTGCCATAGCCATCAGGCCAGAAACAATCTTCTTTTTCATGTTCATACTCCTCCAAATTTTATGTTGGTGTTTTGCAGCCTGCAAATGCATGCTGCTCGTGAGGCGGATGTCCCCTTCTTCATCCACGTTCACATGATACCATTTATATCTTAACTGAAACTGAAAGAAAAAGCAATGACTTTTTGTATCTTCTTTATGACATTTCGCACATTCCTTTCCATGGAATAGAATAATATTGCTCGCAGCCCTATCATTCATGGAA
The DNA here is from genome assembly GCA_001603005.1 of Clostridiales bacterium Firm_04. Taxonomy (GTDB): domain Bacteria; phylum Bacillota; class Clostridia; order Oscillospirales; family Ruminococcaceae; genus Firm-04. The sequence goes on from LVAJ01000022.1 coordinate 29,112, forward strand.
TATATTGCGCTTTATGCTGTCGGATTCGGATAAAATCACTGTCATTTTTCGTAAAAAACAGCACACCTGCCGAAGCATTTCTGTTCCGGCAGGTGCGAAAAACTTACTTATTTGAGCATGCTTGCGATCTCGCCTGCGAAATCGTCCACACGCTTCTCAATGCCCTCGCCGCAGATGAAGCGGACGAAGCTGTTGATCTTGATCGGTGCGCCTGCCTTTTTGCCGCATGCCGCAACATACTGCTCAATGGACTCGCCCTCGCCCTTCACGAACTCCTGTGCGAGCAGGCAGTTGTCCTTGTAGTACACGCCGAGCTTGCCCTCTGCGATCTTTGCAAGAACCTGCTCCGGCTTGTTTGCCATCTTGGGATCGTCAGCCATCTGTGCCATAACGATCTGCTTTTCCTGCTCGATGACGTCTGCCGGAACCTCCTCCTTGGTGAGGTAGGTCGCCTTCATCGCGTCAGCCTGAAGTGCGACGTCGTTGAGGCACTCGAGCACGTCAGCCGTTGCGCCTGCATCGCAGGAAGCAGCGACGAGCACGCCTTCCTTCTTATTGAAGTGGACATACTCCTTGACGATGCCCTCGAGGCGTGCAAAGCGGCGGATCTGAAGGTTCTCACGGAACTTGAGGAAGATCTCCTGAAGTGCCTCCTCAACGGTCATATCCTTGCCGGAGAACTTGGTTGCCTTCAGTGCATCGAGGTCAGCCGGATTTGCTTCGAGAACGGTCTGTGCCAGACCTTCGCAGAAGCCGACAAACTCCTCGTTCTGTGCAACGAAGTCTGTCTCGGAGTTGACTTCGACGATCGCGCCTGCGGTGTGATCCGCATTGGTGATTGCGATGACAGCGCCTTCCGCAGCAACGCGGTCAGCCTTCTTCGCCTGATTTGCAAGGCCCTTTTCACGGAGAATGACGATTGCCTTCTCAACATCGCCGTCTGCTTCGGTCAGAGCCTTCTTGCAGTCCATCAGACCGACACCGGTGGACTTGCGGAGATCATTGACGTCTTTTGCAGTAAAATTTGCCATTTCAGTATTCCTCCCGTGAAATTATTCAGCAGCAGATGCAGCTTCTTCTTCCGCAGCAGCAGCTTCCTCAGCAGCCTGTGCGTCAGCGCCCTGTCTGCCCTCGATGACAGCATTTGCAATGGTGCCTGCGATCAGCTTGACCGCACGGATCGCGTCATCGTTGCCCGGGATGACATAGTCAACATCATCCGGATCGCAGTTGGTATCAACAATTGCAACGATCGGGATGCAGAGCTTCTTTGCTTCTGCAACAGCGATCTTCTCCTTGCGCGGATCGACGATGAAGAGTGCGCCCGGCAGCTCCTTCATGCCCTTGATACCGCCGAGGAACTTTTCGAGCTTCTCGATCTCGAGCGTCAGCTTTGCAACTTCCTTCTTCGGCAGCAGAGCGAAGGTGCCGTCTGCTTCCATTGCATGGAGCTGCTCCAGACGCTTGATGCGCTGCTGGATGGTCTTGTAGTTGGTCATCATACCGCCGAGCCAGCGGGCATTGACGTAGTAGGAACCGGAACGCTGTGCCTCGTCGCGGATCGAATCAGCAGCCTGCTTCTTCGTACCGACGAACAGCACGGACTTGCCCTCTGCGGAGAGCTCACGGACAAAGTTGTAAGCTTCTTCGAGCTTGCGAACGGTCTTCTGCAGGTCAATGATGTAGATGCCGTTGCGCTCCGTGAAGATGTACGGAGCCATTTTCGGGTTCCAGCGTCTGGTCTGATGACCGAAGTGTACGCCGGCTTCGAGGAGCTGTTTCATAGATACAACGCCCATTTTGGATATCCTCCTGTAATAAAAAAGATTTGGTTTGTGACCTCCGGTCTGCACAAGGAGTCACCGCGACCGAAGCAAAACATTCGCTTCCGCAACCGTGCGGCTGTGCATAACCGTGTGAAGTGCCTTAATATTATACCATATTATTCCCGATTTGACAAGAAATCCGCCGGCGATTCACGAAAGAATTTCCGGCGGATTTTGTTCCATTTTTTGTTGATTTTCACGGAATGCTTTACGATTGCGCGCCTGCATCCGGATGCTCCGGCTTTTTCTTTCCGCGCAGCATCCCGATCAGCTGCCTGAATTTCAGAGGCTCGCCGCGGTAGAGCACCAGCATCTTATAGACCGCCGCCGCAAACCACACCAGCAGCACGACCGCTGCCGCCAGACAGAGCAGTGCCAGCAGCGCCTCCGGTACGGTCAGCTTGCCGAAGATCAGATCCGAGGGCAGCACCAGCAGCGCTGTAAATGGGAAGAAGCGCAGCCATTTCGCATCGGAGATCAGTCCGAACGAGCCGCTGACCTCGTCCACATTCGGACGGATGCACAGCAGCAGGCTCGCAACGATCACCAGCGTGAACACGACGATCGTCTTGTTGAGATCCTCCTGCTTGGACGCCATTGCGCCGGAGACCGTTGCAACTGCGAGATACAGCAGGAAGCCGAGCCCCATGACGATCAGCGTCGCGAAAATGCCCGCGACCGAAAATTCGATCGTCTGGTGCGTCATGCTTTCCATCATCAGGACGGTCTCATTGCTCGTATCCGGCACCATGCGGATCGCGAACACCGCGCCGCCGATCATGCCGCCGATCGCAGAGAACGCCCAGACTGCGATCTGGATCAGTGCCGCACACGCCGTCGCGAGCAGCTTGCCGCTCATCAGTGCGACCGGATGCACCGCCGTCAGGATCGTTTCCATGAGCTTCGAGGTCTTTTCCAGCATGACGCTGTTCGCCATGCTCTGACCGTACAGCACGACCATCATATAGACCATCATGACCATCATGAACGGGATAATCGCGGTGAAAAGCTGCATGAGCAGGTCGTCCTTTTCATCGGGTTCCTCGTGCTCCGCGCTGATTGAAGCGGTTTCCGTCAGCACCGGCATGGAAAGCTGTGCGGCTTCCTCTGCGGTGAGGTTCGCCTTCTGCATCAGCAGCGGCTTGAAATTGTCCGCGACAAAATCGCCGAAGCTGCTCGCCTTGCTGCGGGATACTGCCGTATCATCCGTCAGATAGACCGTCAGCGCATAGCTTTCTGCGGGCTTTGTCACGCGCAGGATCACGGCATTGGCATTGCCTTCCGCCTGCGAAGCTGCATCGTCCATAGATGTGCATGCGATGTATTCCACATCCGGATAGTCTTCCGTTTCTTTCAGCATGGCATAATCCGCCGTGCCCGCAGTCTCGTCCGCGACATAGACCGTGCGGACTGTCGCGGCATCATCCTTTTTCTCGCTCTTGGCTGACGCCTTCGAGATGCCGAACAGCATCAGCGGAATGCCGATGAGCATCAGCGCCGCAAAAATGATCGTGGAGATCAGCCAGCCCTTTGAGCAGAGCATCTGTTTCAGGCTGAACACAAACACCTTGCCTGTCCCGGCATAGGGATTTGCTTTCATGGTATTATTCGGCATGCGGCGCCTCCTTTCCGGCAGCAGCCTTTTCTGCCGCTTTGTTCTCTTTCAGCATCCGGATGATCTGCGCAGGCTTCGGCACGCCGCCGCGGTACAGCAGCATCATCTTATAGACTCTGCCTGCCGTGCGCATCAGGAACAGCGCCGTCAATGCCTGAATCACGAGTGCCAGCAGCAGGAGCGGCAGACCGATCTTGCCGCAGGTGTAATTCGGCAGCGCCGTGAATACCGATGTGACCGGAAACAGCGAGCAGAAAATATTGACCGCATCGCTCTCGAACATCGGTGCAAATGCGCCCGCCAGATAGCCGGTCAGCAGGAAGGTCATGCTCACCAGACTCGCCTGCTGGGTATCCTCGGTCTTCGAGCAGCAGGAGCCCGAAATGCCGCTCAGTCCTGCGCACATCGCAAAGGCGATCAGAATGCAGACAACAAACAGCAGGATCGTCGGCAGCGTGAAATGCAGATCCGCAAAACTGAAATGAAGAATATTCTCGACCGTCGGCGCAGCAAATCCGAATCCGCCAAACGGTTTGATCAGCTGGAATGAGACAAAGAATCCGAGCCCGACGACTGCCAGTCCCGAAAAGACAAACAGCATGACCGCAAGCAGCTTGCCTGTCAGCAGTGCGGTCGGCGAAACACTGACCAGCAGCGACTCCACCAGCTTCGAGACCTTTTCCTCCATGCACTGCTGGAAGACATAGCCGATCGAGATGCCGCAGAGGATCATAATAAAGTAGCAGTAGAACATGTTCACGAACACATGCGTATCCGTATTCGATTCCTCGGCACCGGCGCGGTAATCCGCGATTCTTGCAACGCGCGAGGTCACGCCGCTGTTCACGATCGCCTCCTGATCTTTCGTGATCGCAAGCGATGCCATGAGGGAATCGTGCAGTGCATTTTCCAGCAGATGATTCAGCGTCTCCGCATCGGCGCTCGTGACATCGCCGTTTTCGCCGTAGACCGTGCGCAGCGTCAGCGACGGCATCAGCATGCCGTCCTTCATGGAGATGACCGCAGCCGCGGCATCCGCTTCCGCAAGCACCTTTTCGGAGAGCGTATCGTCGTCCTCATCGGTCTCCGTGATCTTCAGCGCCTGATAGCGCTCATCCGCAAGCACCGAATCCGTCACGATTGAAAAGGCACATTCATTGCGCAGATACAGCGTATGGATCTTTGTTTCCTCCACTTCGCTTTCGTGTCCGGACATCAGCAGCGCCAACGGCATGGATCCCGCCGCAAGCAGGAACAGGATCACCAGAAACGCCACAACAGACGGCGTTTTATAGTGCTGCTGCACCGTATAGCGAAAGACGGTCCCGACACCGTGCAGCTCAGGATTCTTCATGCGTCTCGCCCACCTTTTCCACAAAAATCTCATGCAGGCTCGGCTCGCGCAGCTCAAACGCGATCAGCGGGATCTCGCGGGAGACCAGCGTTTTCAGCAGCGCATTCGCCTGCGCCTCGCCGGTCACGCGGCACTGATACGAGAATCCGACGCTCGAAAGGATCGTGATGCCCGCCGCTTCGATCTCATCCCGAAGCTCCTGCTCCGCCTTGATGAACAGATTGATCCGTCCGTAGCTTTTCTTGATATCGGCAAGATTGCCCTGCAGAACCGTCTTGCTGCGGCTCAGGATCGTCAGGTCGGTGCAGAACTCCTCGATCGTTGCCATCTGGTGGCTCGACATGATGAGGTATTTGCCCTTTTCGATCTCCTCGTGAATGATGCCCTTGAACAGATCGGTGTTCACCGGATCCAGACCGGAAAGCGGTTCATCGAGGATCAGCAGCTCCGGATCGCTCAGCAGCGACAGCATCAGCTGGATCTTCTGCTGATTGCCTTTCGAGAGCTGATCTGCCTTTTTCGGCTTGACCGGCTTCTTGCCTTCCTGCTTCGGATACAGATATTCCACCGCATCCAGCCGCTCCGCCCAGTAACGGATGCGCTTTTTCGCCTCATCACGGGAAACGCCGCGCAGCGCTGCAAAATACATCAGCTGATCCATCAGCGTGTTTTTCGGATAGAGTCCGCGCTCCTCTGCAAGATAGCCCACATTGCAGGTGCGGAGCGTCAGCGGACCGCCGTTCCATTCCACGGTGCCGCCGTCCTTTGCAAGCATATTCAGGATCATGCGGATCGAGGTCGTCTTGCCCGCACCGTTCGTGCCGAGCAGCGCATAAACGCCCGGCTGATCCATTTTGAAGCTGAGATGATCGACAACGACCTTCTCTCCGTACTTTTTATACAGTTCCGTAACGGAAAATCCCATATTTTGCCCTTCCTTTCTGACTGCGCGCCGCGCTCCGTTCAGACAGCGTTCCGGCGCACAAATGATAGTCTTATTCTATCACAATCCCGCCGAAAAGAAAAGCAATATACATCCGATTTATGCATTTCAGCAAGGAACATCATTTCCCGTCTCCGGATTTTAGAGATAATCTACGATTTCGGCGGAACATGCGCGGAAATTTGTGCAAAAGCGGTAATTTTCTGTAAAATGCTTGACTGGAAAGCGGTTTTGTGGGATAATAGGGATACTGCCGTTTTCTGCCCGTCCGGCACTGCGGCGGAAACCGATTTTGTATATTCCGCAGACCGGCACCGTCCGGCTGCATGGACCGGAGGAATCGTATGCTTCACGCTTCTGCATTTCTGACGCTTCTCGCCGCATCCGGCGGCACGGAAGCCCTTGCCGAAAAACTGACATCCATGCTCGGCGGACTGCCGCCTATGCTGATCGCGTTCATCATCTCCATGATCCCGATTCTGGAGCTGCGCGGCGGACTCATCGCAGCATCGCTGCTGAACATCCCGATGTGGGAAGCGGTCGGCGTATGCGTCCTCGGCAATATCCTGCCGATCCCGTTCATCCTGCTGTTCATCGAAAAGATCCTCAACTGGATGGAAGGCTGCAAGATCGGCTGGATGCGCAAGCTGGCGCTCTGGCTGAAAGCGCGCGGAACCGGCAAGAAAGCGGAAAAGATCCGCAAATTCGAGTTTGTCGGGCTGCTGCTGTTCGTCGGCATCCCGCTGCCCGGCACCGGCGCATGGACAGGCTCGCTGATCGCGGCGCTGCTGCATGTCTCCCGCAAGAAATCCGTCCCCGCGATCTTCTGCGGACTGATCCTCGCAACGATCATCATGTGCCTCATTTCCTACGGCGGCATTCAGTGGCTTGTCGATCGTTTTTAAGCATACACCGTCCGGCTGATATCCCCCAGAAAGCGGGATGCAGCCGGACGGTCATTTTCATCTGCACGCGATCCGCGGACTTGTCCCGTTATTATGCATAAATCAGATAACCTAATCCGGCGGGCGAATGTCATTTTCTCTGAAATTTCGATCTATGCCGCACGAAAAAGAGGATTTTTCGAGGCTTTTGGTGTATATATTATCAGAGAGGGATAACTGCCGCTTTCAACCGAAACAGAGGTGATCCGATGACTGTCCGCGAACAAACCGAACGATTTGAAGAAACCATACTTTGCAAAAACGCCTGCCATGCCGCAGAAGCCGTCCGCGATGTGCCGGAGCCGCTCTGTCCGCTGCGCACCGAGTTTCAGCGTGACCGCGACCGCATCCTGCACTGTACATCGTTCCGGCGGCTCAAGCGCAAGACGCAGGTGTTTCTGTCTCCGATCGGCGACCATTACCGCACGCGCCTGACGCATACGCTGGAAGTCGCGCAGATCGCCCGCACCATTGCACGCGCACTGCGCATGAACGAGGATCTCACCGAAGCGATCGCGCTGGGGCATGACCTCGGACATTCGCCGTTCGGTCACGCCGGAGAAGCCGCGCTCAACGGCATCACGCCCGGCGGCTACCGGCACTACGAACAGAGCGTGCGCGTCGTCGAATGCATCGAAAAGAGCGGAAAAGGGCTCAACCTCACCAAGCAGGTGCGTGACGGCATCCTCTGCCACACGAATATGACTGCGGCGACGCGCGAGGGCAATATCGTCCGGCTCGCTGACCGCATTGCCTATATCAACCACGACATTGACGATGCGATCCGCGGCGGCATCCTCAAAGAGAGCGATCTCCCCGCAGACTGCACTGCGGTGCTCGGACATTCCAAGTCCGCGCGCATCACCACGATGATCACATCGGTCATCGCGCACGGCGACGAGGTCATGGACATGATGCCGGAGATCCGGCAGGCGCATGATGCGCTGCATAAATTTCTCTATCAGAATGTGTATTCCGGCTCGGCTGCAAAAACCGAGGATCACAAGGCGCAGGAGCTGATCCGCCGCCTCTATGCCTACTATCAGGCGCATCCGGATGAAATGCCCGCGGAATACCGCGCGATCGCAGAGAAGGACACCGTGGACCGCGCTGTCTGCGATTACATCGCCGGCATGAGCGACGACTATGCGATCAATGATTACGAAAAACTGTTCATCCCGCGCTCGTGGGATGTGAAATAAAGCGGAGCCGACAGAACGGAGCATCTCCATGAAAAAGCACTTGCAATGATCCTCTGTCTGCCGCTGCTGACCGCCTGTGTGCAGCATAATGCTGAATTTGACAGCAGTTTTTTCCGCGCAGATGCGTATTCTATGCATGGGCTTTCACACGCTTTTCGGAAAGCTGTCATGCCGATTTTGCGCGCCGGCGCTATACTGATATTTCACAGAGGGGGTGTACAGATGCTGCCGCAGGAATTTCTCTATCAGCTCAAACAGGCGAATCCGATCGAGCAGGTCATGGGCAGCTATGTACAGCTGATCCGCGCGGGCTCACTGCTCAAATGCCAGTGCCCGTTCCACTCTGAAAAAACGCCTTCCTGCGTGGTTTATCCGCATAACAATAGCTTTTATTGTTTCGGCTGTCATGCGGGCGGCGACGTCATCACCTTTATCATGAAAATGGAAGGGCTTCAGTATATGGATGCCGTGCGGATGCTCGCCGAGCGCGCCGGCATTGCGGTCCCCGAACAGGAACGCGACCACGGCGAAGCCAATCTGCGCATGCGGCTGCTCGAACTGAACCGCGCCGCCGCGAAATATTACTTTGAAAACCTGACCGGCAATGACAAGCGCGGTCTGATCTATCTGAAAGAACGCGCCCTCAAGCCGGAGATTATCCGGAAATACGGGCTCGGCTATGCCGGCGAGGACTGGACAGGTCTGCTGAACGCGATGCAGCGCCTCGGCTTTTCCGAGGAGGAACTGTTCGCTTCCAATCTGTGCAGCCGCTCCAATAAGACCGGCAATCTCTACGACCGGTTCCGCAACCGCGTCATGTTCCCGATCTTTGACCTGCGCGGCAGCGTCATCGCATTCGGCGGACGCACCATTGAAAAGGACGGCGAGCCGAAATATCTCAACTCGTCCGATACGCCCGTTTTCAAAAAGGGACGGAACCTCTTTTCCATGAACTTTGCCAAGAAATCGCAGTCCAAGCGGCTCATTCTGGCAGAGGGCTATATGGATGTCATCGCGATCCATCAGGCGGGATTCGAGAATGTCGTCGCATCACTCGGCACGGCGCTCACGCCCGATCAGTGCAGGCTCATGCGGCAGTATGCGGAAGAAGTTGTCATTTCCTATGACAGCGACGCCGCCGGTCAGAATGCGACCGTCAAGGCGGTCAACCTGCTCCGCGCCGTCGGACTGCGCCCGCGTATCCTGCATATGCATGATGCAAAGGATCCCGATGAATATATCAAAAAATTCGGGTCAGCCTATTTCCGGAAGCTGCTTGAAGAAGCGGACGATGCCGTTTCCTACGAATTGCAGCGCTGCAAGGACGGCACGGATGCCGCGACCGAGGACGGCGCGATTACTGCGCTGCATAAGGCAGTCGGCGTACTCGCAGGCATCGAGAATGAGCTGGACCGCAATGTATATCTTTCCAAGCTCGCAAAGGATTACGAGATCTCTCCGGAGATCCTGAAGGCACAGGTGCAGCAGGAGATCCGCAAACGCAGAAAGGGCGAGAAAAAACAGGTCTGGCGCACACTGACCACCGCCCCGATGCTCCGCGATCCGATCAATCCCGAAGCGGCGGCGCGCCCCAGAGAGGCAAAGGCGGAAGAACAGATCCTCTGTTATCTGTTCCGGCAGCCCGATGCGCTCGAAGATGTGCTGCGACAGATCCAGCCGGAGGAATTTGTGACGGATTTCAACCGCCGCGTCTTCGTGTTCCTGCGGGACAGGCTCCAGCAGGGCTATCCGTTCAGCCTGTCGCTCTTTTCCGAAAGCTTCTCGCCGGAGGAAATGGGAAAGATCACCGGCATCGAAGCGATGCATGCAGAGCTGGATATCACCCCGAAAGCAGTCAGTGACTGCATCCGCATCCTGAAAGAGAAAAAGCTCAATACCGCACAGGCGGCAGAGCTCGACGATCAGGATTTCGCCGCGCTGTTCAATCAGATGCGGCAGAAAAAATAAGCCGAAACCGGTATCCCCCGATACCGTTCAGAAAGAGATAGATGCCCTTTGAGACTGCGCGGACTGCCGCGCAAAGGAGGAAACCAAAAATGGCAGATGAAGAAAAGCGTCTGGATCAGCTGCTCGAAAAGGCAAAAGCGAGCGGTAAAATTACCATTGCAGAGGTGCAGGAGGCTTCCGAAAGCCTTGCACTCGAACCGGAACACATCATGGAGCGTTGTTCCGCAATGCAGATCGAGCTGGTCGATGACGATATTTCGCTGGAGGATGCGTCCGATCCCGCTGTGACCATGGCGAATGACGAGATCTCGAACGATGACTCCGTGAAGATTTATCTGAAAGAGATCGGCAGAGTGGCACTGCTCACCGCAGATGAGGAAACGGAGCTTGCACGCCGGCTCGCGGATAATCCGCAGGATGCGCCTGCACGCCAGCGCCTTGCAGAAGCGAATCTTCGTCTGGTCGTCAGCATCGCAAAGAAATATGTCGGACGCGGCATGCAGTTCCTCGACCTCATTCAGGAGGGCAACATGGGACTGCTGAAAGCGGTCGATAAATTCGATTATACAAAGGGATTCAAGTTCTCCACCTACGCGACATGGTGGATCCGGCAGGCGATCACCAGAGCGCTCGCCGATCAGGCAAGAACGATCCGCATTCCGGTGCATATGGTCGAGAGCATCACCAAGGTCAAGAAGATCTCCAGCCAGATCCTGCATGAGACCGGTCAGGAGGCAAGCCCAGAGGAGATCGCAAAAAAGCTCGAAATGCCGGTCGAAAAGGTGCTGGAGATCATGCGCATCGCACAGGATCCGGTCTCGCTGGAAACGCCGGTCGGTGAGGAGGAGGACAGCCACCTCGGCGACTTCATCCCCGACGATCAGGCGCCCTCTCCGGATGAAGCGGCATCCAATGCGATGCTGAAAGAGCAGCTCAATGAGGTGCTCTCGACACTGACAGAACGTGAAGCGAAGGTCATGCGCATGCGCTACGGGCTCGAAAACGGCAGACAGCAGACACTGGAGGATGTCGGCAAGGCGCTCGGCGTCACGCGTGAGCGCATCCGCCAGATCGAGGCAAAGGCACTTCGCAAACTGAAGCATTACAGCCGCAGCAAAAAATTGCAGGGTTATATCGACTGATGCAGAGATACAGCGCATCAGCAAACGGGTTTATTAAGGGAGGAACAAAAAATGGCAGCAGACAATCAAAAGGTAGAACAGCTTCTCGAACGGATCAAAATGAGCGGCAAGCTCCCGCAGAATGAGCTGGATACGGCATTCGCGGAGCTGGAATTTTCCGATGAGGAGATCAGTCTGTTCTATGAGCAGTGCAATCTGCTGAATCTGGAGCTTGCAGATGAGGAACTGCTCGATGATGATATCGAAACGCGGCTTGCCGAGGAGGATGCGATGTCGCTGGAAGGCGGCGCATCGCCGGACGATCCGGTCAAGATCTATCTCAAGGAGATCGGCAGAGTGCCGCTGCTGACGCCGGAGGAGGAAACCGATCTCGCAAAGCGGCTCGCGGATAACCCGAACGATCAGGCTGCGAAGAACCGTCTTTCGGAAGCGAATCTCCGTCTGGTCGTCAGCATTGCGAAAAAATATGTCGGACGCGGCATGCAGTTCCTTGACCTCATTCAGGAGGGCAATATGGGACTGCTGAAAGCGGTCGATAAGTTCGACTATACCAAGGGATTCAAATTCTCCACCTACGCGACATGGTGGATCCGGCAGTCCATTACCCGCGCGATCGCGGATCAGGCGAGAACGATCCGCATTCCGGTACATATGGTCGAGACGATCACCCGCGTGAAGAAGGCGTCCAGCCAGCTGCTGCATCTCAACGGCAGGGATCCTTCCGAGGAGGAGATCGCGGATTATCTCGATATGCCGATCGACAAGGTGCGTGAGGTCATGCGCATCGCACAGGAGCCGGTCTCGCTCGAAACGCCGATCGGTGAGGAGGAGGACAGCCACCTCGGCGACTTCATCCCCGACAATCATGCGCAGTCGCCGAACGATGCCGCGAACAACACCATGCTCAAAGAGCAGCTCAATGAGGTGCTCTCGACGCTGACGCCCCGCGAAGCCGATGTGCTCCGCATGCGCTACGGGCTCGACAATGAGCCGCCGAAAACGCTTGAGGATGTTGGCAAGGCATTCAATGTCACGCGCGAGCGCATCCGTCAGATCGAGGCGAAGGCACTCCGCAAGCTGCGGCACCCCAGCAGAAGCAAGAAGGTGCGCGATTATCTCGAACACTGATGTCCCCGAAATACAGCAGCCCGAAAGCAGTTCCATGACCGCTTTCGGGCTGTTTTTGTCAGTTATTCCGCGCATTCTGACGCTGCTGTAATCAGTATCCTTTTCAAAGGCTGTTCGCCATTAAGAATCCCAATTATGCTGAAAGTGAAAAGTACATATTATCTTGCTTTTCCCTAAATGGGATTCCAAAGGGACAATGTCCCTTTGGCGGGTTTGGGCGGAGCCCATTCTGAATCCATCGGAGATACAAATTTCATTACGGATCGCGCAGCAAAAGCGGCTGAATCTGCTCGCCGTGCAGCGCTGCATGAACGGTCTCCGGCACGCGGGTAAAATCTGCGACCAGAGAAGTCGGCTTTTTGCGGGGATCATCCTGCCCGAACGGCACGAAATAATAATGCCGGCGGTTCAGAAGATCGCCGATGTTCCGCGCGGATGCCGCTAAGCCGTCATTTGTTGCGATGCAGAGGATCACCGGTCTGCCGCCGCGCAGATGTGATTTGACCGCCATCGGTACGGTGCCGTCCGTGATGCCCGCCGACAGCTTTGCAAGGAGATTGCCGGTGCAGGGGCAGACAACCAGCGCATCGGTCATGCTTTTCGGTCCGAGCGGTTCTGCCTCGGGAATGCTGCGGATGACCGTCCCGCTGCTCATCGCAGTCAATGATTCGAGAAAAGTTTCCGGCGCGCCGAAGCGTGTCCGCAGTTCCGCAAAATGCTCCGAAACGATCGGCAGGAGCTGCGCGCCCGCATCGGCACATGCCTTTGCCGCGGAAAGCGCATGCGCTGCATTGCAGAACGATCCGCACAGCGCAAATCCCAGCCGGATGCCGGTCAGATCAGTCATCTGCATCACCGCCCTCTGCATCCAGCAGCTCCGCCACGGTCTGCGCGACGATCTCGCCGGCGGATACCGGCGCCGTCTTTCCCGGCAGAGAGAGCGCCCAGATCACCTGCACGCCGATTTCCGATGCGGCTTCAAAGTCAACGCCGGATGTCGCAAAAGCCGGTTCGTTTCCAGCATTTCAGCCTGCCGTTTCGTCCCGCTTCGGCAACGATCCCCATGCGGTGCAGCAGATTCAGGAACAGCCGCGCCGAAAGCTCCGTTGTGTGCAGCAGATCTGCGGTCTCCGGTACGGTGAACGGCTCCGCCAGCGCATCCGGCAGCAATGCGGCGTAATCAGCCGGCGTTTCCAGCCGCCGCTCCCCGCAGAGCGCCAGCGGCACACGATCCAGCTTTTCGCGGCGCGATCTGCTGTGCTGCACCGAATACTCCGCGAGCTTCAATTCGCAGATGCAGAGCGAAAAATGCGGATGCTCCAGATAATCGCGCAGGGTATAGATCTCGCGCATCGCGGAATACACAGTCTCATGCTTCGGCGATTTCCGCTGCGAGAGCAATTCACCGTTTTCATCCACGCGCAGCAGCAGCTTGTCCGTGATGACCGGATGCACGACCGTGACCGGACAGATCGGCAGAAAGGCGTCCAGCTTCGGTTTCAGGCGGGAGAGCCCGCGCGTCTGCACCTCAATGATGCCGGTTTCCGTCACGGCATCCGCGACAAATCCCCCGACCTGCCGCTCATGCGTATCCGGATCAGGCGCAAAATAATACTTTAAGGCAAGATGCAGCGATTTTTCGCCGAGCGTGCCGATCCCCTTGCAGCCCATATCCTGTTCCGCAGCAGCGATCGCATTTTCAAACTCCAACATTTTCACCTCACAAAAAAAGCACAGTGCCGAAAAGACACTGTGCTTTCTGTTGTTCGCAAAGACGGATTACTCCTTGACACCGCCGGCTGCGACGCCGCCGATGATGAACTTGGACAGAACAACGTAGATGACAACAACCGGAATGATCGAAAGGAAGATCGCGGTGTAGTTTGCACCGGAGTCCGGGCTGCGGTCGATCGAGATAACCTTCTGCACCATCATCGGCATCGTGAGCTGGTTCTTCTTACCGGAGACCAGAACGATGGACTGTGTGTAGTAATCGTTCCACTTCTGAATGAATGCGAAAATCGCCTGCACAGCAAAAGCCGGCTTCATCATCGGAATGGAAATGGTCAGGAACGTGCGGAACTCATTGGAGCCGTCAATACGTGCAGCTTCGATGATGTCCAGTGGGAACGAGGACAGCATATACTGACGCATGAAGAACACGATAGCAGGTGCTGCGATCGACGGAACGATGAGCGGAATGTAGCTGTCGAGCAGCTTCATCTTGATCAGCAGGTTCATAAAACCAACGGCAGTGACCTGCGTCGGAACCATCATGACTGCGAGGATAAAGACGAATGCCGGACCTTTGAGCTTGAAATCGTAGACCACGAGGCCGTATGCAGTCAGACCGGAGAAGAACACGGTCAGTGCGCAGCATCCGCCTGCGATGATCAGCGAGTTCAGCATACCGCGGAGCGGATTGAAGAACGTGTTATAGAGCTTGTTCTCCTTCAGCGTCCGCATGTTGTCAAACAGATGGGTACTCGGGATCAGAGAGACCTTCGAGATGATGTCCGTATGTGCTCTTGTTGCGTTGACAACGAGGATCCAGATCGGGATCAGACACATCAGCGTCAGCGCGATCAGAGCCAGATAAATCAGTGCGGATTTCACGAGCACTTTGGTCTGATAACCGCCCTTGCCGTCATCATATGTAATACGCTTGCTCATATGGTAAATCCGCCTCCCTTCGCTCTGCGTTTTGCTTCCTTGATCGCCTGTCTGCGCTTCTTTGCCTTCTCCATTGCATCCTTATCGCGCTGCACCCAGAAGACGAGCGCACCGAGGATCGAAGTGATGATGAACAGGATGACAGAAGCAGCAGCAGAATAACCAAACGAAGGCTTTGCGAAATTCGCATGGAACATCTGATACACGAATACAGCAACTGTTGCAATATTCTCATTGATGACATTGCCCGTATGGAGCATGAACGGGATATCGAACATCTGCAGACCGCCGATCATAGAGGTCAGCAGTGTGTAGACCATGATCGTTTTCAGCAGCGGGAAGGTGATCTTCCAGAAGGTCTGACGGGAGTTTGCACCGTCGATCTCCGCAGCCTCGAACAGAGACTCATTGATACCCTGAATACCGGACATGAGCATGATCATGGTATTGCCGAACCACATCCACACCTGAATGAACATGACGAGGATGCGGGCGCCCCAGACACTGGAGATGATCTTCAAAGGTTCAACATTCTTTGCCGGATCACTGCAACCGCGGAGCATGTTGATAACGCTGTAAGAAGAATCACCGAACAGAGACAGGAACAGACCGGCAACGGAAGCGGCAGTGATGATGTTCGGCATATACATCACGACCTTGAAGAAGCCTTTGCCGGGCATTTTGACGCGCAGATCCGTAAACCAGACTGCCAGCAGCAGCGAGAGTGCGATCTGCGGGATGAAGTTTCCGACCCAGATGATGACGGTGTTCTTCATGTAGCGCCAGAAGGTCTCATGAATACCCATCGCCTTGAAATCATTCTCAGCCGGTGTCGCCAGAATCGTCTTGAAGTTTTCCAGCCCGACAAAATCCAGATCTGTTCTTGCGCCGTTTGAATGGAATGCAAGAATAAAGGTCTGAATCAGCGGCCAGAGACTGAAAATAGAGTACACGATAAAGAACGGCAGAATAAAGATATAGCCGTACTTCGCGTAACTGACGGATTTGATCCGACTTTGTGCAGTTGTAGCCATTCAGCACACCCTTTCAAGAGGAAATTAGTGAAAATTACTGACCGAGATAAAATATTCGCCTATTGGGCGCAATGACCCAATAGGCAAATATTCGGTTATGCTATTTTTCAGGCATTATCTGTATTTATCGCAATGTCTGAATGTCGGTCGTGAGTAAGAATTACTCGACGGTCAGACCCTCGATCGTAGCAGCGTTCTTCTTGAACTCGGTAATCATGTCATCGTAAGAAGCAACTTCGCCCTTAACATACTTGGTAACAGCGTTGTTGAATGCGTCCTTGATCTGTGCATCGTATGCAGTGATCTTGCCGTCCATGTCGATCTTGGAAGCAGACTCGTACAGAACAGAGAACTGATCCTGACCGCCCAGGAGCTTGTTGCTGTTGGACTTGTCATCAACGATCTTCTTCATAACGGTCGGGTTGTTGACGAACTCGCCCTTGAACAGAGCATAGTCTTCCATGGACTTCTCATCAACAGTGAAGTACTTCACGAAGTCGTGAGCCAGCTGACCGTTGTCGCAGTTCGGAGAAACTGCCAGCCAAGAACCGCCCCATGCCCAGTCAGACGGACCAGCGGTGATGTTGTACTTGCCGTAGGTTGCGCCGCCCTCGCCGCCTTCAGCGTTGCTCAGCATAGAGCCTTCGCCGAGGCACCAGGTGCAGAAGAAGTAACCCATGGTGGAGCCATCCTGGCCGATCGGATACCAGCCCTTGTCATCCCACTGGGACTCCTTGGTCACATAGCCCTTATCCCAGTAGTTCTTTGCGAGCTCTGCATATTCCTTGCAGTAGTCGTCGATGACGAGCTTGTCATCCTTTGCCCATGCGTTTGCACGGTTGTACTGCCAGACCTGCCACATACCGCCGAGGGTATCAGCCATTGCGCACTTGCCGCCGGACTTCTCGAGAACAGTTGCAGCGGTCTCAGTGAACTTATCCCAGCTGTCAACGAATGTCTGCATCTCTTCCGGAGTCTTTGCGCCGAGGTACTCCTCTGCGAGGTCGGTTCTGTAAACATAAGCACCCGGAGTTGCCTGCCAAGAAGCAGCCTTCAGAACGCCTTTGTTGTCAGTACCGATCGAAACGGTGTACGGATAGCAGCCGCTGAAATCAGCATCGGTGAAACCGAGATCGCTCAGCGGAGCGGTGTACTCATCGTTGTTGATGTACTCGAGGATCCAGTCTGCTTCGAGAACGAACAGGTCTGCATCTTCGCCGCCTGCGAAGTAGTTGCTGTACTGCTCGCGAGCTTCCTGACCCTTGGAGCCAACGTTCACATAGTTGCACTTGCCCTTGTAGTCCGGGTTCTTATCCTCGAAGTTCTCGATCATCTTGGTGACATCATCAGGTGTCCAGCAGAGGATAGAGAGCTGATCGCCGGTCTCCTCGAACTTGATGTCAGCAGCAGATTCTTCGCTGGACTCATCGGAAGCTTCCTCAGAAGATGCTTCCTCAGAAGACTCCTCAGAGGACTCCTCAGAAGATGCCTCAGAGCTGGAGCTGTCAGCCGGGGTAGAAGTAGACGAATCGTCACCGCATGCATAGAAAGCGGTGGATGCGATTGCCAGAGTAGCAATCAGAGCAAGAGACTTCTTAAGCTTGTTCATTGTAAATTTCCTCCTTCAATTTGCTGCGAAATTTTGCTGCGTTCGCAGCGTGGAAAATATGGACCCGATGCTTTCGGGTGTGAATTTTCGCTGCGTTGTCCGCAGCCGGAGATCTGACCTGCATCCTTCATACAGGTTTGCCTCCTCAGCAAACAAGACCTGCAAGTTCGGGGTTCTTCTGGTGTCAGGCTTCCGTCGGAGCCCGCCGCCCGCTTGCCTCGTTTTCATACTTGTAATATACACGAAAATCCTTGAAAAGTCAATGCATAACATCAATTCGTCATCTTATTTGTTCGTTTTGTGCATTCCACTCAACCCATTTCTTGCTCTCTTGTGCATTATTTGCGATTTGACACCGGATTATTACGATTTTTTGCGATTTTGTTACATTTCGGTTACAAAAACGGCGTTATTCTTTACAAACCGGCGTAAAAATCCAAACCCCATTTCATGATTTCGTGCAAAAACGCCCTTGATTTCCGTCATTTTCACCAAGCTTTCACATTTTTTTCCGTTCTGTCACAGAAATCGCGTTTTCCTCTTGCATTTTCCGCATTTTTCCTGTATGATAATAGTAACAATTTCTGTCCGGAGGTACTATTATATGGCGCATTACCCCTTTACCGACCGTCCCGACCTGCTCGTTCTGACCTGCACGCATGTTCTGGACGGCAGCGATATCACGCTGGTCTGTCATCATTTCAATGACAACACATGGGAATTTCTCTGCGAGGGCGACCACACCGAGGAAGAAGCGATCGTCCTGAGCATCGGGGAGCTCTGCGAGCTGGATCCCTCGCTGCATCTCGTCTGCGATCTGCCGGTCGGCGCAGCCGCAACGCGCAAGAGCCGCGCGCACGCATGGCAGTTTGGCAGAATCGGCGGTGAAGATTTCTACCCCGCCGCCGACTCACGCATGCAATGATTGCTATTCTGTTGTCTGACCGTCCGCAAGATAAAGCCGCTCAAACAGCACATCCCGGATGTAGTCCGGCTCCAGTTCTTTCACGAAGATCAGCTCATTGAGATGCTGATAGCCGCGGAGCTGCTCCCGCAGCTTTAGGATCGCATCCGCTGCGGATTCTGTCATATCGGGCAGCTGCATGAGCTGTTCCTTTGTAACGGTATTCAAATCAAATGTTTCCTGCGCCTGCGTTTCCGCGGGCGCTTCTGCATTTGCAGGCGATGCCGGTTCCGGCGGACTCCCCTGTTCTGCGGGTTCATCCGGTTCATCCGGCTCATCCGTCGGCAGCTCATCCGGAATCTCAAATTCCGACATGATCCGCGCTGCAAGTGCTTCTCCGATTCCGCTGATCTCCAGCAGCTGCGCACGGCGGGTGAATCCGCCGATGCTTTCGCGATAGGCGACGATCTCCGCCGCCAGAACATCACCAACGCCGGATACCCGCTTCAATGCTGCTGCATCCGCAGTATTGAGGTTGCGATCCGGCGCTGTTATTTTATATTCGGTTACTGTGGTGTGACAAATTGTTTCGGCAGGAGTGGTTCTGGTTAGAGGTTTCGGATCCGGAGATCTCAGCGGAGCTGTCTCCGCAGCGATCTCGGCAACCGTTACTGATTCCGACTGCACGGTGATAAGCATCGGTTCTTCCTGCTGATGCCGCATCGCAGCAAGCAGCACGATCCCCGCTGCGCAGAGTCCGCCGGCGATCCATGCGGCATGCTTTCGCGTCATGCATTCACATCCTTCCGCATATCGCGATCCGTCGGAACTGCATTGTCTTTTGCGTCATCCCCGCCTGGCTTGGAAGCCAGATCAAGGATCAGGGCGTCTTTTCTGACCAGCCGGAGCATTTGCGGATCGAGCAGCATCGCCGGCACGGTATTGATGATCAGCGGGAATGTGCCGAGCACATCCGGGAGCCGCTGCATCGGGACCGCACGGCAGCCGTCGCCTTCGCTCCGCGTCTGTTGAAAAAGGGAAACCGCGATCCGTTTCGCCGTCCCATGCGCCTCACAATACCATTTTGTTATTATAATAGTATCAGAGGCTGCGGTCGGGCGCTGCATAACACCCGTAAATATCATGCAGCATCGGCGTGCCGGACAGCGGGTTCCCAAAGGTATCCGCCTGTTTTCCGAGGAGCGTCAGTCGCGCCAGCGGCGGCGGAATGCCAGACATGTGACATTCTCCGCTTTTTTGAACTGCTTGGAGAAGTAGCTTTGGTCATTGAAGCCGCACAGCGATGAGATCTCCTCGACGGATTTATCCGTGAACCGCAGCAGCCGCTTCGCGTAATTGATGCGGAGCCCGATGATGTGCTGGAAAATCGTCTCGCCGTATGCGCGCTTAAATTCGCGTGTCAGATAATACTTGCTGATATCGAAGCGCCGTGCCAGATCATCCAGACGGATATCGGTCGTGAAATTCGCGTCGATATGCGCAAGAACGGTCTTGAGCTTTGCCTGAAGGGCTGTGTCATTTTCCTCGGAGATGCTGTTGACCGTCAGCAGCATCGTCAGCAGATTGACGATGAGACCGGACGTCAGCACCTCGGTGTCGGCGTAGGTTTCGGCATTCAGGCGCATGATCTCCTGGAGCAGTGAAATGAATTTCACCGTCGAGACCGGATGGAACACCGGCTGAAGCTGCGCCGTGAACAGCTTGTAGTACTCTTCGGACGTACATCCGTTGAAATGCACCCAGATCAGCTCCCACGGATCCTGTGCATCGCTCTGATACGAATGTGCTGCCCGGCAGTCAATGAAGAAGCAATCCCCGCCCTCCAACTGGAATTGTCTTCCGTCATAGTTCAGACTGCCTTTGCCGTTCAGTACGACTGCAAACAGGAACGATTGCAGATTCTGACGGCTCGTGTGATGATTTTCGCCCGCTTTGAGATGCCCGCACTCCTGTAAATAGAAGAACGTGCGCCGTGCAACGGCACTCGGCGTTTTCATGATCCGGCTGTCCAGCGGATTCGGGGCCTGTCCAAGATTCGACTGCGGCATAGTTATCTTCCTCCTGTCCGATAAATTTTCACAGGAAACAGTGATTTTGTCACTTTCCTCAACTTTATTATACAATATTTTTGCTATTTTTGCAAGATGTGTCTTAGTAAAATCTTGCCTCTCATTTTTGTACAAATTGCAATAAATTTACCAAGATTTATACAATAAGTACAAAGAAATTGCCGTATTACAGCAATTATACCCCTGTTTCCGGCGTATACTCACAGCAAATTCTGGTATATATTGCCCTCGCAGTATACAATTATTTTGCTTTTTTGATAAAAAGAAAGCCGTCAAAAGCGGCTTAATTGGAAACTCTGCCGCCGCCGGATGCAAGTTGCATGAAAAATCGGATTTTGCGCCCCGAAAATTACGTGATTCCGCAGAATTTCCCGCTTCTCACGCCAAAATCGCGAAAAATCCGCATCTCCGGATATGAAAACGGAAATGCGGTCAGTCTTTCGGTCGGTGCCTCCGGCGGATCCGAAATGGGGACACTGTCCCCAAACCCCTGCTCAAGGGATCATTGTCCCTTGAGAATCCCATTATGATTCACAGCAGGAAACGCACAGATCACCGGCAGCCGGTTCTGCTCCGATAAACAAACCGCATCTCCGGATACGAAAACGGAAATGCGGTCAGTCTTTTTGATATTACGGTCAGAGCGTGCCGCGCTCTGCCACGATCTCTGCGAGCTCGCCGACATTCTGCATGCCGGAGACCTCCTTCATCTTAAAGCGCATGCTGAACGCGCTCTCGATCTCCGAGATCAGATTGAAGTGCTCGACGCTGTCCCAGCCCTCCACGTCGGCGGCGGTCAGCTCATCCGTCAGCTCGATGCTGTCGTCGTCAAACACCTCGCGGAAAATCGGCGTCAGTGCCTCCATTGCCTCTGCCTTTGTCATGTGAACCATTCCTTTCTTTTGTTTGATCTGCGGTCAGTGCCGCATTCTTTCTTATTGCACGCGGATCGTTTCGATCTTCTCCGCATTCGGACCGTTTGCGCTGAAGCTGTTCATTGCAAACAGCACATCGGTGATCCCCTGCTCCTGCATGAACCGGACGGCGTTCAGCTTGAAATAGCGCATGTCGATGACATAGATCTCATCGAACGAGGACGTCAGCCACGGGATCAGTGCATTGCCGTAGCTGTCCTTGATGACGCAGAGCTTTCTGCCGTTGCCGACCGGCGCCGTGATCTTGACGACATGATCGTCGCCGGACATATAGACCATATACCAGCTGACGGGCGCGACATTTTCGATGTTCATGAAGAAATCGCCCTCGCGCTCGAAGCCGAACGAGCTGTTATAGAACTCGGTGCGGAACGGATTTTTCGGCACATACCAGAAAAATTCCTCCGGATTCTCTTTCAGGATGATGTCGTTCGAGAAGCCGTACAGCGTGCCGACATAGCCCTCCTTCGAGTGCCGCTCATATTCATCCATGCGCGCGAACGGCACTCTCGCTGCGACGGAGAACTGCTCCGCGCCGTAGAACGAGCCGAGCGACGTCCAGTGATGATCCGTCCGCATGAAGATCGGCTCATCCTTGTGCTTTTCGAGCGCCGAATAGACGTCCACCGGCGTCACATTCACAAGGCTCTTGTTGATATAGTCGATGTTCGCTTTTTCGCTGGTGATGAGATTCTGGAAGTCCTCCGGCGTATAGAACGAGCACGGTGTCGGCACGACCATGGAGTACATATTGACATCCGGCAGCGATTCCTTGAACCGGTTGACGTTCGCCGCATAGGTCTCGCCCATAGTCTCCCAGCCGCCGAACAGCATGATGCCGCGCTTGTTGACGATCAGGATGCGGTTGCTGATCTCGCCCTCGCGTTCGGGTTCTTCGGGCTCCGGCGCCGCAGTGGTCGTGGTCTCCGCTGTGACCGCGCCCTCGGCACTGGTCGCAGTGGGCAGCGTTGCGCGCGGGGATGTTGTTTCGGGGAGCGGCTCGGTCGTTTCGGCGGGTGCAGCCATGACGCCGTCGCCGTGGAAGGTCGCGCCGCCGAGCCCCATGCATTTGCGGATCTCCTGCACCCAGCCCTTGAGCGTGGAGCGGAACGGCACTGTATCATTATAGTATTCCGCGACGCCTGCCGTGTAGCTGCCGTCGCGATAGCCTTCCAGCGAGAACGCGGGCATCTTGGCAAGGGTGCGGTTTTCTTCCATGGAAACCGTCGGGCGCTCGAACACGAGCATGCCGATCGCCGTGCCGAACAGCAGCGTCAGGCAGATGCCGATGTTCCATTTTGCGTTTCTTTTCGCGGTGCGTTCGCCGGTCTGCTTGGCGAGCAGTCCCGCAGCCTCGCGGCTCCATGCACGGCTGCTCCGGCGTGCCTGCTGCCGGAGTGATTTCCCCGCAGCGCGCACCTCTGCACGGTACTGCGCCGCAGCCTCCGACTCGGAGACCGCAGGCGTTTCATGCTTATACCGGCGCGGCACATAGGGCTTCGGCTTCGGCTGTTCTGCGGGTGCTTCGTCGGGTTCTGCGATATCCTCGGCATCTTCAATCGCTTCTGCAATCTCAATATCTTCGGCATCTTCTGCCGGTTCTGCTGCTTCAATATCCTCGGTATCTTCAACCGGTTCTGCGATTTCAGCATCCTCGGTATCTTCAATCGCTTCTGCAATCTCGATATCCTCGGTATCTTCAACCGGTTCTGCAACTCCGATATCTTCGGTATCTTCAACCGGTTCTGCTATTTCAGCATCTTCGGTATCCTCGACCGATTCTGCAATTTCAGCATCTTCGGTATCTTCGACCGATTCTGCTATTTCAGCATCCTCGGTATCTTCTGCCGCTTCTGCAATCTCAATATCTTCGGGATCTTCGGCTGCATCCGCAATCTCTGCATCCTCGGTATCTTCATCCGCCTCTGCAATCTCTGCATCCGCAGGCGCATCCGGTTCCGCAGCAGGCTCCGTCAGCAGAATGCTGCTGTCAGACTGCGACGCCGATTCCCGCAAGACCTGCGCGACGATCGCTTCGGGCGCATGGGGATTCTGCACCTCGGTGATGATGTGCTCGACCAGATCGGCAGGATCGACCGGCTTGCTCTCCGCGGATTCCTCCGCTTCGGGTTCCTCCCGCAGACGGGATTCCGCCACAAGCTGTTCCACGATCTCCTCTGCATCCGAACGCGCCGGCGCAAGCTTCTTCAAATCGTTCAGCCAGCCGAATCTGCCGGTCATGTTGGAGACCGGGATCGGCGCCATTTGCCGGCGGATCGACCGCTTCGGCGGTTCGGGCGCTGCCATTTCAAGGATGATGTTTGCGGTCTCGGCAGCCTTCTCCTTTTCGGCGCGCTCCAGTGCGGCAGCCTCGCGCCGGATCGCGCGGGCATGTGCAATCGCAGTGCGCCTGTCAAGCAGCGGCTCCTCGTTCTGGATCGGCTCCTCTGCCGGCTGCTCCGGCAGCTCCGGAATGTTGGGATCCGGCATCGCACGCCCTCCTCTCTTTTGCTCTGTGTTTTCTGTTATCTCTTTTTACCAGAACAGCCCCTCGGTGACTGTCCCGACTGTATACCGCATATCGCGCAGCAGCGCATATGCATCAAATCGTTCTGTATGCCGCGGCACAAACGCCGCATCCGGCAGCCCTGAAAGCAGCAGCGCCGCCATTTTCGGGGAGCAGGTCTTCACGGTCATGCGGATGCCGTCCCGCTCCAATTCCACCGCGGCAGGATACCGCCAGTCTGATTCCGGACAGGCAGTGCCCGCAAATACGGCTTCTGCGCAGGCAGTCCGGTCGGATTCCGGCGTAAACCGCAGAACAGTCTCCCGCCCGATCTCATACCGCCAGACAAAGCGCCTGCCGTTCACCGTGAGCGTTCTCGTCTTCCGCTTCATCAGAACCGGAAATACAGGAACGGATTGTTCGTTGCATCGACCAGCAGAATGCTGCTGA
The DNA here is from genome assembly GCA_001603005.1 of Clostridiales bacterium Firm_04. Classification (GTDB taxonomy): domain Bacteria; phylum Bacillota; class Clostridia; order Oscillospirales; family Ruminococcaceae; genus Firm-04. The sequence continues at coordinate 53,435 of LVAJ01000022.1, forward strand.
CGATCAGCAGCGCAGCATTGGCGACCGCCTGAAACGCATCGACCGCATAGACCGCCGCCGCATAGCGCGTTTTCAGCTTTTGCAGTCCCTCATAGAGCGGGAAGCAGCACACCAGCGCCGCGATCAGCAAAAACAGATTGTTCTGCACCGAAAGCTTCACAACATTGTCGAACAGCGCATTGCCGTTCGCGCCGACCAGATTCCCGAAGAATCCGCCGAGCCTGCCGAGATCCTCAAAATAGAAGATGCCGAAGCCGATAATAATGACAATTTTATTATAAATATGCCGGATCACAAGCGGGATCTTCTTGATGCGCTTCTTGCCGATCAGCTGCTCAATGAGAATGAACACGCCGAAATACAAGCCCCAGATGATGAAATTCCAGCTTGCGCCGTGCCAGAGACCGGTGCAGAACCAGACAAGGAACAGTCCGCCGTATTTGCGGCGCTTGCCGAAGATCGGGACATAGAGCAGATAATCGCGGAAGAATGTGCCGAGCGAGATATGCCAGCGCTGCCAGAACTCCGAGATATCCTTGCAGAGAAACGGGTGCCGGAAGTTCTCGTCAAAGTGGAATCCGAACATGCGTCCCATGCCGATCGCCATATCGGAATAGCCCGAAAAATCGAAATAAATCTGCATCGCATAGACGATGACGGCATACCATGTTCCGGCGACCGAGATCTGCGCGCCGGGCGTCCCGAAGAACTGCTCGACGATCACGGAGAGATGATTCGCAAGAATGACCTTTTTTCCGAGACCGATCATCAGCCGCGTCAGACCTTCGCTCATGTCGGCGAGCGTCGTTTTCCGCTCTTTGATCTCCTCGGCAATGGTCGAATAGCGCACGATCGGGCCGGCGATCAGCTGCGGGAACATCGAGATATAGAGCAGCAGATGCAGCGGATTGCGCTGGACGTCGATCTTCTCCCAGTACAGGTCGATGATGTAGGAGAGGATCTGGAACGTATAGAAGCTGATGCCGATGGGCAGCGTGAGGTGCGGCACGGGGATGTGCACGCCGGGTATGAGGTTCAGGTTTTCGGCGATGAAGCCGCTGTACTTGAACACGCCGAGCAGCCCGATGTTGAAGATCAGGCTGACGGTCATGACGGCTTTTGCGGCACCCGCCTTTTCGCGCTGCTGACAATTGCCGATGCCGAGCCCGAACAGGTAGTTCATCAGGACGCTCAGCAGCAGAAGAAGGATATAGACCGGCTCGCCCCACGCGTAAAAGATCAGCGAAAAGAGCGTAAGGGTGATATTTTTAACTTTCAAAGACGGCGAAAGCCCGTAGCAGAGCAGGCATACGGGCAGAAACAGATATAGAAAATAAAGGCTTGAAAAGACCATACTGTTTGCTCCTGCTTTTTGTTCATCCGGCATGCGCCTGCGGACGCTGCCGTTTTCTGTATATTTTTCTGTATTCGCCCGCTGATTCGGGCGTTCCATACTATTATAGCATATCTTCTCTCATTTTGCAATGCCTTTCGCAACAAAATTATTGCGGGCGCGGAGCCCGCGCTGGCATTTTCCTCCGGGAGCCAGTTTCGCGGACTGTCCCCGCATTTGCAGTACACGCCGCTGATCGCGGCTTCTCAAAGGTTACTGCTCCCAACGGGCAGTGCCCGCCTCCATTTTCCTCCGGAGTGCGGCGGCGTGGCTTTTCCATGTTTCGACGGCTCACGCCGCTATTCGCGGCTTTTCAAAGGTTACTGCTCCCAGCGGATCAAGTGAATAGTGAATGGTGAAGAATGAATAGTGAAAAGTGAGCGGCACATCGGGAGCATACGCCTGTGCATGATGCAGGGCGCAGACCAGAGCGCAGGGCTTAGCCCAAAGAACGCAGGGCGACAGTGGCGCGCAATTAGAGAGGAGAGGATAAGGAGAGAGGGAGCGCGAGGGGGAGAACCTTAGGGAGAGGGGAGATAAGCGACGCAGGAGCGATTCTTCCCTCTACCTATGGTGCTTCCCCTCGCATTCGCGCCCCGCGCCCAACTAAATCCAACGTCGGACACAGGATCAAGAACAGGCAGCGAAGGCGCTTCGCACACACAGAAAATAAGATCTCATAACATATCATCATGCTGAAAAGATTGACGATATTGCTCACAGCAGAACAATATTATACATGTCAAAGCAATATCAACGCAATTCACATTCAAATTCTTATGACGATATGCAACTTTGATGCGCAATATCGTAATAGTGAAACCTTTGAAAACAGCGTAGATATGGAATTATTGCTTTTTATCAAATCAAATACGTATCACTTCTCCAATATGAGAAAGTGAAATGTTGAAACGTATCTGTTCTAACAAATAACGAGTACACATGTCACGTACCCCATGCCGGAACATCGTCCATGCTCCGATACAGCAGCATCCCCGCAAATGACAAACGCCCCGAATGATCTCCCGTTCAGAATGCTGTCAATGGATCCTGTCCCGCCGGCAAAGCAGGTCTTTGCTTTCACCTGCTCTTGCCTGCGAAACGACGGCTTCTGCCCGATGCAATGTATTGTTATATGTTTTAATTCACAGTAATATTCTTGATATCCATGTATTTGCATCGAATTGTATATACCAAAGGTCAGATTGCTTGTATCTTCTAACACAAGTCTGAAAGGTTTCAAAGTTTCACTTTCTCATTATAAGAAACTGAAACCTTTCAAATAGCGCCTTGATTCCGCTCCGGTTTTTGTGCAATATCACAAATCGTCCTACACATACCGCGGGCTCCCCGCACGAAAATTATGTACACACGAGGGAATTGCCCGCGCGGGCGCATAACACTTGCATTTTCAGACGAAATATGATATAATAAAACAGAATATGTATTTTCGGGGAGGATTCCATGATTTATCTGCTGGAAGATGATCAGAATATCCGTGATTTCACGATTTATGCGCTCGAAAGCGCCGGCTATGAGATCCGCGGCTTTGCCCTGCCTTCCGCGTTCCGGACGGCTGTGGATGAGCATGTGCCGGACGTCGTGCTGCTCGATATCATGCTGCCGGAGGAAGACGGCCTTTCGGTTCTGCGCTGGCTGCGCGGGAATCCTGCTACCAAAAAGCTCCCGATCATGATGCTTTCCGCACGCAGCACCGAGTACGACAAGGTGCTCGGGCTCGACAGCGGCGCCGACGATTACCTCGCAAAGCCCTTCGGTGTCATGGAGCTGCTCTCGCGGATCCGCGCGCTCGTCCGGAGGATCACGCCGCAGCAGAGCGATGACGAAACCCTGTGCTGCGGGCAGATCCACCTGAACACGGCGCGGCACTTTGTCTCCGTGCGCGACGAGGAGATCGTCCTGACCGGAAAGGAATTTGACCTGCTCGCCATGCTCATGCGGAATCAGGGCATCGTGCTCAGCAGAGAACGCATTTTACAGTCGGTCTGGGGCTATGACTACACCGGCGAAAGCCGCACGGTCGATGTGCACATCCGGACGCTCCGCTCCAAGCTCGGCGATGCCGGAAACGCCGTCGAGACCGTCCGCGGCGTCGGATACCGGTTCCAGTCCACCCCGACTGAGCCAACGGAGGCGACAGAATGAAAAAGACACTGTTTTTCAAGCTGCTGACTGCAATGGGGCTGACCTTGCTGCTGTGTCTGCTGGTCTATCCGCTGCTGCTCCCGACGGAGAACTATTTCCGGCTGGTGCTGCAATTGCTGCCGCTTGCCGTTCTGGTCGGGCTCATCATGCTCGTGCCGCTCTATTTTATCTGCGACAAATTTTCGCACAGCATCTCGCTGGAGCTGAAAAAACTCCGCATCGACTCGAAAGCCGCCGTCACGGAATATCCCGAACTGCGTCCGCTCGCACGGCAGGTCTCCAGCCTGAAAGCGCAGATCGACGCGCAGATGAACGAGCTGACCGGTCAGCAGGAACAGCTCCGCGTCCTGACCGACAATATGCAGGAAGGTCTGCTGCTCATCAGCGCGACCGGCAGAGTGCTCTCGCATAACCATGCGGCACTGCAGCTGCTCGGCAAGGAACAGCAGATCCATGAGGACGTCTTTTCGGTCTATGATCTGAGCGATGCAGAGCCGTTTCAGCGCGTCGTGCGGCAGGCTTTGGAGGGCGCACGCAGCTCCGCGATCCTGCCCGCAGACGATACCGCCGTGCAGCTGATCGCGAATCCCGTCATGCGGGAGAACCGGCTGACCGGTGCGGTCATGGTGCTGCTGGATGTGACCGAGCGCGAAAAGCGCGATGCACTGCGCCGCGAATTCACCGCAAATATCTCGCATGAACTGAAAACGCCGCTCACCTCGATCTACGGCATTGCCGACATGATGGAAAGCGGCATGGTCAAGAAGAAGGATATCAGCGGCTTTGCCCGCCGGATCCGCGATGAATCCTCGCGCATGATCGCGCTGATCGAGGACATTATCCGGCTCTCGCGGCTCGATGACGAAAGCTTCACCGAGGAAGTGCTGCCGCTCGATCTTTACGAGATCGCAGGGAACGTGCTGGAACAGCTTCGTCCGGCAGCCGATGCGCGCGCGATCACGATGACGCTGGAAGGCGATGCCGCACCGATGCAGGGCGTTCCGGTCATTGTCGAGGAAATGCTCTATAACCTCTGCGACAACGCGATCAAGTATAATGTGGAGCACGGCGAGGTGCATATGAAGGTCACCTGCACCGATCAGCAGACCATTTTCACGGTCAGCGACACCGGCATCGGCATCCCGCAGGCGGACAGGGAACGCATCTTCGAGCGCTTCTACCGCGTGGACAAGAGCCACTCCAAGCAGATCGGCGGCACCGGACTCGGTCTGTCGATCGTCAAGCACGGCGCACAGTTCCACAATGCCACGATCGAACTGGACAGCCAGCTCGGCAGCGGCACAACGATCACGCTGTTCTTCCCGCGCAGTGCGGAAGCAGCCGCAGCAGCCGAGAGCACAGCGAATTTCGATCCGTTGAACGTGGAGATTCCCGGCGAGGCAGAGCCGCCTGTCGTTCAGGTGCGCAGCAGTCAGGATGATGAACCGGAAGAAGCACCTGCTGCATATGCGGATGCAGCGGAACCCGCAGATTATGACGCGGAGCCGGAGCAGGCAGCCGAAGCAGAAGAACCGGCGCCTGAGATCCCTGCGGAAGAACCGGAACCGGCACACGCCGAAGATACCGGAGACACCGGAGAAGACAGCGCAGATATGCAGATCACCGTGAAAACCGAAACGGAAATTGAGATCATCACGGACGAGGATGCGGATGCGCTCGCGGATGAAGATGATGACGAAGATGATTCCGAATACATCGGCGATGACGATGATGCATACATTGACGAAGAAGAACACGACGAGGACGACGGCGAATACATCGGCGATGATGACGATGACGCATACATTGACGAAGAAGAACACGACGAGGAAGATGATGCGTACATCGGCGATGATGATGACGCGTTCATTCCGGATGACGAAGAACCCGAATACGAGGAGCTGCCGCTCTTTGCAGAGGAACCCGAAGCAGCAGCCGAACCGGAGCCTGAACCAGAACCGGAGCCTGAACCGGAACCGGAGCCCGAAGATCCTGCTTATGCGGAATCCGAGGTCACGGCACCGGCACATATCCTCGACGAGACAGAGCGCCTGCTGAACGAGGCATTTGCCGCGCTGGAGCTGGATTTCGATACGCCGGAAGACGATGCACCGGACGAACCCGAAAAAGCCCCCGAGCCGCCGGAAGCCGAGCCGTACTACGAGGAATCGGACGACGAATCCGATCCCGCGCAGGATTACCCCGAAGCAGACGAGGTCATTCCGGAGCCGGAAGAACCCGCAAAGGAATCCCGCCGGATCAGCATTGTCCCGCTTGATGAGGATACAATGGATATCCGGATTTAACTGAAATTTAACATTCATTTACGCGATTTTAACATTCGCAATACAGAAATTTGATTTTCTTGTACTATGATATTCTTGGTCTAAAATGAGAATGAAAAGTAGGTAGAAAACAAATGGGTATTGCGAATGTTCTTGCTTTAATCGGCGGAGTTGCGTTGTTTTTGTTCGGCATGCAGCTCATGGGCGACGGCTTGAAAAAGGTCGCCGGAAACAAACTCGAACTGGTGCTCTGGAAGCTCTCCGGCACCCCGCTCAAAGGGCTCCTGCTCGGCACGGTCGTGACGGCAGTGGTGCAGTCCTCGTCCGCGACCTCTGCAATGGTCGTCGGCTTTGTCAATTCCGGCATGATGACCGTGGCGCAGTCCATTTCGATCGTCATGGGCGCGAACATCGGTACGAGCGTGACCGGATGGCTGCTGTGTCTCTCGATGCTGGGCGGCAAAAACGGCTGGCTGAGCCTGCTCTCAACGGACACGATCACCGCAGTTGTCGCATTGATCGGCATTATCTGGCTGATGTTCTCCAAGAAGGAAGCGAAAAAGAACATCGGCGGCATCATGCTCGGCTTTTCCGTCCTGATGTACGGCATGGCTGCAATGAGTGATGCCGTGGCACCGCTCAAGGAGAGCGAAAGCTTCCGCAGCCTGCTGACCATGTTCAACAATCCGCTGCTCGGCATTCTGGTCGGCATCCTGATCACCTCGCTGCTGCAAAGCAATTCCGCATCGGTCGGTATTTTGCAGGCGATCTCCGTGACGGGCGCGGTCAGCTATGCAGCCGCATTCCCGATGATCATGGGTATGGGCATCGGCGCTTCGATCCCGGTGCTGCTCTCCGCAGTCGGCGCAAACAGAGACGGCAAGCGCACCTCGATGATCTATCTGCTCATCAATGTGTTCGGCACGCTGATCTGCACGGTGCTGTTCTACGGCGCAAATGCGCTGCTGCATTTCAGGTTCATGCAGGGCGACGTCCCGATCGGCATGGTCGGCATTGCGTGCATGAATACGCTTTACCGTATCGCAGCGATCATCGTGCTGCTGCCGTGCATCAAGTATCTGGAACGCATCACAGATCTGCTGCTGCGGTCGAAAGCGGAACCCGAAACGAAAAATACAAAGCAGGCTGCGGCAGAAGTGCAGCTTGAGGAACGCTTCCTCGAAAACCCCGTCCTCGCTCTGACGCAGAGTAAGGATGCCATGTGCAAAATGGCAGATATCACCGAGGAAAATCTGTTCGCATCCTTTGACCTGATCGAGCACTACGACAGCAAGAGCGCGGAAAAGGTCATTGCCGCAGAGGATCTGGTCGATCATTATGAAGACCACCTCGGCACCTATCTGATCAAGGTGACCGGAAAAGAACTGAATCACGCAGAAACGCTGGAATGCTCGCTGTATCTGCATACCGTTGCAGACTTTGAGCGCATCAGCGACCATTCCGTGAACATTCAGGAAGCCGCACTGGAACTCAGCGAGAAGAAAGTCCGGTTCTCCGCATCCGCGATTGATGAACTGAAAGTGCTGGAAAATGCACTGCGCAAGATCGTCAGCCTGACATTTGATGCATTCCGCAGCGGCGATCTGAAGCTTGCTTCGCAGGTCGAGCCGCTTGAGGAGCTGATCGACTCCCTATGTCAGACCGCAAAGCTGAATCATGTTGCAAGACTGCAAACGCAGGTCTGCACGCTGCAGCAGGGCTTTGTGTTCAACGATCTCCTCAGCAATTTCGAGCGTGTCGCAGACCATTGTTCCAACATCGCAGTCGCGCTCGTGGAGCTGCACGCGGATTCGTTCGATACGCATGAATACCTCAGCAACATCAAAAACCGCCAGAACGCGGAGTTCCAGCAGATGTACGAGGAATACAGCCGCGAATTTGCATTTTTCAGCTGATCCTGCAAAAATAACAGAAAGCGTCCCGTCGGATCCGATCCGGCAGGACGCTTTTTTGATTCGGTTGTCAGTTCCAGTCAGGATGCGCGTCCAGCATCTTGAACGCATAGCCGCGCTGCTGAAGATCCTGCAGCACATCCGCCAGAATATGCACGGTGCCGATCTCGGTGTCATGGAACAGGAACACGACCGGTTTATCCGGATCGTTCTTGAACCAGCCCATGCATTTTTCATAGGACTGCCAGTAATATTCCTCGGCAGGCAGCCCTGCCGTATTGCCCTTCGGCCACTTGTCGTTGTCGCCGGCATCCCAGTCGAACCAGCGGTAATCCGCATCCGAGAGCCGCCCCTTGATCGCATCGGCGACGGATGCGGCATGCTTGGTCGTGGAGCCGCCCGGGAACCGGACGCAAAGGCGCTCCGGCACGCTGCCGCAAGCCTGCGTCACCGCACGTTTCCACTGGTCGATCTCGCTCATGAACGCATCCGCAGAAGCATAGCACTTCTGGAAATCATGCGTATAGCTGTGGCACGCGATCAGGTTGCCGCGCTTTACGATCTCGGCAGCATAATCGGGATAGCGGTCCACAAAGGCGCCGACCGTGAAGAAGGTCGCCTTCGCGCCGTACTGATCGAGAATATCGAGCACCTGCGGCGTATTTTCGCACGGGCCGTCATCGAAGGTCAGGTAGATCTCGCGATCCGGAACCGGAAGGGGAGCGGTCTGCAACGGCGCAGGCGTGGTCTGCGGGGCAGTTTCCGCGGCAGCAGGCTGCGTGACGCTTTCGGACGATCCGGCATCCGCTGCGGGCTTCGGTTCGTTCTGGCTTTTATACAGCATGACCGCCGCATAAGAGAGCAGCAGAAGAAGAATCAGCAGCAGCGTGTAATTTCTCTGATCGGTCTGTTTCTGCTTTCCTTTATTTTTCATTTGGTTTATGTTTCGCTTCCTTATCCTGCAAAGTATTTCCGTCCCCTATATTATACCATTTGCAAGCATTTCTGTCAATACGGGCGGGGAGCCCCCGCACGGCAATCGCTTACGAATCAGTCCCCAAAAAGACTTTCAGGAGATAGTCGTGAGAAAGGA
>LVAJ01000023.1 GCA_001603005.1 Clostridiales bacterium Firm_04
AATTGAGCGTGTCCAGATTGCCGCGGTCCCATGCGATTTCGATTGCATGCCGGATCGCGCGCTCCACGCGGGACGGTGTCGTCGTGAACTGCTCCGCAACGCGCGGATAGAGCTGCTTGGTCACGCTGTCGAGCAGCTCCGGCTCATGGTAGGCGCTGACGATCGCGCTGCGCAGATAGTGATAGCCCTTGATGTGTGCGGGCACGCCGAGCTGATGAATGATGTCGGTGATCGTGATTGCGAGGTCCTGTCCGGCGCGGCTGGTGAATGCACCGAGCGGCTGCTTGTTCGTCAGCAGCGAGATCCGTTCGCCGAGCACATTGAGGTCAAAGGGCTTGAGCATGAAATAGGCAGCGCCGTTCTGCATGACCTGCTGTTCGACAAAGCTGTTGTCATAGGACGATGTTACGATAAATGCGGGACGTTTTCCGCCGCCCGCACCGGCTTTTTTCATCAGTTCGATTGCGTCCATATGCGGCAGGATCGCGTCCACCACAACGACATCCGGCGTATCATTCCGAATGGATTCGAGAACGGTATTGCCGTTCTTCGGTCTTGTATATGCGTACATTCCCTGTGCACGCAGGACACTGGCGCAGGATACGCCGTACTCCGCCGTGTCGTCACCGATCAGAACCTTGACTTGCTTTTGCATGGTTCTACCTCCTTTTGCGTTATGTTTCCATTTTATCACACCGGAAAACAGAATGCAAGAGCGAAGAATCAGGAAGCAAGCCTAATTCTGTCGAGGAACAGAATATTTTGAAGAATACTATAAAATGCACGTAAATGCGTCGATATTGAAAGTAATATCAAAATATGCATGCCGGATTCTGCCTGCTTGTGTCGAATCGTCCGCGATGCGGTCGGGTTTTGCCGTCTGCATTGTCCGCATGGATCCGCCGGACGGCGCAGCAAGATTCCGGCAGGAAAACTGCCTGCATTTCCGATGATTGCGGCGGCAGATATCTGCACATACTGATCCCGTGCGGGGATCGCAGCAGACAGCGCGCCCGCGGAGAGGAAGAATGCAGATGAACATTCCGCAGAAATGGATCACAAAAATCACGGCATGTGCGGCGGCGCTGCTGCTCGGACTGGGCGGTGCAGCGGAACATTACGCGCTGAATCTGCCGGATCATTTTTATAAAGAGGCTGACCGTCCGCTTACGGTCGCGACGGCACTGCCGGTCACATTCCGGAGCAAAACGCCCTCTGTGCCGCATGTGCAGGAAGCAGAGGTGCGGCTGTTCGGGATGATTCCGGTCAAGACGGTCTCGCTGACGACGGTCGCGCCGGCAGACGTCTATGTCGGCGGCGAGCCGTTCGGCATCCGCATGCTCATGGCAGGCTGCATGGTTGTTTCGATGAGCAGCATTCCGGGGCTGCCGGATGATGTTTCACCGGCGGCAGATGCGGGCATCGCGGTCGGCGATATCATTCAGGAGGTCAACGGCAGGCGCATCACGGGCAATGCCGATTTGCAGGCAGCCGTATCCGGTTCGGATGGCGAAGCGGTCTCGGTGACGCTCCTGCACGGCGATGCAGCGGAAACGGTCTCGGTTCAGCCGGTCTATTCGCCGCTGACAAAGCGCTGGCAGACCGGTATGTGGGTGCGGGACAGCACCGCGGGCATCGGCACGGTGACATACTATATGCGCACGCCTGCCGGAAAGATCCGGTTTGCGGGGCTCGGACATGCCGTCTGCGATCCGGATACCGGCGAGCAGATCCCGCTGGCATCGGGCGATGTGATCGCTGTGTCGGTCAAAGATGTGCGCGCGGGCAGTGCCGGCAGACCGGGCGAGCTGCGCGGCAGCTTTGAGACCGGCGACAGCATCGGGACGCTGCTTGCGAACACACCGAGCGGCGTTTTCGGCATGATGCAGGCGCTTCCGCAGCGACAGAAGCGCGTTCCGCTCGGATTCCGTCAGGATATCCGGCGCGGCGAGGCAGTTATCTATACCACAGTGGACGGCACGCAGCCGCATCCCTATACAGTCGAGATCGAGGAGATCCGCAGCGCAGACGAGTCTTTGCGCGATCTGGTGATCCATGTGACGGATCCGGCGCTGCTGGAGCTGACCGGCGGGATCGTGCAGGGGATGAGCGGCAGCCCGATCGTGCAGAACGGCAGGCTGATTGGCGCGGTGACGCATGTGTTCGTGCAGGATCCGACCAGAGGCTACGGCATCTTTGCGGAGCACATGTACGCGCAGACTGCCGCCTTTGCCGATGCAGCCGGCGGGTGATGCACAGCCGTTCTCATGCCATAAAAAACGGGGCGTTTCTGCTGAAACGCCCCCTCTTTTTCAGTTACAAGCAGCAAGTCAGGTGCGCTGCCATGTATGCAGAACCCTGAACAGGGCTGCTTTTATATTATCAGATGCGCTTAGCGGCTCTCATCGCTGAAACCGCTGTCAACCAGTTCGACCAGCGAAGCGACTGCATCTTCTTCATCCGTGCCGTCTGCGATGATACGGATCGCCGTACCGCCGACGATACCCAGCGAAAGGATACCGAGCAGAGACTTCGCATTCACGCGGCGCTCCTCTTTCTCGATCCAGATTGCAGAGCGGAACTCATTTGCCTTCTGAATGAAAAAGGTTGCCGGACGTGCGTGCAGACCAACCTGATTCTGAACCATGACATCTTTGATACACATAAACTTTCTCTCCTTTAAGATTTCGTAACCCAAATTGCGGACAATCGGATATGTGTTCCGTCCTGCGCCGTCACACACGGAAGAAAATTCGCAAAGGACGCAAGCTGCAATTTAGAACAGGTGTACTACGGCTGCCTGCACGATTCTGCCTGACCAGCCATGCATATACATTCTGTAAACCCCTTCCAAAATATACCTACCGTATAACACCGAATTGCTGTTTCAAATCCCGGCAGCTTCCGATTTTTACGGAACCACGCTCTCATTATACTGAATTTTTTCCGTTTCGTCAATGTCTTTTCTACACAAAAACGGCGCGGTGCCCCAAATTTCTCCCCTATGCTACATTCCGGAGAATCCGGATGCACTTGGTTTGGTCACTTTCACGAAAACTTTTTGTTGAAATTTTGTTGAAAAGCTTTGTGGGTGTGCCTAGTTTTCAACAAAACATTTTGTTGAAAGTCACAAGAGGAGCATCTATTTTCGGGAAATCCACTTTTCCCAGAGGTCGGGACGGCGCTCTTTTGTGATCCGTTCACTTTGCTCCGCGCGCCATGCGGCAATATTTTTGTGATGTCCGCTCAGAAGCACCGGCGGGACGGATTCGCCCTCCCAGTTTTCCGGTCGGGTATACTGCGGGTATTCCAGCAGCCCGCTGAAATGACTCTCCTCGGTATAGGCATCGGGTGAGGGGAGCACATCCTCGCACATGCGCGCGACGGCATCCGTCAGCACGAGTGCGGGCAGCTCGCCGCCCGTCACGACATAATCGCCGATCGAAATTTCCTCGTCGGCAATGCGGTCGAGCACGCGCTGGTCAATGCCCTCGTAATGCCCGCAGAGCAGAAAAAGCCGCGGCATCTGTGCCAGCTCGCGGACGCGCTGCTGTGTCAGCGTTCTGCCCTTCGGCGAAAGATAGATCGTGTGCATCGGCAGATCGGACATCGCCTGCACCGCCTTCCAGCAGTCATAGACCGGCTGTGCCTGCATGACCATGCCCATGCCGCCGCCGAACGGGGAATCGTCCACGCGGTTGTGCTTGTCGGTGGTATAATCGCGGATCTGGTGGCAGCGGACGCTGATCGCGCCCTTTGCGCGTGCTCTGCCGAGAATGCTTGCGGAGAGCACCGCCTCACACATCTCCGGAAAGAGGGTGGCAATTTCAATCTGCATCAGTCAAACAGCCCCTCAAGCGGACGGATCGCAATGCGGTCGCTGTCGAAGTCAATGCCGCAGACGACCTGCGGGATCACCGGCACAAGCAGCGATCTGCCGTCCGGCGCTTCGACCTCGTAAACATCGTTTGCGCCGGTTTGCAGCACATCCTTCAGGATGCCGTATTCTTTGCCGGAATCGGCATCGACAACGTGCATGCCCTGCAAATCCTGAATAAAAAAGGTATCGTCATCGAGCTCCACATCGTTGCGGTCCATGTACAGCACGGTGTTGCGGAGCGCATTGGCAGCTTCCGGCGTATCGACGCCTTTGAATTTGACCAGCGCCATATTTTTCTGAACGGAAGCGCGTTCGATCTCCATCGGGAGATGCTGTTTGCCGCGGTAGAGCGTTTCAAATCCGCAGAGAAATTCGGCGCTGTCGCACCACGGCATGACCTTGACCACGCCGCCGAGGCCGTGCGTGTTGACGATCTTGCCGATTTCGAGAAATTGTTTTTTCATAGGAACCTCATTTGAAATAGCATCAGAATGATTGAGCCTTTGCCTGCCGGTTGATTTCAGCAGCGCTTTTTACGCATCGGTGATCTCCGCGCAGAAGCTTGTACCCGCAAGGCCGTCCGCCGGTACGCCGAGCGCTTCGCAGACGGTCTGCGCGATATCCGAAAAGCCTGTGCGGATGCCGAGATCGACCGGCTTCACATGCTTGCCCCAGACGATCAGCGGAATATATTCGCGGGTATGGTCGGTGCCGTGTGCCGCCGGATCGCAGCCGTGATCGGCGGTCAGGATCAGCAGGTCATCGTCCCGCAATTGCGGCAGCAGTGCGCCGAGCTGTGCATCGAACGCATTGAGCGCCTGTGTATAGCCCGCGATGTTGCGGCGGTGCCCGTAGGCGCTGTCAAATTCGACCAGATTGACGAAGCAGAGTCCCTCGAAGTCCCGCGCGGCAAGCTGTATGGTCTTGCCCATGCCGTCGTCATTGGAAACGGTGCGGTGTCCCTCGGAGATGCCCTGTCCGTTGAAGATATCGCGGATCTTGCCGACCGAGATGACCGTTTTGCCCGCTTCGATGATGCGGTCAAGCGCAGTCGGGGCAAAGGGCGACACGGAATAATCGTGGCGGTTTGCGGTGCGGGTAAAGTTCGGGTATTCGCCGATGAACGGTCTTGCGATGATGCGTCCGACTGCAAATTCGCCCTGCATGATCTCACGCGCCTGCTCGCAGATTTTATAGAGCTCCGGTACGGGAATGACGTCCTCATGCGCAGCGATCTGGAGCACGCTGTCGGCGGATGTATAGACGATCAGCGCACCGGTTTCCATGTGTTCTTTGCCGTAATCGCGGATGACCTCGGTACCGGAATAGGGCAGGTTGCAGAGGATTTCTCTGCCGGTCGCCTGCCGCAGACGGTCGAGGACTTCCTGTGGGAAGCCGTCGGGGTAGGTTTTCATGGGGATCGTGGAGATCAGACCGGCGATCTCCCAGTGACCGGTCGTGGTATCCTTGCCGGCGGAGCGTTCGGCGCATTTGCCGTAGGCAGCGCAGGGCGATTCCGCGGGTGTGCCGCAGCCGATGCCGCTGATATTAAACAGTCCCATTTGCGTGAGATTCGGGACAAAGAGCTTGCCGGAATCCACGCAGGAGCGGATCGTATGCGAGCCTGCGTCGCCGAATTTTGCAGCATCGGGCAGTTCGCCGCAGCCGCAGCTGTCCAGAACGATCAAAAAAACACGTTTTGCCATATTGCGCCTCCCTGATATTCTTGCGAGATTGTGTGGATTTTGCGTATGCTGTATTGCTGTTTCTATTATATCACAGCGGCATGCAAAAGTCAATTCGCAGGCGGAGCGGGCGTGGCTGTTCAGGGATTTATTATTACGCATCTATTACGCATCCGGCGCGCACAGGATTAAAGTTTTGATCGAACTTTTTCAAAAGTTCGCGGGTTCTTAGGGCAGAGCCATAAGCCGCTCTCCGCAGAGAGCGGAACACCCCAGCGTTCTGTTTCGGGAAGAAAAGGGCTTGGGAAAAGCCCCCCTTTCTAAAAGGGGCAGCTTGTCCCATTCCAAATAGCATCCGCGAAGCGGATTCCTCTTTTTTATGACTCCCTGTTTCGACCACTCCCCGGCGGGGAGCCCCCGCTGGCAATTTCCTTCGGGAGCCGGTTTCGCGGACTGCCCCTGCATTCCAAGCACACGCCGCTAGACGCGGCTTCTGCTGTGTGAATGCTCCCCCACGCTTGCGCCCCGCATCCGAAACAGGAGCATGCGTCCGGATCCGTGCAAATGCAGCCGCAAAAAGAAAAAGGACGCCCATTTCAGTACGGTGCCGATATAGAAGTTATTCGCCATAGTATTTCTGATGCAAAGTCAGAAGTGCTGTGCCGTTTCTATTGACTGTACGGCGATACCGTGCTATAATGATTACAAACACAAATCGAAATTCAGGTGAGCGATCATGAAGCAATTTGAGTATATCAAATGGTTTTGGAAACACAATAATGATGATCTTCCGAATCTTTTATTATATGAAATAGATTTGGAAAGGGAGAGATACGCTGCAAGAATGATAGAGGTGTATGCAGATAAAAGCGTCATTCCTGTTATCGAAAAGGGATTTGATTTTATCACGGAAGCACCTGTTCCAACAATAGATGAGATCAATATAGAACCTGAATTTTATGCTGTGATGATTTCAAAGGAAGAATTTGAAAAAGTGTATCAATCAGCAAAATATGCAGGAGATATCAGTTTTCCGAAGTAATATACTGGCAGATTCTGATTTATCTGAGCAGCCATACATCATACAATGTCCCGAAGCACTTTGAAATGCTTCGGGGCAAAATTTCTATATGGATAACAGTCATATATGAGCGTCCTCATTGGGAAAGGCTTGCGCAAAACTTTAATCCTGTGCGCGCCGGTTACGTTATAAGAAAATTGAAAGCGGTCAGATCACTCCAACCGCTTTCCTGAATATTATGCGTTTTTCTGCCGTCTGATCGCCTTGACCAGCTCCACGACCGGAACGATGACCGCAGCAATCAGAACCGCCCAGAGATACTGCATGCCGCTCAGCGCCGTCAGCGAGAAGATATTGCGCAGCGCCGGGATCAGCAGCACCGGAACCGTCAGTACAAAAGAGAGCAGGATCGAACCGAGCAGCGCCGGATTGCGGTGCTCCAGCGTGAAGACCGAACCGTTCAGCGAGCGCATGTTCCATGCATGCAGCATTTCACAGAGCGACAGCGTCAGGAACGCCATGGTCGTGCCTGCCTGCGGCGAGGTCTGCGCACCGATCACATAGGAGCAGAGCGTCAGCACCGCAATGAGCGCGCCCTGCCACAGCAGATTGATGCCCATGCCGTCCGAGAAGATATGCGCATTGCCGGAGCGCGGCTTGCGCTGCATGATGCCGTGCTCTGCGGGCTCCATGCCGAGCGCGACCGCCGGGAAGCAGTCCGAGATCAGGTTGATCCAGAGCAGGTGAACCGGTCCGAAGATCGTGAACGAGCCGCCGGTCAGCTTGCCCAGCCCGATCGTTGCGACCAGAATGCAGAGCACCTCGCTCAGGTTACTGGAAAGCAGGAACTGGATCGCCTTGCGGATATTGTCATAGATCCGTCTGCCCTCCTCGACTGCGCCGACGATCGTTGCAAAGTTGTCGTCCGTCAGCACCATGTCCGCAACATTTTTGGTTACGTCCGTACCGGTGATGCCCATGCCGACGCCGATATCCGCGCTCTTGATCGAAGGCGCATCATTGACGCCGTCGCCGGTCATCGCGGTGGTCATGCCCTGCTTTTTCCATGCATTGACAATGCGGACCTTATGCTCCGGCTGCACACGGGCATAGACGCTGTAATCGCCGACATGCGCGTTAAATTCGTCGTCCGGAATCTCGGAGAGCTCCGCGCCGGTCAGCGCCTTCTGTCCCTCGCCGAGAATGCCGAGCTCTTTTGCGATTGCAACTGCGGTATCTCTGTGGTCGCCGGTGATCATGACCGGACGGATACCGGCAGAGCGGCAGAGCCCGATCGCGTCCTTGACCTCCGGGCGCACCGGATCAATCATGCCGGTCATGCCGATGTAGATGAGGTCATGCTCCAGCGCGGCAGGGGAGATGTGGTCGGGCAGCATGGTCAGCTCGCGGTATGCAGCCAGCAGAACGCGCAGCGCCTTGTCCGCCATTTCCTTGTTCTGACGCAGGATCTCGGCGCGGTCTGCATCGGTCATCGCACGAACCTTGCCGTTTTCGAGGATCATCGTGCAGCAGCGGAGCACCTCGTCCGGCGCACCCTTTGTATACTGCACATAGCCGTTTTCGGTCTGATGCACGGTGGACATCATCTTGCGGAGCGAATCGAACGGTGCTTCCGCAACACGCGGCTTTTCAGCTTCCAGTGCATATTTTTTACATCCGCATTCATTTGCATATGCAACGAGTGCCGCCTCGGTCGGTTCGCCGGTGACGGTATCGTCCGCATTCAGCTGTGCATCGCAGCAAAGTGCCATTGCCGTTGCGAGCAGCGTTTTGTCATCGGTATGTTCTTCGACAACGGTCATTTTATTCTGTGTCAGCGTACCGGTCTTGTCGGAGCAGATGACCTGCGCGCATCCGAGCGCTTCAACAGCCGTCAGTCTGCGGATGACCGCGCCGCGCTTCGACATGTTGGTGACACCGATCGAGAGCACGACCGTCACGACTGCGGCGAGACCTTCCGGAATTGCCGCAACTGCAAGGCTGACCGCGATCATGAACGAATTGAGGAAGCCCGGCAGCGTGAGTGCGCCGTTCTGCACGAACATTTGCAGGACGCTGATGCCGAGGATGATCAGGCAGATGACGAGCACCGCGATCGAAAGGATCTTGCTGAGCTGCGTCAGGCTCTTTTGCAGCGGCGTTTCATCGTCCTCTGCATTCGCGATCGCACCGGCGATCTTGCCCATTTCGGTCTGCATGCCGGTTGCAGTGACAACTGCGAGTGCTCTGCCGTAGGCGATGCTGCTGCCCATATAAAGCATATTCTTACGGTCACCGAGCGGGATCTCTGTGCCGGTCAGCGCCTCGCTGTCCTTGTCGCAGGGGACGCTTTCGCCGGTCAGTGCAGATTCCTCTGCCTTCAGCGCAGCGGCTTCGAGGATGCGGCAGTCCGCCGGAACATTGTCGCCGGCTTCCATTGCGATGACGTCGCCCGTGACGAGCTCTGCACTCGGCACAACGATCAGTTCGCCGGAGCGGTAGACTTTGCTCTGTGCCGCGCTCATTGCCTGCAGCGCTTCGATCGCAGCTTCTGCCTTGTTCTCCTGATAGACGCCGAGCACTGCATTCGCAATGACAACGAACAGGATGATGAACACATCGGCTTCGAGCTTGCCCTCTGCGATGATGCCGGTCAGCGCAGAGACAACGGCAGCAGCGAGCAGCACGAGGATCATCGGGTTCTTGAACTGTTCGAGGAAGCGCGCCAGGAGCGTTTTCTTCGGCGGTTCATCGAGCTTGTTCTGACCGTTTTCGGAGAGCCGTTTTGCAGCTTCCGCGGCATTCAGACCTTCCTTTGTGCTCTGCACCTCTGCGAGCACGGCTTCAGCGGTTTCCAGATAATGCTTCATAAAAAGAATCCTCCGGTTTTGATATTGTGCAGTCCGGCGGGGCAGCCCGTTCGGACGGCAGTTTCAAAAATTTACCAATACAAATGTACAAAAAAAGACCTTCGCTGCGGGCATCGTGCGCCGGACTGAACCGGAACGACACCGCTGCGAAAGTCTTGCCATTTCAATTGCCCACGGCACACAGTCACGCTGCGTGCGGGTATGACGCGGGAAATCCGGCTTGCGCCGGCGGCTACTCCCTGTTCGCAGGGATATATCTTAGGGATGCTGCTGTCTCCAAAACAAACGGAGTATCCACCGGTCAGCGAATACTCCCTGTTGTTTCCATAGACTTAGCCGTTTGCACGCTCTACCTTGCCGGAGCGCAGGCATCTGGAGCAAACATAAATGTGGCAGGGAGAACCCTTCACGATCGCCTTGACGCGCTGGACATTGGGCTTCCAAGTACGGTTGGTACGACGGTGAGAGTGAGAAACCTTGATACCAAACGTGACGCCCTTGCCGCAGATCTCGCATTTTGCCATAGCTGGCACCTCCTTTACAGACTTGTCAACAAGATACATTGTAACAGATATCAGAAAAAAAATCAAGCCTTTTTTGCAGATTCGTGAAAATTTATCAGATTTCACGAAAAATTGCCTTTTCAAATGCAAAAAGCGGAACAAAATATAACAGGAACCTGCAAACAGCGCCGCAGCACACGCAGAAATCCGCTGCCTGTCCGCAAAAAGCCGGAGCAGTTCAGGGATCTGCTCCGGTTTCGGTTTCCTCGTCCGGATCCGCTTTCGGCTCCGGCATGTCGTAAGGACCGCGCACCGCTTTGCATCGGGGATCCTCCGGCGGCGCGGGCTTTTCATGCTTTGCGCGCCATTCGTCGATCTTTTTCGCGAGCTTCGGCGTCAGGATCGCGATGACCGCAACGACCGCAAAAATCACAAAGAATTTGCCGATGAACTTCATCAGTACGGGCGTGACATTCACCATTTCCTCATTCGTTTCCGCAAGCAGCGCTGCGATGCTCATAGGTCACACTCCTTTGTGACAAATACCGCGAACGGCGGGCAGCCGGTGCGGTTCGGAAAGCTGCACTGCAATACGGTATAATACCGGCTGTCCAGTGCGGAAAGATATTCCAGCAGGGCGTCGCGCTCGGTGAAGCCGTTTGCGCCGCCGTAATAGATGCACAGCACCAGCGAGCCGCCGCGTTTCAGCAGGCGCAGGCTTGCGTTCAGTGCCGCGATGCTGGAATCGGCATGCGTGAAGATCTCATGACTGCCGCGCGGCAGCCAGCCGAAATTGAACACGATGCAGGAGACCGTTCCTGCCGCGGCATAGCGCTCCATTTCCGCGTGGCTTTCCAGATGCAGCTCCGCGGAAAGATGATGCTCACTGAGCAGTGCCGCTGCGGAATCGAGCGCTTCCTGTTGAATATCAAAGCCGATGACCTTGCCGGTCTCACCGGTCAGCTCGCAGAGCAGCTTGGTATCATTGCCTCTGCCGCAGGTCGCGTCAATGCAGATGTCGCCTGCGGAAACATGCTCCCGCAGCCAGCGGTGCGCCAGATCCAGCACGCCGAGCTGTCTGCCGCCGGACGGTTTCGGATTCGGGTTCATACATAAAACACCTTCATGTCATCGAGGCGCAGGCAGGCGAGCTTGCCGCCGGCTTCATGGAACACTGCGCCGCAGTCGATGTTGATATACGTTTCGGTAAAGAGCACCTCGGCTTTGCCGTGCATCTGCGGATAGGTCAGCGTCGGGGTGTGACCGAAGATCAGCGTGCGGTCATTGTAGAACCGGTCGCTCTGCTGCGGGCGCGCATTGATGAGCGCGTCGATCGGGTAATCGGCGAGCGGGCGGTCCGGATCGAAGTCCTCGATGCCGCTGTGCGTAAAGACAAAGCGTCTGCCGTCGGGCATGGTCAGCTCCTCATAGAGCCGGAACTCCTGCAGATAGGCGAGCAGCTCCGCGCGCTGTTCGGGCGGCAGTCCGAGATACTGTGTCAGCGTGACCGAGCCGCCGTTCTGCATCCATGCGGAATAAACAGCATAGCCTGCATCGGTATAAAAATCGGTCACATTGTCGATATTCGCTTCTGCCGGCAGACCGTTGATGCATTGCAGCATGATCGCCTCATGGTTGCCGAGCAGCGGATAGACATTGATGCGCTCCATACAGTCCAGCAGGAGCGGAATGGGTGTATCGCCGCGGTCAATGAAATCGCCGAGGATGTAAAGATCATCCTCCTCCGTAAAGTCAATCTTCTGACACATGCGCCGGAACAGCGCATGACAGCCATGAATATCGCTCATGACATAGATCAAGCAGGCTTCACCTCCCCCTTGCGTGGTTTCCGTTTGCGGGATATCAGTTCAGGTTTCCGGTATGGAACATCAGCACGGAAAGCGCCGTCAGCGGCGCCGTTTCGCAGCGCAGGATCCGCTTGCCGAGCCAGACCGGCTGCACGCCGCCTGCCTGCAGCATTTCGATCTCGGCGGGATCAAATCCGCCCTCGCTGCCGATGCAGAGTCCGTAGCTTTTCGCATCGCTGCGCACCGCAGAAAAGGAGATGCCGCCCTCGCCCTCGTAGAGCACGAGCGGAACTTCGAGATCCTGCATGCGGGATGCTGCCATTTCCAGTGTATGCAGCGGAGCGACTGCCGGAATGATGCCTCTGCCGGACTGCTGCGCTGCTGCCTGCGCGATCTTCTGCAGGCGCGGGAGCTTGCGCTGGAAATCGCCTGCGGACGGGCGCGAGATGCAGCGCCGCGTCAGGACGGGGACGATCTCCGTGACGCCGAGCTCGACGGATTTCTGAATGATCTGCTCCAGCTTATCCGATTTCGGGAGCGCCTGAAACAGCGTCACCGAAACGGTCGGCTCTGCACAGCAGGGTGCCGAGGACAGGATCCGGAGCACGGCAGCTTCCTGCGTGATCTCCGCGATCTCGCATTCGTAGTCGATGCCGCACGCGCAGATCGTCAGGCGTTCCTGCGGTTTCATCCGCAGCGCATATCCGATATGCCGCAGATGCTCACCCGTCAGGACGGGCTGCTCCGGCGAAAATGAATCATCAAAAAATTTCGGCATAGAAGCTGCTCCTTTCGCATAGTCTTTTATATTATATCATATTTTGCGGAAAAGTGCAATGGGTGCGCGAAAAAATAATTGTGCAGCAGAGCCATATGGGTGCCATAATGGCGGCGCGCACTGCCCGCTTATATCATATTTTGCGGAAAAGTGCAATAGGTGCGCGAAAAAATAATTGTGCAGCCGCGCGGAAAATATTGCACAGCAAAAAGCACCCGTCAGGGAGATCCTTCCCCGACGGGCGAATGCTGTATTATTATGTGTCGATGCCCTTCTGCTTCAATGCCTGTACCAGTGCATTGTAGTTCGGCACGATACAGGACGAACCGTTGAAGTTGGCAAGCCGGACGGTCATTCCGGTGTAATTGCCGTTGTTCAGCATATAGAAGTTGTTTGACTCCTTTTCAACGAATGTGAGCTTTGTTTCGGAGCTGTCCCGATAGTGATACGTGATCGTGATCGCGGGCTCCTTTTCGGGATCGGGCTTGCTTTCGGTATCCAGCTCAGAGAAGCGCAGGAAGGCGATCGAACGGTACAGCGTCATATACAGCGTGGAAATGCTGTCGTCATAGATATTGTCGATGTCAATATCGTTGAACGTGTACTGTCCCTTTGCATTGTCCATGCCGAGCGTTGCCTTGATATCGTAAAGCTCGCCCATGTCGATGTCCACGGAATTGAGATCGTCGATGCTGACTTCGAGACAGTAGGGGAGCAGCAGCGAGGAAACATCGTTCTGCGAGAACGAGACCGATGCGCGCTTGATCCGGAAGACCTGCTTGCTGCTGACAAAATAGCCGTAAACCTCTGTCTCGTTTTCGTGATCGCTGCACAGATCGCCGATCCAGATCTCCTCCTCCAGCGGATCGGGGCCGTCGGTGCCTTTCAGCCAGATCTTCGTGTGCGGATGATCCAGACCGTAGACCGAAAGGTCAGCCGGATCGTCCTCCACGAACGCCTCCACGTTCTCATGCACGATGTTGTCGGTCAGCTCATCGACCGAAGCTTTTGCCGGCGTGAAGCCTGCGGGCTGCACCAGATGCCAGACGAGATCGCTGTCCTTCTGGAGCTCCATCGTCACCTTGCCGTCCCGCTCGACCTTGCAGTAAGTGACCTGCGTTGCGGTGGTATCGAACAGATAGGTGTTCTTCATCGCATTTTTCGAGGAGCAGAACACCGTGCCGCTGTTGTAGTCGATCGTGAACACATCGTCCGAGCCCTCGACCATCGCGTAGTACGCGTCATAGGTCGGGGTGGGATCGCCGATATAGACCGTATACGGATTGCTGTCGCCGGTCTGCGATGTGAAGATCTGCAGCCTGACCGGATCCGTGAAGCCGTAGACGGCGGTGTCCTCGCAGTTGAATGCGACGGTTTTGAGCGATTTCAGATTGCTCGCGTAGTTGACCATTGCGGCAATGACATAGGAATTGACATGGAAGGGATCGCCCTCTGTCTGTTCCCATGTGTATTTCACATCATTCCAGCGGAAGGAGAAAACGCCCTCCTCATTCTGGATCGTAAGCTTTGTGGCTTCTGCGCCGTCAAACTGGAAAAGCTGCTTTGCTTCTCCGATGTGCTTTTCGGCTTCCCGTTTGTCGCTTTTCATATCGACAACGATGAAAATGCCGATCAGCAGGACGGCGGCGATGCCGAGGATCCATACCCAACGAAGCTGTTTCATCCGTCCTTCCTCCTCAGCCAGACCACTACGCCGATGACGACGATCAGAATCGGGAATCCGATGAACACGCCCA
This sequence comes from Clostridiales bacterium Firm_04, assembly GCA_001603005.1. Lineage (GTDB taxonomy): Bacteria > Bacillota > Clostridia > Oscillospirales > Ruminococcaceae > Firm-04. Next base: position 14,303 of record LVAJ01000023.1, read on the forward strand.
TCAGCGCGCTTGCCTCGGAAGAACTGGTGACATTCAGGCTGTCAAAGGTACGGGATTTGTTCGCGATATTCATGTCCACATCCGAATTGTACATCCATGTGATCGAGGTCAGGAACAGCTGGAGCGGATTGATGAAGTATGCGCTGCCGGCGCCCTCGTTTGTGATGATATCGCCGGAGCCGAAGACGATCGCCTTCGAGCCGCCGCGCTCTGCATCAACTGCGTACATCGCGAGCGTCAGCTTCTGACCGGTCACAGCCTGCGCATCCTGCACATCTCCGCCGTAGGGCTCGGATTTTGCAGTCTCGGCAGTCGCAATCAGCACGTCGGAGCTGACATTTGCAACATTCGGACCGTAAACCGAGAAGAAGCTTCTGGAATACGGCATATAGGTCGGCAGGCTGTTGACCGCCGGCAGCAGTGCTGCGGTCAGATCGTCGCTGGACTCATCGCTTGCAGGCTGCAAATCGCACATCATTGCATAGGGATCCGTATGCGAATGGCGGTTCTCATCGCTCTCCGTCACGCGGTCGTAGTTCATGCCGATGCAGTAGGTGTAGAGCAGCTGCTCGATGTTCGGATAGGCTGTCTTATCCTGATTCGGCGAGAGCAGCAGGCTGATATTGCCGCCGTCCTGCGTATATTTCAGGATCTTGGAGTATTCATCCGGCGTGAGGTCGTACTTCGGATTCGCGATGACGAGAATGCGGCAGTCATCCGGAACGGAAGCGGCGGTGGTCAGGTTGAGCGCTGCCGCGCCGTAATTGTTGTTCTTGAGGTTTGCGGTCAGCTGCGTCATCTGCTCCAATGTGTTTTCACCGTGACCTTCGAGGAAATAGAGCATCGGCAGCTCGCCCTCGACAACGGTCTTCATATAGCCGGTGAAATAATTCTCTGCACGGAACTCTGCGCTGACGACATTGTTGTCGGCGTCGGTGCCGTAGGTGTACATCATGGTACCGGGCAGACGCTTGACCATATCGCCGTACACAAACAGGAAATCGCCCGATGAGAGATTGAATTTGTTATCCGGATTGATGCTGCGCAGACGCTCCGGCTCGGTATCCGGATCGAAGTCGATCAGATTGAAGCACGGATGCTTGTCGTAATTGAGCAGCGTGCGGTAGAGCGCCAGCACCTCCAGATCGCCTTCGAGCTCCTCCATTTCCGTGAGGAAGTAGACATCGACCGTGATGCCCTTGCTGTCCAGCTCATTGAGGTAATCCGTTGTGGTCTTGCTCAGGGAATACATGCTGTTCGGTGTCATGTCCATGGTGACATTCAGGCGGTCAAAGATCAGATTCAGCGGAATCGCGACGACAAGGACAAGGATCGCCAGCACCCATGCCAGCGCGGTAAACTTCCGGTTTTTCTTATTGATCGAAGAATTATCCATTGCAGTGCCCCTCCTTTAGCCGCGGCTCCAGCGGCGCTTTTCGACAATGATGATCGTCCAGACAAGCACCACGAGCGTAATTGAAAGAAAGAACACGAGGTCGGCAATGCTGAAAAGTCCCTGCGAGAAGCCGCTGAACCGCGCTTCCGTCGAGAACCATGTCAGGATCTTCGCGAGGAACGGGATGGATTTGACCAGACCGGTGTTCGTGAAGTTATCGAGGAACAGCACGAGGATCATGGCAGCTTCGCCGAGCACTGCCGCGATGATCGGATTGTCGGTCAGCGCGGACATCATCATGCCGATCGCGATGCAGACCAGTCCCCAGAGGAAAAATCCGAGATAGCCGCAGATCAGGCTGGATACGATCACGGAACCCTTGATCAGCGCGACCAGCGGGAAGAACAGCGAGAGCAGCATCATCATGAGGTACACCGTTGCGACGCCCAGAAACTTTGCAAAGACGACCTGCGGGATCGTGATCGGCGCAGAGAGCCAGAGCGTTTCCGTATGTGCCTTGCGCTCCTCGGCAAAGGTGCGCATCGTCAGCAGCGGGATCATGAAGATGAAATAGAAGAAGTTGTTATAGAAGATATTCGAGAACGAAAACCGGATGACGCTCGAATTTGCCTGCGAGATCTCATACACAAAGCTCAGCGAGAAAACGAGCAGGAACAGTCCGCTGATGACATATGCAAACGGGGAAAGGAAATAGGACTGCACTTCCTTTTTATAGAGTGAAAACATCAGGCATCCTCCTTTCCGTCTGCATCGGCTTCCGTGGATCCTTCCGGTTCTGCTTCCGCATTTGCGGCGGACTGCTCCGCTTCACGCTTTGCATCGAGCTCCTTGCCGAGATCCGCCATTGCATCCGCGCGCGACGGGGATGTGAGCCGGACAAAGACCTCCTCAAGGCTTGCGTGAACGTCGCTGACCTCCAGCACCATGCAGTTTTCTGCAAGCAGTCTGGTGATGAGCTGCTTCCGGACGTCATCTCCCGTGACATTGATCGTGAAGACGTTGACGCCGGCGGATTCATATTCCGCTTCGTCGATGCCGGTGACACCCTCTGTACTATTTATAATATTCGTGACTGTGGTGATCTCGCCCTCGATCTTCATGCGCAGCTGCTTTTTGCCGCCGAATTTCTGTTCGAGGTTCGCGATCGAATCCTCTGCACGGATCTTTCCCTTGCTGATGATGACCACGCGTTCGCAGACGGCGGTGACCTCCGCGAGGATATGCGTGGAGAAGATGATCGTGTGATCCTGTGCGAGATCCTGGATCAGACGGCGCACCTCCATGACCTGCGCCGGATCCAGACCGACCGTCGGCTCATCGAGGATCAGGAATTTCGGTTTGCCGAGCAATGCCTGCGCAAAGCCGACACGCTGGCGGTAACCTTTCGAGAGATTGCCGATGATGCGCTTCTGTACATCCGTGATGTGCAGGCGCTCCATTGCGTTCGCGACCTGTTTGTCGCGCTCGGCGCGCGGCACCTGTTTCAGCCCTGCGGCAAAGGTCAGGTAATCGCGCACGCGCATTTCCGGATAGACCGGCGGCAGCTCCGGCAGATAGCCGATTCTGCGCTTGACCTCCATCGGATCCTTGGCGATGTCGTAACCGTCCACCAGCACCGTGCCGGATGTGGACGGCAGGCATCCTGTGATCATGTTCATGGTGGTGGATTTGCCCGCACCGTTCGGTCCGAGGAATCCGAGCACCTCATGATCGCCGACCGTGAAGGAGAGATCCTGCACAGCCGGCTGACTGCCGTAAAATTTGGTGAGATTCTTGATTTCTACCATTTTTAAGCAAGCCCCTTTCGTCAAATTTTTTCATTTACCCGTATTCCGGTTCACCCTCCGAACCGTCTTTCTGCTGTCTTCGCCCCTCACACAGCAGGATTTGTATATTCATCCATTATCTCCTTATTATCTCAAATTATGATGAATAAACTATGAACAGAATGTGTAATGTACGTGAATATGTGCGAAATACCAATGAAAATGAAGATGCAGAAAACTGCTGCACAGGCGAAAAATAATAGTTTTGTACTTCTATACGGAGAGGAATAAATTGAAAGACAGAATGCACAAAAATAGGATTTGCTATTTGTTGAAATATCCGAAAAGTGCCTTGCGAGGCGGATGTTTGACCGGAAACCCTTGACAAACGGATGTAAAATTACTATAATTGAACTAGGTACCGTATAAGGTGTCTTTGTGTGCATTTGTACCTCGGCGATGCCGGTATGGAACGGATGCCGGACCGGTGACCGCTGATCGGCACACCGCTGCACCTTTTATTACGGGATCAGGGAATCCGGTCAGACAATGCACGGGCTGCCGTGATTCACCGGTATGCACGCTGTCTGTTCCTTTGCTTCGCAGACGGATTGTGTAGAACCAGAAGCAAAAAAACCAAATTTAACGAGAGGGGAAAAAAGAATGCAATTCAAGAAAAACAGAGCGATTCTCTCCGCTGTTCTTGCAGCAGCAATGGCATCCAGCGCGCTGATGTCCGTCACCGCTTCTGCTATGGGTCCGCGTACCAAAGCAGAGCCGAAGGGCGACTCGACCTTCAAGGAGCGTTTCCTGTCCCTGTATGACGATGTCATCACAAACGGTAAGGAAAACGGCTACCTGAGCAAGGACGGCGTGCCGTATCACTCGGTCGAAGAGCTGATCTGCGAGGCTCCGGACTACGGTCATGAGACCACTTCCGAGGCTATGTCCTACATCGTGTGGGTCGCAGCTATGCATGACAAGCTCTCCGGCGATGGCGGCGAACTCGACAAGCAGTGGAAGGTCCTCGAGAAGATGATCCCGTCCAAGGATCAGCAGAAGGGCTTCTTCCAGAAGACTGAGCTGAGCGCACAGGTTTCCGACGAGCATCCGGATGATGTTGAGAAGTATCCGTCTGAGGGCTCCGAGGCAAACACCGGTAAGAACCCGCTCCACTCCAAGTTCACACAGGCATACAGCTCTGAGGGCAGAGAGTATCTGCTGCACTGGCTGGCTGACGTTGATGACTGGTATGGCTTCAGCGGTTCTGCACGCGGCGAGAAGGGTGAGTTCACCTTCATCAACACCTTCCAGCGCGGCGACCAGGAATCCTGCTTCGAGACCATTCCGCATCCGGCAATCGAGACGCTGGAATACGGTAACTCCAGTCAGGGCATGAAGTTCGCATTCCAGGGCAGCACTGCAAAGTCCTGGTCCTACACGAACGCTCCTGACGCAGAAGACCGTGCGATCCAGGCTGTCTATGCAGCAAACCGCTGGGGTGTCTCCAACTCTGTTTCTGACAAGGCTGCTATGATGGGTGACTTCTGCCGTAACGACATGTACGATAAGTACTACAAGGAGATCGGCTGCCAGAGCAAGTCTACTGACGCAAGCGGCGGTTCCGGCGACAAGGGCAAGCACTATCTGATGTCCTGGTACACCGCATGGGGCGGCGCTGCTGACGGCACATGGGCATGGCAGATCGGCTGCTCTCACGCACATCAGTTCTATCAGAACCCGCTCGCAGCATTCGGTCTGCTGGCTGACTCCAAGCTCAGCGCAGGCATGAAGGCTGACGGCGCAAAGAAGGACTATGAGACTTCTCTCCAGCGTCAGCTCGAAATGTATCTGTGGCTGTCCTCGATCGAAGGACCGTTCGCAGGCGGCTGCACCAACTGCTGGATGGGCAACTACAGCACCTATCCGTCCGGCGTGCCGACCTTCTATAAGATGGCTTACATCGAGCAGCCGGTTTACGCTGACCCGGGTTCCAACGGCTGGACTGGTAACCAGTACTGGGCAACCCAGCGTCTGGCTGAGCTGTACTACATCATCAAGACTGATTCTTCTGCTGCAAGCGCAGTTTCTTCCATTAAGCCGGGCGGTCTGAGCGTCGAAGAGGCTCTGAAGACTGTTCTGGATAAGTGGGTCAACTTCTTCCTTGAGAACACCGAGCTCATCGGTGATGATGACTATGCTGTTCCGGCTGGTCTGACATGGGAAGGTGCTCCGGATGACTGGAGCGGTACCTACAAGGAGAACTCCAACCTGCATGCAAAGCTGAACGGCACACAGCACTCTGACGTCGGTTGTGTCAACTCCTTTGCACACACCCTGCTCTACTATGCAGCTGCAAACGGCGTGAAGTCCGATGCTGCATATAAGGACAGCAGCGACCTCGCTGAGAAGTCTCTGTACATCGCAAGAGAGCTCATCGACCGCAGCTGGAGAATGGGCCGCGACGATATCGGCGTGAGCATCACTGAGCACAACGGTTCTCTGGCTCGTTTCTGGGCACAGGAAGTTTACACAGGCGGCAAGTCCGGTACATATCCGTACGGCTACGAGGTCGGTCCGGGCGCAACGTTCATCAAGATCCGTCCGATGTATGAGGATGCGGGTCAGTCCTATTCTGATCTCTATGCAGAGCTGAAGGCTGCTTATGAGAAGGACGTTGCAAACGGCGCAAAGATCAAGGAGTTCAAGGATTCCGGCAAGACTTATTCCTATGGTATGGACTGCAGAACCACCAACGAAGACTTCACGAACGTTGAAGCTGTCGATCTGAACTACCACAGATTCTGGCACGAGGGCGACGTGATGATGGCGAACGGTGCGATGGCTCTGCTCTATCCGGATGTTGAGGTTGTGGGTGAAACCACCAAGACAACCGAGACCACGACTACGACCACCGAGACCACGACCACGAAGAAGACGACTGATTCTTCTAAAACAGAAACAAAAGACGCAGACTGGGGCGACGCAGACTGCAACGGCACTGTGGACGTTTCCGATGCTGTTCTCCTTGCTAAGTTTATCAATCAGGATGCTTCGGCGAAGATCACTGACCAGGGTCAGATCAACGCGAACGTGATCAAGGGCGACCTCGATTCCGATGACCTCTCTGCAATCCTCATGTACATTGCAAGAATGATCTCGAAGGATGAGTTCCCGCTCAATGAGCTTCCGTAATCATCTGCGGACAGTCTGATTGATCGCAAAGTGAATCATTCAAAAGCCGATCTCCGAAAGGGGATCGGCTTTTTGGCGCGGAAATCGAATTTGTTGCATTTATCCCCTTGATTTTCCAATTGATTTGTGGTATACTAAAGTGATGAACCATGTGTATTGTGGGATATCATACACAATCAGAAAGAGGGGACTGCTGCTTATGCCGAAAAGTATGACCGGCTACGGACGCGCACAGCGGCTCGCTGACGGGCGCGACGTGCTCGTTGAGATCCGTGCTGTCAATCACAGATATTACGAATTTTCTGCAAGACTGCCGCGTACCTGCATGTATTTGGAAGAAAAACTCAAAAGCTTCCTCAACGGAAAGATCGCGCGCGGCAAGGTCGAGGTCAGTGTCACCATTACCCGCCCCGACGGAAAGGACGCGCAGATCGCGGTCAACCGTTCCATTGCAGAGGGCTATGTGAATGCGCTGCGGACGCTCAACGAGAGCATGCAGTTGCAGGATGATATCACGCTGACTTCGCTGCTCCGCCTGCCGGATGTGTTTACCGTCACAAAGGAGCAGGATGATGAAGCGGCGGTCTGGGCAATTGTCTCCGAAGCTGCCGGCGAAGCGCTCGAATCGTTCCTGCAAATGCGCAGCGCCGAGGGCGAACGGCTCGCGGCAGACCTTTCCGGCAAGCTCGACGGGCTCGAGAAAATGCTCGGCGAGGTCGAGGCGATCGAACCGGGCGTCGCGGAAAGCTATCGCGCAAAGCTGCTCGCAAAGCTCACCGAACTGCTCGGCGATACCAATATTGACGAACAGCGGATCCTGACGGAAACCGCGATTTTTGCAGAAAAAACGGCGATCGACGAGGAAACCGTGCGCCTGCACAGTCACCTCGCACAGTTCCGGACGCTGCTGGCGTCGCCGGAGCCTGTCGGCAGAAAGCTCGACTTCCTCGTGCAGGAGATGAACCGCGAGGTCAACACGATCGGTTCCAAGGCACAGGACCTCAGCATTACGCGGCTGGTCGTGGATATGAAATCCGAGATCGAAAAGATCCGCGAGCAGATCCAGAACATTGAATGACCGGAAGGAGCTTGTATGCGTCTTATCAATATCGGCTTTGGCAATATGATTTCATCTGCGCGGCTCGTGACGATCGTCAGTCCGGATTCTGCGCCGATCAAGCGCATCGTGCAGGATGCCCGCGACCGCGGCAGACTCATTGATGCGACCTATGGCAGAAGAACCCGCGCGGTCATCGTCATGGACAGCGACCATGTCATTCTTTCGGCGATCCAGCCTGAAACGATCGCGGCGCGTCTTGCCGGCAGTACGGCTGCTGCGGAGGAGGAGACCGAGGATGAAGAATAAAGGACTGCTGATCGTGCTCTCCGGTCCGTCCGGATGCGGAAAAGGCACGATGGTCGGCGAGATCCTCAAGCGCGGTGACTGCGCCGTTTCGGTCTCGGCAACGACCAGATCCCCGCGCGAGGGCGAGGAAAATCATGTACATTACCATTTCCTCACGCGCGAGGAATTTGAACAGCGCATCGCGGAGGACGGGCTGCTGGAATATGCATCCTACTGCGACAATTATTACGGCACGCCGAAAAAGGAAGTCGAGGAGATGCGTGCCGCCGGCAAGCATGTGATCCTCGAAATCGAAGTGCAGGGCGCGTTCCAGATCCGGGAACGCTGTCCCGATGCGGTGCTGGTGTTCACCGTTCCGCCTTCGATCGGTGAGCTGCGCCGCAGACTGCATAAGCGCGGCACGGAGACCGAGGAGATCATCGAAAAACGCATTGCACGCGCGCTGGAGGAGCTTCCGCTCGCAGAGCAATATGATTATATTATCCTGAATGACGCTTTAGAGGACGCGGTCCATGATTTCGGCACGATTCTCCGTGCGGAATCGCTGCGCCCTGCATATACAGATTTGGTTTCGCTGAGAAAGGACGGGAACGTATTATGATGCTCAGACCTTCAATGTATCAGATCATCTCGAAAAATGAGAGCTATTATTCGCTCGTGATCGGTGTCGCAAAGCGCGCCAGAGAGATCTCTGAACAGCATGTCAAGGAGAAGGAGGCAGCGAAGGCTGCTGCCGAAAAGCGTGCAAAAATGAACGGCGATCAGAAGATCCGGCTGGATGACAAGACGATCAAAATGGTCGTGCTGGAAGAAAATCCGGTCAAGACGGCAGTTGATGAGTTCGCAGCCGGAAAGTATAAGCTGGTCGAGCCGGAAGTGGACAGTGAGCGCTGATGTCTGCGCCCCCTGTCTGCGGCGTGCCGGATCCGGACGCGCCGTGCACGGTTCGTGTTGCGCTGGACGCAGCCGCATTCGGCTACGATCAGCTGTACAGCTATACGGTCGGCGGTGAGCCGGCAAAACAAATCTGCGCCGGTATGCGCGTTGCCGTGCCGTTTGGCATGGGTAACCGCAGGCGCATTGCAATGGTGCTGGAAGTTCTGCGGGGAGGGCAGCAGCAGGAAGCCGAATCGGGCATTACGCTCAAGCCGGTCGCTGCGGTGCTCGATGCGGAGCCGGTACTGACAGAGGAACTTCGTATGCTCGTGCACTGGCTGCACGAACATACTTTTTGTACATGGTATGATGCGGTGCGGGCGGTGCTGCCCGGCGGGATGCAGCTGCGGCTGGAAGAACGCTATGTGCCGCTGGAGCCGCCGGTCGGCGTGCAGCTGACGCAGAAGGAGCAGAATCTGCTCAATATGCTGCACCTCGCAAATTCCGTGCAGGAACGCGATGCACTGCTGCAAAGCGACGGCAATACCGAGAAACAGAAAATACTGGAATCGCTCGTGAAAAAAGGCTGCCTGCTGGCGGTCTCCGAGGGCAAACAGCTGCTTGGGGACAGCACCCAGAAAATGGTACGCCTTTCTGCGGCGTTTCTGGAAGATGAAACGGCATTCCATGCCACGCCGAAGCAAATGCTCGCGGTCAATGTGCTGCGGGAGCATGAGACACTGGCGGTCAAGGAATGCGCCTACCTCGCCGGCGTGACCGAGGTTGTCGTGCGCAATCTGGTCAAGGCGGGGATCGCGGAGCTTTATACGGTGGAGCTGCTGCGCGTCCCGCGGGATGCGGAAGTGACGGTTTCGCCGGACGATACGGTCCTGTCTGCCGAGCAGCAGGCAGCCTATGACGCGGCAGCGGAGCAGATCCTTGCGAAGAATGCCGCGGCATTTCTGCTTTACGGCGTGACCGGCAGCGGCAAAACGGCTGTTTTTGAGCAGCTGATCCGGCTGACCTTGCAGCAGGGACGTCAGGTTCTGCTGCTGATTCCGGAGATCTCGCTGACGCCGCAGGTCGTGCAGTATTTTCAGTCGCGGTTCGGCAACCGCGTTGCGCTGATCCACAGCGGACTTTCGATGCGGCAGCGGTTTGATACGGATAAGCTGATCCGGCGCGGGGAGATCTCTATTGTCATCGGTACGCGCAGCGCGGTCTTTGCGCCGCTGCCCGACCTCGGACTCGTCATTCTCGATGAGGAAGGCGAACACTCCTATAAATCGGAACAGTCACCGCGGTATCATGCCGCAGAGGTCGCGCGTGCGAGAGCGAAATATCACAATGCGGTGCTGATGCTCGCTTCTGCGACGCCCTCGCTCGAAAGCCGCTATCTTGCGGAGCGCGGTGTCTACCGGCTGCTGACGATGAAGCAGCGCTTCAATCAGGCGCCGCTGCCTGCCGTCACGATCGTGGACATGAACGAGGAGCGCATGAACGGCAACGGTTCGCCGTTTTCCATGGCGCTTTCCGAGGCGCTTTATGAGAATTTGCAGCGCGGCGAGCAGAGCATTCTGCTGCTGAACCGGCGCGGGTATCACACGCTGCTGCAATGCACAAAATGCTATGAACCGGTCTACTGCCCGAACTGTTCGGTGCCGATGACCTACCATAAAACAAACGGAAGCCTGCTCTGCCATTACTGCGGACATGTGCAGCCGCCGGTGACAAAATGCCCGAAATGCGGCAATGACCGGCTGCGGCAGATGGGCTTCGGAACGCAGAAGCTCGAAGAAGAATTGCAGGCGCTGCTGCCCGATGCGCGGATCTTGCGCATGGACGCGGACACGACGATGACGCGTACTGCCTATGAAACCGGATTCCGCGCGTTTTCAGAGCATGCCTATGACATTCTCTGCGGCACGCAGATGATCGGCAAGGGGCTGGACTTTCCGAATGTCACGCTGGTCGGCGTGGTGTCGGTGGACAAGGCGCTGTTTGCCGGCGATTACCGCAGCTATGAGCGGACATTTTCGCTCGTGACGCAGGTGGTCGGGCGCGGCGGACGCGGCAAAACGCCCGGACGCGCAATCCTGCAAACCTACATGCCGGATCATTATGTGCTGAATCTGGCGGCGGAGCAGGACTATGACCGCTTTTACGCCGAGGAACTGGCGATGCGGCGGGCGCTGATGTTCCCGCCGGTCTGCGATCTCTGCGTGATCGGGCTGTCAGGTGTATGGGAAGAAAAGGTGCGCATTGCGGCGGAGCGCTTTGTCGGGATCCTGCGGGAAACGGCGGCGCGTGTTCAGCTGAAGCTGCCGCTGCGGGTACTCGGACCGGTCGAAGCCGGCTACGGCAGACTGAACGGCAAATTTCGGCGGCGGATCTTGCTGAAATGCAAAAATACCGCGGAAATGCGTGCGTTTATCCGCTCGCTTCTGGAGCAGGCGTATGCCGACAAAGCATTCTCCGGCATCTCGGTGTTTGCCGATATGAACGGCGACTGCGGCGTATAAGCGGCAGACATGAAGATTTTCTGAAATTATCTGAAAAAATCATGAAAAAGCATCTTTTTTCACCTGTTTTCTGTTATAATAGGTGGAAACAGCGTATACTGTAAAAGGAAAAAGGAGAACATCATGGCAAAAAATAAGAATCCGCGCTTTGTAGAAATCTACTCGCAGAAAACCTCCGGCAGAATCAAGGTGCTGGTCGATATGGCAACCGGCGTGAACTATTTGTTCTGCGCGGAAGACAACGGCTTTACCTCGGCGAGCGGACTGACCGCTATGCTGAATGCGGACGGCACACCCGTCGTGACACCGCCGGAGACATTCCTGCCGCCGCAGTAATATGAAGCTGAATCGGCAGAACGCGCGGAAAATCGCTGTGCGGGCGGCGGTGCTCGCTGTCCTGCTCGGCATCGGCTGCGGTGTTCTGTACAAAAGGGCTTGCCCGAAGTGGCAGGCGGCTGTGCTGAATCCGGAGATCCGCGAGACGAAAGAGAGCCCGTACTGCAATCCGGCAGGCATGACGCAGGAAACGCGTCTGATCCCGCCGGCGGGCTATGAACGCATTCCTGCGGCAGAGGGCAGCTTTCTCGCGTTTATGCGGGAGCAGCCGCTTTATCCGGACGGCGCGGCGATCTGTTCTCACAGCGGCGCACAGCTTTCCGACGGTGCGGATGCGGCGGCGGTCTATACGCTGTCCGTCGGGCAGGAAGGCTATCAGGAGTGCGCGGACAGCATCATCCGGCTCTGGAGCGAATATTTTATGCAGACAGGGCAGACGGAGCGCATCGCGTTCGGGCTGACAAACGGGTATCAGACCGACTACGAAAGCTGGCGTGACGGCAAACGCGTCGTCGTGCTCGGCGGCATAACCTGGAGCATGAAGTTCGCCGGCTATGACGATTCGGAGCAGCAGCTGCACAATTATCTGGTCACGGTGATGCGCTATGCGGGGACGCGTTCGCTGGAAGCGGAATCCGAAACGATTCCGGTCAGCGAGGCACACGCCGGCGATCTGCTGGTTAAAGGCGGTTCGCCGGGGCATGCGGTCCTGATCGTCGATGAAGCGGTGAATGCTGCGGGCGAACGCTGCTTTCTGCTGGCGCAGGGCGCTATGCCTGCGCAGAACTGTCATATTCCGGCGGGGCGCGGCGGGAATGAGAATCCGTGGTATACAGAAGAACAGCTTGTGAGCGGGAAGATCTCGTTTTGCGGCTATACCTTCCAAAGCGATGCGCTGCGCCGCTGGAAGGAAGGCTTTCCGAATGCGCAGGCAGAATAAAAAGGAGTATCTGACATGGCGATTCGCAATATTGTGAAGGAAGGCGATCCGGTTCTGAACAAGAAGTGCAGACCGGTCGAGAAATTTGATGCGAAGCTTGCACAGCTGATCGACGACATGATCGACACGCTGAAAAAATCCGGCGGCGTCGGGCTTGCGGCTCCGCAGGTCGGCATTCTGCGCAGAGTGTTCATCATGGATCTGGAAGACGACGGCGAGATCATCGAAGCAGTCAATCCGGAGATCATCAAGACGTCCGGTCAGGTGCGCGACGTGGAAGGCTGCCTTTCCGTGCCGAATCAGTGGGGCTATGTGACGCGCCCGAAGACGGTCGTGCTGCGGGCATATAACCGGAACGGCGAGCAGTATGAGATCAAGCTGAAGGATCTCGGCGCACGCTGCGCCTGCCACGAAAACGATCATCTGGACGGACATCTGTTCCTCGAAAAGGTCGAGGAGTTCGTCCGCCCCGAAACAGAGGAAAAATAATCAGCGCAGCAGCGCGGGAGAATTGCAATGGACAAACAGCTTTTGAAACAAACGGCGATCCGGTTCGGCATCGGGGTGCTTGCCGTGATGCTTGTGCTCTTTCTGCCGGCGGGCAGCCTGCGCTATGCGGGCGGCTGGCGGTTCCTCTGCGTGCTGTTCCTGCCGATGCTGATCGTCGGCGTGCTGCTGCTGAAAAAGAATCCGGAGCTGCTGAAAAAGCGGCTGGAGAACAAAGAGCAGGACAAAACACAGAAGGCGGTCATCGCGCTGACGGCGGTGCTGTTTCTGGCGGGATTTGTGACCGCGGGGCTGGATTTCCGGTTCGGCTGGCTGCAATTGCCGCGCTTCATCTCGCGCATTGCATCGGGCATTTTCCTCGGCGGCTATGCGATGTATGCGGAAGTCCTGCGTGAGAATGCGTATGCGGCGCGGACGATCCGCGTACAGGAAGGGCAGAAGGTCATTGACAAGGGACTGTACGGCATTGTCCGGCATCCGATGTATACCGCGGCGATCCTGATGTTTGCGATGACGCCGCTGGTGCTTGGCTCGCTGATCGCGCTACCGGTGTTTCTCATCTATCCCGCACTGCTGGTCAAACGCATCGGCAATGAGGAAAAGCTCCTGTCGGAGTCGCTCGCGGGATATCCGGAATATTGCAAAAAAGTCAGATACCGCCTGTTCCCGAAGGTCTGGTGACAACGGGGACGCGGCATCCGGATCAAAATACCAGATCGAAACCGCTTTGCGGTCAGAGGTGGCAGACTATGAAAATTGTGTTTATGGGTACGCCGGTATTCTCCGTACCGACGCTGGAAATGCTGATCGCAGACGGACATGAGGTCGCTGCGGTCTTTACGCAGCCGGACCGTCCGCGCGGCAGAGGCAAAAAGCTGCTGCCGACACCGGTCAAGGAAAAGGCACTTGCCTGCGGACTGCCGGTCTATCAGCCGCAGTCATTGCGCAAAGGCGAGGATGCGGAAGAAGCACTCCGGATTTTGCAGGAGATCGCGCCGGAGCTGATCGTCGTCATCGCTTACGGGCAGATCCTGCCGAAATCCATTCTCGATCTGCCGAAATACGGCTGCATCAATCTGCATGCATCGGTCCTGCCGCGCTGGCGCGGTGCTGCACCGATCCAGCGGGCGATCCTTGCCGGAGACAGCGAATCCGGCGTCACGGCAATGCAGATGGCAGAGGGACTCGATACCGGCGATATGCTGCATACGCTGAAAACGCCGATCGCGGCGGACGAAACAGCGGATTCGCTGCATGACCGGCTCTCGCAGATCGCTGCGGAGACCATGCGCGAAACCCTGACGCTGCTTTCGCAGGGCATGCTGAAGCCTGTCAAGCAGGACGATGCACTTGCCTGCACCGCAGAGAAAATCACAAAAGACATGAGCCGTCTGGACTTTACCAGATCCGCACAGGAGGTTGACCGCACCATTCGTGCTGTCACCGGCTTTGCGATGATGAAGGGCAGACGCATCAAGCTGCATGCGTCCGTGCTGACCAAACAGCAGGCGCATATCCCCGCCGGAACTGTCATCGGCAGCGATGACATCATCGGGATCGTCTGCGGCGACGGCATGATCGTGCAGCCGACCGTCATGCAGGCAGAGGGCGCAAAGGCAATGCCGACTGCGGACTTCCTGCGCGGCTTCCCGCTGAAAACCGGCGACCGCTTTACTGCGGCAGAGTGATCTGCCGGAACTGCTGAACCGAAAGGAGGACGCAACATGCTTTACGGTTTGGTGATTCTTTCGCTTTTGATCTCACTGGCGGCGCAGATCCATGTCAAGTCGTCGTTCAGAAAATACAGTCAGGTGCGCAATGAGCGCGGCATGACCGGTGCAGAGGCTGCCCGTCAGCTGCTGCTCGACCACGGCATCACGGATGTCGGGATCCAGCAGATTGCCGGCAGTCTGACCGACCATTACGATCCGCGCACGAATATCATCCGGCTTTCCGAGGATGTCTATAACAGTGACAGCGTGGCGGCGGTCGGCGTGGCAATGCATGAGGCGGGACACGCGCTGCAATATGCAGAGGGCTATTTCCCGATCCGCGTGCGCAATGCGATCGTCAAAAGCACGAATATCTGCTCGACCGGATCTTATATTCTGGTGTTGCTTGGAATGCTTTTTGCTTTTCAGCCTTTATTAGACATCGGTATTGCGCTGTTTTGCGTCGTGCTCTTTTTCCAGCTCGTGACGCTGCCGGTCGAATTTAATGCAAGCGGCAGAGCGGTTCGTTCGCTGCGGGAAACCGGCATCCTCAATGCAGAGGAGCAGGCAGGCGTCAGAAAGGTGCTCACGGCGGCTGCGCTGACCTATGTGGCAGCGGTCGCAGTTTCGCTGATCCATCTGCTGCGGCTGCTCGCGATCCGGGGCAGACGCAGATGATCGGACTGGATGCGCGGCTGCTCTGTGTCCGGACGCTGATCCGGTCGATCCGCGACAAAAGCTATTCCAATCTTGCGCTGACAAATGCGCAGATGAATGCGGAAACAGGGACGCCGCAGGATCAGGCGCTTTGCAGAAGGATCTTCCGCGGCGTGCTCGAACGCATGCTGACGCTGGATGCCTGCATTGCGTCGCATTCCAAGCGTCCGCCCGAAAAGCTTGACCTCGAAGTCTGCTGCGTGCTGCGCTGCGGCATCTATGAGCTGCTGTATCTGCGCACGCCGGAATCGGCAGCGGTCAATCTCTGGACGGAAGCCGTCAAGAAGCTGCGGAAAACAAGTGCTGCCGGCATGGTCAATGCGGTGCTGCGCAGCTTTCTCCGGAGCGGAAAACAGATCCCGCAGCCGGACGATGCGCGCGCGGCAATGTCGCTGCGGTATTCCGTACCGCTGCCGCTGCTGCATGCGCTGCTCGAAGATCATGATGAAGATACCGTCACCGCGTTTCTCGAAGATGCACTGGATGTGCCGCCGATCTATCTGCGGCGCAATCCGCTCTGTGAGAACAGCGAAAAAATCATGCCGGTTTCGGAACCGGTGCAGGGCATCCCCGATGCCTATCTGATCAAACGGCGCGGCGAGACCGCAGAGGTCCCCGCCGTGATCGACGGCAAAGAATGCGTGCCGGTTGATCCCTACCGCAGCGGTCCGGTCACCGAGTCGAACGCACTCGGCAGAAGCTGCCATGTGCAGGATCTTGCCTCGCAGCTCTGCTGTCTGGCGCTCGATCCGCAGGCGGGGGAGACCGTGCTCGATGTCTGCGCGGCACCGGGCGGCAAGACCTTTACCATTGCGGAGCTGATGCAGGACAAGGGGCATGTTTATGCCTATGATCTGCATGAAAAGCGCGTCGGTCTGATCCGGCAGGGCGCCGGAAAGCTCGGACTGACCTGCATTACCGCACAGACCGGCGATGCGCGCAAAACCGAAAAGCCGCAGGCAGACCGCATCCTCTGCGATGTGCCATGCTCCGGATTCGGCGTGATTCGCAGAAAGCCGGAGATCCGCTATAAATCGCTGAATGAAATTGCAGGGCTGCCGGAGATCCAGTATGCGATCCTCGAAGCGGCTGCAAAGGCACTGAAATCCGGCGGCGTGCTTGTCTATTCGACCTGTACGGTGCTGAAACGCGAAAATGAGGATGTCGTGCGCAGATTCCTTGCGGCGCATCCGGAATATTCGCTCGAAAAGCCGTGGCAGAATCTGCCGGAACTGGCGGCATACGGGCAGGAGATGACAACCCTGTTTCCGCAGATGCTCGGCAGCGACGGATTCTTTATCGCGAAAATGCGGAAAGGATAAGCGATGAAACGGACATGGAAAACGCGGCTGACGGCGCTGATGTTTTCCGCAGCGGCGATCGGCACAGGAATGCTGACGAACGGCTGCGGTCAGACAAACCTTTACGGTCCGCCGCCTGTTTCGGAGATCGAAACCGAACAATTGCCTGTTTCGGAGACCGGTAGCGCCGCCGCGGAAACGGATTTTTCCGAGCCGGAAGCAGTCAGCATGCCCGATGCGGAGATCGACCTTGACGCGATGACCGATGAGGACTTCCGCGATCTGACCGATGAACAGCTGATCGCGCTCGGAAAGCAGTACACAAGGCTGAAAGCGCCTGCATTCTGCGGGGAGCTGCCCGCCGGAACCGGGGATCAGCTTTCCATGACCGGAAAGGCGGCGCGCAGTCAGGAAGAAGCCTTCGCAGTGGTCTGTGCGGAGAAAATCCCGCAGCCGGAAAGCCTGTTCTCGGAAAAGGAAGGCTGCTGGTGGCTCTATGATGCGGGCTCCGGTATGGCGTACTGGTATGTCGTGCCGGACAGCGCATTCTTTGATCCGGAAACGCAGACGCTCCGTGCGGATGTGACCGCGGAAAATGTGCTGCAATTGGCTGCAATGCGCAGGATCCCCGGAGAGCGCGTGCTCGGCGCATTTGTTAAGGATGAGGGCAATCATTTCACCTGCACGGAATACTATCTGCTTTACAGCACCGGCGATTACGGGCTGTCCGATACCGCGTCGTTCTACGGCTTTACCTTCACGGCGGACAAGGAAACCGGTCAGCTGACGGGCTTTGACAGCGATCAGTATGACTTCTGCAAAACGGTCGAAATTCCGGATACCTATCATCCGTATCCGGACGAATAATCAGAAAGGAGCTGACGGCATGGAACCGCAGAAAATGGATATTCTAAGTCTCCTGCCGGAGCAGCTCGAAGCGGAGATCAAAGCAATGGGCGCGCCCCGTTTCCGTGCAAAACAGATCTTTCATCAGCTGCATGTGAAACGCGTCTTTGATTTCACGAAAATGACAGAACTTTCTAAACAATTTCAAGCCGAGCTCAATAGCCGATTTTATATAAACATGCCAAAGATTGAGCAAAAGCTTGCATCTTGTGTCGATGATACTGTAAAATATCTATATAGGCTCTCTGACGGCAGCTGTATCGAGACTGTGCGCATGGTGTACCACCACGGAATCACCGCATGTATCTCCACACAGGTCGGCTGTAAGATGGGCTGTTCGTTCTGCGCTTCCGCACCGCTGGGGTTCATCCGGAACCTGACGCCGGCAGAGATGCTCGGTCAGATTTACGGAGCAGATGCGGATTTTCCGGAAGGTCAGCAGATCAGCGGCGTCGTGCTCATGGGCATCGGCGAGCCGCTGGATAACTATGATAATGTCATGCAGTTCCTGAAGCTGCTCTCCTGCAAAGAGGGCAGAAATCTCAGCCTGCGGCATGTGGCTCTTTCGACCTGCGGGCTCGTTCCGCGGATCCGGCAGCTTGCGGATGAACAGCTGCCGCTGACACTTTCGGTTTCGCTCCATGCGGCAACCGATGCAAAGCGCAGCGCGCTGATGCCGGTCAATCGCCGGTATCCGCTCGATGAGCTGCTCGGTGCATGCGGCGACTATTTCCGGAAGACCGGCAGGAGAGTCACGTTTGAATATGCCGTCATCGCCGGCGAAAATGATTCGGCTGCGGCGGCAAAGGAGCTCGGAAAACGGCTCAGACCGGTGTTTCCGAATCAGCGGCCGCATATCAATCTGATTCCGGTCAATCCCGTTGCGGGGACCGGATTCCGTGCGGGACATGCGGCGGCATTTCAGAAGCTCCTTGAACAGGAAGGCCTCAACGCAACTGTGCGCCGGACGCTCGGTGATGATATCAAAGCGGCGTGCGGACAGCTGCGGCGTGATACGATCGAATCAACGGGTAAGGAAAGCGTGGTGAGCAGCAGTGAAAGCGTATCTGGGCTGTGATATCGGCAAGACCAGAACGGAAAATCAGGATTCCATACGGGCGGAAAGCTTCCCCGACGGCGTGCTGGCATTCGTCTGCGACGGCATGGGCGGCATGCAGAACGGCAGCGCGGCAAGCAAGATCGCGATTGCTGCCGCTGAAGAACGCTTCCGGTCGGAATATCAGACCGGCATGGCAGCCGATGCAGTCTGCGAACTGCTGCGGAGCTGTGCGATCGAGGCGAACCAGAAGGTCTATCAGGCAGCGGTGCGCAGCGAAATGCGCGCAAGAATGGGTACGACACTGGTCGGCGTGTTTGCGCGGGATCAGGAGTTCTGCACTGTCAATGTCGGCGATTCCAGAGCCTATCTGCTGCCCAAAGAGGGCGAGATGAAGCAGCTGACCGTTGACCATACGGTCGTGCAGCTGCTCTATGAACAAGGCATGATCGCCGCAGAGGAACGCGCCACACATGCCAGACGCAATGAGCTGATCCGCGCGATCGGCGTTTCCAGCAGGGTGCTTGCGGATACGCAGACGCTCCCGTTTTCTGCCGGCGACCGCATCCTGTTGTGCTCGGACGGGCTTTACAGCATGGTGCCCGATACCCGCATTGCAGAGCTGATGCGGCAGGAACAGCCGGAGCAGCTCCCTGAACTGCTGATCGCAGAGGCGAACAACTGCGGCGGCAGGGATAATATTTCTGTCATTTTGCTGACGGACTGAGCATTCCCACCCCTTTATATACGGTTTTTATTTGTGCGGCGTATCCGCGCAATGAGAATACAGACCTGATATCATGAATAGTGTATTGCCGGACTGCAGCCGGCACGGAGGTTTGAGATGGAAAAAGATCGCAATGACAAGAACATCGGAAAGAAGCTTGACGGTCGCTACGAAATCACGGAGCTGATCGGCGAGGGCGGCATGGCGGATGTCTATCGTGCAACGGACGTTGTCGATAACAAAACAGTCGCTGTCAAGATCCTGAAAAAGGAATTTGCGGAGAACGAGGAGTTCCTGCGCAGATTCCGCAACGAATCCAAAGCGATCGCGGTGCTGAGTCACCCGAATATCGTGAAGATTTTCGATGTCGGTTTTTCGGAACGGATCCAGTTTATCGTGATGGAGTATATCGACGGCATTACGCTGAATGAGTACATGGAGCAGCAGGGACAGCTCGGCTGGAAGGATGCCGTGCACTTTATCCTGCAGATCCTGCGCGCGCTTCAGCATGCACACAGCAAGGGCATTGTTCACCGCGATATCAAGCCGCAGAATATCATGATGCTCCGTGACGGCACGATCAAGGTCATGGACTTCGGCATTGCGAAATTTGCCCGCGAGGACGGCAAGACCGGTACCGACAAGGCGATCGGCACCGTGCACTATATCAGTCCGGAGCAGGCAAGAGGCGGCGCGACCGACGCAAAGAGCGATATCTATTCCGTCGGCGTGATGCTCTATGAGATGCTCACCGGAAAGAAGCCGTTCGATACCGATAATCCGGTCAGCATTGCGGTCATGCACATGCAGGCAAAGGTGCCGCTGCCGAGCACGATCCGCCCCGATATCCAGATCGGACTTGAGGAGATCATCCTCAAGGCAATGGAAAAGGATCCGGCCAACCGCTATCAGTCTGCAAGAGATATGATGGACGATCTCCAGACATTCAAGGAGAATCCGGACGGCGCATTCGGCTACTATCCGGAGCTGTTCGGCGGGGATGAACCGGCCGGCGATTCCTTCGACGAGGGCGAGGATGACGGCAAGACCAAGTATTACAGAACCGTGACCGAGGAATCCGAGATCCCGCCGGAGGATCCCTACGGCGCAGATGACGGGCAGGATCCGTATTACGGCGACGAGGATCCCTATTATAACGAGGATTACGATGACGACGACGTCTATGCGGACGATGATGATGACGATGACGACGACTATGAGGAGGAAGAACGCAAGTCGCTCTTTGTCCCGATCCTGAGTGCAGTCATCATCGTGGTCATTGTGGTCGCGGCAGTGCTCTTTACCACGCTGATCTGGGATATGCTGAAGGGCTCGACCAACGGCAATACCATGGCGGAGGAAGCAATGCCGAGCCTCATCAACATGGACTATGAAGAAGCAAGACGCGTCTACGGCGATAAGCTCGATATCAAGCTGATGAGCAGTGAGTATAACACCAGCTATCCGAGCGGCAAGATCTTCTGGCAGGATATCCCGCAGGACGATCCGGTCAAGAAGGGCGACACCGTCAACGTCAAGGTTTCGCTTGGCTCCAAGAAGGTCATGCTGCAGGATGTCAAGGGCTGGCAGTTTGAGCTTGCAAAGCAGAGCATTCTGGCAGCAGGACTCTATGTGGATAAGCGCTCCGCATTCGATGACGAGGTTCCGGAGGGCGACGTCATTTCGACGGATCCGGAGGGACCGGTCGAGCTCGCACCGCTCACCTATGTCCGCGTGACGGTCTCGCTCGGCAAGAACAAGAAGACCGTTCCGTGCCCGAACTTCATCAACCAGAAGTGGGATCTCGCAAAGACCATGGCAGAAGGCATGGGACTGGAAGTCTCCAAGAAAGAGGTTGACGGCAACGAGGAGGAAGGAACCGTCCTCTCCCAGAATATCCGTGCAGGCGAGGAAGTCTCCGAGGGTACGGTCATTGATCTGGAAGTCGCAAGCGGCAAGAAGAAGGATACTTCCGTCCGCATCAGCTTCAATGTTCCGGCAAATGCGACCGGTCTGTTCCATGTGACGCTGTATGAAGGCGGCGCGACTGTCGCAAATGGTCAGAGCTTCAATCCGGAATATGCAGCCGGAACGACTTCGCTGGTTGTCGAGGGCAAGGATTCTGCGGATTATGTCGCTGTTCTGACCAATGAGGGCACCGGCGCAACGGCAAATATCGGCACCTACCATGTGGACTTCACGACATCGTCCGTGCAGAAGATGAGCGGCGATGAGACTGCTGCATTCCAGCAGGTCGGCGGTCTGGCAGGTCAGACACCTGCACCGACCGAAACACAGGCTCCGGCAACTACGCTGCCGCCTGCAACGACTGCGGCTCCGGCATGGACGCAGCCGACTGAGACACAGCCGCAGACACCGGAAAATACTGAACCGGCAGTGGTCGAATAATGGACGGCTTGATTGTGAAAGCAGTTGGGGGACTTTACACCGTAGAGTCCCCCAGCGGTGTATTACAGTGCAAGGCGCGCGGCATTTTCCGCAAGCAGGGGATCTCTCCCTGCACCGGTGACCGCGTGACCGTCGAGGACGATGTGATCACGGAGATCCGTCCGCGGAAAAATCTGCTGATCCGTCCGCCGCTCGCAAATCTCGATCAGCTGATGTTCGTGCTCTCCGTCAGGGAGCCGGCACCGAATCTGCTGCTGCTCGACCGCTTTCTCGCGGTCTGCGTCTACAAGGAGATCCAGCCGGTGCTGATCTTCACAAAGCTTGACCTCGCGGCTGCCGACCGCTATTCCGAGATCTACCGCGGGAGCGGATTTCCTGTGCTCTATGCGGACTATCAGGATCCCGACAGCATTCAGGCGGTCTATGCGATGCTGGAAGGCAAGATCAGCGCGTTCACGGGCAATTCCGGCGTCGGCAAATCGACGCTGCTCAATGCGCTCGATGACCGGCTGCAAATTGAAACGGCGCATATCAGCAAGAAGCTCGGCAGAGGCAGACACACCACGCGCGACACCGTGCTCTATACGCTGCCGCACGGCGGAAAGATCGCGGATACACCCGGATTTTCCACGTTTGAGACAGATGCCTATGCGCAGATCGCGCCCGATGAGCTCGCGGACTGTTTTCCGGAGATCAGCGCGGTCACGGCGCCCTGCCGCTATGCGGACTGCCGGCACCTGAAAGAGCCGGGCTGTGCCGTCCGGCAGGCGGTCGCGGACGGGGAGATCGAAAAGCTGCGCTATGAAAGCTATACGGTGATGCTGCAGGAAGCAATGGCGCGGAAAACATATTGAAAATTGCCGGCAGGCTGCGGAAAAGCGGTCTGCCGGTTTGCATTTTTGGAAGCGTTTTCGCCCTGTTGCCCAAACGGAGCGTCACACTTTTGTACACCTGACCGATTTTTGCAAAAACACTTGACTTCCCCCCATGCGCTATAATGAGGGTGAGAGGGAATCTCCGGTCTGCGATTGCGGGATCAGCAGACCGTAGGCATATGCAGGATCTTCCTGCATCCGAATCGGGTGTCTTTTGAGAAAGGATGTTTTTTATGAAGAAGAAAATGCTTGCAGCACTGGCTGCAACGGTCATGCTCTGCGGGGTGCTTTCCGCGCCTGCATCGGCTGCCGAGTACAAAAAGGGTGACATCAATATGGACGGTGAGATCACGGCTGCGGACGCACAGCTTGCTCTGATCGACTATACAGAGTATCTGGTCGCCGGAATGGATCATATTCTGACAGAGGAGCAGCTGGAACTTGGGAATATTGACGGTAAGTTTAAGGAAACAACTGATGAAATGGGAACCAGAATTTCTGGGGTAACTGCACGTGAGGCGCAGGCGATTCTGTATTACTATACAGCTTGTGTTGCGGATTCCGGCTTAAAGGATGTTGAGATCGTCGATTATTTGGCGGAGTATTATCCGAATTACGTTCAGTAATATCTGAAAAGCAGGATCCATAATCTGTAAAATGAAGCCGCCGGCGGCTGCAACATGCAGCTGCCGGCGATTTTGTATCCGCTCCCCATTGCAATTTTATCTGCTATATGTTATAAGCGGGGAGCCCCCGCGGGCATTTCCCTTCGGGAGCCGGCAGCGTGGCTCTCCCAACATTTACAGTACACGCCGCTGAACGCGGCTTCTCATTTGCTGCTGCTCCCAAAAACCACTTTTTTCATACACCCCCATTGCACTTTCCTGCATAATATGATATAAGCGGGCAGTGCCCGCCGCCGCGATAACTCCCATGAATCGAAACTGTAAAAATTATGTTTGCTCTCCCATTGCACTTTCGTGCATAATATGATATAAGCGGGGAGCCCCCGCGGGCATTTCCCTCCGGGAGCCGGCAGCGTAGCTCTCCCAACATTTACAGTACACGCCGCTGATCGCGGCTTCTCATTTGCTGCTGCTCCCAAAAACCACTTTTTTCATATACTCCCATTGCACTTTCCTGCATAATATGATATAATAAAAGCAGAATAGACTATGTTGACAGTCGTGCAGGTGAATTGGAGAAAGGATGATTCAGATGAAACGGAAAATGCTTGCTGCAATTGCGGCTTCGGCAGTGCTGTTCAGTGCGATGACGGCTGCTGCATCGGCTGCTGCATACAAAAAAGGCGACGTCGATATGGACGGGAAGATCACCGCTGCGGATGCGCAGCTTGCCCTGATCGACTATACGGAGTATCTGGTCGCCGGAAATAACCATGCGCTCTCGAAGGAGCAGCTTGCACTCGCGGACGTTTGCAGAACGACAATGGCGAAGGAATCCGGAACGCCGGAGATCACCGTACACGATGCGCATGCGATCCTTGTGTATTATACGGAGAGCGTTGCGGATGATGCTGTCAGGGAACAGGATATCGCTGCATATCTGACAGCGCATTTTTCGTGGTATGTCCCGTAAAACCGGAAACAGAAACAATGCCGGCAGTTCCTTTCGGTAGCTGCCGGCTCTTTTTATGCATGCGTGCGCCGCAGATGATACAGCAGCGCACGGACTTCCTGCGCGGTGTTCATCGCAGAGGGCGAAAACCGTACCGTGCCGTGCGCCGTGCCGAGCGTTTCATGCGCAAGCGGCGCGCACTGCAGTCCTGCACGCAGACAGAATCCCGCTGCCGCAAGCCGTGCGGCGGTTTCATCCGGCTGCTCATCCGGCAGAGAAAACGAAACGACCGGTGCATATTTCGCGCCGGCTGAACGGTAGATCTTTGCGCCGGAGATCTGCTTCAAGCCCGCGATCAGCTGCCGGCAGAGCTGCGTTTCATGCGCGAGCATTCTGCCGGCGCCCTGCTGCACCACCCACTGCATCCCTGCATCCAGCGCCGCAATGCCCGGCACATTGACCGTTCCCGCTTCCAGCGCATCCGGCAGGAAATCCGGCATGGAGAGCGATGCCGAAACAGATCCCGTTCCGCCCTGCATCAGCGGTTTCAGCGGGACGGTGCCGTCCGTCAGCAGCATGCCCGTGCCCATGACGCCGTACAGCCCCTTGTGCCCCGCCGTGCAGAGCAGCTGGATGCCGTCCTGCAACGTGACCGGCAGGATGCCGCAGCCCTGCGCGCCGTCCGCAATGAAGATCAGACCGTGCTGCCGGCAGAGCGCTGCGATCTCGCGGTAGGGCAGGATCTGTCCGGTGACATTGCTGACCAGCGTGCAGATGACTGCGCGCGTCTGCGGACGGATCAGGCTGCGGAATGCGGCGACCGTTTCGGCATCGTCCGCGGAGACCGGCGCAATGCTGTGCGAGATCATGCCCGCTGCGGTGAGCGCCGCGACCGGACGCGCTGCCGAATTGTGCTCCAGACTGCTCATGATGACATGATCGCCGCGCCGCAATGCCCCGTGGATCGCAAGATTCAGCGCATGGGTGCAGTTCTGCGTGAAAATGACATGCTCCGGCACAGTGCCGAACAGCGCGGCGGCGGTCTCCCGCGCGTGAAACACGGTGCTGCCTGCCCGCTGCGCAAGCGGATGCCCGCCGCGTCCGGGATTGCCGCCGGAGACCTGCACTGCCTGCATCAGCGCGTTCCGGACGGACTGCGGCTTCGGATAGGTCGTCGCCGCGTTATCGAAATAGACTGGTCTGTGCACCGGTGTCAGCTCCTTTCCGTGATGCCGGTTCAGTTCGTCTGATACGGAATGCCGCCTGCCTGAAGCAGCGCGAAGATCGCCGCGGCAGGTGCCGATACGCGAAAATGATAGGCGCAGCCCGCCGCTGCCGTGACCTTGTGCATCCGGAACCGGTAGCGGTAACGCTCCAGCAGGCGCCGCGCCTTTTCTGCATAAGTCTCCGATGAAACGACAAAATGCGTTTCCATATTTCTCACCTCCCATGCTATGATATGCGCGCTCGACACGGTTTGACACGGCTCTGAAATGGCAACTTACACAAAAAAATCCGCCGAAATACTGCACAATGAGAATCTTGTCGGAAAATGCGAAAAAAGCTTGCTTTTTTTCGGATTCTGCGTTAAAATATAAGGTGCACAATACTGCGCAGACGGACTGCGCATGCATAAATATTTGAACTGGAAAGGTGAAGACGTTATGGCTCATGCAAGCCGCCGGCTGAGCGCCGGTAAAATTGTCGGTCGTGTTCTGATCGTGATTCTGACCACGCTGATTATGGCAGTTATTGCACTGTATCTGCTCATGCTCGTGATCGCAAAGGGACCTTCGGAGAGCGCAAAGAGACTCTTTGTCAACTCCGTGCAGGAAACAAGTGCGATCAAATTCCTCGCGAACTGGTATTATACGGATGAACAGATCGCGGAATACCGCGGCGGCGGTGCGGAAACGGAGATCGAGGAAACCAATACCGCACTCGTGAATATCTCCCAGAAAACAGATGAAAACGGCAACCCTGCGCCGGACGGCGAAGCACCGCGCAAGGCAACCGAGCTGATCGAGGTCTCCGGCAGCACGTTCAAGGGCAAGCTGCTCAAGATCGCGGATCCGTCCCGCGTGTTCGTCGGCATCTCCGGCGAGTACGGCGAGGCGTATGAGGGCATGAAGGTCGCGGATATGATCGAGAAGTACGGCGCGCAGGCGGGTACCAATGCGGGCGGCTTTGTCGATCTCAACGGCGTCGGCAACGGCGGCACCCCGCTCGGTCTTGTCATCTCCGAGGGACAGCTCCGCTGGGGCGACCTCGGCACTACCTATGAATTTGTCATCGGCTTCGATCAGGACAATATCCTGCACATCGGCAGAATGACCGCACAGCAGGCGCTTGACCTCGGACTGCGCGATGCAGTCTGCTGGGGCGATCCCAAGCGTCCGCTGATCGTCAACGGCGTCCCCGGCAATGAGCAGGATTCGCTCGGCGGCGGCTTCAATCCCCGCACGGCGATCGGTCAGACCGCGGACGGCACGGTGCTGCTCCTTGTCATCAACGGCAGAGCAACGGACTCGCTCGGCGCGACCTATGACGATCTGACGCAGATCATGCTGCAGCACGGTGCGGTCAATGCGATGAACCTCGACGGCGGCAGCTCCTCTCTGCTGTATCTTGACGGAAAACTCGAAAATACCTGCTCCTCGCTTTACGGTCCGCGCAGAATGCCGACCTGCTGG
This sequence comes from Clostridiales bacterium Firm_04, assembly GCA_001603005.1. Classification (GTDB taxonomy): domain Bacteria; phylum Bacillota; class Clostridia; order Oscillospirales; family Ruminococcaceae; genus Firm-04. The sequence goes on from LVAJ01000023.1 coordinate 41,203, forward strand.
CTTGTGAGACCGGAATCGTGAGGAAGGGGGACACAGGCAATGGCAGATGAGAAGATCAGAAAGGCAGCTGACCGCGATGCGGATGCGGCGCTTGAGGAGATTTTGAGAGAGGTCGAAGCTTCCCCGCGCAAGCCGAAAAGACCGCGCGAGGATGACGGACTCGATTTTGTGAAGACCGGTACGCCGCGAAGCCATGCGGCAACTCCGAAAACACCTGTCCGCGCACAGGCTCCGGAACAGAAATCCGAGGCGCCTGTCAGAACGCGCAGCAATGCGCCCGCAGACGGACAGCAGCGCCGTCCGGCAGCGCAGAGACCTGCATCCGGCGGTCAGCACCGCGATGTGGAGCATGTCGATGCACCGAAACGGCAGCGTCCGGAAGGACAGCAGCGTCCGCGGACACAGGGCAATGCGCAGAGACCGCAGGGCAATGCAGGCGGTCAGCGTCCGCAGAGAGCACAGAGCAGCGGGCAGCGTCCGCAGGGCAACGGCAATGGCAATGCACAGAGAACCAATGCACAGCGCAGCGGTGCAAACGGCGCACAGCGTCCGCAGAACCAGCAGCGCAGTGCGGCTGCAAACAGACAGCCCGCACAGAACCGCAGCGGCAATCCGCAGCGCGCACATGCTTCCGGTTCGGCGAACCGTCCGGCACACAGAAAGAGCAGCGCGGCGGTCAGACGCAGACCGAACTATTTCCGCATCGGTCTCGCGATCTATATTATGCTCGGCATTATCCTCACGCTCTGGGGCATGCGCAGACTGCGCAATTTTCTCAAGGAATATGAGGATTCCCGCCCGCAGTACACCATTGACGGCTATGTGACATCGCTCAACAGCGGCTTCTACAGCGACATGGTGCGCAAGAAGGTCGATGAGATCCAGGTCACGCAGTATGAAAGCGCGGACACGATCGCTTCGACACTGAACATTGACAATGAGAGCAACACCGGCTATACATGGGTGAAAAAGGTCGATGAGTATACGGATGACAAGCCTGTGTACTATGTCCGCCTGAACGGTGCGTCGATCGCAAAGGTCTCGCTTTCCAAGGCGGGCAGCACCCCGAAGTTCGATTTTCCGGTCTGGAAGGCTTCCGAGCCGGAATCGCTGATCGAGATCTCCACGGATGCGGAGTATTCGCTGGAAGCGATCGTGCCGGACGGCGGCTCGCTCATGGTCAACGGCATCAAGGTGCCGATGGAAACCGCAGAGGATGTCGATTATGAGATGCAGCTCGATGATGTGACCAAGAATGTTGTGGAAAGTCCGGTCGGTCAGAGCGTGAAGATCAGCGGTCTGTTCGTTGCACCGGAAGTCAAGGCGTTCGATGACCACGGCAATGCGCTGGAGCCGAAGGAGGTTCCGGCACAGAGCGAGAAGGAACAGAAATATGTGTTCATTCCGGCAAGCGAAACAGAGCCGAATCCGAATCTTGTGGAGCGGCTGGAAGAACTGACCAAGGCTTACATCAACTACATGATCAACAAGGACGAGGCAACATGGGCAAACCGTCAGTACCTCGATAACTTCGTGCTGAACGGCAGTAACGCGTTTGACGTCCTGCACGGCATCACCGGCGACGTTGCATGGAACAACCCCTACACCGCGCGTGTGGACAAGGTGCTGGAAATCAGCAATGTGAAGATGTATTCCGATACGATCTGCACGGCGGATGCGCACTTTGAACTGCAGCTCACCAAGGATTCCGATAACGGATCCCTGACGAACGATTACAACGGTACCGTTCGCTGGCTCATGGTCAAGAACGGCAATGCATGGTATGCAACGCACTTCGATCTGCTGAACGATCAGAATGCGGAGAACACGACCACGCAGACGGAAAACGCTGCTGAAGCAGAGAGCGAAGCACCCGCAGAGGACGCGGCGCCTGCTGAAGAACAGCCTGTCGAAGAATAAGCAAAACAACAAAAGGGCACTCCCGAACTTGAATCGGGAGTGCCTTTTCATTTGGTGTATGCATCGTTTCATCCTATTGCGTGTTCGCTGCACGGTCAATTGCCAATCAAAAAGCCATAGTATTTCTGACTGTTCATCAGAAATACTATGGCTTAAAACTACCATATCAGCGCTGCACATTTGCAGCCGTTTTCCGTGTTTCTGTCAGCCCTCGGTGGTGCTCCATGCAACGGTACTGTAAGCTGCCATTGCTGCCATGTCCGATCTGCTGACGGTCGCGGAAATCTCGCAGCCCGGATCACCGATCTTCTCGGTCGTGCGGAGCGGATATGCACCGACATACAGTGTCGTGTCCGTATCGGCACAGACAACGCCGCGCACCGTATAATTCTCGATATAGACTGCCCATGCGACCTGATCGAAATCTGCGAACAGACGTGCCAGACGCGAACCGAAGGTTCCTGCCGGCGCATCTGCACCCGCTGCACCCAGCGTTGCAATAAATGCTGCCGAGGTCGTATCGGTCGTATCGCCGCCGTCCGTTGCCGTGATCTGACCGTCCTCACCGGCAAGATAGAGCGTACCGCTCTTATCCTCACCGTAGAACGCGGAAGTCCGCTGCTGACGCTCTCTGATCTCGTACTCCTGCATGATGGTCTGCACGGAATTGAACAGCACCTTTGCATTCGCATTCGCAGTATTCAGTCTGCTTCTGGTGATGTATCCGTTCATCGCAGGAACAAGCACGGCGATCAGCACCGTGATGATACCCATGACAATAATCATTTCAATCAGCGTAAAACCGGAAACGCGCTGACGATCCTTGTTGTATTTCATGACTGTAAAGCCCCCTTCTTCTTATGCCCGTAACCGTACCGCACGCGCGGCAGCCGGCAAAAACTGCATCAGTTTGTTATAATGCAAATGATTATACAAACTAACTATGATACCAATATTAGTATAGCATATCTTTATCAAAATGTCAATAGAAAATGAACAATTTATGAAGAACAGATTTCACAAAAGCAAAATCGGTTCCTTATGCATAATGCCGAAACTCACCAGACAGCCGGATCTGACTCCAAAAGACTCTCCGCCGGAAGCAGCTCGGAAAGCAGCACATGGAACAGCGAAAGGCGGCTGTCATCCGGCAGCGTGCAGTCCGAACGGAGCACGTTTCCGAGACTTTCCGCAGCCGGCAGCTCCATTGTGCAGCAGATCGTTCCGTCCGCCGCACGGCGCATGATCCGCGCATCGAATGCATTGCAGAAGCGTTCCAGCAGCATGCCCGCGGATGCCGCCGAAACCGGACGGTTCAGCTTCCCCTGAACCGGCAGCGGTTCACGCAGCTGCGCTGCATCCCTGCGCATCGTCAGCGTGATCCGCACCGCAGCATCATCCCGCGCCGCGCAAAGATCAAGACAGTTCTGCCCCTGCGCATCCTTCCACATCTCGGTCAGCATCGCCGTCAGCGCAAAGGTCAGGCGCGCTTCATCCGCCCGCACATACAGCCTGCCCTGCACATCGCAGACGCCGGCGCAGAGATAGCGGTCTGTCAGCAGTTCGACCTGCCCGAAGAACCGCCGCAGCGGACGGTTCAGCTCCAGCACCCCGCAGGAAGCGGTCTGCTCTCCCGCGGTCTCATACCAGAGCAGCTCCTGATCGCAGAGACTCTGCCGCAGCAGTGCATAGCAGCTGTCCTGGATCGCAAGGAACGGCTCGCGCGCCGCAGGATCGGCAGGCAGTCCGTCCTCATCCTTCTCGCGGTTCAGCCGGTCGGCGGCATAGAGGATCGCGGTGCCGGCAGCATGAAGCGCCGAAGCCTGCTCCCGCAGCAGCAGCACCGATTCCGCGCGGTTCAGCGTACTGCGTGTATCGACCGGCAGAAACCGGAGCAGATACAGGGTTTCCGTGCCATCTGTCAGCGGCTCCGCTTCGCACCGGAACAGCCTGCCGCCGTCCCCCTGCACGAGAAATCCGCCGTCCGGAAGCTGCTGCGGGGCATGGATTCCTGCTGCATGCAGCTTTTCCGAGAGCGTCTGCGCTTCCGCATCCGACATCCATTGCAGCTGCATCGCACTGTCCGCCGCGCATACGACCGCGCCGGCGGTTCCGTTCCCGTAGAGAACCTGCAAAGCCTGTTTCAGCTGATCCCGCATGTCCCGCACTTCCTTCCTTTATAGAGTCAAACCGTTTTGTTTTATTATACACGAACGGCGCACAAAATTCGAGTGTTTTGACAAGATTTGTGAATATGCACAGTTTTGAGCCGATTCTATCAGGCAAACAGTACAAATGCAATTGCTTTTTCGGAAACACCGTTATTTTTTTATCAAAGTGCTTGCAATTTCCGCGAAAATAGTGTAAAATAGAAGTATCAAATTTTAGGAGGTAATTCCCATGTCTGTTAAAGTTGCTATCAATGGTTTCGGTCGTATCGGCCGTCTGGCATTCCGCCAGATGTTCGGCGCAGAGGGCTATGAGGTTGTTGCAATCAATGACCTGACCAAGCCGTCCATGCTCGCACACCTGCTCAAGTACGATACCGCACAGAAGGGCTACTGCGGCATTATCGGCGAGAACCTGCACACCGTTTCCGCTGATGACGAGGCTGGCACCATTACAGTTGACGGCAAGACACTGACCATCTACGCAAAGGCAAACGCTGCTGAGCTGCCGTGGGGCGAGATCGGTGTTGACGTCGTTCTGGAGTGCACCGGCTTCTACTGCTCCAAGGAGAAGTCTCAGGCTCACATCGACGCAGGCGCAAAGAAGGTCGTTATCTCTGCTCCGGCAGGCAACGATCTCCCGACCATCGTCTACTCCGTCAACGAGAAGACGCTGACCAAGGATGACAAGATCATCTCTGCTGCATCCTGCACCACCAACTGCCTCGCTCCGATGGCAAAGGCTCTGAATGACTATGCTCCGATCCAGTCCGGTATCATGAGCACCATTCACGCTTACACCGGCGATCAGATGATCCTTGACGGTCCGCACCGCAAGGGCGATCTCCGCCGTGCACGCGCAGGCGCTGCAAACATCGTTCCGAACTCCACCGGTGCTGCAAAGGCAATCGGTCTGGTTATTCCGGAGCTGAACGGCAAGCTGATCGGCTCTGCACAGCGCGTTCCGGTTCCGACCGGTTCCACCACCATCCTGACCGCTGTTGTCAAGGGTGCTGACGTGACCAAGGAAGGCATCAATGCTGCAATGAAGGCTGCTGCTTCTGCTTCCTTCGGCTACAACGAGGATCAGATCGTTTCTTCTGACGTCATCGGCATGACCTACGGTTCTCTGTTCGATGCAACCCAGACCATGGTCGCAAAGATCGCTGACGATCTCTACGAGGTTCAGGTTGTTTCCTGGTATGACAACGAGAACTCCTACACCAGCCAGATGGTCCGCACCATCAAGTATTTCGCAGAGCTCGGCTAATCAGGGATTTTCCCGACCGGCTGCGTTTGTAAGCTGATGACAAGCGCCTGCTGTTCAAAGTCCGGCGCTGATACAGAATTTTTCGCCATAGTATTTCTGATGCAATGTCAGAAGTACTATGGCGTTTCTGTTGACAGTCCAGAAAACCTGTGTTATAATTGTTGTGAACACAAATCAAAATTTGTTGCGATAAAGGAAGCGGATAAATGAAAAAAGCATGCAAGATTATTGGGAAAATATTTCTCGGACTTCTGTTATTGATCGTGTTATTCCTGATTATTATGACGGTATACAATCAGATCATGCTGAAAAAGAACAAAGACCTGTACGAAACGCCCCTCGGACAGCTCGTTGCGGTTGACGGTCACAACATGAGCATCTACACCGAAGGTGCGGGAGAACACACGATCGTGTTTCTGTCAGGTCACGGAACTGCCTCGCCGATTCTGGATTTCAAGCCGCTTTTCAGCCGACTTTCCGATGATTACAAAATTGTCGTTGTGGAAAAGTTCGGCTACGGCTTCAGCGATCTGGTTGACGGTGAACGTGATATTGATACGATTCTCCGTCAGGACAGGGAAGCACTCGAAACGTGCGGGATCGAAGCGCCGTATGTGCTTTGTCCGCACTCATTTTCGGGCTATGAGGCAACCCGCTGGGCGCAGGAATACCCCGATGAGGTTGAGGCGATCGTTGGTTTGGATATGTGTACGCCGCACTGTATGGACGTCAATAAACTGAAAGAAGATCATTCTGACTACGCATTCATGCGCGGGCTTGCAAGGTTTATGAAAGCCGCCGGAATTGTCCGCCTGTTTGACTACAACGAATCGGGCGAGCTTTCAGCGGAAGACTGCGCAATCTATAAAGAGATCGCCTGTCACAAAAACGTGAATGATACGATGCAGAATGAGGGTATGATTGAAAACATCATCGCCCTGAATGATGAACGGAACTCTGCGCCTCTGCCGACCGTTCCCATGATCCTGTACGTTTCCAATGAGCCCTCGAACGATGAATACTGGGTTGGCGGGATGCAGGCAATGGCGGATGCTTCATCAGACGGAACGCTGATCCAGCTTGACTGCGGGCATTATGTGCATCACTATGCGTATGAGCGGATCAGTGCAGATATGAAGGCATTTATTGAAAATCTGAATGGCTGAATCCTGATTCGGATTCACAGCACAATGCCCCTGCGTGCTTTGCAACACGCGGGGGCAAAACTTCTATATGGATATCCGCCTGACGGACAGCGGGTGTCTTTTATATTTTTGTTTTGTGCGATGACAGTGCGCGAAGCGATCCGAGCTTCCCCCGAAAATGGACACGATCTGCAAATTTGATCAGGATACTTGACAAAATCCTTTTCTGATACTATAATAAAAACATCACTTTGTTATTTTGGAGGACAAAAAATGATGCAGTCTATTTCGGGTGCGGATATCCGCAGACAACTCAAGGGCAGCTACGGGATGGGGATGATCTGTGCGCTGCTCGGCGCGATCGTTCTGGGCGTCATGGCAGTGCTGTTCGCCGGCTCGCTGGGCGCGACGCATACGGCAACGATCATCACGGGACTCCTTGCCGCAGTATGTCTCCTGCTGACAGTCTGGCTGATCATCAAAATGGCGACTGTCGGCAACCATCATACGTTCAAAAAATACGGCTCGCCGGAGTTCATCGCGGAGTACATCAATACCGGCGCAAAGGACGCGCTGTTCCTCAGCGGCAGCGTGAAGGATAATCTGCCGTTCGGTCTGATGATCACGGAAAAGTTCATCGTCGCCGCGCTGGAATATGCAGATTATCTGGAGCTGAAGGACATCCGCACGGTGCAGCCGACCTTCCTGCCGGAAACACAGACCGTTTACATCGGCAGAACGCCCGCTTCGATGCTCGGCGCAATGGCAGTCAATTACGCGAACGAGCGCTACCGTCAGGCGCATCCGGTCGATCCGAACACCAGATACGATTATCTCGTCATGCGGGATGCTGACAATGTGCGGCATCAGTATGCCGTCCAGCGGCAGGATATGGAAACGGTCATGAATATTCTGATCCAGTATGCACCGCAGATGAAGATCCTCGAACCGAAGCCGCTGTAATGAGAAGCAAAATATCCAAGCCGTATCTTCTATGAATCGCACATAAAATGGGATTCCAAAGGGATTCAAGCCCTTTGGTCAGGTTTGGGCTGAAAGCCCACTATCAATCATCGCGAAGCGATACTTTTTTACATACCGGATCTGCGGTACACATGTGCTGCAGATTTTTTTTGCCCTGCTGTAACACTCCGCGGCGTTTTGCCGACTATATAGACAGAGAGATCTCCGGAAAGGCGGTGAATGCAACGGAAGATCAGAAGATCATAGCGCTGTTTTTCGCGCGGGACGAGCGTGCCGTTGCGGAAACCGCAGAGAAATACGGTGCGCTTTGCATGCGCATCGCCGTACAGATACTCGGCAGCCGTGCCGATGCAGAGGAAGTCGTGAATGACGCGTATCTGCGGCTCTGGCACGCGATCCCGCCGGCGAATCCGGAACATTTTCAGGCATTCGTGCTGACGCTGACGCGCCGTGCCGCGCTTGACCGTGCCGATCATCAGGCGCGCAAAAAGCGCAGATCCGACCGCTGTGCAGCCGCATTATCCGAGCTGGAACCGGTCATTGCCGCGCCGGACAATGTACAGCAGCAGTCCGAACAGCAGGCAGTCCGCGAGGCGATCGGCAGATTTCTGGATGACCTGCCGGAACAGCAGCGCAGCATGCTGCTGAAACGGTACTGGTACCTGATGACCGCGCGGGAGATCGCAAAGGACATGCAGCTGCCGGAAACCCGCGTGCGCGTCACATTGATGCGCCTGCGAAACCGGCTGCGGGAGTATCTCGAAAAGGAGGAATTGGTATGAAAGCAACGGAATTGATGCGTGCACTGGATGCAGCGCGCCCCGAAGCGCTCGAAGCCGCTGCACCGTCCCCGCGCAAACGCGACCGCAAGCCGGATATCAGCGGCGTGCTCGAAAGCATCCGTGCAGAGCGCGGCGTCTCCGCATCCGGCATTGCCGTTACACAAAAATCCCCGCGCCAGAAAGTGATGCCGGCGCTGCTGACTGCATGCAGCATTGCAGCCTGCGCCGCTGTTGTCACGGGCTTTGCGCTTCTCATTCGGGATTCGCAGGAACCGCTTGAACAGAGCAGCGATGCCGCAATGGAGATCGCAGCGGGCGGCGCGGAATCCGAAACGCTGCCGGTCACGGAGTACGACATGATGCAGACGAATGCATCCGCGGCAAAAGCGCAGGATCCAGCCGCAGTAAATGGACTCGCTCCGGATGATCCGCGCGTGACACAGCCTTCCCCGCTGACAACTGCGCCGGATGATTCTGATACGCAGGCACCGCGCACAGAGACCGAAAAGGGTGCTTCCGGTACAGTGCGGAACACCGAAGGTCCGCCGCTCCGCACGAATACGGCTGCGCGCACGACGACCGGTACAACGGCAAAGACCACGCCGAGAACGACCGCACCGGTACCGCCGAATGCGGCATTTGTTCGGGTAGAATACAAAGTCCCCGAAAACATCTCCGGCGATTTCTCCATTGATTTTTACGATTATGCAAGCAGCGATCTGATCGCATCGAGCGGAACGATCCGTGCGGAAAAGTGCGCCGGTGTCATCAGCACCGTTGAGATCCCGCAGCAGAATCTCGAAACAAACCGGCTGCTCGCCGTGCTCTACGACGCAAACGGCAAAAAAGCGGAGATCGGCACATTCGCCGTGCAGTATTCTTACAATATTGACGACAAGCCGCAGAACAGCATCAAGCCGATCACAATGAATGTCGAGGATGCGTTCCGCGCGCTCACCGCCGAAAAGCCCGCAGAAACGACTACTGTAATACCGCAGACGGTCGAACGCCCTGCGTTCAATGTGATCGAGCATGAAGAAACGCTGCCCGCAACATCCTTCATCTATCAGTGGAACAGCGACCAGTATCATGCGCTTGACACCTGTCTGTATTTCGAGAACGCCGCACTCTGGAAAGAACGCCGCATGTCGTCCGGCGGCGACTGGGCGCTCTATGCCGAGCACAACGACGGCTTCCGCTATCTGGACGAACACGCGGATTCCGGTTACACATACTATCTCTGGTTCATGTATGAGGCAGACGGGTTTGTGCCGGAAGTCCGCAGGATCGAGGGCTCTGACCAGAGCGGCTACGGCATTTTCGCGGCGCTTGTGCCTGCGGATGTACACGGCAAGGTGCGCGTGATGATCCCGCTGGGCGAGAACACGACGCTGCCGTGGATGAATGACTGCGGCATGCTCGATGCTTCTTCGTGGCGGCTGTTCACCGAGCATGACGACGCCCCCGCCGGCAAGCCGATCGAAGCGCACTGGTATCTCCGCATCGACGAAACATCCTCTGTGCAGCCGTTCAACTGAACCGCAGTACGAAAAGGCACGCCCGAAAACGCTTCGGGGCAGAACCTCTGTATGAATATCCGTCTGAAAGCAGCCGGTAATGGACGATAAAATGAAAAACGGGAAGAAAAGACGTTTGTGCTTTTCTCCCCGTTTCTTGTTTTCTTATCGCTGTCTCAGTTCGCGGAATGCTTCGTAATCGGTCAGCGCGTCAAGAAGCTGCTGCGGCTGCAGTACCCATGCGACGCGGACATTGTTCGCATCGAGGAACCGGTAATGCACCTGCATGCCGATGGTGCGCTGCTGCTGGAGCCGCCAGCCTTCCACCTCGAAAATATTGTCGTAGAACACGCTGCCGCCGAGCGTCGGGAACTGCACATTCGGTGCAAACCGGTTGCCGTATTCCCGCAGGAAGCCGGCGAGCAGTGCAGCTGTCGGGAACAGCCGCTGCATTTTCTCCGTCAGGATCGCGTTCATTTCCTCGCTGCTGGCAGGCGTTTCCTTTGCGCCGTTCAGTGCGGCTTTGGCATCGGCATAGCCCTGCTCCATGCGCGCTGCGATCTTATCCTTTGCAAAATTCAGCGTGCCGGTCAGCAGATTGCCCATCGGACGGAGCGGCTTGACGACCGTGAAGTTGCAGTCCGGATACTGCTGGATCAGATTGCCGTTTCCGACACTGGATCCGCCGTAGAGCGAAAGCTGCGGCTTGAGCGAGACTGCAAGCAGCTCGCGGTGTCCCTGCGAATAGACCGGCTGGATGCAGAGGTCACCTTCCGGTGTTACGCTGCCGTCCATGAGGTCTCTGCCGAGATAGCGCTCCGGCGCATAGATATGCGGGATCGCAGAGGATGCGAGCAGAAGCGTGCGCACAGCATCGCGCGGCAGACCGTTCAGCTCGTAGAAGACCGGCTGATTCGCTTCGATATCGTGAACCGAAACATGCACGCGGATGCCGGAATCGTGGATGCGCTCCAGCGGGAGCTGATTGATGAGGCGGATCAGACCGTCACGCGAGAAGAACGCGCCGTCTGCGCCCTTGGCAAGCAGGTCGGACGGCTGGATCTGTTCCCACATTTGCTTTGCATATTCCCAGTCGCCGATCGCAAATAAGACTGCATTGAGTGCGCCGACCGAACATCCCGCCGCAGCGCGGATATCCGTCAGCATGCCGGCTTCGGCAAGTGCGCGCCATGCGCCGATCTGGAATGCGCCCTTTGCGCCGCCGCCGCCGAGTAGCAGGGCAGTCGGTTTTGTCTTGTTCTGTTCCATGTTGAATCTCCTTCCTTGCGGATGCAGGTTCGGTGCTTTGTTGTCCGCTGCTATCATCATAGCATGATATTGCACGTTTGTCAAGTGTTTTGCATGTTTCAGAGCAGTCCGAGCTGCTGCTCGTTCAGCACATTCTGATAGAGCACGCCGAGCGCGCGCTCCGGCACAAGCGTATCCATATGCAGATGCCCGCAGAGCCATGCGCGGTACTGCACGGTCGGGAGCAGCGTATCGAGGAAAAATGCCGTTCTGTCCGGCACATAGCGCTCCATTTTGTCTGCATTCTGCAGCAGGGGACGCATCACGCAGTCGGGCGGGGTGTGCGTCAGGATGTAGTCTACCTGATTCCGGCAGGATGCCAGATTGTGATAGGCATAGGTGATCTCGTCCTGCTGCGCGGTCTCCTCTTTCCACCAGTTCACGCCTTCCTCGCGGTATGCGCGGTCATGCGAGGCGGCGCCGCCGAAGGTGAAGATCCGCTTGCCGTCGATCGCATAGACCTCGCCGCGCATCAGGTGGATGACGTTTTTCGCATCGGGATGGATCTGCACGCGCCCGCCGAACATCTTGCTCACGGGCTGCTTTTTCCAGAATGCGTGGTTATCGTGATTGCCGTCGAGCCAGAGGATCGTATAGGGCTTTTTTCGCAGGAATTTCATCCATTTTGCGTAGTCCTCATTGCGCGCGGCTTTCTTTTTTTTCTTCTTCTTTTTCTTTTTCGGATCGCTGTCCGGCGCTTTCCGGTCGCCGTCGAAAAAGGGCAGCCCGAAATCGCCGAGGATGATGAGATAATCGTCCTGATCCGGCATGCCGCATGTGCTGCGCATATTCTTGTTCGAGAGCTTTTTCATGTCGATGCCGCCGTGCGTATCGCCGGTGAAGTAGATCATGGCTGCCTGTTCCTTTCTGTGAGATTTGCGCGGGAATGCGGCGGATGATAGCATTTGTTAACCGCCCTTTCATCATAGCATATTTCAGACAGAATTGCAAGTGCTTTTTTTCGCCTGTGCGCAGGAATTTTCGGCTGACTGCATGCGGAATGTCCGAACGGGCTGCGGGCGGGAAAGCGGGCGGTTTCTGCGTGCGGGAGAAAGCATGCCGATTGTCTGTTTTTTTCGGTTTTATAATCATCTTGTATTGGCGAAATGCCCACTATTTTTCGCCCGCTCCGGTGAAATTTATGCGCGTGCATAAAGTCTGAAAAATGGCGCAGAAAGGCGGTTCCGCAGCATTGACAATTCGCAGGAAACATGATATAATGTAATTTATCTAGCAAACATTACAATTTGTAATGTCCGGAAAAAGTATAGTCTTGCGGCTGCTGCGCATCCTGCCGGCACTGCATACTATAAATAAAAAAAGGCTTTTGCCGAAAACAGAAAGGAATCAAGCATGAATCACGCAAAAATCAGCAGACTCCTGGCTGGTGTGACTGCGCTCACGCTGCTCGGCAGCATGGTGCAGGCGTATCAGCCGAGCGGGGCATTCACTGCCTATGCTGAGGAAACCGGCACAGCAACGGTTGAGATTCCGGCAGATATGGAGGAGGTTGTGACCTATGATGTCACTTCTTCTTCAGTCCGGTTCAACCTCAACGGCGGTTCCCTGAGCGATGAGAAGTTCGCAGTCAGCGACGGCGTCGCAGTGCTGGCGGACGAACAGGCACCTGCCGATGCACCGACACCGGAAGCACCGGAGCTCTCCGACCTTGTGTTCGCGGGCTGGACGGACGCATCCGGCGCGGTCAAGACGGAATTTGCAGCAGATACGACCTATTATGCTGCATGGAATTACGCCGAATCCACAAAGACGAATCCCAGTTCCGGTCTGGTCACGTATTTCACGCGGAACAATTTCTATGATTTCCACGGAAATAACGGCAATCTGCGGACGACTTTCGGCGACGGCGGATACGATATTCTCTATCGGATCGGCAATTCCGGCAACACCTACATCGGCAGAAACGGACTTCAGGCGACATATGTGATCAGATCCGGTCTTGCCGTGACGCCGGTTTTCTCCTACTGCGACTGCTTTGGCAATGTTTCGGAGAATGCGGAGGAGAATGTCTACACGAAGGTGACCTATCTCGTGCAGAACCGTTCGGATGCGGATGTTGAGAATTTCTGCCTTGCAAGCTCCTCTGACGTGCAGATCGGCGGAAACGACCATGCAACGATCATCGGCTATGCGGATGATGACACGGAGCTCACGGCGGCGAACTGTGCAAGCTATCAGGTCAAAAACGTTGAGATGCGTGACGGCGGCGGCAATATCTTCATGCTTTCGCTGCCGGAGGATGCAAAATGCTGGTGGGGACGTTATCATTCCAGAGATTCATATGCATTTTCCGACCATACCAGCTCCATTTACGGCGGCGGCTATGACTCCGAGATCGCATATTCATGGAGCGGACTGACCGTTCCGGCAGGTGGGACGATCGAAAAGAGCGTGATCTTCGCGGTCGGCGATATCCACCTGTTCAAGACGCACACCTTCAACGGCGACGGCATTTGCAGCGGCGGCAGCAGCTGCCCGCTTTCGGCAGACCACACCGATGCAGAGCCGGTATTCTTCCAGAAGCCGCAGAGCTTTGCGGAGAACGGCAATACCAGATATGAGGTGCGCAATGCAGGTCAGCTCATGTGGCTGGCAAAGAACATCAACAGCGGCGAGGTCGCAGAAAATGTGAACATCGAGCTCGTGAACGATATCCGCTTCAACATGAACCTTGACGACGATACCGTTTCCGATACGCTCGCATGGACGCCGATCCGGCAGTTCTCCGGTCAGTTTGACGGCAAGAACCACACGGTCAGCGGTCTGTATTACAACGGCAATGAGGCAGGCGGTCTGTTCGGCTCGCTGAGCGGCGCGACTGTTCAGAATGTCGGCATTGAGAAGTCCGTTTTCACTTCCGATGCACCGGTCGGCTCGATCGCAGCTTCCGCAGATAACGGCGCGGTGATCCGCAATGTGTACAGCACGGCAGCGGTGAACGGCGAATATGCAGGCGGTCTGGTCTATGATCTGGTCGGCGCAGGCATTTCCAATTCGTATTTTGCAGGCACCGGCGCGGAGAATATCTGCAATATGAGCGGTCTGAACATGACGTTCAACCGTGTTTATATCTGCTCCGAGGATGCAGAGAATGCGTTTGCAGCGGATGCAGCAGCATTTGCAAGCGGCGAGATCGCTTATGAGCTCGGCAGTGCATGGTCGCAGGATCTTGCAAACGGCGAGGCGCTTCCGCATCTCGGCAGCGACCTGCGCGTTTACCGCTATGTCGAGAACCGTTCGTGCAGCCCGTCGCATCCGGATCCGCTGACGCATTACACCAATGACAGCGCGATGTCCGGCAGAACGCTCACGGTCGAGCATGAAATGGACTGGGGCAGAGTCGTCCGGCAGGCAAACTGCACCGACAATGAGCTCTGGAACAAGAAGTGCAAGAACTGCGAGTATGAGACCGCAGAGCGCTTCGACAGAGGCGAGGACGGCCGTCAGGCAACCGGTCATAACCACGATACTTCCGGCTACTGCCAGAATATTGATCCGAATACCGGCAGAAAGTGCAACCACTATGATCCGGCTTATACCACCACTACGACGACTACGACGACCACCACAACAACGACGACTACGACAACCACAACAACCACAACCACAAAGGCAACCACGACCACGACCACGAAGGCGACTACCACCACCGCAAAGCCCACCACAACCACTACGGCAGAGCCGTTCGCTCCGGTCACAACAGAGTATGTGCAGGAGCTGGAAGAACAGCAGGAGCAGGCAAGACGCCTCAACATCGACGGCGACCTGACTGTTACTCCGATGACCATGGAAGACATCGTCAATGCCGGTATTGATATTTCGGCAGAGGAGAACTACCATGTCTTCAACTACGAGGTCGAGATGATTTTCGAGGCGGAGCGCGTTG
Source organism: Clostridiales bacterium Firm_04 (assembly GCA_001603005.1). GTDB lineage: Bacteria > Bacillota > Clostridia > Oscillospirales > Ruminococcaceae > Firm-04. The sequence continues at coordinate 56,204 of LVAJ01000023.1, forward strand.
ATTTCAACAAGTATACCGTTGTGGATCCTTCCGGCGTTGTTGTTTCCAATCAGCTCTATATCACGCCCCCGAACAGCGATCCGATCCCGATCCCGAGCAGCAGTCCTTCGCATCCGAGCGATCCGGTCTACATCCCGCAGATCGGCGGCTATGTCGGTCACTATGAGACCGTCAAGGAAGAAATGTACATGATTATCTACGGTGAGGCAAAGTGGCTCAAGGAATTTTATGATGTCCAGCTCATCGTGATCAACAAGGATACGCAGGACATGAGAGACTGCAAGACGGTTCTGGATGTTCCGGACGGTCTGACACTCTGCAACAGCGAGCAGACGCAGTATCTCGGTACCCTGAAGCCGCAGGGCGTCTTTGATGTGCACTGGTACCTCAGAGGCGACAAGGCAGGCACCTATAACCTCAGCGCTCTGTTCACCGGCGAGACCGGCGGCGAGGAGTTCGAGTACACCTTCCATTCCAAGAACGATCTGCATGTTTATGCAGGCGATGCGCTCAAAATGACAGTTGAGCTGCCGGGCTATTCCTTCATGGATGAGCCCTATCCGGTCAAGATCACGCTGACGAATGTCTCGGATAAGCCGGTCTACAACCTCGAACACAAGATCAAGAGAGTCGAGCAGGGTACCCTGACCACACGCCGGATCTATAAGAACGGCACCGTCAGAACAGAGACCGAGAACCAGCTGCTGCAGTGCGCAAACAGCGTGCAGCCTGTGCGCGTGGATGAACTGCAGCCGGGCGAATCGGTCGAGATCACGGTCGTCATCAACGATATGTGGAAGTCGATCGTTGAAAAGGAACTGGAGCAGGAAAAGCTCGGCACGGATGTGATCGTGCTGGCAAGCTCCTTCGGCAAGCATCCGCTGCTGCTCGCGGCAAACTTCCTTTCGAGAATGTACAGCGCATATCTGTCCGAGATCCACATCGGACATGTGCTCAAGAGAGTGGCAGTCGCAACACTTGAGGGCTCTACCACAGAGATCCCGTTTGAAGTGATCGTCACGGATGTTTCCGATGAGCTGAAAGACAAAAATTCCAGCCACTATTTCCGCGCACTGACCAAGGAAGCTGTCTCGTTCGTGTTTGATCAGGCAACCGGCGGTCTGAGCGGCGGCGGTGCAATGCTTGCATCGTTTGACAAGTTCATCTGGCTGGATTATGACAAAACCGAGAGCCCGGTCAGCGAGGACAACCTTTCTACTTATGACAATTTCCTCGTGGACTTCTTCGCGGCGGAATATGACATTGATCATGCCGGCGAGGTCTATACCATTGTGGAAGACGGCTTTGCGATTCTCAGACAGCCGAGCGGCTCTGTGACCGCAACTGTCACGATCAGAGACGCAGAGGGCAATCAGCGCTACAATGCGCCGAGAAGAAACCGCTTCACAACGCTCAGCAAGACCGCTGCTGCGGCTGCACCGTTTGAACTCGATGTGTTCAAGACAAACGGCGAATACGAGCAGCAGGCTGACGGCAGCCTTGTGATCACCGGTGATGCAATTCTTTCGATCAAGGCGCTTGCATCCAATCAGGACGCAGTCATCCACATCGAATATGACAACGGCTATGTCATCGACTATCCGATCCACAGCCTCGAACCGCATACCTGCACCGGCGATTACGTTGTGATGGATGTTCCGGCAAACGGTCAGAAGGGCGTTGCTGTTCAGGTCTGCGAGAAGTGCGGTCAGCTGATCAATGCGAAGTATATCCACAGTGCAGCAACCGCAATGCTGGCAAACGGCGAGTGCTATCAGGATCTCAGAGGTGCGATCGCAGACGCTGCAAAGACCGGCGAGCCGACAACCATGACGCTGTTCGGCAACATCAACCTCAATGCAAGCGTGACGATTCCGGAGTACATCACCGTCATCCTTGCTACCGGCGCGAAGATCACCCTCAAGGACGGCTGCTCGCTGGTCGCAGAGGGCGAGGTCAAGGACTTCAGCGAAAGAGAAAATGATATCAAAGTGAACATTCTGCTCAACTACTGGGAAGGCAGAACCGAGCTCATGCAGGTTCCTGCGGGCACCGAAGTGACGAGCCTGCCGGATATCGGCACGGATACCTGCCCGCTGCTCGGCTGGTACGCAGATGCAGAGCATACCGAAGCATTTGAACCGTTCACTGCCGGCAAGGATACCGGCGCGCATATCTACTATGCAGATATCCACCACGATTTCAATGCATACGGCAAGTGCAGAAAGTGCGGCGAGCTGAAGAACGGCAGAGAGGCATTCACCGGCGCAAATGTTGCGGTCGGCGGCGAAGTCCTGCTGAACCTGAAAGCAAAGCTCAGCCCGAAGGCATTTGCAGACAAGAACGCGGAGATCCGCTTTGAATTTGAGAACGGCGATGTTCAGACACAGAAGATGTCTCAGGCAAAGCCGGTCGGCGATGACATCTACACATTCTCCTGCAGGATCAATCCGGTCAAGATGGGCGACAATGTGAAGGCACAGATCATCTACTCTGACGGCGTTTCGGGCACGGTCCTTAATTACAACCTCAAGTCGTATTTCCAGAATATCCTGAACAAGGCGGCTACCCTCGATCCGAAGGCAGTTGCAATGGTCAAGACGCTCATGAACTACGGCGGCTATCTCCAGAAGTACTGCGGCGAGCCTGACGAGAAGCTCATCAACAAGGATCTCGGCATGCCGCTCGACGATGTGACGGTTGACATCAGCGACGACTATAAGGCTGTTGTTGCAAACGGCGGAAAGAAGATCAAGGCGAAGGGCGCGAATATCGCGGTCGGCTCGCTGATCAAGATGAACGTCAAGTTCACGCTTGCAGAGGGCGCAAAGATCTCCGACTACAAGTTCACGGTCAACGGCAAGACTGCAAGGGCAGTCAAGGACGGCGCAGTTTATGTCGTTTCCTGCGAGGGCATCTCTCCGCTCGATTTCGGCGAGATGTATGTCGTCCGTGCAGAGTCTGTTTCGGATCCTGCTGACTTTGCAGAGGTGCATTACAGTGTGTACACATACGCAAAGTCCATTCTGCAGAAGAATGCCGACAACGATCTCAAAAACGTGCTGAAGGCAATCGTGCAGTACGGTGAAGCTGTGAAGGCTTATCATGAGAACTAATTTTGAGAAAGGAATGAAAACCATGAACTATACAGCTCCTGAAATGGAGATCGTTGCGTTCGATGCAGAAGATGTGATCACTGCTTCGGAGTATACGAGTCTTCCGGATGATAATTTTGAAGGCTGATAAACAGCGCAGGCGGCGGGCATGAAAATGTCCGCCGCCTGCTTTTCTGTGCGAGCAAAATATTTTTTTGGATACCCCTTGACAAATGCAGGATTCTATGGTATAATAATCTAGTCGCAAACGTAGGGGTATAGCTCAGTTGGTAGAGCAACGGACTCCAAATCCGTGTGCCGAGGGTTCGATTCCTTCTGCCCCTGCCATTGCAAAATGTCGTAGATGCGTGAAAATCTCGTATCTACGACTTTTTTATTACCCCGGATTTTGAAATAAATTTCCGGATTCGGAAGCATTTTTCCGTATTTTGAACCTTTTTTCACCCAAAATCACACGAAATCACACGGAGTTACAGGGCACGGAATCATCGGTATCAGGCGAAAAACAGCGCATACCTGCCAAAAGACAGGCGGCGGAAATCACACGAGATGTGATCGGTTTGTGTGCAAGTCAAAAAGTCGCCTGATTTGGATTGATATTTCAGGCAATTTGTGGTATAATCATAATGTATCAATATTAGAGAACGGAGGTGCGTCATGAGCAAGGATATTTTCGGTGACGGTTGCGGTTATTATTGCAAGCATCGTCACGACGAAGAAATTGGTGGAATCATCCCAACCTGTGATGCATTTCCGGAGGGCGATTTCAAAGGTTGTAATGCAATTCGTTATCTGATGAGGGAATGTTCCAATGGCATTGGGTTTGAACCCAATGAGAGATGCGACGCCGGATTGCTTGCATCATGGCGAAATGGTAATTCGTGGCTTGATAGTCAACGTCACTATTTACAATTCGGAACACCAGGAGAATGCTAGCGTTGCCATTCCAATACTATTCAAGTCTATTGCGATGCGCCGCTTACACCCCGAGTCACCTTTGTGTGCTACGGCTGCGGAGAGCGGTATTCATTCGACAGCGACAAAAACCAATACCTGAATAAGAGACAACTGCGCTATATTGGACACAACCCGCTCTTTCCGCTGACATTCGGCAAGATTTACGAATGTGACTGGATGGAACACGGGATGTACTGGATCAGGGATGACAAGGACGAGGAGTACCTGTATCCGCTGTATGTGTTTGAGATACTATGAAAGGAGGTGCCGGGCATGAATTATGAGATTCGGCATTACGATACCCCGCTGCTACGCTTCACCGCAACCGAAGACACCACCAAACCGGAGATCACGATTCTCTGGATCAACGAGGATGCGCGGCAGCTCCTTCCGCTTGACCTGACCGTTTCGCCGGAGGGCGTGGCGAGCTGGCTCAGTCACCGCACAATTCCGAAGAACCGCGCCTATGTGCACAATTTCCTCAGCAAGTGCGGACTGAATATCAACCGCCCGATGAGCATTGTGCGCGTGTCCAAGGCGCTCTCACTGAACGACTGCTGCTGGGTGGTCGAGGAAGGCTTCGAGGGTAGCTTCGACAAATACAATCTGTATGACAACCGGTTCAGCCGGATTCTGTCGCTGATCGCCTTCACCGGTTACGGCAGCAGCGTCACAACCTCGCTGATGTCCTCGCCGGAGTTTACGACGAACGGTATGCTGCCGAAGTGCTGGCGCCGCGTGGACGGCAGGATTCTGCTTTACAAGGGCGGCACATCGGGCGCGTCTAACAGCGGCAATGAGCCGTATTCGGAGTTCTATGCGGCGCAGATCGCACAGACGCTCGGTATCCGGGCCATTCCATATGGTCTGTCTAACTGGAAGTGCGAGCTCTGTTCCACCTGTGAGCTGTTCACAAGCAAGGAGTATGCATTCCTTCCGATCGGGAGGCTCGTAACACGCGGCGGTATGGCTGCGGTGCGGGAATACTACAAGCAGCTCGGCGCGGAGTATGTGGATGCGCTGAATGATATGTTGGTGCTGGATGCGGTCATCTGCAACACCGACCGGCATTATGGAAACTTCGGTCTGCTGATCGACAACCATACGAATCAGATTACGGCTCCGGCGCCGCTGTTCGACCACGGCAATTCTCTTTTCAATTTTGCCGTCAGCGGTGACTTGCAGGATGCGGACAGTCTGGCTGCCTATGCGGATTCGCTTGTGCCTGCTGTTTATGATGACTTCATTGGTACGGCGAAATCCGTGATGACAAAGCGGCACAGGGATGCACTGCGGAAATTGCTGAACTACCGGTTCAAGCGGCATCCGCGGTACAATCTGCCGGATGAGCGGCTGGGGCTGATTGAAAAAGAGATTCAGCGGCGGGTAAGGCTGTTGCTGGATGAATAAAAGAAGAATGCCGTCTGAGCGATCAGGCGGTGTTTTTGGTGTTTGATCGTTACGGCGGTTTCAATTTTCGTAACCGTATTGACGCTTACTCAAAGACTGTCATCCGTAATCATATGATTTCTGTATATGAGACATGGTATTCAAACAATCGTATTCTCTTGTCTTTTCGCACTGACTCAACCAGTATGTGAGGCGGATCATTCACACATATAATGCCATATACCTTTTTCCCTTTGGCATATTGCGACTTTTCAAACCACTCCACATATCGAACGGTTTGCGCGTAAGCATCGTCATACCCGCTGTCCTTTTTCAGTTCTATAACATACAAATTTCCGTCTTTATCCTCCGCAAGCAAATCTATACGGCCGACTTCAAATGTCCACTGCCGTCCGTATATTCCCGCGCGACGATATATCTTTAACGGGATACCGAAAATGGCCGTTCCGACAGAAAGGCGCTCATACAGCTCATCTTCAAAAATACTTTCCTTTGAAAACTGATAAGCAGGCTTTCGTTCAACAGTTATGATCTCAGATCCTTCTGCATGTTCAGACGCTTCTGTCAGCTCTGCATGATATTTCTTTTTTCCTGACTTTGCTGCTTCCAGTTCATCAAGCGCATATTTGTAAATCTTCTCCGGTGATTTCTTAATAAATTTTTCCGCCTCATCATATTTCCCGAGTGCTGCTAATGTTCTGACATACCCCGTGCAGGCATATTTCAGATCCATTTTATCTTTTAGGCAGCGACGGTATTCCTTTTCTGCTTTTTCATATTGCTTTGTTACATAATACTCGTATGCAAGGTTATTCCTTGCCCAAGGCTTCAAAGGATTCAATTCAAGGCATTTTTTGTACGCTTCAATTGCACCTTTCCGGTCACGGATTTTGCTTTTGCACCATGCAAGCCGGAACATTCTTTCATGCTCCGCATTCAGATAGCCATCCTCACAGCACTCAAGGAGTGCAATTGTGTTATGCCAGTGCTTATTGAACCAGCACACCTCTGCCATAAGTTCTTTCGCAAGCACGCTGTCAGGCAAAACAAGCAGCGCCTCAGAAGCAGCTTCCTCCAGCTTTGACAGATCCGTTGAGCAAAAATACACTTTTGATGCTTTGATGAGTTCCGGCAAACCTTTATCATACTGCTCGGAACGGATTCGCTCTATTATGAAATCGTAGAGTTTCGGAATTGACCCTTTGAAAACCAGATAACAATACGCAAACCAGCTCTCGTTCAGTGACCCGCCCGTTTTAATATACTCGTCAATGCTGTCCTTCAGCATTTCAAAACATTCTGCCGTTTTCCCCTCATAGAAAGTCATCATTGCCGTATAATATGGGCGGTTCTCTTTCGGAGTGAAACGAAACAAAGGCTTATATATATGTGCGATAAAATAATTATCCATAAAACGGTTATCTGCCGGATAAGACCATCCGAATCTATACGAGGTATCATCAATTATATTATCACAATACTGCATTGAAATTACTGCTCTTTTTTCTTCATCTGGTATTTCAGCAATTCTTTTGACCATGTCTTCAAAGGAAGCATCTTCAGGGATACTGTTTTGAAACTCCTGAATTATCTTTACTCGCTCATCATTATTCATAAATATCACCTCTCCACAGCCGATAGTAGAAGTTCTTGGTCCTGATGACATTCTCCGCACACCATTGTAGGACAGTCAGTCCGCTCGCCTATTGTGCTTCGAGCTGTTCCGCCCATTCCCGCAGACGAACATTCAACTTTACCGCTGTGTTTGCTGTTGTGGTTTCTGATCCCATACCATTTCATCCACCTGTGTCTAATTGACTCTAAAACACTCCAATGGACTATTTCAGACTTTCAGAAACAGCCTATGGAATAGTTGCAGCAGAAACACCTATTTTTTTGCTCACTGTCTGTGCATTAACGTCCCATGCTTTACATAAATCTTCAAATCTGGGATAAAAGCTGTACCATCTTTCAAAGGGATCCTCTTTCCTAGACATATCACCACTCCTTCATTTACTAACATGAGGCACCTGTGAATTATATTCCAAAGTACTTTTCGAAAAAAACTTTGAACCGCTCAATTACACACTGCTTTTTCTCAGCGCGATTGCCGCCTCCAAATCTGCTGACCGGCGGCAGGATCCGGTCGATCTCGGTGCCGCTGGTCTTAAACTCACCGTCACGGAACACACGGGCAACCATCTTCCGGGTTTCTTCCTCTTTCAGCTTTTCTTCTGCAATGATCTGTTTGAGTTCTTTTTCTCGCTGCTCTGCAACAAACTCATGCCAGACCGTCATAATATCGTCAACATCGTTGATACCAGCAATGAAGTTTTCAATCAATGCCTTTTTGCTGCGAAGATCCGGGCTGGAATCAATCGCTTTCTGAATGGAGATCAGCACTTCTTTGTCATCACAATGCGAATCGTGATATTTCTGAACGAGCATGAGGATATAGTCGATGTTGACCTCTATCTGCTTCAAAAGCTCAATCTCAAAGACCACATCGTCCGTAATATCCTCTTTATTGGTTTCCGGATGCTTATTTTTCCATTCTTCACGGAGATCCTGATACCGACCGCAATAGTCCTGAAAGTCACGATCAGTAAGAATTTGTTTTCCCTCGAATTCGTCAAAGGAAGAAAGCAGATTCCGCATACGCAGGATTGAGCCAAACAACGTGATAAAGTCTTTCTGGTTCTGCTCGCCAACGATCTTCGGATCCGAAAGAGGGTAGTCCTCTGTCAGCTCAGCGATCATATCAGCATAGCCTTTTTTCACTTCGCCTTTGCTTGTAGTGTAGCCGAAATAGTATTCCGCAAATGTCTTCAAAACAACGATGCCACCGGCGTTCTTATCTCCGAAAAGAGAAATTGCGCTGTCCACACGCTTTTGCAGATTCCGGAAACATACGATATTACCGAATGCCTTGATGCTGTTCAGGATCCGGTTCGTGCGGCTGAATGCTTGCAGCAGTCCGTGCATTTTGAGGTTCTTGTCCACCCATAGCGTGTTCAGCGTGGTTGCATCGAAGCCTGTCAGGAACATATTGACAACGATCAGTAGATCCAGATCCTTGTTCTTCATCCGCAGGGAAACGTCCTTGTAGTAGCTCTGGAAGCGGTCGCCGTCCGTTGAGTAGTTCGTATGGAACATCTCGTTATAGTCCTGAATGGCAGCATCAAGGAAATCCCGGTCAGACTGATTCATGGCAGAGGTATCTTCCGGGTTTTCCTCAGTCAGATTACCGTCAAGCTCGTCCGGAATTTCGTCATTCGCGCCGTAGCTGTAGATCAGGGCGATATTGAGCCGCTTGGTCGGATCCGCTTTCATCTGCTTCTGAAATTCTGAGTAGTAGAGCTTCGCAGCCGTGATCGAAGAAACAGCAAAGATTTGCATTCCGGTTGTCATATATCATCGAAATAGAACGTGCCATTAACATTAAGCTTCCAATTATCATGGATTCTCCTAGCGGTAAAGAAGTAGATCAAGAAAATATTAAACTGATGATGGAGATCCTGAAAAGAGACTTCGCCGATCATCAGATAATTATCGCGTCAATATTTGAGTATGATTTCGATCCGCTTAATATAATCGAAATTGTTAATCGACTGGTTGAGATTGAATAAATAATCATATTGTATCAGTTTATGGTTTAATGTCAATACTGATAGGGAAATGTTTCCGTTTTTTGCAGTACATCACAATAATGCTAATAAAGTGTTATTGTATGCAATTTGAGGTGAAAATCATGCCGAGTTATCAGAAACTTGTGAGAGACAGAATACCGGAGATCATAGAAGCCGCCGGTAAAAAGCCGGTAACACATATTCTTGCTATGGACGAGTATCTTTCCGAGCTTGACCGTAAGTTGAATGAGGAATGCGTGGAGTATCAGGAGAGCAAGAGCCTTGAAGAACTTGCAGATATGCTGGAAGTCATGTATGCGATTGCTGGCGCACGCGGATATTCCGTTGCAGAACTCGAAGCGATACGAAAAAAGAAGGCTGCTGAACGCGGCGGATTCCGTGATCGAGTTTATCTTGATGGCGTGGAAGTAACAACATGAGAGCGGAGTATCATGCGGCATCCGGCAGCTCTGCGGAAGATCTGTTTATCGAGTTGTTTTCGGATACTTTCGGTGCTGAAAAAGCAGGTTACCTCTATACACAGTATCATTTTTACGATATTTACCAGAATGAGCGCTTTGCTGATTTCTTTCTGGAAAGCGGCGGCAAGCGCATCGCGATTGAGATTGACGATGAAGCAAGCCACAATCCGACGCTTGTATCGCGCAACAAGTTTTATGATGATCTGCTGAAACAAAACAGCATGATTCATCTCGGCTGGGATGTGTACCGCTGGGCTGTCCGGCAGATGCAGATTCAGCCGGATACAGTCTGTGACGAACTGCGTGTATTTCTCGGCTCCTGCCCGGAGTTTCATGAAATCGAGGACTATCTGCCGATGCAGCGCGGCAGCTCAATCGAGGGTACTGATCTTGAACTGAAAGAGCATCAGAAGCAGGCACTTGCTTCACTTGCTGTCATGCGTGAAAAACACGAAACGATTGCACTTTTATATCATGCAACCGGAACAGGAAAAACCGTCACAGCCGTCAGCGATGCAAAGGCTTTTGGAAAACGCACGCTGTTTCTGGCACATACCCGCGAACTGGTTGAACAGGCTGCGGATACCTTTCGTGCACTCTGGCATCCGGAGTTGGTCGGCATTTATATGGATACAGTCAAGCAGCCGGATTCGTACATCGTCTGCGGCAGCATTCAGAGCGTTGCTTTGAATCTGGAGCAGTTTCATCCGGAAGACTTTGGTTATCTGATTATTGACGAAGCACATCATGCATCAGCTGAAACTTATCAGAAGGTTCTGCGGTATTTCCGTCCTGCATTTACACTCGGTCTGACTGCTACACCGGAACGCGCCGACGATCAGAATATTCTTGACATTTTCAAGAATACCGCGCACCGTCTGGATATTCAGACAGCGGTTGAGATCGGGGAACTGGTACCGGTACGCTGCATCCGTATTCATACAAACATTGATCTGACAAAAGTGCGGTTTAACAGCGTGCAGTACAATATCCGCGATCTGGAAAGCAAGATCTATGTGCCGGAACGGAATACGCTGATTGTAGATACATTTATGGAATATGTCAGCAACAAACGCACCGTGATTTTTTGTGCCAGTGTCAAACATGCAGAACAAATCGCAGATATGATTCGGGAACGCGGTGTGCAGGCAGCAGCGGTATCCGGCAGCATGAAAGCATCGGAGCGCCGAGAGTATCTTGTCAAATTCCAAAAGGGCGAGATCAAAGCGCTGTGTGCCTGTGATCTGCTGAATGAAGGCTGGGACTGTCCTGAAACAGAGGTGCTGTTCATGGCAAGACCGACCATGTCGAAAGTGCTTTATACACAGCAGCTTGGCAGAGGGATGCGGCTCAGCGAGGGAAAAGAATGCCTGATCGTGTTTGATTTTGTGGACAATGCAAGTCAATATAATATGCCGTATTCCATGCACCGGCTGTTCAAACTGAAAGACTATAAACCGGGCAAATTGGTTCTCGGGAAAAGCAAGCAGATGGAAGCAGATGCAGCGCTCTATGCACGCGGTGAAAAGCCGGATGCAATCGTCGATTTTCCTGTCAGTGCAACGGATTATGAGGCGGTCGATATTTTCAACTGGCAGGAGGAAGCTGCCGGAATGTTGTCGCAGATGGATTTTATCCGGCGTGTCGATGTGCAGTCGGAAACCGTTGAGAAATACATACGCGAAGGAAAAATCATTCCTGATCTGATCGTGCCGATGAGTGAGTATAAACAGCTCAAATACTTCCGTGAAGAAACGCTGGAAGCCGCCGCAAAGAAATACGGCTGGCGGTTGATCGACGACAGCAACCGTAAAGATCTGTTTCTGGAAATGGTGCGGCAGATGGATATGAGCTATTCCTATAAGCCTGTTTTGCTGAAAGCGATTCTGGCACATTCGGATGCAAAGGGACGAGTGAAGCTGGATGATATTGTCGCGTATTTCCGTGATTATTATGAAGCACGCCGTACTGCCGGTTTGTTGCCTGAAAAAGCAAACAGCATCTTTGCAAAAGGCGGATATACAGACCGTGAAGCGCAGCGGAATATCCTCGCTAATCCGTTCAGGCGATTTGAGGATATGCAGATGCTGCGGCACACAAAAACACTCGGTATCATTGAAGTCGAACCGACTGTCTGGAAGCATCTGACAGCGGATGAAAAAGCGGAGATTCTGCGGATTTGTGATGAGAAGCTGGATGCGTATTTTTCCAGGTTGTAATATGGGACTGTTGACATTTTTCGTAGAAAAAACTGTCAAGACTTTTATTTGAAAATATGTTATTACAAAGCCTACTTTTCACTTTGCTGCACACTCTATGAGAAAATCTGATTGCTTAACCGAAACAGGCTCACTGTGTAGCCTCCTTTCTGAATAATGGTTGACTTTTTATGATTGCTTTGTTATAATGGGGATAAAGAAGGCGTAAATAGCTCTGCGATTGTTATTGTAGGAGCGAACCCGAGTTCGTAAGACGAATTTTAAAAGGAGAGTGTAACAGTGCAGAATAGAATTCGAATAATACTTGAGTATGGCTGCTATCCTGTCTGGTTGTATGATGATGATGGTGGTGTAATTGCTACCCGTTTGCCGGATGAGTTGTGCGACGATATCGAGCTGGATGCTAAATTTCGTAGCCTTCAGGCGAGATACAAGGCATTATTCATCAATAATGAGCAAGAGTTTTCATTTGTTGGTTTTCAGAGTGAATCGGAGTATGAAAAGTTTTGCTCTGATTGGAACAATACGGTTAGTGAATTCATAGCGAAGCTCAACGGCAAGTACGTCATGCATCTTGATATCAGATTCGATAAAGTATAAATCGGGGATAGGTTTGCTATAATAGGTACATATCGTAAAAAAACAGCCTGCGAAGAAATATCTGTATAAAGGAGTTTCGATGTGAAAAGCGAGGATATTGGTAATTTCACTTTACTGGCAAGGACTGCTTTTGCAATTATGTGTTTTGAAAAATATGTTTCATCTGTATATTCACATGTTGATTTTAAACCGGTTGCAGAGATGATGTGGCATATTGTAGATGGCAGTGATTATCTTGATGAGGCAGCATATAAATATTCTGAGATCATCCCCGATTCTTTGTTTGAATATGATTCGTTTGAAACTCTCGATTATGAGTATATGACCAAAGAGCAGTATGTATTATTCAGTAATATGCTCAATCCACAAGATCATGACTTGAATAGATTGATGGAAGCAATATATGATATTGCGATGTCATATTGCTATACAATGGTAACCCCTGGTGCTCCGGATACAATTCCTTATTTGCAGGAAGTAATCGGTGTCCTGGAAAAGCATAAGTTGGATTTACCCGATTTAAGACTTCTTTCCAATCATTCCATATCATGCAGAAGTCCGAAAGCATATCGTAATTTTAATTGGATGGGCAATAACATTGCCCCTAAGGAACTATCAATTATTTTGAAATAATATTGTTTTCTCTCAGAAAACAGTCTCATCACAGAACCGGATAACCGTCCAGCAAATGGTTATCCGGTTTTCTTGTTTTTTGGAATAACCCCTTGACAATCTGCCAATCATATAGTATAATCCAAATTATAATAAGCAGAATTATACAAAGGAGGATCACTATGCGGTTTCTTGGCAGAGAACAGGAGCTGTCTGCTCTTGAACGGGAATACAAACGCGACGGCGGATTTGTTGTCGTATACGGACGCAGGCGCGTCGGCAAAACGACACTTATCAAGGAATTTATCAAAGGAAAGAATGCGCTGTATTTCCTTGCAAATGAGGAAAGCGACCGCCAGAACCTCAACAAATTCACGGAAAAGGTCGCGGATTTCACACAGCAGCCGCATCTTGCAGGCAGCCGTCTGGAAAACTGGCAGAGCGCATTCCGTATGCTTGCAGCTTATCAACCGCAGGACAAAAAGGTGCTTGTCATCGACGAATTCCAGTATCTTGTCAGCGTGAACGCCGCATACCCTTCGATCTTTCAGGAAGCATGGGATGAGATACTGAAGGACAACAATATCATGGTCATCCTTTGTGGCTCATTGATCAGCATGATGACCTCGAAGGTGTTGTCACGATCCAGCCCGTTGTACGGCAGACGCACGGCACAGATTCGCTTGCTGCCGCTGCGCTTTGCAGAATTCCGGCAGGCATTCCCAGACAAATCATTTGCGGAACTGACGGAGCTCTATGCTGTGACCGGCGGTGTGCCGAAATATATCGAGTTTTTTGATAACGACCTTTCCCTGTGGGCGAATGTATCCGATGTGATACTTGCAAAATCGGGCTTTCTTTATGAGGAACCGGTCTTTCTGCTCGAAAAGGAAGTGCGCGAAACCGTCAATTATAATTCAATCATGAAAGCTATCTCGCTCGGCAATCATAAGCTGTCCAAAATCGCAGGACTGCTGGAACAGCCGACCACCTCTGTTTCACCGTATCTCGCCACGCTGAGCGACTTGTTCCTCGTTGAAAAGCGCGTGCCCGTAACTGAACAAAACCCCGAAAAAAGCAGAAAAGGGCTCTACTATATCTGCGATTATTTTATCGACTTCTGGTTCAAATTCGTGTACCCGTACCGCGGCGAGCTTGAAATGGACAACACCGGTTATGTGCTGAAAAAGATACAGTCTGCATTTATCGAAAACCATGTGAGCTATGTGTTTGAAGCAATTTCGCGCGAAAACTTTGCAGCATACTGCACCTCCGGCAAGACAGATTTTGTGCCTGCGAGAATCGGTGCGTACTGGAACGGCACCACGGAAATAGATGTTGTCGCCGTCGATCAGGAGCATGACAGCATTTTTGCCGGTGAATGCAAATACTACGACAAGCCAGTTCCGGCAGATGTGTATTTCGATCTGAAGAAAAAGTGTGAGGGAGTTCAGGAGTTTCAAGGCAAACACGTTGTTTACGGCATCTTTTCAAAGAGCGGCTATGAGCAAAGACTGCTGGATACCGCAAAGGAGAATCCGGATCTGTATCTGTTTGATCAGGGCGAACGAATCTTGTAAATGGCAGAGTCTTCGGCTCAGCTGGGGGCTATGCAGATCATCTGTCCGGTTTCCAGTGACGGATTTGTCAACCCTGGCTCAATATGTGATTGACTTTCAGGGATAGGTTTGCTATAATGAGAGAAGCAGTAATCAATAGAAAGGAGCGAACGCTGTGAGTATTCAATATTTCCGTGATGAACTCATCGGCATTCTGAAAAATAGGGACTTTTCCAAACTAGCGTTCCATAAGCTCGACAACGGATTTCCTTATGCATACTGCATTCTTTTTACGACCGGCACATCCGCTGATGAAGACGAAGCATTTGTGAATGGCACACCCGATTCTGTCGAAGTTTCCGTTCACACCCCTGACAATACAATTTCTGACGAAACGGCAGACCGGATGATTCATGTGCTGGAGCATCTGGATGAATGTATCCAAAAGGCATACGTCTGGCTGAGCAAGCAGGATTTGCACGATGATTGGCTGACGCAGCCGGAATATTCCCCGCAGGAACTTGAGCAGATGTTAACCATGTGGGAGCTGCACTTCGGGGTATCTGACAGCAAGAAACCGCTCGGCGGCAGTTTTTCGCTTTCTTTCGAGTTGCAAGACTATCTCTGGCATTATGACGTATGGTTCCATTACGATGATTTGCAGCCGTATAAGAGCGATAAAATACTCTGGTAAATGCAGCCGTTCGAGATACATCAACTGCCTCATCACAGAACCGGATAACCGTCCAGCAAACGGTTATCCGGTTTCCTTTTTCAGCCTCATTCGGATTCATCAGTGCATCACCGGCTTGCTCAAAAAAGTCCAGCAGCTTATTGATCCGCTCGGTCGTCATTTCATTGCCGCATTTTCAATGGCGCTAAAACTGAAAGTGATGGACCGGCAGCGCTTTTTCCGGCACTTCGCATACCGTGAAATTTGAGGTTGTCCGCTTTGCCTGTCAGGAACAGGAAGTGCTGCACGGTGTTTCCTGGAGCTGGGTGAGGGTAGGCTCACGGCTCTGGTCGCTGCATCGGGTAATCATGAAAGCCTGATGCAGACGGACAGCATGTACGTTGATGGTGACAAGGCGCACAGTCGGCACAGGCAGGCAAAACGAAAGCAGAAAGCCGCTCATCACTGAACGGCTTTTTTGATGCTGTTTTGTTTTTGGCAGGCTCCTTTTATTCGCGGACAGTTACCGTTCCGTCTGCATGCGGCAGAACGATTTCTTCCAGATAATTGCCTTCGCCGAAGAATGCGGACAAAGAGACCGTTGTTTTCTTTTCCGGCTCAATGATAAAAGCCTCTGAGATCAGGGCGGTTTCATCCGGCTCCACGGAATCCAGCAGATGATTTTCCTTTTCCGGATCGCCGGCAGTCTGTCTGCATGTCCCGCCGTCCTGCTGAACCGTCACACGAAAGTTTGAGAGAAAGCGTTCCTTTGTCTCTGCTTTGTTGGTATAATTGATGTTCACATACAAAACCGTATTGCCCATGAGATCCGTTTCAACCGCATAGCTTTCGACTGCAAATTCGGCTTCGGGCGGTTCCGGCAGCTTCAGATCCGGAATCGAAATATCCGGCATGCTAAATTCCGGCATGTCGATTTTCAGATGTGTTTCTTTGCGCTGTGCATCCATCATGTTTTCCCGATGCCGGGAGCGTGCGTTCTCAATTTTGCTGCCTGCATTCAGAATGATGATGACGGCGGTACAGGTCACGGCAAGCAGACTCACCGCAGTGAGCGCTGCTTTTTTGTTTGGTGTATGCTGCTTGCGGCGGCGCATTCTGTCTGCCGGATCAATCCGGGGCGCAGCCGGCTTCGGAGCAGCCGCTTTCAGAGAATTGCCGCATTCCGGACAGATTTTTGCTTTGCGCGGAATGGGCATTCCGCAGTACATACAGTACCGGACTCCCATAATATGAACCCCCTTTTCGGTTGAAACATCCGCTTTATTATACTATATATAGATGAAAAAAGCAAGGGCTGTGCAGCGAATGCCTTCATATTTCATACGCAGGTCAGTCCCCGAAAAAACGAATCGTCTTCCGGCAAATGCTTCTCATCGTGTTCTCTGACGGTAAATGCATGCTGTGGATCAGCATTCTTTTGATCGGGCAGGAAAAGATCTGCGCTGCAAGCGTTTTGTCATAGAAGGCGTGCATCTGCTTTTCACATTGTCTATTTTTGTAAACATACTTTCCCTGCTTCATCTGACTTCTCCGTTCTGACGGCTGAATGGGTGACAGCGTGTATTTCTTCATACGAATACTTTGATTATATCGGAAATGGACTGCGTTGTCAAGATTTTCAGACAGCCCTTGACAATTGCCGCAGCATCGGGTAAGATACTATATATAAAATTGCATTGCAATAGCCCGCATACCGCAACACGAAAAAGGAGATTTCACATGATGATTACCGATGCACATTTGCATCTGCCGGTCGGGGACGCATATCCCTCGCTGCAATCCAAAAAAGAAAAGCTGCTCGCTGAACTGGACGAAAATCATGCTGCACGATGCATTGTCATTGCGGATTCGTGGCAGGAAACGGAGATCGGCACGACCGATGAACTGACGGCGCTGTTTCCGCGGCAGGCGCAGTCCCGCGTATTTGTGGTCGGCGGGATCAGTCCGCTGGTGCGGTTTGAGGAGACACTTGCCGATCTGCGGCGGCATCTGGAGCAGAAGCAGATCGTCGGCATCAAGCTGTATCCCGGTCACGAGCCGTTCTTTCTGACCGATGCGCGGCTGTCGTCCGTTTACGAGACAGCGCTGCAATATCAGGTTCCGGTGCTGTTCCATTCCGGTTGGGAGCATCCCGAATACGGCGATGCGGATGCCGCTGCTGCGGTTCTGGCGCGATATCCGGAACTGCGGCTTGTCTGCTGTCACTGCTGGTATCCGCAGATCGGGAAATGCATGCAGATGCTTGCGTATCCGAATCTGTACTTTGATCTTTCCTCGGTCGCGGATGAAGCAGAGGTGCCGGAGCAGATCGCGTCCGGTGTCCGCAGACTGACCGAAGCCGTGCCGGAGCGTGTGCTGTTCGGCTCGGACAGCTTCGGGTGCAGCATGGCGCAGCATATCCGGTTTCTCCGTGATATGCATCTGCCGCCGGAGACCGAACGGCTGGTGTTCCACGAAAATGCAGGGCGGCTCTATCAGCTTGAACAGGGGCGTGCAGGATGAGCAGGAGTTATAAGCATCGAAAAGGCACGCTGCTGCATGTGAAAGAGCAGAACAGCCGGTTCGGCAAGCGGCAGGCATCCGCGGCGGTGCGCAGAGCAGCCGATGTTCCGGACGGCAGGCAGTACCGGAAATATTACGATTCATGGGACATCAGCGACTATCGCTGGACGGAAAACAAATACACGCGGGAAGCATTCCGGCGGCGCTGGTTTGATACCGCGCACCGCGCCGCGGACAGATACGGGCAGGATGATTTTGCGTTTTACAGAAGCAGATTCCGCAGCTGGAAGGAAGCCTACCGGTTCTATGTCCGGCATTATAAGGCGAAGTGATATCTGCTAAAATTGCCGGCAGCGGTTATAGATGAGAAGCTGCGTTTGCATGTCTGACTTGTGCATGTCGGGATGAATGTCTGGATGCATGTAAAAATGAATGTCGCGTTTGAATGTCCGTTTGAATGTTCTTAAAGAAGTATCCGCTGCGCGGATGCTATTTAGAATGGGACAAGCTGCCCCTTTTAGAAAGGGGGGCTTTTCCCAAGCCCTTTTCTTCCCGAAACAGAACGCTGGGGGAGTTTCGCTCTCTGCGGAGAGCGACCAGAGGCGCTGCCTCTGGACTCCGCGAACTTTTGAAAAAGTTCGATCAAAACTTTAATCCTGTGCGCGCCGGATGCGTTTGCGGGGATTGGCGCGTGTTCCTGTTTCGTATGCGGGGCGCATGTGCTGGGAGCAGTTACGCCACAGAAGCCGCGTCTAGCGGCGTGTACTGCGAATGTTGGGCGAGCCACGCTGCCGGCGCCCGGAGGGAAATGGAGGCGGGCACTGCCCGCTGCCAGCGGGGGCTCCCACGGCAATCGCTTACGAAAAATAAAGGTGTACAAAAAGAGAGAAATATGGTATGATAGA
>LVAJ01000024.1 GCA_001603005.1 Clostridiales bacterium Firm_04
TATCCGCATTTCGCAGGAAACTACGGCAATGCGTGGTGGAAGCAGAAAGAGGAATTTGAGAGTTTTAACGGTCCGGTGCTGATGACCACAAACTGCATAGTTCCGCCGAAGGACAGCTACAAGGACAGGCTTTGGACAACAGGCGCCGCAGGCTATCCGGGCTGTAAGCATATTGACGCACCCTACGGCGAAGTAAAGGATTTCTCGCCGATCATCGAACAGGCTAAGAAATGTCCTCCGCCTACCGAGATCGAAACCGGCTCTATTATCGGCGGCTTTGCCCATGAACAGGTATTTGCACTTGCCGATACAGTTGTAGAAGCTGTAAAATCGGGGGCTATCCGCAAATTTGTAGTCATGGCAGGCTGTGACGGCAGAGCGAAGTCCAGAAGCTACTATCAGGATTTCGCAGAGAAACTGCCGAAGGATACGGTCATTCTCACCGCAGGCTGTGCGAAGTACAAGTATAACAAGCTCGACTTAGGCGACATCGGCGGTATTCCGAGAGTTCTCGATGCAGGACAGTGCAATGATTCTTATTCTTTGGCGCTGATCGCCCTGAAACTGAAAGAGGTATTCGGGCTTGATGATGTGAATGATCTGCCTATCGTTTACAACATCTCATGGTATGAGCAGAAAGCAGTCATCGTACTCCTTGCTCTGCTGTATCTCGGAGTGAAGAATATTCACCTCGGACCGACACTGCCTGCGTTCCTGTCTCCGAATGTGGCAAAGGTTCTTGTAGACAGCTTCGGCATTGCAGGAATTACAACCGTTGACGAGGATATGAGGATTTTCGGCTTATGAGAAGAAAAGACCGTGAAGTGACCGATCTCAGCGAGATCATAGAGATCATGAAAAAACGCTGAAAATGCTGTTTCATTTCATGGCCATCTGAGTTGTTGTTGTTATTGTTCATTCCATATTCTTCCATTTCTTTTCCATTGGCAGCCTGTTGATTTTTTTTGATGAAGTTGCTGACAGACAGCAACTGTCCTACAAGAGAAATCCCTTTTGGTGTAATCAGTCTTTCGTTTGACAAGCGGAAATGGATCTTCATTTAAAACACTCCCTTCTATGATTTTATTGTATCATATCTGGGAGATAAAATCTACCACATTTCGATGAATTTTCGGGTTTATTTTTTCTAACTCAATGGGTGAAAAATCGCAGGCTTTAAAAAGCCTGAATCCGTGCGGCTTTTCGCTCATTTTTAGCAATCAACCTCACGGATTCAGGAAAATATGACAAATAGCTCAAAAATGCGATTTGTCACCCTGAATTCTAAGTGGATGACAAGACGGATGACAAAATCGGGTGACAAGAATTATAAACCGCCGTTCAGGTTCGTCCTGAGCGGCGGTTTTTTCATTCGTTGAAGTAAAGCACCTTTCCGTCAATGCGTGTAAATTTGTCCGCACCCTCAAAATCAAATCCCCCCGTGCAGACAAAACCCACGCCCGACACAGTGATGCCTTTGATGCTGTCAAGCTGTTCCTTTTCCTGACGGCATTCTTCAAGCGTCATGGGGCGGTCGAAGTATTTGCATTCGTAGAAATCATACAGCTCCCCACGCCGTATCACGCAGTCAAACTCGCCGTTGGTCTTGGCGGCAGGATCATCGTACCAATAACTCCCGAAATCGTCAATATCGGGATATTTGCCGAGCATAGCGGCTCTGTGGAAGTATTGCAGTGCGATGCCTTCCAGTCGTCTGCTGACGAATTGCTCCAGCACAGTGTCAATATTCCGGTTAAAGAACTGCTCCTCACCGATACGGGCGATCGTTCCTGCCTTGCCAAAAATGAACGTGAAATAGAACCGCATCAGATTATCCACGATCTCATAGAACTGCTTTTTCTTGTCGTTTCGGCGGTTGATCGGCTCGGTCTTTTGAATGGTCTCCATGTCGAGCAAAATTTTCAACTGCTTATCCAGCAGACCTGTCTCGCTGTTTGCGATCTTATCCCGTATCTCGCTGTAACGCTTCTTGCCATTGCCGAGAATTTCCAATATCCTCGCATCGAATGTCTTCTGTATCTCTTTGAGCATAACATTCTCGATGTGTGACCGCACCAGACCTGTTTCGGGCAGCAGCAGACGTTCAATGTTTTCTCGGAGTGTCAGGCTTGTGTCAAGATTTTCCAGAACATAGGGACTTCCCCCGAACACGGCATAGAAAGCGACCTTGTCACGAACAGAAAGCTCCGGATAGAATTTCGCTGCGTCAAGGTAGTCAAAGTCACGGATATGCTGTATCAGCGAGAACCGTCCGAACAGCGGATTGCCCTCCTCCAGCAGTTCCTTCATCACTGTGATATACGAACCGCAGAGCACCAGCTTGACATTTTCGGGCAGCCTGTCGATGACCGCCTGCATATAGGAATCGACCTCGTTCTTCTTTTTGGTCTGTTTCAGATAGGGATACTCGTCAATGATGAGCAGTATCTTTTTGTCCAGTGTTTTCAGGTAATCCATCATCTCAAACAAAGAGCCGAATCGGATATTGGGCAGACCAAGCCCCTCCGAAACGCTTCGGTAGATCAGCTCCATATTGCCCTCAAAGGTGCTTGTCACGCACATATGGTTGATGACGACACCCTCAAAGCGCTTTGCAGCAACGCTTAGCAGGGTGGATTTTCCGACTCTGCGTTTGCCGTAGACCAGCACCGCCGTTTTGCGTTTCCATGAGGAAAGCTCGGCTTTTAACTGCATGAGTTCTTTTTCTCTGCCGATAAACATAGTACCACATCTTTTCTGAAAATATTTTCTCTGAATAATTTTTCAGTATAATGATATTATACCACAGTGCTTGAAAGTTGTCAAGTTTCTGAATAAAAATTCAGTGAAAAACGATTCAGAAAACAATTTCTCTGATCTGATGACCTGTTATTCATATTATGCCTCAGGTGCATAGGTCAATCCTTATTATCCTCATATAAAGTCAATACCGTTTCAGGAGATTTAATATCTATCATAGCCAAAGCGTTCGGGACGGCGCGGCGGCATCCGTTTGGGAAGCATTTCAGACGACTTGTGATACTGCATAAATTTGTTGAAAAATATTTGGAACGAAACTGAACCGATCAGGTCAACTTTTGCCGCGGGCATTGCTGCAAAACCGATCTTGCAGTATAATTTAAGGTACTGAATGATTTCAGGATCCCAATATCAAAGGAGGAAATTATGAAAAAGTATTTGAAAAGTATGCTCTCATGCACGCTCGCGGTGCTGTGCACTGCAAACGCCGTATCGTTTGCATCCGGATCTGCGGCAGAGCCGGCGGCTCTGAACGCCGGTTACGCATACGGCGCTGCGGCTTCTGAAGGCAAATTCACAGCAAGTGATTATGCAGCGGAACGCGGTACAGTGAAAAAACACGTTGAATTTAAGATCAATACCGCCGAAATCTCCGCGGACGAGCTGGAAGAAATGGGCTATACCATTTCCGAAGACAGAACAGTTGCATCAAAGGATGCCACGCTCGCAAAAATCACATACACATTTGACAAGCTTCCCGCAACGCTGGATGAACTGAAAGAGTTCAGTCTGAAATCAGATGTGCAGGGCGATTATGACTACGGCATGTTTGCGCCGATGGCTGCAACGATCATTGCGCTGCATACCTATGGAACAAACAAGGACGAAGCATATAAAATGCTTGAGTATGTGTACGGTCCGGATCAGACATTCAGCAACATTGACAAGCAGTTTGTGCAGACACAGTTCTATACTGCTGCAAACAAGGTGCTGCAGGACTGCTACTTCGGGGGCGCGGCACCGGAAAACGGCTATAAGCCTGACGAACCGTTCACGATCACGCTGGAAGAAGGTCCGTATGTTTTGAAGGCGAAAAACGGCAAGCCGGAAAGACATATGTCGTTCATCTATTTTGCAGGTGCTGACACGGAGCGCTACATGGATGTTTGTCAGTCATCTGACGGAACATGGTATGCATATGAAAGCAACTATAAGCATCTGCTTGCAAGCGTCAAGGAGCCGATCACGGAACTGCCTGATCTGCCGGTTGAGGATGTTCCTGACAGCGAAAAGTATTATTCCGAAAAGCATGAAACCGTAGACAAGCATGTTGAGTTTGAGATCAACACAGCAGAGATCTCTGCCGATGAACTGGAAAAAATGGGCTATACCATTTCTGAGGACAGAAAAACAGCTTCCAAGGATGTGACGCTCGCGAAAATCACATACACATTTGACAAGCTCCCCACAACACTGGATGAGCTGAAAAAATTCAGCCTGAAATCGAAGATTGACGGCGATTATGATTACGGCATGTTCGCACCGATGGCTGCAACGATCATTGCGCTGCATACCTATGGCACAAACAAGGACGAAGCATACAAAATGCTTGAGTATGTGTACGGCCCGAATCAGACGTTCAGCAACTTCGACAAGCAGTTTGTGCAGACACAGTTCGCGACTGCTGCAAATAAAGTGCTGCAGGACTGCTATTTCGGCGGCGCAGCACCGGAAAACGGCTATAAGCCTGACGAACCGATCACGATCACGCTGGAAGAAGGTCCGTATTTCATCAAGGCAGCAAACGGCAAGCCGGAAAGACACATGTCGCTGATCTATTTTGCAGGTGCAGATACCGAACGCTATATGGACGTATTCAAATCGTCCGGCGGAACATGGTATGCATACGAAAGCAACTACAAGCATCTGCTTGCAAGCGTCAAGGAGCCGGTAACGGAACTGCCTGATCTGCCGGTTGAAGATGTTCCTGAAAATGAACGGTATTATAAGGAAAAGCATGAAACCGTAGACAAGCACGTTGAGTTTGAGATCAATACAGCAGAGATCTCTGCCGATGAACTGGAAAAAATGGGCTACACCATTTCTGAGGACAGAAGAACAGCTTCCAAGGATGTGACGCTTGCAAAAATCACATACACATTTGACAAGCTCCCCACAACACTGGATGAGCTGAAAAAATTCAGCCTGAAATCAAAGATTGACGGCGATTATGATTACGGCATGTTTGCGCCGATGGCTGCAACGATCATTGCGCTGCATACCTATGGCACAAACAAGGACGAAGCATACAAAATGCTTGAGTATGTGTACGGTCCGAATCAGACATTCGGCAACTTTGACAAGCAGTTTGTGCAGACACAGTTCGCGACTGCTGCGAACAAGGTATTGCAGGACTGCTATTTCGGCGGCGCTGCACCGGAAAACGGCTATAAGCCTGACGAACCGATCACGATTACGCTGGAAGAAGGTCCGTATTTCATCAAGGCGGTAAACGGCAAGCCGGAAAGGCATATGTCGCTGATCTATTTTGCAGGTGCGGATACCGAACGCTATATGGACGTATTCAAATCGTCCGGCGGAACATGGTATGCATACGAAAGCAACTACAAGCATCTGCTTGCAAGCGTCAAGGAGCCGACCGGAACAGCACCCGCAGAGTCCGGTACAACGACGACCGCAGCAACAACGACAACGACGAAGGCAACGACAACAACCACCGCGGCGACAACACCGAAGGCAACAACAACGACGACTGCGGCGACAACGCCCAAGGCAACAACGACAACCACTGCAGCGACAACGCCCAAGGCAACGACAACCCAGCAGACGACAACCGTTTCTGTCACAAGCGTAACCGGATCAGAAACGACGCCGGCGCAGACCACCGCTCTGCCGGAGCCTGCATTCGTGCGCGGCGATGTGAACGGTGACGGAAAGGTCGGCGTGGACGACGCACAGGCAGCCCTGATCGCCTATACGGAACAGTTCGCCGGAAATCCGGTTGACCTGACCGATGCGCAGCGCAAGGCTGTCGATGTGAATGAAGACGGCGTGCTCAATGTGGACGACGCGCAGAATATCCTGATCTTCTACACGGAAAGCAAGGTTGCAGGCAAGGAGATCACATGGGAAGATCTGCTCGAAAAAAAGCCGCAGGCACGGCCGGTTCCGAAGAAGCTGCCGGAAGATCTCCGGTTGAACCCTGACAAAAAACACAGCGTTTTATAAGAATGAATCCGCCTCATACAATGTTAAATTGTATGGGGCGGATGCTTGCTGTGCGGTGTTGCCTATAAGCTGAAAGCTCCGCACTGCCTTGTGTGCAGTGCGGAGCTTTGTCATGTGAAATTGAAACGGAAGCGCAGATCATTCTGCAAGCTCATCTTCCGTGAGCATACGTGCGATGAATTGCAGGATCTTTTGCGCATCGCCGGAGTCTACGTTGCTGTCGTGCGTGACGTCGGCATTTGCGATGCCGGCATCGGTGATCTTCGCGTCCTTATCGGAGTTTGCGAAGCGGCAGACCAGAACAGCATCGGAGATATCGACCAGACCGGAGCAGTCAGCATCGCCCCACTTGATGTTCTCTGGCTCTGTGGTTGTTGTGGTTGTCGTAGTCGTAGTCGTCGTAGTTGTCGTGGTGGTTGTGGCAGTAGTTGTCGTTGTGGTGGTCTCTGCCGGTGCCTGTGCGCTCAGATATTCGTCCACAAGCCCTGCAAAGTATTTGCCCATCTTCTCATAGCCTCTGGCATTCGGATGTACACCGTCGCCGAGGTCATTCGTGCCGTCCAGACAGCCGTGAATATCGGCAAAGGTCACACGCTTGCCTGCATTGCTGTATTCGTCCGCGACCTTCTTGACGATTGCATTGTACTCCGCGATCTTCTGCGTCATGTTACCGCCGCCGCCGAAGAATCCGCCGCCGAGCTCCGGGATCGTTGAGAGGAACACCATGCAGCCGGACGGCATCTCGCCGGTCAGGTAGTCCATCAGCTCGCGCAGATCGCTTTCGCATTCCTGCATGGAACGGTTGGAGTTCATGTCATTCGTGCCGATGATCAGCAGGATGATGTCCGGCTGTCCGGATTTGAGTGCGTTCTTTTTCTGGAGCGTTTCCATCAGACCGTCGCCGTAGCCGCCTGCGTGATACTTGATCGTATAGCCGCTGTAACCTGCGTGGTTGTTGTCATAGGTCACGCTCTTGCCGTTATAATTGAACGACGCGGTGTCCGGTCCTTCTGGTCCGACCATGTCGATCTTGGAATAGCCCTTTTCTTTCAGGAAATAGTCAAGGAACTTCCGGTAGCCGCCGTCATCGCCCATACCGAAGGTGATCGAGTCACCCGCCGGCATGATCTTGTATCCGGCATCCTTGCCGCCGGCAGACGGCGTGACGGGATCCGTCGGATTTTGCGGTGAAGTCGTGTTGGTCGGATTGGTCTGGATCCACGGATTCCACGGATTCTGTCCCGTCGCAGTGGTCTGCTGCGGCTGCGGATCCGTACCTGGCTGCTGCGAGCTGCCGTTTTTCAGATAATCCTCGATCAGACCGGCAAAATATTTGCCCATCTTCTCATAGCCTCTGGCATTCGGATGCACACCGTCGCCGAGGTCATTCGTGCCGTCCAGACAGCCGTGAATATCCGCAAAGGTCACACCCTTGCCTGCGCTGCTGTATTCGTTTGCAACCTTCTTGACGATCGCATTGTACTCCGCGATCTTCTGCGTCATGTTACCGCCGCCGCCGAAGAAGAATCCGCCGCCGAGCTCCGGAATCGTTGAAAGGAACACCATGCAGCCGGACGGCATTTCGCCGGTCATGTAGTCCATCAGATCCCGCAGATCGCTCTCGCACTCCTGCATGGAGCGGTTCGCGTTCATGTCATTCGTTCCGATGATCAGCAGGATAATATCTGGCTGTCCGGATTTGATCGCGTTCTTTTTCTGGAGCGTTTCCATCAGACCGTCGCCGTAGCCGCCCGCATGATACTTGATCGTGTAGCCGCTGTAACCTGCATGGTTGTTGTCGTAGGTGACGTTCTGTCCGTTGTAGTTGAAGGACGCGGTGTCCGGTCCCTCCGGTCCAACCATGTCAAAGTCAATGTTCTTCTGCTTCAGCACGGCGTCCAGATACTTTCTGTAACCGCCGTCATCGCCCATGCCGAAGGTGATCGAGTCACCTGCCGGCAGGATCTTGATTTTGTCCGCCGCAGAAACAGTCTGCCGCTGCGGACTGATTTTCGGGATGGCAGCCGCTGCAAGAACAGCAGACGCCAAAAGCGCGAATAGCTTCTTCATCGTTCAAATCCTCCTATGTTTCGTGAAAAAACGGTTGTATCGCTGTTCCCCCTGAGATCAGATAAGCGCTTTCAATAATATGATGCCATTTTATTATGACATTCTGTTTCTAATTAACAGTATAGGGCAAATATTTGACACCTGCAAATCGGAAATTGCGAAAAACAGCCCAATAATTGCGAAAAAGCACGATTTTTCTTTTCGTTTCTTAAATTCGTTTTAATAATAAACGGAGAACCGCCTGACTGTATGATCAGGCGGTGCGTTTTATGTTTTTGATATCCTATTGTTCAGACATGCAATGCATCATGCGTCGGATCCTGAAACGGCTCTTTCAGGATCAAGCCATGAATCCTCACGCGGCATCAGCAGACGCGGACGCGGCTGCGCCTGCTTCTGGGTGCCGAGCAGATCCTCCCATGTGAGGACTTTGCCCGCAACCTTGGTTTCCGTGTAGTAGATCAGAATATTCTGCGCATCGTCTACATTGAGCTTGCCGTCTTCATTCACATCGACAGCCTGACGCTGCGCATCGGTCAGATCAACCGGATTGCCTGCAAACTGCTCCGTATAGGCGATCAGTGCTGTCTGCGCATCGTCAACGCCGATCTTTCCGTCGCCGTTTACGTCGCCGCGCTGAACCTCCGGTGCAGGTGCGGTAACGACCGGTTCGGTCGCAGCCGCGGTTGTGGTCGTCACAGCCGGAGCGGTATCCGTTGCCGATGCGGAATTGGTCGTGGTCGCTGCCGGTTCAGAAGTCGTTTCCGAAACAGAAGTTGTCGCGGCAGCAGATGTTGCAGCGGTCGTGACAGCCGAAACAGTAACCTGAATCTGTACTGCATTGGACTCGGAATCAAAGACCGTGATCGTTGCCTCACCGATGCCGACAGCCGTGATGACGCCGTTCCGGGAGACAATTGCAACATCCGGATTGTTGCTCTTGAATGTGAGATCCGTTCTGTTTGCGGTGATCGTATACTGATCGCCGTTCGTCAGGGTGATGCGCTCTGCATTGAGCTTCAGTGCCGGCAGCGTGGCGGCGGTGGTAGTCGCAGTGGTTGTGGTGGTCGTGGTAGTTGTGGTGGTCGTGGTAGTTGTGGTGGTCGTGGTAGTTGTGGTGGTCGTGGTAGTTGTAGTGGTTGTGGTGGTTGTGGTGGTAGTAGTTGCTTTGGTAGTCGTAGTAGTTGCAGCAGCAGTCGTGGTCAGTGCCGGACGCTTCACAAGCTTCCATTTCTGGAGCGGGCTGCCGTTATATCTTTGCAGTGTCAGTCCGCTGCGGATCTGATCCGAGGACGGTGCAATGACCAGCTCCGGATGCAGTGCATTCTGGAGAATGAACTGTCCGCTGCCGACCTCTGTCAGATAGAAATACTGCGTGCCGTCGGTATATTCCTTCCAGCCGGTGATCTCAACGCCTGCCTTGATGTCATCCGCAGTCTTGCAGGTGCAGTTGACAAACAGCGCCGGATCGTCACCGAGTGCCAGCGAATACTTGCCGTCTGCAATATATTTCAGCGTATAGCGCTGCGTCAGCAGATCTTCATTCAGCTCAATGCCGATCGGATGTGCAGCGCTGACCGAATACGCGGTCTGGTGTGTCATGCAGTAGCCGTTCTGCGCATTCATAAAGCTGTAATCGCCGGGGGTGATGTTCTGCTGCTTTGCCGGAACCGGAACCGGATATGCCGTGGTGGTCGTGGTGACCGGCTTTGTGGCAGAGGTCGTGGTCTTTGTCGTCGTTGCGGTGACCTTCGCTGTTGTGGTTTCAACCGGCTTGACGGGCGTCAGGTTCCACTTCTGGAGTGCGCTGCCGTCAAACTTCTGAAGCACCAGACCTGCGCCGCAGACATCGCTGCTCGGTGCGAGCACAAGGCTCTTGTCCAGCGAACACTGGATGTAATACTGTCCGTTGCCGGCAGGTGTGAACCAGAAATACTGTGTACCGTCGGTATACTTGGTGTAGCTGGAAATTTTGACGCCTGCCTTGACATCCTCAGGATTCTTGACAGCGCAGTTGACGAACAGCGAGCTGTCATCGCCAAGCGTCAGGGTGTACTTGCCGCCGTTGACATGTGTCAGCGTGAAGCACTGTGATGCCAGCCCCTCGTTCAGCTCAATGCCGATCGGGTGGAAATTGCCGAGCTTCACATCGCTCTGATGCGTCAGGACAAAGCCGTTCTTCGCATTGGAAATGGTATAGGTACGCGGAGTAACATTCTGACCGGTCGGCGGAAGCGGCGCTGTCAGAGCGGTCGTGGTGGTGGTCTTCGTGGTGGTCTTTGTGGTCGTGCTCTTGGTCGTGGTCTTAGTTGTGGTCGTAGTTGTGGTCTTGGTGGTCGCCTTTGTGGTCGCCTTTGTGGTCGCCTTGGTCGTTGCAGTGGTGGGAACCGGATCAACATTGATCGGAACCAGCTTCCAGTGCTGTCTTGCAGAGCCGTTATACTTGCTGACGGTCAGCGGATCGCTGGTGTTGCCCTTTGCGGTGATCACCAGATTGGGATTGTGACCGTTCTCAATGACATACTGACCGTTGCTGTCTTTTACGAAATAGAAATACTGCGTATCATCGTTATACGCTTTTCTGCCGGTCAGCTTTACGCCGTCATAGATATCGGACGGTGTCGGACATTCGCAGTTGACAAAGCCGCCGTCAGAATGCTGAATTGCGAGGGTATACTTGCCGTTGCCGACATGCTTGAGCTTGAATACCTGCTCTGCACTGCCGTCGCCCTTCATGGTGATGATCGGGCACGCACCGTTGATTTTTGAAGCAGCCCATGCATAGTTCAGATACGTGCCGTCGCTGTTGACGATGTTGTAAGTACCCTCACCGATATTCTGGGAAACTGCATGCTTCGGCGGATTCGTTTCAGGGGGCTGGGAACCCGTATTGCCGCCGTAACGGTAATCAAGGTCAACATTGCCGGAAATGCCGGGGCAGGAACCGCTCTCGCTGTACTGCATGATCTCGCAGCTGTTCTGATAGCGATACGTGGTCGGCTCAAGATCCCAGCTTGCGATCCAGAGCTCATAGCCATTTGAACGCAGCGTGTCCGGATCAAGTACGGCGCCGCCGCCGTAGAAGAAGCTCTCGCTTGCATAAACGCCTGCCTTGTATCCGGCAGCCTCGATCATCTCGCAGCCGCGCACCGCGATCGCAGTCATCGCGGACTTGCTGAGATATTTCTGCGCATCGGTCTCAAAGTCGAGGTACACCGGCAGTTCAAAGCTCTTGCCCTTGATCGTTGCCAGCATGGACTTCACTTCGCTCTCGATCTTGGATATAGTGGTTGCCTGCGAGAACATATAGGTACCGATCGGAATACCGGCTGCCTTTGCATTTGTGTAATTTTCTGAAAAATAGAAGTCGTCGCGGTATTCGAGTGAACCGTCCAGCGTCACGCCGCAGCGGATGATCGCATAGTTCTTGCTGTTGCTGACCGAGTTCCAGTTAATATTGCCCTGATGCTCCGCAACGTCAATGCCGTATCCGGTGATGGATTTGATCGGATCAGACGGTTTTGTGGTCGTCTGTTTTGTGGTCGCGGACGTCGCCTTGGTAGTGGTGTCGGAAATAATATCAATCGCTTTTCCGTCGGGACGCACAAGCTTCCAGCGCTGGTTTGACGCTTTGGTATAGCTGCTGACCGTTACCGGACTGGTGGTCGTACCGTTGCCGGTCATCACCCACTTCCAGTTGTGACCGTTCTCGATCACATACTGACCGCTGCTGTCCTTGACGATGTAGAAATACTGCGTATCATCGTTATACGCTTTTCTGCCCGTCAGCGAAACGCCGTCATAGATATCGGACGGCGTCGCACATTCGCAGTTGACGAAACCGCCGTCTTTGTGCCGGATGCCGATCGTATACTTGCCGTTTCCGATATGCTTGAGGTAGAAATTCTGCTCATCGCTGCCGTCCTTCTTCATGGTAATGATCGGCTGTGCGCCGTTGATCTTTCCGGCAGCCCATGCATAGTTCAGATAGGTATTGTCAGCCGCATTGATGATGTTGTAAACGCCGTCATAAACGGTTGCGGATTTGGTGGGAGCGGGCGGCGAATAAACCTTTCCTGCCTTAAAATTCGGATGAATGAAAACGTCGATCTTGCTGATCGGCTCCGTGGCTGTCTGCGCGGGATATCCGTAATCTGAGCCGGTAATATTCGTTTCAACGGTATCGACAGTATCACCGTGCACCGCAGTCACAATACCGACATGGCCCCATGAACCGCTCTTCCATGCAAAGATATCGCCGGCTTTCGGTGTCTTATTCCGTGTCCAGCCGCTCGGAAGATCAATTGTCAGATATTCATATGCATTGGCAATTGCAGGTGTATAACCAAGATATTTGTAATACGCCTTAATCAGGTCAACACACTGGCAGCCTGCAACGCCGTCAACATCCTGATTCCAGTGTTCCGCCGCTCTGGCTTTTGCCCATGCAACACCCTGCTCCGCCGTAAAGCTTGACGCTGCCGCAGATGCCTGAAGCGTTCCGCCGGACATCGGGAACAGGCATGACACAGTCATGATCGCTGCTGCCGCCGCCGAAACCAAACGCTTCAAATGTCTTTTTGATTCCATAGTATCCTCCTGTTTGTTTTATGGTCTCGCGAGTGAAAGATTGTTGTATCTGCGCAATTTTCTTCATATTTTGATACGCACAGAAATCTTCATACACCGCAATTCGCTATTATATCACATTCTTCGGTTTCGTTCAAGGATTTCCGGAACGGTTTGGTGGTTTCCCTAATTATCAGGGCGAATAGGAAAAGGTTCTGTCGAATCAGGTACGCAGTACAGACAACTATGCGCCCGTTCTCCCTGAATGCCGGAAAGTTGTCTGTATTTCCTGCTATAAAAATAGTACCGGCATGCTTTTTGGCGCGAAGAGCAGCAGAAATGCTTTTTGATCAGATACCCCAACAGCGCAAAATACGATTTCTATGTGCTGCTTGAAAAGAGCGCTTTTTGAAATGCGGCTTGCTATTTTGTCTGTTTTGTGTTATAGTAGAAATATAGGGGGAGTAGATATATTACAAACGGGGAGGTCATATCTATGAAAAAGATCATTGCCGCAGCACTTGGCTGCATGACAGCACTGACAGTAACCGGAATGCCGTCGGCTGCGGAACAGAAGGAAACTCTGACAGCTGAGACACAGAATTATTATGCGGAATGGAAAAATGCGTATCTTCGACAGAACCCTTACACACCGGACACCCCGCAGTACTATGTGTTCTACGGGGAGCAGACCTATGAGGAGGCACAGGAAACAGTTGCAGTGACTGTCTCTGAGGCACACGGCTATGGAATGCTGATTGCTGTGCTCATGTCGGAATATGACAGCGAGGCGCACGAGATCTTTGACGGGATGTACCGGTATTATCTGGCGCATCCGAGCAGCATCGGGCCGCACCTCATGGCGTGGCAGCAGAGCGACAACGGGGAGGCGCTGATTGACACTGATGGCGCGGATTCTGCAGCGGACGGCGATCTTGATATTGCTTACGCGCTGCTGCTTGCGGATAAGGTCTGGGGCAGCACGGGGGATATTGATTATTTTTCTGCTGCAAAGCTTGTGATCGACGATATTATGGAATACGAGATCAACCCGGTGTTCTGGCTGCCGCAGCTTGGAGACTGGGCACATGATCCGAATCAGACATACGAATCTGTATTCCCGCCCGGAAACGGGGCTGGGGGCTGGCCAACTTATGTGAAAAGCAAGGATTATCCGTTCACCGATGCGACGCGATCCTCAGATTTCACTTTGCAGTATTTTCCGGTTTTTGCAGCAGTGACCGGCGATCAGCACTGGGTCACTGTATACGAGCGCATCATGGATGTAATCCGCTATCATATCACAAACAAGGCAACGCCGCTGCTGCCGGATTTTCTGGTCTATAATCCGATCGGAATCGGCAGCTGGAACGGCGCGCCGCAGAATTTTCTTGAGGATGAGAACGACGGCAACTACTACTATAATGCCTGCCGGACACCGTGGCGCATCGGTACAGATGCGCTGCTCAATCAGCGGAGCACGACTGGACTGAACGGCGAGGCACAGGCTTATGCAGAAAAGGTCACTGCCTTCATGAAGGAACAATGCGGCGGTGACCCGAAAAAGATCATGGCGGGTTATGAGCTCACCCGCGGAAGACCGCTTGCGGATTACAGTGACCTCTGCTTCACTGCGCCGCTGATGGTCTCCGCAGCCGCAGCGGGTGATACAGAATTTCACGACGCGATTCGCAAAGAGGTGCTGGAGATCGGCTCGGATTGCTATTACGGCAATACAATCGCGCTGCTCTGCCTTATCACCGATGACGGCGGCTGGCTGATCCCGGATGCAGAAAAGCTGCCGGGCGATGTCAATGGGGATTACAAAACAACTATCGCAGATGTGCGCTGCCTGCGTGATTGGCTGACTGCGCGGCCGAATTACGTCCTGCACAATCCGGCTGCTGCAGACATGAACGGCGACGGCGTTCTTGACGCAAAGGATCTGACGCTGCTGAAACGGATCCTTCTGATCAAATAGTCTAAAATAGTCTAACGACTTGCTCGGACTCAATGATTCCATTTTTGATACCGGAGGGGAATATGCGGTTTTTTCTTTTACACCGGAACAATCAGCTTGCCAATCAATGCTTGATATTCAAACAACGGTCAGCTTGTTCAGGAGACCGGCGGACATGAGTTCAATGTTGTTCTCATCAACTCCGAATATTATATCATTGATGCGACGGGCAGTACGTTTGATACGGTATTCATGAACTCTGCAGCGAAGCAGAAGATCCTTTGCAATACAGCGCCGCTCAGCACATGGGATTTTGCAAGCTATCGCGTCCGTGTACTCAACAGCGCAGAGAAATCGTACCTGAGGGCAAAGCTTACCAATGAGCTCGGCGACCTGAATCGTGACAGCAAGGTCAACGGGAATGACTACTCGATCCTGAATAATTATCTTAACGGTTCGGCTTCGGCTAAAAACACGATCCTGAATCAGCTCCATGTCAGCAAGGCATACTTTGAGATGAAGGCTGATCTGGACGGCAACGGCGTCCTGAATTACAATGACAGAGATCAGCTTCAGGTTCGTTATCAGAGAAACAGCTCTATGGGCTATGTCTGATCTGTTGATTCGGGTATATCAATAGGCGGAGGGAGTACCGATTGGTACTCCCTCCTTCTTTCAGTCTGTGCAATGCTGAGAATGACGAAAAAACAAGGAAAACAGCGGATCTTGCTATGATCTTATGAGTCCGTTCCGTCATGATGATCGGAACGGCTTTTTGTTTATATTCCACATATTTGCTGCGTAATATTTGTCGCAAAGATGACCTGTTCGGTTCATATTTTATCTTTTGTATTGCGGTGTTATGTTTATGAATGTTATAATACAAAAAGGATTGCACGAAAGCAGAATCAAGAAATAAACTGATGGAAACCAACCGTTACAAAAGGAGGAATGATTATGAAAAAGCGCATGAAACGCGCAGCGGCAACATTGGTCTCGCTGGCATTGCTCAGCACAGCAATGCCTTTTGAAGCGGGGACCTTCTCTCTGCCGGAGATCACACTGACCGCACAGGCGGCAGGCAGCACCGCCGTTTTCAAGGAATCGACCGGCAAGCTCACCCTTAGAGGAAATGTGGTGAAAGAGGATGTACAGGCATTCAGCATGAACAGCAAAGTCAAATCTGTCTATGCAGAGCCGGGCACGGTCTTTCCGGCAGATTGCTTCCAGCTGTTCAAAGGCTTCTGCGATGCAACAAATTTTGACCTCAGCAATGCAAACACATCCAAGGTCACAACAATGGAAGAAATGTTCAACAGCTGTGAGAGCATGGAAACGCTTAATGTCATAGATTGGGACACGCGCAGCGTTACGAATCTAAGCTGGATGTTCTATCGCTGCCAGAAGCTTAAGAAAATTCCCGGCATTCAGAGCTGGAACACCGACCGCGTGACCACACTTGAGGGTATGTTCTATGACTGCGGCATCACCTCTCTGATGCTCGGACCGGACGAATACAATTGGGATGAGTATGCGTTAGGTACGTGGAAAACAGACAGTGTTACAAACTATTCTATGATGTTCTATCACTGTTTCGGTCTCAGGTCTCTCAGTTTTATTAATTTCACACTGAAAGACGATGCAGATACGACAGATATGTTTTTCAGCGATTCAAGGTTGGTTCATCTTAACTTCGCCGGAAACTTTGAAGTAAAGGCAGATATGAAGCTGCTGAATGATCCGGGCTGGACAATCGAAGTCCCATACAAATTCTACGGAAAGATCAGCGGCGACGGCACCTATGCTGTGATTCCCGCACAATTCCGCAGATCCTCATGCACCAGGCTGAGCGAGTTCACCCAGATCGATCATGCTATGATCCTTTCGTCCACGTCAGAGAACGCCATCGCGACAACCGGCGAACGGCCCTATCCCGGAAGCATTGTTGTTGGAACCCGCAACTACATTGATGAAATATATGCTGCTGATGATTATAGTGTGCAGCCGTTCACCACTGACAGGGCGCATTGCGGCTGGTATGATACAGACAAAGACCGGTTTGTAGAAAAAGGCGAAGCATTGCAGTATGGCGGCTCCTATATTTACATCGTGAGACTGACACCGGAGCAGGGCTTCTATTTTGCGAAACCGACGCCCAGTCAGATCAATGAATGGATCATCGCATATAGAGACAAGGATTCTTATTTCTATGATTCCGATTTTCGCTTTTTGAACACGGCGGCTGCGCATCTCAATGATGACGGAACACTGGATGTCTATGCAGTGCTGCTTCATCCCGCTAAGATCAAGAAAAATCGCTATTCAAATGAATTTTCGGACATTGATATTACAGGTGAAAAAAGCAGCAGATGGAGTTTGCCGGAAGGCACTGTCTATGTAAACACCTATGATCGTCAGGTCGGCAGCATTCTCGTTCAAAGACTGCCCGAGTTCTCTGATCATCTTGTGGTAACGCCCACATCAATTGCACTCGGTGAAAATGTCGCGGAAGGTACACTGACTGACGATTATTTGAACTATGTGTCGGAAGGCTATGAGATCAGCATCGACGGCGTACATTACAAGGATCTGAAAAAGGTAATCGATCAGAATGAGCCGTTTACCGGTCTTGAACCCGCGACGGAATACACATTGCGCGTGCGTTTGAAAGGTCAGGAAACACCTTTCTATACACGGGAGGTCTTCACGCAGACGGCAGCCGGACAGAACCGCATCAATCTCACATTCAACCACAGTGTTGCACTGAACAACCGGCTCGGCATCGCGTATTACATCCCAAAGAGCGAGCTGGAAGGATACGAAAATGTGAAGCTGCTCATTCAGAAGGAGCATTTCAATGCGGACGGCTCTGAAAGAACGCTGCAGAGCAGCGAAGTGACCGAATACCAAATCGAAGATTCTGGCTACGGTGACGAATATGTGTTCGTTTATCAGAATATCGCAGCAAAGGAAATGGTCAGCGAGGTCTATGCATCAATATCCGCGGAAAAGGACGGCAAAGGTTACATCAGCCAGATCGACAAATACAGTGTCAGCACATATGCGATGAACAAACTGAATAAGCCCGGCACGAAATCCGGACTGAAAACGCTTCTCGTTGATATGCTGAACTACGGTTCAGCCGCGCAGACCTATTTCAATTATAACACAGGAAATCTCGCAAACAGCACGCTGACTGCTGCACAGAGAAAGCTCGGAACAAATGCATTTTCGCTGAACATCACTTCCGATGCATCCGAAACGAAGATCAGCAGTCCGAAAGCACAGTTCTCAGGCAAAAATCTGCTGCTCGGCAACAATGTCGCACTTGTGTTTTACATGACATTCGACAAATCCGTTCAGAAAAGTAACGTCATGCTGAAGCTTTCCTATACGACGGTGAATGGCAAAACGATCACGAAAACCGTTCCGTTCAGTCAATTCGTCAGCGGGGAGTTTGCGAATGAGTACAGATTTGATTATTCAGATGTGCAGGCGAAAGATTCCTGCCGGCCGGTCACGGCTGTGCTCTATGAAGGTACACAGCAGATCAGCAATGAAATTACCTACAGTGTGCAGACCTACGCCTGCAATATGCTGAACAAGAGTTCGACAAGTGCAAAGGTGAAAACGATTATTTATGCACTGATGGTTTACTGCAAATCCGCAGAGAACTATTTCCGCACAGAATCATAACCAATTGCCGAAAGAAAAAAGAAATGAAGAAAGCAGTCCTGTCCGGAATAAAGGGTGGGGCTGTTTTTTGTATTCAGGCAGCAGTGGATAATACCTGTGTTCATTTTACGTTTTATATTGCACCAAATATGGATTAGGTGCAATCATAGCTGTAACCTTTTCCGTCTAAAATGAAAACCTGACTCCGTTTGTATGAGGAGTCAGGTTGATTCATTCTCACTGCCGCAGACGGCACCTCACTTCCGGATGGCCGCCGTGAAGCAGTGCTCTCTGCATGCAAGATCCAGCAGCAAGCCGCTTAAAAAACGTAAGGCTCTGTGGCTTCGGACTGATTACATCTTCCCATTTGATGTCCTTGCCTGCGACATTGCGCTCCGTATAGAAAATCAGGATATTCTGTGCATCGTCCACATTAAGAAGTCCGTCTCTGTTCACATCGACAGCCTTTCGCTGAATGTCGGTCAGGTCAACTGGATTGCCGGCAAACTGCTCCGTATAGGCGACCAACGCTGTCTGTGCATCGTCAACGCCGATTTTTCCGTCGCCATTCACATCGCCGCACAGTACAGCAGGTTCCGGCTCTGACGTTGTAACAGATGTTGTTTCAGTCGCGGTTGTCTCTTTTGTGGAGGCAGTCGTTGTAGTTGTAGTAGTGGTTGTCGATGCTTTAGATGTCGTAGTTGTAGCAGCAGTAGTTGTTGTCGCCTTGGATGTAGTAGTTGTGGTAGCAGTAGTTGTCGTTGTTGCCTTGGATGTCGTAGTTGTGGTAGCAGTAGTAGTCGTTGTTGCCTTGGATGTCGTAGTTGTGGTAGCAGTAGTAGTCGTTGTTGCCTTGGATGTCGTAGTTGTAGCAGCAGTAGTTGTTGTTGCCTTGGACGTCGTAGTTGTAGCAGCAGTAGTTGTTGTCGCCTTGGATGTAGTAGTTGTGGTAGCAGTAGTTGTTGTCGCCTTGGATGTAGTAGTTGTGGTAGCAGTAGTTGTCGTTGTTGCCTTGGATGTCGTAGTTGTAGTAGCAGTAGTTGTCGTTGTTGTCTTGTATGTCGTAGTTGTAGTAGCAGTTGTTGTTGCCTTGGACGTCGTAGTAGCAGCAGTAGTTGTTGTCGCATTGGATGTCGTAGTTGTAGTAGTAGCAGTTGTCGTTGCTTTAGATGTCGTAGTTGTAGCAGCAGTAGTTGTTGTCGCCTTGGATGTTGTAGTTGTGGTAATAGTCGTCATTGTCGCTTTTGACGTCGTTGCTGTGGTGATTGTATCTGATTTATCGCCCATAATACGGACAATGCCATCTGATTGAACCGTGTCCAACGGAAGCAGAGAGGAATTTACAACATCCGCATTTGCAAGTGAAATGATATATTCACCCGGTTCTGCGCTTTCCGCCAATTGAAATTGCAGCGTAAACAGCACTCCGGTCTGTTTGTAATCCTGATACGCTTCGTAATTCCCGAATGAAACGCGGAAACAGCCGTTATTCTCAATCTCTCTAGTCGCCAGATCCGGCGCAGCATTCTCCTCAAACGTCACAGACTGAAGAATGAACATTTCCGGATTCCATATAATATCCACAACAGCTGCCGCATATCCAGGATTCTGCTCTGCAATCACCGCAGTCTGAAAGGTCTTGGTATCCTTTTCCAGTGAAACCGATTCCACTGCCAGAGAAAACAATCCGCCATCAGAAATAGTAACGAAACCGTCTGCCGTCTCAGTATACAGCCGTTCCATATCTTTGTTGTAAAACTCGGCATTCTGAATCTGAATCGCGTAATTGCCGGACTTTGCATTTGCTTTAACAGCAAAAATAAGTGTAAAGAACACGCCGTTTCCAATATAGTTCTTTTCTGCACGATAATCACCCACACTGATACGATAGGAGCCGGTGTCTGTGATAGGAGCAGAACCATTGTCGGGCGCAGCTTTCTCGTCAAACAGCACTTCTTTCAGTGAAAGCACCTCAGCGTCCCAGTGAATATCCGCAATGCCTGCTGCATACCGAAAGCCGGGAGTTGCCAAGACCGGAACGCAAACTTCTGTACCCGCAGCATTCAGCACCGATGCATTCAGCACGGAAAGCGTCATTTGAGAAGCAGCACTGGCATGCGGAATCATCGTAAACAGAAGCGAAACGGTAATCAGGAGCAAAAGCAGTCTTTTCATGTCTGTACATTCACCTCTTCCTGCGGAACAAGAATCAGGTATCGGTCATATCCGCTCCAGTTGGATACGGCACGGGCAAGAATCATTGCATCCAGCACGTTGATTGCTTGGTCCTGATTCAGATCGGCTGCACGCAAATCAATAGAGATTCCGTCCCATTTATTGACGCAGCGGGACAGTGCCACCGCATCTGCAATCGTGATTTCGCCGTCCGCATTGACGTCACCGACGGTATATGCAGGATCAAGTGGTACAAAGGTCAGTCCGTAGTAGTTCGCTGCATTTCGGGCAGAAGAATTGCTGTAGCCGTGAATGGTTTCTCCACTGTTGAACACGCTGAAATCAGATTTTTCGTGAATCATATCACAATCCGGATTATAAATATAAACATTTCGGCCGACACATTTCTCTTCTGCATAGTAATTGTTGAACGCAGCATAACTGATAAACTGCACACTCTTTGGTATCGTGATTTCTGTCAGCAGCGGGCAGCTTGCGAATGACTCCGCACCAATGCTGATCAGTGTATCCGGAAATGTGACGGAAGTTAGAGCGCTGCAGTTGGAAAACGCACTGCTTTCGATTGTTTTCACGCCTTCAGGAATGTCAATTTTCGTGAGCGCAGTACAGCCGCTGAACGCGCCGGACGGAATTGCATTCAAAGCTCTCGAAAGCTGAACGGATTTGAGCGCAGTGCAGTTGCTGAACCAGTTCACAATCGGTTTTGCGTCTTTTTCATCCGTTCCTTCATAGACAAGCGAACCCGGCAGCGTGACAGACGTGAGACCGGAGTTTGAAAAAGCGTCGCAGCCGAGTGTTCGCAGATTTTTCGGAAGCGTGATAGCTGTAAGATTCGTGCAGTTTGCAAATGCGTAGTCTCCGATTTCCGTCAGTGTAGACGGAAGAATAAATGTCGGAACCGCAGCTTCCTTGAACGCTTCCCTTTCGAGCTTTGTGATGCCTTCGCTTAGTGTCACTTTCTGCAAAGAGACATGGTTCCACCAAATCCTGTTGGAAGGGATCACGCCCGTTTTTCCTTTTGTATATATTATTTCGGTGATTTGACTTTCAATGCCGTAGCTGAAAGATGATTTCAGATCACAGGGACATGTTATTTTCGTAATCGGCGTGCAGGAAAAGATATAAGACCCGTAGTTTTCCAGACTTTCCGGAATCACAATCTCACTGCAAAGCGAAGAACAGCCGTCAAAGGCGCTTTCGCCGAGCGAGACAAGATGTTCCGGAAGATGCGGATCAATCTGAAGCAGCGCATCATTTGAAAAGCATTTGGTGCCGATTTCTGTGATGTTGTCATGCAGATTGATTGTTTTCAGAGAGACGCATTCTGCGAAGCACTCTTCGCCAAGCGAGGTAACCTTTTCGGGCAGTTCAACTGATTCCAGCGCGGTACACTGATAAAATGCGCGATTTCCGACATCCTGCAGAGAGGCGGGAAGCTTGAGGTTAATCAGTCCGTTCAGTCCGTAAAAAGCATCTTTGCCGATGTGTGTGATGCGGTCATCGAAGGTAACTGTTACCAGACTGTCTCCGTTGTTATGTTGCAGCCCCGGCTCGTTATAATAAGGATCCGGACCCATCTTAAAGTCAGGCATGATGCCGGTTTTTCCGTATGTGAAATGCAGCGTCAGAAGCTGCGAATTATAAAAACTGCTGTCATAACTGCGATCAATCGGAATCGTAAGATATCGGAGTCCTCGGCACTCATTAAAGGCGCTGGACAGATTGACAACACTGTCAGGAATCACAAACTCCTTGATTCCGATGCAGTTGTCAAAGCAGCTGTAATTGATACGGGTGATTTTTTCCGGAATCACGAATTTCTCAATCACGCCGTCATAGCCACTCCATCCGTTGATGCCGAAGTACATCGAATTGATCCAGAGATAATAGGTAAGGGGAAGATGAGTATGCTCAATGCTGCGAAATACAGCGCTTATGTAATTTTCATCGTTGTCATTTCCGAGATCTGCCAGCAGTTCACCCAGAATGCGGAATGCATTTTGGTCATCTTCCTTGACGGAAATAAGCTTCAGTTCCAGCGTCTTCAGGATCTGAATTGCCCTTACCAGATCATCAATGGATTGAATTGACTGGTTGCTCAGATAAGAAGCCGCTCCAAGTTCCTTGCTCCAGCCGCGGCTCCAATCGTTAAAATTGAACTCGCGTTCTTCTTTCTTTGCTTCCTCCATCGCTGCAAGGCATGCTTTATGTGCCAGTTCTGCATTCTCTCTCGCTTCAAGAACCTCACTATATTTGCGGTCCAGCTCAACGAAACAGACAGCCAGATAGGAAGCAACATCTGCGCTCGCTGAAATATCGGAATACAGTCCGTATGTGACAGAATCTAAAATAGTTGTCACCTGCACTTCAGAAAAGACGCCCTTTGTGTCATTCAGCACTCTGCCCAGAAGGTACAGCAAACTGTGATCTGCAGGCGCGTTATAATCGTCGTCTTTTGCCATAATGGCTGCGATCAGATCGAAAATGTATTTTTTCTTCTGATATGTTTCCTGATCGGGGACGAGTGAATAGATCAGCGTACAGAAAGAAACATTGTCTGTATCGCCGCCATAGTACTCATTATATTTCTCTTCCGCTTCATATTGTTTATGAAACTTGATCTGGAAATTCCGGAACGTATCGCCTTCCGTATTGAGAACATACGTCTGTCCGTTCCGTTCAAAGCCCCATTCCGACAGCGGCATCGCAGGAACCTTGTCTCCGGGATTGATATAGTTGTAAATGTTTTTCAGCGATTTGTCTGCACCCCGCCTCACATTCGGCGTTGCAAAAGTGTATGCAAACACGTTTTTTTCGTTGAAATTATCATACTCGCCGGAGGAAAACCATTGCGCAAGAATGTTTGCAACCGCTGCTCCGCGGCTGTGTCCGGTAAAATAGATAATGTTGTGCTTGGAACTGTCTGATGCACTGTACAGCGCCAGATATTCTTCCAAATCATTCATCAGCTTGCCGGCTGCAAGGTGGAAACCCTGATGCGCATCTCCAGTCCCGAGGTTGAAATTGCTGAACCAGTCGCAGTCGCTGTGCGTTCCGCGAATGGAAACCAAAAAGACACGGTTTCCTGCAATCTCTTTGTACCCGAGTGCATAGCCGACAAAATCATTGTCGTCATAGGTTTCGCGCTTTTCATAATTATAGGTCGCACAGGAAAAGCCCATCTTCTGATATAGTTCCGCAATCTTCGACTCATCATACGCGGCATTTGCAAGCACAATGCCAAGCTTTGCCAGATCTGTGGATTCCGCCTCGGTTTTTTTCAGGAACATGTTGTCATTGTAGACCGCCTGATAAGGTCCGTACCAATCATTTGAGATGGTGATATCACCTTCTTTTTCTTCTGCCGGCTTTTCATCCTCAGCAAAGACAGTCATCCCGAACAGTTCTGCCGGCAGGATCCTGCCGCACAGCAGCGGAACCGTCAGCACCAGCGAAAGGATCAGAGACACTCCCCTCTTTAAGACGCGCGTGTGTTTCATAAACATCCTCCTAATCAATATTTTCGCATATGCATATATGCGTATACCCGAATACGAATACCGGATGCTTTCCGCAAGGAACACCAGGCGAACGGAACGATTGTTATGGTTCGCATCAGTATTTCGGCAGAACCATGCGCTTTTCCACCACATCCGCGACAAGCTGCAGGGTGTTGCGGTATCCCGTTTTGGACAGAATCGCTTTCACATGGAACTTCACGGTGTTTTCCGTAATCAGCAGATTCTGCGCGATCTCGCAGTAGCGGGAGCCGCTGACCAGCTCCCGGATCACGTCCAGTTCGCGTTCGGAAAAATCCTTGCTGTCTGCCTCACCGATTTTCAGTGTCGGCGTATCTGCCGGAAAAACCGATTCCCCGCGCATCGTCCGGCGGCAGATTTCCGTCAGGCTGACATCGCCGTATTCCTTGTACCAAAAGCTGTCACAGCCGTATTTCCGTGCTTTTTGCAGGAAAGAATGCTCCGGCATGGACGTCATGATGATGATCCTGATCTGCGGATTGTGCTGCTTGATGCGTCTTGCCGCTTCCAGACCGGATTCATCGTCCGCCGTGCAGACATCCATCAGGATCAGATCAATATTCCCGTGCATGCACGCAATATCCGCATTTGCTGCATTTTCAATCGTCAGCACGATGTTGTATTCCGGCATCTGCATCAGCTGATGCACAATTGCCTCGCGGGTAATTTTGGAGTCTTCTACAACCAGTACATTTACCATGATCTTCCTCCTCAATGCAGCACCGGAATATCTGCGATGACGGTGACGCTCGATCCGAATGCATAGTTTAGCTGGGCCCCCTGCTGTTCCAGCGCATGCCGCAGATTGCGCAGACCGCCGCTTTCATGGATCGTCCGGATCTCCGATTTGCCGTTGTTGCCGATGACAACATGATACAGATTCTGCTGCTGACTGATCTCGACAGTGAGCGCGGTTGCGCCGGCATGCCGCACGGCATTTGTCAGCGCTTCCCGTATGACGGAATACATCAGCAGCAGAGAGCGCCGTTCCTTCGGCTGCTCACCCGAAAAATACAGCCGGCATCCGACGAGATTCGCAACCTTGCGCAGCTCTGCTTCCGGCGACGGCATCGCGCTTTGCTGCTGTAAATTCTGCATATCGCGGATCGCTTCCCCCCATCCGCTGAGCAGCATCTGATATGTCGATTCCGTCAGATCGCCGTCCATGATCGCTTTTTTTGTCGCGACCAGACATCTGCCGAAATCGTCGTGAATATGCATTTTTGCAGAGAGCAGTTCCTTGTCCTGATTGATCTTCACGATATTGGCAAGCAGCGCTTCCTGCCGTTTCCGCAGTTCCACAAGCCTCTGATTGTTCAGATAAAGCTCCTCGCTCATCCGGTAGATCTGCGTAATATCGGCAGCTTCGATCTGAAGGATCTGCTCCCCCTGATCGTCCAGCAGAGTCCGCCGGAACTGCCATACCGTATCATCCGGAAAGAGGAACAGCAGGCTGTTT
Source organism: Clostridiales bacterium Firm_04 (assembly GCA_001603005.1). GTDB lineage: Bacteria > Bacillota > Clostridia > Oscillospirales > Ruminococcaceae > Firm-04. The sequence goes on from LVAJ01000024.1 coordinate 25,478, forward strand.
TCATCGTCACAGAAATGCGCCTGCTTCATCCACGGTCTGTCCAGCCGCGAACAGCCGTTCAGCAGCGGCATGTTTGAAAGATCGTCCCATGTCTGATTGACCTCGATCAGCGTGTGACCGGTCATGGCGTCGATCAGCTTGTTCATCTGCCGGTTCACCAGAATCGTTTTTCCGCTGATCTCGGCAAAGCACAGCCCGCCGGGATAGGAATCAATTGCTTCTCTGATTTCATCGTTGTTATGACTTCTTTTGTATCTCATGATGCACTCGTTTCACTTTCAGACTGAATAGACGGAACAGAACGGACCGTCAGTTTATCATCCTTCCGGACGGTGATTTCTGCTGTTTCGCGGATCGCGATTGTGATGCTGTCCGGTGCAAAGCAGATCCGCTCCATTTCCTGTTCCACAGCATCGAATATGCAGATCATGTACGCCGGCGCATAGGCGCCTTCCGGCTCCCAGATCAGATCTGCCGCGATGCCGGCAAGGTTCATGCATGCGACAAAATCGGAGAGCGTCAGCCGCAGTTCGCCCATTGGAATTGTGCCGCTTTCCTGATGGATCAGCACCAGATTGCACCGCCGCTTGACGTATGTGCCGACCAGAAGCAGCTGTCTGTAAAGCTGATCCTTCTGCACCGTATGCATGCTATGCAGCAGTCCGGTCATGTCGCGCAGCTGACTGCCGACTTCATTGGAGAGCCGGTCGTAGATCTTGTTTTTCGCGTCGATCGCCGCCTTTTCAGACTGCATCACGATCTCTTTCTGCAGCAGATGCCCTTCCTGTGTCAGCTCCTCTGCCGTCCGGTGCAGTTCTTCGATCACGGCGCAGATCTTTGAAACATCCTTCTGATAGATCAGATAACCGTTCCGCATGCGGTGCAGATGCAGCTCCGCGCCTTCCTGTGCCTGAAGCATGCCGTTCTGTTTCAGCGCAGAAAACTGCTCTGCTGTCAGCGGACGCGCATTTCCGGAGCGGATTTTTGTATCACCGCATGCATCAACGATCCGCATGCCGACCGTGGAACGCTCAAATACCATCGGATATCGCGTATTGACCGGAATCAGACCGAGCAGGATGCAGCTTTCCCATGACATTGCTTCCAGAAAGAACAGCTTTGCTGTCAGCTCGATCAGTTCATGCGAAACAACAAAGCTTTTCCGCAGATAGAGCAGCAGGGTTGCAGGCATTGCAATGCTGATCAGCAGCGGGAGCATTTTTTTGATGCGCCTGATCCTGATGCGGTGCGTTTTGAACAGGATCATCAGAATGCGCGCCAGAATCAGCGCCGATGCGCAGAACACCGGAAAAATAATGCCGGTATTCGGATGAAAATACAGATTTTCCGATTCATCCGGCAGCACGCTGACCATCAGATGATGCTTTTCATTTGTCAGGAGCAGGATGCAGGCAGCCCCGACCGGCAGAAGCAGCAGATATCTGCGCAGCGGGATCGTGTAGGTATCGCCCTGCGCCAGACAGCAGGACGCATAGAATCCGAGCAGCGGGATCAGCAGCATCGGAATCGCGATCAGATAGCCGCTCATGCGCATCACATGCACATTCCGGTAAAACCAGCCTTCCTGCAAAAACCGGATCGTCACCCAGAATCCCATAACGGCGCCTTCCGTCCGCAGACAGTTCAGCATTGTTTTCTGCGTGATGCGGATGCGCAGGGAATACAGCCAGCCGCCGAGCAGCGCAAGATAAACCGCATACACAAGATAGGGACGCAGCCGGTCATGCGGAAACATTGCAATGCTGACCTGCCGGTATAACGATATGAAACACAGCAGCAGAAAGCCGCAAAGAATATACAGATATGTACGCTTATGTACCTGCAAAGTACCACCTCATTTCACCCACTGTTTCCTATTATATCACATTTGAAACAAAAATGCACTACCCGATCGGGTAGTCGGTTTCCGTGGAAAGACTACCCTTTTGTGTGGCGACATTCGGATAAAAAAATGATATAATACAACTGAAATCGGATCGCAGCAACCATTCTGCTGCCAGCCGGATCAGAAAGGAGGTGCCGGGATGAGAGCTGTTGCGGAAAAGGAAATGCGCCGCATCGAAGGCGGTGCGCATTCGCATTCGTGGAGACAGTATTCCCACACCACGAAGTCCGAAACATACTGGGACTGGAACAAATTCCGCTGGATGCCGCGTGTTCTGCATACGATCAAGTATCTTTGCTCCGGTTGTTCCAAGAGAAAAACAACGACCTATTACACATACGGCTGATCACAGCGCGAAACGGAAAAGGCTGCAAGAATGGTTTGCAGCCTTTTTTGAAAGGATTCATCATGAAAATAGTCTATCAGCACGATCAGCGGGACTGCGGCGCGGCATGTCTTGCAATGATCGCGGCTTATCACGGATGCAGGATCCCGCTTTCACAGTGCAGAAAGCTCACCAAAACAGACCGGCTCGGCACGAACCTCTACGGGCTGACCGAAGCCGGCAATGCACTCGGCTTTGAAAGCACATCGCTTTCCGGCGACAGGGACGAGCTTCTCTCCGGAATTGCAAACGGCGAGATCCGGTTTCCGTTCATTGCACATATTGTCAGCGAAAATCAATTGCTGCATTTCATTGTCGTTTTCGGATACAAAAAAGGAAAATTCCTGACCGGAGATCCGGAAACCGGCAGGCATCGCATAACAGAAGCGGATTTTTTCTCCCGCTGGACCGGATACATCGTGACATTTGAAAAAACGCCTGCATTTCAGGAAGGCAGACGCGGAGAGAATGCGTTTCTGCGCTTTTTCCGGCTGCTGAAAGGACAGGGCGGCAAGCTCGCAGCAGTGCTGGTCATGTCGCTGATCGTTTCTCTGATCGGTTTTACGGGCGCTTTCATTTTCCAGATCTCGATTGATCATTTTATGGAAACGCAGACGATTTCAGAGCATCTGCTGTCGCATGCCGATGATGCAGAATCAGAGGAAACCGAGATCATCGAATTGCCGGAAGAACCGGATCATTCGGATATGCATACGCTCCTTGACAAATTTCTTCTGAAAGCAGAGCAAATCGGCAGGCACGATTTTCACCTGATCTTCGGCACATTTGCAGTGCTCTATCTGCTGTCAGCCGTCATCCAGTTTGTACGCGGCAGGATGATCATTTCCATCAGCAGAACGCTGGACCTTCGGATCATGATCCCGTTTTACGATCACATTGTCGATATGCCCGTTCAGGATCTTGCAACGCGGCGAACCGGTGAATACATGTCGCGGTTCTCGGACGGCGACACGATCCGGACAGCCATTTCAACGGCTGCCGTCACGCTGATGCTGGATACCGTCATGACAATTGTCGGCGGCGCGCTGCTGTACATGGAAAACGGCAGGCTCTTTTTTCTGTCGTTTGTCATGGTGATCCTGTATCTGATCGTTGTGCTGGTGTTCCGCCGCGCGATTCTGCGCACCAACCGGCAGGTCATGGAAGATGACGCGCAGATGCAGGCGTATCTCAAAGAGAGCCTTGACGGACTGGAGACCGTGAAGGCTGCCTGCGCAAACCGGAGCGTCAAGGACACAGCAATGACGAAATTCCGGAAATATCTTGATTCCGTCGTGAACAGCAGCACGGTCGCGCTGACGCAGGACACCTGCCTGAATGCGGTCGAACTGCTCGGCAGCATTGTCATTCTCTGGACAGGATTTGTCATGGTGCAGAACCGGATCATCACCGTCGGAGCGCTGATCACCTTCTATGTACTGATGGAATATTTTACCGGCCCGATCAAGAACCTGATCGCGCTGCAGCCGACGATCCAGACTGCCTTTGTCGCAGCCGACCGCCTGAATGACATTCTTGACATCGAAACGGAAGCTGTTTCAGAGAAAACAGAGGAACGTGCGCAGGCTGAAAAATGGGAGCTGGAGCATGTCGATTTCCGTTACGGAAACAGTGAACTCTGCCTGCACGATGTCTCGCTCCGGATCCGGAAGGGCGAAAAGATCGCAATTGTCGGCGAAAGCGGCAGCGGAAAAACAACCGCGGCAAAGCTGTTTCTGCGCTTTTATGCGCCGGAAAAAGGCCGTGTCCTGATCGGCAGCAGCAGCGCAGAGGACTGCGGGCTCAATGCATTGCGCAGCAGCATTGCCTATGTCAGTCAGGAGACATTTTTCTTTTCGGATACGGTCAGGGCAAATCTGCGATTGGGTGCAGAACATGCAGCCGATGCGGAAATCCGGGAAGCATGCAGGCTTTGCTGCGCGGATGATATGATCGAAAAGCTGCCGCTCGGATATGATACGCCGCTGGAAGAAAACGGCGCGAACCTCTCCGGCGGTGAAAAGCAGCGGCTCTCGATCGCAAGAGCACTGCTGCAAAAGCCGGATCTGCTGATTCTGGATGAAGCAACCGGAAATCTGGATACCGTCACGGAAAAAAGCATCATTGATACGGTTTCGCAGCTCAGCGACCGCGGGATCGCATGCCTGATGATCGCACACCGTCTGAATACGGTGCGCATCTGCGACAGGATCTATGTGATGAAAAACGGTGAGATCGCAGAAAGCGGCACATTTGACGAGCTGATGCAGAAAAACGGCGAATTGAAACGCCTCTGGAATCTCATGTAAACAACTGCCCCGAAGCATCTGAATTGCGCTTCGGGGCGGTTTTTGTATGCATAAAGAATACAGAAAATATGCAGAAAGAATGTCCGATTGGGCACGGTTTGACAGGAAGTCCTTTCCAGATCGTCATGCGGATAAGGATATATTTTTAACATATCCTCTGAAATTGCCACAATACATTGCAATCTGCGCAAGATTATGGTATAATAGAAAAGCCGGCTGTCTGTATGCCGGCGTGAATGAAAAAGGAGGTATATTTATGCGATTATCCAAACTATGCACAGCGGTGCTTTCAGCAGCAGCTTTCTGCGCTGTCATACCGCTGATGCAGGCACAGGCAGCTGACAGTGAGGAGCATCAGTTTGAGGCTTACACCTACACGTTTTATGACACCGGTTATGAAAACGAAATGGACAACACGGTTTCAATTGACAAGATTGACTTCAATAAGCTGAGCGGAGATACGCTGACCATTCCGGAACGGATCAAAGGTTACCGCGTCAAGCAGCTGAACGCCAATCTGCTGAAAGGATCGAATTACAAAAAGATCGTCCTTCCGGACTGCATCAGCTGGATCGGGTATCAATGCTTTCAGGACTGCACCAATCTGGAAGAGGTTGAAATATTCCATTCCGACGCGCGTCCGGATACGAACGACGGTCATTCTTTGATCAGCTTCAACGGTTATGCCTTTGACGGCTGCACCAATCTGAAAAAGGTCACTTTTTCAGACCGCACCGGTTCCTTTGCGTATGATGTGTTCAAGGACTGCACATCGCTGGAGACGATCGAGCTTCCGGAAAATCTGGAGGAAATCGGAAGTGAATTGTTCCTCGGCTGTACATCGCTCAAGGAGATCACAATTCCGGACGGCGTGCGAAAGATTCACAGCGAAGCGTTTTACGGCTGCTCATCCCTGAAAGAGGTAGATGTCCCGGCAAGCGTGAAGGAGATTGAAAACAGCGTATTCGCAAAATGCGATGCACTGGAAAAGGTCACAATCCGCAACAAAGGCTGCATGATCAAAGATCCGGATGATTCCCGCGACTTCGACACGATCTGCAAGCCGACTGCGGTTTACGGCAAGAAAAAATCCACTGCGGAATACTACGCCAAACAGCATGATCTGACCTTTATCCCGCTGGATAATGAAGAATTTGCTCCCGAAGATTATCTGACTTTTGAACATAGCGAGTATGAGGATGTTTACAGTGTCAGCGGTTTTGTCGAGGACAAGCTGCCGGCGATGATCGAGATCCCTGCGACATATAACGGCAAGCCGGTTGTCAGCGTCGGCCGGCAGGCTTTCAGCGGATGTAATACGATTCGCTCGGTCGAAGTGAGTGAAGGAATCAAGTCAATCGGATATGCCGCGTTTTACGATAGCCCTGTAATGGAGGTCAAACTCCCTGATTCTCTGAATAGGATTGACGAATCTGCGTTCTGCTACTGCAGCTATCTCCGGAAGATCAATCTGCCGGAAGGAATGACCTGTTTGTTCGATGAAACATTCAGGGGCTGCGCTAAGCTCACGGAACTGACGGTTCCGCGCTCTGTTGAGCGTATTAAGGATCACTGTTTCTATTATTGTGACAAGCTCATGCTGACAGTTCTGAACCCGTATTGCTCGTTTGACGATGTCGATTCGATTTGTACACTTGTCAACAGCATCACTGCGGCAGAGGACTCCGGCGCACACGCCTATGCAGTCAAGTATAACATAGAATTTATATCGAACGGCGACGGTACGCCTGCGGTTTATCGGGCGCAGTCTGTCGGGTATTACAATCGCATTGAATCCATGATCTATGCGGATATTCCCGGTACACTGCTTGCTGATCCGGATGCATACTGTGAACTGAAAATCGGCGGCAAGACCTATACACAGCCGATCTCGCTAAGCCGTCAGTATATTGAAGGCTCGCAGTTATCCGGCAGCATCAGTGAACTGCACCGCTACATCGGTATTCCGATTGATCCCGCCGACGCGATGAAAGACGGCACGTTCCGCTTAGTCCGCGGTGACGGAACCGCTGTGAAATCCCTGACCGTGAAAGGCACCGATGTGACGAAAGCCGGTCTGAACATCAAAGTGTATGATTATTTTGACAAAGTCATGGCAGAAGCGGAATCGAATGAGAGTACGTATCGCTTGGCAAAGACGGCGAAGGATTTCTGTGCGGCAACCGCGCTGTATTTCGATCCGGATGCGGGCTATACCGTCAGTGATGATGTAAAGAATCTGGATCAGAATGTCTATAATAAAATTAAACTGAACGTCAGCGGCACAAAGCCGGAGAATCTGGATCTTCAGTTCTCGACAATATTCCAGATTAATCCGTTTATGCGCGTGTATATCAAGTTCTCGGATAACAGCTATGATTCCCATACCTACAAAAAAGGCACATCCAGACAGAGCGAAACGGAGCTGATGCAGAACAGCAAGGGAGAATACTATCTGGACTCTGAGACTAACGGCCGTTCCAACATCAGCACGCAGTATAACTTTGTGATTGATTCGTACAAGGTCGGGATTCCGCCGCTTTACTACGCAAAGCTGCTGGCCGCGACCGGCGACGAAAGAAAAGTCACACTCGCCAATGCGATGTATCTTTATGAGAAGGCATGATAAGGAGGAGAACATGAAACAGACTTATGAAGAAGCACAGCTTGAGATCATTGCGTTTTCGGAAGAGGACGTTCTGACCGCAAGCGATAGATATGAAGGAGAGCGTTTCCCGGTTGAATGACCGGCAGCGCACCGCAAAAGGAGGAACGGATTATGACAGGCAGAGTGTTGCTTTCTGTCAGTATGCTGCTCGCGGCGGGATGTCTGATGACCGGCTGTACCGATCGGCCTGCACCTGAACCGGATGCATCTTCCGTGCAGACGGAGACAACAGCGCAGAGCACTTCGCCGGAGGCAGAAACCACGGCTGCCGTTACGGATACGACCGCAGCTAAGAAGCAGTCTTCGGATTCCGGAGAACCGGCGGAGTTCCGTTTCACCGTTCCGGAGGCAGATATTGTGATAGATCCCGCACAGCCGGATCAACCTAAGCAGCCGGATCAGCCCGCACAGCCGGATGACACCGGCGCAGAACCTGAAAGGCGAATCGAAACCGGCCCGTGGATCGAGATTGACTACTGAATGCAAACAGAATCCCCCGTATCTCGCGATACGGGGGATTCTCGCGTGTATATGCGGGCAAGCAGCCCTTTTTGCACGGCACAGTTTACCGGAGTTACTGCATAAACTATGCTGAAATTGCCGGAAATGTTCAGTGTGCCTGCGCTTTCTGTGCGAGCATGGCGCGCTTCATCATGGTCAGGTCGGCAGCGTCAATGACCTGATCCTGATTCATGTCAGCAGCCTGCCATTCCGTCAGCGCGGCATCCGGTTTGCCGAAGATCCAGCTATTGAGGAGCGCGGTGTCTTCGACGGTGATTTTGCCGTCGCCGTCAGGATCGCCGGAAGCAGGTGCAGGATGAATTTCCGCTCCCTTGATCGTAAATTCCAGCCTGATCTCGCCGGTATAGCACATAAGACCGGTGATGACAGCGGTCGCCGTCCCGCATTCTGTATTATTTTCATAGGTCACGGAATAGTCCTCGCCGCTTTTCAGAGCCCTGCCCTTTGCAGTTGTGAGGGTGATCTCCGGCTCGACTGCTTCGCCGGTGTATGCAGCAATGCCGCTTTCGGCGAGCGCTTCATCTGCAAATGCCGCCGTATACGGTTCGATGCTGATGAGCGGGATCTTATATGTTTCGTTCGTGCTGTTGCCGTAATTCCGATGCTGCGCGTGGAAATTGTACGCAATGGAATCCAGATGCAGACCGTCCTCTGTGAACTGATACATGCCGCGCGTATAGAAAGAACCTTCCGGCATCTGGAAACCCTGTTTGTCAAAGATCCGGACGGTCGGCGTGAGGGCGCTCACCAGATCGGTTTCCGGCGCTTCGGGATCCAGCGTGCTTGGTCTGAATATCACAATGCAATCCTGAAGCTGCTGCGGATTGATCGTGAAAGGCAGGATCATGGTGCCGCTGATCGCAGTGCTGTCATCCGCAGCCGTCAGCAGCGCATAGGCTGTGCCGGCATTCACATTGTCGATGTACTGCACCGTGAAATCCTTCCCCTGCTCCAATGCGGTCTGTTCTGCAGATTCCGCATCCGTCAGCAGCAGCGAGACAGCCGGTTCATGCGCCGCGTGGTCGTATTCAAAGGTGTCCGTTTCCAATTCTGCTTTTGCAGTTTCGCCGTTCAGCACAGTGAACGGTGCGATAATCTTTTTGTACGTATGCCCGCAGTCCGTGCAGTGGAATGTGAACCAGCCTTCCTGTTCGCCGTCCGGCAGCACGGTTTCCGTAAGCTCGTAATGATGCGCTGCACGGAATGTGTATTCCTTGAAAAGCGCAGGATTTTCGCGCAGCCAGCATTTTATGGTGAATGAAATCTGTGCTTCGTCAAAGTCACTGACGGTATACATTTTCGTTTCCGGATCATACCGGACATATTCGCTGCCGTCTGTGATCTCTGCATGGAATTTTTCATCCTGATACACATATTCGTCCGGATAAACGCGCACGCGATCGAACATGAACAAATCCTTCGCTTCCAGCACGGTGCTTTCCGGATGAAATGCAGAGGCGGAATAGCCGGCAGAATCCGAATAATGTTCGATCAGAAACACATTCATGACAAACGATGTCGGCGCGATGCTCCGGATCCGGTCTCCGCATTTCGTGCAGACCTCATAGACATAGCCTTCTTCATCCGGTTCGCCTTCGGCCTGATAGTCGTGACCGGAAACGCTGAGGACGGTTTCCGTCTGCTCCGGATGCTCCGTATCAATCGAATAGAACGAAACATCGGCATCATCCCATGTATACCAGTACACCTTATTATTGCAGAATACCGGCTCGCAATCCGAGAGTGTGCCGTCCATTGTGTACTGTTCCCCGACGACATTGCCGGCGCCGTCGAGAAATTCGTAGCAGATCTGCCTGCCGTGCTGCCACATCAGCAGGAACCGGTCTTCACCTGCCGGCACGAGGAACGGCGTTCCGGGGGAACCTTCTTCCTGTGTATAATCCGTGATCGGAATTTTGATGACGGCTTCATTCTGCAGATCATCCTTCGGAACAGCCGAGATCATGATGTTCCGCACGGAGTTTTTGCCGTATGGGGCTTGTCCGGTCACGATATCATACCAGAGCGACTGGTCGATCGTACTGTATGCGGTCAGATAATGCGTGCTGCTCTGTTCAAATCCGCCGATGAATACGCCGGTATAGTTCATGATGGACATGTTCTGTGTGTCCACATCGCCGAGCGCGCCGTATGACGCCATGTTGACGATCTCCATGTCATAATACGAGGTGAAGGTTCCGGTTGTCAGATCACTTGCATACTTTGCAAGCATGACGCAGCGCGGGAAGAAATCGCCGTGATCCAGCGTGACGACATTGTTTCCGTCCAGCAGAACAAACTGATTGAAGGAATGGCTCGCATAGCCGGAGCTGAGTGTCATCCGGCTTCGTTCTTCCGTGATCTCCATGCTTTCCGTATCGACTTCCAGCGTATAATTCGTCTGGTGTCCGGATGCGATCCTGCGGCTGGTATGCACGATCAGAAATCTGCCGTCATCTGCGCAGCGCACGGTACCGGCGCGGAATGCTTGAACGATATCGTCTCCTTCTGTCTGGACATGGCCGACAAGCTCCCAGTCGGCGTTGTATTTTGCAATGTCGATCATCGGCTTGTGTTCATCGAGCGAATCCTGCTCGTCGCCGGTCACGAGGTAATAGTATCCGTCCCTGCCGGCATGGAATCCGCCGTATTCGGGAAGCTGCTGCCCGATGACCTTGCGCCAGATCCGCTGAAAGTCCGGCGTATAGCGCTCCGCGACGACGATGCTTTCTGTGCCTGTCCACACAAGCTGCAAGCGCAGCCAGTTTCCGTCTTCCAGCGGCACAAGATGCGATCCGGTTTTCCGTGCATAATAGCTCCCGTAATCATGCAGATGGAGATTGCTGCCTTCGTCACTGATGCAGATGACGTTTTCCTGCGGTGTCTGTTCATCGGCGCTCGCCTGCTGCATCGGCATGGTGCAGGTGACCGCAAGCAAGAGCGATGCGGCTGCGGCTGCAAGCAATTTTTTCATGTTGATGCTTCCCCCTTTGGTACAAATATGTGAAAACGGCTGATTTGAAAAAATATTGCCAAAGAGCAATATTTATATAATATATAATATAGCATATGCAAAAGGAACAGTCAAGGAAATCCGACAGAATGCCGTATTTGCCGACGAAATCCCGTATACGGCGACGAAATGCCGTATTTTGCGACGAAATGCCCGCCCGCGACGAAATGCCGGTTTCAGCATTGCGTGAAAAAGCGCAAAAAACTGCCCCGAAGCGTCTGAATTTCGCTTCGGGGCAGTTTTCATGTGAACGGATCAGTCTTCCTTTTTCCGGAAATACTGGTCATAGCCTTCCCAGCCGTTGACAAAGCGGATCAGGATCATGGCATCGCGGTTGCTGATCTCGCCGTCGCCGTCGATGTCGGCAGCTTCAACATCCAGTTCGATGCCTTCCCAGCCGTTGACGTACCGGATCAGCAGCATCGCATCGCGGTTGCTGACCTCGCCGTCGCCGTCCATGTCGCCGCCGGCAGGTGTTGTGGTGGTCTCGGGCGGATTGGTCTCGCTGCCGGTGGTATCGCTTGTCGTGGTATTGCTGGTCGTCGATTCGCTTGTTGTCGTGTCATTTGTTGTCGAATTGCTCGTTGTGGTATCGGTCGTGGTCGTTTCCGTCGTGGTCGCGGTCGTATCGCCTGTCGTGGTTTCGGACGGCGTGGTCACCTGCGGACGCTCCGGTGCCTCTTTATACGTGAAGTAGCCCGGATCGCCGGCAGCGTCAATATGCGCATAATCCGCAGTCGTCTTGTCCGCTGCGAATGCCGTGCCGTTTCCGCCGACGAGCGCGCTGTTCTGACCGAACATGATTCTCAGGTTGCTGCCCTGCTCGATCCCCACAATGCGCGAGGCATCCCACAGCTCGGAAACATAGACCGTCCGCAGCTTCGTGCAGCCGCTGAACATGTTGATCATGATCCCGACCTTTGCCGTGTCAAAGCCGGAGAGATCCAGCTCCTCCAGTGCAGCGCAGCCGTTAAAGAGCTTCTGCATTCTTGTGACATTCGATGTGTCAACGCCGGTGAGATCGAGCGTTTCCAGCTTTTTGCAGCCGAGGAACATCTGATCCATATTCACCAGCGCGGACGTATCAAAATGCGAGAGATCCAGCGCCGTCAGATTCGAGCAGCCCCAGAACATGTTCCACATCGTCGTGACCTTTGCCGTATTCAGGCTGGAAAGATCCAGCGTTGTCAGGCTCTTGCAGTCATTGAACATGCTCTGCATACTGGTGACATTTGCGGTATTCCAGCCGCTCATATTGAGTTCCGTCAGGGCGGAATCGCTGCTGAATATGCCGTTCATGTTTGTGACCTGCGATACATCCAGCTGCGAAACATCCAGCGATGTCAGCTTGGCGCAGCCGGAGAACATGTTCGCCATATCCGTGACTCTGGATGTGTCCAGACCGGTGAAATTCAGATCGGTCACCACCTTGCAGTTCGCGAACATGGATTTTGTATGCAGCACCGCGGAAGAATCCGCATTGGAAATGTCAATGGACGATGCATAGGCAAAGCTGTAAAACAGCTCGGTGCAGTCCGCCGGAAGCACAGAACCTTCCTCTGCGACAACATGCTTGACCTTGCCGTTCCAGCTGTACGACTTCACTTCTTCGGGATAGATCTGCCCGCGCAGATACAGCGTGCCGGTTTCCTCATCAAGCACCGCATGCGATTCCTGTATATCCTTCTGCGTGAAGTAGCCGGGCATTTTTTCGGTGTCAACTCTTGCATAATTGATCTCGGTGTGGAACTGGTCAAATACCGTGCCCGCACCGCCGACCAGACTGGTGCAGCCGGTGAACATCTCCTTGCGGGGATCGTGATCCTCCAGCTCCGAAATCACTCTTGCATGCCATTTTTTGGAAACATAAATCGTTTTCAGGCTCTTGCAGTTCCGGAACAGATCCTGCATCACGGTGACCGCTTCGGTATCGGTTTCGGAGAGGTCAAGCTCGGTCAGCGCCTTGCAGCCGTAGAACATCGTTTCCATTGAGGTGACTGCCGAGGTATTGAGCCCCGTGATATCCAGCTCCGGCAGGCGCTCGCAGAGATAGAACATGCCGTCCATGTGCTCCACCTTTGCAGTATCCAGTCCGGAGAGATTGAGCGAGGTCAGATTCCGACAGATCATGAACATTGCGGTCATATCCGTGACGCCGGATGCGTCTGCATTGGAAAGGTCGATGCTCTCCGCTTTGAACTGCCGGAACAGGTCGGAGCAGTCCGCCGGCAGGACTGTGCCCTCTGCACAGACAACATGCCTGACCGGCTCATAATACGAAAATGCGCGGACTTCATCCTTGTTGACATTTCCAGAAAGCGTCAGCGTGCCGGTTGCCGCGTCAAATGTCACGGTCTCGCCGTTCATTGCGGACGGATTGATATGCACGGTCAGCGGATCGCCGTATTCGTAGCTGCCGTCGCCTGCGGTGAAGTAGCCCGCTCTTGCGGCGGTATCCACGCGCGCGTATTCCAGATCAATCCGCTCGGGATCGTATTTTGTGCCCTTGCCGCCGTCGATCATCGTGCAGCCGGCAAACATTTCTTCCGATTCCCGCGCCTGCGTCACATTCCAGCTTTCGGATGCAAACACCTTCCGCAGATTCGCGCAGTCCTTGAACATGCAGTCCATGAAGTCAAAATTTGACGTATCAAACGAGGTGAGGTCGAGCACCGTCAGACTGCGGCAGCCCTCGAACATGTGCTCATAGTTCGAGCATTTTGCAGTATCGAACCGGCGGAGATCCACATATTTCAGGCTTTCGCAGTTCCGGAACATCGCTTCAAACGATGCACAAACCGGCGTATTGAAGCTTGCAATATTCAGTTCTTCGAGAGACCAGCAGCCTTCAAACATGCTGTGCATCGACCGGACAAGCGAGGTATTGAAATTGGAAAGATCCAGCGTTTTCAGAGCCGAGCAGTTTTTGAACATCTCTGTCATCGTGCCGACATTGCGCGTATCAAGCGCGGACAGATCCAGTCCGGTGACGGTCTCGCAGCCCTCAAACATGTTCGCCGTCGTTTTGACATTCACCGTATCAAAGCCGCTGATATTCAGATCGGTCAGCTTGCCGCAGTCCCGGAACATCGCGGACAGATCGGTGACATTTTTCGTATTGAATGTGCTGAGGTCAAGCGCTGTGAGCTTTTTGCATCCGCTGAACATTTCGGACATGCTGACGACCTTCGAGGTATCAGCCTTGGAAAGATCCATGCTTTCCGCAGTGAATCCGGCGAACATGCCCTTACAGCTTTCCGGCAGGACGGTGCCTTCCAGTGCAATGACCTGCTTGACGGGCTTGCTCGCATAATCCTTCACATCCGTCAGCACAACGTCGCCGGCGAGCGTCAGGATGCCGGTTTCCTCGTCAAAGCTGACCGAGCTGACATACTGCGGGATCTCTGTGCCCTCCCCTGCTGTAAAATAGCCGGGTGTCTGCTCCGTGTCAATGCGCGCGTAATCCGAATATGCATTCTGATAGCTATAGACTGTGCCGTTTCCGCCGACCAGCGACGAAGCGCCGCTGAACATGCTGTACTTCTTTCCGTTCTGTCCGAGTCCGGAGACATCCCATTTGTCGGATACCGTGATCGTTGTCAGCGCGGAGCAGTCGCGGAACATATTCGACACCGTGAGCACGGATGCCGTATCAAAATCCGTCAGATCCAGTGTTTTCAGCGCAGAACAGCCGTCGAACATGTTGTACAGATCCTCGATCGCAGAGGTATCCGTTCCCCTGAAGCTGACGTCGGTCAGTGCTTCGCAGTATTCAAACAGATTTGAAAACGACGTATTCGCAGGCATATTCACATTGGAAAAATCGACTTTTTCCAGCTGCTTGCACTTATAGAACAGATTCTTCATGGATTCGCACGCCGGAACCGAAAGACCGGAGAGATTTGCGGTTTTCAGCGTGGGCTCTGCGCCGCTGTAATGATAGAAAAGATATTCCATTTTCGGTAGCTTCGGCAGCTTTGCGCCGGAGAAATCGACTTCTTCGAGCTGCGGGCAGCCGCAGTACATGTCCTCCATATTCTCTACATTCGGCAGCGTGATGCCTGCAAGATCTGCCTTTTTGATGCCGGAGCCGCTGAGCATTCCCTCTGTTGTCAGCAGATCGGATGTGTCGATCTTGGAAAAATCAAATGCCGTCAGACCGGTGCAGCCGCTGAACATATCGCTCATATCCGTGATATGCGCGGTATCCAGATCGTAAATCGGAGAAATATCCGTGAGCGCCGTGCAGCCCTCGCACATAGCCGACATTGACCGGATCTTCGAGATGTCCAGACTGTTCAGTATGCTGAGATCCGTCAGCGATTCGCAGCCGCTGAACGCAGAGGAAAGCGATTCCAGATTCGGGATGCCGCTTTCCGGCAGCACGATATTTTTGAGATTTTTGCAGTCGCGAAAACCGAGACTTGTCACTTCCGATGCATCCGCCTTTGAAAGATCAATGGTTTCCGCCGCCATCTTTGCAAGGAACGACAGGCTGGGCGGCAGGATCGTCCCCTCTGCCGCGACGATCTTTCTGACAGCTTCATTCTCCTGATACGCCTCGACGCGGTCCGTATAGTATTCCAGAGAACCCCAGCTTCGCGCGACAGGACGCAGGTCGCCGAAGATCGTCAACGTACCGGTCGCCTCATCGAATTTTTCGCCGAACACAGGCTCCGGCGGCTGAACCGTGCCGTCGCCAAGCGTCAGATAGCCGGGTGTTTCCTCGCTGTCGATGCGGAACATCGTCACATCAGAAACGCTGTATGCAGTGCCGTTTCCGCCGACCAGATTCGTACAGCCGGCGAAGGTTCCCTTTTCCGGCGCATATGCCTTTGCAAAATCACACTGATCCGAAACACAGATCGTTGTCAGCCCCGTGCAGCCATAGAACATCTTGCTCACATCGACATTTTTGTCAGCGATCCGGAACGAGCTGAGATCAATTTCCGTCAGACCGGTGCAGCCGCTGAACATGCCGCGGCAGTTCGTGACATAGCTTGTATCAAAATGCGAAAGATCCACGCTCGTAAGGCTCTTGCAGTCCTCAAAAAGGAACTGCATGTTATTGACCTTCGGCGTCCGCAGCGAGCTGATATCCAGATCCGTGAGCGCGGTGCAGCCGTCAAACAGATTCATGATATCCAGACAGTTCGAGGTGTCAAAGCTCGAAAGATCGAGCTTTTGAAGCGCTGCACAGTAAGAGAACATCTGCCCGATCGTGGTTGCGCGCGCAGTATTGAAATTGGAAACATCCAGCTCCGTCAGCGCATCGCAGTGATAGAACATCGCAGCAAATGTCGTTGCATTGGACGTATCAAATCCGGAGAGATCGACTGTTTCGAGCGCAGAGCAGCGGCTGAACATGCTTGAAAAATTGGTGACCTTCGACGTATCAAACGACGAAAGATCGAGCTCCTTCACATTCTTGCAGTAGTCGAACATACTCCGCATGCTCCGGACAAGCGAGGTGTCCGCACCGGAGAGGTCGAAGGAATCTGCGAGGATATTTTCAAACAGATAGCTGCTGTCGGGCGGCAGGATCGTCCCCTCTGCCGCAACGACCTTTTTCACCGCTTCATTGCTGCGGAATGCGCGCACATGCGATTTGTTCACTCTGCCGGAGAGCGTCAGCGTGCCGGTTGCTTCATCGAGCACCGCATCGCTGTAATCCGGCTCTGCGGGCGCGGCGAGATCCGTGAACATGCCGGGATTTTCAAAGCTGTCGATATGCAGCAGGTCATAATCCTCTGCATTCCACGGCAGATCGGTGTAAACCGTGCCGAAGCCGCCCGTGAGCTTTTTGCAGTCCTTGAAAATATCATCGGAATCCAGCTTGTCCATTGCGGAAAGATCGAAGTCCTTTGACACATAGATCGCGGTCAGTTCCGGACAGAACGCGAACATCTTCTCAAAGCGCCCGATCTTTTCGGTGTGGAAGTCCTTCAGCGTGATCGTCTGCACTTTGGAGCATCCGGAGAACATCTTTGCTGCTTCCGTCAGCTTCGCGGTATCGAAATTCGAGAGGTCGAATGCCGTCATTGCGGCACAGTTCTGAAACATGCCGATCATGTCCGTGACGTTAGACGTATCAAAATGCGAGGTGTCGATCGCGGTCAGCAGCTTGTCGCCGGAGAACATGAACTGCATTGTCGTGACCTGTGAGGTATCCAGCGCGGAAACATCCAGCTCGGTCAGCAGCGGCAGACCGGCGAACATGCCGCTCATGTCCGTGACCTTTGATGTATTCAGCCCCGTGATATTCAGCGTCCGGAGCTTGTCCATATCGCCGAACAGACTGCCCATGTCGGTGACGTTGGACGTATCCCACGCGGAGACATCCAGCTCCGTCAGCGCCCTTGCGCGGACGAATGTGCCCTGCATCGAGGTGACATGCGAGGTATCGAAGCCCGCAAGGTTCAGCTCGGTCAGGTTCGTACAGTTCGAGAACATGGCATCCATGTTCTCCACTGCGGAAGAATCCGCCTTGGAAAGGTCGATGGACTTTGCAAGGAACTTGTTAAACATATTGGCGCAGCTTCTCGGCAGCACGGTGCCTTCCGCCGCAACGACCTGCTTGACCGCCGAATTTGCCTTGAACTTCTGCACATCCGCATTCGCGATCTGTCCCGAAAGCGTCAGAACGCCGGTCGTTTCGTCCAGAAAGACCGTTCCGGCAGCTTCCGCCGGTTTCAGCCATTCCAGTGCCGTCACCGGCATCGCCGCCGTCTGCGGCAGTACCCCGCCGCCGAACGAAAGCAGCATCGCTGCCGATGTCATCCATGCACATATCCGTTTCATGCATTTCCTCCTTATGCCTATGTCATAAAATTGTGCCTCATGACTGTTATGCTGTCAGCACGCAATGGAAAAGTATACCTTTTTATTATATCACATCATGCTGCAAATTGCAAGTACATTTTCGACGGGCGGGGAGCTCCCGCGGGCATATCCCTCCGGGAGCCGGTTTCGCGGACTGCCCCATGTTTCGACGGCTCACGCCGCTGATCGCGGCTTCTCAAAGGTTACTGCTCCAAGCAAAAAAAGTGAATGGTGAAAAGTGAAGAACGAATCGTGAAAAATAGTGGTATCGCTGCGCGATGATTGAAAAGGTGAGCCCAAGTCACGCACAACACAACCGGCATGAAATGAAAGAGCCGTTTCATACAGAACGGCAAAGTTGTATGGTTTTCGTTCTATTTTGCCGCAAAAATATGCATTTTTCTTGTGAAAACATCTTGACAAGCCGTCCGAAATCAAGTATACTAAAGGAAAGGGGGAACAATACATATTCGCAATATCGTCTTAGAAACAGAAAGAACCACAGGCAGGCGTGCATGCAGTCTGCCGCAATGCACCACGTTTTCGGCGCTGTCCTTCTGCGCAAAAGGCAGACCGATCACAAACACACTACTTTTCCAAGGAGAATTTCAAATGAAACACATCAAACATTTCGCAGGCATCACCACAGCGATCCTCTGCATCTCCTCCGCCGCATTCTCTGCCGGCATCACCGCAGAAGCCGCGACCGGAACAGGCGTCACATCCAGCGGCATCCACTATTCCTATGACACATCCGCAGACAAGGCTGTCGTCACTGAATACACTGGCTCATCCTCTGACGTGACAATTCCGTCAACGCTCTCCGGCTGCAAGGTCAGAGAGATCGCGGACGAAGTATTTGAGTTCAAGCATGTTGTATCAGTCTCGCTGCCGAATACATTGCAGAAAATCGGACAATACGCATTTTACGGTTCCGACCTGACAAGCATCACCCTGCCGCAGAACGTCACAACGGTCAGCCCATATGCCTTTGCATACTGCGAAGATCTGCAAACGCTGACGATCGCCGGCGCCGCACAACTGGATCACGCGTCCTTCTGGAACTGCCCCTCACTGACCAGCGTGCAGGTATCAGACAGCTCCGCAACGAAAAGAGATAAAATCGCGTTCATGGAGTGCCCGAATCTCACGCAGGTCAACGGCGTCACGCCGTACACAAAAGACGCAAATAACCGCCCTGTGCTCAATTCCGCAGTCGAAACTGCGGTCCGCAATCATTTCAGCCGCAGCACAGACGTCGGGTTTGTCGTGGATTTCTGCTCGGATTACTGCGCGTATATCGTGGATACCGAGACAGATGCGTGGATGACGGACAAGCTGAAAGCGCGGCAGCTGCATGACTGGCTGATCCGGCATGTCGAATACGAGGATGAGAACGGCATCGAACGCACGAGCGATACGGAAAACTGGGTATCGTCCGCGGTCTTTTTCAGCTATGCACTGAATGTGCGCGGCAGCGGGATCGGTGAAGCAGTCTGCGACGGCTACACAAAGGCATACAATATGCTGCTTGCTCAAGCCGGCATCGAATGCTATCGGCTCAGCACATCCTCGCATTCGTGGAATCTTGCCAAGATCGAAAATCAGTACTATCAGATCGACGTCACACATGACGATCCGATCACGACGATGAACGGCGTTGTTGTGCCGGACAACACGTTCGGCAATCCGTATTCGACTCGGTACACGCACTTCCTCAAGAGCCACGCAGATATGAAGGTCGCTCACAAAAACAAGTACAATAATCCGGGACTGAGCGATTACGGCTTCGATCATCACCCACTGCTCGGCTCGGCGCCGTCAAACATCAGCAGCCTGATCGCGCAGTGCACCGTGTCCCTGACCGACGCCAACGCGGACGGCATGCTCGACAGTGATTTCGACATGGACGGCACGGCAATGGGCACAGATTACTGGGAAGATTATCTTGCATATTCCATGCTCTGCGGCAGATACTTCGGCTATGACGACGATCTGAACGACCATATGCCGGAAGCACTCTCGATCATGCATCAGGAGCATCACGGCGTCTGGGGATAACCCCGAAACCGTATCTTTATACGCAAAACAGCAGGCAGTCTTCGGGCTGTCTGCTGTTTTGCGTATTATCGGAAAAATGTGGCTTTCTGCATCTAAAAAATCTGCAAAAATGTGTGAAATCGGATTGATTTTTCTGCAAAAATGTGTTATACTAATGCTGGACACAAGCATGAAAGGAGCTGGATCACACATGAAACGTGAGGTTTTGCAGCAGATGCTGCAATGGAAAAACGATCCGGAGCGCAAGCCGCTGATCCTGAAAGGTGCGCGGCAGGTCGGCAAAACATGGCTGATGAAGGAGTTCGGTGCAGCCGCCTACGAAAACAGCGTCTACTTCAATTTCGACGAGGATCCGGCGCTGCATTCGGTATTTCAGGCGAACAAAAATCCAGTGCGGATCCTTGAACTGCTCTCGCTGATCGCGGAACAGAAGATCCTGCCGGAGAAAACGCTCATCATTTTCGATGAGGTGCAGGAATGTCCGGAAGCGCTGAACAGCCTCAAATATTTCCGCGAAAAAGCACCTGATTATCACATTATTGCGGCGGGCAGCCTGCTCGGTACGCTGCTTGCACAGCCGAAGTCCTATCCGGTCGGTATGGTCAATGTCATGCACATCTATCCGATGAATTTTTCGGAGTATCTTGCGGCAGAGGATCCGGCGCTGTACGATTATTATTGCAGCATCCGCAGCGGCGCACAGATCGAGCAGATCTTTCACAACCGCCTGACGGAAGCCTGCGACCGGTATTTTATCATCGGCGGCATGCCGGAATGCGTCGCGTCGTGGCTCAAATACAAAGATCCTGCGCGCGTTTCGACGATCCAGCAGGAATTGATCGAGCTGTACGAGCACGATTTTTCCAAGCACAACGGCAAGGTCAACAGCGGGCGCATCCTGATGGTATTCCGCAGTATTGTCTCGCAGCTTGCGAAATCAAACGAGAAATTCATGTACGGTGCGGTGCGGGAAGGCGGCAGAGCCAGAGATTTTGAGGAAGCGATCGAATGGCTTGTTTCGGCGGGCATGCTGAATCGTGTGTACAATGTTGCGAAAATCGAACACCCGCTTTCCGCCTTTGAAAAGCTGGATCAGTTTAAGCTGTTCCTGTTCGATACCGGTCTGCTCAAGCACCTCGCCGGCATCGAAAATAGTGCGATCTTGCTGAAAAGCGATTACCAGTTCAAGGGGCAGCTCACCGAGAATTATGTTTTGCAGCAGCTCGCCGGACAGTTTGAAGTTCCGCTTCGGTATTACGCCGCGCAGCACAGCGAACTCGATTTTCTTGCACAGTATGCCGGCGGGATCATTCCGATCGAGGTCAAAGCCGGTTCGGATAAGTCGGCGCCGTCGTTCAAGCGCTATGTCGCAGAACAGCAGCCAGCACATGCGCTGCGGTTCTCTAAGCGCGAATACCGCAAAGACGGTCTGCTGACCAATCTGCCGCTGTACCTCGCCTGCCGGACGCGGGAACTGCTGCTGTAAGAGGTGTCAACAATGGATTTTGAATGAGCTTTCAGCACAAGCCCCTCTGGCAAAGTCGTCAGAGGGGCTTGGTAACAGGATGGACCGCCGGCTGTG
Source organism: Clostridiales bacterium Firm_04 (assembly GCA_001603005.1). Taxonomy (GTDB): domain Bacteria; phylum Bacillota; class Clostridia; order Oscillospirales; family Ruminococcaceae; genus Firm-04. Next base: position 46,746 of record LVAJ01000024.1, read on the forward strand.
CCGGTGGTTTTCTTGATTTAATTGCGAAGAACCCCGACTTTCATCAGACTTTTTTCGACAGGCTGTGGGTGAAAACACAAACGGTTTCCGCCGCATTTTCAGATATTTCAAAACGTCAGAGCCGAATCTGCCGGTTATGACGGATCGCGCTGCAAAGGATTATTTCTGAGAATGATCCGCCGGAGTAAAGAAAGATCCGCTGCAGTCAATCCGGAATCATTGTTCAGGTCACCAGCATTCCAGTCTGCCAATGCGGCATCCGGTTTTGCAAGCAGCCAGCTTTGCAATGCCTCTGAATCCGACAGGTCGCACACACCGTCTGCATTTACATCGCCCTCGATCTGTTCGCCGGGCATTATCATGCGCTCCAGAACCCATTTCTGATTGTCCGCGCCGGTAAAATGCTTCAGCTGCAGATTGGTTATCACATGGTAAGGATCATAATCCGCATCCGGATCCGTCTCAGCTTCCGGATCCGTTTCGTCAACTGCATTGGGATCAGCCGTCAGGCAATAGCCGCCCGCTTCTGACACAATATAATAGCTGCCGTCTCCAGCCGGTCTGAAATCCCAGCAAAGGCTTTGCCGTGTTGTGTCCTGATCTGCCGCATCAACTTTTATGCTGCATCCCTCTCTCAGATGGTCCATCGTTGCAAATTCTGTATTCAGATCCATGTAAAGCAGCATGTCCTGAAACGGCAGCGCAATTCCGTTTTGCTTCGCATCATACTGAAAACGCGGCAGCGCGAATGCATCCTTCTGCTCATTTGACAGCACTGCTGCACATTTCCAGACGATGACCTGCTGTGCATCCAGTCCTGTGATATGCATATAGTAATCCGGATCAGACACTGAGCGAAGATAATATCTGCCTTCCGGTATCTGCTTTACATCCGGATCTTTTTCCGGAATGAAGCCCCACGCCTGTATCTCGCCGCCGTTAATCCATGCCTGCACATTTCTGCCGTCCTCAGCCTTGATGCTTTCGACATTCAGATACCACGCGCCGCATTTCGATCGGATCTCATAGCCGTTTTCCGTCGGCAAAACTGACCAGAGCTGTGTATCGGATTCATCCTGTTCACAAAGCACGATATTTGTTCTGGATTCGGTACTGTCATTGCTGACGCTCAGATACTGTCCGCTCCCCTTTTCGCGCAATGTATAAAAGCCGTTGTCCTGATAAGCAAGTTCCCAGATGTCATGTTTTCCGGGTGTTTCTGTATAAGGAAACAGTTTCATCTGAACATTCGTATTCTGTTCCTGCACTGTGATGTCTGCATGATTCAGGAAGAAATTGCGTTTGAGGGAGCTGACGATCTGATAATCGCCGTCCGGAAGTGTCTGACCTGCCGCTTCTTCCTCTGTCATAATACAGCCGGTCTCAATAAAGTGTTCCGGTGCTTTATAGGGTGCGTGATACACGCCGTTGATTGCAACCAAACCTGGTTCTTCAATAAACTGACTTGAAAAGAATGATTTTGATCTGCTGCCGTTCCAGCTGATTCTGCAGGTTCCGCCGGTGTTGCAGTCTGTATAGTATACGATATCGTCTTTCACATCTGTTACCATGACCGTATGTCCGCCAAACTGACCGACATAGCCATACGTAATCACATCACCGGCTTTCAGGTTGTCCGTGTTATTATCACGTTCCCAATATCGAAAGCGTGTTCCGTACATCAAAAGACCGAGCTCCTGCGCATAGCCGTAGCACTGCGAGTCATATTGATAGGATTTGTTGCAGTATTTTTCACCGTATGTGCTGTGGTCGCAGGGAATATCTGTCGTACATTTGGGATCGTTTGTATCCATTCCCATATGATTCCAGTACCGGTCTGCGGGAAACATCTCGCGCAGATCGTCAAACGAAAGCAGGGTATCGTCTTCATTAACAATGATTTCCGCAGTATTCCCCTTCAGAGCCGGCATAAATCCGCACAGCAAAGCCGCTGAAAGTATCGCGGCTGTAATCCTTTTTCTCATATCATTCTCCGTTCTGAATCCACTGTTTTATGATTCGGTCAGACACTGTAATTGTCTGAATAACTGTCTGCTCCGAATGTTTATTATACCACAAGTGATATCGAATTGCAAGGTTTTCTTCGAAAGCCGGATGTGCGGACTTTCCCGGCAGAAAATGTGAATGGCTTGGTCATGTTTTGGCTGAAAGCCCATTCAAAATCCGTCGGAGACACCACTTTATACCGCCGCTTTATCGCAGTTTCACAGTTCTGCGGCGGATTCTTTGTGAAATGTGCCGTTGCTTTTCCGGAAAGCAAATGTTATAATGAAAGCAAAGAGAAATCGGGTTCATCTTGCGGTACCGCATGACCGGTCGGGACGGGCATGCATGCCGCGTCAGCTGATATACAAAGGGGGAAAACAGAATACAGAAAGGGTTGAATTTATGAAGCTGAAAAAGTTGACCAGAGGATTCAGTCTCGCTGCGGCACTCCTGATCTGTGCGGTATCGCCGGATATTGCGGGCTTGCGGGCGGCTGCTGAATCGGCGCAGACGATCCCCGTGCAGCGGATCGAATCGGCGCAGCCCGAGGAACCTGTCCCCATGATCGTGCTGCTGCAGGGCGGTGCGCTTGACGGCGCCGGAACCGCCGATCTGACAAATCCGGACAATCTTGCGGAAGCGGAAGCCCGCATTTCGGCGCAGGACGATGTCTTTGCGGCGATCTGCGGCATGTATCCCGAAGCAGAGCTCCGCTGCCGCTTTACCACGCTGATGAACGGTTTTTCCTGCATCATGCCGCCGTCGCTCGCGGACGCGGTCAGCGCGCTGCCGGAAGTCGAAAGCGTGCAGATCTGCGATGCGATCCAGCCGGAACCGTGCATGCTCTCGGCAAAATCGCTCGGCGGCGTCCCCGCATTCAGCGAGGAGACCGGCTGCACCGGTGAGGGCACGGTCATCTGCCTGATCGACTCGGAGCTCGATCTGGATCACCCGATGTTCGCGCCGCTGCCGGACGGTACAAACACCAAGCTGACCAAAGACGATATCACGGAAATCGCGGACACGATCGGTTTCCACATCGACATTGATCCGGATGCCGCGTTCATCAGCAGCAAGATCCCCTATGCGGCGGACTACTCGGATACGGATGCGACCGCCGTGGTCAATCCCGACGAGAATCTGTATCACGGCACGCATGTTGCCGGCATCGCGGCAGGCAACGAATTTACCGATGCGGACGGCAACACGATCTCCGGCATCGCAAAGAATGCGCAGCTCGTGTTCATGGCTGTGGACCGCGGTCTGGACATGGACGATATTTTCGGCTATGATTCGCAATGGAATATCATAAAGCGCTCGGACAGGATCTTCTGCGATTATATGATCGAAGCATTCGAGGACGCCGTGAAGCTGCGTGCCGATGTCATCAGCGTGAGCATCGGAAAAAATACCATACAGGAGAATGTGCAGGGTGCCCTGACCAGAGCGGTCAATGCGGCTGTGCAGGCAGGCGCATCGGTCTGCTTTGCGGCGGGCAATGAGGGCGAACTCAGCAAAACGAAATGCAGCGCCGAGTTTCCGGATCATGCAATGATCAACAATTTCATCTGCGAGGGCAGCAATGCGCTTGCAGTCGCCTCGGCTGACAATGCGTATGAAGCGGAATACGGCGTGCTCGAATTTGACGGCGAACAGATCCTTTGCAGCGGCTACGGAAGTTATGAGGATCTTGAGACGGATCTGGTGCATGATCTCGGCGACAGTCTTCCCGCCGGCAGCTATTCCTATGTGGACTGCGGATCCGGTGATCCGGAGATCGTTTCTAAAATGGATCTGACCGGAAAGATCGCGCTGCTGCGCCGCGGCATCTACCGTTTCGAGGAAATGGCAGAAGCTGCAAAGCAGGCAGGTGCGGTCGGCGGCATCATTTATAATACGTCAGATGATATCCGCATCGTCATGATCAGCGAGGCAGATCTGCCGCTTGCACTGATCGGCCGTTCGGCAGGCATGAAAATGGCAAATGCCGAAGATCAGACCGTCACGGTTACCGCCGAACGCCGGACAGTCAGAAACGATTCCTATGTCAGCTCCTACACAAGCTGGGGCATGGCGCCCTCGCTGGAGCTGCGTCCGGATATCATGGGCATCGGCGGAATGGTCGAATCTGCGGCGTATGAAAACGGCACGATGATTGCTTCCGGCACATCCATGGCATCGCCCTATGTTGCCGGCTGCATCGCGCTGCTGCAGGAGCATCTCAACAAGACCGGCTGCGAACTGACCGGCGATGCGCGGCAGAAATACATCCGCAATCTGCTGATGACCTCTGCGGTGCCGTATCAGGAAAACGGGCTGTATGTTTCGCCGCGCAGACAGGGCGCCGGACTGATCTCCATGGAGCGCGCGCTGCAAACGACCGTCCTGCTGACCGGCAAAGAGGGCGAATCCAAGATCAGCCTGCGCGACAAACTCGGCACATCGTTCCGGTTCCCCGTCACGGTCACGAATACCGGAACAGAGGACGTGCGGTTCTCATCCGTCCGGCTGGAACTGACGACCGATACGGCTGCATATGATATCTACGAAAAGATGATGCTCCTGAAAGAGCAGCAGGCGCTGCAATTTACGGCGGACTGCTCCGAATTGCAGGAGATCCCTGCCGGAACGGAAAAGACCGTGACAGTCAGCGTGCAGCTCGATGAACAGCAGGCAGCGGAGATCCGCGAGACCTTCCCCTGCGGCTTTTACATCGAGGGCTATCTGCTGCTGGAAGGCGCAGAGAACCATGCGGATATTTCGATCCCTGTCGCGGGCTTCTCCGATGACTTTTTCGATATTCCGCTGTGGACGAATCTGCAAAGCGGCATCACCGTGACAAACGGCAGCTCGCACGCAGAATTGTTTTCGCTTGCGGGCTGGCAGAAAAAAACGGAAGCCGTTTATGATGAGATGCTCGACGACCGTGAGCGGGATTATCTGAACCGCAAAATGCAGAATCTCTTGCAATGCCAGAAAATCATTGAAATGAATCAGAATCTGCTGAAAGAGGCGGGACTGGATCGGGATACGATTTTTGAGAAGAACAATTCACCGTTCTTTGGTGATTTTCTGGATGATCTTTCCTGCATAGACAGGCTCTCACCGGTGGTCGTTTCCCCGAACATGGACGGGTTCGGCGATCAGCCTTCTGTTGCGGTCTATACCCCGTATAAGCTGTTTGCGGAAGGCATGACGCTGCGCGACAGTGCCGGAAACATCCTGCCCGCTGCGCAATACAAATATTTCACAGAGCAATTTGAAGGGTTCGGTCGTTATACCGGCTTCTCGACCGGCAATTCACTGACATCCTTCCCGGAGGGCGATTATACCGCAGAGCTGACCTTGCAGCGGGAATCCGACACCGACCGGAAGCAGATCGAAACGATCGTGCAGCCCTTTACGATCGACAAAACCGCGCCGGATGTCCGCACGGAGACCGTCACGGAGAACGGCAGAACGATCCTGAAACTGAATGTGTCGGACAAGCACCTCGACAGCATCGTGATCGTCGGCAAGGGACAGGGCGGCATCGCCGGCGATTATCAGCCGGACAAAAAGGTGCGGTTCGGCATGCTGCCGCTCTTTTATCTGAAGGACAGTCTGAAATGGAGCAACTGTTCTGTCGATGCGGATTATCTGGAGACACTTCAAGGCGAGCCGTATCCGCATTATGATGGTTCTGCGCCGCTGCTGCGAATGCTGATCGAGGATCCGAGTGCGCTGGAATGGTCGGAGCAGTTCGATTTTTCGGATGTGATCGAGGCAAAGCCGGATGAAAACGGCAGATACTCGCTGTCCTATGACATCACAGATTTTTCGTGTTACAGCATCAATGTGCTTGACCGCGCGCTCAATCTGACGGAAATCACAGAAAACACGACCGATCCCGGCGTCAATCCAAATAAGCCCTGCCCGCTGCAGCCCGGTGTCTACCGCAGTCTGTATGCGCTCTACGAGGTAACAGCGGATACGATCCGCATAGTTCCGTTTGCGGATCCGCTGCATCCGCACAGCTATGCCTACACATACGAATACAACTGGACATACAGCTTGGAGCCGAGCGAAAGCATGCTGCTCACGCTCGATCCGCTCTCCGCGGAAGATGAAAAGCTTTCCGTCACGCTCGATGAAACGGCAGACGGCGGCGTGCATATGCGCGGTATTTTGGTGCCATTCCTCGGCGTCAGCGGTCTGAATGAGGAAACGCTCTATCCGACCGACCTGCGATCCGCGGACGGCTATGTGATGACCAGTCCCGACGAAGCGGACTTGCTGTTTGTGCAGCCGTATTTTGCTGAATTTACCGGCATCAGACTGCCGATCAGCGCGACACGGAAGATACAGCCGGATGCGGTTGTTTTGTACGAAAATACGTACTATTCGACAGACGGTGAGCTGATCGGCACATACAGCCTGACCTTTGATCTGAAAACAGGCATCGCCAAGCTGCCGGACGGCACGACGCGGAATTTCATTGCAGAGAGCGGTTTCATCCGCGGCGATACGGACTGCAGCGGAAAGGTGGACGTTTCGGATGCGGTGCTGACCGCGCGGATGCTGGTCGAGGACAAGGCGGCAAAGGTCACGGAAAACGGTCTGCGCAACAGCGACTGCAACATGAACGGCACGCTTGATCCGGATGATCTCACCATGATGATGCTGTTCATCGCAAGACAGATCGTGTTCTGAGCGGGGAGCCCCCGCGGGCATTTCCCTCCGGGGACCGGCAGCGTGGCTCTCCCAACATTCGCAGTACACGCCGCGGGGCGGCTTCTCAAAGGTTACTGCTCCCAGCGAAAAAGTAAATGGTGAATGGTGAAGAATGAAAAGTGAAAAACGGCGGTATCGCTGCGCGATGATTTGAAAGGAGCGCCGCCAAATAACGCACAACGCATCCGGCGCGCACAGGCTTAAAGTTTTGATCGAACTTTTTCAAAAGTTCGCGGAGTCCAGAGGCAGAGCCTCTGGTCGCTCTCCGCAGAGAGCGAAACTCCCCAGCGTTCTCTAAGGGGAAGATTGGGGCTTGGGGAAAGTACCCCGTAGGGCTGCTTTTCCCATTCTGAATCGCATCTGCGAAGCAGATACTTCTTTGGAGACATTCATATTGACATGCATTCTGACATGCATAAATCAGACATGCAAATGCGGCATACATTCTGATAAAAGAGAATCGTGAATTGTGAGAGCCCGGAGCGTACTGCTCCGGTGCTCTCTCTTTTTTCGATTCTTAAATTTTATGAAGCAAGGTCAAACCTCTTGCATTTTGTTCAATATTATGCTATGATGATTTTGCAGTATTTATATGATTTGCCGGACGGATCGCGGAAAACAGGATCCGGAATCCGGCAGTCCGGATGTACCGGCTCCGGAATGATTTTGCATGCTGCGAAACAACAACTGACATTCAGATTGAACGGAAAGGAATGATAAAAATGAAACACCCGATTCTGAAACGGGTATTCTGCCTTTCGACTGCGGCTGCGGCAGCTTTGTCATGGTCAGCCGGCAGCGGCGTTTTGCAGGGACTTGCAGCACAGATCCCGTCCGCAGATCGCGCCGCATCATATGTACAGCAGACAGAATGCAGTGAGCCGGTCACGGTGATCGTCCGTGTTTCCGGCGGCGCCGTAATGGAACAGCCCGATGCGCTCGGACAGGGCGCAGACTATCTCGATACGGATGCCGCCGCGCTGATCGCCGAACAAAACAAAGCAATTCAGCGTTCTGTGCAGGAACGCATCCGGCAGATCTATCCGGCGCTGAAGATCGGTTTCAGCTACACCACGCTCTATAACGGATTCAGCTGCAAACTGCCGGAAAACCTGATCGAACAGGTGCGGGCGCTGCCGGACGTGGACAGCGTGACGGTTTCAGAGGAGATCGTCCTGCCGCAGATGAACCGTGCCGCGGCGCTCAGCGGTTACCCCGCTTTTGCAGATCAGACTGGCTGTTCCGGCGAGGGACAGGTCATCGCGGTCATTGATTCGGAGCTGGATATCACGCATCCGATGTTCGATGCACTTGCGGACGGCATTGAAACTGCGGTCAGCCGCGAGGAGGTCGAGGAGATCATCGGCAGCGGTGCGCTGAATATTGATGCGGATGCTGATTATGCCTATATCAGCAATAAACTCCCGTTTGTCATGGACTATGTGGACGACGATCCATACGGCGGCGTACCGGATCGCGACAGCTACCACGGCACACATGTCAGCGGCATTGCGGCGGGCAACACCTTCACCGGCGACGACGGAACGGTTTACAGCGGCATCGCGAAGGATGCGCAGCTGATGTTCTTCGGTGTCGGAACCGGCAGCCGTGGGATCAGTCCGGAAGCAGGTCTTGCGGCGATCGAGGATGCCGTGAAGCTGCATGCCGACGTCATCAACATGAGCTGGGGCGGCGTCAGCGAGAAATGGGGCGAAAACCCGATCTCGGATGCGATTTTTGCCGCCGACCGCGCAGGCGTGATCGTCTGCAATTCCGCCGGAAACGGCGATAACGGCACCTACTCGTGGAATGAGCCGCCGGTTCCGGACAATCCGGACAGCAACATGATGAATTATACGCCGGAGCTCGGTTCGCCTGTGCTGATGGTCGCGTCCGCGGACAACACCGGCGAGACCGAATACGGAACGGTCGTGTGCGGCGGCAGAAAGATCCTCTGCATGCCGATGCTCGATTCCATGGGCGCGATCACATATCTTGCCGACAGTCTGGAGCCGGGCGCATATGAATTTGTGGACTGCGGCAGCGGTTCGCGGGCAGATTTCCTGAAAGCAGGCGATCTGGAAGGACGCATTGCACTGGTGCAGAGAGGCTCCGAGCTGTTTTCTGTCATGTCCGAAGCAGCGGAAAAGCGGGGTGCAGCCGCGGTGCTTGTCTCGGATAAGGAAGAATCGGACGGCATGCAGTATATCCCGAACGATTTCGGTGCCGCGATGAATCTGATCTCCTATGAAGACGGGCAGGCAATGCGCGCCGCCGAAGACCGCACCGTCATCATCACCGGCGAAAAGGTGAAACGCGTGCAGACGGAGCAAACGGTCAGCCCGTTTACCTCGTGGGGCGTGAAGCAGTCGCTCGATCTGCGGCCGGATATCATGGGTATCGGCGGCAATGTGCGCTCTGCTGCATATGACGGCGGCGAACGCACGATGTCCGGCACCTCGATGTCCTCGCCCTATGTCGCGGGCTGTACGGCAGTGCTCCGCGAATATCTCAAAAAACAGGGCACTGAACTGACCGGCTCGGATTTTAACGCTTATGTCCGGCGTCTGCTCATGAATACGGCTTATCCGTATCAGGAAGATGACCTTTTTGTGACGCCGAGACGGCAGGGCGCCGGCATGGTCGCGCTGGACAGAGCGCTTGACGCAAAGGTGCTGATGACCGGTGAAGCAGGCGACGCAAAGGTCAATCTGTTCGATCAGCTCGGCGATGATTTCAGTTTTCCGGTCATGTTTACAAACAGCAGCGATGAAGCCGTGACATTCCCGCAGGCAGAGATCCGTCTGACCACAGACGGCGTGTTTTTTGATGCTGCCCTGGGGCACGAGATCCTGCGCGGTCAGCAGGAACTCCGCTGCACAAGCGATTTCAGCGCACCCGTGACGGTCGCTGCCGGCGAAACGAAAACCGCGACGGTCAGCGTCAGCCTTGATACGGAACAGTGCCGGAAGCTGGAACAGACATTCCGCAACGGCTTTTTCGTCGAGGGCTATCTGCTGCTTTCGGGCGCGCAGAACAGCGCGGATATTTCGATCCCGCTGCTCGGCTATCACGGCGACTGGGCGCAGATCCCGGTCGTCACCCCCGGAACCGGCTATCCGGCAATCCGGCTCGGCATACAGCAGGAAGCGAAACCGGAATCTATCGTGCATCTGGGCGCGCTCTGTCAGGAGATCCTTTCGCGCGTGCCGGACAACGAGCTCACTCCGGATCGCAGCGTTTCCGAACTGCTGGAACAGTATGCAACGGCTGCGGAGAAAAAGCTGCTTTCCTCTGCAAAGGATGAATGCTGGATCTCCCCGAACAATGATTCGATCGCAGATGCGCTGTTTTCATACGGCGGAAATCAGGACAGCGTCCGGCTTTCCTGTCACTATCATACAGAGCTGATTGATCCGGACGGAAACGTGCTCTATTCGGAGCCGGTCAGCATGATCCGCGAGGATTTTGATTTTTCAGCGCTGAAAGAGGAAGACTATACTTTCGTATACAAAATCATGATCGACTATCAGGGATCCGCAGAGCGCCCGCAGGTGATCCGGAGCACGGTGCACATCGACCGCACAAAGCCGCAGGTCACGCACCGGATCACCGAGGAAAACGGGAAGAAGTACCTTGTCATCAAGGCATCGGATAACCGGCAGCTGCAGGGCATGATCGTCACCGGAACCGGTTCCGGACGCGCTTCGGCAAATCCTGATATCATGTCTGCCTTGAACAGCTATCTGTTCGGCGGCAAGGGCTTTGCGGACAGCTGCGATGTGGATCTCGAAGCAGGCGGTTTTGTGACCGAGGCACTCCCCTACGCGATCCGCAAATTCTTCTCGATCTCTGCTTACGAGGAAGGGCAGCGGTTCAATTATGTGGACGTACTCGAACCGGAACCCGATGCATCCGGCGTCTGGGAAGTCAAATACGACATCACCGATCTGACGGACTACTCCTTTACCGTTCTGGATGAGGCATACAATTTCGCGGAGATCTACGACGGCGGTACCGCCGCGGAAGACATGGCTGCGCGAAAAGGCGTTTGGATGGATCCGAATGCGGGCTACTACGCATTCAGCGGCGATACCGTGACGCATACCAGCTTCCTTGACGGCTCCGTGACCGCGTACAGCTATCAGGCAAAGGGCGGCACACTGACGCTCACCTCCGGTAAACAGAAAAAAGATCTGACAATCCGGCGCTATGCGGATAACCGCTGCAAATATGACGATCCGGACACCGATCATGCGGGCATGCTGCTGACCGGCGAAAGCATGACGCAGTATGCCGGACGGATCAATCAGCCGTTTCATCCGGTCAATCAGCTGATCGAGCAGCTGAAGCAGGATTTCCGCGACCGCTTTCATGTCGATGCAGCGGAAAAATGGGTGACGCTGCGGCATGCGGATGAACTAATCTTTACGCTGTACAATGAGGATGATCCCGACCACTGGTTTAACGCCTATATCACGCTGTCCATTTTCACGGGGTGCGGCAATGAAAGCATATATGAATACACCCGCAAAAATGGGGAGATCGTCGGCGAACAGTTCGTCCGTCATCTCGATCTCTATCCGGATTATCTCACAGAGATCCCTGCCGGTCTTTACAAATCCACGCACGACAATGCTGCGCTGTATTTCCATGATGACGGAAAAACCGGCACGATCATGTATATCGGATTCAATTTCTTCGGCGGCATCGGCGTGAATACAGATACCCCGTTCACGTATACGATCGGCGAAAACGGCTATTTTACGATGCATTACAGCGACAAAACAATTCTCGGATCTCTCACAAAGGATGCCGGCACGGATGAACTGCTGCTCACCTATGATGCCGACCATGCGCATTATCATCAGGGCGATTCATTCGACAATCTGATCCCGGTCATCACCGATCCGGAACAGCTCGCAAAGCTGCGTCCGACAGCGGAGATCACCGGACTGGCTGTGGCTTATATCAGCGCGTCAGTCGGGGCGGAGGTGCTGCCGCGGGACCGGATCGACCTGTATGAAAACACCGGCATGCTTTGCTATAATTACGCGTATACAGGCGATTTTACGCATACCTTTTCGCTGATGATTGATCCGGATACGCTGGATGTGACGGACGGCGACGGCAACCGCGGCAATCTGCTCGATCCGCCGGTCATCCCGAAAAATGCTGCATACACCATGTCGGAGCTTGCAAAGCTGGGCGAGAAAGCGTTCCGCGAGAAAACCGGCATTCAGGCATATGAATCCGCCGCATTCATGACAAGCAGCGGTCAGGCAATGGTCATACTGTCCGGCACGTATAATGAGTATCTGGAAATGTACTACGCAGATCCGGTCACCGGCAGTCTCCGGACGGTCAAGAAGAACCGCGGCGACGTCAACTGTGACGGCAGCACGGATGTTTCAGATGCGGTGCTGCTGGCGCGTTTTCTGGTCGAAGACCGCAGCGCGAAGATCACAGCGGACGGTCTGGACAATGCCGACGTCAATCTGAACATGCAGGCGGATGCGGATGACATGACCATGCTGCTGAACAGGATCGCAAGAATTATCGTGTTCTGAATCTGCAAAAGCAGGCACAAAAACGCCCGTATCGGACTTCCGGTACGGGCGCCTTTTTTTGTTTTTGGATGCTGCGGTCAGATGACCGTCAGCGTGACAGGATTGGAATAGAGATAATAGCCGTCCTGATTCCAGACATTGCACATAAACTGCTTTCCGTTTGTCTGCGCATTCGCCGGAACATGCAGCGCCGCACCCGTCGCACCGTCATAGGGCGCATTGCTCCACTGACCGGTGCTCTGGTCATACACATACCACTGATAGGTCAGCTCATCGCCGAACAGCCGAATCTGAAAATCTGCCGTTTCGCCTGCCGCTGCCGACGTATTCTGCGGCGCCGACAGATAGGTATACTCGCCGTAGCTCATATGGAGCGCGTGAAGATTGTCGAGCACATCGCCAAGACGGTCGTTGATATCTTCAAATGTGCTGTTCATGCCGAACGAAAACCGCAGATAGCTCGTAAAAGCACTCCAGTCTTCACTCGTCCATTTGCCGTCCAGATTCAGGTCATAATCCTGAATGCCGTCGCCGTTGCTGTCCCTGAGCGATACGCTGCACGATGCTTTCATCTGGTCAAAGAATGCATCATCCTGCGGCTTATACACATTCAGAAGCGCATGTTCGTCAAAGAGATCCTCGATTTGTTTCATGGGATAATCTCCGCAGTGAAGCGCATTCATCTCCGCATCGCTTTTCAGGAAATGCTCATATGAGACCAGATCATCTCCTGAGACCGGATCTTTGCCGCTGTCATCCCATGTCACATCGACCTCATAATATTGGTCGATGCTGTGGCCGAGATTGTCTGTGCCGCCGTCTCTGATCTTGACCGCATTAAAAGCATGCCCGTTTGAGCCCATGTCCGGATTGACAACGTAGGATTCGATCCCGCATGCAGTCAGCAGCATCGTATAGGCTTTGGAATATCCCTCGCAGACTGTCAAGCCCTCTTTGTCATCCAGCTGATCGCTCGGCGAGCTTGTAGCAAAGCTCAAAAAGAATGAGGAATAAATAAAGTGCTTTAAGTCATAGCGACTGCTCACATAATCATAATCATATCTGCAATGCCGGATCAGCCAGTCATGCAGCTGCCGTGCTTTCAGCGCATCGCTCATCCACGGATCCGTTTCCGTTTCTACAACATAATTGCACAGCTCCGTGCAGTAATCTTCGATGAATTTCACATTGAAGCAGCGCAAACAATGCTGATTCACAAAATTGTAGCAATGCGGATCCAGCAGCGGATATTGGATCCCGTTTTCATCCGTCGCATGTATGAGCGCCGGATATCCGTTGATCGTTTCCAGACTCCTGCACTCTGAAAACGCCATATCTTTGCCTTTTGTTTTGCAGTTGTCCGGAATCGTAAGATCTGTAATATTCCAGCAGTAATTGAATGCGTTTACCTCGATCAGCTCGGCGCCTTCCAGCGTCACGGATGTCATCCTGTCGCAGCCGGAAAAAGTGGATTCCTCAATGACCTTGACGCCCGCAGGAACCGTCACGCTTTCCAGCCATGACCGCGAGAACGCATACGCTCCGATCGTTTCAAGCGATTGCGGCAATGAAATGCTTGTAAGCGTGCATGCTTCAAACGCACGGGGTTCAATCACCTTGACAGTTTCCGGCAGCTTGACGGAATGAATTTTTGAACAATTGAATGCGAGACTTGCGATCGTTGTAACAGGCATGCCTTTGATATACGCCGGAATTGTCACGTCATGCCCAGGCGTTTTGAACTCTCCGTAGACCTTTGTAATAATCACTTCATTGGAGCCTTCATAATAACCATAGATAATATCAGCGTTTAAAAAATCCTCATGCCATTGACCGGTTTCTGCAAAAGCCGTCAGGCAGGGCGACTCCTGCAAAATCGTCGGAATTGCGGCGGCGGATATGCCGGTCACTGCTGTCATCAGCAGCGAGAGCAGTTTTTTGTGTTTCATGTGATAATCCTCCCTCTATGATACTGTATGTATTGCAAGATTTGATGTCAGATCATTGTGTGCGCACCGCAATCAACTGATTACACTTATTATATAATGATATTGCGCTGAAAGTCAACCGGTTTCCGGTAAGATGCAAAAAACAGGGGGTAAGTTGCAAAAAAATGGGGGTAAGCTGCAATTTTTCGGGGGTAAGCTGCATTTGACAGTAAGCGCCAACTCCCGCCAGCCCTCCACAGAAGAATAAAAAGGAGCAATAACACCCGCAGATTTCTGAGGGCGTCGATCAGTCCTCCAAGCTGCTTTATATTTCTACGTTACAAAACTGTAATATAAAGTAATGTTAAACACAAGACATCTGCCGCAATTTGTGTTATAATTCGATTACAGTCTGAATTACAGACAGAAACGATTACACGAACGAAAGGACTATATGAAAATGAAAAAAGCAGGTATTATTATAACATCTGCCGTGATTCTTGCACTGGCGGGCGGTCTCGGAGCAACTCAGATCCATTGGAAGCCCTCTAAGATAGATCGTTTCGGAGACACCGTCACAGCTGTAGAATCCCTCACTGTTCCGGATAACGCACGAATCATCGCACTTGGCGAAGCTACACATGGTAATAAAGAATTTCAGGAACTCAAACTTTCTGTATTCAGAACTCTGGTCGAGACTACAAATGTGCGGGGATTGATACTCGAGGGTGATTTCGGCGGATGTGCGCTTGCAAACGAGTATATAAACGGCGGCGAAGGTACTGCTGAAGATATCACACGAAAGCTCGGGTACCGTATTTACCGGACAGACGAGATGTGCGCGCTTATCAAATGGATGCGTGAATATAACGAAACGGCCGCTGAGAATGACAAGGTACGCATCTACGGTGCAGATATACAGAATGATATGTGCGCTGTCAAAGTAATAAAAGATTTCTACGCACTGACTGCTCCTGAAAAAGCAGCGGAAGTATCATCGTCCCTTGATGAACTCTTCGGAACAGAAGAAGATACCTACCGCAAATCAGATTATGATAAGATCATATCTTTTATTGATGAATCAGCTAAGGAACTGGATGCAGATCAGAGCAGATATGAAGCGGCGGCAGGAAGAGAAAAGTTTGCGACAGCCCGCCGTGCGTTTGATATGCTCAGATGCTATATGGAATACCGCGAGAAACAACGCTTCTCGTCTCTGTACCGTGACACGCAGATGAAGGAAAATGTGTTGTGGGCGCTCGGTATTGAAGAAAACGATCATGACAGCCGTCTCATGCTCTCCTGTCACAACGGTCACATGACAAAGAACCGGTCTTCCGGGGCTACTTATCTCGGAAAATTCCTTCATGATGATCTCGGCGAAGCATACTTCGCGATCGGTACTGATTTCTACATCACAAAAGATAATCTTCCGGGCAAAAACGGCCGTGAAATGCACAAATTCTGTTCTGACGATCCGCTTGCCTATCAGGTAAAGTACACTGATGATAATATGTGCTATCTTGATTTCAGCTCCGTACCGGAAAATGATCCTGTATATGAAAAGATCCACAATCCGATGAAAACCGGCTCACTCGGTGAGCAGTACAACATCATTATTAAGCTTTTTAAGCCGTTCTATCAGCTTGATTTTGCGCCTGAAGATATGTACGATGCCATGATACTCGTTTATGAAGCAGAACCAACAGAGATCTGGGCTGAGTGATGTCTGAACCGAGCCAATGCAGGAAGATGCCAAATGCGGATGCCCTGAATCTGCAAAAACCGGCAGATCCCGCATGAGGATCCGCCGGTTTTTCTGCGGGGTTATTCCCGCTTTTTGAAGTATCTGTCATAGCCTTCCCAGCCGCTGACATAGCGCGCAAGGATCATCGCATCGCAGATCGTCACCTCGCCGTCGCCGTCGATATCCGCGGTATCCGGCGCAAGGTCGATGTCCTTCCAGCCGTTGACATACCGGCGCAGGCGCATCGCATCCGCATTGTCCACCGTGCCGTCCCCGTTGACATCGCCCGCGAGCGGTTCGGTCGTGGTCGGCTCGGTGACAGCCGGTTCGGTGCCTGTCGATTCCGTACCCGTTGGCTCCGTGCCGGTCGGCTCGGTCACAGTCGGCGCGGTTTCAGAAGCAGTCGTTGTCTCCGAGGTCGTTGTTTCGGATTCGGTCGTGGTGGTATCTGTTGTCGTGGTGACCGGCTCGGTCGTTGTGGTTGTCGTGACCGGCTCGGTCGTTGTGGTCGTGGTCGTCGTGACCGGCTCGGTCGTTATGGTGGTCGTTGTAGTCGTGACCGGTTCGGTCGTGGTGGTCGTTGTTGTAGTCGTGACCGGCTCGGTCGTTGTTGTTGTCGTTGTTGTAGTCATGACCGGCTCGGTCGTGGTGGTCGTTGTTGTCGTCGTGACCGGTTCGGTCGTGGTGGTCGTTGTTGTTGTCGTGACCGGCTCGGTCGTTGTGGTCGTTGTTGTTGTCGTGACCGGTTCGGTCGTGGTGGTCGTTGTTGTTGTTGTGACCGGCTCGGTCGTTGTGGTCGTTGTAGTCGTGACCGGTTCGGTCGTGGTGGTCGTTGTTGTTGTGACCGGCTCGGTCGTGGTGGTCGTCGTTGTTGTTGTGACCGGCTCGGTTGTCGTGGTCGTTGTTGTTGTCGTGACCGGTTCGGTTGTCGT
>LVAJ01000025.1 GCA_001603005.1 Clostridiales bacterium Firm_04
TCAAAGGCAGGTTGCTCACGTGTTACTCACCCGTCCGCCACTAAGTTATTCAGAGCAAGCTCTAAATAACTCCGTTCGACTTGCATGTGTTAAGCGTGCCGCCAGCGTTCGTCCTGAGCCAGGATCAAACTCTTAAAAAAGTTTGTATATAACAGTTCGGTCTCCCGAACCGTTAAATCCCAGTCATTACGATCACTCGCAATTACTTGTTTGTTGCGCTCTTTTCCGTCGCGCCTCGACGTTGTATTTACCTCATTTCTTCAGTAAATACGGAATCTTCAAGGGTTCCTCTTTGGTTGCATTGTTCAATTTTCAAGGTGCTGTGTCCGTCTTTCCGACAGCTTATTTATTATACCACATTTTCTTGATCTTGTCAAGCCTTTTCTCAAAGTTTTTTGAAAAACTTTTTTGAAGTGGTTCGCACTGTCTCGTGACGACTTATATATAATAGCACATTTCAATCGAAAAGTCAACCCTTTTCGACCGTTTTTCCGTTTTCAACAAAACACATCATAGATCGCCGCGAACGCATATTAAATATGTCTATCTGACGTAAACAAATAATCGTCCGGCTGCCGAAACAACCGGACGATCCTCTTATTTTCGCATCAAAACGGCTGCCCAGCCGGCACTTTGCTCGACCTTAACCGTCTGAAGTCCGACCTCTGTCATTGCCGCAAGCACCTCATCCAGACGCTCGTCAATAATGCCGGACAAGAGCAGTGCCGCACCGTCCGCGAGATAATGCACAAACAATTCCCGCATCGCGATCAGAATATCCGCAACGATATTCGCACACACCACATCATAGCCCGTCCCGAACTGATCCGCAAGTGCCTGATCTTCGAGAATATTGCCGCAGTACGTGTGATATTGCGACAGCAAAATCCCATTTCGCGCCGCATTCTCCGCCGCAGCTTCCGCCGCGTTCTGTTCTATGTCAATTGCCTGCGCCTCGCCTGCTCCAAGCAGCATCGCCCCGATCGACAAAATACCGCTGCCGCAGCCGATATCCAGCACGCGCGCTCCCTCCGTCACGCAGCCTTCCAGCAGCGCCAGACACAGCTTCGTCGTATCATGCTGACCGGTTCCGAAGCTGGAACCCGGATCAATCCGCAGTGCCGTCCGTCCCGCAGGAATCGGCTCGTCCACCCATGTCGGCGTGATCCAAAGGCGCTCACCGACAGGAAGCGGCTTGAAATACCGCTTCCAGTTGTTCGCCCAGTCCTCCTCGCGGATACCCTTGCAGGAAAGCTCAAGCGAGCCGTACAGTCCGCTGTCTGTGCCGTTGCGCAGCTGCGCGATCAGGCTGCGGATCGCCGTCATCTGCTCCGCACCCTGCGCATTCTCCGGCACATACACCGTCACGCGTGGGGAACCCGCAGTCAGCGATTCCGCCAAGCCCTCCTCCAGATAATCCCAATGACCGACCTTACCAGCCATAAGTTCATCGAAATCATCCGGATCAAAAATCGTAAAGCCCTTGAAGCCGAGATCTGTCAGCATCGCACAGAGCAGATCCAGCCCGTCCTTTGCGGTTTCGATGGTCACCTCTGTCCAGTTCACTGCTGATCTCCTCCCAGCGCGAGGATCGCATCGACCGCCGGTTCGAGCCAGTCGCCCTCGAACAGCTCGACCATGCCCGCGTCACATGCTGCCGCAAGCTTCGGGTTCATCGGGATCTTTCCGAGCACCGGCAGATGATGCGCCAGCGCGATCTCGTCGATGCGGCTCTCGCCGAACACCGGAATATGCTTGCCGCAGTCCGGACATACTGCGTAGCTCATGTTCTCGACCAGTCCGAGGATCGGCACATGCATGGTCTCTGCCATTTTGACTGCTTTTTCAACGATCATCGAGACAAGCTCCTGCGGCGTTGTCACGATCAGGATGCCGTCAACCGGAATGCTCTGGAACACCGTCAGCGGCACATCGCCTGTTCCGGGCGGCATATCGACGAACAGATAATCATCATCGCCCCAGACCACATCCGTCCAGAACTGCTTGACCGCGCCGGCGATCACCGGACCGCGCCAGATAACCGGATCCGACGGGTTTTCGAGCAGCAGGTTCACGCTCATGAGGTCGGTGCCGAGCTTCGACCGCACCGGATAAATGCCGTGGTCATCAGCTTCCGCGCGTGCCGTCACGCCGAACATTTTCGGCACAGACGGTCCTGTGATATCCGCATCAAGGATACCGACCGTATGACCGGTTCGCTTGACCGACACCGCCGTCAGAGCAGTGACAAGGGACTTGCCGACGCCGCCCTTTCCGCTGACAACAGCGATCACCTTGCCGATCTTGCTCAGCTCATGCGGTTTTTCATGCAGATCCTGCGGTTCACGGCTTGCACATGCCTCGCCGCAGCTTGAACAATCATGCGTACATTCGCTCATTCTAATCTTCCTTTCTCCAGCTGTTTGCTGATACCAGTCTAGTATACCACAATTGCGCCGCTTTGTCAACAAATCGCGCGCCTGACAATTTTATGCAGCAAAAAACAGGACGGTCAGTTGACCGTCCTGTTGATTGTTTGATTCAGCTATGCGCTTTCAGAATCCGGAATTAGTCTTCCTTCTTCTTTGCAGCTGCAACAGCAGTACCAGCTGCGAGCAGGAGAGCTGCAACTGCAACGCCGGTGCCAGCATCGCCGGTCTTCACGCCATTGCCGCCCTTGGTGGTAGCCTTGGTGGTGCCGCCCTTAGCAGTGGTGGAAGTGGTGGAAGAAGCCTTCGTGGTAGAAGTGGTGGTGGAAGCAGAACCGTTGTTATCAGAAGCGGTGGTGGTGGTGATCACAGTAGTCGTTGCCGGATTAGACGCAGTGGTAACCGGAGCCTTCGTGGTGATAACCGTGGTAGTGGTAGCCTTCGTGGTGGAAGTAGTTGCCTGCGTGGTGGTGGTGGTCACAGGAGCAGTAGTCGTTGTGCCCGGCTCAGCCACGATCTTGATGTAACCCTCGAGAGCATTGTACGGAACTTCCTTGTTGTCCTTGTTCAGGAACTCGTCGATGTACAGCTTCATCGGGATGACGTCGCCTTCCTTAACGGTCTTCGGCAGCTCGAACTTCGTGGTGAAATGAGTACCGTCGATCGTAACATTCTTCATAGCGGTGGAGCCGCATGCGATGTTCGGAGTCTTGCCGTCGCCCTTATCGGTGGAGTTGTCGGTGATGTAAGCATTGATCTTGTCGCCGACCGGACCGGTAATAGCCTTTTCGCCGTCCTGCTCGACAACCTTCAGACCTGCATCTGCCGGATAGACCAGAGCGATACCGGACGGACCGAAGCCGAAGCTTGCGTTGTTGTTGATGTCAACGTCAACATCGACCTGATAATTTGCAGCTGCGAGCTCTTTCAGAGTCAGCTCGACCTTTGCAGCGACGATATTGACCTTATCGTCAACCAGATTGAAGTTGTCCTTGTTGACTTCCAGCTTCTCAGCACTTGCGCTCAGGCTCAGAGCTGCGATAGAAGCCACGCTGCATGCGAATGCAGCAACCTTGGAGAGAATAGATTTGCTCATGTGTTTCAATCCTTTCTGTTTTGTGTTGGAGGCTGTAGATTGAAAATTCAGTCTCCGAAACTGTTCGGCTCTTCGTGCACTGCCCTGACAAGCAATACCCGTCAAGCCAATTGGCATTCAGAACTCTGCCTGAATCACCACTTGCAGCCAAGCATCTCCGCCTGACACAGAGTGCTGCTACAATATCAGTGATACAACTGTATTTTATCACAAAAAACATTTTTAGTCAAGCGGTATCCGGCTTTTTGCACGCCAATTTCAATGTCACAAAACGGCAGATTTTTATATAACATGTACAATTAAAAAACGCCGTGCAGATCCGTTTTATCGTCCGATATTGCGGTCGATTTTGCGCGAAACAATAGCAGATTCAATGTTTTTGCATTGCACTGGTCTGCATTTTGTTCTGCAAAGTCCGACCGGATCGGTTTCCATACAAAAGCCGTTCTGTCGCCTGATGAAAATGCTGTCATTTGTGAATATTGCCGAAAATCGGGTTTCAGCATCCCTGCACATTCCTTTCCGAAGCAGATTCGCGGTGCGCCCGCATCGGAGTATATGCGCGATTTTCCCGTGAAATGTTCAGCTCTTGCGGAATTTCTGCTTCATGCGCAGGCTGTTGTCCAGAATGCGCTTGCGGATCCGCAGGTTCTCCGGCGTGACCTCAAGCAGTTCATCTTCCGCAAGATATTCCAGACAGTCCTCAAGGCTCATGTCCTTCGGCGGGATCAGGCGCAGTGCGTCATCGCTGCCGCTTGCGCGCGTATTGGTCAGATGCTTCTTCTTGCAGACATTGACCACAATATCCTCCGCTTTCGGGGAACATCCGACAACCATGCCCTCATAGACCTGCGTGCCTGCCGGAATGAACAGGCTGCCGCGCTCCTGCGCGTTGTAGAGACCGTAGGTCACCGCCTCGCCGGTCTCATAGGAGATCAGCGATCCCACGGCACGGCGGTCGATGTCGCCTTTATAAAGGTCATATTTCTCGAAGACAGAGGACATGATGCCCTCGCCCTTGGTATCGGTCAGGAACTCGCTCTTGTAGCCGAACAGACCGCGCGACGGGATCAGAAATTCCAGACGCATTCTGCTGCCCTGCGGATGCATCTCCTGCATCTCGCCCTTGCGGGAGCCGAGCTTTTCCATGACAGCGCCGACGCAGCCTTCCGGCACGTCGATCGCCAGGCGCTCGATCGGCTCATAGCGCTTGCCGTCGATCTCCTTGAACAGAACACGCGGCGGCGAAACTGCCAGCTCATAGCCTTCTCTGCGCATATTTTCAATGAGGATCGACAGATGCATTTCACCTCTGCCCGCGACAAGGAACGAATCCGTGCTGTCGGTATCGCTCACGCGGAGCGACACATCGCGCAGCAGCTCCTTATACAGACGCTCGCGCAGCTGACGGGATGTGACAAACTTGCCCTCTCTGCCGGCAAGCGGGCTGTCATTGACGGAGAATGTCATTTCGACAGTCGGCTCGCTGATTTTCGTGAAGCTGATCGGCTCATAGCTGCCCGAAGCGCAGATCGTATCACCGATGTTGATGCCCTCGATACCCGACAGCCAGACGATATCGCCGACGGTCGCGCTCTGTGCGGAGACACGCTGCAGCTGTTCGATCTGAAGCAGCGTCACCAGCTTTGCATTGACCGGCTTTTCATCGCTGTGGAAGTTGCCGACCTGCACCTGCATGCCGACCTTTGCGGTACCGCGGATGATTCTGCCGATGCCGATTCTGCCGACATATTCATTGTAGTCGATCGAGGAAATGAGCATCTGCAGCGGCTCATCCGGCTCACCCTGCGGCGGCTCGATATAATCGAGGATCGTATCGAACAGCGGCTTGAGATCGGTGCCCGGCTCATACTGCGACAGCGAAGCCGTGCCGCTTCTGCCTGAGCAGAACAGCACCGGACTTTCGAGCTGCTCATCATTTGCATCGAGATCAAGCAGCAGCTCCAGCACCTCGTCGCCGATCTGATCCAGTCTTGCATCCGGACGGTCGATCTTGTTGACAACAATGATGATCTTCTGTCCCATTTCGAGTGCCTTGGAGAGCACGAATCTGGTCTGCGGCATCGGACCTTCCGCCGCATCGACCAGCAGCAGCACGCCGTCCACCATATTCAGCACGCGCTCGACCTCGCCCGAAAAATCGGCATGTCCGGGGGTGTCAATAATGTTGATCTTGACGCCGTTGTACATGACCGAGGTATTCTTTGCCAGGATCGTGATGCCGCGCTCGCGCTCAAGGTCATTCGAGTCCATGACGCGCTCAGCAACAGCCTGATTTTCGCGGAACGCGCCGCTCTGCTTGAGCATTTCATCGACCAGCGTGGTCTTACCGTGGTCAACGTGCGCGATGATCGCGATATTTCTCAAATCATTTCTTACCACTTTATACCCTCACTTCTTTTTCTTCTTCGCCTTGGCAGCGCGCTCGGCATTGCGCCGGCGGCGTTCATCATTCTGCTTCCGCTGCACAAGCTGCGACCGGCGGTTCTGGAACATGTCCACCTTTGCCAGACCGGTCACGCTGCATACAAACGCCTCTCCGCGGTTGATGCAGGTAATTGCCGCGTCCAGATCACGCTTTGTGCCGATGCCGTCCGCAAAGCAGTCCGCAAGGAAGAATGCCGCGCGCGTATGTGCCGCAAGCAGCTCGCGCAGCTTCTCATTGAAGTCCACAAAGCCCTTCTGCGTGTAATACGACCAGTACATGCGCACCATGCGTTCCATTTGCAGTGCCCATTCATATGCCTGCTCATGATCCGCCGTAAAGCCCGCCACGCCGGTGCGGTAGAATGTCGCCAGCTTTTCCATTGCATTCCACGAGCCGTGATTTGCCGCCGAAAGCAGCCATTCCCGGCATTTTTCCGGATCCGGCTCCATGAGAATGCCGTTGATATAGTATGCCGCGATAAGCGCTTCCGCATCCTGAACGCCGAGCTCCGCCGCTTTCAGCAGATACTGATAGCCTTTTTCGTCATCCTGTTCCGTGCCGAGCTTTCCGAAGCAGTATCGCTCACCGATTTGCAGCAGCGCACCGCGCTCGTTTTCCGCGGCATGCTTTTCCAGTTCGTCAAACGGCATCGCCTCGTAGGGGCGGTAGACCGTCACCGGCTCCCCGCCGTCCTTCGGCGTAAATGTGAATGCAGCAGCCGGCAGATAATTCGGTACGATCGGTTCCTTCATCCTGAAATCCCCCCTTTTCCGGTCATTCGCAACAACTGATTATAGCACCAACAGCGGCGCTCTGTCAAGTATTCGGGCAGATTTCGCCGGATTCGGAGCATTTTTCTCTGATTCGCGCAGATTTTTGTCAAATATAGCAGAGGGTTTGCAGGGTAATTTTGCCGCGGGCGCCGGCTTTTCTCATTTCCGGATCCCGCCGCGCAGTCTGCACGCGATCACCTTCTGTGCCGCCAGATTACGGGTTTTCCGTTTCAGCAGTTCGAGCTGTCGTCTGCCGAAGCGTCTGTCCGCCGCTTTCAGGATATTGGCAATCCCCCAGCAGTCGTTTGCAAACTGCTTTGCGAACAGTTCCTCTTTCGGCGTATCGAGATATTCCCGCAGCAGCGCGGAGATATCGGAAATATCGTTCTCATAGGGATAGTGTGCCCGCTCCCCTTTCAGATTTTTCACGAAGCTGCCGGTCTCATCCTGATGAACAAACTGCTTCGGATCATCAAAAATGATCTCATCTCCGAGCGTGATCCGGTACCGCGGCAGATCCGTCGAGCCATACTGACTGCACATTCTGTATCGCGTCAGGTGGATCTGAAAATCAATCGTATCGTCTATGATGGGAGTGGCTGTTCAGGGATTTATTATTACGCATCCGGCGCGCACAGGATTAAAGTTTTTGATCGAGCTTTTTTCAAAAAGCTCGCGGAGTCCAGAGGCAGAGCCTCTGGTCGCGATCCGCAGATCGCGAAACTCCCCAGCGTTCAAGAGCTTGGCGGGTTTGGGGACTTGCGATAGAAGTCCCCATTCTATAATAGCATCCGCGAAGCGGATTCCTCTTTTTTTATGACTCCCTGTTTCGACCACTCCCTCTATGATCCGGCAGATCTCTCTTTGCAGTGCGCTCCACCGCTTCATATTCCGCTCCTTTTCTTTCATTCTTTTCGCGCATCGGCAAATTCCGTCAGCAGCCGGTACCACCGTGCGCCGATTTTCGCAAAGCCTGCCGCATCCGGATGCACTCCGTCGGAAAGCTCCTGTTTTGTGAGCACATCCTGCATTTCCGCAAGCGTGATCCGTTCGCCCTGCGCCTGCAAATTTGCAGCCAGCGAACGGATCTGCCGGTTGCAGCCGTCCACGGCAGCGTCCATTGTTTCCGGTGTGAAATCGGCGCTGCTGATGTAGACCGGCACGCGCGCGTCCATTGCAGGCAGCGTCGCCAGAAACAGCATCCCGTCGTCCGGCAGCGCACCGAGCACAGTCCTGACCAGAACTTCCAGCCGCTCTCCGAACTGCGAAAGCGCGTATTTGCTCAGAATATCGTTTGTACCGATCATCAGGCAGACCACATCGGCAGGATCATCCCGCAGCAGTCTTCCGGCGATGTCCGCGATGCCGCCGCGCGCGCCCGTCACCGAATCCGCCGCAGGGATATTGCAGATGCTGCACCCGACAAAGCCCGCATGCCGCTGCGCGCAGCCGGATCCGCTGCTGTTCGGGCCGACAAATACAAAGGAATCCTGCCGCCCGTCCGCCGCGAGCATTGCACCGAGCGCATTGCGGTAGCCGCCCGCATACGTGAAGCCGTCCGTGATCGAATCGCCGAGACACATCACCCGAATCCGCTGTTTTCCGCTCATGTCAAACCGCTCCGTTCTATATAAAGTACAAACCGGACGAAGCAGGATGAGCTGCTTTGTCCGGTTCCCCCTAAATGGCAGATGCGCAAATGTGCAGCAACGGTCGGATTTCCGCCGATACTGCGATTTTCTTATCTGATATGATTATACCACATCCTGCGCGATTCGGCAATGATTTTTTATCGCATCATTTTGTCGGATTGCATACTTTGTACTGATCGCGCTTCCTGATTCGCTTTTCACTCCCCACTCTCCACTGTCCGCCGTTCCCCTTTCACTTTTCCATCGGGAGAGGGAACAAATGCTTGACTTCCGCAAACAAATATGATATAATAGTACCGAGATTCTGTACCCGTGTCTTTTCGGGTATGCTCATGCTGCGGAAACCCGCAGACAATCCGTTTGAAGGAGGTAAGATCCATGCGTCACATTCAGACCATCGAAACCCGCAATCTCTGCGAGAGCGCAAAGAAGGGCGGCTGCGGCGAGTGCCAGACTTCCTGCCAGTCCGCATGCAAGACCAGCTGCGGCATTGCAAATCAGCAGTGCGAGAGCAAGAAGCAGAAGTAATGCTTCCAGACCGTCAAGCAGAAATGCCGCCCGCTTGTGGCGGCATTCTCATTGTAGACTGAAAATTCAGGAGTATTTATGAAAAAAATCTGCAAACGCATCGGGATTGCCCTGCTCATTTTCCTGCTGATCGACATACTCGCGATCGCCGGACTGTTCGTATGGCACCGCAGCAAATGCAAAGCCGAGCAGCCGCTTCTCGAACAGAAAATCGGCACGCCGGTCACGGTGGACGGCAAAACGATGTATGTTTACAGCGAGGGTGAGGGCGCGCATACTTTTGTGTTCCTGTCCGGCTTCGGCACGGCATCCCCGATCTACGATTTCAAGCCGCTGTATACCAAGCTCAGCACCGATAACCGCATCGCAGTTGTCGAAAAATTCGGCTACGGTTTCAGCGACGACAGTGATTCTCCTCGCGATCTCGCGACCATGCTCTCGCAGAAGCGCGCCGCACTGACCGGCGCCGGCATCGAAGCGCCGTATGTTCTGGTGCCGCATTCGGCATCCGGCATGGAAGCGCTCTACTGGGCGCAGCAGTACCCCGATGAGGTCGAAGCGATCGCGGCATCGGATATCGTGGTGCCGGGTTCCTTTGCGCTGCAGAACATGTCGCTGTCTGCGGATAAGATCATGGCAGCAATTTCGCGCTGCGGGATCACCCGCCTGCTGGATATCCGCAGCATCGAGCCGTGCACAAAGAGCGATGCACTGACCGATGACGAGAAGAAAACCGTCGCCGCGATCAGCTATGCGCGCAAAAACAACCCGACCGTCATGAACGAAGCATACATGTGCCAGCAGAACATGCAGACCGTCACGGACGGCGGCGTACCGGATGTGCCGATGCTGTTCTTCATCTCGGACGGCTACATGCCGGAAAATAATGCGGCGTGGCACAAGGTTCCGCGCGACTATACGAATCACGAAGCCGAATACATTGATCTGCCCTGCGGTCACTACTGTCATGTTGAGGAAGCAGACCGCATGAACACGGAGATCCGCCGCTTCCTCGACACGCTCTGAAAGGAGAAAAGATGATTCATCAGTATCAGCTCGGCGGCTACAACATTGTGCTGGACGTCTGTTCCGGCGCCGTGCATGTCGTCGATGAACTCGCCTATGACATGATCGCGCTCTATGAGGAGAACAGCCGCGAGGACGTTCTCCGCATGATCGCAGAAAAATACAGCAGCAGCGACGAAATCACATCGCAGGATATCGCAGAATGCTATGACGATATCACCGCGCTGAAAGATGCGGGCAAACTGTTTTCGCCGGACACCTTCGAGCCGATGGCAGGCGCGCTGAAGGAGAAGACCGCCGGCGTGGTCAAGGCGCTCTGCCTGCACATCGCGCACACCTGCAACCTGAACTGCTCCTACTGCTTTGCGAGTCAGGGCAAATATCACGGCGACCGCGCGGTGATGAGCTTTGAGGTCGGCAAGCGCGCGCTTGATTTTCTGGTCGAAAATTCCGGTACGCGCCGGAATCTCGAAGTCGATTTCTTCGGCGGTGAGCCGCTGATGAATTTTCAGGTCGTCAAGGATCTGGTCGCCTATGCGCGCAGCATCGAGCAGGCAGCCGGCAAAAATTTCCGCTTTACGCTGACGACAAACGGTCTGCTGATCGACGACGATGTGATCGACTTTGCAAACCGCGAGTGCAGCAATGTGGTGCTCTCGCTGGACGGCAGAAAAGAGATCCACGACCGTTTCCGTGTGGACTATGCCGGCAACGGCAGCTGGGACAAGATCGTACCAAAATTCCAGAAGCTTGTCAAGGCGCGCGGCGGAAAAAATTACTACATGCGCGGCACATTCACGCATGCAAATCCCGATTTTCTCGAAGATCTCAAGGTCATGCTGGATCTCGGGTTCAATGAACTCAGCATGGAGCCGGTCGTCGCAGCAGAGGGCGATCCCTCGGCGCTGACAGAGGACGACCTGCCGATCGTGCTGGATCAATACGAAAAGCTCGCAGAATTGATGATTTCGCGACGCAAAGAGGGCAAGCCGTTCACGTTCTATCACTACATGATCGACCTGACCGGCGGCCCCTGCATCTACAAGCGCATCTCCGGCTGCGGCTCCGGCACCGAATACATGGCAGTAACGCCGTGGGGCGACCTGTACCCATGTCATCAGTTCGTCGGCGAGGAGAAATTCAAGCTCGGCGACATCTGGAAGGGCGTCGAAAACAAACGTATTCAGGACGATTTCATGGCATGTAATGTCTACGCGCGCGAGGAGTGCCGCACCTGCTGGGCGCGCCTGTACTGCTCCGGCGGATGTGCCGCGAACGCCTATCACGCGACCGGTTCGGTGCGCGGCGTGTACGAATACGGCTGCAAACTGTTCCGCAAGCGCATGGAGTGCGCGATCATGGCGGAGATCGACCGCCAGTTCTCGGAATGACAGCGCCGATATACGATTTTGCACGCAATTACGCGGATTCCGATGCAGTCCGTGCGCACATGCCCGGACACAAGGGAAAGCCGCTGCTCGGCTGCGAACCGCTCGACCTGACAGAAATTGCAGGCGCGGACGAGCTGTTCGCGCCGGAAGGCATCATCGCGGAAAGTGAAGCAAATGCGAGCAAAATCTTCGGCTGCCAGACACTTTATTCGACGGAAGGTTCCTCGCTCTGCATCCGCGCCATGCTGTTTCTTGCAATGAAATCCGCGCAGCAGCGAGGAAAAAAGCCGGTCATCGCAGCCGCACGCAACGCACACAAGACCTTTCTGACGGCGGCTGCCCTGCTGGATTTTGACATTCTATGGCTGCCGCAAGATCATACCAATTCCTATCTCGGCTGCGGCGAAGCACCTGCATGGGAATCCTGTCTGTCCGCACCGGAAAAGCCGGCTGCGCTCTATCTCACCAGTCCGGATTATCTCGGCGGCATCGCGGATATCCGCGCAGCTGCTGCATTTTGCCATGCAAATGACATGCTCCTGCTGGTGGACAATGCGCACGGTGCCTATCTGAAATTTCTGCCGGAGCCGCTGCATCCGATCGACCTCGGCGCCGATCTCTGCTGCGATTCCGCGCACAAAACGCTGCCCGTTCTGACCGGCGGCGCCTACCTGCACATCGCACCGCATGCGCCGGAAATTTGCAGCAGATACGCAAAAATCGCATTGTCATTATTTGCATCGACCAGTCCGAGCTATCTGATTCTGGAATCGCTGGATCTCTGCAACTGCATCTTAAACGATACATTCCGCGATGATTTAAGTGGCGCAATCGCGCGCGTAAAGCACTTAAAGGATATCCTCTCTGCGGACGGCTGGACACTGACCGGCAGCGAACCGCTGAAACTGACAGTTCTGCCAAAGCCCTGCGGGTACACCGGAACCGCGCTCGCAGCGCAATTGCAAAAGCATCACATCTACGTTGAATTTGCAGATCCTGATGCCGTTGTGCTGATGCTGTCCCCGCAAAATACCGAACGCGATTTCCGCGCAATTGCAGAAGCATTCCGCAGCATCCCGCGAAAATCGCCGATCACCGCAAAACCGCCGCATCTTCCCGCTGCATCTGCTGCAAATCGAATCTTCACGCCGCGGCAGGTGCTCCTGTTCCACGAAACGGAAACGCTGCCGGCATCGCAATGCAAAGGACGCATCTGCGCGGAATTTGCGATTTCCTGTCCGCCTGCCGTTCCGATCGTGATCTGCGGCGAACGCATCTCCGATGAAGCGATCGCCTGCATGGAATACTACGGGATCGAAACCTGCACCGTCATCCGATCAACAGAAAAGCCGTGTGATCTGTAAAGGACCACACGGCTTCTTTTTACTTTACGGAATCAGTCGGGAATGATCTCGACCGTCTTCATGATCTGCGGCTGGAGCGGCTTGTCCGCATAGTTCGTCTGGACGCCTGCGATCTCATCGACCACATCGAGTCCCTCAACGATCTCGCCGAATGCCGCGTAATTGCCGTCGAGATACGGCGCATCTGCGTGCATAATGAAGAACTGGGAGCCGGCGCTGTCGGGGTTCTGCGCGCGCGCCATAGAGAGCACGCCGCGGGTGTGCTTCAGCGGGTTGTTGACGCCGTTCACAAGGAACTCGCCCTTGATCTGCCAGCCCGGACCGCCCATGCCGGTTCCATCAGGGCAGCCGCCCTGAATCATGAATCCGGAGATGACTCTGTGGAAGCAAAGTCCGTTGTAAAAGCCCTGTTTTACGAGCTTTTCAAAGTTCTCGCAGGAGATCGGTGCGCAGTCCGGACGCAGCCGGAACTTCATCTGTTTGCCGTTTTCCATTGTAATCAAAATCATGGTTTTGTTCCTTTCTATCGCAGACTTTTCGTCTGATCTTGCACTCAGTTCAGTTCAATGCCGGTCACATCGTCGATCGTCAGCGTTTCGAGCTGACCGTTTGTCGGCGATTCGATCGAAGCAAGACGGTTTGCCTGATTCGTGATCGCACGCTCATAGAAATTGCGGATATCACGCGCATTTGCGAATGTTTTGAGATTCAGTCCGCAGCGCTCGATGAAGAAATCGAGCACAGCCTTTTCGGCTTCCTCAGTGACCTTCATACCGGATTTTGTGCAGATGCTCTTGAAAATATCAAGCAGCTCGTCCGGCATATAGTCCTCAAATGTGATGATCTTGTTGAAGCGCGAACGCAGACCGGGGTTGCTGTCGAGGAACTCCATCATCAGGTCGGAGTAGCCCGCAACAATGACGATCAGGTCGTCGCGGTTGTCTTCCATCGCCTTCAGCAGCGTGTTGACGGCTTCCTGACCGAAATCGCCCTTGCCGGTGTTCGCGGTCAACGCATAGGCTTCGTCGATGAACAGCACGCCGCCCATTGCGGAGTCGATGACCTCTTTCGTCTTGATCGCGGTCTGACCGACATAACCCGAAACCAGTCCGGAGCGATCGACTTCGACGAGCTGTCCCTTGCTCAGCACGCCGAGGCTCTTGTAGATGCCCGCGAGGATACGCGCGACCGTCGTTTTACCGGTACCCGGATTGCCGAGGAACGCCATATGCAGCGTCATCGCGCCCTGCGGCATACCTCTGTCCTCGCGCATTTTGCGGACGCGGATCAGGTTGATGAGGCTGTTGAGATCCTGCTTCACCGCCTGCAAACCGGTCAGATCCTCAAGCTTCTGGAGCTGCTCATCGAGCGTGAGCTCCTTCTCCTCATGCTTTTCCTGCTGCTGATTCTGCTGATTTTGCTGATTCTGCTGCTGGAACGGGTTGATCGGCTGACCGTTCTGATTGGTCGGGGTATTCGGCATATTCGGAACGCCGGGCGTGCCGTTGTTGATGAAGTTCGGGTTCTGCGGCTGATTGACCGGCGGGACAGGATTGCCCCACGGCGAATTGCCGCCGTTCACGGGATAGATCGGGCGCTTCGCCATTTCCTCGCGGCGCTTCTGCTCGCGCACCA
Organism: Clostridiales bacterium Firm_04; assembly: GCA_001603005.1. GTDB lineage: Bacteria > Bacillota > Clostridia > Oscillospirales > Ruminococcaceae > Firm-04. The sequence goes on from LVAJ01000025.1 coordinate 14,344, forward strand.
TATTTTCCCAGTTGGTGATGTACTCGATGCGGAAATTGCGCAGTGCCAGCACGAGTGCGCCGAGATCGCGCATGATAAAGGGATCGGCTCTGCCGTTATCGACGGTCATGAAATCGAGTCCTGCCTGATTGACAAACTCAATGAATGCAAGGCTCGTCGGGCCGATCGGCGATGTTTCGAGGTCCATTTTGAGGAACGGCATCATCATCGTAATCATGCTGTCCTTCAGGCTGTATTTTGTGATCTTGCTGCTGACATTGAACCGGTCGATCTGATCCGCCGACATGGTATAGCCGAGCGCGTCATTGAGATAGGCAATTTCCGCCATAGAAATATTGCCGTTGCTGCTGCTCAGATAAACATAGAATTTCAGCATGGTAAAGCGCAGATAATCCTGCATGGATTTGCCCTGCACACCGACATGATAGCCTTTTTCGTCGCAGCGGGCGCAGTTGTCATAGACCTGCGCAAGCTGTTTTGCGACTGTGTCCTGCATGATCCGTTCCTCCTGTATCAATCCCGACCGCCGGCAGCAGATGCCGGCAGCCGGATTTTTTATGATAAACTTGCAATGCCGATCGCAGCGATCAGCCCTTTGTCACCTTATGGAAAACCTTCTTGCCCTTCTTGACGATCAGATCATTTTCGAGCGTGAACTGTGCCTTCGGATCGGTGACCTTCTCGTCATTGACGGTCACGCCGCCCTGCTGAACGAGTCTGCGCGCCTCGGAAATGGACGGGCAGAGCTTGGTCTTGACGAGCAGCGGCAGAATGCCGATCGCGCCGTCGGTGAGGTCATCGGCGGTGAGTGCAGTGGTCGGCATATTCTCGGAAACGCCGCCGCCTGCGAAGATCGCGCGTGCAGCATCTCTCTGCTTTGCAGCTTCCGCCTCGCCGTGGACAAGCGCGGTCAGCTCATAGGCAAGGATCTCCTTTGCATTGTTGTATGCAGCGCCGGAATCGAGATGCTTCTCCATTTCCTCGATCTCCTCGATCGGCAGGAATGTGAGCATTTTCAGGCATTTGATGACATCGGCATCACCGACGTTTCTCCAGTACTGGAAGAAGTCATACGGCGAGGTCTTTTCGGCATCGAGCCAGACAGCGCCCTTTTCGGTCTTGCCCATTTTCTTGCCCTCGGAGTTGAGCAGCAGCGTAATGGTCATCGCGTAGGCGTCCTTGCCGAGCTTCTTGCGGATCAGCTCCGTACCGCCGAGCATGTTCGCCCACTGGTCGTCGCCGCCGAACTGCATGTTGCAGCCGTAATCCTGATAGAGCTTGTAGAAGTCATAGCTCTGCATAATCATGTAGTTGAATTCCAGGAAGGTCAGACCGCGCTCCCAGCGCTGCTTGTAGCACTCGAACGAGAGCATCTTGTTGACCGAGAAGCATGCGCCGACTTCGCGCAGCACATCGACATAGTTGAGGTTCAGCAGCCAGTCGCCGTTGTTGACCATGAGCGCCTTGCCCTCAGAGAAGTCGATGAAGCGGCTCATCTGCTTTTTGAAGCATTCGCAGTTATGCTGAATCGTTTCGGGTGTGAGCATCTTGCGCATGTCGGATTTGCCGGACGGATCGCCGATCATGCCGGTGCCGCCGCCGACCAGCGCGATCGGCTTGTTGCCTGCCATCTGCATGCGCTTCATCAGGCAGAGCGCCATGAAGTGCCCGACGTGCAGCGAATCCGCAGTCGGATCAAAACCGATGTAGAATGTGGCTTTTCCGTTGTTGATGAGTTCGGCGATCTCCGCCTCGTCGGTGGTCTGCGCAATGAGTCCTCTGCGCTGAAGTTCCTCGTATAAGGTCATATTCATTCTCCTTTATTCTTCCGCATTGCGGGTGATTTTCGTTCAGAAAGCGGGTATGCCCCGCGCAATATATCGCACATCCTCCAGCGGAAGATGCAGCCAGTGCCAGAATGCGGCATGATGCATGTTCATGTTCAGGATCCCTTTTCCGTAACAGTAATTGTCTGATAAAACCCAAGTTTATTTTCCGGATTGCTGTCCGGTTTGTTTTCATTGACGATCTGACAGGTCAAAACACCTGCCCGTCTTTGTCATACAGCGTAAATTCCGAGCTGCATGCCTCTTTCATCGCATCAATTTGCAGAAGGCGGTCCGCCTCATCCCCGTAGTTCTGATCGGTCACCGCCGTAACGCGGAACAGCGACGGATCCGCCACTTTGATTTCCGCGATATCCGCCTTGCGGATCTCATCCGGCAGCCGGTAAATCGTGGAGCACGCCGGCTGTCGCGCATAAACCCACGCTGTACCGAGCATCAGCACCGCCGCACAGAGCACAGCAGCAATCCGCTGCTTCCGCTCTGAAAGCACAAATGCAAGCAGCAGCGCGCATTCCGCAATACAGAAGATACCGGATGCCAGCGAGAGAATATCCCGCGGAAACACCCTGCATCCGAACCGCAGATATTCCCAGCCGCACATTGCACACATATAGATCATCGGCGACAGGATCACGCCGGAGAGGATACCCTTTTTCCGGACATGCCAGCCGAGCCATGCGCCCGGAAATGTCAGCAGCGTCAGGAAAAACCACGGCGGATAGTATTGCAGCAGCCCAAGTCCCAGCTCCGAAAACGGCGCCTGAAAAATGTAGATCAGCGGCTGACTGATGAGAAAGAACACAAAGGTCTTGCAGGCAGCTTCGAGCGGTTTTTCGCAGTTTGAAATGATGATGATCGCAAACAGGATCCACCACGGAAAGGTCGAGCCCATGCCCGCAACATCCAGATCGACCGGCAGCAGCAGAAGCAGCGCCGACCAGACCGCAGAACCGACCGCAAACAGGATGACGCGCAGCCAGCTCATGCGGATGCCGCCGAACAGCTTTTTCAGATATTTCATAAGGCGCGTAACTCCGGTGTTCGATTCCGTTTTGTGCATGTTATTTCCAATGGATCGGTCGTGCAGCGATTGCGGCAAATCCGCATCTCAGATCACCGCATCGCGATCCCCTTGCTGCGGCAGTCCGCCTTGACCTGCGGGATCGTCAGCTCGCCGAAATGGAACAGCGAAGCCGCGAGTGCAGCAGTCGCATCGGTCTCCTGAAAGACCGTGGCAAAATCGCTCAGCTTGCCCGCGCCGCCGGACGCGATGACGGGAATGCGCACGCGCGCACAGACCGCCTTGAGCATTTCGAGGTCGAAGCCGCCGCGCACGCCGTCTGTGTCGATCGAGTTGAGGCAGATCTCGCCCGCCCCGCGCTGTTCGATCTCGGTCACCCATTTGAGCAGATCGACATGCATATCAATTCTGCCGCCGTTCGCATAGACGGTATAGCCGCCCCTGCCGTCGCGCTTGGCGTCGATGCCGACGACGATGCACTGCGAGCCGAAGATTTCGGCGCCGTCCGAGATCAGCTGCGGATTTTTGACCGCCGAGGAATTGATGCTGATTTTATCGGCACCGGCGCGCAGCGTATTGCGCATGTCCTCGACCGAGGAAATGCCGCCGCCGACCGTCAGCGGGACGAACACCTGCTTTGCGGTCTCGCGCACAACATCGAGGAACGCGCCGCGCCCCTCATGCGAAGCAACAATATCATAGAAAACGATCTCATCCGCGCCCTGCCGGTTGTATTCGGCAGCGCATGCAACGGGATCGCCGACGTCCTTCACGCCCTCAAAGTTCACGCCCTTGACGACCTTTCCGTGCCGGACATCCAGACACGGAACAATTCTTTTTGCAAGCATATTGCTCTCCTTTATCTGTAATCCGGATCCAGCCGGATCATATCGGCAAGCGCAAGATTCCGGTAGTTGAGATCCTCACGCAGCGTAAAGCCCTGCTGTTCCCAGAAGGCATTGCCGCCCGCATTGTTCTTGAATGCAACGAGCGCAGCCTTGTGGATGCCCTCTGCTTTCAGCGCATCGAGCGCGCGGTTCAGGAGCCTTGTCGCAATGCCCCGTCTGCGGTATTCCGGCGCGACGGACATATGCTGAATGTACCCTCTCCGCCCGTCGTGTCCGCAGAGGATTACACCAGCAAGTACGCCGTTTTCCTCTGCCACAAAGGATGTATCGGGATTGCGTTTCAGATATTTTTCGATGCCCTCGCGCGAGTCATCGAGATTGTTGAGCCCGTTCTGACAGGCAACCCAGATCGCATACGCGCCCTCATAATCCGCGATCTCCATTTTGCGGATCTTCACGGTATCCGCCGCTTCGATCGCTTCCGCGAGATCGAGCGTCCCCTGATAGAGTGACTTGCCGGCGATCGTGCCGTACAGCCCGAGATCTCTGCATTTTATAATGTCATCGAGCGTATGCACGCCGCCGCTTGCGACGATATTGCACTGTCCCTTTGTCGCATCGGCGAGCTTTTTCAGCTGGTCAATGCTGACACCGGAGAGCGTGCCGTCCTTCGATATATCGGTAAAGATAAAGGTCTTGACGCCGACCTTTATCATCTCTTTTGCAAGGTCAATATAGTGCACATTACTGGTTTCGAGCCAGCCCTCAGTCGCGACCATTTCGTTCATCGCGTCGATCCCGACCACGATTTTCTCCGCGCCGAAGCGTTCCACGGCATCGGCAACGAGCTGCGGATTTTTGAGCGCCGCAGAGCCGAGGATCACGCGGGAAATGCCGAGATCGAGGTATGCCTGAACGGTCTCCAGCGTGCGGATGCCGCCGCCGACCTCGACCTTGAGGTTTGTGTTCTGTGCAATATTCTTATATATTTCCGTGTTGACCGGATAGCCCGCCTTTGCGCCGTCGAGATCGACCATGTGGATCCACTCCGCGCCGGCAGCTTCAAATTTCTTCGCAGTTTCGAGCGGATCCTCTGCGACCTTGGAAGCAGTCGCATAGTCCCCGCGCACCAGTCGGACGCACTGTCCGCCGATAATGTCGATCGCCGGAAATATAATCATTTTGCCATCCTCTCAAAATTACGGAGCATCTGCAGCCCCTTGTCTCCCGATTTTTCGGGGTGATACTGCGCGCCGAAGACAAATTTTCCGTCCGTAACAAGCGCCGGAATTTTGCCGTCATATTCGCAGTAGGCGATGATATTCTTCTCATCGCAGAACGCCTGATACGAATGCACAAAGTACGTATATACGGGCGTTTCGATCTGTTCGAGCAGCGGGCTCTGCTGTGTGATGACAAGCTCATTCCAGCCCATGTGCGGGATGATGACCTTGTCAGACGGGATGCGGTGCACCTCGCCGGCGATGAGTCCGAGCCCGTCGCAGTCGCCGTTTTCGTCAGAGCGGTCGAACAGCATCTGCATGCCGAGGCAGATGCCGAGCAGCGGCTTTTTCTGCGCATTTTCGCGGATTGTGTCCACCAGACCGGTCGCGCGCAGCGATTCCATTGCAGCAGGAAACGCGCCGACGCCGGGCAGGATCACGGCATCCGCACGGCAAATCTCATCCGCATCCTTCGTAACAGAATGCGGAATATCCAGATATTTGAGCGCATTGCAAACCGAAAACAGGTTGCCCGCGCCGTAGTCGATCACAGCGATCATGCCAGCACTCCTTTCGTCGAAAGCACCGTACCGTCTGCATTTTCCTGCACCGCGATTTTGAGCGCATGTGCAAACGCCTTGAACAGTGCCTCGCATTTATGATGATCGTTTTTGCCGTAGCACATATCGAGATGCAGTGTCATGCCGGCATTGACCGCGAGTGCGCGGAAAAATTCCTCGGTCAGGCAGGCATCGTAGCTGCCGATCATCTGGTTTGTAAATTCCCCGCGAAAGACGAGGAACGGGCGGTTCGAGAGGTCGAGCGAGCAGAACGAGAGCGCCTCGTCCATGGGGATGTACGCGCTGCCGTAGCGCGCGATGCCGGATTTGTCGCCGAGCGCCTGCATGAGCGCCTGCCCGATCACAATGCCGGTATCCTCGACGGTATGGTGCCCGTCCACATACAGGTCGCCGTTTGCATGCACGGTCATGCTGATGCCGCTGTGCCGCGACATTGCCGTGAGCATGTGGTCAAAGAAGCCGATGCCGGTCGAGATGTCGCTCTCGCCTTTGCCGTCGAGCTTCACGCTGACCGTGATCTGCGTTTCCTTTGTATTGCGGGTAACAGTCGCCTCTCGCATAATTCGCCTCCGAGTGTGATTAAGGTATCGCTTCGCGATGATTGATAATGGGCTGCGCGCCCAAACTGCGCCAAAGGGACTTGTCCCTTTGGAATCCCATTATGGATCGTAATATTGCTTTGCGGGATTTGAATAGATTTCAAGCCCAAACCCTGCCAAAGCAGCTTGTCCCTTTGGAATCCCGTTTCAATAGCTTATGCCGCGAAAAATTCCAGCATAAAGTCATAGAGCATATGCAGGAAAATGGGCAGCAGAATATTTTTTCGCTTCAAAAAGCAAATGCTGACCAGCACGCTGAACAGCAGAATGGTCGTAAAACCGAAGCTTGTGAACGCCGTTGCGAGCATGCCCTTTTCGTACCAGCCGGGAAAATGGATCGCAAGGAACATGACCGCATTAAGCGCGATCATTTTCCAGTCCTTTTCCGATTTTGCAGTCACATTGAGCAGCCAGCCGCGGAACACGGCTTCTTCCGTAATGCCGACAAAAATCAGCCATTGGTTATTGCGCAGCGTGAACTCCGGATTGACATGCAGCGTCCCGTGCAGGATGCCGGAAAACAGCGTCCTGCTGCTCATGAGAAAGAACAGCGCCGTCCAGAACAGAATGCTTTTCAGCGGAACTTTTTCGGTAAACATCTGTTTCAGCCGGACTGCGCATTCCGGTTCAAAGCGCTTGACCAGCAGCAGCGCCGGAACCGTCCAGACCAGAACCTTAAAGCAGGACGCAAGCAGTTCAAAGGTCAGGGTATCATGCGTCATGGTCTTGAGCGCCGGACGGATCCAGATCGACCAGCATGCCCATACCGCATAGAAGATGATCGAGTAAATGATGAGCGCCGGTATCTTGCCCGACGACCGGCGCGTCATCGTATTTTCATTTGCCGTTCCGCTCACAGTGCCGCAAGCTCCTTGAACGAATCCTTCAGTGCCGGATAGATCTTCCGGTAGAGCTGATAGTAGTTTTCATAGACCGGAACCGCATCCTGCTGCGGTGCGCAGGTCTTATCGGTACCGATGATCGCAGCGCAGGCTTCCGGAACAGAAGCATACTCGCCGGTGCCGACCATTGCGAGGATCGCGACGCCGAGTGCCGGACCTTCCTTGGATTTCGTGGTCTGGATCGGGCAGTTGAACAGGTCAGCGAGCATCTGACGCCACAGCGGGGACGATCCGCCGCCGCCGCAAGCCATCATGTCGTCAACGGTAATGTTCATCTCGCGGAAGACTTCGAGGCAGTCGCGGAGCGAATAGGTCACGCCTTCCATGACCGCGCGGAGCATATCGCGCTTCTGGTGCATTGCGGAGAGACCGAAGAACACGCCGCGTGCATTCGCATCGAGATGCGGAGTGCGCTCGCCCATGAGATACGGCAGATAGAGCAGGCGGTTCGCGCCGATCGGCGACTGCTCTGCTTCCTTGTCCATGAGGTAGTATTCATCGACGCCCATGCCCTTTGCGGTCTGCTTTTCGGCGTCGCAGAAGTTATCGCGGAACCATTTCAGCGAGAGTCCCGCACCCTGCGTCACGCCCATGACATGCCAGCAGCCCGGCACCGCGCAGCAGAAGGTATGCACTCTGCCCTTGGGATCAATCGAGATCTTGGAGCTGTGCGCAAAGACGACGCCGCTCGTACCGATCGTGGTGAACGCCTTGCCGTCGGAAGCAACGCCCGTGCCGATCGCAGCCGCAGCATTGTCGCCTGCGCCGCCGACGACCGGCGTGCCCTCTGCAAGACCGGTCAGCTTTGCAGCTTCCGCAGTCAGCTTGCCGGTGATCTCCGGCGATTCGTAGACCTTTGCGAGCAGCTTCTTGTCGATACCGAGCTTTTCAAGCACCTCATCGGACCAGCAGCGGTTCGGGATATCGAGCAGCTGCATGCCGGATGCATCGGAGACTTCGGTCGCAAACTCGCCGGTCAGGATAAAGCGGATATAGTCCTTCGGCAGCAGGATATGCGCACATTTCGCATAATTTTCCGGTTCATTGTTGCGCACCCAGAGGATCTTGGATGCGGTAAAGCCGGTCAGCGCCGGATTCGCGGTGATCTCGATCAGACGCTCCGCGCCGACCTTTTCGGTGATCTCCGCGCATTCCTTTTCGGTTCTCTGGTCGCACCAGATGATCGACTTCCGGATGACCTGATTGTTCGCATCGAGCATGACCAGACCGTGCATCTGACCGGACAGACCGATGCCCTTGACGTCGTTCTTATCCACGCCGCTCTTTTTCAGCACGGCAGCCATGGTATGCAGCACAGCATTTGCCCAGTCCTGCGGATCCTGCTCTGCATAGCCGTTCTGCGGCTGATAGAGCGGATATTCCTCGGAAGCCGAAGCAATGACATTGCCCTTGCAGTCAAACAGTACGGTTTTGGTACCGCTTGTGCCGATGTCCGCACCAAGATAGTAATTCATAGCGCAAATCCCCTTTTTTTATGTTATAGTTTATTCGGATATACGGGCAGACCGGATCGCCGGCGCCCGCTGTTTTCACCGCAGGAGCCTGCGGAAAAACGCATGATCAGCGGCGGGACGGTCAGAAGTCGAAGTCATCCCCCTGCGCATCCTCATCCACCGTCGTCGTGGTCGTGGTGACCGTCGTGGTGGTCTTGGCGGATGTCTGTGCGGCGCGCTCTGCACGGATCGCATCGAGGTCAAGTCCCTCCGGATTGACCGGCGGCACGATGTTCGATTCAAGGAACGCCATCATATCGCGGTTCGCGGGATCAAATTCCCGCTGCAGCACGGCGACATACTCGCGGAACACGACCTTGCCGTTGACGGTCAGCACCTCATTTTCTTCCGGTACGCCGAGTGCGGCGAGGTTCTCATCGCTCATGCGGGAGAGCCGCAGCGAGTAGGTCGGTTCCAGTCCAATCTCAACCATTTTGTCGAAATCGAGCGAAACGGTATAATCCGGTTCCACAAGGGACACGCGGAAGAATTTTGCGAATCTGGAGTCGATCGGATCCTTCTCGGAGCCGAATCCGAGCTTATGCCGCTGCTTTCTGGTCAGCTTGCCGATCGTGAAATCCTCTGCATAGCCGACATTGAGACCGAGCAGCTTCATCTGCTCCGCGTCGAGCACAAAGGTCGTGTTCGGGTTATGGGTAATGAGCTCTCTGGTGATCTCCGCGCGGCTCTGCACGGTCCATTCCGTCTTAAAGGTATCGAGCGGGCGCTCATGATAGACCTCATGCGCATAGCCCTTTGCGAACCATGTGCAGTGCTTGTAGTCCACATCGGCGGTATTCGGCTCCACGCTCACATAGGTATTACCCTCGCCCTGATCCTCGACCTGCACGACGGAATAGCGGTAATTGCCCTTCGGTGTCACATCGCGCTCAACGACCGTTTCCTGCACCGCCGGCTGAATGATGCCCTGCACAGTCAGGAAGACGAACGCGCCGAGAATATAGAGCATGATGAAGATCGCGCCGAAGATCGTTTTCGGTCCCTCGCTCGTTCCGCTCGCGAGATACGTGATCGTGACCATGAGCATCAGCGGTACCAGCAGCACAAGATGCCGGTAATTGAACAGAATGATCGGCAGATAGAACGGCATCGAGCACATGATGACGAGCCGCGTCACGATCTGCTTTCTGGTAAAGAGCATGACCGCACCGAAGAAGATGCAGACCATCGTCACGAGGAAGCAGTAGAGCCCGCGGTGATCCTGCGGGATCTCCAGCCGGTAGAACATGCTGTAGTACGCCATGCGGATGACGCCCTTGAAATAGAGCAGCGAAAGCAGCGACACAAGGAACTTGGCAGCGCCGAGGAAGAACTGACCGTTTCCGGTTCTGACAGCCTCCTTTGCATTGCTCCATGCCTCCCGCAGCTGCTCCGCGGGATCAGCTTGTTGTTTTCTGCGCACGGCAGCGGATTTTCTAACATTTGTACTCATGATGACACCTTTCGGATTCGGGCATATTTTGCCATGATTTTTTTGGTACCGACGCGGTCAAATGCGATCTCCAGCAGAGAATCGCCGCCCATCGGCGTAACATTGAGCACGGTTCCCTCGCCGTGCACAAAGCTTTTGACGCGGTCGCCGGGTGAAAAGCTCAGTGCCGGCTCAGGCTGTTTGCTGCGGGATTTCTGCCACGGATCCTCCGGCAGCGGCTTTGCCGCGCGGGAAAAACCGGCGCCGGCAGCGGGACTGCTGTGTGCAGGCTCCTGTTTTTCGAGCACATCGGGATCCATCTCCCGCAAAAATCTGGACGTACTGTTCGATGCCGTCTGCCCGTAGAGCATGCGGTAGCCGGTCGTGGTGATACAGAGCTGCTGCTTTGCGCGCGTGATCGCGACATAGGCAAGCCGGCGCTCCTCCTCGATCTCCTCGGGGCTGTCCATGCTTCTTCTGCCGGGGAAGACGCCCTCCTCCAGCCCGACCAGAAAGACCTTTTCAAATTCAAGTCCCTTTGCGGCATGGATCGTCATGAGCGTCATTGCGTCCTGCGATTCATCGGCTCTGTCCTGATCGGTATAGAGCGAGATTTCTTCGAGGAAGCCGTTCAGCGTCGGTTCCTCGCCCTCATTTTCCGCCGAATTGATGTACGTGAGGATGCTGGTTTTGAGTTCGCGGATATTTTCGATCCTGCCCTCGCCTTCCTCGCCCATTGCCTTGAGCATGTCGAGATAGCCGGTCACATCGAGCAGCGTGTCATAGAAATCATCGAGCGTCTGTTCGGACGCAGCATCCGTCAGCTCCTCAAAGACGGCACTCGCCTGCCGCAGCGCCGATGCACTGCGTGACAGCACCGGATAGGAATCCGCCGTGCGGAGCACCTCAAGGGGTGTCAGGTTCAGATCCAGCGCGATTTTCTGAATATTGGCGAGCGTCTGTGTCCCGATGCCGCGCTTGGGCTCATTGATGATGCGGGAGAACCGCAGCATATCGAACGGATTGTTGACAACGCACATATACGCGACGACATCCTTGATCTCCTTGCGGTCAAAGAAGCGCAGACCGCCGTAGATGCGGTACGGGATGCCCGCCTGTGCGAGATAGCGTTCAAGGGTATTGGACAGCGCATGCGTGCGGTAGAGCACGGCGTAATCGCTGTACGAAGCGCCGTTTCTGACGCCCTCTGCAACTGTTTCGGCGACATAGCGCGCCTCGTCGTTCTGGTCAGCCGCACGGTACCATTTCACCTGACTGCCGTCGGCAAGATCAGTCCAGAGCGTCTTGTCCTTGCGCCCCTGATTGTGCCGGATGACGGAATTTGCCGCGCGCAGGATCTGCTTGGTCGAGCGGTAATTCTGTTCCAGCCGGATGACCTTGCAGTCGGGGAACTGCTCCTCAAACGAGAGGATATTTTCAATGGTCGCGCCGCGGAATTTATAGATACTCTGGTCATCGTCGCCGACGACGCAGAGATTGCGGTGCTTTTCGGCGAGCAGCCGGATGAGCTCATACTGTGCCGGATTCGTGTCCTGATACTCGTCCACGAGCAGATATCTGCACCGGTTCTGGTATTTTTCGAGCACATCGGGATTTTCGCGGAAAAGCTGCACCGTCAGTGCGATGATATCGTCAAAATCGACTGCATTGGATTCGCGGAGCCTGCGCTGATAGGCAGCGTAGATCTGTGCGATCTTGCTGCGCCGGAAATCGCCGTCGGCTTCTGCGAGCATTTCCTCCGGGGAAACGAGGCGGTCTTTTGCGCGGCTGATCTCATGCGCGACGGATTTTGCGGGGAATGCCTTTTCCATGGAATATCCCCTGCCGCGCTCCTGCAATGCGGGATCCTTCAGGCAGTCCGCGACGACGCGCTGACTGTCATCGGCATCATAGATCGTAAAGTCACCCGAATAGCCGAGCCGGTCGATATGCTGCCGCAGGATGCGGACGCATGCGCTGTGGAAGGTCGCCGCCCAGACGTCGCCGGCAGATTCGCCGAGCATGGTTTCGAGGCGGGCTTTCAGCTCCGCAGCCGCTTTATTGGTAAAGGTGATCGCGAGGATGCGCCAGCCGGGGACCGGCGCAAAGCCGAGCAGCTCCGTGAGGCGCTGTTCATCGGGTGCAGCGCTGCCGTCCGCGACCTGTTCGAGGTAGTGCAGGTCATCGGGTGCGCAGGGCGGCACCTCGCCGTAATAGGCATCGCCGAACCGCATCATGAACGCGATCCGGTTGACAATTGCAGTGGTTTTGCCGCTGCCGGCGCCCGCAAGGACGCTGACAGGTCCCAGCACGGTGCGGACGGCATCCTGCTGCGGCGGATTCAGCCCTTTCGCAGTCAGATACCGCGTGAGTGCTGCCTGTTTGATCTGTGTCATGCTCTGCATGTGAAACTCCGGCACCGTTCCTTTCTGACAGGATGAATCCGGAAAGCCGGCAGCTGCTGAAAAAATCAGATCCGCCGCCGGACATACTTCCGACAATACGACTTTATTATATCACAAATCTCCGGAATTGAAAAGTCCTAAAAGAAAAATTTTCGATATTTTTCATATTTTCCGATACGCTGCACGGGATATTCCCGCAATTTGACCGTATTTTCATGAGAGTTTTCTTAAAATTCAAAAATAGGGCTTTCTTTTTTTGTGATTTTCCTGTATAATAAAGTGGAATACCTGTCATCCCGAAGCATGGTAACAGAAAGGGAGCATGCATCTATTATGAAAGTACGTTTAGACGAACGGCAGCGCGGCATCGCAAAAATCGCGATCTGGACGTTTTCGGTCTGCCTGCTGATCGGCATTCTGGCATGGCGCTGGAGCGCGCTGGTCGGCATTTTCCGCAAGGTGATCGGCGTACTGGCACCGGTGCTGATCGGACTGGTCACCGCCTATCTGCTCAGCCCGATCCAGAAATGGGCAGAACAGAAGCTTTCGCCGCTCATCGAGCGCAAAAAGCCGCATCCGCATCTGAAGCGCGGTTTTTCGGTAGCCGCCGCGATCCTCGTACTGCTGATCGCGATTGTGGGCTTGGTCGCCGCGATCGTGCCGGAGCTGATTTCGAGCATCAAGAATCTGCTCGTGAACCTACCGGAATACCTCACCAGCATGACCGACTGGATCAACGCGCACATCGCGAACCTCAAGGGCGATCAGCCGCAGCTTTACTCGATACTGGTCTCCGTCTGGGACAACGCGCAGAAGTCACTGAACAATTTCGCAGACCAGTTCGAGCCGAAGCTCGACAGCATCGCGAGCGGCGGCGCGGATCTCCTCAGCGTCATCACGTCAAGCGCAGTCTCCGTGTTCAAATGGGTGACGAATTTCCTGCTCGGCATCATCATTTCCATTTACCTGCTCTACAACAAGGAGCGCTATCTCGCACAGGCACGCATGGTGCTCTATGCGACACTGCCGCAGGAGCGCGTGCACGGATTCCTGCGCATCGGCTCGCATGTCAGCTACACCTTCATGCACTTCTTCTCCGGCAAGACGCTGGATTCCATTCTGATCGCCCTGCTCTGCTTCATCGGCATGACGATCCTGAAAATGCCGTACATCACGCTGATCTCGATTACAGTCGGCGTCACGAACATCATCCCGTTCTTCGGCCCGATCATCGGCGCGGTGCCGAGTGCGCTGCTGATCCTGCTTTCGGAGCCGCGCAAGGTGATCCCGTTTGTCATCTTCATTCTGGTGCTCCAGCAGTTTGACGGCAACTTCCTCGGCCCGAAGATCCTCGGCGATTCGCTCGGACTGCCGATGTTCTGGATCCTGTTTGCGATCACGATCGGCGGCGGCTTGTTCGGCTTCATCGGCATGGTCGCATTCGTCCCGCTGTTCGCGGCGGTCTATGCGCTGTTCTCGGATTTTTTGAGCGACCGCCTGCATAAGAAAGGTCTGCCGAAGGATACCGAATGCTATATGACGAATGATATTCATTATGCAGAGGCAAAGCAGCCGGCGCCGGCAGAAGCAGAAGAAACGGACAGTGCCGAAGCAGGCGCAGATCCGGCAGATGCAGCAGAAGAAACAGAATCACCGGACGATCCGCCCGCAGAGATCACGGACAGCGTGAACATTGAGGAGACCGCCCATGGCAACGACACGGAAGAAACTGATTGAAGCACTGCCGGAAGCCGACCGCAATGCGTTTGCAGAGGCAGTCCCGCAGATCCGCAGGCTGTTTCTGCGCAGAACCGGCATCTGGGCAGGCGTCACGGCAGTCTGCACCGTATCTGCCGCACGGATCAGCCGGCAGCAGAATACGCCGCTGCTCCTGCCCTGCTTTGTGCTCTGCATCAGCATTTTTGTGCTGCTGTTTCTGCTGCGCAATGCGGAAGAAAAGGTGAAACAGAATCCGCCGCCCTGCCCGCAGCCGAACGGCGAGCAGCTCACAGCGGATCAGGCATTCCGTTCCGAGCAGGAAAAGCTGCGCAGCGAACGCAGTACGCTCCTGATCGGCGCGCTCTTTCTCTTTCCGCTGATTCCGGTCTTTCTGCTGATTGCAGCGCTTCGGGCACATTTTATCAGGCAGCGCCCCGGTACGGCAGCCTGTGCCGCAGCCGCCTTCGCGTCGTCATACGCGCGGCGTCTCCGCGCATGTGCGTTGTTTTTGCTGTCGGTACTGTGCTTTTCCCTGCTCTGCATTGTCATGTGGGATGCCAGAGCAAACGGCGTTGTCTCCAGCCTGAACATGCAGGCAAAACAGATTTACAGCGGCGCTGAAGCCTACCGCGCCGATCTTGACGGTCAGGACAGAACGCCGCAGTGGGAAACGGTGATCGTCCCGCCGCGCAGCCATGCAGAGGAAGGCAGCATTCAGTACGGCGTGGCGCAGTATGTTCCGGATGTGAACACTTCGTCATCGCTCTGGTATGCGGTCGTCATCGGCGCAGACGGTTCTGTTTCGGAGGTCTATTGCAGCCGCAGCGAGCTGACCGGATCCGATCTGACGCCGCCGGATCCAAAGGAGCAGCGCCGGCTTGCATCGTCGCCGTTCCATGTCCGCGAGGTCATCGGTTATTACCGCGAAAAACAATGAGCGTTCACACAGCAAAACACCCCGATTGTTGAGAGGATACATATGAAACAATTCGATCATGATGAGATCATAGATGTCGCATTTCAGACCGCGACAAACGACGAGCTGTTCGCAGCCCAGCCGCAGGAGCAGGCAAAAACGCCGGAGCAGGCGCGTCAGGAGAGCGAGGAAGCCCTGCGAGCGCTCTCCGAGGAGGTCATGAAGGATCCGGAGCGCTGCTTCTGCCGGAACTGCGGCAAGCCGATTTTCAAGGATGCGAGCGTCTGCGTACACTGCAATTATGTGGTCAATCCGGTTGCCTTGCAGCAGGGACAGCGCCTGATCCGCGCCCGCCGCGAGAAGTACGAAAAGGGGCACCGCATCCGCAATTTCATCACAAATCTGACCGGCATAGATCTGGAATCGCCGGAGCAGAAAGCGCGCTGGGCAGTCCGCCGGCAGGAGTACCACTTCCAGACGAGCGGCAGAGTATTCTGCACCTGCTGCGGCACCGAGGTCGATCCGGGTGCGAGCGTCTGCGTCAAGTGCAATTACGTGCTGAACCCGATGGCAGTGCGCCGCGCGCAGCTTGCCGTCCGCGACCGCACGGCGAAGCTCTCCCGCGCAGATCTGATCAAAAGCGTGCTGGTTCCGGGCTACGGGCACCGCATGTACAAGATGTACGCGGAGCGCCGCCCGCAGATCGCGAAGCCCTGCCGCACCGCGGGCTATGTCAACGCAGGACTGATCGCCGCGCTCGCGATCATCATTCTGACGATTCTCTCGAATCTGTAAGCGAAAAGATGCCCTGAAGCGTCAAGCGTTTCAGGGCATTGTTTTTGCAATATTATCCGATGATTTCGGAATATTCCATTGGCTGCACGATGCAGCCGATTTCCTCTAATTTTGCGGCAATATTTTCGATGTATCAGGATGCATCTGTAAAATCCCCGCAAACGGTTTTCCGGTTGATTCCGGTATTCAGCTGGACTTCTTTTGTATTGCGGGCAAGCAGCGAAACACCGGCATCGGAATGCTGATGACAGAGGATCACGCCGCACAATTCGCCGCACGCCTGCTTTTCCGCGATCAGCGAAAGCAGTTCTTCGTCGGTAATCGGCAGCGTCTGCCAGTCGTAATGATCGTCGTCATGCAGCGGCAGAAACGCTTTCTGGTCGCCGAAGCAGGACCAGCCGATCTGATGAAACGCCTGGATCAGCTTCACAATGCTGTCTGTGTACAAGCTGCAATCGAGCACGAAGCAGGATTCTCTTGCCATATTTTCACCTCATGATTCCGGATATTTGCATATACGCATATACATATATTATAGCATGCGGCAGCGGAAATGTCAACGAAAGCGCGGCTTTCTCGCAGGCTGGCATGCCCGTTTTGTGCATGCCGCATTTGTATGTCGTTTTTGCATGTCCGATTTGTATGTCCGTTTGTATGTTAGATTTGCATGTCAGAATGCATGTCCTCAAAGAAGTATCCGCTTTGCGGATATTATTTAAGAATGGGGACTTCTATCGCAAGTCCCCAAGCCCGCCAAGCTCTTGAACGCTAGGGGTATTTCGCTCTCTGCGGAGAGCGACGAGGGCGCTGCCCTCGACCTGCAAGCCTTTGAAAAGGCTTGAGCGAAACTTTAATGCTGTGCGCGCCGGATGCGCTTGCGGGGACAGTCCGCGAAACCGGCTCCCGAAAGAAATTGCCAGCGGGGGCTCCCCGCCCGCTCCCCGCCCGCCCCCTTACATGTTTTTTTGCTTTTAGATGCGAAGATATATTGACTTTTGGACGCTAATGTTGTAAAATAATAAAGAAGGGTGACTGCCCGAAACGATTTATGAATCCGGAGGAAACAGATATGGACATTTACAACGGCTGGCTGATCGTCAACAGCTACTACAACCCCGCAAAATTCAACTCGCTCTACCGTGTGCTCGAGGAATCCGCCGAAAAAGCAGGCCTGCATTTTTCGCGCTGGACATCCGAAGCACGCCCCACCGTTGTCGGCGCCGCCGCAAGAGAACCGAAGCCGAGCTTTGTCCTGTTCTGGGATAAGGACATCCAGCTCGCAAAGGCAATGGAGCTCTCCGGACTGCGCCTGTTCAACAGCGCCGGCAGCATCGCGCTCGCAGATGACAAAATGGAAACTGCCCTGAAGCTCGCCGCCGCCGGCATCCCGATCCCGGATACGATTCCGGCACCGACCTGCTTCCCCGGCTGCCGCCGCAATCCCGCTTCCGCAGAGAACGCCGCCCGCATCCTCGGCTGGCCGCTCGTCATCAAGGAGAACAAAGGCAGCTTCGGCGCACAGGTCTATCTTGCGCACAATAAGGACGAAGCTGCGAAGATTCTCGCACACATCGGCGAGCACGACTGCCTGTTCCAGCGCTTTATCCGCGACAGCAGCGGCAAGGATCTGCGCGTGACGGTCGTCGGCGGAAAAGCGATCTGCGCAATGGAGCGGCATTCCGCATCAAAGCAGGAGTTCCGCTCGAATATTGGCGCAGGCGGCACCGCAGATGCCAGAAGCATCTCCCCGCTGGAGGAAAAGCTCGCAGTCGATGCGGCAAACGCGCTCGGACTTGATTTTGCCGGCGTGGATATCCTCATCGGCAAGGACGAAACAGAGCGCTATGTCTGCGAGGTCAATTCCAACCCGCAGCTCCAGAGCACGATCGACACCTGCGGCATCAATCCCGCCACGAACATCATGTGGCATATCCGCAGCCAGATCAAGGTCGGCGCAGAATGAGCCGTCCGGAGGGACTGCTGCTCTATACGCCGGAGGACGCGGAACGCAACCGCTGGTTTATCTCGGAATTATGCCGTTATGCAGAGTCGGAGGGGTTATCGCTCCGGCTCTGTCTTGTTCAGGAGGGCGATCCGCGCCCGACCTTCCGGCAGATGCCTGCTTTCATCGTAAATCGCAGCAGATGCAGTCTTTTCAGCACCTACGCGCGCGATCACGGGATCCCCTGCTTCAACAGCGCAGCCGTCACCGCAGTCACCAATGACAAGTTCCTGACCTACGATTTCTGCTGCCGGACGCACGGCATCCCCATGGCAAAAACACGGCAGTTCCGTCGGCAGGATTCGGCAAACGGGCTGCATTATCCGCTGGTCGCAAAGCCCGCGGACGGGCACGGCGGTGAGGATGTCGCATGGATCGCGGATGATGCAGCATTGCAGCAATATATTTCATATTTCCGCGAAAAACACCCTGCGCCTTCCTATCCGTTTTTATTGCAGGAGCCGGTTGTTACGGGCTGGGATGTGCGCATCTACGTGCTTTCCGGTGAGATCTACGCAGCCGTTCTGCGCACCTCGGAGAACGATTTCCGCAGCAATTTTTCGCTTGGCGGGCATGCCGCGGTCATCGAACCGGATACGGCAATGCGGGCGCTCGTGCAGCGGGTGCAGGACATTCTGCCGCTGGATTTTGCCGGCGTGGATCTGCTGCGGCATCCGGACGGCGGTTATCTGCTCGGCGAGATCGAGGATGCAGTCGGCTGCCGCATGCTTTATCAGCTGACGGACAAAGATCCTGCGAAGGATTATATGCGGCACATCGCGCAGCACATCTGATGTTTCAGCGGGCAGTGCCCCCTGCCGTTAGTCGGCAGTGCCGACAGCCGTTATTCTAAAGCTTTCCGGAAGCGTTATGCGCGTCTTTCAGTATGCTTGTTTCCGGCAGCTTATTGCTGTAAATCGGAATTTAGAAAGGCAAACAGTGTTGATATGAAAGCGAAAAAAGCATTAAAGGTAACAGGAATAATTATACTGGTGATTCTTGTACTTGTCATTGTAGTCCTCATTATCACCTCTGTCATGTTCCGTCTCAGAGTGAACAGGGCGACGGACTATCTGAAAAATAATAGTTACTACAACCTTGTGTCGGCTGGCGATTATGATGTAAATGTTTTTACTTGCGGCAATGAAAACGGTAAGCACACCATTGTTGCTTTAGCGGGCTATCTTGACGGAGAGATGTACATAGGCTGGCGAAAGATGACGACTCCGCTTGAAGAAGATAACAGACTTGTATTTCTCGACCGTGCAGGATACGGTGTGAGCGATGACTATAAGGGAAAAATGACAGTAGAACATGTTGTTGCGCATTATAGGACGGCACTGCAAAACGCAGGCATTCAGAAGCCGTATGTGCTGATGCCACATTCCATGGGCGGCGTGTACGCTACATACTGGCAAAGCCAATACCCCGATGAGATCGAAGCAGTCATGATCATAGACGGCTCCGAAGCACAGCATTTCGATCTTGAAAAAGATGCGTTGGATCTTGACATCGTAAAGTGGATGCGCCGTGCCGGAAACCTCGGACTGCTCCCGCCGGTGATAAACTCCGACTACGAAAGAGATTTGAAAATGCTTTCTGATGAAGAAAAACCTGTATCCTCAGCACTTCTTGAAAAAGCCATGAGCAGTCATGCTTCAACAGATGAAGCGCTGCGCTGGCAGGAAAACTGCAATTATGTTTGGGATACATTGGAAACAAATGATATCCCGAAGATGTACCTGAGCATACTCTACGCTTTTCACACGAAGGAACAGCTCATAAATGAAGGATTTACCGCAGATGTTCTCAGAAATGTATATGGTATCACAGGAGACAGCGATGACGAGGTATATGCAAACTTTCTGGAAAGCCAGTCAGAAAAGCGCAGGATACTGGACGCATACATTGAAAAGATGGGAAATTGTCAGAAGATTGAAATGCAGGGACAGCATGAGATCATGTTTGATAAGCCAGAAGAGTGCGGAAAAATCCTGAAGGATTTTCTGGAGGAATTAGACAGTTAAATTCTGATTTACAGCAATCAGCTGCCGGAAACAAGCATACTGAAAGATAAGCATAACGCATCCGGAAACCTTTAGAATAACGGCAGCGGGGGCTCCCCGCCCGCCTGCACGATAAACCGATCATTCGATTTCACCCCCGAAACGGTCTTCGGATCGTTTCGGGGTATATTTTTGCGCATATTTTGTCAAATAATAAATATTTCTTCCGGATATTGACAAATCAATATGATTGTGATATCATTTTGATATCAGGTTGAGGGAAATATTCCCGCACAGAAAGGATATTGCTATGAAAGAGATTATTTTGTCCAAAAAGAAGAATGGTTTTGCAATGCTGATGCTGTTTCTGCTGCTCTATGCCGCAGGTGTCGCCGCATTCGTCTGGGGCGTCATCGGCTTCAACGATCCGGAGGGCATTTCCGCGCTGCGCCTGACCGCATTCATCGCCGGTCTGATCTGGATGTGCCTCGGCTGGCTGCCGATGCTCGGTCTGCGCATCCTCAAACCGCAGGAAGCGCTGGTACTGACGCTGTTCGGCAAATACATCGGTACGCTCAAGGGCGACGGCTTCTACTACGTCAACCCGTTCTGCACCGGCTTCAATCCGGCGGCTAGCACAAAATTGCGGCAGAGCGGCGATGTTGCTGCAACCGGTATGCTCACCGCACCGAGCGCCGATCCTGCAAAGGAGCTCGTGTTCGCCGGTGCGATGCCGAGCAAAAAGATCTCCCTGAAAATTATGACGCTCAACAACAACCGCCAGAAAATCAACGATTGTCTGGGCAATCCGGTCGAAATCGGCATCGCGGTCATGTGGCGCGTCACCGATACGGCAAAGGCGGTGTTCCATGTGGACAACTACAAGGAATACCTCTCGCTCCAGTGCGACAGCGCGCTGCGCAATATTGTCCGACTTTATCCGTATGACGTTGCGCCGAACGTCGATACGACCGGCGACGGCATTGCGGATGAAGGCAGTCTGCGCGGTTCCAGCGAGATCGTTGCGGCAAGGATCCGCGACGAAATCCAGCAGAAGGTCGCCGAAGCCGGACTGGAGATCCTCGAAGCACGCATCACCTATCTTGCGTATGCGCCGGAAATTGCGGCTGTCATGCTCCAGCGTCAGCAGGCTTCCGCGATCATCGACGCCCGCAAGATGATTGTAGACGGCGCGGTCGGCATGGTGGAAATGGCGCTTGACCGTCTGAGCGAACACAACACCGTTGAGCTCGACGAGGAGCGCAAGGCGGCAATGGTTTCCAACCTGCTTGTCGTGCTCTGCGGCAATCATGACGCGCAGCCGGTCGTCAATTCCGGCAGCCTGTACTGATGGCGGCGAAGAAGCAGGTTCCGCTGCGGTTATCCGAAAAGCTCTACAATGCCATTGCCGAATGGGCTGAGGATGACTTCCGCTCTGTCAACGGACAAATCGAGTATCTGCTGACAGAATGCGTGAAGCAGCGGCGAAAGAACGGCCGATATGTCGGCGAGGAGATCGACGCACCGCTGGATCTGGACACGGATGCATTTTCGTCCGCGCTGCCGGATACCCTGACGCCGGAGCAGCGCGCGATGATACAGGATATCCTCACGCCGCCGGAAAATGTGCAGCCGGATCAGCCGCAGGATTACAACGGCAGCGTCTGAAAGAAGGGACAGCATATGGAATTTCTGATGGAACTGATCGGGGAGATGCTCGGCGAGACCGCAGGCAGCAAGAAAGTACCAAAAGTGCTGCGCTCGCTCTGCGTCTGCATCCTGTGCCTGCCGCTTGCGGTGTTCCTCTTTGCGATGCTCCCCGGAGACATCCCGACCGGAATCCCCGGCAGACTGCTGATTGGCGCGATCGCGGTTTCGCTGACCGCTGCCTGCGTATACCTCAACATCCGCATCTGGCGATGAACAATCTGCCGCGATATTTCTGATACATTGCGTATACTATTTTGAGGAATGATACATGAACCTTATCATATCAAAGCTGATCGGAAGCGTTTTCCAGATCATTCTGTTTACACTCGTCCCGTTGATCTGGTGGCTGATCACAGCAAGAAAAGAAAGCAATTTCTTTTCATGGATCGGATTGAAAAAATATGAAAAAGAAAACAAGCCCCTGCTTTGGGTATGCGGCATTTCCGCAGCATTTTCGCTCATTTCGATCCTCATGCTGTATGCGGTCAGAGATGTGGATACTGCCGCCTCTGATTTCAGCGGACTGGGGATCAAGGCACTGCCAGCAATCCTGATCTATGCAATTCTGAACACCGCACTTCCCGAAGAAATCCTGTTCAGAGGATTTCTTCTGAAGCGCTTCTCAAGCCGCTTCGGATTTACAGCGGGTAATATCATGCAGGCTTCCGTTTTCGGATTGATGCACGGCATCATGTTTTTTGACGCTGCCGGCGCGCTGAAAGCGATCCTGATTTACCTGTTCACCGGCTCCGTCGCTTGGTTTATTGGATATACCAATGAGAAAAAAGCCGGCGGTTCGATCCTGCCGGGCTGGTGCATCCATTCCATTGCAAATATCCTCTCCGGATTATGCGCTGCATGTTCTGTATTCTGACTGCCGGTGACATCTGACGAAAGGAGACAGCTATGAAAATCGCATGGTTTTGCATTCCGGCGCACGGTCACACCAATCCGACACTCGGTCTGGTACGCGAAATGACCGCCGCCGGACACGAGATCCGCTACTTTTCCTTTGCGGATTTCCGCGAAAAAATCGAAGCTGCCGGTGCAAAATTCATTCCCTGTGACGGCGTCGATATCGGCATGGACGATCCCGACAGCGGCGAAAAGGTCGGCAAGGACGTTTCCTTTGCGACGACGCTTATGGTTCGTGCGACGCTCGCGCTCGACGGCTTGATTTCCGAGGAGATACAGCGTTTTCAGCCTGATCTGATCGTTTCGGATTCGGTCGCGTTCTGGGGCAAGCTGACCGCATGGAAATTCGGCATCCCCTATGTCTGCTCGACCACGACCTTCGCATTCAACCGCGATTCCGCACGTTACATGAAGCGAGGCGCCGGCGAAACGCTCCGCATGCTCTTTTCCATGCCGAAGATCAACCGGCAGATCCGTCTGCTGCGCGAAAAGGGCTATCCGGTCAAAGGACTGCTCGACATCGTGCAGAACGACAACAGCACGAACACGATCGTCTATACGTCGCCGCTGTTTCAGCCCTGCGCTGAGACCTTCTCCGACCGCTATCACTTCATCGGACCGTCGATCCGTCCGGTCACGCAGCCGATGCAGAAAACCGCCGGACAGACCGTTTTCATCTCCATGGGCACTGTGCTGAAAAATGCGGAACTGTTCCGGAACTGCATCGAAGCGGTGCGCGGTACCGGCTGGCAGGTCATTGTCTCCGCGGGATGCAGCGAACTGCCGCAGGACGGTCTGCCCGACAATGTGCAGGTCTATGAATCGGTCGATCAGATGGCGGTGCTTTCGATCGCAGATGCGTTCATTTCGCACTGCGGCATGAACTCCGTATCCGAATCGCTCTGGTTCGGTGTGCCGCTGGTGCTGTTCCCGCAGACGCCGGAGCAGGGCGCTGTGGCAATGCGCACCGCAGAGCTCGGCGCAGGCATCCGTCCCGCGTCGCAGTCCCCGGACGAGATCCGGCAGGCGGTGCAGAATGTGCTCATGCAGCCCGCGTATCAGCAGGCGGCACAGCGCATCTCCGAAAGCTTCCGCAATTGCGGCGGTATTGCCGAGGCAAAGGCTTTCCTCGAAGCATGTGCAGAAAAACGGTAGCACAAATGCAGAAAAAAACAATCCCGAAGGCAGTCGAAAATGACATACCTTCGGGATTTTTGTTTCTATTCAGTATTCAGCCGATGCCGTCCGTGAGGTAGATGAACCGGACGCTGCCGCTCATCTTGTCGGAGATGCCGGAAAAGCTGTTGTATGCCTTCGCCGCTGCCTGCACATCGCGGAATCTGCCGAGCAGCTCCGGCAGCGTTTTTTCTGCTGCCTGCGAGATCTTCGAGATGCCCTCTGCATCGAACTGCTGCATGCCGCTGTTCAGATCCTTCGCGCCGGTTTTCAACTGCGCAATGCCGTCCGTCAGCGCCGTGCCGCCCGATTGCAGCGCTCTGACGCCGTCCGAGAGCGCCGACGCGCCGCCGGAAAGTTTGTCCGCACCCGTGCAGAGCTGCCCAAGCGACTGATACAGCGTGCCGGCACCGCCCGAAAGCTGCCGGCTGCCCGTCAGGATCGTCTGCAAGCCGCCGTCGAGCGTCAGCGTGCCCGTTTGCAGCTGCCCGATGCCGCCGCCAAGCGCCTGTGCGCCGTCATAGAGCGCCGAGATGCCGCCGCCGAGATCGCCCGCGCCCGCTTCCAGTGCGGTCAGACCGCCGTTCAGCTGCGATGCGCCGCCCGAAAGCTGACGGATGCCGCCGAGCAGCTGATCCAGTCCGCCGAACAGACTGCCGCTGCCTTCCGCAAAGCTGCCGATGCCGCTGTCAAGCTCCGCTGCGCCGCCGGAGAGCGTCTTTGCGCCCGCCGCAAGCTGCTGCGATGCGCCCGAAAGCTGCGCCGCGCCCTCTGCCATTGCCTTGCCGCCGGCATCCAGTGCGGTCATGCCCTGCTGTAAGCTTTCTGCGCCGGACGCCGCATTCTGCATGCCGTCCGCGAGCGATGCCAAGCCGCCCGAAAGCTGCGCGGCACCTGCCTGTAAACCCGCTGCGCCCGCGCCGAGTGCGCCCTCTGCTTTCATGCTGTCCGCGATCTGCTGCTGCGCCGAGACGGTCTGTTCCAGTGCGCCGATCGCCGCTGCCAGTTCCTCGGACGGCGCCTGCGCGTAAACTGCCTGCAACGCCGCGAGCGCCTGCGAATTGGCTGCGACTGTTGCTTCGAGCGATGCGCCTGCCTGTGCGATGCCGCCGGAGAGCTGCTCCGCGCCCGCCTGCATGGTATCCGCGCCGGTTTTCAGCGTATCTGCGCCGGTTTTCGCATCTGCAAGTCCTGCGGTCAATGCGTCCGCACCCTGCTTTGCATCGCCGATGCCACCGGAAAGCTTAGCTGCCGAGTCGCTGAGCGAACCCGCGCCCGCCTGCATCTGCTCCATGTTCTCCGCAAGCGCGCCGGCTCCCGCATGCAGCTTCGCGCTGCCCTCTGCAAGCGCCTGCACGCCCGATTTCACCTGCGCGCTTCCCTGCTCCAGAGCGTCCGCGCCGGCATTGACCGCTGCAAATCCGCTCTCAAGCTGACCGGCGCCGTTTTTCGCATCGGTAAGCCCTGCATGCAGCTGTGCCGCGCCGTCCTTCGCGGATTTCAGACCGCCTGTCAGCTGCGCCGCACCGTCTGTCAACGCGTCATACCCCGCCGTCAGCGCATCGGCTCCGTCCTTCGCCTGTCCGATGCCGTCTGTCAGCTGATTGCTCGCATCTGCGAGCGTTTTTGCGCCGTCTGTGATCTGCCCCGCGCCGCTTTGCAGCTCGGATGCGCCGTTTTGCAGCGAAACACTGCCGTCCAGCAGACGGTCAATGCCGCCCGTCAGATCGCCGGAGCCGTCCGAAAGCTTCGCGATGCCGTCATAGAGCTTTGCCGTGCCGTCGCAGAGCGATGCCGCACCGTCGCGCAATGCCTTCACCTGCGATTCCAGATCGCTGTCATCGAACATCTCATCGGCAGAAAGCTTCGTGAACACCTCGTTCGACACAACCGTAACAGACGTATTCATGTGGAAATCGGTCACATCCGCTTCGAGCGTAAAGGATTCCGGCAGCGTGATGTCCGTCAGCTTTGCATCCTGCAAACGGAGCGTATCATTCATCCCCGGAAACGCTGCGCCGACTGCGATCAGGCGGTCGCCGTCCGAGATCAGTCTGCCGTTCGTGACCTTTGCATTCACGCATTCTGTGCTGTCCAGAACCGCGGCACTCGCTGCCAGAAACGGCACGGTCACGGTCTTCTTTTTTCCGTCAGAATTGATCTGCACCGCGGCTGTATTCTTGTAATCCCAGCGGATGCAGAGATGCCCGCTTTTGCCCGCAAGCTGCTCCGGCTTGACTGTTTTGCCGTCCAGCGTATAGGTCATCGTGACCTCGACAGGCGGCTTCTTGTCCGTTTTGCCCTGATAGTAGATATCCTCGCCGTCTGCGTCCCAGTCGAGCGCGTCGCCGTGCTGCGAAAATGCTGCATCGCTCTTGACATTGACAATGTCCTGCAAGCCGGATACATCTGCGAGTGCCTGCATCGCCTTCGTATTTTTCAGCCAGTCGCTCACGATCACATTCTTCACACTCGAATCCGCATTGCAGAGCACATACACCGTTTCGTCCTTGCCGGCTTTGCCCTCTGCGGGCTTGCGCGCCGCCTTTTCCGATGTCTTTGCAGTACTTTCTGCCGATGCGGTCACCGCGCTTTCCGCGGCGCTCCTGTCATTGCTCTTTGCATATGCAAGCGAACCGGTCGCGCCTGCCGAAATGATGACCGCCAGCAGTCCGGCGATGAATTTGCGATATTGTTTCATGATAAATGCCTCCTCAATGCGAAAAAACACGGATCAGACGGTGCCGCTTTTCCCCGTCCTGCGGGAGAAAGCCTGCACTCGTTTTGCAAATCAGCTTATCAAAAATCAGGAACATCGACGGCAGAACCGTGATGACAACGACCATCGAGATCAGTGCGCCGCGCGCCAGCAGCATGCACAGCGACGAGATCATGCCGATCTCGGAGTACACCCCGACGCCGATCGTCGCCGCGAAGAATCCGAGCGCAGAGGTCACGACCGACTGCACAGAGGTTTTCAGCGCGATCCCGATCGCATCCTTTTTCTCTTTGCCGCCGCTCCGCTCCGTGCGGTAGCGCGTGGTCATCAGGATCGCGTAATCGACTGTCGCGCCGAGCTGGATCGTACCGATGACGACCGATGCGATGAACGGCAGCGTCGTGTTCGTGTAATACGCGATGCCGAGATTGATCATGATCGCAAGCTCGATCACCGCGACCAGAATCACCGGCAGCGTCACCGAGCGGAAATTCACCGCGATAATCAGGAAAATCACCGCGATCGACAGGATGCTCACCACGCGGAAATCATGGTCGGTGATCTCGATCAGATCCTTTGTCGCTGGCGCCTCGCCGATCAGCAGGCTCTTGCTGTCATAGCGGTGCACAATGTCGTTCAGCGCTTCGATCTGCGCATTCACCTCGTCCGTTGCGACCTTGTATTCCGAGCCGATCAGCATGAGCTGCCATTTGTCGCTTTTCAGCACATCCTTCACATCCTGCGGGATCACTTCCGCCGGAATCGCCGGTCCGACCAGCGACTCGAAGCCGAGCGCGAACTGTACGCCGTCTGTCGCTTCGATCTCCGCGAGCATCTGCGATGCCTGCTTTGCATCGAGATCCGCGTCCGCCAGAAGCAGATGCGTGCTGTTCATCTGGTATTGCTCGGAAAGCTTGCTGTTTGCGATCACGCTGTCCAGCTCCGCCGGAAGCGTGCTGTCCAGATTGTAGTACACGCCGTAATTGCGGTAGCCGAACACTGCCGGTATCAGCAGCACCAGCGCCGCGATCAGAAAGACATGCGCATGCTGCATGATGCCGGACGATACCCGTTCAAACGTCGGCAGAAGCGTCCGGTGCGCGGTTTTGCGGATCGCGCCGTCGAAAATCAGAATCATTGCCGGCAGCACCGTCACGCACGAAATCACGCCGCAGACAACGCCCTTTGCCATGACAATGCCGAGATCCAGTCCCAGCGTGAAGCTCATGAAGCACATCGCCAGAAAGCCTGCAACCGTCGTCAGCGAGCTGCTCACAACAGAACTGACCGTCATCGCGATCGCGTGCGCCATTGCCTCGTTCCGGTCATCGGGATACAGCTTCTGCTGCTCCTTGTAGCTGTGCCACAGGAAGATCGAATAATCCATTGTCACGCCGAGCTGCAAGACCATTGCGAGCGCCTGCGTGATGAACGAGATCTCGCCGAACATGAAATTGCTGCCCAGATTCCATACGACCGCCATGCCGATGCTCAGCATGAAAAACAGCGGGATCAGGAATGAATCCATCGTCAGCACGAGCACCGCGCTCGTCAGCAGCACCGCGATCACCGCGTAGATCAGCGATTCGCGCTCCGTCAGATGCTTCATGTCCGCTGTGACCGCCGACATGCCGCTGATAAAGCACTGCTTGGACGTCACGGCGCGCATTTCGTCAATCGCGGCAAGCGTCGAATCGGCGGAAGTCGTGTCGTCAAAGAACACCGCCATGATCTCCGTATCGCCCTTGTTGAACGCGTCATAGACCTTCTGCGGCAGGATCTCCTTCGGGATCCGCAGATCGGTCAGCGATTCGTAGCAGACCACATCCGCAATGTGGTCGATCGCCTTGATCTGCTCTGCGGTCTCCGCAACCTCGCGCGGCTGCATCCCCTCTGTGATCACAAAGGAAAAGCCGCCCTTGCCGAACTCCTCTTTCAGAATATCCTGCCCGACCATCGTGTTGATGTCCTTCGGCAGATACGACAGGATATCGTAATTGACGCGCGTGTGCAGGAATCCCAGCGCTGACGGTATCAGCAGCAGGATCCCCGCAAGCAGCACCGGAATCCGATGCTTCGCGATCCATTCTCCGAACCGAATCATTCCTGCATTTCCTCCTCATAACCGACTTCAATGATATCCGGCTTCTGGTTCCGGACGATCTTCACCGTCATCAGAACCGTCAGCAGGTTGAGCAAGCCCTCTGCGGCAAGCACGATGCCGAAGATCTGCGTCAGGATCCGCACGCTCTGCGCCGGACGCACCAGCAGCAGGATCCCTGCGCCGGCTGTCAGCAGCGCCGCCGCGAGGATCACCCACCAGCTCCCGATGCCGAAACGATGCGCATCATGCGCCGTCTGCAGCTTCATCAGACCGTCCGCGGTGACGTAAAGCCCTGTGACCACGCACAGAAAATGCAGCAGATTCTGCGGTTTCGTGAGGATCACAATGCCCAGTATCAGCAGCAGACATCCGAACGCGAGATCAAACTGAAACGCCAGACGGTAAAGGTCTTTGGAAAAATAGCCGATCAGCTTGAAAATGCCGAACATCACCAGAAGTGCGCCTGCCAGATCGCCGACCGCTGCGGTGCTCACATCCGGCTGACAGAACAGAAAGACACCGAACAGCCCCATCAGCAGCGAGATCACAATATATCCCGCCTTCGCGGTCTGCATCGGCAATACCGAACGTACTGTACGCATGTCGCTCATCCCTTTCTCTTTTCGGTATCTTTATCATACACCCGATTCGCGGCGTGCGCAACGGACAATCCGCCGGCTGTTGTCTGATTTTTGGGCACGGGGGCAAAAATGTCTAAAAGCGGGCGGGCGGGGAGCCCCCGCGGGCATTTCCCTCCGGGAGCCGGCAGCGTGGCTCTCCCAGCATTTGCATTACACGCCGCTGATCGCGGCTTCTCAAAGATTATTGCTCCCAGCGGATAAAGTGAACAGTGAATGGTGAAGAATGAATAGTGAATAGTTGCGCGCATCGGGAGCATACGCCTGTGTATGATGCAGGGACGCAAGCCAAAGTGCAGGACTTAGCCCGAAGAACACGAAACGCCAGCGGTGCGCACATAGAGAGGAGAAAGTGAGGAAAGAGAGAGCGCACGTTTGCCTTTGGCAAACTGCGCAGTTTCGCTTGCGAAACGTGCGCGAGAGGGAAAACCTAAGAGAGAGGGGAGACCGGAGCGCAGCGACGACTTCCCTCTTTCTTGGGTTGTCCCTCTCGCATTCGCGCCCCGCGCCCAGTCAAATCAAACATCGGACATAAGGTCAAGAACAAGCGGCGAAGCCACACTGCATACACTTGCTTCATGAACAAAAAAAGGAAACAGTGAATCGTGAAAACAAATGAAAATATGCGGTTTTATGCAAAAAAAGACAGCCCCGAAGGACTGTCTCTGCATCATTCTGCGGTCATTTTCTTCCACGCGGCTGCGGACGCACCGGCATCATCGGATCAAACGACGTATTGAACGCATACGGATTTTCCGGATCCGGCGCATAGCGCGCAAGCTGCTCCTGAATCAGCCGCAAGCCCTCTCCGAAACGCTGATAATGCACGATCTCGCGCTCGCGCAGAAACTTGATGACGTCCCGCACATCCGGATCGTCCGCAAGCCGGAGAATGTTGTCGTAGGTCGTGCGGGCTTTCTGCTCTGCGGCAAGATCCTCGTTCAGATCGGTGATCGCATCGCCGGTGGACTGGAACGTCGCCGCCGTGAACGGTACGCCCGATGCCGACACCGGATAAATGCCCGCGGTGTGATCGACAAAATAATCCGCAAAGCCCTGCGCTTCCAGCTGCTCCGGCGTCAGCCCCTTTGTCAGCTGACAGATCAGCGCGGAGACCATTTCCATGTGCGAGAGCTCCTCTGTGCCGATGTCCGTCAGCAATCCCTGCAATTCGCGCAGCGGCATCGTGTAGCGCTGGTTCAGATAGCGCATGGATGCGCCGAGTTCGCCGTCCGGTCCGCCAAATTCCAAAAAGATACAAAAAGCCGGCAGAGGAACAACTCCCCTGCCGGATCTATTTTTATACCTTGTCGAGCCTGCCGACATACGTCTGATTGCCAATCTCCAGACGGACGGGGATGCCGTCATCCGGAGTCGGTGCCGGAACGGGATCCGGCTGGATCTCAACCGGATCCGCTTTGCCGTAGCCGTTGAGCCCCTTAGCCTTGATCTGCGTCGGGTAGTCGGTATAGCAGTAATCAAGATCTACGTCACCGGTGACGCCAGCGACCTTGCCGGTGTGGCTGTACTGCCACATGCCATAGCTGGTGATATATGTCGGCTGCTGCCCGCGTGTATCGGCTACCCACAGGGCGTACCGCCGCAAAACGTCTGCGCTGATCTTGTCATGCATCGGAGATCCGGACATGTACAGCCCCACCCAGTAGCCGGCTTTTTCAACGCGGCTCAAAAACGCATCAACGACAGCGGAGAGCGCCTTGCTGTCGAGATCCAGCATGTCTCCCTCGACATCGTAGTATACCGGATATGCAAACTTTTTGCCGCGGAGCCGCTCGATAAAGCAATCAGCCTCTTTGCGTGCCTCTGCGACCGTCTTTGCCTCACCGTACCAGTACGCGCCGACCGGAATGCCGGCATCAGTAGCCGCCTTGTAGTGCTGCTCATACAGCGGATCCGTGTAGTCGCGCTGCCCCGCCTTGATAATGACAAAATCAGAAGTCAACTTCCCCCAGTCGATTTTGTTCTGATAGAGCGAGATGTCGATGCCGATTTTCAGCGGTTTTGCCGTCTTCTGGACGTCGTAATACTCATAAAAACTGCTGCACGGGATGCAGTAGCTGTTGCCTTTTGTCTCGTCACCAAACCAGTGACCAGATCTGACGTCCACATGTGTATAGCTGTCGTTGATGCGAGCGATGCCGGAAAGTCCAACATCCTCCGCGGCACAGCAGACCAGATAACTGACAATAGGCTTGCCGTCCTGCCCGTAGCAACAAATGTCAGCCGCTTTGCCGAGTGTGTGCTGTCCGGTGCCAGATCCGCCGACAGACTTGTCATGTGCTGCACAACGATAGCCGCTCGACACGATGATCTTGGAGCAGCCAAGCGCGGTGTAGAGCTGTTCCAGCTTGTCGATCAGCTCGTCCGCGATCAGAGTGCTGTGCTCTTTGCCACATTTGCAGCGGAACTCGCTGACATTAAAATGCGGAGAGAGCTGCTTGC
The DNA here is from genome assembly GCA_001603005.1 of Clostridiales bacterium Firm_04. GTDB lineage: Bacteria > Bacillota > Clostridia > Oscillospirales > Ruminococcaceae > Firm-04. Next base: position 45,879 of record LVAJ01000025.1, read on the forward strand.
TTTTGATGTCATACGTCTTTACCATTCTCATCGCCCTCCTTGCTCTGAAAAACTCGCAGCTTTTTGATGATGCCAGCTGCCCACTTTGCTTCCGGATTCGCTTCGGCGTAGTTTTCAAGGATGCTGATGATCTCCATAGCCACAATGTATGCAAACACGGCACCAGCTGCAAACGCTCCGGCTATCTCCGCCAGCTGCGGCGCCTGATAATACTTGCCGAGCTCGGCAATGCCGATTTCCAGCCCGCACGCCGTCGCCATGACGAGGATCTCCATGATCTTATGCAGCCCGCCGACGCGCATCTTTTGCGAGCTGATGTCGCGCTTGATCGCCGCCTTGATCAGCCCTGTGATAAAATCCGCGAGCGCAAGCCCGACCACGATTGCAAGCATGATAATGTATTTCATATAAAAGTATCCTCCTGTTTTGAATCAAAGCGATCTAATCATCGCATAAAGCTCGGCTGGTGTCGGGCAGTACGGAACGAACTTTTCCGAAATATTCCATGCATTTTGCAGGCAGATCATCGGCTGGAATACTACGTTATCAAAGCTGACCGTCTGCCCTGTCGGTTTACGTACTCTGATGATCGGTGCCATGCGCCCGTCACTCGTGATCGTAAAGTCCTGCCCGCTGCCAGTATCCAGTTTGTAGGCAGGTGATCCACCAACATTTTGCACAATCAGGCAGTATGTGTCCGTGCTGCCGCCTGCCGGACAGCCCGACAGGTGGTAGCTGCCCGCCGGAATCACTTTTTGATCCGCAGCATTGCCGGTGTAGAGGTAAAACTGTGCATCGCCCGTGCCGTCGTGCTCGCCGTTCAGCGTGATCGTCCCAGCATCAAAGTCATATGTTGCCGTGATACCGCGCTTGGTCTCCGTCGTGAGCGGATTCGACAGCGGCATGATGTTCTTCGCACCGCCGTCGATCAGATCAGCGAGCAGCGTGTCATGTGTCGCGTCCGCAGCTTCGCGGGCTGCTGTTTCCGCTGCAAGTGCAGTTTGGTCTGCTTTGCTTACTTCCAGCGCATCAATCCGCGCCGGACACGCATCAATCTGCAAATAATCGCTTTGTGTCATCTGTCCTTCAGGCATGATAATCCACCTCCGTATACAGTACATAGCCGTCCTTGTCGCGGATGACTACGCCGTTTTTATCGCGCCATACATAAGATGACGCGTCGTCTTGGATTTGCGCGACATGCACCGTCGCCGGAATGCTTGCCGGTCTGGTAAAGCTGCGGCGGTTTCCGACCGAGAAATTGAGCGTTTTGCCTGTGATGCCGTCTTTTTCCGTTTCGGTTATTTCCAGATAGACAGCACCGCCGAGCCGCTCGTCGTACACCGTGCCTTTGTCGCCGACCTTATAACGATACATCTTACTGATATCGTCATAAATCGGATTTCCGATGCTGTCGGCAATCTGGAACTTGTACGAAATCACCGGTTGACAGTATCGCCAAAAGTAACTGTGCATGTACTGCGCAATTGCCGCCATGTCGTGACCTTCCGGCAGCGATACCGTCACGCTCCTGACAATGTTGTGCGGAATCTGACGGATCGGGAAGCTCTCCGGCGACCAGCTTGATGCCGTCCACGATCCCTCGCCGTCGTATACGCGAATATACGAGCACATTGTAGATACATCGACCGTGCGCGTGATGCCGTGCAGATTGTTTCCGACGCGGAGATCAAACGCATGATCGTCGGAGTCTTCCATCTCGGAATTTACACTGAAATAAAAGTTGTCGCGGAACAGCTTGCCACCGACCACCTCGCAGAAGCCGTTACCGCCAAGAATCGCGGCGACTGGTGTCATGCCGTCGCCCACATCGTTGAGGTAGTTGATGCCCTCGATATCGCTGTAATACTGGTACAAAAAGCGGTGTACATCCGATCCAGCATAAAAAGTGGACATCATGAGGATGTTCCGGAGCACCTCGTCGCCGGTCGTGCCCGCGATCTTCGGCGGGCTGTCGCAGAAAGCACTCGGAAAAATCCAGCCGTCGTTAAGCTGGTAAAACACATGCTCCGCTGTGCACTCGACCATGTGAGCATTAAAGTCCTGCGTCACCGACATGATCGTAAAGATTTGCCCTAACACTTTCAGATAATTACGCTCGACAATCAGTTTCCATTTGCCGTCCTCGTCCATAGGATGACGCATCCGGACGCTGTACTCGCCGTTAAGCACCTCTTTGACGCGGCACTCTGTCGGGCAGAGGATTGCCAAGCCGTTTGTATTAAAGTCCTCACGCTCGGCAGAGATGTCAAACACGCTGACATACGGGTTTTGATCGACGATGTTGACGCGCAGCTTCGGAATGCCGATCATGAGATCGCAGAACGGATAGCCTGCGTTCCGCAGTCCCTCGATATGCCAGACACCAGCACCGCAAGGATTTACAAGCGGTTTTGCAGGGTAGCTGATAAAGTCTGTGTTTGTCGGATATGCGTCCTCGACATCCGTGGGAATGTACCATGCCACGCCATCACCCCCCTTATGGATCGACTGCAATCGGAAATCCCGCATCGTGCAGCCAGTTTGCATCACGGCATTGCGCGTCTGTACACACGATCAGGTTGCTGTCCTCCGGCAGTACGACCGTCAGCGGATCGGGCACGGATACAATAGACGGATAACCGGCAGCGGCTTTTACTACTGTTGTAATCGGTGCAGAGCACCGGAAAATGCATGCATGTGCCAACCGTGTGATTGAAATGTCAGTCAGGTCATCGCCGTAGAAGTCGAACCAGCTATACTGAGCGTCCCGCGTTTGACCGCCCGGATTGTCAACCTTTGAAAACCCGCGCAATGCAATTTTAAAATTGCAGTATTCCTGTGCGTATCCAAGTGTCAATGTTTTGTTGCCCCCGCTTCCGAGTATAGCCTCAAAATTGCACGAGCTTTGGCTCATACGCATGCCACCAAACACCTGAAATGGTGATCCGCTCGAATTTGAATATGATATCAGCCCCGAAAACATACTACCTTGACAAACAACATGTCGGTCGGCAGTTGGAATTGTTTGCCCATCAATGCTAGACACGCGAGAACCGCCCATAAACACGTAGTACTTCGGGTACGTGTTTTCGATGACCATGTTTGTCAGATGGAGTGAGTCCCAGAACTCAAGACGAGCGTTAGAAGTGCTTCCTTCCGAGAGCAGTTTGAAATAGCTTTCTGTCAATTTCAGATTTTTGATCTCCGTCCCGTTTCCGAAAATCCTGTCGCACATGATGTTGATTACAGTGTTAGAAATGCCCTCCGGCACAAAGTCATTCATGTCCCACACGGCATTTTCAGGGAGATGCACCGCGGTTTCCGGAGTTGCGATAGCTTCGACAAATTCCGCCCACGTTGTCGGATATGCGTCATATTGGCAAAAAGACATCAGTAACACCTCCAATTGCCCGTAATTGTGACACTCGACACGTTCGACGACACCTGCAATACATTTGTGCCGACTGAAAACATCGGTAGTTTGCCCTGTGTGTGTTCCATGATCGAGATGTTTTCTCCGTTCACTGTTTTGTAAACGAGCATTCTGTCGGAATCAATCGTCACAGACACGTTATTGCTACTCTGATTTACGTAAAACGGTATGCCGTTACATGTAATAATTGCGTCTGCCGGATTCATTGTAAAACGGATAATCGGCTTGCTGTATCGTGTGCCCTCGTTCTCAATCACGCCGTCCTGCGGCAGTTCAAATTCCGGATTTGACACGAAATATTTGAAAGGGGAGCAAGTGAACGTGATTTTATACGCGATTTTTGCGCCGTCATAGCTTTGCACCGGAGTAATACCGTCGATCATGCGGATTTTGAAGTAATACTCCGGATATCTGCTGATTTGCAGTCGCTTTGCGCTTTGTAACCACGCATATAGGTCTGTATCAGAGTAGTTACTCCTCATTTGCGGGAACTTATAACACGTTAACGGGATTTTGATGTTTTCATACGAATCATCTGAAAAAATTCCGTCTTCATCACTGCCGAACTTGAATGCTGTGTACCGTTTTTTCGCCATAGGCGGAACGGGAGGTGTATCACAATACAAACCGACATCCACGCACGAAACGCCGTCAACACGAAATTCGTCATAAGAATATGTCTCAATCCAGCTCATGTCCATGCACCTCCTGCAAATCCAAGCCCGTAGCCTCTGGATTCTCTGCCTTGCAAGTCGGAAAGCTGCAAGGAAATCTCATCAATCATAATGGAAACTGCCTGCTTCACGCTTGATTCATCCATTGCACCAGCGACATTCACCGTTACGTTGAGATTTTCAACCCTTGCGCCGCCACTGATGCGGCTTGCAAGCTTGTCCATCCATTCCGTGTGAGTGTCAAGCGGCAAAAGAACTTCATCGCCGTTTTCGCCGACAACAGTATTATTCAGAACTGCCGGGCGGTCAGCGAAAAAGCCTGTTGCGTATCCTCTGTATTTCTGTTCGTAATATTCAGCAAGATTCGACGGGACACCCGTAATTGCTTTGTATGCTTCGGAATTTCCGGAATTACGGCGCGTATTCTGAAAATCTTCAAGGGAAAGCGTCGAACCGGAGTCAAGCCAATCATGGATATCTGAATTTACATCGCCCTCAATGCTCTCTGCAATCCAATTTCCGAGCCGTGTTGTCCAGAGGTTATTATATACTCCCTGAATCAGCTGCTTTGCGATTTCGCCGCCCTTTGCATCCCAATCAATGCCGCCGATAAACATATCTGCAATAAACTTTGCAGCTTCAACGACCAGACCGCCTACAGCGTCGCGGGCTTCTGTTGAGGTCAAGCCCTTTCCGATTTTGACAAGAATCTCTTTTGCAGTTGCAAAAAGCTGCTGCCGGTTTTCCTCGTTATTGAGGTAATCACCGAGATTCTTGATAATCTGTGTTGCGGATGATATAAGTTCAACAGAGAAATGTGTCAAGCCCGCTCCGATATTCTCGATAATCTTAATCACGCCGGTTTCCGGATCCATTAGCACTTCAAGCGTTTCCGGGCTTGTCAGCCCGTCCATAAGCGCATTGATAATTTCAAAGCCCTTATCTGTGATCGCTTTCAAGTTTTTAGGGTCTGTGATCTTTGCGGCAAAAGTCGTAACAGTTGACGCCGCGCTTGTAATAATTTCCGGAATCTTGCTCAAATCAGACGGGAAAATACTTGAAATAAGGTCTTTTCCAGCTTGCAGCAGTTCGTCTTTTTTACTCATGATCGTTTGCGCGATAGCCGGCACCGTCTGTGCAAGCGAAGAAACGACCGCCGGGATATTGCTTGCAAGCCCTGCAACAAGCGAAGTCGCGCCGGATACAACGGACGGCAAAAGTTTATTCATGATTTCTGGCACTTCCGGCGAAAGTTCACTGACTAGTTCTGAAAGTCCCTCTGTCAATGCCGGAACAATATCAGTGAGTTTCCCGGAAATGTTTTTCACCGCTGTTTTTGCAGCATCAGAAAAAGCGGATGCCGACCCAGTGCCAGTGAGAAAGTTTTGCCATGCTGCTTTCATTGCAGCGATTGAACCGCTGACCGTTCGGCTTGCCTCTGCGGATGTCGTACCAGCAATCTTCATGTGCTTCTGCATAACGCTGATTGCATTGACAATGTTTCCGAAGCTCATGGAATCGGCATCGACTGTAACGCCGAGCTCAGCCATTTCCTCGTTCATCTGCGCAGCGTCCTGGACCAGGCGAGCCATCTCTTCCTTTGTACCGCCATAACCAAGCTTCAGGTTGTCGAGCATTGTATAGTTTGCTTTCGCAAAACCCTGATAGGCGTTCTGAATACTCTCCATACTGGAGCCGTATGTATTCATGTTGTCGGCCATGTCTATAATGGCGCGGTTCGCAGCATCGGCTGCGGCCTCTGTGTCTCCGTCAAGCGATTGCAGCAGAGATGCAGAAAAGCCCGTGACCGTTTCCATGTACTGATTCGCGGAAAGGCCTGCTGTTTTGAACGCCTGATTCGCGTATTCCTGAACCTTTTTTGACGATTCGCCGAAAATCTTATCAACGCCGCCGACAAGCTGTTCAAAATCAGCAACCGCGTCAAGGCTTTTCTTGGACAATGCCGTGATAGCGGTACTCGCCGCACCGATTCCGGCCGCAGCAGCCTTCCCGACACCCGCCAGGACATCTCCTACCTTTCCAGCTGCGCTTTTCAGGCCGTCTGCGAAGCTGTGAAATTTTCCTTTTGATTCGGTCAGACCTTTTTCATATTCCTTTGTATCGAGCCCAATTTTGGCAAATAAACTGAATACATTCATTCGTCGTCACCTCTTTCCAGAATTGCTCCTAGGCCGTCGATGATAGAAGCCGCAATTTCGGATGCTGAACGTTGTTCAGCTGGATTCAGTTGTTCAGCTGGATTCTCAGGCTGCTCCTGTTCTTCATCCGAAATAAACGGTGGATTGTACGCCTGCTCAACCCAGCGTGTCGGAATTCCTGTAATATGGCCGAGCGCATCGGTGACATAAGAACGAAAACAGACCTCGCGCAGCCGGGATTCATACAGCATGAACAAATAGTCCGTGCCGAAAATGTCCAGCTTTGCGAGGTCTGCCGCGATCACAGTCTCTTGATAAAGCCCTGCGCCCGAAGCAGCGCATCGAAAAAATGCAGGCACCTCTCAGAGCTCAACACATCCAGGACAGCAGCAATGCAGTCCTCGCCGTCGGCAGGATCCTCCTGACCGGCAAAGTCCTCGCCACTCATGAAACACACTGCGCCGCACAGCTCCATTGTGCCGTCCACATTCGTTTCCATGCACCATTGCAGGATGTTAAAGAAGTTTTCGGTTCCTGCCTTTCGGATATCTTCAGCGGAAGCTCCTTCCGGGAGCTTTGGCAGCTTTGCACGGATAGCTCGAACACCGTCGGCGTACCGACGGACGATTTCTGCAATCTTTACAGTCTGCACGGCAAATTCCTTCGGCGTGCAGTTCGCAAGTGTTTTCATGCCGATGCCTCCTTATGCCTTAGCTGTTACAGTCGCATTACCGGATGCAAGAGCACCGTTCTGGCCAACAGCTGCGACGGTGATCTTCTTGCCGGTTTCCGCAGTGATGTCGGATGTTCCGTCCCAGACCGTCCATGTGTAATCAGGCATAGAGCCGTATGCCACAGTCGGAGCGGTCGTGCCGGTCTTGTAGACATAGGACGCACCGGCAGGCTTCGTGTAGTTGGTGATCGTCAGCTTGGTCGTACCGGATGCTGTGCCTGCTGCGGATGCAACAGTGATCGTTCCGAGAGTTGCGTCAGGATTCGCGATGCGGTAGAGCTCGATCGGCTCGATCGTGTTGTCAGCAAGCGACTTGTAGCCGGTAATCGTGCAGGACAGTCCACCGACAGCTGCCTTGCTTGTGGAGATGCTCAGGCCGCCGGTGCTGTATCCCTTCGGGATCAGTGCAATCACATAGCCACCGTCTGCAAGCGGCAAAATCAGCGCGAGGTTCTGGAAATCCTCCGACACGATTTCATACTTGATAGTGATCTTGTCGCCGTCGATCGTCGCGGAGCCAAGTGCCATTGCAAGATCAGTGATACTCATGCTGGCAAGTGTGAACGTGATCTGCGTTGTGACCTTCGTCGTAACAAGACCCTCCAGATAGTCGAAATGGACATTGTTCAGGTCGCTCAGGATGTTGATGGTTTCCCGGTTGACATTTACGCCGAAGCTGTCCTTCGTGACAACACCGACCTGACCGTCAAGCAGAGACTGACGGAATTCCGTGATGTCAAAGTTTTTCACAAGCAGACCGCTGTCGAACTGAACGCTGCCAGCCTGCTCGGGGGTAATCTTTTCCAGCCTTGAGAGATCAATTCCCATTGCTTTTTCCTCCTTAATTCGTGATAAATGTCAGATCAATATGAAGCAGCTTCCGTCTGTCGTTATCAGCTTCAGCGGGAGCATTCTGCGCAAACGGGCTGCCTTTTGTCACGCAGATGATGCCGTCATCGCAGACCAGCCGCTTGCATCTTCCGATTTCAGCGGAAATAGTGTCTGTGAGCTCGTTCAGCATCTGCCAGGAACCGGAACGGTCCCAGAGGTTTACGGCGATCTGAACCGGTTCGCCTCTGAACTCATCAGTCGCCAGCTCATAAGTGAGATACGGCGGCGCATTCTCCACAGTTTGAGAAGCATCAAGCCATGCAGGCACGCTGTTTTCTTCATACGCCCGCAGCCCGAAACCAGCAAAGAAGGCGTGCAGGCACTCAGCTTTCGTCATTATGTGCCTCCGTTTCTGCCCAGCTGTCACCGTCAGGCAGCCGCCATTTCACAGCTGCGTGCATCCGCAGGTCGAGGCGGGAGCCTTTCGGAGTCTTGGCGTCTTTGGCATCACTTGTGATCTGGAAAATCATGCCGTCACCGACGCGCCGAGCAACAGCATGAAACGGAAGAAGCACGGCGCGCTTTGTCAGGATCGTGTACGCCGGGTCTGCGGTTGCTGCTGCCGCATGTTTGGCCGTCTGTTCTTTCGGATTTGCGTGAGTTGAGATAGCAGACACAGCAACACCGTCAAAGTTTCCGCTGACAGTCCATGTGTTATGGCCGCCGCCCTGACCGTCATCCGTCCGCGTTGCGGTCAGCAGCTCAAACGGTTCAAAATTCAGATCAAGCAGGTTCATCTTCCGCCTCCTTCCATTGCTTTTTTCATAATGGCTGTATACTTTTTCTGGTGTCCTCTTGCAGCATTCCGGATGAAGTGCAGAGGTTTCACGCCGTACTTTTCACTTGCGTGCGGGACGGTGTAGTGACCGGTTCCGAGCTCATGAAAAGTCGCATGATCGTTATCGGTTCCGACGTATACGCCATCATGGCCAATCGCATACCGGATAGAATTCAGAAGATCCCCTGTGTCAACACGTTGCTGTGAACGGATTGTTTTCTGCGCCTGCTTCACGGCTTCAGCTCCGATTTCACGGAGACCGTCCTCACACTGCGCAAGTAATGCGCGCATTACTTCATCGGAGTGATCTTCGATTTTCATTCCATCACCCCATAAAGGTCTGCCCATCCGACAGACTGCCGTGCAATGCCGAGCTGCTGCATTTCGGACTTCTTGTAATACAGCATCTGACCGGCGTTCAGATATGTGTAATTATACTGATACGGGCCGAGTGATTCACTTGCGGACTGAACGGCAACGCCCTCTTCGGAAGCGTCCAACGCACGACAGACAGCCTGCACAACGACCATTTTGACCGCGAGTGCGAAGTCTTCTCCGGTCTCCGGGTCTGCGATCATGCGGTCAATGTTTTTGCCATAGCTGTTTGCTTCGAGCCGGAGCATGGCGGAAGCCTGCGTGAGCAGAACTCCCGCCGCCTGTTCCTGCTCTGCCGAGAGCGTGCGTCCGATTGCCGTGATATCACTCGCCTGTGCGTACACGGCGCCGCTCATGATCAGGCACCGATGTCTGCGGCTGTAACGGTCACATAAGCAACAGCCTTGACCTTGCTGCTGCTGAGGTTGACGATCTCAATGACATCGCCCTCAGAAACTGCGATCTTGGTCGTGCCGGAAGTCAGCGAAGTACCGTCGTATGCGGTAGATGTTTCGTCATAGGTCGCACGGCTTGCCGGATTGAGCTTATATGCGTATGTCGTGCCGGTGTTGCCTGCGGTGACCGTTGCAATGGTCTTACCGGAGTCGGATGCTGCGAGCGTGACAGTCAGGGTACCCGGTGCAAACACGGAGCGGATCGCAGTGGAGCGGAGAACCTTGTGACCGTAAACGCGACGACCCTGTACAGCGCATGCGCCGATGTAGTCGCCAGACTGCGCGAGATCCTGCACCTTGACCGGGACACTCCACTCATGCACGCGGGTCGCATAGCGCGGGTGGCCTGCGATCATTGCGAGGTTCGCGGTGGAGTCGTTCCACTCCTTGACCAGGAAGCCACCGATCTTGCCGAGAATGCCGTTCTGCTTGACGCTGTCGCCAAGGTCGGATGCGGAGATGAACTCCGGCGACTTCAGGATCAGTGCAAAGGTGTCCGGCGTGACCAGCAGATAGCGCTTGCCGTCGTCCGGGACATCTGCCTTACTCATCGCGGTACGAATGTCCACAATGTTGCTGTAGATGTTGTCCTTTGTCAGGCTTGCGACACTCATCGCAGTTGCACCCGCGAGCAGCGTGGTCGCACCGTCGGTATCGAGCTGACGCGCGAGGGAGTAGCCTGCGGAATCCAGTCTGTCTGCAACGAGGTTGTCCGGAACAGATGCGGCATCATAGCCGTCGATCACTTCATTGACCGCCTTGTCCTTGTCGATCACCAGCGTGGTGTAGGTCGTGCTGCCGGTCGTCGGTGCGAGACCGTTTGCCTTGTCGTAGTCGGACACAGCCACCTCGGTATCACGGACCGGGATCTTGACAGCGCCGGCCTTCGGGTCGCCCTCATAGTCGTTGTTGAAGACAAAGCCGTCAGCGAGTACCAGCTCAGCGCGCAGCTTTGCGAGGACGAGATCGGAATATCTTACCTGTGCTTCATGTGCCATAGTAATGCTCCTTTCACTTTTTCAGTTCGGGGTTTTTCGCGTAGAACGCCTGCTCTACGCCGGAAAGGCCTTCCGTGCGCTCAGAAGAGAAACGGTGCTGCTGATGCTGCGGCACTGCGAATTTCGCGAGCAATTCCGCATCCTTGCGCAGTTCTTCCTCTGTGCTGCCGGTAAGGCGTTCAGCCAAAGCGGAAGGGAGACCGGTTTCCAGTGCGATTTTCAGTTTTGCCGAGCTGATCTCGTTCGCACTGATCTTCGCGGTCAGGTCAGCGACCTGTGTTTCACTTACCTTCAGCTTTTCGGTGAGTGCTGCGATCTGATCAGCGGACTTCTTTGCGTCATCCGGAGAGACCCAGCCCTCATATTTCTTTGCGACCTCAGCGGTCACGCTGTCGGTCACGCTCTTGGTGTTGCGCTCCAGACGGTTTTTGATGATCGCGTCGAGTGCTTCCTGTGTTTCGATAGCCTTGAATTCTTCAGACATAATAAACTCCTATCTTTCCGTGTAGTTACGTTAGTATTCGACAGTGTACTCAGGTTCTTCCCTGTCGTTTGCACACTGCCACACTGCTAGCGCAGCAGCTTCGAGCAGTGAGATGTCCGCACCTTTCAGAACGGACGTATACCCGAAGCCGCCGTTTGAACCGATGGCTCTGTGCTCACAGTTCACCGCAGCTTGCCGCAGTGCCGGCTGATCCATGTGACACAGCTTCCCGGCAAAAAGCTGCTTCTCAAAAAGTGCGTTTGCTTCCGGGATCTGCTGCACACGCGGCAGCAGTGCTGTGCATTCCGTTTCCGCATCATTCATGTCAGATTCAAGAATGCTCTGATTGCCCGCACCGTCAATGACAGCGGTCACCGCATGCGGATTTCGCAGGTATGCAATGATCCATTCATTGCCGTCACGGACAGGGCGGCAGTCGATCGCTTCCAGGAAAATCTGATCGTCGTCTGTTTTGACTGCGACTGCGAGAGATACATTACCGGATTGCTTTGCATACTTCACGCCAAAGAAAAGGCGCGGTGTATCTCCGAGTTCCGGCGGCGTGTGCAGTGCGCAGTGTTCCCAGTCTTTCTGCGTGATCGCTGATTTCTGTGAGTATTTGAGCCAAAGGCCCAGACGCTGGATATTGTCATCGACCTGGTCATCACCGAGCTCGTCGCGGATCTTGCGCTCCGTCAGGATCGTGCCAAGCGAGGGATTTGTCTCGTACCAGAGCTCCGGATCGTGCGCATCAGTCAGATCAGGCACGGACCATTCTGCCCAGAATGAGCTTTCACGTCCTGCCGTCAGCACGGATTTCCGGAATCTCAGGAACACATCGCCGGAGCTGACTGCTGTCGGCGGTGTGCCGCACATGAGCGTCTGCGGGTTTGGGGAGTCAGTGACGACATATTTCAGCGCAGATTCCTGATCGGAAGTGTATTCCTGCGCTTCGTCGATGATCAGCGTGTCATAGCCTTCGCCAAGACCGCCTTTTCCGCTTCTGGTGCGGAAGTTGGCAACAGCTTCCGAACCGTCTTTCAGCCATTCAATGCTAAGGCGGCCGGCTGACTTGTATGATTTGAAATCCTCATCCTCTTTGTAACCGATCTTCTTGAGCAGCTTCGAGACTTTTTCCCACGTACTTGCAGAGGTCGATTCGCGGTGCGCGGTGTAAAGGCATCGCCGTTCATGGAGCAAATCCCACAACACGCGCATGATGAGTATTTCAGATTTGCCATTCCGTCGCGGAATGGACCAGCCGCATTTCATGTGGATCCACAGCCCATCGTCATCAACGGCCATGATATCTTCAACCATGAGCGCCTGCCAGTCCTGTGCGGTGCGGTCTGAGCGATTGTATAGGTCAACGGCTTCCGTCCCGATAGATTCGGAATACGGCTGCCGGATGCAGATGGTAGGAGTTTGTTTGCCCAGACGAACTTCGTCCATGCAAAAAGCTCCTTTCTTATACCGACTTCCAGTCGTATGTGAGTGGCAGCGCACGGTTTGAAACCAGTTCAACTCCGGTTGAAACTTCCCGTGTCGCTGTCAGTTTATCGGATTTCAGCCGGTTGCAAGTCATGTGTGCGAGCTGCATATTGCCGAGATCGGAAGGGTGCCCGCCTTTGGCAACCGGAATGATATGGTCGATGCAGGGGGAGAGCGGATGCGGGAATTTCAGCCGGAAGTCAACCGGCTTGCCGCAGATTCCGCAGACCTTCTGCGTCGCGTAGATTTTCTTCTTGTTCGACTCGAACTGTGCCCGCTGCGGGCCGTTGTGGTCAGGCCGCAGGTTCGCTTTGCTCGGTCTGGCTCTTGCTCCGTTCGGCATGATGTTCTCCTTTCGGACATGAAAAAAGCACCCGTTTCCGAGTGCTTGTGGTTTATTCGGCTATCACAACATTCTCAAACTTCTTGTAAGCATCGAGATACCATTCGTTCTTGTCGCCGTTGTATGTCAGCTCGTAGTACATACCGTCAGGCAGTGTGCTTGACAGCAGATACTTCCAGTTCTGGAGCGCTTTGCACTTCCAGACGGTATACACCTCAAACGACGGTTTCAGGTCTGATTTGTCAAGGTGGCTCTCGATATACTCCCTGACGATCTGTAATGCTTTTTCATCCATGTGATAAACTCCTTTCGGTTTTTGGGTATGAGAAAACCGCCTTGATTACTCAGGGCGGTTTATAATTTGAATCTTGCAATTTCTTCCTCTGTCAGATCCTTGTACTCCTTGTTGTTAGCCTTCATGTATTTTGCAATTCCGTTAAAGTCAATGTCGTTTTTCGGAGAAGTAGGCCGCTCTTTGTCCCCGATATATACCCCATTAAAACCAGTAAAGTCAGGGTCTTCAATTATCCCAGCCATAAATTCATCTCCTTTTGAAGTCGTAAATGTCTATTAGCCTTTGCGCGGCTTCGTCTTCAATAATGATTTGTAACGGATGTTGTTTTGGAAAGTGAACCGCGCCAAATTCCTTTATGTAATAATGCAACAGTTCCTCATTCGCTGCAAATCCATATACGCAGCCATATCCGCCAGTATGAACAGATTCAATAACCGCTGCGGCGAATAAATGCCCTCCTACTCCGGAGTATTGTTTTTGCCCGCCTGTAAGTTCCGGATTATTATGCGGAGCTGTTGATGCAAAGCTCATATATAATCCGCCTTTTCCAGGTTTTACTGCAATCAGCCCCTGCGGTTCAGTTTCGCCTTCAACAAATACGCCCAGAACATACTCGTCACTTGGACGTTTATCCCAATCGACTCCCCATCCGTCTGCCTCTTTGTACTTTCGTAGACTTCTACGCGGAATCCTTGCTACTTCTGTTTGAACAAGCTGCCCAGTTTTCATATCCCGCAAGCACGGTGTGAATTCATCCGCCTTTATTGTAAGTATAGCACTCTTGTCATCTATTGTCAAGTTCTTTTGGCTAAGAACCTCTAATCGGTGTCTGCCTTGTAATTCGGTAACCTGCTCTTTCGTCAGCACAACCGGATCACCGGCACCCGCGCCCGGTTCAGGCGTTTCCCATTCCCGCTTGCTCCACACATCCTGCCGCTTGCGCCCGTTCTCAAAGGTCACGGAACAGCCGCAGTTATCATGCCGGCGGTAAACGTCCTTCGGCTCGCTGTGGTATTCGTAGCGGCCGGCGATCGCGGAGCACCACTCGCAGCACTTGCCGTCGGTCTTGCGCGTAATGTAGCACTGCAAGCCGGCGCCGCTTCGGAACTTCGCCTCGGCCTTCATGCGGTCGTCATGCATGGAGCGTGTCATCGTTGCCGTTGCCGAGCGTCCGCGGCGCTGCTGTGTTTCCACAGAAACGGTCTGGTCAGCAGTCGAATGCCCGATCAGATGCGCACGCGCTTCCTCGAACGGAGCACGCTGCGGCTTCAGGTGCAGGCCGTTCGCCTCGTCAAGCGCGCGCTGCACGGCATCGCACAGCGCATTGATGTCCGTGTACCGGTCACGCAGCAGCTCCACGCAAAGCGCTTCACGCTCTGCGATAGGGATGTCGGGCAGCCGCTGTGCGAAGATCTCACCGAGCATCTTGCCGGCACGGTCGCTGTAAAGGAACGTATCGTTGAAATCCGCCTTGCCGCTGTCGATCTTCTTCCGGAGCTTCGCAAGCAGGACATCGCGCTCGATGCGCTGCCTGACTTCTTCCTGCACCGTCATTCGGCATCACTCTCCAGGCCGGTCATGTTCTTGATATTCCGTGCGCCGAGGAAGCCCTCAGACGCCTGGTTGATCTTCAGGATCGCGTCACCGATCGCACCGAGCGCGGAAGCATCCGGCTCAAAGATTGGCATCCATTCCGGTTTGACATCCCGGAAAGCACTCCGGTTATATGTCTCACCGTCACGGATGCACGCCGCGAGATAGCCGGCATTGAGAAAACCGGTGCCGAAGCTGCGCTGTGCCTTGCGTGCAGTCAGCCGCAGGTTCTCATGTGATGCGCGGATCGCGTCATAGCTCGGCGGATTACCGGTCGAGAATCCGAGGTCTTCCAGCGTCAGGCCGGTCTCACCGGCGAACATGGACGCAAGCATTTTCATGTGCTCCATGTGCGGCGCCATGCTCTGCTGTTCAAATTGTCCGAGCGTCGGCTTGTCGGCATTGCCGTCATTCGTGATCTTCAGGAAAGACGACATCGAAGCCTTTTTGTTGTCAAACTGCGTTTTCTGCGAAATACCGACAATGTATTTCTGCGGCACACTGTAGAACTCCGCGCCGACCTCCGAGCGCAGCAGCGTGCGCCTTGCAGTCTGCACAATATCCATACATGCCCGGCTGATGCGGGAATGCCCGAACGGGCGCATTGCGTCAGGCCGGTAGATTACCGGCACAAGCAGCGGCGCACCAGCAGGATGCACGACAGTGTCATAGAGGTCACCGGACACATAGTATTCAGTACGGTCCGGCAGGAAGTATGCTTCACGCAGCGGCATGCCGGTCGTGGGATCGTTCTCCAGGATCGCATAGCCCTCTGTCAGCAGATTGGTCGCGGTGTCGATGATGCCGGTCGCGTTTGTACCGTCAATGCAATCGATCACCGGGTAATCATTGTCGCCGTAGCTGATGTGGAGAAAGCAGCAAGCAGAGATTGTCGCGGAAAGCACTGCCGAATCAAACAGCACATCGGGGTTGTTCATCTTGAAGATTTGGTCAAACAGGAAATCATCATTCTCAAACCCCGAGAAGATCAGACGATCTGCAATGGAATCCACAGCCTTCGCACACCATCCGAGCGAATAGGTCAGCGTTGCGAACTCCGGAGGTATCAGAGCTTGGATCTTCCGCATCTGATTCTTCATTTCATAGAATTTATACCGCAGTTCAGCCCGTTCGCGCTTCGAAGCGAGCTTCCCCCGCAGGTATTCCAAACCGTATTCTTTCACCTTTTCACTTCCTTCCAGCCACCAGCAGCATGCTCAGAGAGAGAAAATGAGCAATGAGCGGTGTAGTCCCGTCCTGCCGTTTCGAGGGGTCACTCCCCCCTGGTACGACGAACGCCCGGCCTGAGCCGAGCGTCAGCAGTGACGGAGAAGGAAAAGGGCGGCGGGGGCGGTTTTCACCCGCCGCCGGAAAAGCACTTCTTGCTCCGTCGCTTTTCTCAGTTTACATTATATCACATGTCAAGTGGGAACTTCAATGCACTCTTTTACCGCCTGCAATGCTCTACCATGCATTTTTGTGACTCCACGATAGCTGTAGTTCATTTCCACAGCGATTCGCTCCCAAGTCTTGCCGTTGATGTAACGCTCATAAAGCAGCGTGTGAAGCGTTCCGTCCGTGATCTTGTCGATCGTCCCGATAACTTCGCGCTCGGTCGCTTCCAGCAGCTCGAGCTCGTCACTGACGCGGTTCTCAGCATCCACAAGTCTTGCAACAGCAGCACCGAGCTTGTCACCGGTCTGATGTGTGCCGCCACCGGAGCCGCCGTAATTCGGCGTGATCCGCTCGGCCATAGCCCGCAGCTCGTCCAGGTGATCCTGTGCTGCCGTCGCTCTGCGAACAGCATCACGGTACTGCAACAGATATTCTTTCGGTGTCATTTCGTATCCTCCTTCTCTTTCTCCTTCTTGATCCTACCAAGCTGACGGTCGAGCTTTTCAGAGACGACTGTCATCACGTCCATTGACGTAATGCCGTTCGCAATGCGAATCTGTTCGATCATCACAAGGCTGTCTGCAATTTCCGTTGTGACGTTATGCTTGTAATCAGCCTTGCGCTGATCCGGTCGAGCCGCAAGCAGAAGAATCAGCTCAGACAGCTCCTGCACGGCCTGAAGCTCTTGCTTTTGCTGACCGTAGTGGTCGAGTATAATTTTTGCAGTCGTATCAATTCCAATCATGGTTTTATCTCCTTTGCACCCGGTGTTCGATTTTACCTGATACTTTCGTTTTCGGTCTGCATCCGATGCTGCGGACCGGATCTCTCGGCGGCTTTGTCCTGGTCTGTTCATTCACGACATCGACAATATCCGGAATCAGATCAACGACGATGCCTGCGGCCTGACGGATTGCATCCGACAACTTTCCAAGAGCATCCGCCGCCTGCTCTGCAAACGCCTTGACGATTTCTGTGCATGCATTGAGAAGATTGCGGATCCGCTCTTGCGTTTCGTCGTCAAGTGTCATTTCCGCGTCACCTCCTGAATTCCTTGTCAACGACAACCCATACCAGCGACTTCAGCACCAAGATCATCAGTGCCGTGTCCGGGTCTCTTGCGATGCAGGCAAGAATGATCCATGCCCACAGGATCGCGCTGAGGATCTCCTTGCCGATAATTCCGACTGCGTACCAAAACTTTTCATGTCCCATGATCTTTGCCTCCATATTCAATTTCTACAAGCGGGCACCATTTCGGTTTACCCTGTCTCACGGCTTCATCAACCGTCTCGGCAACACGTTCGTCGATCTCCGGCGGCGATGCTCCACACCATCCGCCGAACTGAAGCGGGCATTCAATGCAGTTGTACGGCATCTGGAAGCCCTTGATTGCGATCAGCTTTTCAGGCATCGTTGTCTACCTCCTCACAAAGTTGCTGTTTCGTTTCCTCGATAGCAGCGTGTCCCTCTTTTGTATCCAGTAAGACTTTTACATACTTCTCGCCTTCGTCCTTCGAGTCAATCAAACCGCAGCCGAGCAGATTTCCGGCAAGGAACTGCGCTGCCATAACGACAGCCATTTCGTCAATAGACAGTGATTTGATTCTTTCATATCTGGTCATTCTCAGCACCTCCCGTCGTAGGCCATAGCGTAGGCGAGCAGCTCCATGCGGATGCCGGTTTCATCTTTCGGCATCAGGCCGCTGAGAATCATACGCATGATATCAACAATCGTTTTCATGATTATCCTCCTTCAATCCGTGCTCAGCTCTGCACTGTTCTTCCGTGATGCCTCTGTAATATGCAACGCAGCAATCTTCGCATCCGTTATAACCGGAGCAGCTTTTGCAGCTCGGCCTTTCGTCGAAATACTCCGGATTATCCTCATACAATGCTTTCGGGCAACTGCCATTGACGCAGGTCGGTCCGCAGTAACTAGGACAATGTTTCATTGCTTGCCTCCTTTTCAACTGCCTCGGCGGTTGTATCAGCAGCCTTGCGCTTCCGCTTCTTTGGAGCCGGACGTTCTGCCTCTTTCTGGATCTTCGCGATCTGCCTGCTGTAAAAGCTGGCATCACCGATCAGCTTACCGATCACATTGCAGGCTTTTGTTGCAATCTCATAGACGGATTCTGCCTTTTCGATCTCAGACAGCAGCGTGCCGGCATTCCGGATCGCATCCTGATATGAAGCATTTGCTTCCCGCGCCTGACGAATCTCCTGCACCTGCCTCTGATAATCCTTCAGGAGCAGCCGCTTGCGTGCCTCAGCTTCCTCCTTCGGCATCCCCTCAAAGCGGAACGCCCGGTAAACAGCAGTCAGCTCACTGAAATACTTGTACGCCGGTGCCGGCAGCGGCAGCACGTTCACCGTGCCCTCATACGCCTGCCGTTCGAGTGCCGCCCATGTGTCAGGGTCTCGAAGGTCAATTTTCATATTCTCGCTCCTTTCCGTTGCATACTGTGCAGGGTTTGCAGGGTTTACCATAGAGCTATATATAATACATGAACCATTATTTTTTATATACGGTAAATAGAAATAACCCTGCAACCCTGCACACCCTGCACACCTCATCCTTGATACTCTGCGGTTCCAATCGTAATTCCAGTATAATACAACCCATCGCGAGCTTTCTTTTTTCCGATCCCGTCACGCTTGTAAAGCTCAGTGCCAAACTTCGTGCTGGACATGCAGTATTCATTATGCTCCTCTGCCCACTTCGCATAAACGGCGTACAGCCTTGAAGCCTTGACTTCTCCCTCTGCGACGCAGCACGCATCCATGAATGTCGAAATAACATCCATCTCGTGCTGATATTCACGGACAGCATCAAGAACCTTCTGCGGCATCGACAGCCCTTCGTTTTGCCAGCGCAGGCATCCCTGCACAGCCCATTTCAGGATACCCTCGGCTTCCTTCACGAGCTTGTACTTCAGCTTCTTGTCAACCTTGTCGATCGGGATCTGTACTTCAAACGGGATCAGATGAATGCGCCGCCAGATACCGGTATCGGTGCCTCTGATCAACGGCTTGTGGTTCGTCGCCATCCAGAGCTTGAACTCCGGCTTGAACTCGAACTCTTCTGCAAACATCTTTCGAGCCGTCACAACATCGTCGCCGGTGAGCTGCTTCAGCAAACCTTCATCAAGGCGCATTCCCTCATTCGGTTCGACCGATGTCACAAGGCGCGCGCCTTTGAGCCGCGCAATGTCTGATGACGGCGCGTTTCCGGACTTCGGGTTCACCATGATCGTCTGCGGCTGGATGTTTGTCGCGTAGTCGCCGAGAATCCCGCGCACGATCTCAAGAAATGTGGATTTGCCGTTTCGGCCTGTGCCGAACAGGAAAAACGCACACTGCTCAGAGGTCGAGCCGGTCAGGCTGTATCCGACGCACTTTTGAATATAGTCGAGCATATAGGGATCGCCGCCGAAAATATCGCTGAGGAATTGCAGCCACAGCTTCGGCTTCGGCGCATCCGGATTATATGTGACGGTTGCCTGCTTGGTGATGTATGCTTCACGGTCATGCGGCAGCAGCTCGCCCGTCTTCAGGTCGATGATGCCGTTCTTTGCTCCGATCACGGACTTGTTTCTGTCCATATTCTGCGGAAGGATCGGTGCATAATGTTCCGCCTCTCGGATCATATTGGTCTTTCCGGCGAAGCTGCGGGACTTCTTCAGATGCCTGTCAAAAGCCTTCAGCATTTCCTCATCATGTGCATACAGAACGCGCTCCTGCTCTTGCAGCATGGTCGCGCTGTCTGCAAGCTGTCGGATATAGCCGATGTTGTCAGTATACCATTTGCCCTCGAAGTAGTAGAGCCATTTCTTCTCAGTGTAGCA
Organism: Clostridiales bacterium Firm_04; assembly: GCA_001603005.1. Lineage (GTDB taxonomy): Bacteria > Bacillota > Clostridia > Oscillospirales > Ruminococcaceae > Firm-04. The sequence goes on from LVAJ01000025.1 coordinate 65,827, forward strand.
GAATCGGAGCATATCTCCGAATGCATCAAACAGCCGCTCGGCATTGCCGGTATCGTCAAAGCGGTACATTTTCCCGCGCACACTCGGAGCAGCTGTTTCAGCTGTCTTCCGGATACTGATAGAATAGCCGTCGTTTTCTCCGACGCTGTTGCCAGTTCCGGTATAAACAACAGACAGGCCGTCGATTGCTTTCTGCAAGGTGATCGCGCCGTATGTCGTGCCGGATTGCCTCCTGTCCCACTTGTCGCGCATCAGGCCGGAGCTGCGGAAGATCTCGTCCATGAGCTGCATATTGCCCTGACACCAGAATGCCAGCATATTGCAGAATGCCATGTCTGCTTCTGACGGTGAAGTGTATTCGGATGTATCTCCGCCATAGAGCGCAGTGAATTTTGCACCCTGTCTTGACTTCATAGCCCGGTCGATGACCTCCTGAGCTGTCATAGAGCACTCGACAAGCGGAAGCTGCTCCGGTGGAGCCGATGCATTTGCCTTTGAAGATTTCGTCCTGTACTTCTCGTAATACGGCTTGACGGTCTCGGTGATGTCCGCTATGTCCACATACTCCGTGCAGAGTTTTCCGGTCATTACAAAGAACCGCGCACCGGTGTACATCTCAACACCGATGTCTCCGTTTTTGAAATCCTTATCCGGTAGCGTACCTCGCCCAATGAAATGAACGCCGTTCCCAGACTGTGAAAACTCTGCGTATGTGTGGAGTGCATCATTCATCTGTCCAAATATATTATCCCAGATACCGTTCCGATAATCCTCGATTTCGGAAGGACGGTCGTCGATGTCAATACCGATATATCCTGAGCCATCAAACATGAAGCCGATACCGGCATAATCAACGGATGCTGCGACCGCGGTTTCAAAGTCAGTCCATGTCTGAGGGTTGTTTGATTGTGCCATTCCGCCGGTCCGCGGGTTGACCGGCTGCTTTGACAGTTTTGTATGTCCGTCCTTTGTAGCTTTCGGAATTGCCCGCCAGCACACCCAGCGCGGTAGTTCCTTTAATTCATCAGGTATCAGCTCATACATTCACATTCCTCCTGTCGTGCGGTATCGGGGGACGGTTCGGCACCGTCCCCGCCGCGCTCTGATCAGAACGGCACTTCACCGCTGCTCAGGATTTCTTCAAACTCGTCCAGATTCCCCACATTCATCGGACCAGGTGCTGGCGGAGCAGCCTGCGGACGCTGCGGCTGCGCATACCCCTGCTGCATGGGCGGCTGCTGGTACTGCTGCTGCGGAGCGTACCCCTGCTGCGGTCTCTGTGCATAACCCTGCTGCTGACGCGGTGCAGGCGAACCGTATGCAGGATTCTGTGCCTGCGGACGCTGCTTCTGAACGTGACGGCATTCCGGGAACTGCGCCGGTGCAGTGCTCAGAGAATCAACACGAACCTGCGGCTTCCCGTTGTATTCCTCATGCCGCACCTCTGCGATCAGGAGTCTGCCGGTCAGTGCCTGAAGGAACTGTTCCAGAGATTCAAAGTTCTGCCCGCTCGGGATCTTCGCAGCGCGGCTGACAGCCATGAGCTGCGCAAAGTTGAAGCCGTCTACCTGCTCGTCTGCCGGCGTAGGCTCGCGCTTGCGCCAGATGTCCAGGAACAAAACACGGTTTGCGCACGGCTGCTGGATGTCGTTGCGGATCGTCAGCATAAATCCGACCTTATACTTGCCGTTCTGTGTCTTCCGGATCTCCGCATTCGTAATGATGCACTCATAGAAGCCCTCCGGTACGAGCTCGCCGCCTCCCTGCGGGATGTTTTCGTAATTAGTACCAAATGCCATTGAATTAGCCCTCCTGTATCAATTTGATTGCTTCCTCCGGTGATCTGCAAATGCCGGCGATTGCCCCGGCCTTGCGCATCTCCGCAAGGAAATGTTTTTGTTCCTTCGACGCCCGCCCGGACGTCGTTTTTACCTCGATAAAAACCGCTCTGCCGTCAGACTTCCGGAATCCGAACAAATCCGAGAAGCCGACAGGCAAGCCGGTGGAAAAGTATCTGCCGTCCTGCGTAAAACCGCGCCCGACATTTGCCCGGAAGATGACGGCATACGGAGCAGCTGCTGCCCGAATACGGTTCTGAATATCATGCTCCATGCAGCAGCCCCCTTTGCTTTGCCTGATAGAACGCCCATCCTGGCTTATAGCCCATCATTTTCGCATATTCAAGCAGCTCGCCATAGCTGCGGCATTCGTCCGGCGTCTTGGTGTTGACGGTGAATCCCTTAATCTGAACGAGCTCCGTTTCCTTGACCTGCTCGATTGCCCTGCGCTCTTTTCGCTCAACAGCTGCTCCGCAGTACGGACAGCTTTCGACCTGCTCGCCGTTCTTTACGAGCGGGAACACCGCATAGCATTCTTGGCAGGTATAAAAACGGTCTTCCTCCGCTTCGGGTTCCTGTTTCACGCCCTTGCGCTTTAGTTTACCTTCGAGCGTCCATTCCCGGTCATCGTCCGGCATCCCGTGCCGTGCATAGTTGCCGACATGATCGAGGATCACAGCACGCTTGCCCCTGCGGTATCGCATACAGCGCATGGCCTGCTGGATGAACAGCGTGAGGCTCTGCGTCGGGCGCAGCATGATGACACAGGAACAGTCCGGAACGTCAAATCCCTCGGAGATCAGGTCAACATTGCAGAGAATGTCGATTGCGCCGCGCCGGAACTGCTCCACGATCTCCGCACGCTCTGTCTTTTTCATCTGTCCGTCAATGTGTGCTGCGTCGATGCCTGCCGCGCAGAACTGTGCAGCCATTGCCTGCGAATGCTTGACCGTTGTGCAGTAGCAGACCGCCTGCTGACCATTTGCGAACTTGCGGTAGTAGCTGATGACATCGCCGTACACCTTGCTTTCGAGCATGATTTTCTCGGCGGATTTCGCATCGAATTCACCGCGCCGCACCTTGACGGTCGAGAGGTCAGCAACATCCGGCGCATAGTAGTCATACGGCGCAAGGCAATGATTTTCAATCAGCCATTTCGCGCTGACGCCAACCACCAGATCGTCATTGACATCGCTGAGCCCGCTTCCGTCCAGTCTGACCGGCGTTGCCGTCACACCGACACGGTATGCGTCACGGTAGTAGTCATAAATCTTCTGATAGCTGCTTGCTTTGCTGTGGTGATTCTCGTCCGTGATGATCAGCGCGGGCGGCGGAATCTTGCCCAATCTATGGCAGGCGGTCTGCACCATCATGATGCGGACAAAGCGCATATCGACACCCCACCAGAGGAAGGTACGGAGAATCTGCTCGCACAGCTCCTTGCGATGCACCAGAAAGAGAATGTACTTGCCGCCGTATGCCGTGCGCTTTGCCATTTCTGCAACGATTACAGATTTTCCTCCGCCGCACGGCAGGACGATGCACGGAGCCTTATGCCCCGTGCGCCATGACCTGCTGACCCGCTGTACCAGCTCCGTCTGATACGGCCTGAGTTCCGGCATTTGCGCCCTCCTTTCTCTGCTTCACACGCTTACAGGCACAGCCCCAGCAGAGCGGTATGCCGTATGTCCGCGAAGTGCCTTCCGCAATCTGACTTGCTGTCTTGTCGCGGAACGCCTGCACCGGCCTACCGCAGTCTCCACAGATGATCTCCGGTTCCATGCCGTAGTAAACGCGCAGCGCACCGTCAACTGCTTTTAGGTCATTGTCGATATACATAGACTGGAACAGTCCGATCGGGGACTTGCAGCTGTCGCGCCCGTCTGTCTGTGTTGCAAACAGATACCGACCGTCAACGACAACCGTTTTCAGAACTGTTGTGAACATGCCCTCGACCGTGATCTTTTCATCGAGCAGCTTGCCGATTGTTTTGATCTTCTGCCGCCCGTCTTCGTCAGTGTCAATGTGATTCAGGAAGTATACAATCACATCCGGCGGAAGATCTTGCACCGATCTGACCAGTTCCCAGAAGTTTTTTCCGATATCGGTGAACTTCTGAAATCCGGTTTCCTTCGCCCGGCGCATGAACTCGTTTGCCATGAGATACTGTGTATCGTCGATAACAATGACTTTGTGTGTCTGCTGCTTCATGCAGCGGTCAATCTCAGGATACTGGTCGGAGCAGAGTACCGTCCGGAACTGTGTCCGGAACGGTAACTGCTTGCCGTTGACATTGATCAGCGTGATTTCATCCTCGCCGAAATTTCGCATGGATGCGGACTTCCCGCTGCCGGAATATCCGAGAATCAAAACCGGTAAACCCATAGCACACCTCACTTGATAATCAGCGATTCGGTTCTGACAAGCGAAGCGCCGTCAATTACCGTTCCATCCTGCAAGCACTTTTTCAGTGCTGTCTTGTCCAGCTCCGGCGTCTTGATGCGGAGCAGATCGGAACGGCCATTCAGAACGAGCTGACCGATGAGCTTGCTCTCATCCGCAACCTGCACGCTCTCAGCGTTCCTGCGGATTGACAGCTTGCACTTTGCCGTCTCGATTTTCTCCCGGTGGATCTGCTTCATGCAGCTCATGAGATAGCCGATCAGGCTGTCAGCGCGCTTCTCCTTTGCCTTCCGACGAGCGGCGAGTGTTTTTTCTTCCTCACGGATCGCATCAGCCTCCACACGCAGCGCCTTGATGTACTGAGCGACGTTCTCCGCCTTGAGCTCGAACTCGGTCTCAATACCTTCCAGCGTGTCATACCATGCCTGCTGCGCTGCCTCGCGCATATCATCTTCTTCGATTTCGTCAAATGCATCGAGCTGATCGAAAAGCTCAGCGAAGTCATTTGAAATCTCAAACAGTCTGCTCATTTTGTACCTCCTTCATGGCAGCGGCGAAGAACCGCTCCGCCTGAGCTCTGCAAGCCTCGTTCGGATGTGCAGCAAGGAATGCTGTCATACGCTTAACCGCGTCGATCGCGTTTGCAAGGTATGCCTTGAAGATCTCCTTGCTGTCCGGTTCAGGTGTTTCGGCGGGCGATGCCTGCGCCGCCGCGAGCTTTTCTTCATACTCCGCTCGCAGGGCATCGGTCTCGGCGCGGTGCTGCCGGTTGATCTCTTGAACGTGCTTGATGTGGTCGTCCTGCATCTTCGCCGACCACTGCTCATGCTCCAGATTGATCCGGCGCATCGCGTCCTGCATATTCTGCAACTCATGCGACGGCTCCGGAACGGCCACTTCGACCGGGCGGCTTTCCAGCTCGCGGACCTGATCCGTCAAAGACTGCACCTGATCCTCAAGCCGCTGATTGTCTGCCTGGGCGCTCTGGGCGGTGTTCTTCCACCGCTGCGCTGCTTCGTTTGCATTGTCGCGTTCCTTGCGGTCGAGCTCGGATTCTTCTTTCAGCGCCGCAATCTGCTCCCGCAGCTCCCTGACAGTTGTGCTTTCGAGGTCAACAGTCTGGGTAATCTCGGTGCGGGTTTCCTCCGGTGCCATTGCGAGCAAATAGAGCTTTTGAATCCCAATTTGTCCAGTCGACTGGACAAAATCCGCTGAAAGTCTGTCCGCGATTGCAATGTATGAATATGCCTGCGCCCGACTCATTCCGAGTTTTTCATCAGAATACGCCTCGAAGGTATCGTACCCAAGCGCCCGATAGAGCTTTGAATCGCGCATCTGCTTGATTGCCGTACACATCCCGTACAGCGACTGATAGATCACTTCACCGTAACCGGTGATCTGCTTGTGCAGGGCTTCCGCCTGCTGCTTTTCGGTCAACATGATTTCCTCGCTCATGCTGTTTTCCTCGCTTTCTGTTTTTTGCCGATAACACCGGCAAGGTATTCCTTGTATGCCTTAATGAAGGCATCGACTTCCGGCGTGGTCCTGCAATTCCGCAGGCCGCGCACCTGATTGATCCTGCCGTCCGTGCAGACTTCAACGGTGTAATACGGCACATCCGGCTTGTCCACCTTGCGGATGAACATGATATGCAGCTTGCCTTTGGCGTGACGCTCGGCATAGCCGCCGACGCAGTGATACAGTGCCTTGCCCTCGTCGATGATCTCCTGCATACTCTCCGGCTGCCTGATCAGCAGCGTACCGAATGCGAATTCCAGCGGTTTGCGTTCTTCCATGCGCTGTGCGAGCTGCTCCTGCATCTCCTTTGTCGCGTTGTACTTCACGATCGCTGTCAGCCGTGTGTGTATGCCCTGAAAATCATGCGGCATGGAGATTGCCGTATCGTGCATATCATACCGCAGCTTCCGGCACTGGTCGAGATAATCGCTGTACTCGTATTTCTGCACATTATGCTCTTTAAGATACCGGGAGATGCGCTGCGGCATCAGCCCTGTCGCTGCACAGAATCGCTGCATAGTCCCGCGTTCATATCCGAACTCCGCCGCGATCATCAGCAGGTCAGCGGGCTTGATCTTCGGGAATACCTCCCGCCACATGATGTATGCTTCATAATGCTTCTCATTACCAGCGAGCAGCTTGAACTCATCGCGGTTCAGACTGAGCATTTTCAGCAGATTGTTTGACTTCCAGTTGATCAGTTTGCTGGTTTCCAGGTAGTTTGTGCCGCCGTACCAGCCGGTGCAGCGCGCCGTAATCAGATGCGCATAGCCGGATTTCATCAGGTATTCCACATTCGGATGCTTGCAGTAGAGATGCAGATACTCGAACAGAAGATCCGGCGCTTTGTCATAGCAGCAGTATTTCACACAGGATTTTTCGACTGCACCCGGATTCAGCACCATGTAGGAATTGTCGGTATATCCGTAAACCCGCTGCGAGAACACCGGCTCGCGGAACTCCTTGAGGATCTTCCACCCGCCCGTATCGCTCAGGCCGTACCGGACAGATCCGTCCGTTGCGAACACATAGCGCTGACGCTCTACCAGCTGCCCGCCGAAGTACCTGTGAAAGCACCGTGCAAACAGCTCATTGCCATTTGTCAGGAGCACGACATAATTTCCGGCGTACTTTCCCTTCATCTTGTCCATGAGCGCTGACGGAATGACCGGGAAGCTGTGCAGCAATGCATCTTTTCTTGCTTGCCTCATGGTATCACCTCAGAAGTCCAGCAGCGAATCGAGCGAGAGCTGCATCGGCTCGCTCTTATGCTGCGTGATCGGCGGATCGGCCGCGCCGTTATCGCCGCAGAGGTCAATCGTCATGTGAAATCTGACCGCCGCGACCGGAAAATAAAACTTGACTGCGCGGGTGTAGATTTCCAGATCGCTGACTGCATTGCCGATGCCCTTTGTGATCGCAGTCAGGCAGTCGTCAAAACTCTTGCCGCTCTGCTCGATCGCCTGCTCGAACTCCGGCTCCTGCCGGCAGAACTCCATGAGCGCGTCAGCCGTCGGCTTAGCGATCGCCTGCGCGTGCCTGCCTTTCGGCTTCACATCAAAATAACTCTTATCCATTGACATTTTCCTCCGAATATGCTACAATGAGCATACAGACATTTTTGTTTGTTGCCGTGTCCGATGTACCAGATCGGATGCGGCTTTTCTTATGTAAGGTAGGCATCGACATACTGCTGCGCAACATCGTCCCCGCCGCGTCCTGCGATGACTGCCGGACCGTAGACATGGCGCTGCGCGATCAAAGACGCAAGCTCGTTGCGCATCATGCCCGCTGCTTGAGCTTTAAGATTGTGGTACAGCACGCCGTCATCAAGCATGATGATGTCGATATCCTTGCCGGAAGCACAACCGAGTTCCAGCATGACCGAAAACTCGTTGTAACGCATATCAATCAGCTTCGGTACTTCTTCAATTTTCAATGCTTTCATGCTCTGCCCTCCATAAACTCTGTGAGTTCATTTCGTTCTGCGGTCAGATGAGCAATTTCTTCCTCAAGATCGTGGATTCTCACAGTCAGCGCAACAACAACCGCAGGCGGTAAGCATTCAGGGCAGTCCGCCACATCGGTTTCCAATATCTCATCAAAATCAGTTTTCGTTGCATCCGCAGACTTGCTCTCTGCGATCATCTCGTCAACGGCAGCGTCGAACTCCGGATTGATGATGCCGGGCTTCGGCTTGTCCTCCGCTGCGGGCTGCATGATTTCCTGCTCAGCTTTTGCAAGCTTGGAGATGAGCTGGCTGATAGCCCCTTTTGTCACACCGTACTGCTTTGCAAGCTCATTCTGCGAGACGCCATCCTTGTGCGCCTGATAAATCGCAGCACGCTGCTGATTTGTTAGTTTCCCCATTCGGATAGCCTCCATTTTTCTGATTTCATAGATTGCTTCTGTAATCCGTTCATCGCCGAATCGCGTCTTTAGCCGGATGACGCCGAAGTGCGGCTTTTCTACCGGCTGAATCACGCTGAATACCTTTGTGGCATCCGCAGAAAGCTGCGGAATATCCGGATCACCAATCGGGATCCAATCACTCACGGTATCGCCTCCTGATATTCCTTTGCGGTCATGCCGTAGATCCCGCAAAGCGTGTCCCGCAGTGACGGATCCGGTGCCATGCCACCGCTGAGCTGCCTGTAAATATCCGGCACGAGTATGCCGGCACGCTCTGCCACCTGCACAGCCGTCAGACCGTGCTCATGCAGCCAGCGTTTCATGTTCGGCGTCATGTGCTTTCTCCTTTCCGTCGCCCCAGTCGATGTCGCTCTCATTTACGAGCGTCACCGGTACATTGACGCGCAGGTGCCGCAGCATATCCGCAAGCTGCTCCTGTGCCATCATCTCGGCATGGTTTCGCGCCCAGATCCGCAGTCTCTCCTTCTCGTCCCGAAGGATGTCCCGCATGATCGACCTCATGTGCAGGCAGTAAGCAGCTGCTCCGCCGACAGCACCGCCGCAGACGATCAGCAGACATGCAAGGATCTCACCGTTTGTCATTGCCCTGCACCTCCCAAAAAGCGTTCCGGACAGCAAGCGTCATTCCCGTTGCGAGCACTGCCGATACTTCCTGCCAGTCCTCCGGAGCTGCTGCGGAAATGATCTTCTCGCAAACATGCTGCACGACATGCGCGAGTTCTTCTGCAAGCTCGTTCGGTGTGCCGAGGCAGGACAGTGCGGTCTGCCCGGACGTTGCTTCAATTTTCAGCATACTGCTGCTCCTTTCTCCGGCGGATCCGGGATCAGGCGGACGCCCTGGCAGCGGCTCAGCGGCTCGATTTCCTCCGGATGCTCCGAGAGGTAACGCCCGATCGTCCTGCCGATGTTTTCCGCGATCTTTTTCCGGACACGCTGCTTTTCTTCCTGCGTGAGCGTTGAAAACTCGATCAGGTTGCCGTCCGCTCCCCTGATGTAACTCACAACTTCCAGTTTCTTTGCCATAAGATCAGCCCCTTTCTCTGTAGTTTATGCGGGTGATGGCTTGGACGGTGCTTATTCATGCGCTTCAATCAGGTTCGCATACGGCATCAGCTCCGGATTCAGCATAATGAAGTCCGCGACTGCTCTGCGCTTGCCGGAAGCGGAAACTCTTGCAATGGCAAGTTCTGCCTCTGCGATTGCAAGTGCTTCCTGTTTGCGCCGCAGTTCACTGAGCAGCGCAGCAGTATGCTTTTGTTTGCACTGCTCTGCCGTCAGCGGCTCTTTCGGGGGAGCGGTCGGCAGCTTCGGCGGCAATGCACTCTTGCGGAAGTAATACTCCACAAGGAAGTCGTAGACCTGCCAAGCCTTGTCCGTGTTCAGGCTCTTGGCGTGCAGCAGTGCGCCGCGCTCTGTCCAGAGATAATAGCGGTTCACGTTCTTCGGAATCACGACTTCGATTTTTTCTAAGTCGCGTTTCAGAGTGCGGAGCGCATCGCCTGTTACAAGATAGAAATGCTTTCCTTCGATGTACCGCCGCTTGTTATTGTGAAAATTCTGCTGAATTGTAATCGCATCCGTTTCGTATTCAGCGGCAAGCTGTGCGGTTGTGAGAACACGCTCTCCTGCGCGTTCAATGATTTTCGGTAAGTTCATGCGGTTTCCTCCTCTTCTGCATCCCGCTTTTGGGACGGCTCAGACAAAAAAATTTGTGCTTTCTCTTTTTCATCTTGAATTAAAAGTACTTTGCATATTTTGTCAATTTCATTTGTGTCAAAAAAAGAATATCCAAAGATTTTAGCGGAAAGCGTATTGGGCGAAACACCAATAGCAGCTGCAAGTTGCCCCTGCGTCATCCCAGCTCTAGCGATTGCACTTCGAAGCAAATTCTTGTCCATTTTATCACCTCCTTATATTCGCAGCTATTTTTCAAACAGCATCCCTCTTTCGGGATGATTTGATTATAGCACATGTTTCACTGTTTGTCAACCCTTTTTCGGGATGTTTTCAAAATTTTTTTGAAAAAGTTATTGCGTTTTTGGGATGCGCGTGCTATAATATGTTATAGAAGGAGGCGATAATAATGTCGAATATACCAAGTGCTTTACTTGATGCAATTAAAAGCAAAGGATTATCGTATGCAGAACTTGAACGACTCACAGGAGTATCTAAATCTGCGTTACAAAGATACGCTACTGGTAAAACTAAGAAAATTCCTATAGACGTCATAGAGAAAGTAGCCAAGGCAACTAATTCTAAAATTTTGCATGACATTGCAGTTGACGAGGATTTTAATCAATTAATAGATGACTTAAAAAGTGTAAATCCCGTTCGTTCATATCTTGAATATCAATTTGCTACTGAGCAAGAAATCGAACTTGCTTTAACAATAATAAACGAATTGCCAAAATTAAATTATGATGGATTATCTGAGCTAAAAAAGAACCTTGATATTTATTGTAGATTAGAAGAATATAATAGTTAGACATTAAAGGCTCGCTCACAAAAACATCGACTGGCTGAAGTAAACCGAAGTTTGTCAAGAGCATCCGTGTGAAGATTTTTGCGCATGTTGAAAGCTGTCAACGAAATGTTGACATTCGATTTTTGCTGATTATTGACCTTTTTTCGCACGTTTTTAGCATTTTTCTGCATTTTTCTTCGCTTTTCAGCGGTTGACATTTTAAGGCGGATGGGCTATAATAATATTGACAGAGCCCACCACGCATAAGGCGGAAACGTACTGCGTACCAAGGTGGGCCTTTTTCTATATTTACAGGAGGTATCATTATGGGAGCATATGCACAGAATTCAAACAACACCTTTCACACCAACAGAAAGGTGAATATGACAAGAAAGCGCGGCGGTGCATTGGAACGCCGGATGCAGAAGATTCGCGGCGGGCGGATTATAATCAATCACGAAAATAACACGTTCAAGATCGTTCGCAGAGAGGAAACCGAAAATGGACAATAAAGACTTTCTGACGGTACCATACACGCGAGAACTACAGGAACAGTACGCCAGAAAGTTTGATTGCGGCAACGATCTGATTTCCGGCATTCTGAAATCGGAAGATTCTCTCCGCGATATGGTCGGCAAAACATATGTTATGCTTGACGAAGAAAGAGGTCGCATCATCGGATATTACAATATCAGCACAGGCGATCTTGCGGACGGCAGTTACGTCCGCCTGGGTGGTTCCATTTACATCAAGTATTTCGCCGTTGACTGTGATTATCAAGATACAAAATGGGATGATGATTACATCGCGGATGTGCTTCTCGTTGACTGCATGAACCGTATTATGGAAATCAGGGAACAGTCGGTCGGATTTGCATTTGTTACGCTTTCTTCGACCAAGGAAGGACTGCATCTGTACGAAAGAAACGATTTTTTGCTTCTCGAAGATGATATGATCCTTGCACAGGGCGAAAAAGAAAACGAATGCATCCCGATGTACTTACCGATTGATTATGAATAAGATCGTGCAAAAGAACCGCCCGGTGTATGATGCATCGGGCGGAAAGCATAATTTACAGAAAGGAGTGCTGCCTATGAAAACCGCTGCGGCATATATCCGTGTATCCACAGAGGATCAGATCGAGTTTTCGCCGGACAGTCAGCTCAAGGCAATCCGGAAGTACGCGAAGGAGCATGACCTGATCCTCCCGGAAGAGTTCGTTTTCGCGGACGAGGGCATCAGCGGGCGAAAGACCGACAAGCGCGTGCAGTTCCAGCGCATGATCGGCACGGCCAAGCTGAAGCCGAAGCCCTTTGACGTCATCCTGCTGTGGAAATTCAGCCGGTTCGCCCGGAACCGTGAGGACAGCATCGTTTATAAGTCGATGCTGCGCAAGCAATGCGGTATCGAGGTCATCAGCATCTCCGAGCAGCTCAGCGAGGATAAGACCTCGATCCTGATCGAAGCGCTGATCGAGGCAATGGACGAATACTACAGCCTGAATCTTGCCGAAGAAGTCAAACGCGGCATGTCAGAAAAGTTCTCCCGTGGCGGAGTAGTCTCGCAGCCGCCGTTCGGCTATCGGATGCAGGACGGCATCTTCTATCCTGACGAGACAGCTGCTCCGATCGTGCAAATGATCTTTGAAGACTACTTGAGCGGCGTTCCTGTGCGCCAGATCGCGCGCAAGCTCAATGAGATGGGAATTACCTCACGGCATGGCAACCCCTTCGAGAATCGCACGGTAGAGTACATTCTGACGAACCCCGTTTACATCGGCAAGCTGCGCCGCAGTCTGACCGGCAACCGCTCGGACCGCTACCATGAGCAGGATCAGTGCGTTGACGGTCAGCATCAGCCGATCATCACACAGGAAGTCTTTGACGCTGCGCAGGCAAAGCGAGCCGACACCAAAAAAATGTACAAGAAATACGCCCGGCACGATCAGCCGGTGCAGTTCATGCTCAAGGGCATGGTCCGCTGCGACAACTGCGGGGGCACGCTGGTCATGTCCTCGACAGGCAAATATCTGCAATGCCACAATTACGGCAGAGGCAAGTGCAAGGTTTCGCACGCGATCTCAATCACCAAGATCAATGCAGCAGTGCTCGACAAGATTCGCGAGGATCTGGCGGATCCTGATTTTGAATCCCGCGTGATAAAACAAAACGTGCCGAAATCGGCTGAATCACCGATCCCGGCACTGATTGAAAAGGAAGAACGCAAGCTGGAGCGCGTCAGAGAAGCATTCGAGGCCGGTATCGACACGCTGGACGAATACAGGCAGAACAAACAGCGTATCACAGAGCGGCTCTCTGCGCTTCGCACAGAGCTTGCAGAGGTCGCACCGGCACCAGATACCACTGCATTCATGGGACGCGTAGAAACGAGCCTAGCAACGCTCACAGACACATGCGCAAGCGAAATCATCAAGAACCAAGTGCTGCGCACCTTCGTCGAACAGATCATATTTATGAAGCCAAGCGGTCGAATTGAGATCGTTTATCATTTGTGATTCGGATTATATCTATTTGGTGTTGCGTCCGCCGAGCTGACTCATGATCATCTTCGCGAGCCGCGCATTCGGGCGGGCGATCTTCACCGGATATTGCAGCGCTTTTTCATACTGAAACATTCAGTTCGCCTCCTTTTCCCACGGCCACGGCGTATTGCTCCACGCAGCCCAGCCGTCCTCTGTCCCGACATGCTGCATCGTCAGCGCGCCGAACCGCTTTGCATAGGCAGCCGCGGCAGCTTCATAGCACTCGCGGTGCGTCAGGAACGTGTCGAGCGCATTGCGGTCGGTCGGGTGGGTATCGAGATAGAGCGCCAGATCGCGCATCGCAAACTGATTTGCCTGCACAGTGCGCAGCAGCTCATCCTTTCCCATTGCTTCCAAAGACTTCGACGGCGTCTTCATCCTGTGTGCGCCCCCCTTTCCCCATTAAAAACGGCTTCTTCAGAGACGGAAAAACCGTCCCTGCACGCAGCGCTTCTCTTGCGCCGAGCGGTTCTTCCCAGCACTGAAACGGCACATACGCCATTGCAAGTGTCATTTTCGGCGGGAATGTTCCTTCCGGTACGACCGGCAAGGTCTGATCCTGAAGCATGTTTCGCTCCCCTTTCGGCAGGATTTGTAAGGCTTCGGCCTCACATGCTGTATTCTATGCGGCATCGTCCGGTTTCGACACAGCGGGCTGGGAGCCCCCGCCGTCATGCCGAGCTGATCTCCGGCGGGGTTTTCGCGGATCAAGTGAAAAGCATGATATGCACCCTTGATTTTTCTTTGGAAAGTATGTTATAAGCGGGGAGCCCCCGCGGGCATTTCCCTCCGGGAGCCGGTTTCGCGGACTGTCCCCGCAGTCGGAGCACACGCCGCGGGGCGGCTTCTCATTCGTGCTTGCTCCCAAGAAGTAAAACAGCCATTTTTGCATCTTCTTGAAAAAATATGTTTCCTCTCCCGTTGCACTTTTCGCCATTATATGTTATAATTAAAACAGAATATCATGCAGTTCCGACCATGATTCATGCTATTGCTGAGGAGGTCAGAGAATTTATGAAAACAGATGGAACCATGACACCGGATGAGATGATGAAATTATCCAGAGATTATGTGCTCGAACATGAAGGGATAACAATATTATCGTGGGATGATGTCATCGAAAACGGAAGAGAATGGGATGACAGTATCGACTATGACGGATACGGATACAAGATATGTGATATATCCGGCGGAGGGGAAGTTCCGTTTACCGGTCTGCTGTACGAACTGGATCATGACGGAGATCTTATGTGGTATGGATATTATGAAGACGGACTAGAGGTCCGCGAAGAAGTAAAATTCTGGGGTTCGGGAGAAGTCTGGGAATATCATGGATTTAGGGGATATTATGAATGGCGCGCAGACGGGAATATCAGAGTGGCAAAAGTCCGCAATGAGGATGATTTATACCTTCATATTGCGAAAAACGGAAAGATCACAAGGCTGACATGGGCAGGAATACATGGACTTCATTCAGGGTATTACGATTTGAACTGATATATATTAAAAATGTAAAAAGGCAGGCATAAAGCCCACCCCATCACTCATTCAGCGCATTGTGCGTCATACGACAGGCAGCGATTCCGGAAAATTTGAAGGAGGTCTGAGAAAAATGAACCCGATTGATCCGAGTAAATTTTCCCTTGACTACTTGCTTGAAAACGAATTGATCACAATCTTATCACAGGATTATGTGATCGAACACGGAACAAATTGGGATGAGGTTGAACTTGAAGAGATCACCAGATGCCACACAGAATATATGACCTATCTTGATGACAGTAGCGTGTTCAGCGGCGTGTTATATGAAATATATTACGATCTGACCCTGATTTATTATATGCATTATAAAGATGGTCTGAGAGACGGAACAGAAGTTCACTTCTATGATTCGGGCAAGGTCAAGAGCTATATGGTTTCGAAGAATAATAGGTTAGTAGGAAAAAGTTATGTATGGTATGAAAATGGAAAAATTTATGAGATTAATGATTGGGATCAACGAGGGTACGTTGAGTTTGATGAGCAAGGAAATATAACAAAGCAAGGCAAAATGGAATATTAGGGCAGGCATAAGCCCGCCCCATATACTCACACATTCAGCGCATTCCGCGTCTGACGATAAATCTCCAGCCGCGACAGTGATTTCGGACGATTGTTTGTCTGATTCACTGTGCGGCTGTTGTCGTTGTTGCAGCAGTTGCTGACCACACCGCCGCTGCCGCTGCGCGGATGCTATTTTGGAATGGGGACTTCTTTCACAAGTCCCCAAGCCCGCGAAACTTTCATGCTGTGCGCGCCGGTTGCGTCGTGCGTAATTTGGTACGCTTCACTTTTCACGATTCATTCTTCACCATTCACTTTATCCATATGAAAAGCCGCCCCGTGAACCCAGTCGCGGAGCGGCATATGATTCGATTCAATTGTCGCCCGGTCAGGCTTCTTCCTTCTCCTCGGTCATCGCGCTGCTCACGAACATATCGTAGATGCGGCGGACAGCTTCCTCAAAGTCGCCGTCCAGCAGACCGATGATGATATTCAGCTCACTGGAACCCTGATCAATCATCTTGACATTGATGCGCGCATGTGCCATTGCCGCGAAGATCCGCGCCGCAGTACCGCGTGTTCTCCGCATGCCGCGTCCGACGACCGCCAGCAGCGAAATACCGTGCTCCAGCTCGCAGACATCCGGCTCAACCGCCTTGCGAATGCGCGAAAGAACAGTCTTTTCTCTGCCCTTGATCGCGTCCTCTGCGAGGATGATCGACATGGTGTCGATGCCGGACGGCATATGCTCAAACGAAATACCCATTTCTTCCAGCACGGAGAGCACCTTGCGGCAGAAGCCGAGCTCTGCATTCATCATCGCCTTCTGAATGTTGATCGCGCAGAAGCCCTTCTTTCCGGCAATACCGGTGATCGTGTAGCCGGTCAGCGCATCGGAATCGGCGCTGTCGCCCGAAACGATCAGTGTGCCCGGTGCAGCGGGATCGTTCGTATTGCGAATGTTGATCGGGATACCGGCAGCGCGCACAGGGAAGATCGCGTCCTCATGCAGCACGGTCGCGCCCATATAGGACAGCTCGCGCAGCTCCTCATAGGTGATCGTGTTGATGACCGCAGCATCCTTGACGATGCGCGGATCGGCGACCAGCACGCCGGAAACATCCGTCCAGTTCTCGTACATATCCGCACGCACCGCTCTTGCAACGAGCGATCCGGTGATATCGGAGCCGCCGCGCGAGAACGTGATGATCTCGCCGTTCGGACCGGAGCCGTAGAAGCCCGGAATGACCGCCTGCTTCACATCGGCAAGCTTTTCGCGCAGGAGCATCATGGTCTCGGTCATGAGCAGATTGCCGCTCTCATTGAAGCAGATCACATCCGCCGCATCAATGAACGGGAATCCGAGGTAATCCGAGAGCAGCAGACCGTTCAGGTATTCGCCGCGGCTTGCAGCAAAATCCTTCGTCGCGCCTTCCTTCAGGCGGAACGCGATGCGGTCGAGCTCATCGGTCGGATCGAACGACAGACCGAGTGCCTGTGCGATCTCAAGATAGCGGTTGCGGATGCGGGAAAGCGGCTCGGAAAAGTCCTTGCCGGTCTCCGCGAGCTTCTGGCAGGTATAGAGCAGATCGGTAATCTTGATATCATCGGAATAGCGCTTTCCGGGCGCAGACGGCACGACATAGCGGCGTGCGGGATCAGAGGCGATGATCGCCTTGACCTTTTCAAACTGACCGGCGTCTGCGAGGCTGCTTCCGCCGAACTTGACGACCTTGCTGTTCATCTGGATATCGGGCATAAATATGCATCCTTTCTCAATTTAAGTACTATACAATAGTATATTCGATTTCGCGAAAAAAATCAATTGGCTGGATTCACAAAGTTTGCAGCCCAAAACTGTACTTTTTGTGCATACGGGTGTACGCACACGGCGTACAATCCGAACAGGAAACCGGTTCAAAGCATTGCTCATGCAAAAATGTCCCTGCACACAGAAAGTGCACAGGGACAGCATGTTGATTCGATTGTTCAGCATGATCGGGCTTTATGATAGCATACAGAAAAAGACGCGTTTTCTTTTTAGATGCTGACGAATCAGCGGATCGAGCGGACGCTGCACAGCTCGATGTGGGATGTCATGCAGCTGTCGTCTGCGGGGAACTCCTCGCAGTAATCGGTCGAGAGATATTTCTTGTTATCGTCCGCAAAGACGGTCACGACGGTCTTGCCGCTGCCGATGCGGTCGCCGGCGATCAGGCAGCCGAGCAGATTCGCGCCGGAGCTGATGCCGACACCGATGCCAAGCTTGCGCGCGAGCATCTGTGCCATGCGGATCGAATCAATGTCATCGACAGAGACCACACCGGTCGCCTCATCCATATGGCAGATCGGCGGGATAAACTCATCGGAAATGCCCTGAATGCGATGTTTTCCGGTTTTGTATCCGGTCGAGAGCGTCGGGGAATTGAGCGGCTCCAGCGGGAACATGGCGCAGTCGGGATTGACCTGCCGCAGCGCTCTGCCGATGCCCATGCAGGTACCGCCCGTGCCGACGCCTGCAACGACGGCATCCGCGGTTTTACCGAAGACAGCGAGCTGCCGGACGATCTCCGGACCGGTGAACAGCTCATGCGCCTCGGCGTTGTCCTCGTTCGAGAACTGGCACGGCAGGAAGACATGCCCCTGCTCGGCGAGCTGCTCCGTCAGGCGGATCGAGCCCTGAAAGCCGCCCTGCTCCGCAGAAACGAGCCGGACGTCCGCGCCGTAGCTGCGCATGAGATTGATGCGTTCAACGCTCATCCAGTCGGGCATATAGATGACGACGGGATGCCCCAGCGCCGCGCCGACCGCAGCGAAGGCGATGCCGGTGTTGCCGCTGGTCGCCTCGGCAATGGTGTCCCCTGCCTGAATGCTGCCGGTTTCGTATGCTTTTTTGAGGATATGATATGCCACGCGGTCCTTGATGCTGCCGCTGAGGTTAAAGGCTTCGGCTTTTGCGTAGACGGTGCGCGGCTCCCCGCGATAGGTCAGATTGATCTCAAGCAGCGGGGTATTGCCGATCAGCGCATCGAGCTGTGCAAAGCGCGCCGCCGCGGAAAGTTGTTCGGTATTCATTGCTTCCTCCGGTTTCATTTTTCTCGGTTATAGACCTGCCCTATTAGTATAGCATATTCGCCGGAAAATTGCAATGGTCGAAGCAGCATAAATTTTCCCCGCGGGCGGGGAGCCCCCGCTGGCAATTTCCTTCGGGAGCCGGCAGCGTGGCTCTCCCATGTTTCGACGGCTCACGCCGCGGGGCGGCTTCTCATTCGTGACTGCTCCAAGCAAAAAAGTGAATAGTGAATGGTGAAGAACGAATAGTGAAAAATAGTGGTGGGGCAGATTTCTCCATTCTGAATCATATCCGCGCAGCCGAATACCGCGGACATGCATCTCAGATACCGCAATACCGCTTTCCGAACAAAAACAAAGGCATCACTCCGCCGGAATGATACCTTTTTGCTTTATGGTGCAGGGGTATCCAGCAGCCCGAGCGACTGCTTCCATGCGAGAATGCGCAGCACCGATGCGTCGATCTGTTCCTCGTCGATCACACCGCTGCGGACTGCCTCTGTGATCGCAGCAGCCGCACCCTCATAGTCCGAATAGCACAGCATGTCATTGCCCGCAAGCACCGCCGCAACTGCCGGATTCTGCCCGTTTGTGAACTGCGTGATCGCATTCATGGAAAGGTCATCCGAGATGATCACACCGCGGAAACCGAGCTCCTCACGCAGGATTTTGTGTACTGCCGGAGAAAGCGACGCCGGCTGCTCCGCGTCCATGCAGCTGACGATGTTGTGGCTCACCATGACCGAATCTGCGCCCGCCGCGATGCCCGCTTCAAACGGCAGGAAATCGCGCGAAACAAATTCGCTGTACGGGCGATCGTCAAATGCCATGTTCAGGTGCGTATCGGCGCTGCCGCCATAGCCCGGAAAATGCTTCAGCGTACTGCCAAGCTGCTTGTCTTTCATGATCCCGACAACGTCGCTGACATAGTCCGCAGTCTCGTTCGCATCCGTGCTGAAACAGCGCAGATAAATGAAATCCGTATCGGTCAGCGGCACATCGCAGACCGGCGCGAGATTGACATTCATGCCGAGATTTTTCATCAGATCGGCTTTTTCGGCCGTTTCGGCTTCGATCTGCGCCATGCCGCCCAGCTCGTAGAGATAGCGCGGACTGTAAAAGATATGGTCGCGCAGCTGCGGATTCAGGCTGATGCGGTTGACCGTACCGCCTTCCTCGTCCGCGGAGAGCAGCACCGGAATGTTCGCCGCTGCCTGAAAGCCCGCGGTCATCTCCTGCACCTGCTCCGCCGAGCGATAGGCAAAGGGCTCCGCGAACAGACAAAGTCCGCCTGCACCCGCCTCGCAAGCCGCTAATCCGACCGCTTCATCAGAGCAGCAGACCAGCATCATCTGCGCAGCCTTTTCCTCGACGGTCATGGTGCGGAGCGTATCCGCAAGCAGCGGATCATCCGGCGGCGTATAGACGTTCGTGGTGGTGGCAGTCGATGTGAGGACAGTCGTTGTCGTGCCGGTCGTGGTCGAGATCTCCTGCTCCGGCGCACTGCCGATCGGCTTTGTCAGCGCACATCCGCAGAGCAGAAGCGCAGCGGCAGCCGTTCCCGCTGCAATGCACGCATGTATCTGCTGCTTCATCAGTTTTTCAGGCTCTGCATCGGCGCAGGGATTCTGCCGCCGCGGGAGATGAATTTCTCTGCGCTTTCGCCGCGCACCGGCATGACAGGGCCGACGCCGAACAGACCGCCGAAATCGAGCATTTCGCCCTCTTTCTTGCCGATCGCCGGAATGACGCGGACAGCGGTCGTCTTGCTGTTGACCATGCCGATCGCGGCTTCATCCGCAATGATCGCGGAAATGGTCGATGCAGGCGTATCGCCCGGAATCACGATCATATCCAGACCGACCGAGCACACAGCGGTCATGGCTTCGAGCTTTTCGATCGAGAGCACGCCGGAGACCGCTGCGTCGATCATGCCGGCATCCTCGGAAACCGGAATGAATGCGCCGGAGAGTCCGCCGACGCTGGACGATGCCATGACGCCGCCTTTTTTCACGGCATCATTGAGCAGCGCGAGGGCTGCGGTGGTACCGTGCATGCCGCAGACAGTCAGTCCCATGCCTTCGAGAATATGCGCGACCGAGTCTCCGACAGCCGGTGTCGGTGCGAGCGAGAGATCGACAATGCCGAACGGAACGCCGAGCATTTGGGATGCGCGCGTGCCGACAAGCTGTCCCATGCGCGTGATCTTGAATGCCGTGCGCTTGATGATGTTTGCGAGCTCGTCAATGGACGCATCGGGATATTTTTCGATCGCAGCGCGGACAACGCCCGGTCCGGAGACACCGACATGCACCTCGCAGTCCGGTTCGCCGACGCCGTGGAATGCGCCCGCCATGAACGGGTTATCTTCCGGCGCATTGCAGAGCACGACGAGCTTTGCAGGACCGAAGCACTGCTGATCTGCGGTCAGTTCGGCAGCCTCGCGGACGATCTCGCCCATGAGCCGCACAGCGTCCATATTGATGCCGGCTTTCGTGGAGCCGACATTGACCGATGCGCAGAGATTTTTGGTTTCGGCAAGCGCCTGCGGGATCGCGCGGATCAGCGCTTCATCGCCGGCAGAAAAGCCCTTATGCACAAGCGCGGAGAATCCGCCGATGAAATTGACGCCGGTGGTCTCGGCAGCACGCTGGAGCGTCCGCGCGAGCAGAACCGGATCGCCGCCGCGTGTTGCGGAAACGAGCATCGCAGCCGGCGTGATCGAGATGCGCTTGTTGATGATCGGAATGCCGTATTCCGTTTCGATCTGCTGACCGGTCTGCACGAGCTTTTCGGCTTTGCGCGTAATTTTCTCGTAGACGCGGTCGCAGACGGTGTTCATATCTTCCGCACAGCAATCCAGCAGCGAAATGCCCATTGTGATTGTGCGGATATCGAGGCATTCGTCCTGAATCATGCGGATTGTTTCGAGAATATCTGAGGTATTGAGCATAGGATCCTCCCCGAATTAAATGCGGTGCATGGAGTTGAAGATATCTTCATGCATGACGTGGATCGAGAGCCCGAGTTCCTTTCCGAGTGCAGTGAGCGCTGCGGACAGCTCCGAGAAATCGCAGCTGAGACTGCGGATATCCACGAGCATGAACATGGCGAACAGATCCTGCAGAACGCTCTGCGTGACCTCGATGACATTGGCATTCCGCTCTGCGCAGATGCCGCTGACCTTATGCAGGATGCCGACGGTATCGTGACCGATGACGGTAATAACTGCTTTCATGGCGATAGCCTCCTTGTGAAATATGGGTTCAAATGGTCGTACATCATATTATAGCATATATCCGCGAAAAGTGCAATGGGTGAGGAATGCAAAAATTGCTGTTTGGGGAAATCGTTTTTCCCTTTTCATTCTTCCCATTCACGATTCACGCTTTCTGTTGCGTTCTGCGCAGAAAGCGTGTATAATAATGAATATGAAAAAATTTTTTCTGCATGTGTGATATTCGGCTGTGCTCAGTTGTTTTATAAGTGAAGACTTCAAAACGCCCCCGCGCAACGCGCATCGCGCATCGCGCAACGGGGAAAGGAGCAGATTCCATGGAACAAGCCCAGATGACTGCGATCTACGAACGCATGAAAAATACGGTCTATCGCACCGCGCTCTCGTACTGCCGCAACATTCAGGACGCAGAGGACATCACGCACGATGTCTTCCTCATCCGGTTCCGGCGCGAGGAGCCCTTTCCGGACGCAGAATCCGAAAAGGCGTGGATGCTGCGCGTGACCGTCAACCGGTGCAAAAACCTGCTGAAATCGTTCCGGCGGCGGTTTTCCGTCCCGCTGGACGATGCCGCAAAGGTCTGCGTGACGGATGCCGAGCACACACTCTGGGATGCCGTCAACGCGCTCCCCGCGAAATACCGCCTTGTGATCCACCTTTACTACTACGAGGGCTATTCCGTCCGCGAGATCGGGCAGATCACAAAACGAAGCGAAACAGCCGTACAAACGCAGCTTTATCGGGCACGAAAGCTGCTGAAACAACAACTCGGAGAGGAGCTTGAGCTATGAACATGCAGGATTTTCGTCATGCCGCAGATCGCGTGAAAATTGCAGATCACTGCAAAGAGGAGGTTCTCGGTATGAAACAGATGACAACAACACGCAAACCCGCGATCCGCATTGCAGCAGGCTTTGCCGCAGCGGCAGCCAGTCTTGCGCTGGTATGCGGACTCGGCTATTCCGTATACCGGATGAAACAGAACAACGCGCTGATCCCCGCGACAGCGCCCATGGAAGAACAGGTCGCGGCATCACAGAATGATACATCCGAAGCGGCGGGTTCCGAGGAGGAAGCCGCTCCCGATGACCGCGAATACCCGCTTTTCAGCCGCATGACAGAGGAACAGCGCACAAAAACCTTTGACTGGGGCACGATCACGCTGCAGGATTGCTCGATCGAGCGTGCAGATGATTCAGACGATCCGTTCATGATGTGCAGCCTGGGGATCCGTTTCAATGAGGATGAAGAGCCGGTTCAGAAAGACAGGATCAAACTGGATACAACATACTGGATGTATGACACAACGCAGACGCATAAAGTCAGCCTGCATGAAGACGGATCGTATCATACATTTTCGCAGAACTTCATTGACGCCGGTTCGTATGAGACCGTGTTCCAGGTGTGTTACCCGCCTTTGAAGAACAGTTCAGCGATTTGCCTGACGCGCGGTGAAAACGGCGAATATCAGGTAGCTGATGCAGGAGATGATTTCCTCTTGAAATCGCCGGATCCGGACTATCTGCTCTATGAGATTCAGCTTGACCGGCTGACAATCAAGGACACCGACGGCAATGACAAACAGGTGCTCTTTGACGGCGAAAATGAACCGCTGTTCAAATTCCGCCTGCACGATCTGCCGCCGCAGGATGAACAGGAGGAACAGCCTGTTGAAGCCGATCCGGACGGCGAGGAGATCATCGAGGATGTGCCGGAGGAGGAAGCGGTCGCCACACAGGCGCCGGCAGAAGCAGAACCGGAACCTGCAAATCTGCTGGATCAGCCGGTCGTGAAGGAGTATAACTTCGGCACGGTCGAGCTGTACGACGCCTATTTCATTGATGATCAGCAGATGAAAGTCCGCTACCGGTTCATGCCGGCTGAAAAGCTGCAAAAGGATCCGGAAGCCGCGGCACTGCTGATGTGCAGACTCGGCGGAAAGGTCTACGATGCAGAAGGCATGACCTGCGGCATGCTGGAATCCGAGCCGGAAGCAGAGGACAATCCGGTGCGTATATCTGCGTTTATTGAGTCAAACAACGAACGCAAAATGGACTGTGTCGCGTTTCTGACCATGAAGTCCGCGATTGATCCGGATCAGGCGCGCACACTGCCGGAGAGCGGCAAGGTCGATCTCTATGTTGCGGCTGCCGGCGTGAACGGTCTGTCCGATCAGGAATGGAATCTGAATTTTACAGAGAACTTCATGAGCACCGAAAAGCAGCCCGCCTATGGACCGCTCTGCACATTCCCGATCGGATCAGGGCGCACGTTAAGAGATCATGATCCCGCATAATCCCCTGTTTTCACTGTCACCCGAACCGGATGCGGAAACGTATCCGGTTCTTTTTTGCCGTCCGGAACCGGAACGCAATGTTTCAACACTCCGAACAGACAAATTGTTGTGCAGAATCGAAAAACAGGACGATCTTGCTTGACAAAACAGCCCGAATGGATTATAATAAGCTCGGAGTTAGCTAATACTAACTCCTACTGTTCCGCGGATAGTTAGCGTATACTAACTATCCGGATACCGGACAACGGTCAACTGGATCACCGGAATCCGGTCAATCAGTTTGCGTGTGGTCGCCTGATACGACAGCGGCAGATCACAAATCCATAGATGCTTTATCTGAATCAGAAAGGAAGCGAAATCAATGAGTGTCGTAATTGTCGGCGGAAATGAGTGCATGGAGCGCAGATATAAAGACATCTGCAAATCCTATCAGTGTCGCGCGAAGGTCTTTACCAGAATGCGCGACGGCATCAAAAACAAGATCGGCGCACCGGATCTGCTGGTGCTGTTCACCGGAACCACCTCGCACAAAATGGTGCAGGCGGCTTTGAGCGAGACCGATACGCAGAACACGATGATCGTGCGCTGCCATTCCAGCTCCGCCTCGGCGCTGAAAAACATCCTTGAAACCTATGTCATCCCGGGCGCGGCGGGCAAGGCGATGCTGCGGGTTTCAGAGGGCTGAACAATGTCAGAGGAACTGGTCATCCGGTACTGCGCACCGACGCTCGCAGGCATCAAAACAGGCAGCCTGTTCAGCTACGCGCCGGAAACCGGAGAGGATCTCCGCGCGGAGATCAGACGCCTGAACCGGATGCTCGTCCGCAAGGGACTGCGCGTCCTGCCGCTCTCGAAGCAGCGCAGGCGCGTCATGATCTATGTCTATCGTCCGGAACGGCTGCGGGCGGATTTCCGCGGCGCACAGACCGGAGCACTGCTGCGGCAGCACGGCTATTGCAGCGGCAGACCGGAACAATGCGTCGCCGCGCTCATGGCAAAGCTGCGCGATCAGGAAGATTTTCCGCATGAGATCGGGCTGTTTCTCGGGTATCCGCCGGAAGACGTGCGGGGCTTCATGGAGCACCGCGACTGCGGCTGCAAATGCGTCGGCTGCTGGAAGGTCTACGGCGATGTACAGCGTGCAACCGAATTGTTCGCGCGCTATCAGCAGTGCACGGACATCTATCTGCATGCTTGGCAGAACGGCAAAAGCATTGAGGAGCTTGCCGTTCGCAGCGTTTCGTAATAACAAACGGGAGAAGCCTTAAAAGATACCCATATAGAAGTTTTGCCCCTGAGTGTTTCAAAGCACTCAGGGGCATTGTATATTATACGCTTGCTAAGATAAATCAGAATTTGTCAGCCAGTTATTTGAGCTTTAGTAGGTCCCTTTGAATTACCGCTTACTTCTACGGAATGACCGCCGAATGCTCCTCCGTCCGTATAGTATACGATATACCGACCGGTGCTCCTCATATCTATACCTTCCGGAACTAATAGCGAATAAAACTCTTCTTCGGTAATGTGTGCTTCGCCTTCTTCATCTGCCCATTCATTTGCAAGAGAAGTGAGCTTTTCTGCTGCGAAACGGCGCATTTTCTCATCATGAGCTTTGAAATCCTGAACAAAAGCTTCGAGTTTGGAAACAGTTTTTGTAGCGTCATCGCTGTTGTCGATGCTGAATTCAATTTTATGTCCCATATATTCAAAAGTCCCGTCAAAACTGTTGTACCTCTTGTTGAGCAGCAGGTCTCCGAACATTTTTGTCTGAAGATATACAGGACGGTCACGTTCCTCAACATATGCAGCATATAGCTGTTCCAAAAAAGGCTCGCTGTCTGCAATGCCGAGGACCTCAATCGGGTACAGAACGACATTTTTCTTCTGCATTGCAGCACGGATATGATAAACGACACCGCCTTTGAACAGTTTTTTGTATAATTCCGTATCGTGTTCCTCAGGAGTCATTTCCCAAAAAACAGCATCCTTTCCACTGTATTGCTCACCCGTGGTCAGGTCTATGTGTCCGAGAACGGTTCTTGAAGTTTTATAATTCGTTTGTTTACCGTTGATTGTCTGACTGTAGCAGTTCTGTTCATCGTCGGTGGTGATGATCAGATATTCATGTGCCTCTTCGTTCCAATAAGGCTTATTTTCTTCATCGACTTTGCCAAAGCCTACTGTATAAGGATAATTCATTTTTAACCTCCGAACTCCTGCATTGTATTTTTCTTCCGGTTGATAATTTCTTACAATGCATAGATTAATAAATTCCGATTTACAGCAATAAGCTGCCGGAAACAAGCATACTGAAAGATACGCATAACGCATCCGGAAAGCTTTAGAATAACGGCTGTCGGCACTGCCGACTAACGGCAGCGGGCACTGCCCGCCGCGCCGGTGCGTCGTGCAGGACTTATGCGCTCACTTCTTTGACCGTAAACACAACATTCGGTTTCTCCGCAAGATCTGCGCTTTTGTCCACCGCAATCAGAATATGCCATGCCGCCATATCCGTTGTGCCGACCTGCGGCATCAGACGGTCAATGTGAATGTCCCGCTCATTGACCGCGGTCACTTCATGCCGCGCCGAGCCGGTGCCTTCTTCCAGCGCGACCGTAATCAGCTTGTGTGTCTCAAACCATTTTTTGGTATAGGTATCTTTGATTTCCGCGAGAAATTCGTCTGAAAAATAGAAATCTTCCGCATGCGCGTTCAGATAGTCCTGCAAATCAGCCGCGCTGTTCAGAACCGTGACCAGCGGAAGGTTCTGATCAAAGAGATGATCCTCGGCGAAGCTTTTGCGGTCTGTGCGGAAATACGCTGCTTCAAAATCATAGCTTTCGGTCTCCGGATTCAGCAGCTTTGCCTTCATCAGCGAGAGATCGCGCGCGGTCAGTCTGCTGTCGGCATCAAAATCCGCATTTTCCCACTGCCGCAGTACCTCGCCGAAACCGGAAGTCAGCCATTTTTGCAGCATGACGATATCGGCAGCGCTGAAATCGCCGTCGCCGTTGAGGTCGCCGGATGCGGCTTCGGGCTGACCGGATTTTTGCAGGCGGAATACCGCGCTTGCGGATCCGTTGTCATATTTCGTGAATGTCAGGTAGTCATTCGGAACACATTCTCCGTTGAAGTATCCGCATGCCAGTTTGTCATCCGGCAGTTCATAGCCGTTCGGATAATCTTCCAGACCGAATGCGAACGATGCGGCGGCAGGATCTTCGTTGAATCCCATGAGGATCGGCGCGCCCGTTTTGTCAAATACCGCCGGATTGGACGGGATCCCGTAGCGCGGTCCGGTGGTGATTTTGCCGTCCGGCATCTGACAGGTGTAATCCGTCCACAGCATGCCGCAGGAACTGTCCGCGGGGATCAGCTCGCCGGTGTCGCGGTCAATCAGCCGGACGCACATCATGTCGGGCAGCAGAACGGTCTTTCCGTCATCCAGCATCACGCAGTCCGCGGTGATCGTTTCGATCGGTTCGGTGACAGCGCCGTTCTCATTGTACTCGAATGTGAGCTTTGCAGCACCGTCGCGGACAGCCCGGAATGTGCTTACAGAATAGTATTCCCCGCCGTCCAGCGGCAGCTCGGTGACGGGCGTGCATTCGCAGGATGCAGAGGATGCAAAGCAGTCATTTCCGGCATGCAGCAGCCAGTCGAAGCGCGTTCTGTCAGTGCCTTTCAGCAGAAATACAACATATTCGCCGTGCGCGTAAACCATTGCGTGGGCTTTGTCGTCTGAAAATGCACGGAGAAACTCAAATTCGCTGTCCGGCAGCCAACTGAAAATATCAGCCTGCGTGACACGCATCTCCGCATCGACGGTGAACAGATACTTGTTGACGGCATGTTCATAGCCGCTCACCAGCGAATCAAATTTCGCATATGTGTCGATAATCGCAGCTTCGACCGCGCCCGGCGCAGACGGCTTACACGCAAAGACTGCGAGCTTGGCATCGGATTTTGCGGATGCATAGACCGTATCGGCAATTGTTTCCGCGGCATGTTCCGTCACCTTCAGCCGGTAGCGGAGCGTGTTTTCGCCGCCGAGCGCACTCTGCTGTTCAAAGACAATGCAGATGATGCCGTCTTCGACATGCGTTTTGCCGTAGGTGTTGCGAAATTCCAGTGCGGATGCGTAGTCTGTCGGGAGCCAGTCGGGCAGTTCGGATGCGGTGTCCGTTTCCGCTGCGTGCACGGCTGCAGGGATCCGGACGGCGGGTGTGATGCCGGACAGCGGCACGGCTGCGGTCAGTGCAGCAAGCAGTGCGGCGGTCCGCCGTTTCAGGAGCTTTGCGTTCATTTTGTTCACCTTCTGTTCCATCAGATTGCAGCAGTGCTGCTTGCTTTCAGTATAGCATAGACAATCTGGAAAGTCAATAGCAATTCCGGTTTTGGGAGTGGCTGTTCAGGGATTTATTATTACGCATCCGGCGCGCACCAGTATTAAAGTTTTGATCGAACTTTTTCAAAAGTTCGCGGAGTCCAGAGGCAGAGCCTCTGGTCGCTCTCCGCAGAGAGCGAAACTCTCCAGCGTTCAAGAGCTTGGCGGGCTTGGGGACTCCAGTTTTCCTTTGGCAAACTGAGCCGTTTTGCTTGCAAAACGTGTGCGATCAAGAAGTCCCCATTCTATAATAGCATCCGCGAAGCGGATTCCTCTTTTTTTATGACTCCCTGTTTCGACCACTCCCTCCGTTTTTTCGCGGCACGGCAAAGAGATCCGTTCAGACACCGGATGCCGGCACATTTGCATTCTGCGGATTTCACAGCCGGAATACTCCTATCAAATGCGATCCGCAATGCCGGAAAAGATTTCATGCAATGTTACAAAAATCAGAGAGCCGATTGACTTTCCATGCGATTTATGATATACTGGAGATGTCAAATGCAATTCTTCTCGTTTTTTGAGAGAAAGGTTGATTTTATGAATATCTGGCACAAAATTAACCCGAAGCGCATTACGCCCGATGACTTTGTTGCGGTCATCGAGATCCCCAAGGGCAGTAAAAATAAATATGAGCTCGATAAGGAGACAGGTCTGATCATGCTCGATCGGATCCTGTACACATCCACGCACTATCCGGCGAATTACGGTCTGATCCCGCGTACCTACGCCGATGACAACGATCCGCTTGACGTGCTGGTGCTTTGCTCCGAAACGCTCTTTCCGATGACGCTGGTTCGCTGCTATCCGATCGGCGTCATTCGTATGTTAGATCAGGGACACAGAGACGACAAGATCATTGCAATTCCGTTCGATGATCCGAATTATAACACGTATACCGATATTGCCGACCTGCCGCGCCATATTGTCGAGGAGATGATGCATTTCTTCTCGGTCTATAAGGAGCTGGAGAAGAAATCCACGGCGGTCGATCAGTTCGGGGATGCGGAAGCCGCGCGGGAGATCATCCGTGCAGATATCGACCGCTATGTGGAGTGCTTCTGCAAATAACCAATGGTTGCTGCAGCTGCCGGAAAACCGGCTGGCTGTAAAATATGAAGGAATGGAAAGGATGTAACGGATTATGTCTGCTGCTGCTGCTACTGATGAGCTTTACCACAACAAAAAGAGTGTCGCGCCCCTCGGGATCATTGCGATGCCCGGTGCCGAACAGCTCGCCGAGAAGGTCAACAGCTACCTTGTCGGCTGGGCAAATGAAAACGGCTTTCCGGACGAAAGCTACCTGATCGAATGTGAGTGCCCGCGCTTTGCCTCGGGTGACGGAAAGGGACTGATTAAGTCCACGATCCGCGGTCTTGACCTCTTTATCGTCATTGACGTCGGCAATTACAGCTGCACCTACAAAATGTTCGACCGCGTCAACAGCATGTCGCCGGACGACCATTATCAGGATCTCAAGCGTATCATTCAGGCTGCTTCCGGCAAGGCACACCGCCTGAACATCATCATGCCGCTGCTCTACGGCGGCAGACAGCACCGCCGCAATTACCGCGAATCGCTCGACTGCGCATGCGCACTGCAGGAGCTTCAGGCAATGGGCGTGGACAACATCATCACCTTTGATGCACACGATCCGCGCGTGAACAATGCAGTGCCGCTCATGGGCATTGACAATGTCATCCCGTCCTATCAGGTGCTCAAGACCATGCTGAAAACCTTCCCCGATCTCGATATGTCGCCGGAAAAGTTCATGGTCATCAGTCCGGATGAGGGCGCACTCGGCAGAAATATGTACTATGCGACCATGCTCGGCGTCAACCTCGGCATGTTCTATAAGCGCAGAGATTATTCCCGCGTTGTGGACGGCAAAAACCCGATCGTTGCACATGAGTATCTCGGCAATCCGGTCGAGGGCAAGACCGTTTTCGTCGCGGATGATATCATCGCGTCCGGCGGCTCGATGCTCGACCTCGCTGAAAATCTGAAATCCCGCGGCGCTGCCCGCACGATCGCCTATGCGACCTACGGTCTGTTCACGCACGGTCTGGAGCAGTTCGACAAGGCGTATGAGGACGGCGTGCTCGATGCCGTGTTCGGTACGAACCTCACCTACCGCAAGCCGGAGCTTCTGGAGCGTCCGTGGTTCCATGAAGTCGATGTGTCCAAGTATGCGGCTTATTTCATCGCGGCAATCAATCACGATGTTTCGATCACAACTGTCATCAATCCGCATGACAAGATTCAGGCGCTCCTCGAAAAGCAGCGCGCTGCAAAATAAGAAAGAACACAGCGATCCGGCATTGCAGGCTTTGCAGTGCCGGATCTCATTTGTATTAGAACATTCTTGCGGCATGATGACAAAACGATGTAAGAATTTTGCGATAATACGTGGAAATCAGAGGATCGGATAAAGAGATTATCCTATATGTTTATTGTTTTTCAGTTCTGTTTAAGGTTCATATGTCATGATATAACCAAAGAGAGGACAAGTGTTCTCACTGTCAGAATTGTAAGGACAACATTATTTCAGAGGGGGTATCTTTATGATACGGAAAACAATGCGCCGTGCAGCGGCGGCGGGCATCGGCATGCTGCTGACTGCGGGCAGTCTGTCGGCAATGCCGGCGATCTCCGTTCTTGCGGCAGGCAACATCGTGATCAACGAGGTCTGCACCAAAAACACAACCGCTGCGGCATCCGACGGTCAGTTCTATGACTATGTGGAGCTTTACAACACCAGCGGCTCGTCCGTTTCGGTCGGCGGCTTCGGTCTTTCCGATGATCCCGCAGATCCGATGCGCTATACGATCCCTTCCGGCACATCCATTGCCGCGCACGGCTATCTGACCGTTTACTGCGGCATCACCGCGGAAAGCGGCGTGCAGGGCGCAGAGTTCGGTCTTTCCAAGAGCGGCGAAACGATCCTGCTCTCCGGCTCGAACGGCAGCCTGCTCGAATCGCAGGATGTCCCCGCACTCGCGGATGACACTTCCTACGGCAGAGTGCCGGACGGCAGCGATACCTACGCGGTGCTCAGTAAGCTGACACCGGGCAGCAGCAATTCCGCAGGCGCGATCCAGCAGATCGTTGTGCCGGAGCCGACCTTCTCGCAGGAAAGCGGCTTCTATTCGAGCGGCTTCAATCTTTCGCTCTCCGGTCAAGCGGGCACCACGATCTACTACACGCTCGACGGAAGCGATCCGACCACTTCCTCGACGCGGTATTCCTCGCCGGTGCAGATCTATGACAAGTCCCCGGAAGAAAATGTCTATTCCGCGATCACTGATATCGCTGACAATTACAGAGCGCCGGCAAATCCGGTTGACAAGGCAATGATCGTCCGCGCGATCGCGGTGGACGGCAGCGGCAATGTCTCCGATATTGCGACCAAGACCTATTTCATCGGCTATAATCAGGGCGATTATGCGATGAACATGCGCGTCATCTCGCTCGTTTCCGATCCGGTCAATCTCTTTGACGATGAAAAAGGTATTTACGTCAAGGGCAAGATCTACCGCGAATCGGGAGCCGGCTTCGGCTTCGGCGGCGGCGTGCATCCTGCAAACTATACGCAGGAAGGCAGAGAATGGGAGCGCCCCGCACATATCACCGTCTTTGAAAACGGCAAGGCGACCTATTCCGCAGGCGTCGGCATCCGCATGCACGGTGCATGGACGCGCTCTGCTGCACAGAAGAGCTTCAACCTCTATGCGCGCGCAGATTACGGCACATCCAAGCTCGAATACGATTTCTTCAACGGTCAGCTGACCAATGTCAACGGCAAGGTCATTGATTCGTTCGACAAGATCACGCTCCGCAACGGCGGCAACGATGACAAGACCAAGATCCGTGACCGCCTGAATCAGGAAATGGTGCAGAACCGTGCATACGGCACGCAGGCACAGACCGAATGCGTCGTCTTCCTCGACGGCGAATTCTGGGGCACCTACAACATCGTCGAAAAGATCGGCAAGGAGTTCATCGCCGACCATTATAAGGTCAAGCAGGGCAGCGTCTGCATGATCAAGACCGATGAGCTCGCAGACGGCTCCGATCAGGGCAAGGCGGATTATGAGTCCCTCAAGCAGATGGCAAACTCCGCAAATTACAGCGATGCGGGCATCTATGCAAAGTTTGAGCAGCTCATGGATCTCGAAAGCCTCGCGGATTATTTCGCAACGGAACTGATCGTCGGCAACAGCGACTTCGGCAACAACAACTACGCGCTCTGGAAA
Source organism: Clostridiales bacterium Firm_04 (assembly GCA_001603005.1). Taxonomy (GTDB): domain Bacteria; phylum Bacillota; class Clostridia; order Oscillospirales; family Ruminococcaceae; genus Firm-04. Next base: position 98,320 of record LVAJ01000025.1, read on the forward strand.
ACAGAGGTCGTGGATCCCGATAAGCCCTATGCAGACGGCAGATGGCGCTTCATCCTGTTCGATACCGAATACGGTCAGGGACTGTACGGTCAGAGCAATGCAAGCACAAACGTCATCAACTCCCTCAAACAGAAGAACACATGGCTGACCAAGCTGTTCTACGGTCTGCTGGAAAACAACGAGGAATTTCGTGCAATGTTCCTGCAGCGCTACAATGAACAGTGCGATGTCAACTACAAGGCTTCGACTGTGACCTCGCGCCTGAATCAGCTCGAATCCGCTTATGCGGCATCCATGGCAGCAACACTGGAACGCTTCTCCATGCAGCCGGATATGGGCGGCTGGGGCGGCGGCTTCAACATCGGCGACTGGCAGATGCCCGGCGGTGACTGGCAGATGCCCGGTGCAGGCGACGGTCAGCAGAACCCCGGCGGCTGGCAGATGCCCGGCGCAGGTGACGGTCAGCAGAACCCCGGCGGCTGGCAGATGCCCGGCGCGGGTGACGGTCAGCAGAATCCCGGCGGCTGGCAGATGCCCGGCGCAGGCGACGGTCAGCAGAATCCCGGTCAGCAGCAGGTCAGCACAGAGCCGATTGATTACAACCAGATGTTCAAGAATGAGATCGAAACGATTCGTACATTCTGGAACAGCCGTGCGGAAACCTGCAAGACGCAGATGACCAATTTCCTCGGCAGCAAGGCAAATGTCTCCATCAGCGATACGCTGACTGCATCCGATGTGGTGCGGCTCCAGAATTATCTGCTGAAGAAGGGCACGCTCTCGGAATCCAATGCGAAGAAGTATGATCTCGACAATTCGCAGACCTTGAACGCAAAGGATCTGAGCCTGCTGAAAAAGCGCGTGCGCGGATAAAATACAGCAACATGAAAAAAGGATAAAATCGCAAACAGAGGGGAAGCCCCGCGGCAAGTTCAGGATTGCCGCGGGGCTTTGTTTTGACAGAAAGCGCTGTCACGGCGCTTCGATGTGCTGATCCAGATATTGTTTCATATACTGCGCGCGCATGCGAAAGAACTGCCGAACGCTCTCGACCTCACGCGCATAATGTTCTTCGGCATCCGCACCGCCGGGTGATTCGCTCCAGAAGCGCTGATAGGTGTCGATCGTCAGGTCGTGATAATCTTCCGCAAGCCGGTCGATCATGCCGCTGACGCGCTGCGCACCGAAATTCTGCTCTGCGATTTCGAGGAAGGTCGTCCGGAACTGCTGCCGGAAGCTGTCGTTCTGACATGCCGCTGCAAGCAGTTCGGCAAGGAAACAGCCGCTCTTTTCAAGCTTTGCAAAGGAATCGTCCGATGCAAGCGCCTCGCCGTAAATGCCGGCGCTGTAATCGGTATCAAACATGATGAAGCGCCATTTTCCGTCGGCATAGGGCGAAGAATCGTCGGCATCCTCGCAGCGCCACATCGCCATGTTGCTCTTGTCCCAGTTGGCGTTATGGATGTAGAGCTCGGCGCTGACGTAATCCATGAAGCTCTGCATGTCGATGTAGCCGCAGAGCTGCTCATAGCGCGCCGGATCGGAAAAATCGGTCGTGCGGATCCAGCCGCGCAGCTTCTCCCACTGCGCAAATGTCTCCTCGGATCCGGCATCGAGCGCTTCCTTTTTGACAATGCAGATGTTCTTCTTCGGAATGCCGGTATGCGCATGAATGAACGCAGCATCGAGCTTTTCGGTGATCTCGTAATGTCCCCAGTACTCGCCGTTGAGGAAGACGATGCACGGTGACATGCCCTGCGTGAGAAATGCGCGGTCTGCCGAAAGCGCCTGATTGAGCTTGTCGCGGAAGCGCGTGAACATCGCGTCATTGCCGCCGTTGCGGATCATGAACGTGTCAAATTCGGTGAGCGGCTGACCGGATGCGTCTGTCACCGTGCCGGAAAAGAGGTCGTTGGTGAGCTTGCCGCTGCTGTAATCCTTGCGCGCGTAAATGTTGAGGCTTTTCTGCGCGTAGGAGCGCGTGGCGCCGCCGTGCACGCGGATGCCGATATCCTGCGACAGTTCGATGCCGTTCTGCCCGAAAATTTGCAGGCAGGCGGGGCGCTCCCATGCCCTGCCGCTCTGCGTGTAATTCGCAGGCGTTGACCACGGGGGCGTTTCGGGATCGTATTCCGCGGACGATTTCCAGTTGTCGTAGGCATCGCCGAGGACGAAAATGCCGGTCGATCTGTCATAGAGATTCTGCGCGTCCGTCACGAGCGAGAAGACTTTCAAATCGCGGTAATACGCGTTTTTTGTGCCATACCCGATGAAGTAGGTATTCGTGACGACGGGGCTCGCGACGCCGTCTGCGCCGACTGCGGTAAACCGGAGCACGGTCGCTTTATCCACGGGAGATTCCGGCGCGGCGACCGGCGGCTCGGACGTATCCGGCGCGATGTCGGTGCGGGCGCTCAAGGTGTTCGGCTCGGCGGAGCGGTCGGCAATTTCGATCGGCGCGGTATAGAGCGTGCTGTTCGCGGTCGGCTCGCTGCCGTCGGTCGTGTAGTAGATGCGGACGCCGTCCGATGCGGTGACCGTGAGCGAGAAGCCCGTTTCGTAAAAACCGCTCTTTGCGGAAAAATGCATGCCGCAGGCGTCAAACGGTTCGGCGGATTCGGCGGCGGGTTCTGCGCTGCTGATCGGTGCGGATTCGGGCGGTTCGGGCGGCGGTGCGGTTTGACCGGTGCAGGCTGTCAGCGCCGTACAGCAGGCGGCAAGCAGCAGGATTGCGGGCAAGTGTTGTTTCATGTTTCTCTCCTTTCGCGGCGGAATTGTGATATTGCTATTATAGCACAGATTGTTAGATATTGCAACAGTGCGGGGAGCCCCCGCGGGCAGCGGGCAGTGCCCGCTTCCAATCCCCTACGGGAGCCGGTTTCGCGGACTGTCCCCGCAGTCGGAGCACACACCGCTGGTCGCGGCTTCTGCGGCGTGACTGCTCCCAGCACTGCGCCTCCGCATACGTAACCGAGCGCACAACTGCGCCCTCGCAAACGTAACCGGCGCGCACAGGATTAAAGTTTCGCTCAAGCCTTTTCAAAGGCTTGCAGGTCGCGGGCAGCGCCCTCGTCGCTCTCCGCAGAGAGCGAAACACCCCAGCGTTCAAGAGCTTGGCGGGCTTGGGGACTTGCGATAGAAGTCCCCATTCCAAATAGCATCCGCGAAGCGGATACTTCTTTGAGGACATACATTCGACATGCAAACGTGACATTCATTTTGACATTCATTTCGACATGCATACAAGCATACATAAAACAGAATATGACGGGATGTTTACGCCAATATGCAGCCCGTCAATATGAAATTGTCAAGGTTCCAAGCGCGTTGTGACTTCGGCTTACTCCGGTCAAACACCTCATTGCGCTGCCGATTCTGCCTACTGGACCGCAGCATTCGGCTTCGCTTCGTGACCGCTCCCGTCAACTGCGAATGCGCCCCTGCTGCACAGCACCCTCTACTAATAGTGCTCAAATCGCGATTTTTTGCACGTTTCCGTGCAAGTAGTACCAAATTGTAATCAAATCTTCATAAATAGGCTGATTTTGTCACACGTTTGGGACATTATGCGCTTTTTGCGGGACGTTCTCCATGCCTCTTTCAGCCCGAATTAAAACGATAGGGAGTTCCGCTCACTGCGGTGAGCGGCTTATGGCTCTGCCCTAAGAACCCGCGAACTTTTGGAAAATTTCGATCAAAACTTTAATACTGGTGCACGCCGGTTATGTTTGCGGAAACGCAGTCGTGCGCTCGGTAACGTATGCGTGGCGCAAGATGCTGGGAACAGTTACGCCAGAGAAGGCTCCCCGCCGGTGCCGTGATAACACCTATCATGCGAAATAATGAAATTTATACACACTCTCCCATTGCACTTTCTTGCAAAATATGTTATAATAGATACACCCGAATAAAACCACAATCAGAACAGGAGGATTTCTTATGAGTTCAAACGTCAGACCGGAAACCATGGAGCGCATCACGAATGAAGCGCTCGCCAATGCTTTTATCGACGAACAGGTCGCTGCGCTCCGCGCACAGATCGGCGACAAAAAGGTTCTGCTGGCACTGTCCGGCGGTGTGGACAGCTCGGTCGTTGCTGCATTGCTGATCAAGGCAGTGGGACAGCAGCTCGTCTGCGTCCATGTCAATCACGGTCTCCTGCGCAAGGGCGAGCCGGAGCAGGTCATCGAGGTGTTCCGCAACCAAATGAACGCAAACCTCGTCTATGTCGATGCGGTTGACCGCTTCCTCGATAAGCTCGCAGGCGTTGCCGAGCCCGAGAAAAAACGCAAGATCATCGGCGCAGAGTTCATCCGTGTGTTCGAGGAGGAAGCGCGGAAGCAGGACGGCATCGAGTTCCTTGCACAGGGCACGATCTATCCCGATATCCTCGAAAGCGACGGCGTCAAGGCACATCACAATGTCGGAGGTCTGCCGGAGGACATGCAGTTTGCACTCGTTGAGCCGATCAAGCTGCTGTTCAAGGATGAGGTCCGCGTCGTCGGCAAAGCGCTCGGTCTGCCGGACGGCATGGTGTACCGTCAGCCGTTCCCCGGTCCCGGACTCGGCGTCCGCTGCCTCGGTGCGATCACACGTGACCGTCTGGAGGCTGTCCGCGAAAGCGACGCGATCCTGCGCGAGGAGTTTGAAAAGAACGGTCTCGCAGGCAAGGTCTGGCAGTACTTTACCGCGGTGCCGGATTTCAAGTCCGTCGGCGTCAAGGAAGGCAAGCGGACTTTCGCTTATCCTGTCATCATCCGCGCGGTCAACACCACCGATGCAATGACTGCAACGGTCGAGGATGTGCCGTTTGCGCTCCTGCAGCATATTACCGCCAGAATTACTGCTGAGGTCGAGAACGTCAACCGCGTGCTCTATGACCTCACCCCGAAGCCTTGCGCAACGATTGAGTGGGAATAATAAATTGCCCGAAAAATAGGGCGTAAATACGCCAAATGCCGTTATCAAACCGTTATCATGGCAACGATTTGGCAACATTTCTCATTATCGCGCCAGTGATATAAATATTGTCTGAAAAGATAAGAGCTATCTGATTCGTATTTGAATCGGATGTAAGAGTAAAATGATCCGCGTCTTCCCCTCCGGTGTCAAAAATGGTATAATGGAGTCCT
>LVAJ01000026.1 GCA_001603005.1 Clostridiales bacterium Firm_04
ACTGACGCTCTGACCGCTTTCGGCTTATCTGCTGCCGACAGCGGTCATTTTGCTGATGTGCTGGCGGCGGCATCGTCCAATGCGAATACCAACGTCAGCATGATGGGTGAAACCTTCAAATACTGTGCGCCTGTTGCGGGTTCTCTTGGATTCTCCTGTGAGGATACAGCGCAGGCAATCGGTCTGATGGCGAACAGCGGTATCAAGGGTTCGCAGTCCGGTACAGCACTCCGTGCAATTATGACAGCCCTTGCAGGCGAGGTCAAGTTCTGCGGTGATGCCTTCGGTGAAATGGAGATCGCAACCACCAATCAGGACGGCTCGATGCGTGAACTGAACGACATTCTCGCAGACTGCCGTGTTGCTTTTGCACAGATGTCAGAATCGGAACAGGCATCAGCGGCGCAGGCTCTGGTCGGCAAAAATGCCATGTCTGGCTTCCTTGCGCTGATGAATGCTGCGCCTGCGGATATTCAGAAGCTGGAAGGAGCAATCAGCACCTGTTCCGATGAGATTGACGGCTACAACGGTGTCACTGAAAAGATGGCTGCCGTTATGCAGGATAATCTTGCGGGACAGCTCACCATTCTGAAATCCCAGCTTCAGGAGCTTGCCATTTCCTTCGGTGAAATCCTGATGCCTGCAATCCGTGCAATCGTCAGCAGGATTCAGGGGCTTATCGATAAATTCAACGGACTGTCGCCTGCGACAAAGGAAACCATTGTCAAGGTCGCACTGGTAGCGGCGGCTCTCGGACCTCTCCTTGTAGTGGTCGGCAAAACAATGGTCGGTGTCGGCAAGCTGATGCAGCTTGTGGCGAACCTGCCGTCTATCATTGCAGGCGCAAAGGCTGCGTTCACTTCCTTCGGTGCTGCGATCGGCGGCATCAGTGCGCCTGTGGTCGCTGTCATTGCCGTTGTTGCGGCTCTGGTGGCGGCTTTCGTGCATCTGTGGCGTACCAACGAGGACTTCCGCAATAAGATCACGGCGATCTGGGAACAGATTAAAAGCATTTTCAATAATTTCTGTCAGGGTATTGTTGACCGCATCAATGCGCTGGGCTTCGATTTCAAAAATATCTCGGAGGTTATCAAGGCTGTATGGGACGGACTCTGCAAGTTCCTGAAACCTGTATTTGAGGGCGTGTTCCAGCAGATTGCAAACATCTTCAAAGCGGTGACGGATATTATCCTGAATGTGCTGGATATTTTCGTCGGCATCTTCACGGGCGACTGGGACAGAGTGTGGAACGGCATCAAGGGTATTTTCGTTGCGGTATGGAATTTCCTGAAGGACACACTGAAAAATTACCTGAATGTGCTGTGTAATCTCTTCGGAACAAGCCTCGGTGAAGTCAAGGAATTCTGGGTAAATGTCTGGACAGCGATCAAAAACTTCTTTGTGAACATCTGGAACGGAATCAAGAGTTTTGTTTCCGGTGTGCTGAACGCAATCAAGAACTTTTTCGTGTCTATCTGGACAGGCATCAAAAATTTCTTTGTCGGGATCTGGACGGCGATTTATAACTCTGTATCCGAGAAAATCAACCTAATTAAGACAGTTATCACTGTGGTGTGGAACTCAATTCATACAGCAATCACTACGGTACTGAATGCAATCTGGAATGTCATTTCTACAGTATGGCAGACCATTTATGATTTCATTTCGCCGCTGCTGGAAGCGTTCAAGTATCTGTTCGAGACAATTTTCGAGGCTATCCATGTAATTATCAGCCGTGTCATGGACTGGATTCACGAAAAGATCACGACCACATGGGAAACCATCAAGGCAGTTGTGACGATTGTGCTGGAAGTTATCAGGACATTTTTCGAGACGATCTGGAATGCGATTTCTACCACAGTCAGCACGGTGATGGATGCAATTTCAAATACCATTTCTACAGTCTGGAACGCAATCTCCGGCTTTATCTCCGGGGTGCTGAATGCGATCTGGTCTGTGATTTCTTCTATCTGGGAGAGCATCAAAAATCACATCACCAATACGCTGAATACGATTCATGCTGTTGTATCTACTGTATGGAATGCGATCTCCGGTTTCATTTCCGGTGTGGTGAATGCGATTTCCAGCACAATTTCTTCTGTCTGGAACGGCATCAAGAACACGATCACCAATATCCTGAATGCCATTAAAACAACGGTATCGAATATCTGGGACAGCGTTAAAAATGCCGTGACACAGAAGATCACGGCAATCAAAGACACTATTGTCAACGGCTTCAATGCCGCAGTCAACTTCATCAAGAATCTCGGTTCGCAGGCATTCCAGTGGGGCGCAGATATTATCAATAACATTGTTGGTGGAATCAAAAACTGTATCGGCAAGGTGGCGGATGCGGTCAAGGGTGTGGCAAACAAAATCAAGTCCTTCCTGCACTTCTCTGTACCTGATGAGGGACCTCTTGCGGATTTTGAATCTTGGATGCCTGATTTCATGCAGGGACTTGCGGACGGTATCAACGCCAATGCAAATGTGGTCGGCGATGCAGTCAATAACTTTGCAGGCGGACTTGCTGAGAAAATCAGCAGCGTGATCCGTGATGCTCTGTCCAATGTGGTGACGGCGGTGCAGGGCTTCATGGAACAGGTCTTTGATACCGTGAAAACAGTCTGGTCAAATGCCAATGCTGCAATCGACAAAACCATGTCGCAGATCAAAAGCGGCATCACAAGCGGCTGGAAAGCCGTTGTGTCTGTGATTGAATCTGCGCTGGACAATATCAGGAAAATCATCACGACAGCATGGAAAGCGGCAGCGACGGTTATTGAGACTGCGCTGAACGGTATCAAAAAGGTCGTGACAACGGTCTGGACGGCGATGAAAACGCTCATCAATACCGGGCAGCTTGACATCAAAAATGTGATCTCGACAACGTGGAATGCTGCAAAGGATGTGGTAAACACAGCCCTGAACGGCATCAAATCTGTTGTGCAGACGATCTGGAACGCCATGCCGGATATCGTCCGGAATCCGATGAATCAGGTCAAGGACGCTGTGCTGTCGATCTGGGACAACATCAAAAACGGCATCGGCGACAGGCTCGGCGGTGTGCGTGATGCAGTATCCGGTGCGATGAATGCTGTGTACAGCGCAGTCATGGACAAGGTCAACAGCTCATGGTCATGGGGACGAGACCTCATGCAGAATCTTATTAACGGTCTGAACTATATGCTCGGCAATCTCATCAATACGGTTGCGGACGTGGCAAGGGCTATCAGCGATTATCTGCACTTCTCTGTTCCCGACAAGGGACCTCTGACAGAATTTGAAAGCTGGATGCCTGACTTTATGAAGGGGCTGGCTGACGGTATCAACAAGAGTAAGAAATATGTCGAGAAGGCAATCTCCGGTGTTGCGGATGCTATGACCATTGCAATGAAGTCCGACTACAATGTGGATATGTCCGGTGTGACCGGAGCAATGGTAGGCACAAGCGGCACGACTGTAATCAACAACTACAATAATGACAACAGCCGCACAGTCAACCAGACGAATAATTCGCCTAAGTCGCTGTCACGGCTGGAAATCTATCGTCAGACGCGAAATGCGCTGAATGTATGACGGGGTGGGAGCAATCCTGCCCTGTACATAATATGGTAAATCAAGAGTTATGACTGATTCAGCATTCCTTTTAAAGCATCAATATACTCATCTGTATGAAAATACAGCATGACTCCATGACCGACATTTGGCCAAATACGTTCTTCATAATTATTAAGATACTTTTTCAAAATCTCGTGGGATTTTATAGCATAAGGTTCCTTGCTACCACACCAGAGATATACTTTTGTCTCGGTTTTGCCGATGCCCTCATTAACGCGATAGGTGTAGTTCTCAATAAGATTAGCCCTCATACTCTCCGTGCTACTTCCCCAGTACATTAACGAATACTCCGCCAGTTCTTCTTTACCAAGCCCCATCAGTTTGCTCGCTATCTGCATCCATTTTGAAATCTGACCGTCATTCTTCTGCATTTTCAAAAATGCCCTAAGCATTAACTTTGCACATATTTTTCCTTGATGTGCCAAATAGACCCCATCAAGAATTGCTTTTTCTATATGAAGCCGGTTTCTTGCAAGAAGCTCCGTAAGTACGGTTGCTCCCTGAGAAGCACCCCAAACTGCATAGATTTCGCCGCCAAGATTTATATGAATGTATTTCTCAATCTGCTCACATTCGTTGGCAAAAGAAACAAAATTCTCTGAACCGTCATAGCAGCCGGTCATTGCGGGATATATGACATAATATGTCTCTTCCAAAGGTTTAAGCAATTCCCGAAAATTCTGCCAGTCACAAAGCATCCCGTGCAATGCAAGTATAGTCTTATTCTTTTTATCTCCATATGAATGAAACTGCATATTTACTCCCTATGGTAAGTTTTTCTGAAATTATTACTTCCTACTCAACAGCTTTATCCACTTTCTCTGTCTATGAGCGTAGAAACAATTCGCCCATATCCACACAAAAATTGTCTTCCATCCGGCCTCTATATTAACCTTATCCGTATATCGACATCTGCCACCCGGCAATTCTTCGAGAATGATCTGATGATTCCATGTCGGAACGTGTTCATTGCCTTCATGTGTATAAATCCCGTCATCCAATCCAAATCTGATTACATGGATTGTATGCGTTCCAAACGGGATAATACCAAACAGCCGGAACCTAAATCGTGAAACACTTCCAACCTTCCAAGACATACTATCGCTTCCATCCACGGGCGTAAATGTAGCATACGGATATGCAATATACTGAAGTGTCTTAAGCTTTAAAAGCCTTTTGTACACCTGCATTTTGCTTGCAGGAAATACTCTTGTCTTTTTAACCGTTTTCAAGATACATCCCTCACAATGCTATGTCAGTTATGCTGGATTATATTCCGAGATAGGGAGAAAAATCTTCCCCTTACCCACTTATTTCCCTTTTAATTAGTGCTATGTATTTCTTGGTATGCTTTACTGAGAAAGTCATGTGACCGTAGTCTTTGAAAACAGTCATTTGAGCGTGTGGGTATGCTTTTTTTACGAGGGTAAAGCATGTTTTATATGCTTTCTCGCCACTGCCATATAGAAAATGGATTCTGGACTGCATCTTATCAGAAAATTTTGGGAAATCAAATGTATAGCAGCATTCATTTTCGTTTCGAATCGTTTGTTTTGTAAGATAGGGCGCAATTGTAATGAGCGACTCTATCATAGGGCGTAAGGATTCAGTATCCCCGTTTGTGAATTTATTCAGAAATTTCCAGTTGATCACTTCATCGACATTTTTATTCCGCATCATGTTTATCATCGTGTTGAACTTAAAATACATGAACGCTTTGTATGGTGCAGATAAACGAATACATGGCGCGCCGTCAAATATTGCGTGTTTTACATTGATTTTGTTTCGTATAAGCTGATGCATCAATTCAATGCCGATTTCTGAACCCATAGACTGTCCATAAATCAGAGAAACAATCGTCACATTCTTATTTTTGATGTATTGTACGATTTCTTTTGCTTCATTTTGTCTGGTGGTAAAAGCTTTGCTGCCTTGATAATGACCGTTGTAATCCGGCAGGATTATATGATAATCTTCGGAAAGTGGTTTGTAAAGATAGTCTAATGCCTTTGCAGGACAAAATGAACCCGTAAGCATGATGATAATCGGTTTGGATTTATCTCCGTATTCATAAAATTTCATTTTCAACCACCTCAATAACCTTATTATACATCATTTCCATAGAAAAAGCAAGGAGGCGATATCATGTTTTTCAGCCTTATATTAGAAAATGCAGCCGGAGACCAGATTGACATGACGGCGACCGCTAACCAGTATATGACCGCAAAGGTCGAGGGCTTGAATCCGCCTCCCGGCACGATCAGCACCTCCGGCTATGCAGGCATGGACGGCAGCTATCTGAATAACGCCTTCATTGAGAAGCGGAATGTGGTCATTCACTTCGAGATGCGGGGCGTGGGACTGGAAGCCCGCAGGCATCAGCTTTACAAGGTGGTGAAGCCTTCCCGCTACGTCAAGGTCTACTACGCAACGGCAGGCATTGATGTGTTTGCGGAGGGCTATGTCGAGACCTGCGAGGTGAACAATTTTGAAATGCTGACAACGGGGCAGATTTCCATTCTCTGCCCCGATATTTATTGGTATTCGACCGAGTCAGTCATGGCGTATTATTCGGAGATTCTCGGAGCGTTTACCTTCCCGTTCCCGACCGAGAGCAATCCGGAGCCTTTTGTGCTGGGCAAATACAACACCCGGAACATGATGGAGATCATCAATGACGGCGACGAGACGGGCTTCACGCTGGTGATCGAGGCTTCCTCCGATGAAGAGGTCGCTGCCCGTTCACCTACACTCTACAACGCCGACACGGATGAATATCTGCAAATCACAGGCGACATCCTGAACGGCGATATTATCACAGTTACGACCAAGACAGGCAACAAAACCGTCACGCTTGACCGTGGCGGTGTCAAGACCAACATCATCAATCGTCTGGTTTCCGGCTCAACATGGCTGACGCTCCGTGAGGGCAAAAACCGTTTTTACCTGCGTGGCACTGGACTGCAAAACCTGAAAGTAAAAATCGTCCACACGAATGCTTATCTGGGGGTGTGATATGCAGATTGAAGTCTATAAAATGATCGCCGATGAGGATACGCTCATCATCACGCTGGAGGCGATCTGCGACAGCTTTTCTTCGCTGCTCTGGGATATTGAATATTACGACTGCGGGCGGTTTGAGGTGTATATTGCCGCCAATCCGCAGAATATTGATATTTTCCAGACCGGGCGCATCGTGGGGCGGGATGATGACAGCCAGCATTTCGGCATCATCGAATCGGTGCATATCGACACGGATGCCGAGAACGGCGACTACCTGACGGTGCGGGGACGATTCCTCATGTGCCTGCTGGAACGGCGCATCATCCACCCGACCTACTCCGTCACGACCGAAACGGCATACAGCGACATTGTCCGCAATGCCGTCACGCTCAATGCAATCAGCGGTGATAACCGCAGGATTCCGGGGCTGTCGCTCGGAGATGTTTCCGGCATTTGCTGGGAGCAGACTGCAAAGCTGCAAGTATCTTACACCAATCTGATGCGGTGGGTGTATACGATCTGTGTGAAGATCGGCGGCACAGCAAATATCCGGCTTGTCAAGGATACCGGAGAGCAGTACCGAATGGTGTTTGACCTATCGGAAGGCACTGACCGCAGCCTGATGCAGGAGGATAATCCGCATATTATCTTCTCCGACGCATACAGCAATCTGCTCTCGTTCAGCTATGCGGAGGACGCTTCTGTCCAGCTCAATTTCGCCTACATCTTCGGTCAGGGCAAGGGCGATGAGCGTAAACGCACAACATATTGTGTTGGTGACGAGCCTGCATACCTTGACCGCTATGAGGTGTATGTGGATGCGGATGATATTTCCGAGACAGAGCAGATTGAGGGAGAGACCGTGCCGATACCGGAGGAGAAATACATCGAGCTGCTGAAAACAAGAGGTTCGGAAAAGCTGGTGCTGCCGCAGACGGCATCGGAGTCCACGATAGCTGCGCATAACACGCAGTATGTTTACAACCGTGATTATACTGTCGGCGATTATGTGACCGTTGAGCATCGGCGATTCGGCATGATCCAGCCGAGGATTCAGCTTATCGGCATGATTGAGGGCTATGACCAGAACGGACGCAGCCTGACACCGACATTCAAACAGGAGGAATGATTATGGCTTTTTACAGCGGATTTTTCAATTCAAAGGGGCTTGACCGCACCTATACAGCGGAGGATTTCACGACCTATCTTTCCAGTATCATCTGCAACGGTATCCTCGACACTTACGGGCAGATGTTCAAACTGACAGCGGCAAGCAGCGGTTTGAAGGTCACGCTCGGCACAGGCAAGGCTTGGATTGACGGGCATTATTTCGTCAATGATGCAAGATACAGCATCGACCTCAGCGAGTATCAGGATGAGTCGCTGCCGAGATATGTGGCGATTGCTATTCTGCTGGATGTCGGGGAGTCGGTGCGCAGTGTATCGCTGGAGATTACTCCCGGTACGCCTGCGGAGAATCCGTCACTTCCGACGCTGCCGACCGATGAAAACAAAACCCGTCTGCTTATGTATGCTGTACGCCTGAATCCCGGAGCAACGGAGCTTTCGGAGCGTGACTGGTACGATTATCGTGAGGACAAGAATGTCTGCGGTTATTGCAAGTGCATCCTCGGCAAGTGCCGTGTGACGGATATGCTGGCGCAAATGGCACAGATCACGGCGGAAATGGAGGAATACAACGAGACGGTTGCTGACCTGACAGCGAGAGTGGCAGAGCTGGAAGCGGAGATCGAGGACATCGGGGATATTGTTGCAGTCGGGCAGTGCGGAGATAATGTTTTCTATGCGCTGTACTCCAACGGCAAGGTGCTGGTGAAAGGCTCCGGTGCGATGTATGAGTATGATTCTGAGCATCGCTCTCCGTTCTACAGGAATGATGATGTCAAAAAAATCGTCATTTCGGAGGGCGTTACGACTGTCGGCTATGATGCCTTCATGCGCTGCCTGAATCTGGAATCCGTATCACTTCCGACCACGGTCACATACATCGGCAGCGGCGCATTTATGCCTGCGGATGAATATCCGGGCGCATCCGGCAAGCTGACAAGCATCACGATCCCCAATGCCGTTACGACAATCGGCGGCGGTGCTTTCTGGGGTGCGGCACTGACCTCACTGACCGTTCCCCGCAATGTTGCAACGCTTGGAAACTATGTCTGCCGTGACTGCTCCCGCCTGCAAACCGTGCGCTATGAAGGCTCGGTGATTGGCGGCTATATGTTTGTCGGCTGTTCCACGCTGAGCAGCTTTACAATGTCGCATAATGTCACGAAAATCGGCGAACACTGCTTCAATTACTGCACGGCACTGGAAACGATCACCTATGAGGGCAGCCTTGCAGACTGGGCAGCAATTACAAAGCAGACTAACTGGGACGGCAAGGGCGGCTCTGGCATTGCGATTTCCGGTCTTACTCGCATCCAGTGTCTTGACGGCTTTATGGAATGGGACGATGAGAATCACGAGTGGAAGGAAGGCGAAGAATAATGTGGAAATTTCTTGTAAAGAACCAGAGCATTGAGATTTTGGAGCGTGAGGTGCTGGCGGATCATCAGATCCAGTATGTGCAGCTCAAATTCACCTTTGACGGCGATTGGCGGCGATTCCATAAGGTAGTGCAGTTCTCGCAGTGCGATGAAACATACTGCGTCGTTCTCGGTTTTGACGGGACGAGCTGCTATCTGCCTGCTGAGCTTCATGTCGGTGCGGTCAAGATGTCCGTGTTCGGCTACGATGCCGAGAGCGACACAACTGTCCGTGCAACGACCGTTCCGGTCACACTGAACATTCGTCCCTCCGGCTTTGTCGGTGACGACGATCCGCCCATTCCGCCCACGCCTGACCTCTACACGCAGCTCCTGAAGAAGATCGAGGAGGCAGGTCACGGTGCTGACGGAAAGTCTGCCTATGAGCTTGCCGTGCAGGAAGGTTATATCGGCACTCTCGATGAATGGCTGGCAAGCCTGCATGGAGCAGACGGCAGAGATGGTGCTGACGGCAGAGACGGTAAGGATGGAAAGGACGGAATCACGCCGGATATGTCCGAGTACTCGAAAACAACAGAGGTGACGGAAATTGTGGTGCGTGAAATCGAGGCAGCGACCGGGGACTTCCACACACACGCAAACAAGGCAACGCTTGACCGCCTGACTCCGGAGTTGATGCAGGAACTTTCCGGCTTGCAGCAGTTTGAGGACTCTACAATCTATGACATTCAGACGATCAATGAAGCACTGCTTACTTTGAATGCGCAGCGGCATACACATCATAATATGACAACGCTGAACGGCATCACGGATTCTCATGTTTCCCGCTGGAACGAGGCGTACACCGCAGCCATGAATCTGAACGAGCGTGTCGGTGTCAACGAGGGTGTCTTTGAGCGTTTCAAGACTGAAATCCTCTATGATATGCAGGGCGCAAAAACATCTATCACGGATATTCTCACCCGGCTGTCCGCTGTAGAGGAAACGCTCTCCGGTGTTGAGGAAGCACTGGCGGATATTGTGGAGGTGAGCGAATGAGCATTGCAAATTACCTGACTGCGCTGGACGCACAGCGTGACCAGCTTGCCCGCAATCTTGTAGCTATGGGCGTACAGGCATCGGAGTCCGAAAAGCTGAATACCCTTGTGCCGAAGGTGCTGCAAATCCCGACATCCCGACCGGAAACGACACTGTTCCATTCCGGCAGTGATGCGCTTCAGACCTACGGCGAACTGGTCTACACCTACTATGTAGACGGCTACCGCAGTCTTTCCGGTTTTGCAGATATTTACCCGAATTTCTACTGTGCCGAAAACGACTATGCGATCTACTATAATCAGCCGGACTTCAACTGGGGCGCAACCATTTACACCATGTGTATCACGCCTGTCCGCATCACGCCCGCAATGAAGATTCTGCTCTGCTACAATTCCGGCAGCACAGACATCGGAGAAATGTGGCTTGTTCGCAAGTCGGCACAGCAGCTTTCGCCTGCAGAGACCGCAAGATACATTCACGAAAAGGTCAGCGGCGGCGAGGCAATCTCCATTCCGTTCGGCTGGCTCGGTTCTGTGGGCAACTTCATCACCGTGCTGCACGACTGCGGCAGTGTATCTGCTGACGACTATTATCTCGCTTGGAAAGCGGTGACGGACAACACACACCCGATGATCCGGACTGTTAAGGTACTGGAGGTGACAACATGAAAGGAAGTATCTGTACGGTGATCGGTGCAATCGGCGGCGGGATTGCAGCCCTGTTCGGGGGCTGGGATTCTGCGCTGGTGACGCTCATCATCTTCATGGGCATTGACTTCGCAACCGGAATGATTACCGGAGCAATGGGCAAATCCAAGCACAGCAAGACCGGAAAGCTGAACAGCAAGGCAGGCTGGTATGGGCTTGCGAAAAAGGGCAGCATCCTGATGCTCATTATCGTGGCGGTTCGTCTGGATATTCTTCTGAATACCAACTATGTGCGTGATGCGGTCTGCATCGCATTCTGCGTGAACGAGCTGCTTTCCATCGTGGAAAACACATCGCTTATGGGAATCCCGTATCCGCCCGCACTGAAAAATGCCATTGAAGTCCTGCAAAAACAGGCAGGGAGAAAGGAGAAGGACGATGATTAAGACCTATCCGTTTGACGATAAAACGCAGCTTTCGGCGCATTTCAATGTGTCGGAGTTCCGCTGCAAATGCGGCAAGGCACACGACACGCTCCTTGCCGATGAGCTGGTGGACAAGCTGGAACAGCTCTATGCTGCCCTTAATTGCAGCAAGATCATCGTGACCAGCGGCTTCCGCTGCTCGATGCACGACCGCAGTGTCGGCGGTGACGGTACGGGGCAGCATACAAAGGGCAACGCTGCCGATGTATGCTGCTACGGTCAGGACGGGCAGCCGATCTCCAGCAAGACCGTCTGCTGCAAGGCACAGGACATCGGCTTCGGCGGCATTGCCAACATCACGCCTGCCTACATCTATACACACGTTGACGTTCGCTCTGGTAAGAAGTGGTACGGAGATGAGGTGCAGGGAAACAGCAGCGTGACCGATAATTTCTATGAATATTTCGGAGGCGAGGATATGAAGGGCATTGACGTGAGTGCGCATAACGGCGCAATCGACTGGCAGAAGGTCAGGGCTGACGGCATCAGCTTTGCCATTCTCCGTGCTGGTTTCGGCAAGCTGGCAAAGCAGAAGGACGAGCGTTTCGAGGACAACTACGCTGGTGCAAAGGCGGCTGGCATTCCGGTCGGTGCGTACTGGTACTCCTACGCTATGGACGAGGATGAGGCACGTCAGGAGGCGGATGTATTCCTGTCCGTCATCAAGGGAAAGCAGTTCGAGTTCCCGGTCTATTTCGATCTGGAGGAGAAGAAGCAGTTTGACCTCGGTAAGGAAAAGGTGTCTGCCATTATGCGGGCGTTCCTTGAAAGAGTGGAGGCTGCGGGCTATTTTGTCGGTCTCTATGGTTCTGCATCCTCGCTCGTGACGCACACCGCCGATGACATCAAGAGCCGCTATACTATCTGGCTGGCACACTGGTGCGATCAGACCAATTACAGCGGTGCATACGGCATCTGGCAGCATTCTGAGAAGGGCAAGGTCGCAGGTATCAGCGGCAATGTTGATCTTGACATCGGCTACAAGGATTTTCCCACAATCATCAAGGCAAAGGGGCTGAACGGCTACGGCAAGGAGGAAGTCCTGCCGAATCTGCCTGCACCTGCTGCCGATGACGGCATCACGGTTGAGGTCACAGTGGACGGGCAGAAATACAGCGGAAAACTGAATAAGGCATGAGATATGGGCTGTCGGGGATGATTTTCTTCGGCAGCCCTTTTTTGCGTATAGTTATTTCTCATAGATAAGTAACCTTTTCACAGAAAGTGTTACATAAGTAACCGTTTCAAGCAAAATGACCATTGATAAACTCCGAAATATATGCTACAATAAGCACATAAGGAACATGAGTTACTTAATCACAAAGGAGGAACTACTATGAACGCTATCGTTATTTTCTTTTCAAGAGCCGATGAAAACTACTTCGGAGGTTCGATGAAGTATGTGGAGGTCGGCAACACTGAGATCACAGTACAGCACATAACCGAACTGACAGGCTTTGAGAGCTTCAAGCTCGAAATGGTGCAGCCCTATTCCGCAGACTACATGACCTGTATCGAAGAAGCAAAGGCACACCTGAGAGAAAAGGCTCGCCCCGAGCTGAAAGAGATGCCCGATGTTTCCGATTATGATACGATAATTCTCGCATATCCGAACTACTGGGGAACGATGCCGATGGCAGTGTTCACGTTCCTCGATCATGCAGACTTGACCGGAAAGACAATATATCCGCTCTGCACCAATGAGGGCAGCGGACTTGGCAAGAGCGTTTCGGATATAAAGAAGTACGCAAATGTCGGTGAGGGATTATCTCTCACAGGCAGCAGTGTAAAGGGTGCAAAGCCAGCAATCGAAAAGTGGCTGAAAAACAACAATCTTATCTGAGGAGGTAATCTTATGCAGACTTACATCACATTGAATGACGGTACAAAGATCCCGCAGTTCGGACTTGGCGTATATCAGGTGCCGGAGGGAGAAGCAACCTACAACGCAGTGCTTGACGCACTGAAAATGGGCGTTCGCCACATCGACACGGCTCACGCTTATCAGAACGAGCGAAGCGTCGGCAAGGCAGTCAAGGACAGCGGCATTCCTCGTGAAGAAGTGTGGATCACTACAAAGCTCTGGCCGCACGAATACGGCGAGGGCAAGACCGCAGCAGCAATCGACAAGATGCTCGAAAGGCTTGGCACTGATTATATCGATCTTCTTCTGTTGCATCAGCAGTTCGGTGATTACCTCGGTGCGTGGAAAGATATGCAGAAAGCTGTAAAGGCTGGCAAGGTAAAGTCTATCGGAATCAGCAACTTTGAGAGCGAGAGATTGGAAGAACTTTGCGAAGCAGCAGAGATCAAGCCTTCAGTTCTGCAAGTAGAGTGCCATCCTTACTATCAGCAGAATGCGCTGAAAAAGCGTATCGAAAAGTACGGCACTGTTATTGAAAGCTGGTACCCGATCGGTCACGGTGATAAGGGGCTTATCAATGAGGTTGTCTTCACGAGACTTGCCGAAAAATACGGAAAGAGCAATGTGCAGATAATCCTTCGCTGGCATATCCAGGAGGGTACGATAGTATTTCCGAAAACAACGAATCCTCAGCACATGAAGGACAATTTCGATATATTCGACTTTGAGCTGACAGCTGACGAAATGGCAGAAATCAGAAAGCTCGACTGCGGAAAGCGTTTCTTCAATATGACGCTTGCGCAGCAGGAGGCAAATCTCGGATCGTGGCATCCTGCTGACTAAGGCTTGAATAATAATGCACTCTGTGGTATAATGTAACCAAAGTTACTTTACCGCAGAATGCACAGGAGGACTATTATGATACTGACAGGCAGTGAAGATCTGAGAGTACGCAGAACGATAGATTCGATTAAGAGCGTATTTGAGCAGATGATATGCGAAATGGATTACGACAAGATCAAGGTAACGGAGCTTTGCAGCCGTGCCATGATCAACAAAAAGACATTCTATGTCTACTATCCCACCCTTGACGATTTGCTTGCCGAGCTGCAGGCGGAGTTGTCGGCGGAATATATCGAGCGTATCAAGGACTTCAAGCTGCCCGATGAGCTTGACAAGGTGAACCGTGAGTTCTTCCTTTACTCCGAAGAAAAAGGACTTGCCTACGAAAAGATCACCTGTGCAGGCAGTGACTCCTATCAGTATATCCGCAGTGGTATGATAAAAGAGGTCAATAACGCTGGCTGGGGCGGTTCAAAGAAGTTCAAAGCTCTGCCTGAATATGAGCAGGTTATGCTTATGAATTTTGTCAACAATTCGGTTCTCAGCATTTACAGACAGTGGATAGACGACGGAAAACAGCAATCTGTCGAAGAGATCGTCGAGCTTACAAACAGGCTCGTGCTTGGCGGCGTGAAAGGATTTTTCAAATGAACGATAAGGAAATGCTGAAACAGCTCTATGAAGATATGTACGCCGCTATGGTGACAAAGAACGAGTCTGAACTTCTGCGTGTCCACGATGATTCCTTTGTCCTTGTTCACATGACAGGCATGAGGCAAGATAAGAAAGCCTATATCCGTGCTATCATGGACGGTACGCTGAACTACTATTCCGCTCAGACTGAGGATTTGCAGATAGATGTTCACGGCGATAAAGCGGAAATAACCGGTAAATCGAGAGTTACTGCTGCCGTGTTCGGCGGTGGTAAGCATACATGGAGATTGAAACTATCCTTCAATGCGAGAAAGATAGATAATGAATGGAAACTAACAAGGTCGGAAGCGGCAACTTACTAACTGCACAGGAGGAATCGTTATGGAATATGAAAAAGGCTATGTATATGAACTTATGGACAAAGGCGGTCCGACAAAGGTGACCGAACCGTACTTCAAAGAAGCCGTAGACGAGATGATGAGAGCAAGAACGCTGTGTGCCAAGGCAAATGCTGCTCTCCCGGATGATCCGTCCTATGTACAGTATCTTGAGGAGCTTTTCGGACGCAAGCTCGATGATGTGAGGATACTCACACCGTTCACCTGCGATTTCGGAAACCGTGTAACATTCGGCAAGGGCGTGTTTATCAACCATTCCGCTATCCTCTCGGCTTCGGGCGGCATCGAATTTGAGGACGGCGTTATGGCAGCACCGGGGCTGAAAATCGCAACGATCAATCATGATATGTATGACCGTCACACCACATATACCTACGGAAAGGTCACGGTCAAAAAGAACGCATGGCTCGGCTTGGGTTGTACTATCTGTCCGGGCGTGACAATCGGCAAATACGCAGTTGTCGCTGCAGGAGCAGTCGTAACGAAGGACGTTCCCGACTATGCGGTAGTCGGCGGCGTTCCCGCAAAGGTCATCAAAATGCTTGATCCCGAACAGATGAAGGATTAAAGACGCTAAATTAAACGAACAGACGCGATAACAAAGGGCTGTCGGAGTTTCTCCGGCAGCTCTTTTTTATTGTGGGGGTTAATTTTCAGGCACTTCCTTTTGACTGTACCGTGAAGGGGTTGACTTTTTCGGCTATCAGTAGAAGGAGGTGTTTATCATGACGAAAAAGCAAAAGAAAATCCTTGTCGCTACGGGCGAGATCGTGGCAGAAAAGGCTCCGATTGTTGCGGTCAACGAGAAGTATCTGCTGACGATCAAGGAGGCAGCCGCCTACTTCAATATCGGCGAGAAGAAGCTCCGTCGTCTGGCGGAGGATCGCCTCGGCGAGCTGGCAGTTTACAGCGGAAACCGCTATCTGGTAATTAGACCAAAGTTTGAGCAGTTTCTCCTCGAAACTTCTACCATCTGATTTGACGTTAATCTGCCGTAAGTAGTTGCTTTTCTGCGAAAAAAGAGTAATATATGATACTAAGCCCGGAGGGGCAAATAAACTACCGGAGGCAAACAGCATGGAAAAAGTGAAACTGTCAGAGAAATTTATGCTCACAATCAGGGAGGCAAATATCTACTTCGGTATCGGTGAGAAGAAAATGCGCAGAATTGCAGAGGATAATGAAGGCAGCTTTGCACTGTTCACAGGTAACCGTTATCTTATCATCCGCCCGCTGATGGAGCAGTATTTCATGGAGCTTGCCAAGAAAGGAGGACAGGCTGATGCAGAGAGCGACACCAGAAGATAAGGAGTACCTGACGCCTGCTGAGGCAATTGACTTCTTTGTACTGAGCAGACGCAAATTCGGTGTATGGATTCGGAAAGAGAATTCCCCTTCACTGGTTGCTCAGTACGGGAAGCGAAAACTCATCAACCGTCAGGCGTTTGCAGAATACCTGAATGAACACCCGGAGTTAAGGAGGAGAGATTCATGGGAATAAGAGGAAATGTCCGGCGTGATTCCAAGCACCGCATCCTTCGTGCAGGCGAATCCATCCGTGCGGACGGCAAGTACCAGTTCAAGTACTATGTAAATGGTAAGGCGAAGTTCGTGTACAGTTGGCGGCTGGAGCCTACAGACAAGCTCCCGATCGGCAAGCAGCCGTGTGCGTCACTGCGTGAACTGGAAAAGCAGATCGGTTACGACCTTGATGCGATGGTTGATCCGCAGCAGAAGAACATCACAGTTCTTGCCCTTGTGGAGCGTTACCTGAAAACCAAGACCGGAACCAAGCCGCAGACGAAATCCAATTACAGATTTGTGGTGAACATCCTGAAAAACGAACCGTTCAGCGGCAAGAAGATCGGAGCAATCAAGACCTCGGATGCAAAGCTGTTCCTGATTAAGCTGCAGAGCGACGGCAGGGGCTACAGCACGGTCAAAACGGTGCGCGGTGTTCTGCGACCTGCTTTTCAGATGGCGGTCGATGATGACATTATCGTCAAGAACCCGTTTGGCTTCCAGCTTGCAGGCGTGGTGGTCAACGACAGCAAGACCAGAGAAGCCATCACCCGTGAACAGATGCGCAAGTTCCTGAGATTCGTACACGACGACAACACTTACTGCAAATACTACGAAGCAGTCTACATCCTGTTTCATACCGGGATGCGTATTTCCGAATTCTGCGGGCTGACGCTCCGGGACATTGACCTGCAAAACCGTGTGGTTAATATTGACCACCAGCTTCAGCGCACTTCCGATATGCAGTATGTGATCCAGTCCACCAAGACCAATGCCGGAAAGCGGCAGATTCCGATTACCGAGGATGTTGCCCGCTGCTTTCAGGCGATTATCGAGGACAGGGGCAAACCGAAGAAAGAGCAGTTCGTGGACGGATACTGCGGCTTCCTCTACTTCGACGAGGACGGTATGCCGCTGGTCGCCCTGCACTGGGAACACCGCTTCAACCGCATGGTGAAGAAGTATAACGAGATTTACCGGGTGCAGATGCCAAACATCACGCCTCACGTCTGCCGCCATACCTATTGCAGCAATCAGGCAAAGTCAGGCATGAACCCGAAAACGCTGCAATACCTCATGGGGCACAGCGAAATCGGAGTTACGCTGGACGTTTATACCCATCTGGGGCTGGAGGACGCTGCTGCGGAGCTTCACCGCATGGAGGAAGTGCAGAACGCCCGTCACGAACTGGACAGGACAAAAGAAGAAGCAATCTGATGCGCTTGCGGCTCACTTCGGTGAGCCGCTATTTTTTTGCCTGTTTTGACTTGATGAAATGGAAGGATTATGGTATAATGGTATGGTACGAAAAACGTATATAAGAGGTAAAACACTATGATGAATCAATATTTTGGTGAACTGACGTATTCCATCGGTTGGAAAACAACCAGAGATATTCAGTTGTTCGGTGAAACTTATTCAATTAAAGTGAAAATTCAAGCTTATGAACCTGAAGATAGCATTCCGCCTGCTCAGGATCAGGCTTGCCGAACATATATTGAAAATGAAGCAGAAAATCTGAAAAGTATGGAGCAACTGATGCTGGATTTCAGTTCTGATGCAGCATCCCGTTTTTCGCCGCGAACCCTATTGTTCAAAAAGAACGGCAGCTGCGCATTGCTCTGCGATGATGAACAAGACCTTGATGAAGGTATCGCAGTCTGCATTCTGCCAGAGAAAAGTGTGGAGTATCAGAGCGATTATCTCTAATCGGACGATTCTGTAAATAATACTACCACAATTCCTTAGTAGTAAAACACCCCGATTTCTACTACGATTTTACTAGGTTGCGGCTCACTTGAAGTGAGCCGTTATTTTTTTGCCTGTTTTGACTTGATGAATTGGAAGGATTATGGTATAATGGAATGGGACGATCAGAATTGATGATGACAGATTGAGAAATATGGGGAGGAATCAAATGGCTTGGCGTGATTTATCAAAGGAAGAGAAAAAAAGAAGAAGAAAGCGCTCTAATATCATCGTAAGTATTGTTTTGATCGCTTTGCTTTTGGCTGGCTTTTTGCTCTTTCACCCGCTGACGGTAACGCATAATCTAAACATGCTGACAGAAAAGGGATATTATAATCCTGTATCTGTCGGAGATTATTCGCTGAATCTGCTGAAATTCGGCAATGAGAACGGCAACCATAAGATTGTTGCACTGGCAGGATTCGACGTAGGTGACAGCTCCGTATCCATGCGGAAAATGACTGCTGAACTGGAAATCGATAATCAGGTCATTTTCCTTGACCGTGCAGGCTATGGCGCAAGCGATGATACAAAAGCGGATATGCATGTAGGTACAATCGTCGAAGATTACCGGACTGCACTGAGAAATGCCAATGTGGAAGCGCCGTATACCTTAATGGCGCATTCCTTAGCAGGCGTTTACGCTTCTTATTGGGTAAGTCAATATCCTGATGAGATCGACAGCGTGATTCTTTTAGACACCACATGGTTATTAGATGAAAATGCCGAAGATAATGTTACTTCTATGGTGATTTCACAGTATTTGCAGTTTTTGGCGGCGAAAACCGGGTTAGTTGATCTGCTCATGCCGTCCTCCGTTGACGGAACAAAAGAGGAAAAGAAAACCGCAAAAGCCCTCACTTCTATGACAATGGATTCCTGCGCACTCATCTCCGAAGTGAAACTTGAACCGGAGAATATCAAAGATACCCTTGCAGTTCTTTCGCCGAATGATATTCCGAAATTATACATACAATGCGGAAAAGAACTTCCAGATGAGGCGAGAAAAAATCTGGAGCGCTATACAGACAGGCTCGGTAATTGTCAGATTGCATTACTCGACTCCGGTCATTTGATGTACTTGGAAAAGCCTGATGAAACCGGTAAAATCATTCGGAA
The DNA here is from genome assembly GCA_001603005.1 of Clostridiales bacterium Firm_04. Taxonomy (GTDB): domain Bacteria; phylum Bacillota; class Clostridia; order Oscillospirales; family Ruminococcaceae; genus Firm-04. The sequence goes on from LVAJ01000026.1 coordinate 19,450, forward strand.
CTTTATAGATGAAAAAACTACCCCAATTCCTTAGTAGTAAAACATCCTGTGTTTACTACTAACGATGTCCTTAGAATGCTAAGATTTGCCGCAATTTACTTTAGTTACCCTGAATTTTGACAGAATCAATACACCTGTTCGTCAAAGTATACAAAGGCAAATCGCGGCAAAACACGGCAAATCACGGAGGTTTCAGGCTATGATAAAGGTTATGTTTGTTTGCCACGGCAACATCTGCCGTTCGCCGATGGCAGAGATGATTCTGAAAGACATGGTGCGCCGGCGCGGCATTGCTGACCGCTTTGTGATCGCATCGAGCGCGACAAGCACCGAGGAGATCTGGGGCGACACCGGCAATCCGGTCTATCCGCCCGCGAAGGATGAGCTGCACCGCCGCGGCATCCCCTGCGAACCGCACTATGCCGTGCAGCTGACAAAGCGAGACTATGCCGCATACGATCTCCTGATCGGCATGGACAGCATGAACCTGCGCAATATGCAGCGCATCACCGGCGGCGACCGCGACGGCAAGATCCACAAGCTGCTCGAATTTGCCGGCGAATCCGACGATGTCTCGGATCCGTGGTACAGCGGAAAATTCGGCAAGGCTTATGACGATATTGCAAGGGGCTGCGAAGGTCTGCTCCAATACCTCGAAAGGAACGGCAAACTATGATCCGACCGATTTGCAGGGACACGCTCCTGCTCTCCAAGCCCGCCGAAAAAGCAACCGCCGCCGACCTGCCGACCGTGCAGGATCTGCGCGACACCCTGCTCGCAAATGCGGACCGCTGCGTCGGCATGGCGGCAAACATGATCGGCGTACCGAAGCGCATCATTGCGGTGCTGCTGCCCGGAACCGCCCTGCCCATTCTTATGCTCAATCCCGAGATCACGGCAAAATCCGGCGCCTACAAGACCGCCGAGGGCTGCCTGTCGCTCGCCGGCGAGCGCGAGACCACACGTTTCCGCACGATCACCGTGCGCTGGCAGGATCTCTCCATGCAGCCGCAGAAGCGCCGCTTTGAGGGCTACCCCGCCCAGATCATTCAGCATGAAATCGACCATTGCAGCGGCATTCTGATCTGACCAGACTGAACACGGGATTTCATACAGTCTCCCCCTATCAGTCGCGTTTCGCAATGCGCTTATCATTGGGGGCAGTCACAAATGAGAAGCCGCCCCGCGGCGTGGACTGCAAATGTTGGGCGAGCCACGCTGCCGCACTCCGGAGAGAAATGCCAGCGCGGGCTCCGCGCGCTTGACAAAGCAGACGGAACGGAGTATAATGTCTGTATATGTCGGATTTTGACGAAAGGGGGGCGCCTGAATGGATGCTCTGCGCAAAATGCTGCCGCATCTGTTTTCGCAGGACTGGTATATCGGAGTATGGGCGGTCATGACCGCCGTGCTGTTTTTTCTCACACGCCGCATGACCAAGGATGTGCAGGAGCTGCTGCAAAATCCGCAGTCTGACCTGAAAATTTTCCGGCAGCAGCGCCAAAGACTGAACACGCTGTATTCCGTCTTCACGACATTCATCTCCATTTTTCCGCTCTGGGGTATGTTCGGAACGGTCACGTCCCTGCTGGGACTGGACATGTCCGGTGATCTGACGCTCGTGCAGGAGAACTTTTTCACGGCGCTGACCTCGACGGCATGGGGCATTTTGTTTGCAATCGGATTCAAGGTGCTGAATGCGATCTTTGTCGGCAGCAATGCCGAGGAAGTGCTGGAAAAATCCGGCAGGATCCTCGAACGGCATCTGAAGCCGAACAGGGAGCGCCTATGAAGCGCGCAAAAGAGGTCCTGCTCGATTTTACGCCGCTGCTCGATGTGACCATGATCCTGCTGTTCTTCTTTGTCCTGTTCAGCCGCATCGGCGTGGACGGCATCCGGCAGGACGCGGAACAGACCTATCAGCAGGCGCAGTCAGTGCAGGCAGAAGCCGCACAGATCATGAAGGATGCAGAAGCAGTCCGGAAGGATGCGGAACAAATGCGCAGGGATGCCGAGCAGAAAATGCAGATCCTTGCGGAAGCAGATGAAAACAGCGCAGAATCCGCCGAGGCAATGCTCGCTTTTTCGCGCGGGGAAAACTACCGCCTGCGCCTGAAAATGGAGCCGGACGGCTGGGTGCTGCGGATCTATCACGGCAAAGATCTTGTAGATGCGCTCGCAGACAGCAGCGATTTTTCCGGCGATCTGCTGGATTCGCTCGAACGCATCGGCTGGGAGCCGGAGCAGACACAGCTCTGCGCGTTCTGCTATGAAGCAGCCGATCCCGGCAGCCGCGCCGCCTATCAGCGCGTTTCCGATGCACTGGACACCGCACGCAAACAATATCCGCATGTCTATATCTCCGAAATGGATCTGTCACAATGAAAGGATGTAAAATATGAAAAAATTTCTTGCAATCATGATTATTCTGCTGCTGGTTGCAGCGATCGTCGTTCTGTTCCTGCTGACAGGCGGGCTCGGCTTCGGCAAGGGCAAAAATGAGGGCAGCGGCACGGATTCCGGCACATCGTCCTCTGCGGCGGTCAGCGAGGCATCCGATTCGGAATCGTCGGTCGAATCTTCGGAAGAATCCTCTGAATCGTCCGCGGAAGAATCTGCGGCAGAAACGGTCATCGAGGAGAAAACCTATGTCGATGTGACTGTCAGCGAAAACAGCTATCTCTATCAGAACAACGCAATGGATCTGGACGCGCTGCTCGCGGAGCTCGAAAAACTGGATGCAGGCGTGATCGTCCGGATCGGCGACCAGAACGCATCGCTGAAAGCCTATGAGGATCTGACGGCTGCACTCGGCGAAAAGAATATCACATTCGAGGATGCGGACGCTTAATACGCCCGCAGCATCCGACCAAAACAAAAAGCAGGCAGACGCATCACGCATCTGCCTGCTTCGTTTTGCAGAACATCATTCCGAGAGATAATTGCGGACAAGAACCTGCATCAGCTCGTCGCGGTCAATGTGCCGGATCAGGCTGCGGGCATTCTTATGTACCGTAATATAAGTCGGATCCTCGGAGAGAATATATCCGACGATCTGATTGATCGGATTGTAGCCCTTTTCGTTCAGCGCATCATAGACCGTGCGCAGAATTTGCAGCATTTCTTGCTCGCGTTCCGCAGAAAGCGAAAATGTAATTGTTTTATCAGACATGTATCTGGCTCCTTTCATCACCGATTATCCTGCACTTCCCTCTTTCATACCATTCCTATTATACAGCAAATGCAGACAGACTGCAAGCGATTTGCAAAAAAATTGGCATCTTGCCTATTATCAGCATCCATTTTTGGCAGTTATGCACATGCAGCACAACTGCCCGCATCGCACAGAGCGGATCTGCCTGCACGATGCGGACAGCGGATGCGGTTCAGCGGAACTCGGTGCGCTTGACAAAGGACGCGCAGTCCACGCATTCCTTGACAGAGGGATCCGGCTCATGCGTATCAATGTGCACCTGATCGAGCGTGCAGAAATGCTCGCTGCAAAGATTATGCCGGCACTGATCGACGGTGCAGTGAATGTTCGGGTTCTTCCGTTCGTTCATGAGAAATCGCTCCTTTCGGGCAGTCCTTTGCGGCTGCCTGCATGCAGTATGCGCAAAAATCATGCATTTATGCGCTGTACGCATCATATCATAAAACATAAGCAGATACGTTCATTTCACATGCGATACGCAAGAAAATCAAACCACATCGGATTTGGGAGAAAAAAAGAGGATACAGAAGAATACTGCCGGAATTTTTCACAAAATCGCCGTATTTGCTCCCCCGCACGGAATTTGTCATTTTTTGCGTCTTGCAAATCGTGCGCGAATATGTTAGAATGAATACATAGGGCGCCGCAGAGAAGCGGGCGCGGAAAGGAGGATTTCGGTATGGCATATCTCATCTTCTGGGGCATCATTTTCGTTGTCGCACTGATCGCGGAAATTGCTTCCATGCAGCTCATCAGTATCTGGTTCGCACTCGGCGCGGTCGGCGCATTCATTGCGGCAATGATGAACTGCGGCTTTGCAGCACAGCTCGGCATTTTCGTCATCGTTTCCGTGTTCCTGCTGCTTCTGACAAGACCGCTGCTCTCTAAGCTGCGTGTCCGGCAGGAGCCGCGTACCAATGCGGATAAGCTTGTCGGCGAATCGGCTGTCATCATCGAGGAGGTCAATCCGGCACTCGGCACCGGCAGAGCAAAGACCGGCGGCGTGGACTGGATCGCGGTCTCGGAGACCGGAGAGATCCTTCCGCCCGATACCATTGTGCTGGTTACGCGCGTGGAAGGCGCCAAGCTGTACGTGCGGCGGGCGGACGACTTTGCAAAGCCGTTTGAACGCATGTGAAAGGAGCAGGCATGATTCCGACTATGCGCCCCGCTGCTGCTTTCATAGGGGTTGTTCCGGTGATGTTCGCCGTCATCTGTGCGATCATCATTATCTGTATCATCGCGAGCATCCGGAAGGTGCCGGCGGACAAAGCGTATGTCGCAAAAATGTACGGCGCACCGGATTCAGCAGGCAGCAGAAAGATCCTGCGCGAAGGCGTGCATTTTCTGATACCGTTTCTCACGCAGATCACACAGGTCATCCCGCTCACAGAGCAGCATCTGGACTGCCCGCAGCAAATCTGCAATTCCGCAGACGGTCAGAAGCTTCTGTACCGCATTTCAGCTGACTGGCAGATCACGGATCCGGAACGCTTCATGAACAGCATCTCACAGCCGGAGCAATCTCTGGCAAAGCTTTTACAGCAGTCAGCAAACACGCTGATCGCTGCGGAACCGGCACAAAATGTGCTTGCGGATCCGCATGCAGCTTCGGAACGCCTGAAAGCAGCGCTGAGCCCGGCGGCTGCACAGTGGGGCGTTTCGGTCTTACAGATCGGCTTTACCGCCGAAGCCGGCAGCTGATGCCGGTCCCGAACATCGAACAGAACTGAATGGAGGAAATACAAATGTATGCAGCAATGATGCTTTTCGCAGGCAACGCGCCGCTGATCGTTGCACTCGTCCTGATCGTGATCCTTCTGATCGTGATCATCGCCAATATCAAGATCGTTCCGCAGGCAAATGTCTATGTCGTGGAGCGTCTGGGCACATTCTATGCGGAATGGCACACCGGCCCGCACTTCCTGATCCCGTTCATGGACCGCGTTGCAAAGGTCGTGACGATCAAGGAGCAGGTCGTGGACTTCAAGCCGCAGCCCGTGATCACAAAGGATAACGTCACCATGCAGATCGACACGGTCGTATTCTTCGCCGTGACCGACGCAAAGCAGTACACCTACGGCGTCGAGCGCCCGATGGCTGCAATTGAAAATCTGTCCGCAACAACGCTCCGTAACATCATCGGTGAAATGGAGCTCGATGCAACGCTGACATCCCGTGACATCATCAACTCGAAGATCACTGCGATCCTCGACCAGGCAACCGACCGCTGGGGCATCAAGGTCAACCGCGTGGAGCTGAAAAATATTCTGCCGCCGCGTGAGATTCAGGATGCCATGGAAAAGCAGATGAAGGCAGAGCGTGAACGCCGTGAGAAGATCCTTCAGGCGGAAGGTGAAAAGAAATCCGCGATCCTCGTCGCAGAGGGCGAAAAGGAATCCAAGATCCTGCGCGCACAGGCGGAAAAGGAATCCCAGATCCTCGCAGCAGAGGCACAGCAGCAGGCAATGCTGCTCCGTGCAGAGGCGATCCGCAAGCAGAAAATGCTGGAAGCACAGGGCGAGGCTGAGGCACTCCACATGCTGAACGAGGCTGCACCGAACGAGAAGGTCATTCAGCTGAAATCGCTGGAAGCATTCTCCAGAGCAGCAGACGGCAAGGCTACGAAGATCATCATTCCGAGCGAGATCCAGAGCCTTGCAAGCCTGACCGCTGCACTCAAGGGCATCGCATCGAACGATACCCCGCAGCAGTAATCGCGGCTATACAAATCCCATACAGAACAACTGCCCCGAAGCGTTTCGGGGCAGTTTTTTCACGATTCGTTTTTCACTTCTAGGTACATGCCCATTTGAATGTCCGTTTGCATGTCAAGTTTGTGCATGTCAGATGAATGTCCGCGTGTTCTTGTTCTGTCTTCGGAGCACAGCGCTGGGAGCAGTTACGCCAGAGAAGCCGCGATCAGCGGCGTGTACCACAATTGTTGGACGAGCCACGCCACCGGCTCCCGGAGGAAAATGCCCGCGGGGGCTCCCCGCCCGCTGCGCGGATGCGATTCAGAATGGGGAAAGCAGCCCTACGGGGTACTTTCCCCAAGCCCCAATCTTCCCCTTAAAGAACGCTGGGGAGTTTCGCTCTCTGCGGAGAGCGACAAGGGCTCTGCCCTTGACCCGCAAGCCTTTGAAAAGGCTTGAGCGAAACTTTAATCCTGTGCGCGCCGGTTGCGTTGTGCGTGAATCGGATACGTTTGCGGGAACATAGTCAAGCGCTCGGTAACGTATGCGGGGCGCAATCCGCTGGGAGCAGTAACCTTTGAGAAGCCGCGATCAGCAGCGTGTACTGCGACTGTTGGGAGAGCCACGCTTCCGGCTCCCGAAGGAAAATGCCCGCGGGGGCTCCCCGCTGGGAGCAGTTACGATTGAGAAGCCGCGTCTAGCGGCGTGAACTGCGAATGTTGGGTGAGCCACGCAGCCGCACTCCGGAGGAAATCGGCAGCGGGCACTGCCCGCCCGGATGCGTCGTGCAGAACTTTTGGGCTCTACGCAGCAATGATTTTTATCTCTGAAGGTAGTCCCGCAGCGTACCGAGCCGCGCCTCCATATCGTGCATGCCGAGCCAGTAGAGCGCACCGAGCTTTTCAAGGTCGCCGTCAAAACGCGTCACAGTGACCGGCTCGGACGGCGCGATCTGAAAGATCTCCCCCTGCCCCGCAAGATGCTCCAAAAGATCCGCTGTCTCATTGAACTGCGCCGGCGCTGCATCCATGCTCCGGACAAATTCCGGATACTTCCGGTACATTTTTGCCGTCAGAACAGAGGGCGCCGTATCCCTGCGATACGCGCGCTCCCGCGTCCGCACTACAACGATCTTCCGCTCGCCGCACTGCTGCGCCCACGAAAACGGGATCTTCTCCGCGCAGCCGCCGTCCAGATAGGGCACGCCCCCGATCATCACCGGACGCGAAATATACGGCACGGTCGCGGACGCCTGCACCGCCTTCGAGAGATTGCACTTGCCCTTTTCAAAGTATTCGACCTTGCCCGTCAGCAGATTGGTCGCAGAGACCGCCAGTCTGCGTGCAGGATCCTGCAAACGCTTTTTGTTCAGCGGCATCTGACGCAGGATATCCCTGTAAAGATACGAAAAACCGGTGATGCCGCCGTCCCGCTTCATCGCGCCGATGCCGCAGTAATTCTGATCGTGGCGGTAGGTCAGGTCGATGCGCGCGCCCCAGCCGATCTGTCCGGCGACATAGCCGATCGCGGAGAGCGCCCCCGCCGAGCAGCCGACCGTCGCCGAAAAATTGATGCCGTTCTGCATCATGCAGTCGAGCACGCCGAGCGTATAGAGCCCCTTCCAGCCGCCGCCTTCGAGCACAAGGCATCCGGATGTGATGCTGTCATCGGCGCTGCCGGTCGGGATCTCGTCAATTCTGCTGTAAATTTTCTGTTTCATGATTCGCCTTTCTGATCTGCATATTCGATTTCGCTTCCGGATTACAGTATAGCAAAAAAGTCCGGTTTCGTCAATGCTAATGGATGATCTGTCCGGTCGGATATAGAGATCCCCGCCTCTGCGTCCTGCAAAGGCGGGATATTTTTTACAGCGGCAGCTCCAGAATACCGTCCGCGTTCAGCTTTGGATTCGGTACCCAATTAATGATGTTATGCGTATTCATTTCCTCGACCGTGAAGCCCCACTGATTCAGCTTTGCAATATGCGCAGCATCCGGATGTCCGTATGGGTTCGAGCCGACTGACGCAACTGCGACCGCCCCCTGTTTGCCCTTTACGATCTGATTCGTCCGGTTTCCGAGCGCACAGCAATGATGCGGGATCACAAGATAATCCAGCAGGAGCGGCGCTTTCTGCTTCAGCGCACTTCCCCATGCGTGATACATACAGTCACCCGGCAGCAGAATGTCCTTACCCACTTGGATCCGCAGAATCAGCCCGATGTTGTTATTGATCTCCGCCTTGCATCTGCCCTTTCCGGTTCCGTAATACAGCTCTGCAAGCGGATTCTGCGGAAGCGTCAGCGCATTCTGCGGAAGCGTCAGCGGATTCTTCGAAAGCGTCAGAGGATCTTGCAGCGTGTCGATCACGTACAGATCCGCAAACAGCAGCAGGCGAATGAACATCAGCGCTGACACCGAAATCTCCTTTACATATTTCGGATGCCGGATATACCACCGGTGCGATTTCGTAAACTGACTGCTTTGCAGATAGATGCAGCCGAGAATATGGTCGGTATCAAAATGTGAAATGACATAGCAGCCGCAGTCGATTTTCGGGATATAGTCCTTTGCCGGAAACGCGTCGTGTTTTTCAAAAGATGTAAATCCGACATCGCTGACCAGCTCTGTTTTTTTCGTCTTGGAATCATACAGGCAGATGAAATTCCCCTGCCCGACATTCAGAATTTGCAGGGTATCCGGATTGATTGCCGGCAAAGGCTTGTGTGACTTTAACGGTATCACCCGCTGCTGAATCATGTTTTCCACCTTCTGCTTCAGCGATTCTTTCTGCACGGAAAGATGCGGATGCTCAAAAAGCAGCTTTCTCCGGATCCCCCAATACGGACTCGCAGCAAAATACACATCCGCATCCAGCCCGTACGGATCAAACCGCACCAGAAATTCGTATTGCCGCAGTATATTTTCCGCGATCAGAACCGGATTCTCTGCCGGCGCGATTTCTTTTGCCGTTTCCAGAAGATCGCGCAGCAATGCAGCAGAAAGCGGTTCGTATAAATACTCCCGCATATCTCTGTCATTCCGTGATCGTTCTTCCGGAACATGCTCCTTTGGAACATCCATCACAAAACCAAAGAAGATCGGACGGAATATGTCGATCTCCTCGTTCTCCGGCGTTTCGCCTTGATAGGAAAACAATCTCTCACAAAAAGACAGCATCTTACTTGTACAGAGCGTACCGCGGAGAATATAGTTCTCTTCCGTTTCGGTGATCCGTTCAAATTCTGCATACATCACCGTATCGCTTTTTGGCTCCAGCAGTTCATGGATCTCATTCACTACGCTGATGCGCTGTTTTTTCAGTTCAGACAATTCCGCATTCATTTTTTGAAACTCACTCCGTTATTCTGTTTTTCGGTCAGATGAACCGTCCTCTGTGTCCTGCGGCATCACCGCGCGGAGCTGCTGCATCCGCTGCTGAAAATCAAGCGCATTCTGTTCATCCGACTTGACGACAGGCTGCGGCAGGGGCAGTCTGTCCGGATCATTCGCGAGGTCAAACTGCGCCTGCGTGATCGCGCCGGTGCGCAGCAAATGTGTCATTGCATTCTGCATATCCGTAATGACAACAGGCGCTTCCGACTGCGGTGCGAGCAGCACTCTTTCGCGCTGTTCCTCACGAAACAGCCGCCCCGCCTGCGGATCGACCGGCAGTTCCGCGATCGGCTGATACAGCGGCGTGCGCTGCTTCATGTTCAGGTCATGCTTTGCCTGCGTGATGACAGCGGCAAGCTTCGGCGCATCCGTCACTTCATTCAGCTCGTAGGTTTTCTCCGCGGTGCAGATCCTGATTGTTCCGTTCTCCGGCGATCCGCAGAAAACGATTTGTTCAAGCGGTATTTCGACATTGTACGGCGCGATCCCGTTCAGACCGCCCCGCCCGTAGCGGAGGATCACGGTGTCTTCCGTCACGGCGATCCGCTGCAGAATCCCCTCTTTCGCTTTCTTTGCCTGATTCTGCCTGAAATTACGGATGACAAAATACAGGGCAACCGCAAGCAGAATGACCGCGAAAACGCCAAACACAAGGATCAAAACTGCGGAGAAAAGGAGCATGATCAACGACGGCATACATCCTGCGTGAAACACTTCATCCATCGGATCGGAATGCTCCACCTTCGCCTCATAGATCACATCTTTCATAGCTGCATTCTTCCCTGTTCATCCGGCAGATCCGGCGGCATCATCGCGCCGAACTGCTGCATCCGCTGCTGATATTCCAGCGCATTCTGCTCATCTGCATCCTGCGCATCATCCGCTGTAGGCACATTCTGCGGTTCCGGCGCGGGCGCCTGCTGACTGTATGCCATTGCATCGAACTGCTCGCGCGTGATCATACCGGTCTGCAATTGATATTCCAGTGCATGAAACGTATCCGCATCGACTGCCGGCTGCGGCGGGAGCGGTCTGTCCGGATCGTTCGCCGTATCAAACTGCGCCTGCGTAATGGCACCGGTGCGCAGCAAATGTGTCATCGCATTCTGCCGATTGGTTTCGTCTTCGCTCTGCATATTCACCGGCGCATCTGCATACCGGAACTGCAGCACTGCCTTTTTGACCGCATCCACAAACATCTCCGCATCCATCACGCCGTCCAGCACAACTGTTTCTTCATCCGTGCTGATGCACACCTTGTACGGCGCGGACACTTCAATATCAATGATCTGTGCAAGCGGGATCAGCTGCCAGACGATCTCTCTGCTCTCGATTGTCTCTTTCAAACGCTCGATCTTCACGCCTTCTCGCTTCAGCGCAACACGATGCAGCACACTGTCCGCCTTCTCCGTTTCCTGTTCTGCATGCGCCTTGCTGTAGATTATTGCCAATACAACATAAGCAACCAACGAAAAAAGACCCGCCCAATAATGCCCCGACAAAAAACCAGCACAAGTGAATACAATACTGAGAGCAATCGGAGTACACCCAAGCGGCAGCTGTTTTTTACGGTTCGGATTCAGCTTCGCTTCATAAATCACATCATTCATATCTGCATTCTTCCCTGTTCATCCGGATTTTCCGGCGGCATCATCGCACCGAACTGCTGCATCCGCTGCTGATAGGCAAGCGCATTCTGTTCATCTGCATCCTGCGCATCATCCGCTGCAGGCACATTCTGCGGTTCCGGTACGGGTTTCTGCTGACAATATGCCATTGCATCAAACTCCTCGCGCGTGATCATGCCGGTCTGGAGCTGATATTCCAGCGCATGAAATGTATCCGCATCGACTGCCGGCTGCGGCGGGAGCGGTCTGTGCGGATCGTTCGCCGTATCAAACTGCGCCTGCGTGATCGCGCCGGTGCGCAGCATATGTTCCATTGCATTCTGTGCATCCGGATCAACCGCAGGCTTGCTCTGCGGCAGGAGAACCTGCCGTTCGGTGTGCTGCAGCAGACGGACCGCCGGTGCCGCATCGGGCTGAAACTTCGATGCCGGCACATATATCCCGCGCTTTTGCTGTGCGCGGCGCAGTTCTATCGCAAACTGCTTCTCATTATCCAAGCCTTCCAGCTGATAGGCTTTGTGCGCCGTATGGAGTATGACAGTCGATCCATCGACTTCTGCTTCGGTGATCTCCTCAAGCGGGATCTGCACACTGCGCGGCGCTTTCGTTTCCAGACTTTCGTGTCCGTAGCGGAGCATCACGTACTTCCCGGTCAGAACCACCCGCTGCAGAATGCCCTGCTTTGTGATCTTGCGTTTTCTTCTCAAAAGCGAAGAGATGACAAAATATCCGATCACAATATCCAAAATGACACCGACGAATCTGAAAGCTGCGATAAAGCCAGCCAAGAAAACAATCAGCACAAGCAGACAGCCGCATCCGGAATCGTTCGGATACAGATCCTTCCTGACCTCTGCCTCATAAATCACATCATTCATAGCTGCATTCTTCCCTGTTCATCCGGCAGATCCGGCGGCATCATCGCGCCGAACTGCTGCATCCGCTGCTGATATTCCAGTGCATTCTGCTCATCTGCATCCGGCACATCCAGCGGCGCAAGCAGATCCAGCGGATCCGGTTCCTGTGCGGGTTTCTGCTGACAATATGCCATTGCATCGAACTGCTCACGCGTGATCATACCGGTCTGCAGCTGATATTCCAGTGCATGAAACGTGTCCGCATCGACTGCGGGCTGCGGCGGGAGCGGTCTGTGCGGATCATTTGCCGTATCAAACTGCTCCTGCGTGATCGCGCCGGTGCGCAGCATGTACTGCATCGCATTTTGCAGATCCGGATCGACTGCCGGCTTTGTCTGCGGCGGCGGAGCCGGCATTCTGATGTGCTGCTCCGCGAGCATATGCTCCTGCGGCGATGTGACCGTCTGCTGTGACATGCGGCGCGTCTGCTGCACACGCCGCAGCGCATCTGCAAACCTTCTCGCATCCAGAACGCCTTCCAGCTGATAGGCTCTGCTCATTGTGTGGAGTATGAGCGTGGTCGTATCCGGCGTTTCCGCCTCGCTGATATCATCGAGCGGGATCTGGATACAGCTCGGCGATTTCGTGCTCAGACTCTCCCGCCCGTAGCGGAGCATCACGCCGTCCGCATTCAGGATCACCCGCTGCAGGACGCCCTGCTTTTCAACCTTCTGCCGCTTCTTCCGATAGAGCATGATGCCGAGACATGCAGTAACTGCAAGCACGATAAATCCTTCAATTCCTGCCTCGGAGAGAATAACCGCCGCAATACCGATGCAAAACTGCACCCCGCTGCATCCGAGATCGCCCAGAGATACCGACTGATCCCGCATGACATGCGCTTCGTAAATCACATCTTTCATAGCTGCATTCTTTCCTGCTCATCCGGCGGCATCATCGCGCCGAACTGCTGCATCCGATGCTGATAGGCAAGCGCATTCTGTTCATCTGCGTCCGGCACATCCAGCGGCGCAAGCAGATCCAGCGGATCCTGCTGCGGCGCGGGTGCCTGCTGACTGTATGCCATTGCATCGAACTGCTCACGCGTGATCATGCCGGTTTGCAGCTGATATTCCAGTGCATGAAACGTATCCGCATCGACTGCGGGCTGCGGCGGGAGCGGTCTGTCCGGATCATTCGCCGTATCAAACTGCGCCTGCGTAATGGCACCGGTGCGCAGCATATGCTCCATTGCATTTTGCAGATTCATTTTGTCCTCATCCTGTGTGTTTGCAGACGCATCCGAAAACCGGAACTCCTGCACGGTCCTCTTGACCGCATCGGCAAACGCGGCGGCATCCAGCACGCCGTTCAGCTCCACCGTTTCCGCTTCCGTGCTGATGCACACGACAACCGGAGAGCGCACTTCAATGCCGGTGATCCGGCTGATCGGGATAATCTGCGATTCGATCTGCCTTCTGCCTTCCACGCCCCGCAGGCGTTCAATCTGCACGCCCTGTTCTGTCAGTGCGACACGCCGCAGCGTTCCCACATACTGTGCCCGCGACCAGTCCAGTTTTCCGTTATCGCGCAAAATTGCAAATACGGCAGCGGCAATTCCTCCGATTATCAGCAGGAGCGCCTGCTCCTTCACAATTCCGAGCAAAAAGCAGATAATTGCAATCAGCAGCGGCGTTTTGCTCGCGGCCTTCACGCGCGGACGGTCCTGCACCACCTTGGCTTCATACAGCGCATCATTCATGTTCATTCCAATCCTTTGTCTGGTACGACCGGAGCGCTGCATCGTACTGCTCGCGCGTGATCGCACCGGTTTCGAGCTGCGATTTCAGCGAACGCAGCGTTTCCGCATCAATTGCAGGCTTTCTCGGATAGACCGGAAGCGCCGCACGTTCCTGCTGTGCGATCAGCTGCCGGTTTGCGAGTGTGCTGTTCACGGCATCTGCAAACGCCGCGGCACCTGCGACGCCCTTCACCGAAAACAGTCCCTCATAGGTATGAAAAACAACCGTATTCGCATTCCGCAGTTCCACGCGCTGAATCTGTTCCAGCGGGATCCGGATCGTGCTGAACCGGTTATTCAGCACACCGAGCCTTATCTGGGGAAAGGATACGGCATCATCCATGAGGATCAGCCGCTGCATCGGTTCATGCCGCAGCTCGGCAGCAAGCGCGATCAGCAGGCGGATGATAACGAGCAGCAGCACCGCAAGATACGGGATCTTGTAGCTGTGGAGCAGAATGCCGTTGACTGTTACTTTCATATTGAAAAAGCCCTGAACCAGCAGTGCGGCACCTGCGATCAGCGCGATGATCTTCTTTGCGGTTCCCGATTCGACCTTTGTTTCATATAACACCTGATTCAAAATGCTGCGCCTCCTCTCCGGATGTTTCCGGCTGTGGATCCTGCTGAACAGTCTGCTGCGGGGCTGCCGGACGAAATACGCCGTCTGCCTGCTCTGCGGTCAGCTGCTCCGGAAAAGTCTGCTCCGGCAGCTGCATCGGCAAAGGCGGAAGCTTCGGCGGATCGGGTATCCCTGCCTTTGCTGCCTGCCGGCGCTTCCAGCGTTCGGTCACCAGCCTGATCTCCTCTGCCTTTTCATAATCATTCTGCGGGATCTCCGCGCCCTGTGCTCTCGCCTGCTGCCGCAGTTCCTGCGCAAAGCTTGTGCTGTTGACAAGATTCGGGATATGAAGCGCTCTGCCGTTTGTCCGGACGGTCATGCTGCTGTTGCTATACGTGACATCCGTGATCTGTGCGAGCGGAATGACGACCGGATTCACCGCATTTGCAGTGCTTGCCTGCGCGGACTTATTCCACACCAGCACATCCGGATACAGCTCCAGACTGCTGTATTTTGCCGTGAGAAAGGACAGAACCCTGTGGATGCAGAGTGCTGTCAGCGAAAGGATTGCCGGCAGCATGCAGAGCAGGATCTGCAGCAGCGAATGCTCCGTAATCAGCAGCGCAGCAAATAAGGTCGCTGCACCGCCGCCGAAAAGCATCCATAGCATGATCTCGCCCAGTCCGATCTCGTCGCGAAACTGCCCACGCATCAGCAAATTATTCTGCATCGGCATTGTCCTGCTCCCCCCATTCCTCCGGATCCGGCAGCCCGAGATAGGCAGTCAGTCCTTCCGGTCTTTCCCGCTTCGGTGCATTCAGCGCAGCGGACGCCCCGACGCCGTCCGGCAGCGCGCGTTTTTTCGGATTCCAGTATTTTTCGAGCTGCTCCTTCGCCATAAAGACGAACTGTCCTGCATGCACAACGTCATGCACCGTGATCTCGCCGTTCAGCGTATCCAGCACGACAGAATCGCCGCCGCTGACCGACAGCCCTGCAAGCTGTTCCAGCGGGATCGTCAGAATGCGCGTCTGATCTGTGCGCTTTTTCAGATAGTATACCTGCACAAATTCATTTGTGAGCAGCAGTCTGCGGTGCTTTGCGCGTTCCAGCCGGTAGATGCTGTCTGCACTGAAGTACAGCAGAATGGCACCGGCAATAAAAGGCGAGATCGCAAGGCGCTGACGAAAAAACGCGGCACTCAGAAAGAAGACGAATATCAGCATGGGGATCAGGATAATGCGTTCCGTAGAAAACTGATACCGCACCTCTGCTTCATAGATTTGTTGTTCCATTGTGATTCTCCTGCTCCGGTTTGTTCTGCTCCGGCTGCCCCCATGCCGCGGGATCCTGCAAACCGAAAAATGCGCCCGGCGCCTGATCCTGCGGATTCTGCTGCGAAAGAAGCGCCCCGAAATCTTCCTGCTGCGGCAGCGGGATCTCCACGTAAGGCAGCGATTCGGACGGCTCCTGCGGCAGCATGAATGCCGGCTCCTGCGTCGTATGCTGCGGACGTTCCTGCGGCATATTCTGCGGGGGATCCTTCGGGATGCTCAGCCACCGTTCGAGCCTTGCCTGCTCATACGGCAGGTACAAGCGGTTGAGTTCATCCCCGATCCGTATGCTGTTCCGGAGATATTGAAACTGAAAGGTTTCCTGATCCGTTTCAACAATCAGCGACTCTGCAGCATAAGAGACTTTCCTGATCTCCGAAACAGGGATCGCAAAGGGCGTGCACAGATACGGAAACAGCGACTGTCTTCTGCCGGAAAGCACGCCGTCTTTCAGCGTCAGCTCGCTGCGGCGCACCATGAATTTCACCGGAAGTGAGAGCAGCAGCATGATGAGCAGCAGCGGCGAGGTGATGCGCATGACCTTTCCGGCAAACCCTGAAAGCGTGACGTGTGCCAATAAAAATGAAACCAGCACGCACCCCAGCAAAAACATCAGCATGAGCGCAAACGTGATGAAGCAGCTGTACTGATAGTGAAAATCACCGTGCAGTGCGCCGTCCGGCTGATTCTTATTCTGCATAATCCTGCTCCTTTTTCTGCGGCTGGAATATCCCCTCGGCATGCATCAGCAGCTCTGTATCGGTGTCGGGCGTTTCCAGCGGGATTTCAACATAGGGCAGCACCTGCTGCGGCATCCGCACAGGATCCGGCTGCGGTGCGGGAACGGGCTGCTGCATCTGCACGGGCTGCCGATCCGGTACCGGCGTCAGAGCGGGCACCGGTACGCGCCTGTACATCGGCGGAAGATGCGGCTGCTCCGGATGATTCAGATGCCGGATCTTCGCGCAAAATTCGCACGCATTGTCCAGCCCCGAAAACCGCATCGTCACGCCGTCAGACGTCCGGATCTCAAGGTCATTGCCGACAAGATGCGCCTCGGTGATCTGCGAAACCGGAATGCTGAACTTTTTGCGCATGGACGGGAGCACTGCCTGCGTTCTGCCGCTCAGGGTTTCGCCTGTGAGCGTCAGTCTGCCGCTGTTGATGCGGATGCGGTTCGGGATCGTGAGCAGCCAGAACAGGAGCACCTGCGGCGTCACGATTTTTGCAAATTTCAGGATTGCAGTGCCGGCTGTCGGTTCTGACAGCAGCATGGCGCAGAACAGGCAGAACCAGAAAAAGCCGAACATTGCGAGCAGAACCAGTATCAGCTCATTGCTGCCCGAACGGAATCTGCCTCTTTCAAGAATTTCATCATTCATTTTCAAACCCTCATCGTGTGCGGTCAATGCACAATATTGTTATATCATAAAGCGAAACGTTATGATATCATTGCCCGATATGCAGAGCAGATCTTTGATCTGCGGATCTGCATTCATTATATCATATTATGGAAGAAAGTGCAATGGGAGCGGGAGCTGAATTCGCTCGGTTTTGCCGTCCGCAGCGCACGTTTTGCGCAATTACAGCGCGCGCGGTCATCCCTGCTTCACCGCTGTCGCTCTGGCGCGTTTTTGCGCATTTCGCGCGGGCGCGCTATTTTTCACGATTCACTTTTCACGTTTATGGAGCATGTCGATTTTGCATGTAGATATGAATGTCCGCGGTATCCGCTGCGCGGATGCGATTCAGAATGGGACAAGCTGCCCCTTTCAGAAAGGGGGGCTTTTCCCAAGCCCTTTTCTTCCCGAAATCGAACGCTGGGGGAGTTCCGCGATCTGCGGATCGCGACCAGAGGCTCTGCCTCTGGACTCCGCGAACTTTTGAAAAAGTTCGATCAAAACTTTAATCCTGTGCGCGCCGGATGCGTAATCATAAATCCCTGAACAGCCACTCCCCACTTTTTCTGCGGCTTGACTTTTTCGGGTTGCTGTGTTATACTAAATTCGTATGACTATTTTTTCAGGCGCACAGCAACGCAATGCACCTGACAGAAAGGAACATCCCAATGGCGAATAAACAGCAGGAATACGGCAACGAGAGCATTACGATGCTCAAAGGCCCTGACAAGGTCCGGAAGCGTCCGGCGGTCATCTTCGGCTCGGACGGTCCCGACGGCTGTGCACACTCGGTCTTCGAGGTCATCACAAACTCGATCGACGAAGCGCGCGCCGGATTCGGCTCCAAGATCATCATTACGCGCTTTCTGGATCAGTCCATTGAGGTCGAGGACTTCGGACGCGGCTGCCCTGTGGACTGGAATCCCGCCGAAAAGCGCTTCAACTGGGAGCTGGTCTACTGCGAGCTCTACGCCGGCGGCAAGTACGATTCCAATGCCGACACCTATGCCTACTCCCTCGGTCTGAACGGTCTCGGTCTCTGCGCGACGCAGTTTGCCGCATCGTATATGGACGTCACCGTTATCCGCGACGGACAGCAGTATTCCCTGCACTTTGAAAAGGGCGAGAACATCGGCGGACTCAAAAAGGAACCGGCTTCGCGGAAGCAGACCGGTACCAAAACACGCTGGAAGCCCGATCTCGAAGTCTTTACCGATATCGCAGTCTCCGATGAATGGTTCCGCGATGTGCTCAAACGGCAGGCGGTCGTCAATCCGAATCTCCTGTTCGTCTACCGCAATGAGGTCACGCCCGGCAAATTCGAGACCACTGAGTTCTGCTACGAAAACGGCATCACCGATTATGTCACCGAGATCATCGGCGAAAATTCCCTGACGCCCGTGCAGTTCTGGCAGGCTGACCGCAAGGGACGCGACCGCGCCGACCGCGATGAATACAAGGTCAAGCTGAACGTCGCGTTTGCATTCTCCAATCAGGTGCAGCGCCTCGAATACTATCATAATTCCAGCTGGCTCGAACACGGCGGTTCGCCGCACGATGCCGTCAAGCGCGCGTTCACCACGCAGATCGACCTGTTCCTCAAAAACAACAACCGCTATCAGAAGAACGAGAGCAAGATCTCGTTTGACGATATTCAGGACTGCCTCGTGCTGGTCTCCTCGTCGTTCTCGACCGTCGCTTCCTATGAGAACCAGACCAAAAAGGCGATCACGAACCGCTTCATCTATGAGGCGATGACCGAATTTCTCAAGCATCAGCTTGAGGTCTATTTCACGGAAAATCCGGACGATGCCGCAAGGATCGCGGAGCAGGTGCTCGTCAACAAGCGCAGCCGCGAGAATGCCGAGCGCACCCGTCTGAACCTGAAAAAGAAGCTCTCCGGCAACCTCGATCTTTCCAACATGGTGCCGAAATTCGTGGACTGCCGCTCCAAGGATACCGCAAGACGCGAGCTCTATATCGTGGAGGGCGATTCCGCTCTCGGTTCCGTCAAAATGGCGCGCGATGCGGAATTTCAGGCGGTCATTCCGGTGCGCGGCAAGATCCTCAACTGCCTGAAAGCCGATTACACCCGCATCTTCAAATCGGAGATCATCACCGATCTGGTCAAGGTGCTCGGCTGCGGCGTCGAGGTCACATCCAAGGCGAACAAGGAGCTTGCGACCTTCAATATCGACAATCTCCGCTGGAACAAAATCGTCATCTGTACGGATGCCGATGAGGACGGCTTCCACATCCGCACGCTGATCCTGACCATGATCTACCGCCTTGCACCGACACTGATCCGCGAGGGTTATGTCTATATCGCGGAGTCTCCCCTGTTCGAGATCACCACAAAGGAGCGCACCTATTTTGCCTATGACGAAAAGGAGCGCGTCAAGATCCTTTCGATGATCGAGGGACAGAAATTCACGCTGCAGCGCTCGAAAGGTCTCGGTGAGAACGAAGCGGAAATGATGGCGCTGACCACCATGAACCCCGAAACCCGCCGCATCATCCGCATTACGCCGGAAGATGCAGAGGCGACCTTCACGATGTTTGATATGCTGCTCGGAGACAATCTCGCTGCCCGCAAGGACTATATTGCGGAAAACGGCGGCGATTATCTCGATCTCGCAGATATTTCGTAATCTTCATACAGGAGCAACCCGAAACATGAGTATGCTGACCATGAAATTCAACGCAGACGAGATGATGAACGTGCTGGAAGGACAGCTGATGTTTCCGGATGAGACCGTGACAGCCGGCGTGTACTGCACGTTTCAGGATACGGGATTTTTCGCATCCTCGCGGCATGTCGTCACGGGCTATACCGGACTGACCAGCCGCGGACGGCTCATCGGTCTGCGCTGCGGCATGATCCGGAGCGAACCGTTCTCCGTGGATCTGAACTACCTCACGAAGCTGAAGCTCCGCAAAACGCTGTTCGGCATGCGTTCGGTCTATCTGGAATATTTTGCAGAGCGCCGGATCCGCCTGAAATTTACGGTCAGCCCGCGGATCCTCGGCAGCAAATTCCCCGATCAGTACGCCAATACGGAGATCATCATGCAGCAGCTTTCCGCGTATCAGCGCTGATGCCGCAAAGCTGCGAAAGAAAGGAACGATACCCCAATGGCTCGAAAGAAACGAGAGGCAGCGCCCAGACAGGCGAACCCCTCTAACGCATATATCGAAGGTGCAGGACTGATGGTCGAGGAGCGCATTACCGAAGCGCTCCGCAAGAACTTCATGCCCTACGCAATGAGCGCGATCGTATCCCGTGCCCTGCCGGAGATCGACGGCTTCAAGCCCTCGCACCGCAAGCTGCTCTATACGATGTATAAAATGGGACTGCTCTCCGGCGCGCGCACCAAGTCGGCAAACGTCGTCGGTCAGACGATGCGCCTGAACCCGCACGGCGATGCCGCGATCTATGAAACAATGGTGCGTCTGGCGCGCGGAAACGAGTCCCTGCTGCACCCCTATGTAGACAGCAAGGGCAACTTCGGCAAGGTCTATTCGCGCGATATGGCATATGCCGCACCGCGTTACACCGAGGTCAGACTGGAACCGATCGCGAACGAGCTCTTTGCCGACATCGACAAGGAGACCGTCGATTTCGTCCCGAACTACGACAATACCATGCAGGAGCCGACGCTTTTCCCTGCGACCTTCCCCTCTGTGCTGGTCAATGCGAATGTCGGCATTGCGGTTTCCATGGCGAGCAATGTCTGCCCGTTCAATCTGGCAGAGGTCTGCGAAACGACCGTCGCGCTCATCAAGGATCCCGCGCATGACCTGCTCACCACGCTGAAAGGTCCGGACTTCCCGACCGGCGCATTCATGCTCTATGACGAGGAAGAAATGCGCCGCATCTACGACACCGGCAGAGGCAGCATCAGGCTGCGCTCCAAGTGGAATTACGACAAATCCGCAAACTGCATCGAGGTCACGCAGATCCCCTATTCCACGACCGTCGAGGCGATCATGGAAAAGATCGTCGAGCTGGTCAAGCAGAAGAAGATCTCCGAAATCTCCTATCTGCGCGATGAAACCGACATCAACGGTCTGAAGCTGACCATTGACCTCAAGCGCGGCACCGATCCGGATAAGCTCATGCAGAAGCTCTACCGCATGACGCCGCTGCAGGATACCGTGTCCTGCAACTTCAACATTCTGATCGCCGGCATGCCGAAGGTCATGGGCGTGCGCGAGATCCTCGAAGAATGGATCGCGTTCCGCACCGAATGCATCCGCCGCAGAGTCTATTTCGATCTGCACAAGAAGATGGACAAACTCCACCTGCTCGAAGGTCTGGAAAAGATCCTGCTCGATATCGACAAGGCGATCAAAATTGTCCGCGAGACAGAGGAAGAATCCGAGGTCGTCTCGAACCTCATGATCGGCTTCGGCATCGACAATATTCAGGCGGAATATGTCGCGGAAATCAAGCTGCGCCACCTCAACCGCGAATATATCCTCAACCGCACCAAGGAGATCGAACAGCTGCGGAAAGATATCGCGGAAATGGAAGACATCCTCAAGGACGTCAAAAAGATCCGCAAAATCATGGTCGAGGAGCTGAAAAAGGTCGCGCAGAAATACGGTCAGCCGCGCAGGACGCTGTTCTATGACCTGACCGATGAGCCGGAAGCCGTCACCGAGGACGATACGCCGGATTACCCTGTGCATCTGTTCCTCTCGGCAGAGGGCTACTTCAAAAAGATCACGCCGCAGAGCCTGCGCATGAGCAGCGACCAGAAGCTCAAAGAGGGCGACGTCATGATGCAGCAGAAAAATGCGTCCAACCGCACGGAGCTGCTGTTCTTCACGGATCAGGCGCAGGTCTACAAAACGCGCGCCGCTGCCTTTGACGATACCAAGGCAAGCGTGCTCGGCGACTATGTGCCGGTCAAGCTCGGATTCGATGAGGGCGAGCGCGTCAAATATATGATCGCCACGGACGATTACAGCGGATTTGTGCTGTTCTGCTACGAAAACGGCAAGATCGCAAAGGTGCCGCTCAGTGCCTATGCGACCAAAACAAACCGCAAAAAGCTCGCAAATGCGTACTCCGCGAAGAATCCGCTCGTCGAGATCCTCTTTATTCCGGAGGACTGCGATGTGCTGCTGCGCTCGACCAACAACCGCGCGATCGTCTTCCGGACAGAGATGCTGATGCCCAAGACCACCCGCGATTCGATCGGCGTGCAGGTCATGACGCTGAAGGCAAGGGGCGCAAAGCTCGATTCGGCTGCGCTGCTCTCCGCGGAACAGCTCGAAGCATTCAAAAAATATGTCGTCAAGAATATTCCGGCAGCGGGCGGCATGGCAAAGGACCTCGAAATTGCCGGACAGATGACGCTGTGATACGGTAAAAAGTATGCAGCATCCGGAAAGGATAACGTATGATTCGCAGAGCGGAAATGCGGGATATCCCCGCACTGATGAAGCTGCTGGTACAGGTGGATCTGGTGCATCACAACGGCAGACCGGATCTGTTCAAGGGACCGGCAACCAAATATTCCGAGACAGAGCTTGCGGACATCATCCGGAACGACAGAACCCCCGTCTTTGTGCTGACAGACGATGCCGATGAACAGGTGCTCGGTCATGCATTCTGCATGGAGCAGCAGCACACAAATGACCGCGTCCTGACCGATATCAAAACGCTGTATATCGACGATATCTGTGTCGATGAGGCGGCGCGGCGGCAGCATGTCGGCAGAAGGCTCTACGATGCCGTGCTTGCATATGCAAAGGAGATCGGCTGCTACAATGTCACGCTGAACGTCTGGGCATGCAATCCCGATGCGCAGGCGTTCTACGAAAGCTGCGGCATGAAGCCGCAGAAAACCGGTATGGAAACCATTTTGTGAGGAGGTCAATGTCATGAATGAGGTCATCAAAGCCATGATCGAACGGAGAAGCTGCCGCAAATACCGTGCGGAAGCCGTCCCGAAAATCCTGATCGAAGAAATTGCAGAAGCAGGACTTTACGCTGCTTCGGGCATGAACCGGCAGGCGGTCAAAATCGTCGCTGTTACGGACAAAGCGCTCCGCGACCGGCTCTCGGAAATGAACCGGCAGATCGGCGGCTGGGACGCGGGGTTCGATCCGTTCTACGGCGCGCCGGCGCTGCTGATCGTGCTTGCGGACAAGACCGTTCCGACCGCTGTTTATGACGGCAGCCTTGTCATGGGCAACCTGATGCTCGCGGCGGATGTGCTCGGCGTCGGAAGCTGCTGGATCCACCGCGCAAAGGAAGAATTTGAAAGCGACGCCGGCAAGGAACTGCTCGCCGCGCTCGGCATCACGGGCGAATGGGAAGGCATCGGGCACTGCATTCTCGGCTATCCCGATGCGGACAAACCCGCGCCGCCTGCCCGCAATGAAGGCAGACTCATCTGGGCGGAAGGCTGAAAGGAGTCATCATGGCACAGAACAGATATGTCGGTGAGAACGCCGACTGGACAAAGGCATTCGTTGCCGATCCGCATTTCTACACAAAGCCCGACGGCACCCCGTTCGGCGTCCTCGCGATCAATGAGGGCATCGAAACGATCATGCCGAAGCTGCCGCATGAGCGCTACCGCGTAGACGGACGCAAGGTCGCGGAGTGGCGCATTCTGCTTTACAGCAGAACAAAGGGCGAGGTCATCGGCGATACCGATTTCTACGCCGCGATGCGCAGGCTGGTCATGGGCAATTACATCCTCGATGACAACGATGAAAATGTGCTGATCCAGCCGCTGACGCTCACCGAGCTCGACGCGCTGATGCGCTGATCGCCGATCATGAAAAGAGTGAACCCGCACGCTTTTTGAGGCATGCGGGTTCTTTGTTTCTGTGTTATTTTTTCTCTGCGGGGAACTCTGTGATGATGCGTGCGATCCGGTTCAGGATCAGGGACATGTCTGCCGAGGACACATTGCCGTCGCCGTCCACATCGGAATTGACCAGACCGGTATCGGAGAATTTTGCGTTGCGGTCCATGACCAGATACCGCGCGACAAGCACCGCATCGCTGACATCCACGCCGCCGCTGACATCGGCATCGCCGTACTTCGTCACCACGGCTGGCTTTTTGGCAGTCGTGGTGGTCGTTGTCTGCGCGCTCGTTGTGGTTTTCGCGGTTGTGGTGGTATTCTTTGTCGTGGTGGTATTCTTTGTTGTGGTGGTCGTCTGTGCGGTCGTCGTCGTGGTGACAGCCGGTGTCGTATCCGGTGTTTCGCCGCCGATCGCCGTGAACGGGATCTCATGCTCTGCCGCATAGGACGCCGCATAAGAATCGGCATAGCCCTTGACCGTCAGCTTTTTGCAGTTGTTGAACGCGGTCTCGTCGATCGCGGAGATGCTCTGCGGGAGCGTGAGGGTTTTCAGCGCTCTGCAATTGCTGAACGTGCGCTTGCCGATTTCGGTCACGCCGTCCGGAATTTCCAGTGTTTTCAGGGATTTGCACTGTTCAAATGCGCTTTCGCCGATCTCCGTGACCGACGAAGGAATCGTGATATCGGTCAGGCTGATGCAGCCGGAAAACAGACTGCTGCTGATACTTGCGAGATCCTTCGGGAGTTTTGCGGATCTGACCTGCTCGCAGACTGCAAATGCGGATTTTCCGATGTTCGCGGCGCTGTCCGGCAGCGAGATCTCCGTGAATGCGCCGCATGCATAGAACGCGAAATCGCCGATTTCCGTGACGCTCTCCGGAATCGCAACATTCTCCAGCGCGTAGCAGGCAATGAAGGAATGCGCGCTGATTGCCGTCACGGTGTCCGGAATCGTGATTTGCGCAAGGCTTTCGCAGTTGCCGAATGCGTACTCGCCAACGGTCGTGACGCCGGATTCCAGCACAGCCTTTTTCAGCACGGCGCGGCTCGCATACCACGGCGTTTCACTCGCAGTTTTGTAGTCCGTCATGCTGCCCGTTCCGGAAACGGTCAGGGTTCCGTCCGCATCAAGCGCCCATGTCAGGTGCTCACCGCAGGTTCCGCTGGTGGGTGCATCCTCCGCTGCACAGATCGCAAGATCCGCCGGAAATGCCGCGGATAAACTGATCGCTGCAAGGCAGCCTGCGCTCAGCATTGCAATTTTTCTTAGTACGTTCATTAGAATCTTCCTTTCTGAGATGAGTTTGGCATCGTTGCTGCCGACCTATATTATACCGCATGATAGTACAAAAAACAAGCTTTTCGTCCGAAAAATGAACATCTGCACAATATTCGTAAAAATGTTTTGTAAATCAGAACGATTCTCACAAAATATTTTTATTCCGCAAAAAAGACGATCCGCGGCGCAAATTGCGCAGCAGAATCGTCTGACGGATGCAAAAAAGAACCCGCACACCGAAGCATGCGGGTTCGCCGGAGTTACAAATGATTACAATTCTGCGGGAAATTCTGTGATGATTCGCGCGATGCGCTGGAGCATCCACGTAATATCGTCCGATGTCACCTGACCATCGCCGTCAACATCCGCATTGATGATACCCTGATCACTCGGGAGTACCGCTTTATCCTGATTCACATATCTCGCGACCATCACGGCGTCCGCAACGTCAAACTGACCGTCGCCCGTCATGTCGCCGTACAGCGTCACCTTCGGCTCTGTATTGGTCGCAGAAGTGGTCGTGGTCGAAGCTGCGGCGGTCGTGGCCGCAGGAGCGGTCGTTGTGGTCTTGACCGCTGCGGTCGTCGTTGCAGCCTTTGTCGTTGTGGTCACAGCCTTTGTTGTAGTAGTCGCAGGCGCTTTCGTGGTCTTGGGTGCCTTTGTGGTAGCAGGCGCCTTTGTGGTAGCAGGCGCCTTTGTTGTTGCCGGTGCCTTTGTGGTCACAGGTGCAGTCGTGGTCGTATTGGTCACTGCGGTCGTCGTTGCAAGGGCAGTTGTGGTGGTGTTGGGGGCTTCGGTTGTGGTCTGCGCGCCGTCCAGTGCGATGAACGGAATGTCGTTCTCCTCTGCATAGGTCTGCGCAGCGGAACCGGTGTAGCCTTTGATTGTCAGCGCAGTGCTGCCGGAGAAAACACGTCTTCCGATAGTCGTTACAGATTTCGGGATCGTGAGCTCGGTCAGCGCCGTGCAGTTGGAGAATGCCGCATCATCAATCGTTGTAACACTATCCGGAATCTTCACTTCTTTCAGTGCGGTGCAATCACGAAAGGCAGCATATTCGATCTTTTCAACACTATCCGGAATAATACATTTCGTCAGTTCATGACAATTTGCAAACATACTGCTCGGAATCTCCTTGATCTCGCTCGGCAGTTTGACATCCTTAATGCCGGAACTGTTAAATATACCTGCACCCAATTCCGTTACACTTTCGGGAAATACAACGCGCTCCAAAGAAGAACAATTATAGAACGCAGAAGAACCGACCGAAGTCACCGTGTCCGGAATACTTACACTTTTCAATGAGGAACAGCCGCTGAAAGATGAACTCGGAATTGTTTCGATGCCGCTGCAAAATTCAACCTGCACCAGCTTATCACAGTTCAAAAACACATAATCATCAAAATTCTTCACACTGCCCGGGATTTTGATGTTTTCAAGTCCGCTGTACCGAAATGCGCCCGCTTCGATCGTCGTCACCGTGTCCGGAATGATAATCGTTTTCAGATTCGGGCATTTCTCAACAATGTAAGTCCCGATCGTCTCAACGCCTTCCGGAATAGTCACCGTTTCCAGACTGGTACACCCGATAAAAAGATCCATCGGGATTTTAGAAACTTCAGACAGCGTAACGGTTTTCAAACTGGTGCAACCCGTAAAAACAGCGCGTGAGAACTCATCCAGATGCTTGGGCATCGTAACAGATTCCAAGGATGTACAGTTTGAAAATGCGCCTTCATATATCTGGGTAACCGAATCCGGAATCGTGATCGTTTTCAAATTCTCACAGCCGGCAAATGCATATGTAAAGATTCTTGTCACTTTATCCGGAATTTCGATCTCCGTCAGACCAGTCCAGCCGCTGAACGCACTCATGCTGATCGTCCCCAATTCGGACGGCAGCTTCACCGTTTTCAGACTGGAACAGCCAACGAAAAGACCGGAAGCAAGCGACGTCAGATTATCCGGCAGCTGAACCTCGGTCAGATTCGGGCAGTAAGCAAAGGCATAGTCACCCAGCGAATCTCCATTAAAAACAACTTTTCTGATCTCGTTCAGGCTTTCAACCCAAGGAGCATTGAATCTTTCCTCGATCGGTTCTTTTCCATTTTTGACCTTGAACGAATCCATTCTCCCCGTTCCGGTAATTGTCAGAGTACCTGTACTGTCCAGCGTCCATGTCAGATCTTTGCCGCATGTTCCGCTCGTCGGAACCGTTTCTTCCGCATAAGTTGCGATGTCTGCCAGCAGGACTGCGGAATAACAGGTCATTGCCAGACAGCCGGCGCTCAGAAGCGCCAGTTTGCGAAGTGTTTTCATGATTTTTTCTCCCTTTACAGTATGATTTGGGATGGAATGGTTTGGTGTAGCCCTATTATACAGCAAGATAATCGCTTTTTCAAGTACTTTGATCAAAAAATTGAAGCTTTGCACAATATTTGCATTTCTGTTTTGTCAAAACTTGCATTTTATACAAAATCTTTTGAAATGCTGAAATTATACTTTCCGGATTCCGCGTCAGCCCTTGCAAAATCATCCGGTTTGTGTTATACTGAAATAGAATGATTTTCCGTATCAAAGGAGGAACCCCCATGAGAGAGATTCAAGCCGCACAGATCACGGAGGCAGTCCGTGCTCTCTGCATTCAGGCAAACAAGGTGCTGCCGGAGGCGCTCGAACAGTGCATCCGCTGCGGCGCAGATCAGGAGCAGTCGCAGGCAGGCAAGGCGGTCTTCGCAGACCTCTGCGCAAACCTCGATGCCGCGCGCGAGACCAATCTGCCGATCTGTCAGGATACCGGCATGGCTGTCATCTTCATGCAGATCGGTCAGGATGTCCACATCACCGGCGGCGACCTGCGCGAGGCGGTCAACAAGGGCGTTGCGGCGGGCTATCTCGACGGCTATCTCCGCTGTTCCGTGGTCAGCGATCCGCTGGAACGCGTCAATACCAATAACAATACGCCGGCTGTGCTGCATCTCGATATCGTCCCCGGCGAGGAGATCTGCATCGACGTCTGTCCGAAGGGCTTCGGCAGCGAAAACATGAGTGCAATGCGCATGTTCACGCCTGCCGCTTCGACCGATGATATCATCGGCTTTGTCACCGATACCATTGCAAAAGCCGGCAGCAATCCCTGCCCGCCGATCATAGTCGGTGTCGGCATCGGCGGCGACTTTGAGCAGTGCGCGCTGCTCGCGAAAAAAGCGCTCTGCCGCGATGTTTCCGTGCGCAATCCCAAGCCGCTCTATGCAGAGCTGGAAGAAAAAATGCTCGCATCGGTCAACCGCCTCGGCATCGGTCCGCAGGGCTTCGGCGGAACCGTCACGGCGCTTGCCGTCAACATCGAACAGAGCGCGACACATATCGCCGGTCTGCCGGTCGCGGTCAATGTCGGCTGCCATGTCACGCGGCATGCAAGTACTGTGCTGTGATATGCTGCGCATCTCATTTTTGTGCACATAACCGGCCGCGGCTTGACAAATTTTGAAAACTATGGTATAATATCACAAGAGACACATATGATAAGGAGGCAATGCTTATGGCTCTCGATCCCGCCCGCATCGAAAATACAAAGAAAAATGCAGAGGTCCTGCTCGCAATGCTCGACCACCGCAAGCTGAAATATTCCGTTGAGGAACAGACGGAAGCGCGCACGCATATCCGCATCCACTTCACCGGAGAGGACATTCCGATGACGCTGCACATCATCCTGCGCGCCGACCGGCAGATCGCTTCGGTGCTCTCCGTCATGCCGTTCTTCATCACAGAGGAACACCGCAATGATGCCGCACTTGCCGTCACGGCTGCAAACCACGGTCTGATCGACGGCTCCTTCGACCTCAACATGAAAAACGGCGAGATCCGCTTCCGGCTGACCAGCTGCTATATCGACAGCGTGCTCAGCGAGTCGCTGTTCTCCTATCTGATGTTCGTTTCCGCGGAGACGATCGACCGCTACAATGACCGCTTTATGGCGCTCAATACCGGTGAAATGACGCTGGAGCAGTTCCTTGCAGCAGATGCCGCGGACGAATCTGCCAAATGACGAAAGGATGATGCGCCGTGCGAAAATATCTGACCGAATATCTCAGGGCGCTGGAAGCAAAGCTTGCGGAGGCGGATGACAGTCTGGACTATGAGGAGCTCGAACGCTCGCATCTCATCATGATCCAGTTCATGCAGCATGAACGGCTTGTGCATTTTCTGGTGACGATCCTGTTTGCACTCGGCTTTTTCATCACGCTGGCGATCTATCTGCTCGGCGAGCTTATCATGATGCTGCCGCTGCTCATCCTGATCCTCGGACTGCTGATCCCCTACATTGCGCACTACTATTTTCTCGAAAACTCCGTGCAGAAGATGTACAAGCTGCATGACGAGATCCATGCACGCAGACTGAAACAGAAAGACAACAGTTCTGCACACTGAACACAGAAAGGAAGGTTTTCATGGAGCTTTACCGTCCGCTGAATGCAAATGAATATCACGAGGTCGAAGCACGCAGCTTCCGTGCATTCCCGCCGCGCGCCGCGGAACAGCCGCTCTTTACGGCACTGCTCTCGGAAGAAGGCGCCTCGCAGATCGCACGGCATATGCGCATTGCAAAGGAATGCGACAACACGGTCTATGTGGTCAAATTCCTTGTGGACGATGCTTATATCCGGCAGTTTCCGGTTCAGCATATTCAGGAGCGGAACCGCAGAGCACTCTGGATCCCTGCGGATGAGGTCGAGATCCTCAATCAGCATCTGATCGGTGATATCTGTGTGCTCGCAAGCTACCGGATCGACCGCGCTGACGGCGAAGTTTTCTTCGCATAACCATACTATATAATAAGATACAATCAAAGCCGGACGGGTACAGACCTGTCCGGCTTTTTGTGTCCCAAAAATTTTTCCGAAATATGTTTGAAAAAGCTGTGACGCATCCGCGCTGTTTGCTGTCGTAATGAGTGAAGGGCAAAGAACAAAGCCCAATACGATCGTATTCAATATCATGAAAAATCAAACTGAAAAAAATTTTTGGAAAAGCTGTGACGCAGCTGCTCCGGATGCTGTCGTAAAGGGTGAAGGGCAAAGAACAGAGCCCAATACGATCGTATCAAATATCATGAAAAATCAAACTGAAAAAATTTTTTGGAAAAGCTGTGACGCAGCTGCTCCGGATGCTGTCGTAAAGGGTGAAGGGCAAAGAACAGAGCCCAATACGATCGTATCAAATATCATGAAAAACAAACTGAAAACTGATAACCAGATAAGGAGAATTGCTATGAAAAAGACTGTTATGATGATGATGACCGCTGCTGCACTCGCAGCTGTTTCCGCTCCGATGAACGCATCCGCTGCTGAAACTGTCAATGTGACATTCAGCCTCGAAACGATCGACCAGAACACGCTCGGCGAACGCACCGTAACGGGCAGCGTCGAGGTGAAGGATACCGACAGCGACGGCAAGCTCACGCCGGCAGACGTGATGTATCTTGCGCATGAAAAATACTATCCGGGCGGCGCGGCTGCCGGTCTGGATGAGACCTACATCTGGGGCGTTGCCTCCCTTTACACCTGCAATATCACTGATAAAAACGGCACCTGCGTCTACACATCCAGCGGCCCTGTGAATACCCGCTATACCCTTGAGGACGGCGACAGCATTTCGTGGACTGCACAGTATTTCATGCAGGGCGATTACACCAATATTACGCTCAGCGGACTGACCGACAGCGCCAACAGCAAGACCGTCACAAATGCACCGATCAGCGTGCATATTGATGTGAAGCCGCAGCTCAAGCAGAATGTCGGAAAGAACACCGCAGCGGGCATGAAGATCTTCGTGGATGACACCGACACCGGCGTCGTCACCGATCAGAACGGCAATGCGGCGATCTCCGTGAAGACTGCCGGCACCCACTATATCAATGTTTACCGCGCAAACAACGAGCTGGCTGTCCGTCAGGAAGTGGTCGTGAATGAGAACGAGTCCGCACCTGCTGCGACGACTGCTCCCGCACTGACGACCGCTGCTGCACAGAGCACGACCACGGCACAGAACACCACTTCTGCCCCTGCGGTCACAACGGAGAGCGGCGCACAGACCACCGCGGCTGCGCTCACGACCACCGCGCAGAGCAGCGCACAGACCACGACGACCACCGCTGCCGCAACTGCTGCATCGACCACAAAGGCGACGACCACCGCAGCAAAGTCCGGCAACGTCAAGACCGGCGACAACACCCCGATCGCGGCACTGCTCTTTGCAGGACTGACCGCGGCGGGCGCAGCAATCTTCACCATGAAGCGCCGCGTCTTCTGATACTTGCTTGCTAGGATCCTTCTTATAGATTTGCCCGGTATCGCTGCGATATCGGGCACATTTTTTGCGGCGGGGAGCCCCCGCTGGCAATTTCCTCCGGAGTGCGGCAGCGCGGCTCTCCCAGCAGTCGCGGTACACGCCGCTATTCGCGGCTTCTGCGGCGTAACTGCTCCCATGAAGCAAAACAACATAATTTTTGTATTCACGCCCATTGCACTTTTTGCGATAATGTGCTATAATAGAGGAACACGAAAAGGGGTGATCCGATGGACGACTGGAAGCAGATCGCCGCAGCCAATCTCGTTCGGCTGCGTAAGGCGCATCAGCTGACACAGGTGCAGCTCGCTGAACAGCTGCATTACTCCGATAAAGCTGTATCCAAATGGGAGCGCGGAGAATCGCTGCCGGATCTTGCTGTCATGAAGCAGCTCGCCGATTTCTACGGCATCCGCATCGACGACTTCCTCACCGATCCCGATGCAGCGCCCGCCGAACAACCCGCGCCGGAGCCCGAATGCCCCGCCGCTCCCCTGCCCGAATCTGCGCCCGCTCCCGAATCTGCGCAGGCCGAAGATCCGGTGCAGTCCGCACAGTCCGTTCGGCAGCGCACCCATAACCGTTTCATCATCACAGGCATGGCTGCTTTGCTCGTCTGGCTCGTCGCGTCCATGATCTTCGTGGTGCTCGATACCATTCTGCCGGAGCTGAAATACAGCTCGTTCCTGTTTATCTATGCCGCGCCGATCACCGCCGTGGTCGCGCTCGTGTTCAATTCGATCTGGTTCAACCGCCGCTGGAACTTCGTCATCATCTCCCTGCTGATCTGGTCCGTGCTCGGCGCGCTGTTCATGACCTTCTATGAATACAGGATCTGGAAGCTGTTCCTGATCGGCATTCCCGCACAGCTGATCGTTGTGCTCTGGTCGCGGCTGCGTCCGGTCGAGCCGCCTGATACACAGAATCAAAAGCCGCAGGATCTCTGATTCCGTTCAGAGCCTGCGGTTTTTTCATGCCGGATGCAAAATCTGCCGCGCAATCGGCATGCAGATCCCGGAGAATTTTCAAATGCATAATTATGACGCAGATGCGTCGTTTTATATACCATCTCTACTAATAGTGGAGTCCGATTCTACCGCAAAATCTATCGGCAGTTTCCGGAAAATCCCAAAAAGTCCGTGACAAATCGTCCGAAATGCGGTACAATAGTATGCGAAAGGAGCTGACATATCATGAAAACAAATGAAAGCTATGTACTCATCACCGACAGCGGCGCCGACCTCTCCGAGCAGATGCTTCACGGCATGGGCGTGCCCGAGATCCCGCTCAACGTCTTTATGAAGGACAACCCCGCTCTGCCCTGTACGCTCCGCGGCGAAGCGTTCTACAACGCGCTGCGCGAGGGGCAGGTCGCCTGTACCTCTGCGGCAAATCTCTCGCTGTTCCGCGAGACCTTCGGCAAGGTGCTCGAATCCGGCAGGGATGTGCTCTATATCTCGTTCTCGTCGCCGCTCAGCTGCATGTGTGCGACTGCGCGCATCGCGGCGGATGAGCTGCAATCGGAATATCCCACGCGCCGCATCGTCATCATCGACTCGCTCTGCGCAAGCCTCGGACAGGGGCTCCTCGTCTATCACTGCGCCGAGCAGAAGGAGCGCGGCATGTCACTGGACGAGCTCGCTGCATATGCTGAAGCAACACGCCTGAAGATCATGCACTGGTTCACGGTCGATGACCTGCTGTTCCTCAAACGCGGCGGCAGAGTCGGCGCAATGTCCGCATTTGCCGGCGCATTGCTCGGTATCAAGCCTGTGCTGCATGTCAGCGATGAGGGCAAGCTCGTCGCAAAGCAGAAGCTCCGCGGCAGAAAGCATGCCGTGCTGGAGCTTGGCAGACACTATGCTGCCGAATGCACCGATTTTGCATCGACTGTTTTTGTGGCGCATGCGGATGCACCGGACGCTGCGGAAATGCTGAAAGAAGCGCTGATCCGCGATTACGGTGCAAAGACCGTCATCATCGGCGAGATCGGTCCGGTGATCGGTGCGCATGCCGGACCTGGCACCGTGGCGCTGTTTTATCTTGGATCATCGCGCGAGGGTACGCCTGCATAAGCAATATACACATCGCAGCACAGCCCCGTGATCCCGCGCGGGAAAGGGGCGAAGATTGGCGTTTTTGCTGCTTTGTGTGATGTATCTTTCCTATATCAGTCTTGGTCTGCCGGATTCGCTTCTGGGGGCGTCGTGGCATGCGATGCAGCCAGCTCTGCAGGTTCCGCTGTCCTATGCGGGGATCCTGTCGGCGGTCATCTCCTGCGGGACGGTGCTCTCCAGTCTGCTGTCCGGCAGATTGCTGCGGCGGTTCCGCACCGGTCAGATCGCGGCATGCAGCGTCATGATGACGGCGGCGGCGCTCTGGGGCTTTTCGTCTGCGGGGCGATTCGGCACGCTCATCCTGTTCGCGATCCCCTACGGGCTCGGCGCGGGCGCGGTGGATGCGGCGCTCAATCACTATGCGGCGGTGCATTTTCCGGCGCGGCACATGAACTGGCTGCACAGCTTCTGGGGCATCGGCTGCATGCTGAGCCCGTACATCGTCAGCATGCGGCTGCAGAACGGCTGGCAGTCCGGCTACCGGACAGTGGCGGTCATGCAGGGAATTTTGACGCTGATGCTGATCTTTTCGCTGCCGCTCTGGAAGCAGACGGCGCCGGAAGATCCGCCCGTTCCTGCGGGGAATCTCTGCGCACGGATCCGCAAATGCAAAGGCATCGGGCGTTCGCTGGCGGGATTTTTCAGCGAATGCGCGCTGGAAAGCACGGCGGGGCTCTGGGCAAGCAGCTATCTTGCGCTGCGCAGGGGCATCGGCACGCGGCAGGCAGCGGGTGCGGGCGCGCTGTTTTATGCCGGCATCACGCTCGGCAGACTGCTCGGCGGGGCGCTGGCGGAGCGGCTCGGCGACCGGAAGCTGATCGGTGCGGGGCTCTGCACGGCGGCTTGCGGGATCGCGCTGCTGATGATGCCGCAGCACGGAACGGCGTACTGCGGGCTGTTTGTGATCGGGCTCGGATGCGCGCCGGTGTACCCCTGTCAGCTGCACGAAGCGCCGGAGCAGTTCCGCGGAACGGATGCACAGACGCTCATCGGCATGCAGATGGCATGCGCCTATCTCGGCACGACACTGGTGCCGCCGGTGTTCGGGGCATTGACGGGGCGTGCGGGGCTGACGCTGTTTCCGGTCTTTCTGGCGGCATTTCTCGCGCTGACGGCGCTGCTGCGCACAGATCCGGACGATCCTGCGCCGTGATGCTTGACAGATCTGCCGCGCTGTGCTATACTGAAAATATGAAACGATATTGCCATTGACGCAGAAAGGAGTGCCGCGCATGAACGCAATCAATATCATTTTCTATTCGATCCTTGTGCCGTTTCTCATCTGGTTCATCCGGACGCTCGCCGTATACCACGGCACGGAGCCGGACGCGGAGCAGCGCCGGAAGCTTCGCAAGCCGAAGAATTTCATGCTCGCTGCCGCCTGTGTCATGATCTTCTGCGGCAGCTGGTGCATGGCGGCTGACGGGCTCTCCAATTTCGCATTTTATCTGATCCTCATGACCATTCTTGCCGGCATTCCGCTGACCTTGCTCTCCTTTTTCATCCTGTATCTGGTCAAGTGGCGGCGCGCCCCGCAGGACAGTCCGGAGCGGATCGAGCTGAAACGAAAAATGCGTATTTTCGGCATAATCTTCGGGATACTGGCAATCACATACACCGCATTCATCATCTGGTTCGCGATCGGCATTGCGCATATGTGAGGAAATAAAATGAAGGATAAAACATTTGACAGACTATTAACCGCCGTCCTCATCATCGGCAGCATCAGCGTGATCGCGCTGCTGGTCTATACGGAGCTGCTGCGGCGGGATGTGTCGATCATCTCGTATATCGCAAACGGACGGTGACGAAAAATCATGAAGAAACTTACAAAACAGCTTGCGGTGCTCATCGGGCTGGCGCTCGGATTCGCCGCATTTGACGCCGCAGTCTACTGCAATGTCACGCGGCGTTACATCAACAGCACCTCGCCAGAAATGCAGTCGAAGTCGATCGAGGTGTCACGCTATGTGCCGTTCGATGCGAATGCGGAGCTGGTACAGAGCGATGCGAAAATGACGCTGACAGGCGATATTCCGGTGATCGACGGGGCAGCTGCGGTTCTGCCGGTCTATGCGGCGTTCGTGCAGGCGGTCTATCCGCCGGAGTCGGTGCAGTTCGACGGGGACGCCTATGCGCCCGAAAGCGCGATGCAGTACACGAACACGCGCGGTGCCTATCAGTCGCTTGCGGAGGGCAAAGCGGACATTGTGCTCTGCGCAAAGCCCTCGGCGGAGCAGGCTGCCTATGCCGCGGAACAGGGGCGGGAGCTTGTGTATGAGCCGGTTGCGCAGGAGGCATTTGTTTTTATAGTAAACAAGAATAATCCGGTCGATGATCTGACTGCCGATCAGATCCGCGGGATCTACGCGGGCGAAATCCGGAACTGGTCGGAGGTCGGCGGCAGGCATCTCCCGATCGACGCGGTGCAGCGCAATGCGGGCAGCGGCAGTCAGACGACGATGC
Organism: Clostridiales bacterium Firm_04; assembly: GCA_001603005.1. Taxonomy (GTDB): domain Bacteria; phylum Bacillota; class Clostridia; order Oscillospirales; family Ruminococcaceae; genus Firm-04. Next base: position 55,380 of record LVAJ01000026.1, read on the forward strand.
TCGGATTCATGGGCGGCACCCCGATGAAGCGCGATCCGCTCTCATTTTTCGGCAGCGCGATCGGCTATTCGTTCCGGTATTATGTTGCGGGGATCGTGCAGAACGGCGGCGTGAAGATGCTCTCCGTGAACGGCGTGTACCCCGATCCGGAACATATTGCGGACGGCAGCTATCCGGTCACGGGCGAAGTGCTTGCAGTCTACGACAAGCGGAACGATAACCCGAATATTCCGATTCTGCTGGATTTTATGCGCAGCGAGGAAGGGCAGCGCATCATCGCGGAAAGCGGCTATACGCCGGTCAGTACAACGGAATAAGTCAACCCCGAAGCGGCACGCCCTTCGGGGTTCTTTTCGTTCTTCACCATTCACGATTCATTCTTCACGATTCACTTTTGATCGTATGTCAGGATGAATGGAAAGTTGCATGCCGGATTTGTGCATGTCGCGTTTGTATGTCAGAATGTATGTAGGATGAATGTCACATTTGCATGTGAATATGAATGTCGAAATGCATGTCCTCAAAGAAGTATCCGCTGCGCGGATATTATTTAAGAATGGGGACTTCTATCGCAAGTCCCCAAGCCCGCCAAGCTCTTGAACGCTGGAGAGTTTCGCTCTCTGCGGAGAGCGACCAGAGGCTCTGCCTCTGGACTCCGCGAACTTTTGGAAAAGTTCGATCAAAACTTTAATGCTGTGCGCGCCGGTTACGCTCGTGGAGACTTGTCTGCGCGTTCTTGTTCCGTCTGTGGGGCGCAGCGCTGGGAGCAGTAACCTTTGAGAAGCCGCGAATAGCGGCGTGTACTCGGAAAGCGGGGACAGTCCGCGGAACCGGCTCCCGGAGGGAAATGCCCGCGGGGGCTCCCCGCTCCGCGCTTCACTTTTTCTGATTGACATTCCTCCTTTCTTGTGATATACTTATTTTATATGCATATCATGCAAATTCATGTGCAGGAGGAAGAATATGCTTACAGACATTGAAATCGCACAGTCCGTTCCGATGCGCCCGATCACCGAGATTGCTGCCGCTGCCGGTATCCCCGACGAAGCGGTCGAACAGTACGGCAGATACAAGGCGAAGATCGACCTTTCCAAGCTGCCGAAATCCGGAAAGCAGGGCAAGCTCGTCCTCGTGACGGCGATCAATCCCACCGCTGCCGGTGAGGGCAAAACCACCACGACCATCGGTCTTGCCGACGGCATGCGCAAGATCGGCAAAAATGTCATGGTCGCGCTCCGTGAGCCGTCCCTCGGTCCGGTCTTCGGCATCAAGGGCGGTGCCGCAGGCGGCGGCTATGCGCAGGTCGTCCCGATGGAGGACATCAACCTGCATTTCACCGGCGATTTCCACGCGATCGGTGCTGCGAACAACCTGCTCGCCGCAATGCTCGATAACCATATCTATCAGGGCAATGCGCTGAACATTGATCCGCGCCGCATCACTTGGAAGCGCTGCGTCGATATGAACGACCGTCAGCTCCGCTTCATCACAGACGGTCTCGGCGGCAGGATCAACGGCGTCCCGCGCGAGGACGGCTACGACATCACCGTCGCGTCCGAGATCATGGCGGTGTTCTGCCTTGCCGATTCGATCACCGATCTGAAAGCGCGGCTTTCGCGCATTGTCGTGGCATATACCTATGACGAAAAGCCCGTCACCGCAGGCGACCTGAACGCGGTCGGCGCAATGACCGCGCTGCTGAAAGATGCGCTGAAACCGAACCTCGTGCAGACGCTCGAAGGCACGCCCGCGCTCGTACACGGCGGCCCGTTTGCCAATATTGCACACGGCTGCAACTCTGTCCTTGCGACGAAAACAGCCTTGCAGCTCGGCGATTACGCGATCACAGAGGCGGGCTTCGGCGCCGACCTCGGTGCGGAGAAATTCCTCGATATCAAGTGCCGCATGGCAGGGCTCACGCCCTCTGCGGTCGTCATTGTCGCGACAGTCCGTGCCCTCAAGCTGCACGGCGGTCTCCCGAAAACAGAGCTCGGCACGGAGAATCTTGCGGCGCTCGAAGCAGGTATCCCGAATCTGCTGCGGCATGTCTCCAACATCAAGGACGTTTACCGTCTGCCGTCGGTCGTGGCGATCAACCGCTTCCCGACCGATACCGATGCTGAGATTAAGCTCATCATGGAAAAATGCAAGGCGCTCGACGTGAACGTCGTGCTCTCGAATGTCTGGGCAGAAGGCGGCAAGGGCGGCGAGGATCTCGCGCGTGAGGTCGTGCGGCTCTGCGAGGAGGAACAGGGTGATTTCTCGTTCTCCTACGAGCTCGACGGCACGATCGCGGAGAAGATCGAAACGATCGTCAAGCGCATCTATCGCGGCGACGGCATCAACATTCTGCCCGCTGCGCAGAAGCAGATCGCCCAGCTGACCGCACTCGGCTTCGATAAGCTGCCGGTCTGCATGGCGAAAACGCAGTACAGCTTCACCGATGACAAGGATGTGCTCGGCGCACCGGAGCATTTCACGGTCACGGTCAAGAACGTCAAGGTCTCCGCAGGCGCGGGCTTCATTGTCGCGCTGACCGGCGATATCATGACCATGCCGGGACTGCCGAAAAAGCCTGCCGCAGAGGGCATCGACGTCGATGCGGACGGCAAGATCTCCGGTCTGTTCTGAACGGGGGTGCTGTCGATGGTACCGTTTCAGTCGATCATTTTCATGTGTATCACGCTGGGATTCGTGATCCTCGCGTCGATCATTCTGCCGATCATCATCAAAAAGAAATGGCAGACTGCCGTATATCCGTATTTTCTCGGCTGGGCGATCTTCCTGATCTTTGCGCTGATACTGGAATCCGGCATGCACCTGCTCGTGCTGGGCAGCACCGGCGATACAATCACCGGAAACAAATGGCTCTATGCGCTCTACGGCGGCTTTGCAGCAGGCATTTTCGAGGAAACAGGCAGATTTCTCGCGATGAAGCTGTTCATGAAAAAGCTGCATGATGCCCCGCACAATGCGCTGATGTACGGCGCGGGACACGGCTGCTTCGAGGCGCTCGCGCTGGTCGGGATCAGCATGTTGGGCAATCTTGTGGTGTCCGCGCTCATCAATTCCGGTCAGACCGGCATGCTGCTCTCGACTGTTCCGCCGGAGCAGCAGGAGACCATGCAGACCACCTTCACGACGCTGAAAGAAACCGCATCGTACATGTTCCTGCTGAGCGGATTTGAACGCATCACGGCGATCCTGCTGCATCTTTCGTTCTCGGTTCTGGTCTGGATCGCAGTCGTGAAGAAAAAGCCGGCATTCTTCCTGCTTGCGATTCTGCTGCATGCGCTGCCGGACGGCGTGCTCGTCATTATGCAGCAGAGCGGCGTAAACTTTTTCGTGCTGGAGGGCGTGCTGTTCGGCATGGCGTTCGCAATCGCAATATTCGCCTATATAATGTGGAAAAAGCATCTGCGCACACCGGTCAGTGAACCGGCATTCTGACAGCAAGATCATAATAACAGATACAAAAAATGAAGGAGGGATTACACCCGATGGAAAGCAATATCGTCGGTATTCTGATCACGATCATCGTCTACCTCGGCGGCATGATCGCGATCGGTGCCGTATTCTCGAAAAAGAACAAGGACGTCAGCGACTTCTACCTCGGCGGCAGAAAGCTCGGCCCGCTGGTCTCCGCGATGAGCGCGGAGGCTTCCGACATGAGCTCGTGGCTGCTCATGGGACTGCCGGGACTTGCGTATCTCTGCGGCATTGCAGAGGCGGGCTGGACTGCGATCGGTCTTGCGGCGGGCACTTACCTCAACTGGCTGTTCGTGGCAAAGCGCCTGCGCATCTACTCCAAGCAGACCAATTCCATTACGATTCCGGATTTCTTCTCCGACAGATACCATGACAAAAACCACGTACTTTCTGGTATTTCGGCGCTGATTATTCTGGTGTTCTTCGTGCCGTATACCGCGTCCGGCTTCTCGGCATGCGGCAAGCTGTTCGGCACGCTGTTCAATATGGACTATCATGCGGCAATGATCCTCGCAGCCTTCATCATCATCGCATACACGAGCATGGGCGGCTTCCTCGCGGCAAGCTTCACCGACCTGATCCAGAGCATCGTCATGACGACCGCGCTGGTCATCATCGTCTGCTTCGGCATCAGCCACGCAGGCGGCATGGACGCGGTCATGGACAATGCCAAGAGCATTCCGGACTACCTGCACATGACCGTGACGCGCTCGCTGAACGATGACGGCACGTTCTCGCAGACCGGCTACGGCTTCCTGCCGATCGTTTCGACGCTCGCATGGGGACTCGGCTACTTCGGCATGCCGCACATCCTGCTGCGCTTCATGGCGATCGAGGACGCGAACAAGATCAAGCTGTCCCGCCGCATCGCGAGCATCTGGGTTGTCATCGCAATGGGCGTTGCAATTTTCATCGGCATCATCGGCATGCAGCTCACGCACAACGGCACGCTCGGCGCACTGTTCGGCGCGGGCACGAACAATTCCGAGACGATCATCATGGAAATCGCGAAGCTGCTCTCGAAAAACGGTTTCCTCGCGGCGGTTGTCGCCGGTCTGATCTTCGCGGGCATCCTCGCCTGCACGATGTCTACTTCCGATTCACAGCTGCTCGCAGCGTCGTCCTCGATGTCTGAAAACATCATGAAGGGCGTGTTCAAGATGAAGCTGAACGAGAAGCAGTCGATGCTCGCGGCGCGCGGCGTGCTGGTCGTCATCGCGGTGCTCGGCGTCATCCTCGCATGGAACCCGAACAGCTCGGTTTTCCGCGTTGTTTCGTTCGCATGGGCGGGCTTCGGCGCGACCTTCGGTCCGGTCATGCTGACCGCGCTGTTCTGGAAGCGCTCGAACAAGCAGGGCGCAGCGGCTGGTCTGATCGTCGGCGGCGTGATGATTTTCGTGTGGAAATTCCTCGTCAGACCGCTCGGCGGCGCATGGGATATCTACGAGCTGCTGCCGGCATTCATCTGCGCGCTGGTCGCGATCGTCGCGGTCTCGCTGCTGACCGGTGAGCCGGAAAAGGCAGTGCAGGACGAATACGACGAGGTCACGAAGATGCTGAAGGCGTAAACCTGTACGATATTGGGATCGCAACGCAGATGGATGATCCCACGCTGCAATTGTTTATAACGTTACACAATAAATGAAACCGCACAGCTTTGCATCATGCATTGCCGTGCGGTTTTTTGTTTGCAAGATCATTGTAAATTGTTCAGCAGATCCGCGGCAGAAGCTCGCCCTTCGGCTGCGGCAGGATCGTCTGCGCACCGATCTCGGTCTCCATGATGACCTTGCCGGCGTTCTCTGCGGTGACCGTACCGATGATCGCAGCGCCCTCGGAATACTTGCCGCGGCGCAGTGTCTCGACGATTTTCTCGGCATGCTCCTGCGGTGCGAAAATGACAAGCCGTCCTTCGCAGGCGAGGTACAGCGGCTCCAATCCGAGCATCCCGCAGACGCCCTTCACGCGCGGATCGACCGGCACGCTCGCCGCATCCAGACGGATGCCGACATTGCTCTGACCGGCGATCTCATAGAGCACCGTGCCGACGCCGCCGCGTGTCGCATCGCGGATGACATGGATCTGATCGGTCACCTGATAGAGGCTCTCGACCGTCCCCCAGAGCGGCGCGCAGTCGCTCGAAACGTCAGAAGATATGCCGAAATCGTCACGCGCAAGCAGGATCGTGCAGCCGTGTCTGCCGACGTCGCCGGTCACGATCACCGCGTCGCCCGGCTGCGCAAGTGTACCGGAAGTGTGCGCGTTCGGCAGGATCTCGCCGATGCCGGTCGTGGTGATGAACACGCCGTCGCACTGTCCCCTGCCCGCAACTTTTGTGTCGCCCGCGACGATCCGGACGCCGACTTCGGCAGCGGTTTTCTCCATTGCCGCGGCGATCTCCTCAAGCGCATCGAGCGAAAAACCTTCCTCGATGACGAACGCGCAGGTCAGATAGAGCGGCTTCGCGCCCATGCAGGAGAGGTCGTTGACCGTGCCGCAGATCGACAGCTTGCCGATGTTTCCGCCGTTGAATTTCCACGGCGAAACGATGAATCCATCCGTCGAGGTCGCGATCTTTCCGCTGATCGGCGGGAGCACAGCGGCGTCATCGCCCGTAAACATCGGGTTCGCAAAATGCGCCTGAAATACGCTGTGGATCAGCTCGTTTGTCTGGGTACCGCCCGCGCCGTGGGCGAGGGTTACTGTTCGTTCACTCATTTGATTTTACTCCTTATTTTGATACCGGCAGCAATTGCCGGCAGATTTTGCCTATAAAATGGGATCATCTTGCGGGTTATTCGATCACCTCGAACATGCCCATGAATCCGCGCAGCTTCGTCCCGAGATCGGGCTCCGCCGGCAGCAGCGCGAGCGCGACCGGAAACGGTTCGGCGTCCGGCGCATCGACCTGACGCAGCTCGGCGTAATCGCCGCGGATGTCCGCGACCACATAATCATGCGGCTCCATATATCCACCTCATTTCGCAATATAATATCAATTGCAGCAACATTTCACCCCAAAGGTTTCACTTTTACAATATGAGAAAGTGAAACTTTGAAACGTGATTCTGCACAGAATATCAGATATCCCGATTTCCAATTTATGCAGTACACAGAAAAATTATTACAATTTGGAACTAGTTGCACGCAAACGTGCAAATTTTGGCGATTTCTGCACTATATATAGGAGCCCTTATTCGTTTTTCCGTTTCATGCGAAAGGAGTCAAACATGCAGGAACAAACATGTCAGGTCATCCACATGGATCAAGTGCAGACAACTGAGACCGAATGGATCTGGTATCCATACATTCCGCGCGGCAAGGTCACGATCATTCAGGGCGATCCCGGCGAGGGAAAGTCTACATTTTCGTTGTATCTTGCAGCGGCAGTCTCCCGCGGAACCAGTGTCGAGTGTCCGAATCAGGTCATCACAAATCCGGATTATGTCGTGTATCAGAATGCCGAGGACGGGCTTGCGGATACGGTCAAGCCGCGTCTGGATCTTGTGAAGGCGAATTGCAGCCTTGTCGTTTGTCTCGATGAAGCGCGGTTTCCGTTGTACATGACAGATAACAGACTGGAACTGATCCTCGAAAAGTATCATCCACGCATGCTGATTCTGGATCCGCTTCAGGCGTATCTCGGCGACTGCGTGGATATGCACAGGGCAAACGAGATCCGACCGGTTATGAATCATCTTGCGGTGCTTGCAGACAACTTTCAATGCGCGATCATCCTGATCGGACATATGAACAAAATGCAGGGCAGCAAGGCGATTTACCGCGGTCTCGGCAGCATCGACATCACAGCGTCCGCGCGCTCCGTCCTGACCGTCGCCCGCGATCCTTCGCATCCGGAGTTTCGCGTGATCCGTCAGATCAAGAACAGTCTCGCGAAGGAGGGCGAGCCGGTCGCGTTCAAAATCGGTGAGGACGGCAGCATCGAGTACGCCGGTCCCTATCAGTGCGATGATCCTTATGCCGGCGAAAACGGACGCCAACCGAAAGAGAGAGACCGTGCAAAGAAGCTGATCGCGGAATGGATGGAGCGCAAGCAGCCGCTCTACGTGCGGGATATTTACGAGATCGCAGACAGCGAGGACATCAAGAAAACAACGCTGCTGCGTGCAAAAACGGATATGGGGATCGTCGGACGTTACACCGAAATAGGATGGATCTGGGAATATCCGAAGAAAAAAGCATGATTTTGTTATATCAGATACGTACCAACATTTCACTTTTTCATTGTCAGAAAATGAAACCTTTGAAAAGAGCATGGAGATTTGAGCGCATTTTTGTGCAAGCTTCACAAATTCAGACCAACCCGCTGTACTGATAGTAAGCCGCGCATGCGCCCTCATCAGAGACCATGCATGCGCCGACGGGGTGCAGCGGGGTGCAGCCCTTGCCGAAAACCTTGCAGTCGCATGGTCGGATCTTGCCCTGAAGCACATCGCCGCAGCGGCACGCGGGGTTCGGCTTTCCGGTGATCTCCGGCATCGCAAATTTGATGCGCGCGTCAAAATCGGCATACTCCGGACGCAGCTTCATGCCCGATCCGGGGATCATCCCGAGCCCGCGCCATTCGCTGTCGCAGGGTTCCATGACCTCGTTCATCAGCCGAATTGCGGCAATATTGCCCTCATCGCGCACCACGCGCGGATAGCAGTTCCGGAAGAATGGCTCGCCCTTTTCAAGCAACCGGATCGTGACCGCCAGCGCCGTGAGCAACTCGCTCGCCGTGAAGCCTGCGACCACACCGGAGACGCCCTGTTCCGTGCATAATTTGGCGCATGTTGCGTTTCCGGTGATCGCATTCACATGCCCCGGATAGAGGAATGCATCCGCGCTGCCGATGAGCGCCTGATAGGCATTCGGCATGGTCTTGTTCGCAGTCAGCAGCGAAAAATTACGCAGATTCGCGGCTTTTGCTTCTTTCGCAGCAAGGCATGCCGAGGGCATCGTCGTCTCAAACCCGACTGCAAGGAACACGACCTGCCGGTCGGGGTTCTCCTTGGCGAGCGCGACAGCATCGAGCGGCGAGTAAACCGGACGGATATCCGCGCCCTTCGCCCGCGCACCGGCAAGGCTCATCTCCGTACCAGGCACGCGGATGAGATCGCCGAAAGTGCAGATAATACATCCTTTTTCGAGTGCAAGCCAGCACGCCTCGTCGATAAATCCGACCGCCGTGACGCAAACCGGACATCCCGGACCGGAGATCAGGTCGATCTGCGGCGGCAGCAATTTGCGCAGCCCAAGCCGGAAGATCTCGTGCGTGTGGGTGCCGCAAACCTCCATGATCCGAAGCGGCGCGCCGCTGTAACCGGTGATGATATCCCGCGCGCGGGCAGCACTTTCGTTCACAGCAGCTCCTCCATGACAGCGTCAGCTTCGGCGGCGTCATCGTCGGTGATCTTTGCGATCGCCACGCCTGCATGCACCATAACGAAGTCGCCCGGCTCAAGGTTTTCTAACGTACCTGCGCTGATTTCGCGTTGTGCACCGCTCGCGTCAATGAGCGCCGTTCCCGCTTCCACGCGGACAACTTTTGCAGAAAGTCCAACACACATTTTTTCTTACCTCCATAAAATTAGAACAGAATTGCTTATAATAGCGGCATAAAACCGCAATTTCGGTATAGTCTCCGCAGCAGGTACAACTATATAAATAGGATACCAGCAACCGCATGTATATTTTCATGCATATGTACGATCTTGCGATCTCGTTTCATGCATTTCATTATTTATGAAAAGGCGGGTTTCGCAGTCTCCTGACGACCTGTCTCGTCAGACGTTTCCGCAGTCGAAGCACATGCTGTCCTCTTTACCCGTTTCGCCGCCGCAGCGGAAATACCGGAGTATCTTGCGCTCGTTTCCCCGCCAATCCATGTTTCATATTTATACAGGGACAGCCGTGTTCCGCAGCGCATCACGAGATCTGCCGGCATAACGGTTTCCGTATGCGCCCCTCGCTCCTGCCTCGCATGCCATTTCTGTCCGCACTCCAAAAACCAGAGCATCTTGCGCTTCATGTCCTGCCCGTTCCACACTGTTTTTCATTTATGAAAAGCTGTTTTTCACGGTCTCCAAACCAGCTGAATTGACAGACGGTTCCGCAGTCGAAGCACATGCTGTCCTCTTTACCCGTTTCGCCGCCGCTACAGAAATACAGGAGTATCTTGCGCTCGTTGTCCCGCCAATCCATGCTTATTTTTATACAGGGATAGCTGTGTTCCGCAGCGCATCACGAGGTCTGCCGGCATAACTGTTTCCGCAAGCGCCCCTCGCTCCTGCCCTTCGTATCACTGCAGCAAGATCATTGTATACTGAATTCTCGCCACAACTGTTGAGCAAGGAATCGTATCAGAAAATCAGAGCATCTTGCGTAAACCAGATCAAGAATGAAACACGCCGTACAAAGCCTGCCCGATGCAAATGCCGCCGTCATTCGGCGGGATCTCGTGGTGCAGCAAAACGCGGAATCCTGCAGCAGTCAGCTGCGCATGTGCAAGCCGGACAAGCAGCCTGTTCTGGAACACACCGCCGCTCAAAGCACACACGGAAACATTTGTATCTTCGCGGATTTTACAGCACATCGTCATGATTGATTCCGCGAGTGCTGCATGAAACAGATACGCAAGCCGAACCCGATTCTCATCCGACCGATTTCCCGCAAACCGTCTGGCGATTTCCGCTGCAAGCGCAGTCGTGTCCATGTAAAGCAACCCGTCCCGACGAACAATAATCGCAGACAATTTCGCATCAGAACGGCCATTTTCAGGATGATATTGCTCCGCACAGTTCATCAAAGCAGTCGAAGCCTCTCCTTCAAAGGTGGAAGCCCTACGGATACCGAGAATCGCAGCAACAGCGTCAAAAACACGACCGCAGCTCGTGGAGGTAACCGTATTCACGCCAAGCCGTGCCATGTTCGCAAGAACGTTATATTCCTGCTGACTGCACACGCCAAGTGCATCACACAAATCAGCCGCACCGGCATCCCGCAGCAAAGCCACAGCAATGCGCCATCCTTCTTTCGAGGACAGATCCCCTCCGGTCTGTGCAAACGGCTGAATGCAGCCTTTTCGTACAAAATTGCGCAAATCGCTGAGCATAAACTCGCCGCCCCAGACCGTACCGTCCGCGCCGTATCCGGTGCCGTCAAAGCTCACGCCGATGACAGGTTCCTCAACCTGATTCTCAGCCATGCATGATAGGATATGCGCATAATGGTGCTGAACCTGCGCAACAGGAATATCACGTTCCTGCGCGATTTCCTGTGCAACCGTAACCGTACTGTAAAGCGGGTGTGTATCACATACGATCACTTCCGGACGCACTTCCAGCAATTCGCACATCCTGTCTATCGACTCACGAAGCGCATGAACCGTCCGGATATCAGCCATATCGCCAACATACGGCGAAGCATACAGCAGCCCGCCCTTCGCTATACAGAATGTATTTTTCAATTCGCCGCCAATCGCAAGAATCGCCTTATGATTCTTTTGATGTATCGGGATCGGCAGCGGCGCAAACCCTCTCGATCGCCGAATCATGTATATCTGATCAAAAAGCCAATCGCACACCGAATCGTCAGCACGTAAACGAATTTCGCGATTATGCGAAAGAATCAGGTCGCAGAATCCGCCAATCTCTTTGACAGCATCGTCTTCATTCCGGCAGATCGGTGCGCCCCGCGCATTACCGCTGGTCATCACAAGACTGTCAGTCATTTCTATACCATCTGGATAATCAAAAAGCAGCATATGAACCGGCGTATAAGGCAACATAACACCAATCCGATTGTTATCCGGAGCAACAGCATTTGATATCGACGTATCTTCGCGCTTTTGAAGCAATAAGATTGGCTTTTGCCATCCGGTTAAGACATGCAGCTGCCGGTCATCAACCAAACACTCGCGGCGAGCTGTTTCAGCATCTCGCATCATAAGAGCAAACGGTTTCATTGGTCTTTTTTTGCGCTCACGGAGCAGATAGATCGCTTCGGTATTCTTTGCGTCACAACACAAATGAAACCCGCCGATGCCCTTAATTGCGACGATTTTGCCTGACATGATTGCGCTTCGTGCGGCGGATATTGCCGCGCTGTTTTTCCAATTTGTGCTGATTACATACACTTCCGGTCCGCAGTCAGGACAGCAATTCGGCTGCGCATCAAAACGCCTCGAATCCGGATCATCATATTCCGATTCGCATGTTTTACACATTGGAAATACACGCATACTCGTGCGTTCTCTGTCATACGGCATAGCATCGAGAATCGTCAGTCTCGGACCGCATTGCGTACAATTGATAAACGGGTGCAAATAGCGCCTGTTCTTCGGATCAAACAATTCAGCCTTGCACTTGTCACATGTTGCAATGTCCGGAGATACAAAAATATCACCAAATTGCTTTTCGCTTTCTATAATTGAAAACCCTTGATATTCCGCGCCATCCCCGTCAGCAATTTTCTCACAATCCATCCCGAGAATCATCGCGCGCTCCGGCGGATGATTTTGAATCTCATTTGCAAATGCATCGAGCTGTTCCGGTGTCCCGACCGCAAGAATCTCCACATAAGACCCCTTATTCGCAACTGTCCCGCGCACGCCGAACCGCTCAGCCGTAACCGCTGTAAATGGCCGAAACCCTACGCCCTGAACAATACCGAAAACATGATAACAAACCTTCAAATCGAATCTTCCTTTGCAAATATCGGAAATGTCATGAAACAGCATCGCAAGATCTTCCGAATTTCTTGCATTTTTATTGCGATTTATCACAATCAAGCAGCAATATTATCAATCAAACTACCGTGCAGATCCGGACACCGCTTCATGCGCAAAATCCACCCATTTTCCACTATAATCAGGAACCGCCCGCCGCAGCATGTTATCCGCGATGATTACATCATAACGCTCTGCAGCAATGCGCAGATCTTTTTCATTCCGAATGCGGAAATCATTTTCGTCTGCATAATCGCGATCAAAATGAAACCATGTTGCGCAGTCAATTTTCACTGCATTCCCACGATCTCCTGACAACGAGCAGAGCATTTTTCGCAGATGATTTGCTGCATACTGCTGATGAACGATCAGAACACTTTTCCCGCTCAGATCCGGAATCTGTTCCATCATATCAGCAGGAACAATCGCTTCAACCGCATATGGGATTCCAAAACGTTTTTTAAGTAACTGCGCGGCTTTCAATCCACACGGCGCAATCACTTGAAACCGTTCGCATTCCGACGCGCGGCAAATATCATCGAGTCCGCTGTCCATGCCAAAGCATACGACCTCATCCGCTCGCATACCTTCAATCAACGTATCAGCATGTGTACATCCGGTGTCCAACGGCGTTGCGCCGATCAACCCGATCTTCCCCGTTTTCGTCGGAAATTGCTCTGTCGCAAACCGATCGAAAATGTCATAGTAAGCGCGCTCCGCGCCATAGTCATAGTATCGCGTACCGTCGGTCGGAATGACGATGCAGGGCAGTCCGGTGCGCTTCTCCGTCATTCGCCGCAGCGCAAGATAATCCGTTGCAATAACTGCCGGAACGGGCGTCCCGACAATCGCCGTAAATTCGGCGGGCACCTGCTCCGTGATCTGGCAAAGCTTGTCGATCAGCAGCTTATCCCTGCCGAAAATCGCGTCCATATCGCGCAGCCCGGCGCTGAATAGTGCCGATTTTTTCTCGTGCCAGCGCGGTTCATCGAACCCGCAGACATTTCCGGCGCAGCCGCCGGCGTCGCAAATCACGGTGATCCCGCCCAGCTCGTAGAGCACCGCACAAGCGCCAGAATCGTCCGGCGCCAGCGGCGAGAGATGTGTCAGAAGACTGCTCACGGCAATTCTCCTTTCGCAGTTTCAAATATCGTTTCATTGTTAAAAGGAAAGCAAATGCTGGAATTTTCAGCATAATTGTTACGTTCTTGCAAACGCAGCCACGTTTCAAATTCTGCAAGTTATCCAGTGTCAAAATTCTTTTTCTCAATGTCGCATTCCAGATCAGCTGTCGAGCCATTGGAATATATTGCGCAGAGCACGCCGCTGTATGCATGATCCGGCTGAACTGTTTTCAGGTAGAATCTTGCGCTGCTATCCCGTGAAAAATATGCAGCCAGATTCACCGAATCCGCAAATTCAAAATCGCCGTCGCGCTCCGAATACAGATTTGCGTTTGCCACGACTTTTTCAGATCATGCAAGCTTTTCGCGCAGAAATCCATCAATACCCCGAACGAATATCCCGCCAAGCTTCACTGTATAATATTCCTTCACTTTCCAATCCGTCATATCATTTCGCACCCTTCAGCGCCGCATCAAGCTGTTCAAACAGCAATATCAGACCACGGTACCCGAACGGCTGCACTTCATCCTGAAAGCCGATTCCCGCAATATTCTTATGATAGTACACCGCATCATTTCCGATGACCGCGTCCGGCTCGCCGTCGCAATGATAATTCAGCATCGTCGGCGACAAATTCGAGTAAATACGTGTATTTGGAGATATCTCCGCAAGCTTTTGAATATAGACAAAATTGCGCTCACCGACCGTTCCGTAAATCTCCGTCACCGTAAATCCGTACTCCGTCAGTGCCAGTGCCAGCTCAAAGCTATCCGCGTTCAGGCACTCACCCACCGCAATCTTCAGCGCGCCGTATTTTTCACGAAACTGCGTGATTTTCGACATAGCTTCATCATAATACGCCGCATCATCCAGCGCCGCACCGATCGCCTGACCGAGCAGCCGGTACTGATTCCGGATCTTGTCGATGCGGTAAAGCCGCGTCAGCTCGATGAACGGGATGCCGAGGCGCTCCTGCATGTCCTGCGCAGCGTACCGCGATTCCGCATTAAGGACGAGATTGAAATTCGCCTGTGAAAGCGACGTATATTCGTCGAAATTCTGACATCGCCCGATCTCGCCGATCCGTTTGATGCCGACTGATTTCAACAGCGGATAGATCTCGCAGCCGTCATCCAGTGCAGAGAAAAACCCGAGAATATTGCACACATTGGAAATGCGCTTCTGCGGTTTCAGAAGCGAGTAGACAGACTTGCGTACCAGCGCCATTGGCGGAAGCCGCTTCTCCCTCGTCAGCGCATACATATATGCCGGAATCGTCGAAACACCTGTCTTTTCGGTACAGCTTCTGCAAACGCGCTCCATGTCCGTACCGAGCAGCGCGTCCACACAGGTAATGCAAATCACGATCGCCGACGGCTCCGTTTCACATTCTTCGAGCAGTTCCGCGCATGCTTTTGGTATTTTATTGAGGTAGCGTCCGGTCACGATATCGGTATCATCGAGCAGCAGGTAGAAGAACCGCTCGCTGTATCCGAGCTCATTGAGCAATGCGGTATTGCGCCCGCAGCAGCCCGGCGCGACGAGCAGCATCACGGAGCCGGGGATCGCCAGCCCCGCGCGCTTGACGCCGAAGCCTTTCGCGCCCGGCGAGTTATAATCGAGCGTCGCCGGCGAGCTGTATATCATGTGCTTGGCGCTGTTCAGTTCCGCCGGCAGATCGTCAAATCCGCGCGCCGCGAGCGCTTCTGCCGTAATCGAAAAAGCTTGTAGCATCTTGATTTTTCAATCCTTTCGGTGCAATTCTTTTGTCATGCGGATGCAGTCAAACGCGCCGCTTTTGACGACTGTTTCATCGACGATCTGATAGCCGAGTTTCCGGTAAAATCCGACGGCGACTGTTCTGCTTTCGATCTCAACCGTGTGAAAACCAAGCTCCGAAATCCACGATTCTGCTTGCAAAACAACTTCCATGCCATATTGCTTTCCGCGATATTCCGGCAGCACGACCACCCGCCCGAGCATGACACGCCCCGCGCCGATCGGATAGAACCGGCAGGTCGCAAAAGGATAGCCGTCGTCGAGCAGGACGATGTACCGCGTCCCGTTGCCGTCGTGCTCGTCAAACTCCTCGCGCAGCGCAATATGATGCTGACGGTTCATGCCCTGCACGCGCACGGAATATGCGCCGGCGCGCTGCCATTCCTCTGCGGCACGCATGACTTCGATGCCGCCCGACGGTGTTTTTTGCATTTTATTGCTCCTTTATTCCGCCTGCCGATCCTCTGCAATGAGCAGATCGGCAAGCGCAAAAAACCGCTTTGCTGTTTCGCATTCCGGATCGCCCTCGATCACGGTTTTTCCCATATCTTCGTACTTTGTGATATCATCCGAACGCGGAATATCCGCCGCGATCTCAAGCCCGGCAGCGTCCGCAAACGCCCGAACTTTCTGCTCCTCATCCGCAACATTGCGCCGGTTCAGGATGATCCCGCGCACCTGCGCATAGCTCCTGTCCTCGAAATTTTTGACCGCATTCTGAATGTTATTCGCAGCATAAAGCGCCATTTTTTCGCCTGACGTCACGATCAGCACCTTCTCCGCATAGCCCTCGCGGATCGGCGCCGCAAACCCGCCGCAGACCACATCGCCGAGCACATCGTAGAGCACGACATCCGGCTGACATTGCTCGAACAGCCGCAGCTCGTGCAGCAGGCTGAACGTGGTGATGATCCCGCGCCCCGCACAGCCGAGCCCCGGCGTCGGGCCGCCCGTTTCGATACATCGCACACCGCCGAATCCGATGCGGGAGATCTGCGCAAGATCGTCCGGTTCATCGTCATGATCGCGCAGCCAGTCCATGACCGGTGTCAGTGGCGTACCGCCGAGCAAGTTAATTGTAGAATCGGCTTTCGGATCGCAGCCGATTTGTATGACTTTTTTGCCGCGCATCGCAAATGCTGCTGCAAGATTCGCCGTGCAGGTTGATTTTCCGATGCCGCCTTTTCCGTAAATTGCAAGCTTGATCATTGTATCCCTCATTCTCTTTCGCATGATTTTGCGAACCCGCCGAAAAATTTCAGTAACGATCCTGCGGCATTCATCAGGCTGATCCGGAAAGATCAGCCGGTTCTCCGCTTCGAGATCGGCAGTCATCTGCCGCCACCCGATCTGCGCTTCGCCGTCAACCCAACCGCTCAGCGAAACGATCGTATGTACGCCGTTTTCGGCACCGTATGTATAAAGTTTCAGCGCCTGATCTCTGACAGAAATCAGATTTTTCGCCCATCATCGTCCATTTCCTGTTCGATCCGCCGCAGCTTCGCACAAGACCGGATCGTCGTGAACGCTTGCACCGGCACGATCAGCAGCACAAGAAACAGGAGGATCTTGCCGATCGTTTTCAGGATCTTTTCCGCTTCATTTCTCCGGTCATCACCTGTACAGCAGTTCAGTCCATTTCAATCAATAAATGACAGGATTCTGCCGTATCAGAATCGCAGCATTTTCACATCAGTACCGGATCATTTTGCTATTTGTTCAAGCCACGCATCGAACCGCGCATCCGTCAGATCCGGCAGGATCTTGTCATAGCATCTGCCGGAAAACGCAATATGTGCCAATTCGAGATGCTTTGCGCCCTGCGGCAGAATAAAGCGATAAAGCGGATCCGCAATGACAAAATCCGGCTGCATCTCTGCAAGCACAGCACGCATCTCATCTTCTGCGAACGCATCGGAATCAAAGCTGTTTCGCATATTTTCATCATGCGGCAGCGGGCAGATCATATTCGCATGAAAGCCTGTCAGACCAAGCTGTGCCGCGATCGAACCGGCGGAGACCGCTTCTCCGATCACGGTGACCTTCTTCCCTGATGATCCACGAAATGCGCATGGATACGCGTTTTCTCCTGATTCGATCGCATTCCGCAGCGCATCCGCAAGAAAATCTGAAAATGCCCCGCCGATCGGTGCGCCGCAGACATACGGGATACCGAACTGCTCCGCAAGATACTGCGCCGCAGAGAGCCCGCTGTACGATACGACAAGATTGACCGACGCATTTGCAGCCTTCGAGAGCGCATCGAGCGTGTCGCCCATTGCAAAGCATGAAACCACTGTAAATTCGTTGTTTTCCAGCCATCCGCGAACGTTTTTCACAGCATTTGCATTGCCGAAATCGAGCGGCGTCATGCCGAGAATATTCACGCCGTTCGCGAGCTTGTTGTCCGGCGGCTGCACATAAGCTTCCGCGATTGCGCGCATCGCCTCGGATGCGCCTTCCGGATAGGAGTGCATGCCGTTTGTGTGCAGCGGAAACGTCCGGATGCCGGTGCGCTGCTCGATCTCAAATGCGAGCGCGTCAAAATCCACGCCGATCATCATCGGCATGGGCGATCCGCAGACCGCAATAAAAGCCGGTTTCTGGTCTGCTGCCGCCGCCGCAGTATCCGCGATGATCTTCTCGTCATTGCCGAGGATCGCGTCCAGTTCGGTCAGCGCGGAGATGTATGTCATGGACTGTTTGTCCCACCAGCGCGGTTCATCGAAGGTCGCAAAGGTCGAGTTGCAGCCGGACGCATCATGCACCACGGTCATGCCGCCAAGCTCATAGAGCGCGGAGCATGCACCGGCGCTGTCCGCCGCGTAACACGGAATAATTTTCGCAACATGTTTCATATTTTGCCTTCGCCCCTTTCACAGCAGACAGGACGCGCAGCCGAAGCCCTTGTGCCGCAGAACCGTCCTGCGGTCCTTCTCCGTCCGGAATGCGTCCTCTGTCAGTTCAGCGATCCTGCAAATCCCAGCAAAACCGTAAAATCCGCCGTTCAGGATGAGGTTGACAAAGTGATCGGACGCGAAGTAATATGCTGCCTTCTGACCGATCGCAAGCACCGGCTCCGCTGCCTGTTCCGGCTGGTGCAGCATGTTGACATTTGCCGGCGCATAGATCTCAATATCAGGAGAATATTGCTGTAACCATTTGAACGCCGCAGCATCCTCTCCGACTGTGTCCGCAATGATATATTTCACGTTCATACCATGCTGACAAAGCAATTTCGCGAGCGAAAACGGCTGCGTCACAACCGTATAATCAATTGCAATTTTTGTATCCCCGACCGTTTCATGCAGCCGCTCCAGCGCCTGATCCGCAGCAGAGATCTCCGCCGAAAAGTCCGGACAATCCGCGCCGATCGCTTCACAAAGCCGCCGGTAATTCTCCGCAATTTCATCATAATCGAAGCTGTTCGGCAGATGCAGACACGGCGTTCCGAAGCGCTCCGTGAGCAGCTCACCGGCTGAAAATGCAGTCGGCAGATACGTGATATTCAGGCTGCTCTCCGCAATTTGCAGGTACTCGTCATAGCTTTTGCAGCGCGTCAGATCATGCACGCGATAGCCCGCGCCGCGCAGGATCCTGAGCAGCTCCGCGTCCTCATCGGTCGGTCGGTCATTGCCGATGATCGCAGCCGCCTTCGGATTCTTCGGCAGCGGCTTCAGCGGCACATACATCTGCCGGCAGGTCTGCACGACCGGCGGCACGGAATCACGCATCGTCGGCGTCATGTAGCAGTCCACGAAGCAGATATCGGGATACGCAGCGGAAAGATCGCTGATGACGGCGTCAAAATCGCAGCCCGCGAACAGATGCATGCAGCTCAGAAAGAGCAGCACGACGGGCGGGCGGCGGTCAAGCTGATCGACAATTTCGGACACACCGTCCACAAGGCTCTGCTCCAGCGTCCCGTTGAACATGTCTTCTTCCGTCAGCGAGATCCAGCTCAGCCGTTCCAGCGCATTCATTTCCGCAGCCGTCAGCACGACGCCGCGCAGACATCCCTGCGCACAGCCGTAAATCTGGTGCGCATCGGGAATCAGCATGCCCATTTGCACGATGTTCCACATGCCGCGCGCCGGCGGATTGTATTCAAGTCCGGTCGGAAACAGACATGCCGCATCTGCATCGGCAATGCGTTTCTTCGGCGGATTTTTCAGATTCTGCTGCATTTTCAGATACCCCCGCATTCTGCGAGCACGGCGTCAGCGAGTGCGGAGAGCTGCTGCGCCGCAGGACATGTCGGGTACGCGCAGACGAACGGCACACCGTCCGTATCCGCCTGCTGGATCTCCGGACTGCGGTCGATCGCGCCGATGATGCGCGTGTCGAAATCCTTCGCGAGCATTTCGGTCAGCGCGTCCTCATCCTCGACATTGCGCCGGTTGAGGATCAGCCCGCCGAGCGAAGCATAGCCTCTGCCCTGAAAATTCTGCACCGCCATGCAGATGTTTCCGGCAGCATAGCGCGCCATTTTTTCGCCGGATGTGACCACAAACACGCGGTCGGCGTAGCCCTTGCGCATCGGCATGGAAAAGCCGCCGCAGACCACATCGCCGAGCACGTCATAGATCACGATATCGGGCTGAAAAACGTCGTAGGCACCGAGTTTTTTGAGCGTTTCAAGTGCATTGATGATGCCTCTGCCCGCGCAGCCGACACCGGGCACGGGGCCGCCCGCTTCGACGCAGATCACGCCGCTTTCGGTCTCATGGACGAGGTCGGCGAGTTCGATTTTGCCGCCCTTTTCGCGTTCGAGCTGCAAAACGGTCGGGATGCGTGAACCGCCGTGGAGCAGCGCGGTGGAATCGGCTTTCGGATCGCAGCCGATCTGCATGACGCGATAACCTTTCTGTGCAAATGCAGCGGAAAGATTGCTGGAGATCGTAGATTTGCCGATGCCGCCCTTGCCGTAAATTGCAAGCTTTATCATAAAAAATCCCCCTTTGGAGTTCCGGAAGCAATAAAAAATGCCCGCCTTCTGACCGTACAGAAAGGGGCAGGTACGCAGACAGAGGGACTCCGCTGCGGGTGCCGCGTTCCGACTTTTGCCGCAAGGCGCAAGCGCGCGTTTTGGCATCAGAAGTATTGCGCTGATTCAGTTTTCGGAGGCAGAAGCGGGCGCATAGACTGTTTTGGCGCTGACGCCGTTCAGTCTGCCGATCGCGCCTGCGAGCCGGTTGATCGCATCCTGCGGCGCATCAATTGCGATATTGATGATGCTGATGCCGCGGCTGCGGTAAGGGATGCCCATTCTGCCGATGATATACTTATCGTATTCATGCAGCAATGCGTTGATATGTACCGCAGAGCTGCTGTCCTGCACGATGATCGCGATGACCGCGACTCTGGTTTCCATTCCGGATCCCGTTCCTTTCCGTGAGATTGCAGCCGGTATCCGGCACCCTTATTATACTACAAATCCTCCATAATGTCAAGGCGGCGGGCAGTGCCCGCTGCCATTTTCCTCCGGGAGCCGGTTTCGCGGACTGTCCCAGCATTCGCAGTACACGCCGCGAGGCGGCTTCTCAAAGGTTACTGCTCCCAGCACATGCGCCCCGCATACGAAACAGGAACACGCGCCCCAGTTCCTGCAAACGAAACCGGCGCGCACAGGATTAAAGTTTCGCTCAAGCCTTTTCAAAGGCTTGCGGAGTCCAGAGGCAGCGCCTCTGGTCGCGATCCGCAGATCGCGAAACTCCCCCAGCGTTCAAGAGCTTGGCGGGCTTGGGGACTTGCGATAGAAGTCCCCATTCTAAAATAGCATCCGCGAAGCGGATACTTCTTTCAAGACATTCAAATGGACATACATACTGACATGCAAACGCGACATTCATCCCTACATACAAATGCGACATTCATTCTGACATACAAATCCGACATGCATACGCACATGCACAAACCTGACATCCACCATAGAAGTGAAAAGTGAATCGTGAATCGTGAAAAATGAATAGTGATAAACAATTGGCAGGATACCCGACCGCCGCCGCATCAGGACGGACACATTCCGCTGCATTTTCCTCATCGTCAAAATCATCGAAAAAATTCGTTTTAGTGGTTGAAATCGTGAGAAAAATATGGTATAATAAATCTGTATGGACAAAGTGAGCGAAAGAGCATACGGCTGCATGCACGCAGCATCTGACGGGAGGAAGTGAGAGCGTTGTTCTTTGAAGTGCTCCGGAATATCTGGGTTGCGCTGACAAACGTGTTCCAGTCGATCAAGCCGATCGACATGCTGGACATCGCGCTTGTCACCTGCCTGATCTATATTATTCTGAAATTCGTGCGCGAAACACGGGCAGGGCAGCTGCTGCGCGGTATCCTGTTTGTTGTCGCGGTCTTTTTCATCAGCGATTTCCTGAAACTGCGCGTCATCCGGCTGATCTCGGTCAAGGCGCTGAATGCCGGACTGATCGCCATTATCATTCTGTTCCAGCCCGAGCTGCGCAGAGTGCTCGAAAAATTCGGTGCCACAACGGCAATGCTCTCCCGCCTGACGATCGGCGAGAACGAGGATGTCATCGCCCAGTGGAACCGCGCGATCCCCATTATTGCCGAATCCGTCGCACAGCTTTCCCGCACAGCGACCGGCGCGCTCATCGTCATTGAGCGTTCGACCAGACTCGGCGAGCAGATCTCCAACGGCACCGTCATGAAGGCGGAACCGAGCGTCGAGCTGTTCGGCAATATCTTCTTCAACAAAACCCCGCTGCATGACGGCGCTGTCATCATGCGCGACGGCATCATCTATGCAGCGGCATGTTTCCTGCCGAAGCCGCAGAAGGAGGAGCTGATCGACAAGCATCTCGGCTCCCGCCACCGCGCCGCGATCGGCATGAGCGAAAATTCCGATGCGCTGGTGATCGTGGTCTCGGAGGAGACCGGTCAGATCTCCGTCGCAAGAGACGGCGTCCTGAAGCGCAATTACACCCAAAATTCACTGGAACAGCTCCTGCGTGACGTCCTGATCCCGCAGGAAAAAGAAAACTGGCGCGACTCCTTCAAGCTCCCGTTCCGCCGCAAAAAGGAACAGGAGGATGCACAGGAGGAAGCGCCTTCCGCCGAAAAACAGCCGGCTGCATCCAAGCCCTCTGTCAAGAAAAAGGAGGGTTAAGCGATGATACCGGAAAAAATCCGCAGGACAGCCAAGCGCCTGATCGCGCTGCTGCCGAATCCCAAAAAGATCGAAAAAGCAAACCTGATCCTGCTGGGCATCTCATTTGTCGTCGCGGTGTTTCTCTGGGCATATCTGGCGTCCACGCTGCTTGACGATTACGATGTCATGTTCCAGCGTGTTCCGCTGGTCAGCGATCTGACTGACACACAGGCTGCGGCAAACGGTTTACAGCTGCTTTCGGAATCAGCGGATGCACTTGCAGACATTACGGTTGACTGCTCTGTTCACGGCAGCCGTACCGTCTACGGCGGTCTCAAAAAATCGGATGTCGTGGCATATGTCGATTACAGCGCCGCTTCTGACGTTGCCGGACAGCAGACACTTCCGATTCTGCTGCGCACCGTCAAGGGCGCCGAGCTGCCGAATGCTTCGATCTCGCCGGATCATGTGACCGTCGAAATGGATCACTTCATCTCGAAAAAGCTGCCCGTCAGCACAGTGGATTATCCGAATCTGACGCCGGATGACGAAACCGTGATCGACCGCGATGCGATCGTCTGCGATCCGGATACCGTCACCGTGAGCGGGCCTTCCGCACTGCTCTCGAAAATGGATCATGCAAGCGTGGAGATCACCGATGCCGGCACGCTCTCCGAGACCACGATTTTCAGCAATGTTTCCGCCTGCAAGATCATGGACGCCGAGGGGCATCAGATCACAACCGACAGCCGCGATGTCACGATCGACAAGCAGCGGTTCTCCGCCACGATCCCCGTCTACTACCTGCACAGCATGGCAGCAACGGTCACGATCGTCGGCAGCGACGTCCCCGAAGCACTCGCAAAGGAAGTGCGGGAACGCATCCGGCTCCGGACAAGCGAGGAATACGTCCTGCCGGTCTATGACGAAAACGGCAAAATTCTTGATGACAGCAACACGCTGAAGATCCGGATCAAGACCACGGATCCCAAGAAGAAAGCCGTGCTCGACGAGATGTCGGATTTCCCGATCTGCAATATCCCGCTGAATGAGATCAGCATCGGCATGGAGCGCGAGCAGCCGATCCGCCTGTCCGACAGTGAGGGCTATGAGCTCTACGGCAACATCGACAAGGTGACGATCGTGCTCGATGACAGCGATCTGGAAAGCCGGACATTCTGGTTCCCGAACAGCGAAATCGAGCAGCTGCGCAAAAAACAGCAGTACGATTATCAACTTGCACAGCCGAACGGCAGCACCGCCGTCACGCTGACCGGTACGAAAGAGGCACTGGACAGCATCACCGAGAATGATATCAAGCTTTCTGTGGACATGCTGTCGCTCTCGCCGGAGAACATTGATCCGGTCACGGTGAATGTGACCTTGCCGGAAGATGCCGGAACGGTCTGGGTGAGCCCGCAGCCGACGCTCCAGCTCAGCATCTCCCACACATAACAAAAGCAAAACGCAGCAGATCAGAGCGGTCTGCTGCGTTTTTTGTACGTATGTGCATGCTTTCCGGCATATTCAGCCTTGCGGTAGCCTGATCTCCATAGGCTTTGTCGCATACTCGAACAGCGGCGTGCGGTGAATGTCAAAGCTGCGATCGTCCGCAGAGATCCCGATGACCGTGTCATGGATCGTAATGCGTTCCGGCGCCGCAGAAAGGCTGCCCTTTTCCAGCACCAGCACTTCCACGACCGTGCCTTTGCCTTCCGGTGCGGTGCGGTCTGCATCATAGCGCTTCGCAAGCTCCGTATGCAGCGCGCCCTCTGCGTCCAGCCATGCCGTGCCGAATACGCATGCTTCATCCGGGCGGTCGTTCTCCGCCATCATCACCAGCACATCCTTGTCCGGATTGTCCGCGGCGATGCCATTGATCCGTTCTAAGAGCTGCATCGGGATCACATCGCCTTGAAGCTGTGCGCCGTCTTTGAGCAGTGCGGCATATTCCGTCTGCGCAGGCGCCTCGTCGCACTGCATGACAAATGTCTGTTCCGGATGCAGCGCTTCGGAATCGGTTGTTTCCTGATACAGCATCACAGAATCCCCTGACGTTTCACTGGAAAACATCAGCCGGTGCAGATCAAATGCCTGATAGAGCGGATCCTCTGCAACGCGTTCCGTCCATTCTGCGGTGTCGTCTGCGTCAAATGCACTGTAAGCAGATGCGTAGGTATAGGGATGCACCTGAATATCATAGCCGTCGTACAAATAGGCGTTTTCCACTTCATACCAGAAAACCGCATACTCCGGAAACGGATTGATATTGGTCATGTTGTCATTTTGATAGAGTGCGATATCAAAGATCAGCTTATGATCCCGCGTTTCCGAAACACCTTTCAGCAATGCCTCGCCGGTATGCGCAGCGGTCGGGACCTGCAGCATCAGAATGCTGCTGCCCTGCTTCAGATATTGCCGGAAGTGCGTGTAAAACGGATTATCCTCGCACTCCTCTGCCGAATGGTAAATGACGGCGGCTGCGCCTTCGAGACCGGGAAGCGGCAGATTGCACATGCCCTTGCCGCGCCTGCATCCGATCGTCGGATGCAATTGATCCGGCAATGCACCTTCGAGCGGATCTGCGGTTGTCTCGGACGTTTCCGCCCCTGCTTCGGGTTCCGTATCCGATACCGTAGTCGATTCTGTTACGCTTTCGCTTGCGGCGGATTCAGGCGAAAATGCGGGCTGCGAGGTCTCCGGCTTGCCCGCGAGGGACGCGCCGATGCCGACTGCGATCACCGCGCATGCCGCGAGAGATGCGAAAATTCCGACCGTGAGCGGCTTGATGCGCTGCACGGAAAACGCGGTTTCCCTGTTTTTGTGTTGTGAGACTGTTTTTTCAGATTTTGTCATACGGATCTGCTCCTTTCCGGATTGCACCTCATGAAGGCTCCCGCCGGATCGCTTCGGAACCGAGCCGGAAAGCGGCTGGTGCGACTGCTGCCACGCAGTCAGCTCGTCGATATATTCCTGCGGAATGTCACCGAGTGCGCGCAGGAAATCCTGTTCCGTTCTGCTCATACCAGCCCCTCCTTCCTGAGAAATTTTCTGAGCTTGGATTTGGTTCGCTGCAGGGACATCTTCACGCTGCCGATGCTGGTACCGTGCTCCGCCGCGATCTCCGCGACCGGCTGAAATGACCAGAACCGTGCGAGAAAGATCAGGCGGTTTTCGGTCGGGAGCGTGCCGAGGAACCGTGTCAGCGCCTCCCGCAGCTCCTGCTCCGTGAATCTGTCCTCCACATTATCGGGTGCAGCAAGAAACGGCGCGATCTCATCGAGTGCCGCGGCGATCTGTCCGCCGCCGCGCTTTTCAGCCGCGCGTGCTTCATAGCGGTTCAGCGCGTTGTTGCGCGTCAGCGTGTTGATGAACGCCGCCAGTGAACGCGGCTTCTGCGGCGGGATGCTGTTCCAGAGCTGAAACATGACGTCGTTTGCGCATTCCTCTGCATCCTGTCGATCGCCCAGAATGCGGTATGCGAGCCTGCGGCACAGCGCGCCGAATTGTGTCTCCGTTTCCGCGATCGCCTGCTCATCCCGCTGCTCAAACATGCGGATGATCGCCGCTTCCGCATCGGGACAGTCCGTCTGCCGTTCTGCGGAGATCAACGGCTCCGGCGCCGCTGCTGAAATCCTGTTGACTGCGTTCACTTTGTTCACCTCCTGTGAAAAGCTGCTTGCCTTCCCTGTAATCATTGACAGGAACCGTACCGGAAAGTAACGCAAAAAAAGAAAAAAATCAAATGCGGACAGATACCGCAGTACCCGTCCGCATCAATCGTCGTATTTCGGATGTTTTTCTCACTTTCTCATATTCCGGAGATGACCGGCGCGGGCAGCCTCCCGCTTTTTGCGTTCATCGTGATACCGGAATGCGAAGAAGACGCATGCTGCAATATACAGCAAAGAGAGCAAGATCGCAACAACTACCGTATTGCGCAGATACTTGGAACGGAAGAAGCCCGGGATCTCGCTGAGATTGTAGCGCCAGAACGAGCGCTCCACATTGCCTGCCGCCACAACGTCTATCTCCGCGAGCGTTTCGCCGGAAAGCTTCAGCGTCACCGTACCGAGCTTGTCACCGGCATGCACCGGCGCATTGATCTCGGCAGGCCAGTCAGAGATCTGCTGGACGCTCTTTTTATCGGTATTGTCGTTCCAGATGCAGGAATAGCCCTCCGCGGGATGCACGAGCACATGATCCGCACCGTCGGAATTGTTGACATGCACCTCACCGAGCTCCTGATTCGGCGAGAGGATCTCCTGATAAGACAGATGCGTGAACGCCCATTCGAGGATATTTTTCGCATCCTCAAGATGATAGAAGCGGTTGTTCTCCTCCAGATCCTTGAGCGGCGCATCCATGCAGACGACGAGATAATTGCTGCCGTCGCGGGAGCCCTTGCAGGCGATGCAGCGGTGACCTTCCTGCGAGTTTGCGGTCTTGATGCCGCGTGCGCCGACGCAGAAGTTGTCGCTGGATTCATCGACCATGAGGTTCGAGTGCTTCCATGTCCATGCTTCCTTCTGCTCGTCCGAGCCGGCAGAGCCTGCGGTATAGGTGTTTGCGCAGGCGATCGTTTCAAATGCCTGCTTATTCATTGCGTAGGAGACCAGCGTCATCATGTCGCGCGCCGTGGTCAGCTGCCGCGCGCTGTAAAGACCGGTGCCGTTGATATAGCGCGTGTTTGTCATGCCGAGCTCCTCGGCTTTTGCGTTCATCATCTCAGCGAAGGCGTCCTGACTGCCCTTGCCGAAGTGGTCTGCGAGCATATAGGCTGCTTCGATCGAGGATGTCAGCATCATCGCGTAGAGCAGCTCCTCAACGGTGAGCGTATCGCCCGCTTCGATGTGCGCATAGCGGAGATCCTCGGGATACTCGTCCGCTTCAAAGAGGTCGTACATCTCCTCTTTTGCGGTGATCTTCTCGCTGGTGATATCGGTGCAGTTTTCGAGCACGACGACCGCCGTCATGATCTGCACGAGCGAGCCGGGCATTTTTTTCATATCCGCATTTTTCTCATAGACGATATCGCCGACTTCCATATTCAGCAGCACGGCAGCTTCACTCTGGATCGTCACATTCGGCGTAAAGAGCAGCGCCTCTGCGCGGGTTGCCGAAAGATTGCCGAGAAAAATCACCGCCGTCATCACCGCAGCGATCACGGACGAGAGAAATCGTTTGTTCATTTGTTCCATCTCCTGTATTTGTCTTTCTTGTCCAAGCGGACACGATTATTACTATTATAACAGATATCGCGCAAAAATGGAATACCTTTTTTGAAAAAAATCCGGAAAAATTCAGAAATGACGCGGATGCGGGCAGAAAATGCGGCGATCCGGCAGTCCGCATGACGATCCTGCGCAAATTTCAGGATGCTATTGACTTTAACGCTTTTTTGTGCTAAAATATAAGTATTCCGGTTCTCTGTCTGCGGAGAATCCGATTCTCAGAACGAAAGGACGTAATACAAATGCCGATTATTGATATTCTGGAGCGCAATGCCGCGCTTTACGGCAATGACACCGCACTCGTGGAGCTGAATCCGGCGGTCATCGAGCCGCGCCGTGTCACATGGAAGGAGTTCGAGCTGATCGAGCCGCGCCGTCCCAATATCTACCGCCGCGAAATCACATGGAAGGTCTTCAACGAAAAAGCAAACCGCTTTGCGCATTTCCTGATCTCGCGCGGCGTAAAGAAGGGCGATAAGGTCGCGATCCTGCTGATGAACTGCATCGAGTGGCTGCCGATCTATTTCGGTATCCTGAAAGTCGGCGCACTTGCCGTGCCGCTGAACTTCCGCTATGCAGCAAGCGAGATCGAATACTGCGTCGGGCTTGCGGATGTCTCCGTGCTCGTGTTCGGACCGGAGTTCATCGGCAGAGTCGAGGAGCTGGTCGATACCCTCGGCAATGACCGCATGCTGCTCTATGTCGGTCAGGGATGCCCCGGCTTTGCGGAAAGCTACGATACACTGACCGCAAACTGTCCGAGCACCACGCCTTCGATTATGCTGACCGATCAGGACGATGCCGCGATCTATTTCTCGTCCGGCACGACCGGCTTCCCGAAGGCGATCCTGCACAATCATGAGAGCCTGATGCACGCATGCAAGGTCGAGCAGGCGCATCACGGTCAGACAAAGGACGATGTGTTCCTCTGCATCCCGCCGCTCTATCACACCGGCGCAAAGATGCACTGGTTCGGCAGCTTTCTGGTCGGCGGAAAGGCGGTGCTGCTCAGCGGCGTCACCCCGAATGTGATCCTCGATGCAGTCTCCTCGGAGAAATGCACGATCGTCTGGCTGCTGGTGCCGTGGGCACAGGATATTCTCGATGCAATTGAGAGCGGCAAGGTCTCGCTCAGCGACTATGAGCTGTCGCAGTGGCGGCTCATGCACATCGGCGCACAGCCGGTTCCGCCGAGCCTGATCACCCGCTGGAAGAAATATTTCCCGAATCATCAGTATGATACAAACTACGGTCTCAGCGAGTCGATCGGACCGGGCGCGCTGCATCTCGGCGTGGAGAACATCCACAAGGTCGGCGCGATCGGCAAGGCAGGCTTCGGCTGGGAGAGCAAGATCATCGACGAGAACGGCGATATCGTCCCGCGCGGCGAGGTCGGCGAGCTCTGCGTCAAGGGACCGGGTGTCATGACCTGCTATTATCACGATGAGGAAGCGACCAAGCAGGTGCTCACCGACGACGGCTGGCTCCGCACCGGCGACATGGCGCGCGAGGATGAGGACGGCTTTGTGTTCCTCGTGGACCGCAAGAAGGACGTCATCATCACGGGCGGCGAAAACCTCTATCCGGTGCAGATCGAGGACTTCATCCGCTCGAACAGCAAGGTCAAGGACGTCGCCGTGATCGGTCTGCCGGACAAGCGCCTCGGCGAGATCGCAGCCGCGATCATCTCGCTCAAAGAGGACTGCACCTGCACCGAGGAGGAAATGAACAAGTTCTGCGAGGCACTGCCGCGCTATAAGCGCCCGCGCAAGATCATCTTCGCAGAAGTTCCGCGCAATCCCACCGGCAAGATCGAAAAGCCGAAACTCCGCAAGATCTACGGCGCAGACAAGCTGGTTGCAGAACAGAATCAGAGCTGATCTGCTGCTGCATATCGCGTGATACAAAGACAATGCCCTGAAGCATATAAAGAAGTGTTTCGCCATAGTATTTCTGATGCCAAGTCGGAAGTGCTATGGCGTTTCTATTGACAGTGCAGCAATGTTATGCTATAATTGTTACGAACATAAATCGGAATTTGCGGGCAGTGCCCGCTGCCGTTATTCTAAAGCTTTCCGGAAGCGCTATGCGCGTCTTTCAGTGCACTTGTTTCCGGCAGCTTATTGCTGTAAATCAGAATTTAGAGGTGACTACCATGTCAGTATCATTAGGATTATATAAAGGCCCGATAT
>LVAJ01000027.1 GCA_001603005.1 Clostridiales bacterium Firm_04
GCCTCGCCATTCCGGCAAGGCTAGTTCTTTACTGCAAGGCGTCGATTGTTTGTCGCATACGAAGGAACAATTTATAAACCTATGAGTAATCCGCGCAGATCTTTATCAGGTCTGCGCGGATTTTGTATCTGGTTCCGGTTTTTTTGGTGTCCATCCTCTAATAGTCTTTATCAGTTCAGTAATTCGCTGTTTCAAATCAGATTCACGTACTTGGGTTGAATTCTCCGCTGTAATATGCTTTACGACCTCCGAAGCAAAGGAGACTTTTCCTTTACCAAATGCCTTTTTTGTGGTTGCATTCTTTTCAATATAAGGCGGGAATAGTTCATTCAAACCGCATTGTGGAAGATGACTTTTGTAGGTAGCGTTGATTGCTTGACTTGAAACATAATTCTCGATTTCTTTCCCTTGAGTGATCCAACAGAATAGCTGCTTGGCTTTAAACTCCTTTTGAATGCGCTGTTTGGTTGCGTTTATTCTGGAGCATGGGGTTCTTTTATCGCTGTCAATCACGATTGCAGAGTTTCGGTTTGTAGTGAGAATTCCAATTAAATCATTTTCAGCCTGTGCTTCCTCGGCTGAATAATGAGACAAAAGCCTTCCGCCATAATACAGGAACTGATAGTCAATGCCTTCACACAGATCGCCGCCGCCCCATATCTCTATCCATCGTTTGATGTAAATGCGGTCAGACGGGCCTTCCACCCAGATAATGCCGTTTGATTGCAGCAAGTCGCTAGCTCTGACATCCAGATCATTCAACACTTCGCTTTTGGTGATGAAGTCATCTACAATCTGAATAGCAGATTTTCCATTCTCTTTTGTAATATGAAGAATCTGAGCATCCTCCTGATCAGCAAACATATTGATGGGGACATGAGAATGCGTTGTGAGAAATACATAAGTGTTGGGATGATCTTCAATGTATGTGTCAATGTATTTAAATAGTCTGCGCTGTAATGCGGGGTGTAGATTATTTTCCAGTTCTTCAAACGCGAAAAAATAAATTGGAGATTCAGGAATATCTGTATGGTTGGTCTTAGCTTTTTGCTCTGCTTCTTTCTTTTGAAGCTCAGGGATTACTAACAAATTCAAAAGAACAAGAATAATGGTCTTTAATCCACTTCCGGTTTTTGATAAGGGGTATCGGACACCATCTTCGTAAAGAAAAACTTCCCATTTTTCATTGTCAACTCTTTGGATAGTAATACCTGTGAATATGGATTCAGGATACATAATGGCATTTAATGCTTCCAAAAGTGAATGCTGAATGAGGTTTTCATCGTATTCGTCGTTATTAAGAATACGGTTTATTAAATTGGTTGCACCCGCCCCATTGACAGTCATTTCAAGCGATGAGTTGGATTCTTTTGGTACAACTTCTGGTACAATATCACGCTCAGCATTTAAGCGAAGACATTTAAACCTGTGATAATAATGATTAATATTGACAACAAGTTTATTTGCCATATCTGGATCAGACATATTCTGCGTTGTTAGATTAATGGTTTTCCAGCTATCTCCAGCAGGGACTGCATCAAGACAATCTTTTCTTGAATTATCTATTCTGAATAATAATGATGGCAAATTCGGTACATATGACGTAATGGTTAAAATGCCATTTTGCTGTTGTTTATCTATTGTCTCCTCTTTTTCAAGATGAATATTGCAAAAAATGTCTGCTTGTCGATTTTGAAAAAGTGGGTAGTCAGTCATTGCTTCAATCACATCAATACAGCTTGACTTTCCGCAGTTGTTTCTCCCAATCAATATATTCATTCGTTTGAGAGCAATTTTGCAATCTCCATTTCTAAAAGATTTGTAATTACGAAAGATGATGTCTTCAATCTGCGGCATGAACACTCCTCCAATCTTATTTCAACTGCGCCTTCAACTCCTCAAAGCTCTCCAGCGCGCTCTGCAAATTCTCAATGATGCTGTCCGCGAGCACATCCGGTTCCGGCAGATGATCGAGGTCGGCAAGTGACTTGTCCTTGATCCAGAAGATATCAAGACTGGTCTTATCACGGGCGAGAATATCTTCAACCGAGAATTTCCGCCAGCGTCCCTCCGGATTCTCCTCCGACCATGTTTCCGTGCGGTTATGCCGGTTCTCCGGCTGATAGCATGACACAAAATCATCGAGATCGCTGTCGGTCATCGGATTCTTTTTCAGCGTGAAGTGAATATTCGTGCGGAAATCATAGATCCAGACCTCTTTGGTCTGCATTTCGGCGCTCGCAGGACGCTTATCATAAAAGATGACATTCGCCTTGACACCCGGCTTATAGAAAATGCCGGTCGGCAGGCGGAGAATCGTATGCAGATCGCAGGTTTGCAGCAGTTTCTTGCGGACGGTTTCACCGGCGCCGCCCTCAAACAGCACATTATCCGGCACAACGACCGCAGCCTTTCCGGTCGCTTTCAGGATCGTGTTGATATGCTGAACGAAATTGAGCTGCTTATTCGAGGTCGTTGTCCAGAAATCCTGCCGGTTATAGACGAGATCCTCGTCCTCCTGCTCGCCCTCCTCATTGGTAAAGGTGATTGAGGATTTCTTCCCGAAAGGGGGATTCGTCAGCACATAGTCCACGCGCACACCGCTGTCCGTGAGCAGCGCATCGCCGAGCGTGACCGGAATCGTGCCGTAAATATCACCGATATTATGCAGATACAGATTCATCAGACAGAGCTTATAGGTCGTCGGGACAAGCTCATTGCCGAAGAATGTCTCGTTTTTCATAAAGGTTTTCTGATCGCGGTCAAGCGTATAATTCTGCGCAATGAACGACTGCGCGGCGAGGAAAAAGCCGCCGCTGCCGCAGCACGGATCCGCGATGGTTTTCATCGGTTCCGGACGCATACACCGCACCATTGCGCGGATCAGCGGGCGGGGCGTGAAGTACTGTCCTGCGCCGCTTTTGATGTCCTCTGCGTTTTTCTGGAGCAGTCCCTCATAGATCTCGCCTTTGACATCCGAGGACATGGCAACCCATTTCTCCTTGTCGATCATCTGCACGATGCGGTAGAAGATCGCGGCGTTCCGGATCTTATTGGTCGCGCCTGCGAAGATTTTGCCGAGGATGCCGCTCTGTTTTGCAAGCTCCTCCAGCGTTTTCTTGTACTGCGTCTCCAATGCCGCGCCTTTGAGTCCGCAGAGGTCTGCCCAGCCGAAGCCCGCCGGAATGCCGGTTTGCTTTTTGTAGGGCGGCTTGGAATATTCATCGGACATTTTGAGGAAGATCAGGTAGGTAAGCTGTTCGAGATAGTCGCCGTAGGATACGCCGTCATCGCGCAGCGGATTGCACATTCCCCAGACCTTTGATATGATGCTTGCGGTTTGTTCTGACATTATTATTCCTCCGCGATAAGTTCAATATGTCGTTTACTAATTCTTGGAAAGTTTTTATAGATATATATATATTTCTCCCGGATTGAAGGATTCGTTTCCGATTCTATTACTTTTTTAACATACCGAGCAAATGTTTTCCACTCGTTTTTTTCATGATATACTCCATAGAATAACAATAAAGAGTCAACACAGTAGAACAAATCCGTATCCTCGAAGGTATGAGTTTCTAGATAATACTTTCCATTTTCATCGCAGTTCGTGATTGCACCATCTAATACTTCCTTGGTCATTATTACTCTTGGATATTTAGCAACATTTTCTTCAAGTAAATATGCATTTACAATTCCCTCACCAAAGAAAACATCATCTTCACAATATAGTTTTCCTTTTACAACCGCGCCTCTTGATAATACTGGAGTGAGAAGTTGCAACATTCTTACTTGAAAATATGAACAAAATGCAAGCAATCCTGCTAATGAATTGGTCTCTGAGCATTCTACAAAAAAGCACACTGTATCTGACATGACTTTCATATGTATCTTTTCACTAGGCACTAATGCTTTTCCTGTAGTATTTACAGTAACTGTAACCTTTTGATGGATTTCATCATAACACTGTGCAATTTCTTCACAGTTCTTATGCATAATTGAGTTTTTGAAGCCAAGTAAATCAATAATAGCTACATAGCATTCTTTGTACTCTCTTTTTTCTTTCATAATCACAATCCTCCCTCAAAAGCCTTTTTGAGAATGCTCTGCCGCAGGGCTTCTGCCTGCTGCAAGGCGGCATCTACGGTTTGTTCGATTTGGTCGCAGACGGATAAACGGGATTCGATCTCTGCTAATACTTCTGCTGCTTCATCATCTGATACCACAGGAACAGGTGTATCTCTGATATCATCCAATCCAAGCCCCATTTTTCCTGCTCCGCGCTTATTCTTCAACAAGTCTTTCTGTCCCCAATCGCTGCGAAGATAGTAAGCCATAAACTTTCCCTGATTTGAGTTCTGAAAACGAACAACGGCAATATGCTGATTGATATATGCTTCTGGAATTGTTTCAGGAACAAGACCGATGCTTCCCAAATCAGCAGTAATAGAAATCAAAACATCATTTGGCTGCAACCGCGAGCGCAAACCTTCCGCTCTATCCGGCAGAAAGACATTCTGTATATCGTCAAAGTTGATTTCAATACCTGTTCGTGTCAGATTGCCGATGCGTATAAACAATGCGCCTCTGTCGCTGTAATACTGCGCCCAACCGCGAGAACCGCTTGTAACAAGCGTTGTCAAATCTCGAATAGGGGCTTTCTTCTCAATATGAGCAAACGCCTCTTTCAGCACCGCCTGCCGATACACCGCAAGCTGCGCTTTGGTTTGTTTGAGCGTTTCCACGCCGCTTTCAAGCTGCGAAAACAGCTCCTCAATCCGCGCCACAATGCGCGCTTGTTCTTTCAGCGGCGGGACAGCGACTTTGATCTTTGAATACTGCTGAATCCAATATCGCTTGTGTGTACTGCTATCAAACTGAATGATCTGCATTCTATAATAAATGTACTTCGGATTTACAAGTTCTGTATTGGGTATCAATATCTTCATTGCAGAAGATTTTACCTTGAATTTGAAATTCACATACTGACTTGCAGTTGTAAAATCATCGAAAATGATAACCGGTAAATTGTCATAGATTCCGGTTGTTTCGTCTGTATAACCGAGAATGAACGTTTTTCCGGCAGTTAAGACGGGGATTTTATATTTGTCATCATATTTCGTCGATTCTACGATATAGGCGGTCGGCTGCTCATAAGATAGTAAGTCACCGAGTTCATATATTATGTTACTAGAATCATGCATCTCCATTTTCCTCATTCTTTTGCTGAGCATATATTCTTAATTCGTCAGATAACTTAATTAGTAAATCTATTGTTAGAATGGCTTTTAGCGAATGTTCTTTGGATCCAAAGTTCAGTTGATCTCCATGGCAAATCTTATTACGTAATGGTTGTGAAGTCCAAAGTGAAGTATCAGATGAGGAATCTAAGATCACTTCTTTGATATATTTGGCAAAACTATACCATGCTCCGGTATTCATTTCACTTATAAAAAGCATCTGCATTAATTGTCCTCTTTCTGTATTAAGATACTTTGCATCAAAGCAAAAGACCTCTGTCACAGCTTCCTTATCATCTTTTGTCAGATATAATTGATTTTGTTTAGCGACAGATACAACATCTGCTGATACACCATATAATTGACACATTAATAATGATGTTGAAGCATAATAGTACCCTAAATTATGCAACTCAATTGCTTGTGATAGAATCGGATATCGTTCTGGCTTGATTGTAGTAATTGATAGCCATCTCTGTTTCATTGACTCAATATAACTATCTGACATATAGGAAAAAACTACGTCGTTAATCTGATTATATGAAGCGTTGGATTTATGTAATTCAATTATTTTGTGCCGAAACTGTTTATCCTCAACATCATAAAGAGGCCAGTGTAATTCATCAATCGCAGTTAGATAACTTGCATATTCACCAACAGCGTCAATTAAGTCAATAATTTTAGTATAATCAAATTTAGATACTCGTTCAACAATTTTATCGACAGCATCGCACAGAATGGTTAGGGCGTTTGCCATGTTATCAAGCATTGGATTATTATTCATTCGGTCCTCCTTTACGCCACCAACTCAATATTCATTTCCATTAAAATTTTCTCATAATCATCCCCGAACACCTCATAGAAGCGCCCGAGTCCGCCCATGCGGTCAAAGGGAGAGAGCTCCAGATCCTCCGGCTCCACGCTGAGCGAGCTGCTGATATGGTCGCGGATCAGCCGCAGCCATTCCATCTGCTCCGCCGTGAAATGCACTGATCCGGCATTGCGTTTCAGCGTCCACTGCTGGAAATTCTGATTGACCGTATCCGCAAACGGGGCAAGGCGGTCGCTCGCGCCCATCTCAAACCGGATCATCGAGATCAGGTCGGTGAGCTGCGCCATCGTGCCGCGCCTGACCTTTTCCGGCTGCTGCATCGCATAGCAATCCCACAGGCGCTCCGTCGTGATGCGGCGTTCTTTCAGCTTTGCATAGAGCGCTTTGAGCTGCCCGATCGCCATCGGCATATCGCGGAAGCGCTGATCGTAGAGGATGCGCAGCGCAAGGATTTCGTCCTTGTGTTCCTCAATAAATGCGCGGAAATCGGTGATCGTCTGCGCCGCGTGCTTCTCCTGATCGGTGTCGAATCCGGCAAATGTCACGCTGTCGAGATTCACATTGTCGATGATCTGCTCATGACAGCGGCGGACATTTTCGATGAAATCACGCGCCGCCGGATTGTGGAACGGCTTGACCGCCTCTTTCAGCATTTCTGCCTGCGCCTGATGCATCTGTTCGATCTGCTCCGGCGTGGGATCGTCGCCGCTTTCCGAGAGGACAAAACCTGCCCTTGCTGCAATCGCATCCTGATCGAATGCGTCAAGCAGCTTCTGCGCCACCTGACTCGCCGATGCACCGACCTGCTGCGTGAACTGTTTGCGCTCCGCATCGCTCATCTGACTGTTCAGCCGGATGATGCGGTTTGCCAGCGATGTGAGAATATCCGCGTCGGTCGTATTCAGTGCGGCGTTCATCATCAGCTCTTTCATGGGGACAGTCGGCTTGCGCTCCAGTGCGCGGGTATCGCATTTCTTGGATTTCGTGACACCGACCGCGTCCACAATGACAAAGTGATCCTTGTTTTCGGTCGCAGAGGGCGAAACCTTTTGCAGATCGTCCTTGCTCAGTGTGCGGGTGCCGCGGCCTTTCATCTGCTCAAAATAGTTCTTGCTGCGGACATCGCGCATGAAGATCAGACACTCGATCGGCTTGACATCGGTGCCGGTTGCGATCATGTCAACGGTCACGGCAATGCGCGGGTAATAATCATTCCGGAATTCGCTGAGCGTTTCTTCCGGATTTTTCGCGTGATAGGTGATCTTACGGCAGAATTCATTGCCCTCGCCGAATTCATCGCGCACAATCTGGATGATGTCATCGGCATGGCTGTCCGTCTTGGCAAAGATCAGCGTTTTCGGGACTTCTTTTCGCTGTGGGAACAGCTGTGTGAACAGGGCATCCTTGAATGCACGGATGACTGTGCGAATCTGACTCGGGTTCACAATGTCACGGTCAAGCTGTGACGGCACATAATCCACATCTTCATCCAGCTGCTGCCAGCGTCTTGCGCGGGAGAGGCGTTCACGGGTTTCGATCATCTGCTTCATGATGTGCCCGCCTTTTTTGCCGATCTCCGTTTCAATGATGAAGATATCCTCACCGACATTGACGCCGTCAACAATAGCCTGCTCACGCGGGTACTCGCTGACGATATTCTGATGAAAAAACGCAAATGTGCGCTTATCCGGTGTTGCAGTTAGCCCGACAATGAATGAATCGAAATAGTCGAGCACCTGCTTCCATACATTATAAATGGAACGGTGGCACTCGTCCACGATGATACAGTCAAAGAACTCAGGCGGATATTTCGCGTTATATACGACCTCTTTCGGTGCCTTGCTGTCTGCGGTCGTATACTCTGCAAAGGGCGTTTCCTCGGCACTTTCGTCCAGTTCTTCTCCTTTGAGGATAGAGTACATCCGCTGAATTGTGCTGATATAAATATTCGTATCCTGCGGCATCCGCGAGGTTTTCAGCCGGTGAACACCGTAAATACTGGAAAACGGGCGCGGATCATCATTCGGCATATAGGCAAGAAATTCACGCTCTGCCTGTTCACCCAGACTTTTGGTATCCACCAGAAACAGGATGCGGTTCATGTTGCCGTATTTGAGCAGTCGGTATGCGGCTGTGATTGCGGTAAAAGTTTTGCCTGCACCGGTAGCCATCTGAATCAAAGCGCGGGACTTGTTTTCTGCAAAAGACTTGTCCAGATTCTCGATCGCACGAATCTGACAGGCACGGAATCCGGTCGAATCAAACGGAATGGGCTGCTTGAGATTGTTCCGAATCGTATTCTTTTCCTGCATCAGCCGCTGTAGTGTTTCAGGTCTGTGGAAAGAAAAGACATCCCGCGAGCGATACTTGATATCATCGTAATCCGTAAACCGCGTAAGCCTTCCAGTTGATTCGTATGCAAACCGGATCCGGTAGTTCCCGGTGATCCATTTCAGTGTGCTGTTTGCATAGCGGGCAGACTGCTGTTCAACCGAGGTAATATCTTCACCCTTTTCCTCTCGCTTGGCTTCAATCACGCCGACAGGTACACCGTTTACGAAAAGGGCATAATCAACCTCGCCGGTGCTGGTCGGGAATTCCCGTACTGCTACACCGAGCGATGCAGAGATATTCATTTGCTTGGTATCCTGAATCACCCAGCCGGCTTGTCTGAGCTTTTCATCTATGATTTGTCTTGTTTTTTCTTCCGGCGACACGGTTCATCCCTCCTCGACGGTTTTCTTTATATTATACCATATTTTAGACAATAATTCAACCAGTTTTCAGTGCTAAATCGTGTTTTCATCCGAAAGCATAATTACAAAAAGCCGCAACAGTAATCAGGAAACAATCATCCTAACCACCGTCACGGCTTTATCCTATATTTCAACTAGCACTTCCCACAGTCCGTTTCGTTTTCCGTTTTTGCGACGAAGCAGACCTTTGTCTTGCAATTCAACAGTTCGGGACTTGACAGTTCGCTCCGATTTTCCGATAGCCTCAGCAAGTGCTTTCTGCGTGATAGATGGATTGGTAGATATTTCACGCAGGATTGCCAATTCCTCCAAAGTGCAATTTTTGCACTTTGAAATCTCCGGTTTTGCACTTTGGAGAGTTACTGAGTAGTCGATATGCATATATCTGTTCTTCAGATCATGCCGTGCGCCGGTAAGCAGATTCTCCATAAACTGCTCCAGAAAGGCAGTCGTAGCATGAACATCATTTTGCAGATCGTTATAGTTTGCTCTGACGAGCGCATTGCGGAAATACCATGAATTGTCGGCGAAAACCTGATTGCTCACATTGAATCCGAAAGTTTGCAGATACTTGATCATGAACACAGCAGTCGTGCGGGTATTGCCCTCACAGAACGGATGAATCTGCCAGATACCCGAAATGAACTTTGCGATATGCTTGATTGCCTGCGCAGCATCCAGATTGGCGTAGGAAAATTCCTTTTCCTGACTGAAATCGTAATCAAGTGTCTCGCGGATACTGTCAAAGGCAGCGTAGAAAACAGATTTCCCGTTCAGCACCCATTCTTTCTTTGAGATGTTATATGTTCTGAATTGTCCGGCTGACTTAAACACACCGGTGAACAATCTGCGATGAATGGATTGCAGCTCTGCCGGCGAAAACTGAAATGTCTTCTCAGCCAGCAGCTCGGCGATACGGGAAGCAACAATATCCGCTTCTTTTGTATCCTGTTCGGAGGTCATGCGAACATCCCGCTGTTCGTAATAGTTGTAGATTCGCTTTTGCACTGTGGCAATGTCGATTTTGCCCTCAATATGCTCCTTGGCGGTTTCGAGCAGATAGTCCGAAGTCCGGAGGCCGTCAACATCCTGCAAGCCGATCGCGGTCTGCCATGCAGCACTTTTTTCGGAACGGTCAGGCTCGCCCTGACGGATATATTCATCTAAATCATATTGCCAGTCGTGTTCCTGTCCCATATTCTGCCTCCTTTCAGCGTATTTGCATCTACATTTAGTATACCATAATATCCGCGAAAAAGCAAGCGGAGTAATGCACACTATTCTTCATTTATAATATAGTATAGTGATAATATGGGCAATATTATGCCAGTTAAAGCAACATTCTACGGAAAGAGTGTGCTTTCGTGTGAACTGCGCCGCCGATGCCGGTCTCATCGCCGCCGTTTGAAAGAGTATGAAGCCTCAAAATCCGCCTGAATCCACACGATCGGATGCCTGCGTACACACAGTAGAGAGGGTGCAAACCCTCGGTTTTCGTGTGAACTTTCGTGTGAACTAGCCTTGAAAATGGCTTCAAAATAGCGAAATTCGCTTCAAAATACGGAAAAATTTTTCAAAGCACGATGTAATAAAAACGACGCTGTTACGCGAAATTTACGTAACAGCGTCGTTTTCTTCTGGCGGAGAAAGAGGGATTTGAACCCTCGCGACCCTTTCGAGCCCTACTCCCTTAGCAGGGGAGCCCCTTCACCACTTGGGTATTTCTCCAACGTCGGTGAATGCGATATCCGGGAGATTTGTTGGCGGAGAGGGTGGGATTCGAACCCACGGTGCATTGCTGCATCACCAGTTTTCAAGACTGGCTCCTTAAACCGCTCGGACACCTCTCCTTTCGGATTCAGCTTTATCATTATATCACAAAATCGAAGTTTTGTCAAGTACTGATTGGAAAAAAATTGCCGGTTTGCACGATTTGTTGAATACTGCCGAATCAGCGGGCAGTGCCCGCCGCCGTGATAGCGCCCATAAAGCAGAACGGTAAAATTTATGTCCTCTCTCCCATTGCACTTTTCGCAGATATATGCTATAAGCGGGCAGTGCCCGCCTCCATTATAACGCCCATGAAGCGAAAAGCAGATTTTTTGCATTCTCTCCCATTGCACTTTTCGCGGATATATGTTATAATAGGGGGGGCGGGGGAGAACGAATCAACCCGCACGAAAGGAGCCTTGCATGGCTGATTATATCATTGCGGCTGCATCGACTGCCGATCTGCCGGAGACCTTTTATCAGGATCACGAGATCCCGCTGATCCGCTATACGTATTCGATCGGCATGGATGTCTTTGAGGACGACTGCCGCGAGGAATCGCGCGCACAGGCGTATCAGGAAATGCGCCGCGGCGTGGTGTATTCGACCTCGATGATCAACGAGGAGACTTATTACGAGTTTTTTCGCGGCTTGATGGAGCGCGGAAAAGACGTGCTGTATCTGGATATGTCGAAGGAGATGTCCAGCTCCTATGCGGCATCGCACCGTGCGGCGGCGCGCGTGCAGCAGGCGTTTCCGGATCAGCAGCTTGTTCTGCCGGATACGCGCTGCATTTCGGGCGGACTCGGTCTGCTTCTGCGCGAATCCGTGCGCCACATGGAAGAAGGCATGGGTTTTCAGGCATTGCTGAACTGGATCGAGAGCAATAAACTCCATATCATGCACCGTTTTACCGTTGACGATCTGAACTATCTGAAGCGCGGCGGCAGAGTGTCGAACGCCTCTGCGATGATCGGTTCGATGCTGTCGATCAAGCCGGTTTTGTACGTACCGGACGACGGCAAGCTGACGGTTTCGTCGAAGGTACGCGGCAGACGCGCGGCGATGCAGGCATTGCTGGACGGCGTCAAGCGCGACATGACGGCGCCTTCCGGGCAGCACATCATCATCAATCATGCGGACTGCGAGGCAGATGCGAACTGGCTGCGCAATGAGCTGCTGGATGCTTATCCGACGCTCGGCGGCGTGGATATCTACCAGCTCGGCGTCATCATCGGCGCGCACTGCGGACCGGGCTTGCTGACGGTGTTTTATTTCGGCGATCAGCGCAAAGCATAACAAAAAGAAGCGGTTAAGAGGATATTGCCTCTTAACCGCTTTGTTTTGCGCTGAAATGGTGTATCAGTCTTCTTCCGGCATATCCCAGTTATGCCAGACGTTCTGCACATCGTCGTCATCCTCAAGATGCTCAAGGAGCAGCCCCATTTTGCGGAGCGATTCCTCCTCGGTCAGGGTGACATAGGTGCTCGGAACTTCCTCCGCCTCTGCGGAAGCGACCAGATAGCCCTTTGCAGTCAGCCCCTCGCGGAGCTCGCTGACCATAGCCGGATCGCAGACGATCTCGATGCTGTCCTCGGAGTAGGTCATATCGTCGCCGCCGAGCTCCATGACGTCTTCGAGCACAGTGTCCTCCTCAAGCTCACCCTCATGCTCAATGACGATGATGCCTTTTTCGGAGAACAGATAGGACACGCAGCCGGTCGTGCCGAGGTTGCCGCCGAACTTATCGAAGTAGTGGCGGATATTGCCTGCTGTACGGTTCTTGTTATCGGTCAGGCACTCGACGATGACAGCAACACCGTTCGGACCGTAGCCCTCGTAGGTGAGTGCCTCATAGTTGTTCTTATCGCTGTCGCCGGCAGCCTTTTTGATCAGGCGGTCGATGTTGTCATTCGGCACATTGTTCGCCTTCGCCTTTGCGATCAGATCGCGCAGCTTGCTGTTGTTGTTGGGATCGGGACCGCCCTCTTTGATGACGACCATCATCTCACGGCCGATCTTTGTAAAGATCTTCGCCTTGACGGCGTCAGTAGCTTCTTTTTTCCGTTTGATGTTATTCCATTTGGAATGTCCGGACATACAGAACGCCTCCTATTCTGAAAAATTCTGATTTTGCTGACTTTCCTGCCAGATGACCGCGAACAGCTCGCGGAGTCTGTCGGTCTGTCCGCAAAGAAATAAATATCCGAACAGGCATTCAAAGCCTGTTGCTTTCCGGT
Organism: Clostridiales bacterium Firm_04; assembly: GCA_001603005.1. Taxonomy (GTDB): domain Bacteria; phylum Bacillota; class Clostridia; order Oscillospirales; family Ruminococcaceae; genus Firm-04. The sequence continues at coordinate 12,839 of LVAJ01000027.1, forward strand.
AATCCGCCGGCGTGGCATGCTTCGGCACACTGATGCCGCTTGCATTTCTGCCGCGGCGGAGAATATCCGCTTCTGTTTCGGTCAGCATATCAGCGATCCTGCCGGCGGCTTCTGCCTGATACGCCGCGCGGACATGTGCGACCGCCTGCTGATGCAGCTCTCTTGCGGGACGGTTCGCCTCGCGCAGGAGCATTTCGCGCACCATGACCTCATAGACGCTGTCGCCGAGAAAGGCGAGCGTCAGGGGACTGTACTGCTTTGCATCGTCCTCTGTCAGCGGGATCTGTGTCTGAAGGAACTCAATCGACATAATCGAACTCGAAACCGTTGATCGAAACGGTCACGCCCTCCTTCGCACCCATCTGCTCCAGCTTGTCGATGATGCCGCTGCTGCGGAGCACGCGCTCAAAGTACTGGAGCGAAGACCAGTCGTCGGGATTGATCGTGCGCATGATCGGTTCCATGAACGGCGCATCGACCTGATAGATCCCGTCGCTGTCGATCTCAACTGTAAACTTTTTGACCTCCTCCGGCGCTTTTTCGGGGATTGCCTCCGGTTCAAAGCGCTTGACAGGGGGGAGTGTTGCGAGCGTTTTCGCGATCTCATCGAGCAGCGGTTTTGTGCCCTGTGCAGCCGCCGCAGAGATGACATAGAACGGCAGTCCCTTTTCGGAGATATAGCCGTGCAGACGCTCGATCTGCGATTCATCCGCAAGATCCGCCTTATTTGCCGCAACGATCTGCGGGCAGCGGCTCAGCTCCTCGGAGAAATTGGAAAGCTCCAGATTGATCTTTTCAAAATCCTCGATCGGATCGCGCGCCTCGCTGCCGGAAACGTCGATCACATGCACGATCAGTCTGCATCGCTCCACATGCCGCAGAAAGGCATGTCCGAGTCCTGCGCCGTCCGCTGCGCCCTCGATCAGACCGGGGATATCCGCCATGACGAACGAGCGCTCGTCATCGAGCCGGACAACACCGAGCACAGGCTCCAGCGTCGTGAAGTGATAGTTTGCGATTTTCGGTTTTGCAGCAGATACGACAGAGATCAGAGTGGATTTGCCCACGTTCGGGAATCCGACCAGTCCGACGTCAGCGAGCAGCTTGAGCTCAAGCACGACATCGAATTTTTCGCCGTCATAGCCGGGCTTTGCGAAGCGGGGGACTTGTCTGGTCGAGGTCGCAAAGTGCTGATTGCCCTTGCCGCCTCTGCCGCCTTTCGCGAGAATGACAGCCTCATCGCCGGAGATATCCGCCATGACTCTGCCGCTCTCAGCCTCCCGGATCACGGTACCGCGCGGCACCTTGATGACAAGGTCAGGCGCACTTTTACCGGTACAGCGCTTTGCAGCGCCGTTCTGTCCGTTTTCTGCAACATATTTCCGCTTATAGCGGAAGGAGATCAAGGACGTCATGTGATCGTCGGCAACAAAGACGATATTGCCGCCCTTGCCGCCGTCGCCGCCGTCCGGACCGCCCGCCGCGACATATTTCTCTCTGTGAAAGCTGACGCAGCCGTCGCCGCCGTTGCCGGCTTCGATACGGATTTTCGCCTGATCCACGAACATAGACATAAACTCACCTCATAAGAAATCCCCCTGCCGGAACAGCAAGGGGACTATGCGGTTATCGCATAAGCGGCACCGCACCGGATTTTTCCGGCACGGTACCGTGCATTTTCTTACTGCTCGACAGCGTAGACGCTGACGCGCTTACGGTCACGGCCGTAACGCTCGAAGCGAACCTGACCGTCGATCGTTGCAAACAGGGTATCATCCGAACCCTTGCCGACATTGTTGCCCGGGTGGATGTGGGTACCGCGCTGACGCACGATGATGTTGCCGGCCAGCACATACTGACCGTCGCCGCGCTTGACGCCAAGGCGCTTTGCCTCGGAATCACGGCCGTTCTTTGTAGAACCAACGCCCTTCTTGTGAGCGAAGAACTGCATGCTAATACGGATCATTGAGATACACCTCCGTTTTCAGATTATACTGCGTACATTTCAGCGTTCTGTGACAGTGACGCGGAAATTGCCTTCGGCGTCTTCAGCGAGCGCCTGAAAATGCAGCAGCAGCCCATTGAGAATGTTGGAATGCACGGGATCCGGCTCAGAAAGCCGTATCCGGATCTGATTCTGTGCGTTTTTTGCGGCATGCACCTGCACGCATTGCTCCGGCGCGCCGAAGCAGTCGCAGAGCAGTGCAGAGGTCAGCTGCACGGCAGAGGAAACTGCCGCACAGAGCACCGAATAACCGGTATCCTCTGTATAGGTGTCATGACCGGAGACGGTGCATTCCGTGAGGAGCCCGTCCTTTCGCACAAAATGCGCGTTCAGCATAGCCCGTGCTTATTTGCTGATGGATTCGATGCGGATCTGCGTGAACGGCTGTCTGTGACCGATTGCGCGCTTCTGACCGCACTTCGGCTTGTAGGTGAAGACGCGGATCTTCTTGCCCTTGCCGTTTGCGAGGACCGTTGCCTTGACGGAAGCGCCTGCAACAGTCGGTGCGCCGATGGTCAGACCGCTCTCGTCGCCGATTGCTGCGACCTGATCGAAGGTGACGGTATCGCCCTCTGCTGCTGCGAGCTTCTCAACGCGAACAACGCTGCCTTCCTCGACTTTCAGCTGCTTACCGCCTGTCAAAATGACTGCATACATGGTTTTTTGGCACCTGCCTTTTCCATAATCTCGCTGCGAACGGTGCGTGCTCTGTCCGGAAACGGGCATAGTACGACTTCAACCGTCCAGCATGCGGCTTTTTCATTATACAAAATTTTCGCGGTTTTGTCAAGAGCTGACGGAAAGCCGCCGGTAGAATCATCGGCGGCTTTCGGCATATTTTTTGGTGATTTTCACCGTTTCGACTGGAACTCGTCTTTGGAGAGCTGTCTTGCGATATAGAGCAGCACTCTGGTGATATCGTCGGGCGTGACGCCGTAGGTGCTGTCGCAGTCCGCATTGGCGAGTCCCTGCTCGGAGATCGAAGCAGTCTTGTCCTCGGTCACGAAGCGCGCGATGAGCACGGCATCGGAGACATCGACCGTGCCGCTGCAATCGGCATCGCCGAGCAAGGTCGGCTCCAGTATATCGCCCTTTGCGGGTGTTGTGGCAGGCGTTGTCGTGGAGACCGGCGCTGCTGTCGTGACTGCCGCGGTCGTTGTGGTGACGGTTTTGGTCGTATCGGCAGGCTTTGTCGTCACGGCAGGCTTTGTCGTGGACGGCGCGGTTTCCGGTTCATAGGTATCCCAGTCCGGCAGCTCATCCAGCGTGATGCAGTAGTCGCTCGTGTAGATCTTTTTCAGTTCCGAAGCAGTGGTCAGCTCGGTGAGATAGCGCTGATACCACGGGCAGAAGTAGAGCCATGCAGCTTTGTCTTTCAGGAGATTGTCGAGCGAGGGAATGGTATCATTTTCGCTCATGACGACCATTTTTCTGCCTTCGGTCTGCCCGACCATAGAGTAGAACGACGCAGAGATCGCACTCGGATTCGGCTCGCTGTTGTTGATTGCGTTATACTTGTCAATGCCCTGGAAATCGACGTATTCGTCGCCCGGATACCAGTTCATAGCGTTTGCCGAGGTCGAACCGGTCCAGATCCAGAGCAGATTGTTCAGCTTATACTTATTCGTCAGCTGATCCCACATGTAGCGGTAGAGCTTTTTGCAGGCTTCGGGGCCGTCCGCGCCCCACCAGAACCATGCGCCCTCTGCCTCATGCAGCGGACGGAACAGGATCGGAACGCCGGCATCGCGTGCCTTGCCGAGCTGCTTTGCGAGATTTTCGAGGTCGGCGTCGATCTTCTCGTGCTCCCATGTGCCTTCCTTGACCGCATTTGCAGCGCTGAAATTGGTATAGGGCGTATTGCCCGTGCTTTCGACATAGAACGCGACTTCACTGCTGCCTTTTTCGGTCGGCACATTCCAGTGGAATGTCACGGTCGGGATGCCGCCCTTGTCCTTGTACCACGCAATGACGCGCTCCGGCGCATCATCCTCGTAAGCCTTTGTCGTGTTATAGAACAGGAAGTCGATGCCGCGGATCGCGGGCTGCTTGCCGGTCGTTTTCTGGATATATTCAAATTCCGCCTCGTTGTCCACGAGATAGTCGATCGGCTTGCCCTGCGATTCGAGCGCATTTTTATTATAGTTGTGCGAGCCGCAGTATTCCTGCTGACCGGAGAGGATATGCTTGCTGTAGACGCTCCGCAGATAGGCATAGAGCTTGCGGGCTTCGGGGCTTGCGTCCGGATTGCACGGCGCCTCGTCCGGCGAAAAGCTCGTCAGATAGGCAGGAGCATCGGTCAGCTTCACATAATCGAGGAAGGTGTAGCCCCAGTAGCTTTTGATCGTAATGGTATTCTCGCCCTTGTTGAGATGCACATAGCCTGCGGGGAGCTCCTGCCAGCCCTTGCCGGAGTTGAACGGGAACATGACCTCGCCCTGCGATTCGCCGTTGACGAGCAGATACTGCGTTTTGTTCGGGTTATCCGGTGTGCCGAAGCACTGGATATAGCAGATGTTGAGCGCATAGTAGTCATCGCGCGGCGCATTGACCGTGACGGTCGCAGCGGCATCCTTGCGGTCGATGTAGACATAGCTGTCGCCCGACCAGCCGGTCATGTCGCAGACATTGCCGAAGCCGTCCTCGTCGATCTTCTCCCATGTGATCGGCTCACGGTTTTCGCAGTCTGTCAGCGTACCGCTTTCAAACTCCGCCTTGATCTCGGTACCCGCCGCGGCAGTGGAGCCTGCGGGGAACGAGAGCGCACTGATGCTCAGCATCGCTGCTGTCAGCAGTGCCGTCGTTTTTTTCTCTTTCATGTTTATAACCTCTTTCAAAAAATGATTTATCATCAGCCCCGTTCCGGAGCCGATTAACCGAAATTTGCATTTTCTCTTTATTTTTATTTGAATGATGCATCCGACCGCAGTCAGGATGCGATTTTGTATCCTATTTTATAGATTGCTGCTGCGGATTCCTGATGCCGACGCGACCAGATAAAACCGGTGAATGCGTCCTTCCAGATAACCCTGTTCGCGGCAGATCTGTTCCGCATTCAGGAGTTGTTCGGTGCAGCGGTCAACGGAAAAATCAGGGAACTCCCATTCGATCACCTTTGCAAACCAGACCAGCGCGCCGACATCGGAAAAGCGGATCGGCAGATACACCTCGTTCTGCTCCCGGATCGTAAAGCCAGCCTGACGGAACCTTTCCGCCTGTTCTTTCAGCGTAATCTCCGGAAACGGAACCGGCACACCGGGCAGCAGAAGATTCACAAGCTCGCGGTCATTGTCCCGCCCGACCTGCTGCGTGATAAACACGCCGTGCGGTTTCAGGACGCGCTTTAATTCGCGGATATCGTAGCTGCCGTGCCGGTTGAGGATCACATCGAACTGCGCGTCATCAAACGGCACCGCGGCTGCGTCCGGCATGGGGCGGAAGTCGATGCCCAGCGGCAGCAGACGCTCTCTGCAAAGCGCAATGTTCGGCGCCCAGCCCTCGGTTGCAGCCGTGTTTTCGTGGGGATGCCCGATCGACAGCAGAAATTCGCCGCCGCCGGTGTCCATGTCCAGCAGCCGGTCATCCGGTTGCAGATACCGCCGCAGGATCGTTTTGAGATCCCACGGGAGCGCATCGTCGCCGGATTCCATGCGTCCTGCGAGGTGCGAAAAATCCCAGCCGTGCATCTGTGCCTGACGCTCCTCTGCGCGCCAGCTTTCAATCAATTCTTGTTTGTTCATCATAACTGCTCCTTTTCAACAATATTTTGCATGCGATGAAAGGTGCAGTCTGACAGCGGAATCATGTCCCGATACAGCTGCTGTCAGCGCTGCACCGGGCAGTTAATTCGTGGCATCACGTTTCTCCTCTTAAAATGGGATTCTTAAGGGACATCTGTCCCTTTGGCGGGGTTTGGGTGCGTTTGCCTGCAAACGCATAGCGAATCGTGCGAGCGCCCCATTATAAATGCATCGCAGATCCCTTATTTCTCCAGCTCCATGACCATGTCAATGCGGCGCTGATGTCTGCCGCCCTCGAACTCGGTGAACAGGAATGCATCGAGGATCTCCTTTGCAAGGCCGCTGCCGACGACGCGCGCGCCCATGCAGAGCACATTCGCATCATTGTGCAGGCGGGTGAATTTTGCGCTGTAAGTCTCCGAGCAGACCGCCGCGCGGATGCCCTTCATCTTGTTTGCGGTCATGCACATGCCGATGCCGGTGCCGCAGAGCAGAATGCCCGTGTCAGCTTCCCCGTTCTGGATCTTTTCACAGACTGCCTTTGCGATCACGGGATAGTCGCTCGGTGCCTCATCGGTGCCGCAGTCGATGTACGGCATTTCCTGATCTTCGAGATATTCCTTGACGATTTTGCGCAGATCTGCTGCTGCGTGGTCACTTCCAATTGCGATCATAATTCATGTACCTCCTGAATTTTTCTGTTATCCGATCTTGACCTGCTGCAAATAGCTGACAGCGAGCTGATCGGGTGAAACGGGCGTTTTGTGCATAGCCGCCATTGCGATGCCGCAGGCGGACTGGTCGCGTAGGTGCATCGGCGCATCGAGGAAGCCCTCATAGCTCTGCCGCAGGATCGCGGCGCCGTCCCCGATGACCATGACGGGTTCATTGTAATGTTCGATCTGTGCGGCGATATCGCCGGCTTCGAGGATGCAGTCTTCGGTCAGGCGTGTGATCTCCCCGCCGCTGCTCTCAAAAAATGCGCAGTAGCAGAGATTTTTGCGCGCGGCGAGGCATGCGCAGAGGATGCCTGTCCTGCCGCAGAGATTCCACGCGAGCCCTTCCAGCGTGGAAACGCCGACGCATTGTTTTTCTCCGGCAAATGCCAGCGCCTGCACCGCAGAAATGCCGATGCGCAGACCGGTATACGAGCCCGGACCGTCCGCGACCGCAAAAACGTCCACATCTTGCACGGAATGTCCCGTATCTGCGAGCAATTGCTTTGTCATCGGAAGCAGGATCTGCGAATGTGCCCGCTGGGTATAGAGCATCCGGTAACCGAGCAGCGTCCCGTTTTCCGCGAGCGCGCAGGAAGCGGTTTTGCCCGAGGTGTCAATCGCCAAAAGCATCAAGCAGCTCATCTCCTTCCAGTGTGATCTCCCGCGGCTGATCGCCGCTGCCGCTGATCGTGATTTTAAGCAGCGGTTCCGGCAGTTCTTCCGCGATATTCTCCGCCCATTCGATCACAAAGACCGCATCTTCGAGCGGATAGTCCCAGAAGCCGGTCGTTTCGAGTGCTTCGGGGGAGTTGACGCGATACATATCGAAATGGTACACCGAAATACAGTCCGGCGCATGGTATTCATTGACAAGCGCGAAGGTCGGCGAGCTGACGATATCGGGCAGACCGAGCCCTTCCGCGAGCCCTCTGGTAAAGGTCGTTTTGCCGGCGCCGAGCCCGCCGAAAAAGGCGATGCAGGTGCCGGGGCGGAGCGCCGCGCCGATTTTCTTCGCAAGCGCGTGCGTTTCCGCAGGGGAGTGCGTCACAAAAGTTTGCATATGTTCAGTCCTGTTTCATAGAATAGTACACCGTGACGGCGTAAGCCTGCTGTTCTGGCAGACGCTTTGCTTTCACGGCAAGGATCTCTTTGCAGTCTGGCGCGAGCGGTTCGGGCAGCTGATCCGACAGGAGCTTTGCCATGCCGCAGACCTCGCCCTCCCATTGCAGCGGATAGAACCCGCAGCTTTCCAGCGTGACCGCCCAGATCTCGGATTCGACCGTTTCCGCCGTCACGCGGAACGTGACCGCGCCGGCAGCCGGATCCTTCCCGAACAGTCTTGCGGTTTTCATCTCATGCTTCCGCAGACGCTTTGCGATCTGTGCGGTGAGCTCGGCGAGCTGCTGTTTCCAGTCAGACTGCAAGATCTTCTGAAAGGAAATGCCGCAGTGCGATTCGGAGAACGATGCGGGAACCTGAATCACGGCATCGGTACGCGTTTTCGTCATGATGTTGTACTTGCCGTCGTGCTCCTCGGTTTTTTCCTCGGAGAGTACGGCAGCGGGGTAGCTGATATTCAGCGACGGGAACCGTTCGCCGAGTCCGCGGACAGCCGCCGCATTGATTTCGAGTTCGGGGCTGAGCTGTTTGACGGGCAGCGGCGTATCATTCTGATTCCGGAAGGTGACAGCGATGCCGATGACTTTTGTGATCGTGAAATCGCTGCCGTCCGACTGCATTGCCTGCGTGAACAGTTCTTCGCAGAGTGCTTCGGTGGATAATGCGGACATTTTATCGCCTCCTGACTGCTGATACCCATACACATTTATTATAGCAGTATCCGCGCGTAAAGTCAAGTATTCAATCATCCCCACTGTATAAGCGATCGGCATTTCTGCATTGTCATGATCCCGCATGCGATCCGATTGCAAAATCAGCGGTTTCATGGTATAATAGACCTATCAAACGGGAGAGGAGCAACGAAATGCAGAACCGGAAACAGATCACCGCGCTGTCAGAATCCCCGTGGCAGGATTATCTTGCCTGCTCGGAAACGCAGCTTTATCATTATTTTGAGCCGGAGCAGGGGATTTTTCTTGCGGAGAGCCCGAATGTCATCGAACGCGCAGTCAGCGGGGGATATCAGCCGCTTTCCTTTCTGATCGACATCACGCAGCTTTCGGCGCAGACCGAACAGATCCTTTCGCAGTTTCCGGATGTTCCGGTTTATCTTGCGGAGCCGGCGGTCATGAACTCGGTGAGCGGCGTGCATCTGACGCGGGGCGTATTGTGTGCAATGCGGCGTCATCCGGCAGCATATTCGCCGGATCTGACTGCAAATGCGCACCGGATCGCCGTGCTGGAAAACGTCATGAACCCGACAAATCTCGGCGCGATCTTCCGCTCTGCGGCAGCGCTCGGCATGGATGCGGTGCTGCTGACATCGGGCTGCACCGATCCGCTTTACCGGCGTTCTGCGCGCGTCAGCATGGGAACGGTCTTTCAGGTGCCGTGGGGGTATCTGCCGGATGCGCCGGATGCAGCGCAGGCGGTCACGATGCTGCGGGAGCGCGGATTCGTAACGGCAGCAATGGCGCTGCGGGATGATTCGGTCAGCATTGCAGATCCTCGGCTCGGTTCTGCGGAGAAGCTGGCAGTCGTGCTCGGCACAGAGGGCGAGGGCTTGTCTGATGCGACGATCTCTGCCTGCGATCACACCGTCCGCATCCCGATGTCGCACGGCGTCGATTCGCTGAATGTCGCCGCAGCGAGTGCGGTCGCGTTCTGGGCGCTGCAGAAACAGCCGGACGGCTCGTGCTGACGCGGAAAATCGGCGCTTGGCTTATTGACAAATATTTGCGGATGTGCTATAATATGCATGCTGATGCAGGGGAGCTTGTGCGACAGGCTGAGAGGGCGCGCGGTACGCGCCGACCTGAAACCTGATGCGGGTAATGCCGCCGTAGGGATCGCAGGATCAGTATGCCGCCCCGCCGCGTTTGTGCGGGGACTTTTTATGCCCTTTTGCGGATGCGGAATCCAAAAAAATGAAAGGGACTGATTTTCATGAAAAACAGCAAGACCAAAATGCTCGTAGAGGGCGCGATGATGCTTGCGCTGGCGATCGTGCTGAGCCTGATCACGCCGTTCCAGAAGCTGCTGCCGTTCGGCGGCTCCATTACGCTTGTTTCGATGCTGCCGATCTGTATTTTCAGCATCAAATACGGCGTTGCAAAGGGCTTGGGCGTGTCATTCCTGTTCGCGGTGTTCCAGTTTGCGCAGGGCACGATCAAGGACGGCTTGTTCGGCTGGGGACTGACCGTCGGCATGCTGATCGCCTGCATTGTGTTCGATTATTTCCTTGCATACACCGTGCTCGGTTTAGCAGGATTTGCGCGCAAAAAGGGACTCGGCGGCTGGATCACGGGCATTGTCATTGCGCTGACGCTGCGGTTCCTCTGCCACTTTATCAGCGGTGTTTACGTGTTCGCATCGACGGGCAAGATCTGGGACGATCTGGATTTTGTTGCGGACAATAAATATGTATACAGCCTTGTGTACAATGCGGCGTACATGGTGCCGGAGATCATCCTGACGATCATCGTCACGGTGATTCTGTTCAAGATCCCGCAGGTGCGCAGACTGCTCACCGATGAAGGCGCAGAGGCGTAACGGTTTTCTATCACAAAAAAAGCAGCAGGTGCGAACAAAACACCTGCTGCTTTTTCATTATGGGATTCCTTTATCATCCCTCGATCTGGATCAACCGCTTGGTTTCGGCTTCCGGCTGCGGCTCCTTTTTGGGGATCGTCAGCTTGAGCACACCGTTCTCGAATTTCGCCTTGATATCGTTTTCCGTGACGGTCTCGCCGACATAGAAGCTTCTGGAATACGATCCGGAGAAGCGCTCGCGGCGCAGATATCTGCCGTTGTCGTCCTGCTGATCGTTCTGCTGTGCAGTCGTTGCAGTGATATTGAGATAGCCGTCCTTCAGTTCGGCGGTCACATTTTCCTTCTCGATGCCGGGAAGGTCGATGAGCAGGCTGTAATCCTGATCGGATTCGAGTACATCCGTTTTCATCAGCTGTGCGGCATTCCGCCCGCCGTTGAACGGATACTCAAAAAAGTCATCAAACACATTTCTTCTAAATACACTCGGTACGAACATAACGCAAAACTCCTTCCGATAATTTGAAACAGATTCTTTGGAGCATCGGGGATGAACCCCGCTTTCCGGTATTCTTCCCTTGCTCTGATGCTATTATACATCCAAAAATTAGCACTGTCAAGGTGAGAATGCTAATTCTCAGTTCCGCGTCACAATCTTTCACGAACCGGACACTTTTTCACGCGATTTTCCTTATATTTTTATGAAGTCATTGACAAAGCCGGCATTTCAAGTTATAATAAGATGCGGCGCGGTTCTGCGTGCCGACGATTTCGGAAAGGGGAGCCTGCATGGAGAAAAAAACACTGAAATACGTGCTGAATGTGCTGTTTGTTGCGCTGATCCTCGGGCTGACCTTCCGGCTGATTTTTTCGGGGCAGGAGCTTCCGGAGATCCTCTCCGACCTGAAAGCGGCGAATCCGTTCTGGATCGCAGCGGGCGCGGGACTGGTCTTTCTCCATGTGGCGGGCGAGTCTTCCGTGATCCATTATATGCTGCGGAAGCTGGATAAAAAAACGTCCTTTCTCCGCTGCCTGAAATACTCGTTCATCGGTTTTTTCTTCTGCGATATCACGCCGTCCGCGTCCGGCGGGCAGCCGATGCAGATGTACTATATGAAAAAAGACGGCATCCGATACGGCTATTCGACATTGATCATGATGCTGATTACGATTGCGTATAAAGCGGTGCTGGTGCTGTTCGGCGGGGGATTCCTGCTGCTGCGGAGCGGAACGGTCGCAGCCTATGCGGACAAAATGGCATGGCTGCTGACGCTCGGATTTGTGCTGAACATCGCGTTCATCGCGCTGCTTGTGCTGCTGGTGCTGCGCCCGAAATGGGTGCGGAAGATCGGGCTGAAGCTGATCCTCTGGCTGACGGCGCACAGGCTGCTCAAGCAGAAGACCTGCGACCGTCTGACAGCAAAGATCAACCGCATCTGCGATACCTACACGGCAGGCGCTGCATATATCCGCAAGAATCCGCATGTTGTGCTGCGCATTTTCCTGCTGACGGCAGTGCAGCGGCTTTGTCAGTTCGCGGTCACATGGGTTGTGTACCGCGCATACGGATTGAACAGCGTCAGCTTTCTGGATATCGTGACGCTGCAAATCATGATCAGCATTGCGGCGGAAATGCTGCCGCTCCCCGGCGCGGCGGGCATCACGGAAGGATGCTTTCTGCTCGTGTTTACGAAGATTTTCAGCGAGGATCTTGTGCGTCCGGCGTTGCTGCTCAGCAGAGGTCTCAGCTATTATCTGGTGATCGTGACCGGCGGCATCGTCACGCTTGCGGCACATGCAGCGCTGACATTCCGCAGCAGGCACGGGAAAGCATAACGCTTTTGCGAATGTTCCTGACAATGAAAATCGCCCCGAAGCAATTCATTTTGCTGCTTCGGGGCTTTTTTGTATTTGCAGCGTTCAGCCGTCCGGTCCGGCAAGGAAGTCCGCAATGATCTGCGCGCATGCATCAGGCTTCTGCGGGGAGTGGCTGTTCAGGGATTTATGATTACGCATCCGGCGCGCACAGGATTAAAGTTTTTGATCGAGCTTTTTTCAAAAAGCTCGCGGAGTCCAGAGGCAGAGCCTCTGGTCGCGATCCGCAGATCGCGAAACTCCAAAGCGTTCTGTTTCGGGAAGAAAAGGGCTTGGGAAAAGCCCCCCTTTCTGAAAGGGGCAGCTTTTCCCATTCCAAATAGCATCCGCGAAGCGGATTCCTCTTTTTTATGACTCCCTGTTTCGACCACTCCCGTCGATTTATCTGCGGGAATACAGAATCCCCCGAAGCAGCGGTCAGACTGTTTCGGGGGATCATGCTGTGTGAAAATCAAATTATTTTGCGCTGATTCAGCTGCGGCAGGTCAGGAATCTGACAAGCGCCGCAGGATCCTTGCTGTCGATTTTGCCGTCGCCGTTGAAGTCGGCGGCGCGTTCGGTGCGCGCATCGGTAAAGCCGTCGCGCAGTCCCATTTTCAGCAGGGAGAGATCTCTCGCATCCGCCCGCAGATCGAAATTCAGATCGCCGACGAGCGCATTGGCAGCGGGTGCAATATAATCCGGATTCGGGATCGCAAGCGCAATGCGGTCAACCGAGGGCGCATTGCCGCTGTTGTTGTAGAGCCGGATTGTATTCGTGCCCTTTTTCAGCCGGACAGTCGCGTTTGCCGCGCGGATGCCGCTCCAGTCGTTGCGGTTCGCGTAGCAGTTGTCGAGCTGCGCGGCAAAGCTGCCGTTGACGTCAATTTTCAGGGTGCGCGGCTCGCCGGAGATGTAATACACACGCAGCGTATACTCGCCGTCTGCCGGCGCTTCGACCTGCTCGAAGTTCACGCCGTTGTCGCCGCCGCCGACATAGCCGACATAAGCGCTGCCGGACGAATACTTGCCGTCCTTGCCGTAGGTGACGGACGCTTTTCCGGTGAGCTTGGCGTTTTCCGCCTCATAGAATTTGTAGTTGGAATATGGCGTTTCGAGGTTCATGGTACCCTTTGTCAGCTTGATGACAAAGCCGCCGTTCGGGAGCATGCTGCGCTCGATCGTATCCGCCTTGGTCAGTCCGTTCAGGACGCTGACTTCCAGCGCACTGCCGTCCTTGTTATCCGCAAAGATATATGCATTGTAGCTGTCATTGTCAGAGACCAGCTCCGAAAGCGGGATGCTGACTGTGCGCGCATCGATCGTCGAGGCGCCGATGTACCAGTCCGTACCCTTGCGCCGCGCCGTGACGTTGAACTTCATCGGTCTGCCGTCGATGACATGGATATCATCCCACGCGACCGGCACATCATTGAGCAGCGGCAGGGCAGGGGAGCCCTCGTAGGTATAGACCGAATGCGCAAAATGCTGCACGCCGGATTCGATCGTCACGACATCCGCGAGCGCAAAACCCGCAGTCGCCTTGATGCCGTAGATCGGCACGCCGGTCGGGGTGAAGTCCGCAGAGCCGATGACATTGCGCGTAAACGTATACGAAACGCGGTTTGCGAGCGACGGCGCATCGAACCATTTGTAATATTCCGAGCCGTTGACCGCCTCATAGGAGACAATGTTCGGATAGGTTCTGCTTTCGCCGCGCGGAACGGTACAGCCGTGGAACAGCACCATGAGGTGATTTTTCGCGGCAATATCCATGCAGAGATACATCTGCCGCATGGTCTCCTGCGTGTCGCTCTCATAGTAATCGACCTTGACGCCGCGCACGCCGAGTCCGCTGATGCGTTCAAATTCGCGCACGATCGTTTCCTCGTCGAGCAGCGAGTAGTAGGGGTATGCAGGATGCCCCTGACTGTCCTTGTAGCCCGAATGTCCCTTGTTGTTGACGCCGTACCAGAGGTAAATGCCGATGCCGCGCTCCGCCGCATATGCGCAGAGCTCTTTGACCTTTGCGGCACTGTCATCCCAGAGCGCCCAGCCGAAATCGAGGCAGACATAGTCCCAGCCGTTTTCGGCAGCAAAATCAATATAATCCTTCTGTGTGTGGTATTCGACCGGCGAATCGCCGCCGCTGCTCCACCATGACCATGCGACTTTGCCGGGCTTGATCCAGCTGGTATCTTCGAGCACAGAGGGCGGATTCAGATTGAGGATGAGATCGCTTGACGCCATTTCATCGAGCGTGTCGCCGATGACGACCGCGCGCCACGGCGTATGGAACGCATCGCGCATGGTGATGCCTTCGACCTTGACGCCGCCCTTGAAATGGAGCGTGCGGTAATTGCCTTCAAATTCGAGCGCGCCCGCGCAGTAGGGCGACGGCTCATTGAAGACATTCGCTTCCGAAACGGTCACCCAGTAGCGGTTCGCGACGCAGCCGGTATACGGCACGGAGTAGGTCGAGGACGTTTCATTGTTCCGGTCACGCGGCAGCTCGACCATGTCCCATTCATAGGTCGCATTCGGCCAGTTGCCCCAGAACGTGCTGTTTTCCGGAAAGACGACCTGTGTCGCCTCGCGGCGGATCGACGCGCCGTGATTGAGCGCATAGCGCACGCCGACGCCGTCATTATAGGTGCGCACATAGACCGTCAGGACGCTGTCGCCCTTGACGAGCGGGAATGCAAGCTCCTGATAATTGTCATGTACAGTCGTGTGCTTGCCGTATGGCATGTGATAGGTTTCGTTATGATTTTGGATCGCGGCATCCGGCGCAGTCAGCGGGAATCCGGACGAGAGATCCTCTGTTGTTGTGGTGAAGCCGAGCTTCGAGGGCAGAATGACATTGCCCGCGCTGCTGCCCTTCATCTGTACGGAGTAGTAGTAGGCGCCGCGGCTGTCGTGCCAGATCTTCGTGACGAGCGTGCCGTCGGGCGAAGTCGTGGTCAGCTCCGGCATACCGGTCAGCTGTGTGCCGTCCGAGGCAGTGCTGACTTCCGGTTCCGCGGGCTCCTCGCCCTCTGTGATCGTATCCGCATCAAAGGTGTAGAGATATGCGGCATCATCGGGCATTGCCCTGACCTGCGCAGCGGACAGCGGATAATCATAGAATGCAATATCATCCACTTTTGCCTTGAGATCCGAGTCGGTATACAGCGAATGACCGACGCCGCAGTACTGATACGCGGAGAGCAGTTTTTCGCTGTAAATGGTCTGCATGACGGCGGAGAGATCGTCTGCGCCGTCGAGCGTCAGGCGGCTGCCGTCGAGGTAGTAGTCCGCGCCGTTCGGCGTATAGACCGCGGTGAGCTGATGCCATTTCCCCGCATCGGGCGCCGCACCGAGCGTAAAGATCGCACGGTGTTTGCCGTCATTTTCGGTCGCGGCGGCTGTTCCGGCAAAGACGCTTGCACGATAGGCGGTCTTGTCGTTCAGATCCACCGAAAAGTCCGGCGAGGAATAGGCGGGTGCCGAACCGGTTCCGAGCGGGATGCTGGAAAACTGGAACAAGCGCATGTATTTTTCCGCATCGGAATCGAGCTGAAAGCGCATCGAGAATGTGAAGCCGTTTTCACATCCGCTGTCGAACAGCTTCGGCAGCTGGAGCCAGCCGGAGCCGAAGCCCGTGCCGCTGAGCGCCAGCACATCGGATTTCAGCGCGCTGTCATAGACGACAGAAGCGCCGCTGCCCCGGATCACTGCCGGAGCGGGATCGGAGCCCTTGCTCGTAACGGAAGCGCCCGCATAGTTTGTTACCGCTGAAACAGACTGCTGCGCGCGCGGACCGGAGAGCAGGGGAATGCCGGTCGAACCTGCCTGCATACTGATCGCGGCAGCGGTCAGCAGACAAGCGGCTCTTTTTTTGGTTATCTTTCTCATTCCCTAGATCCTCTCTGTCAATATAATGGATTTGTATTTCTGTCCTCCCCCAAAAAAACGGCATCTGTACAGGAACCGGCGGAGCAGCCGCAGCGGTAACAAAGCTGTCCGCGCAAATTTCCGCAGCAGACACCATTACATCTTTATTTTAGCTCAAAATCACGATACATGTCAAGTATTATGTATGGAAACAGTGCGAAATGTAACAAAAAGAATATAAATACACAGTACAAATACATAAAAACGCAGCCGGAGTTGTATTGTCTCCGGCTGCATATGATTTCAGATTACGGTAGGATGACGGTCGCGGTGACCGTTTCAAATTGCGGATCGAGCAGCGACGATGCGGGCATAGCGATGTCCGGCACGCCGTTTGCGTCGATGTAGACCTGCCGGATGCGCGTGTGCCGGCAGGGATCGTAGAGCGGATCGGACGCATAGGTGCCGCAGGATTTGGAATCGTGTGCGGAAGGACGTGCGTGATAGACGATCAGCAGATTGCCGTTTTCATCGGTGACGAAGGAGTTGTGTCCCGGACCGGATTCGCCCGCAACATCCGCGGAGCTGAGCACCGGCGATTTGAGCTTTGTCCAGCTCTTGATGTCCATGAGGTCGGCGTCCGCATCGGCTTCCATTCTGCCGACGCAGTATTCCGAGCCGGTGCCGGATGCGGAGAAGAACACATAGACTTTGCTGCCGGTTTTCAGGACGGCAGCGCCCTCATTGACGCGGTGATTGACCTTTTCCCAGTCGTATTCCGGCTTGGTCAGCAGGATTGGCTTGGAGATCAGCTTCCACGGCTCATCAGGATTGATCTGCGCCAGGAACAGAGAGGAATCGCCCTTGATCTCCGCCCAGATCACATAATGCTTGCCGTTGTTTTCAAAATAGGTCATGTCGAGCGAAAAGCTTGTGAATGAATCGGAATCGCCGGCGGAAGCCTGCATCTGTCCGCATTCTGTCCATGTGCCGGTATAGGGATCGCCGTCGCAGCGCAGCACATAGGGGCGGATCGCCCAGATATCGGAGCTTGCGCCTGCCGCGAAGAACATGTACCATTTTCCGCCGATTTTGTGCATTTCCGGCGCCCAGATATGCTTTGCGAGGATGCCGCTGCTGTGCGCCTTCCAGATCGTTTTCTCCTCTGCGGATGCGAGCCCCGCAACGGTATTGCTCCGGCGCAGAATGATGCGGTCATAGCCCTTGTCCACGCTGCCGTATGCCGGATAGGACGCAGTAAAATAGAACCAGCCGTCGCCGCCGTCCGTGATAAAGGGATCGGCGCGTTCGGTGATGAACGGGTTCTTGTAGCTTGCCGGCTTGACCGTTCCGCGGACAGTATAGCTGCCGGATGCGGCGCCGCTGAGCTTTGCGAGGTCGTCGCTGTTCCATGTGACCGGCAGCTCCATCGTGCCGCCGTCGCTGTACTGTGCGGTGACAGTCTCCGGCATGCGGAATGCGCTGCTGTTTGCGCGGACGGAAATCTGTTCAATGCCGGTGTTATAGGTGCCTGCACTGCTGCTGCCGCCGCCGAATGCGCCGGTCAGTGCGGTGTACTGATTCTGCGTGATCGGGATGACGTAGCCGTGGCGCGGGGTGAAGCCCTCGAAGCTGTAATCGCTGCGGCTGACGGTCGTGAAGTTTTGCAGATCGGTCGTTTTCTGCATGACGTAGTAGCCGTCGCCGTAGGCATCGGACATCAGCAGCCACTCATTTCTGCCGGTGACTTTATAGATATTCGGACCTTCGACGCCGAGGCTGCCTTCCGAGATCTGCTTGATCTCCTTGTACGGACCGGATGCGCTGTCCGCCGTCGCGAGATAGATGTGCTTGTTCGTTTCATTTTTATAATACATATAGTATGTGCCACCGGAGCAGATGATATCGGAGTCGATCGCGTCATTGCCGTTTGCCGGTGCAAAGAGCAGCTTCGGCGCAGTATCCAGCTTCATCAGATCCTTGCTGTATGCATAATACATGACCGTGCGGTTATCGGTTCCGGGAACGCGCGCCGCGAAGTAGATCATATAGGACTGCTCCTTCGGATCGTAGATCGCCTGCGGCGCCCATGCGCGGTCGCAGCCCTGCATGTTCGGGTATTTGTTTGCGATCTCAATGAGCGATTCATCGAACCAGTGCACGAGGTCGGTGGATTTTGCGCTGATGAGATTGCGGTTGCTGCTCCAGCCGAGCGAGGATTTCATGTCCGTAGCGAGCAGATGCCAGAGCCCGTCCTCGCCCTTGAACACATAGGGATCGCGGATGCAGCCCGTGCCGACGGATGACTGCCAGACTGCCCTGCCGCCGTTCAGCGCGGTGAAATGATAACCGTCGCGGCTGATCGCGTAGGACAGGCGTTCCTGTTCCGGTGCATTGCCGAGGAAGTAGGCGAACAGATAGGCGACCGGCTTGCCCTCGAAATAGGGGTAATAGGAATCTGTGCTGAGAAATTTGTCGCGTTTGGCAAGCAGATAATCGCTGAGCGCTTCGGCATCCTCATGACTGACCGGAACCTGCGGCGGCTTCGCTTCGGGATCCCGGAAATAGGAATAGGCAAGATCGCCGCACTGCGCAATGCCCGCCATGATATCGTCAAAGCCGTTCAGTATGCCGCGCTTCTGGAGCGTCAGGTCTTTCGCGGTCAGGACACCGTCGAAATCGAGGTCGGCTTTGGCATAGCGATATTTTTCTGCGGTCGGGCGGATATAGAATTTCTGTCCCTCGCCGCCCCAGTAGTCCCACTGGTCGATGTTCGCGCCGTTGTCATAGCTGATGTCATAGACGTCCATTGCCGCATTGCCGCTGCATTTTGCGGTGATGTAGTAGGCATCGTCGGTACGGTTCAGCCGGAACAGCTGCGAAGCCGCGCCGGTGTATGCCGCGAGGGAAAAGTTATTGCCGTTTGTGCTGTCGCCGCCCTCGACGGTGATCGCCTTGCTGTGGTCGCCGCCTGCGAGAAATGCGACATACCCGTTTCCGGCATCCACGATCCGCCAGTTCTGGGAATCGTCGCCGCGCGCCGCCCACTGCATGACATTGCCGTTTGTGTCGGCAGTGATGAATTTGCCGCTCAGCCGCACCATAATGGTGTAGTCGGTGCCGAACGGGATCTGCTTTGCGCTGTCCGCATAGCTTGCGCTGACGATGCCGGACGCAGCATTTGCCGACTGCACCGGCAGCAGACATGCCGCACAGCCCGCGAGCAGCATTGCAGATACCAGACCGCTTCTTCTCATAGAATAACCCCCTTATTCCCGTCCGAATTGTACAGACAGGTTTCTGCCTTGATTATAGCATATTATCGGGAAAAGTGCAATGGGAGAGGGGACATAAATTTTACCGTTCTGCTTTATGGGCGCTATCACGGCTAAGGGCACTGCCCGCTTATAGCACATTATCCGGAAAAGTGCAATGGAGTGTGCGTATTTTTCAAATGATGCAGAATGGGAGCAGTAACTTATGAGAAGCCGCGAACAGCGGCGTGTACTGCGATTACGGGGACAGTCCGCGAAACCGGCTCCCGGAGGGAATCGGCAGCGGGCACTGCCCGCTTATAGCATATTATCGGGAAAGTGCAATGGGAGAAAAGGCATAATTTTGCAGTTTCGCTTTATGGCACTGTACATACTATAACAATAGAAGAAAAGATCCGGTCAGTCATCTGCCGGATCTCCGATCATCTGTAAAAAGAAACAACCCATTCCGTTTGGAATGGGCTGTTTTTTCATGCGCCGGAAGGGATTCGAACCCCCGACCTACTGGTTCGTAGCCAGTTACTCTATCCAGCTGAGCTACCGGCGCATCTCTGGTGCTGACGTTTTCCGTCAACTCTGATATTATAGCACATCCGGACGGAAATGTCAAGCGCTTTTCGGATTTTTTTTGATTTCGTGCGGGAATTTCCGGTATTCGCAGCATTTGCGCACATTTTCAGAAAAATCATGTGGATTCTGCTGAGCAGATTTCGTAGATCTTTTTCTGGAATTCGCAATAATTGACAATAAGTCCGCAATATTTGATTTGCAGTGCGGAAATCATTTGTTTATACTCAAATTATAGGAAAAAAGAAATGCGGGGCTCCGGGGGGAACACTCGTATAAACAAACGCAATCTGATTTTATGGAGGGATCAAACATGAAAAAAATGCTTGCAATGCTGGCATCCGCTGTTCTGGCGGCTGCGGCAATTCCAAAACTGGATCTGTCCGGTCAGCCCGCCGCCGCTGCGGAAGGATACCGGATCATGCCGGTCGGTGACTCGATCACATTCGGCATGGGTGAGGACGGCGGATACCGGAAGTATCTCGACTACAGCCTGAAACAGAAGAACATCCAATTTGACATGGTCGGCCCGGAAGGTCCGGATTCTGCATCCTTCAACTACAACGGTCAGCGCGTGAACTACGACAACAATCACGCAGGTTACAGCGGTTTTCAGATCAAGGAGGAGCCGGGCTGGGCAAAACAGCAGGGGACATCCGGCAGCCTCTATAACAAGCTGAAAAGCGTCAATGCGGTGAAATCCTGCAAGCCGGACGTCATTCTGCTCATCATCGGCACGAATGACATGACCGCGAACCGCTCCATGAACGACTGCGAGCGGGATCTGCATGATCTGGTCGATTACATGCTTGCGGATATGCCGTCTGACGGCATGATCTTCATGGGCTCCATTCCGGAGTTCACGGCTTACGGGGGCAATGCACAGAAGATCGCAAGCTACAACAACACGGTGAAAAAGGTCGCCGAGGATTACGGCACAGCCGGCAAGCATGTGCAGTTTGCAGATGTACACGGCTGTCTGAACGGTACGGCGGATCTGGGATTTGACCAGCTGCATCCGAACGGTACCGGCTACGAGAAAATGGGCAAATTCTGGGCGGAAACGCTCGAAAAATACTTCACCATCAATGTTGAAACGACCACCGAGACCACGACAACAACGACAACGACGACCACAACAACCACGGTGACTGAATTTATCTCCGACACCTCGCCGACGACCGGCACCACAACGATTGCGACGGATCAGCCGACCGGCACAGTCACGACTGCGGACACTTTATACGCAGTGACGCTGCCGCCGCGCAATACCGATGTGACAACAACCTGTCTCTCGAATGACACCCGGCCGGTCTGGGACGAAAACGGCATCTACCGCGGCACGAATGCACTGTATGATGTGCATCTGGAATTTGCAACGGAGCCGAATTACGATTATCCGGAGAAGCTTCCGCTTGATCTGAGTGATCTCAAGGTCAATCTGATCGAGGAGCGCCGCTTCAATATATGGGCGCACGATGTTTCCGGCATGCTCAATGTGAACAAGATGGAAAATATCGAGCTGGATGACGGCACGCCGGCATTGCGTGTGCTGCTCACAACGGATTACGAACTGTCCGAATGGGGAAAGCCCGCGGAACCGCTCGAACTGATCATCAAGAAGAAAACTGCGCCGGCGGTCACGACCAATACGGATATTCTCCTGCCGGAGCGCAATACCAATGTGACACATTCGGTGATCTGGGAAGACACCTCTCCGGTCTGGGATGAAAACGGTCATAACCGCGGCACGAATGCGCTGTATGCTGCAACGCTTGAATTTGCAACGGAACCGAATTATGACTATCCGGAACCGCAGGATTTCCCGCTGGATCTGCGCGATCTGAAGATCAACCTGATCGAACACAAAACATTCAGCACCGTAGCATTTGATGTTTCCGGCATGCTGACAGTCGTGGATGCAGGTTATACGGATGACGAGAAGGAAGGTCATGCGTTCTATGTGGATCTCGGTACGGATTATCAGCTGAAAGGCTGGGAGAAACCCATTGAACCGATCCGCCTGCTGATTCCGGAGCATCGCCTCACAGCGATCACGATTCAGAAACCGACCAAGCGCGGCGACCTCACCGGCGACGAGAAAATTGACGTTTCGGATGCCGTGCTGCTCTGCCGGTATCTGGTGCAGGATAAGAAAGCGGCCGTTTCGGATGCCGGTCTGCTGAATGCGGACTGCAACGGCGACGGCGATATCACATCCGACGATGTGACGAAGATCATGGAATGCATCGTGAACCGCCGGACAGAAATCGAATAATCACATATCAACAGAACAGCCCGAATGCAGCGGATTATGCAGCATTCGGGCTGTATTGTTTGTTATGAGATGCCGGAGACTGCATTGAGCAGCACTCTTGCGATCTGCGCCGTGGAGATCTCCCAGCTCTGCCGCTCCTCAATGAGGATGCAGAATGCGACCGGCGCGCGGTCGTCGAGGCAGAAGCCCGCAAGCAGCGAGTTTTCGTATTCTCTGCCGTCATCATTGACCTGTGCGGTACCGCTCTTGCAGCCGCAGCTGTAACCGTCGAACGAGATATAATAATGGTCAGTCGCGTTCTGCGTTTCAACGTCCTTGACGCCCTGCGCTGCTGCCGCTGTAAAGAACTGCGGTGTTGCGCCGTGTGCGGGTGCTTCGGTCACTTCGCCGGTCGGAGAGGTGTACGAGCGGATCAGATACGGCTGGACTGCCGAGCCCGAACCGTTTGCGATCGCACCCTGCCAGAGCATCAGCTGATAGGGACTGACGAGCGTTTTGCCCTGTCCGAGCGCGCCCCACTGCGTCTCAAAATTGTTCGCATCGGAAAGCTTGGTCGATGCGGGCTGGATCGTGATGCCGTCGAGCGAAAGCGTATCTGCCTTTTCGCCGTTGACCGCGTAGCCCATGCGGGTGTATGTCCCGATGATCGAGGAGAGCGGCGCAATGCCGGACTGCACAAGCTGCGCGAAATAAGGGTTGCAGCTGTTCGCGAATGCATGCACGAGATCCTGCGTGCCGTGACCGTATGCCTGATGGCAGTTGATCGTATCGCCGCCCGCGTTCACCCATTTGCCGGTGCAGTCAAACTGCAGCGCATTGACCGTATCGACGCCGGCTGCTTCATAGGCAGCGAGCAGCGTCGAGACCTTCTGCGTCGAGCCGGGGACGGTCGGGAAGAAAGCCTTGCAGAGCAGGCTGCCGGACGGCATGCTGTCGAGATTGGCATAACCCTGTGCGATATCCACGCAGGGGCGGCTGACGCAGACGAGCATTTCGCCGGTGCGCCAGTTGTATGCGACCGCTGCGCCGTTTTTCTCGCCGAATGCGTTGAATACGGCGCGGTTTGCGCTGTGCGAGAGCGTCGTTTCGACCTTTGCCTTGCCTGCCTGATTGCCGTAGGTGAAGCTGTAATTCGCGAGCTCGGAAAGATGCTTTGCGACAACGGTGTTGGACATCTGACCGCTCGTATCGCCGATCAGATTGCCGACGTCCGCGAACTGTCCCGCGGGGTAATTCGTAAGCGGCTGGCTGCCGTCAAAGAGCACATCGCCCGTCCGGTCGCAGACGATGCCGTAGGTCGTGGAACCGGATTTTGCCATGTAAAAAGATGATTCCGTGATGAGCGTATAGCCGAGATAGATCAGCGCCGCGATGAATGCCGTCAGGATCAGCGCAGTCCATTTTCCGGCTCTGCGCATGCTGCGCGGTGCGGAGATATCGAGCACGGGGCGCGGCGGACGCTGTAATTTCTGCCTTTCTGCCATATTACGACTCTCCTTTCTCCGTGCGTCTGCCGGTCAGGACAGGCGCCTGCGCAGCTTTCAGGAAGCCCGCGAGGATGCCGCTGGCGAGCATGGAGCTGCCGCCCTGCGAGATGAACGGGATCGTGACGCCGGTGAACGGGATCAGGTTGCAGGAGCCGAAAATATTCAGCGTCATCTGCACCATGAAGACCGCTGCCACGCCGACTGCGAGTCCGGAGTGATAATAGCTGCGCGGCGGGACAGTCAGGATGGATGCTGGCAGGAACAGCACGAGAATGACCGTCATCATGCCCGTGAACAGTCCCCATTCCTCGCAGATCGTGGAGAAGACGATATCCGTGCGCGATGCGGCAACATGGATCAGCGAACCGTTTCCGGCGCCCTTGCCGAACCAGCCGCCCTCTGCGATCGCGGTCAGCGCCTTGACCTGCTGATAGCCGGTGCCGGACATATCCGACCAGATATCGGAATGCAGACGCTCCTGCACATAGGCGGGCGCGAGCTTCCATGCGAAAACGCCCGCTGCGACGACGCAGAGTCCGAGGAAAACGATCAGCCGGACGGAGATCTTTTCACGCAGATAACAGAACCGGAGCATTACGGCAAGTCCTGCAACGGCAAGGAAGGTCGGCAGAGAACCGAGGTCGCGGCACCACCATTGCAGCACGGCGATCACTGCGGTACAGAAGATCAGCAGCAGATTGTCCGGTACGAAATGGATGCCGAGATATTCGGATTTTTTCAGCTGTGTACGGATCGAGCTTGCGCAGATCAGCACGAACACCGGCTTGACAAATTCCGACGGCTGGATCGTGATGAATCCGAGGTCGATCCACATGCTGCGGCTGCCGGTCAGGAAGCGGATCGCTGCGACCAGCGCGAAGAACATGAAATACCACAGCGGTTTGAGCCGTTCGGCGCGGTAGGGGTTGCGTGTGACGAGATAGGATGCCTGACACATCAGAAATGCGCCGACGGAAAAAATGAAATGCTTTGTGGCAAATTCGAGCCCGCCGAAGCAGGACTGATAGATCGTGCTCATGCCGATGACAAGCAGCAGCACGGTATCGACGGTGCATGCTTCGCGCTGCACGATCTGCAGAATGATCGAGCCGACGAAATCGGCGGTCAGGACGATGCAGGCGAGCTTGATGACCTCCGGCGTGATGCCGAACGAGAGGATGACCAGCAGCATCATTGCCGCATGCGCGATCAGCACGAGCAGCAGCAGGAACGGGTGGGAGATCGGCTTTGTTTTCGTCATGATACCACGCCCTTTCCGGTTCCCTTGATGACGGTCATGCGGTGTTTGCCGATCTGGATCGCGTCATTCTGGTGCAGCGTGCAGGGCTTGCTGATGCGTCTGCCGTTGACGAGCACGCCGTTCTGTGCGCCGATATCCTCGATCTGCCATTTGCCGTTGGAGAGGCACAGCAGCGCATGAAAGCGCGAGACCTCGGTATCGGAAAAGCGGATGTCGGCGGACGGATGCCGTCCGATGAGAATTTCGGCTGCACCGAGTGGATAGACCGTGCCCTCGCAGGCGAGCATGTAGCCGCGGCTTTCCTGCGCCCAGCCGCGGTCGCCGCGCCGCCGCTCTCTGCCGGCAGCGAGGAGAATGACCAGTGCGCAGATGTCCACGAATATGACGACAAACGCCGTCGCAGCTTCCCGAAAGAACGGGTACTGCTCAAACAGCGGAGTAAAATCCATATGCATATTCCTTTCTGTTTTTCAGCGCCGGCATACACCGGCTTTCTGTATTGTAATAGTATAGCACAACACCCCTCTTTTTGTCAAGCGCGGCGGGGAGCCCCCGCTGGCATATCCCTCCGGAGTGCGGCAGCGTGGCTCGCCCAGCATTCGCAGTACACGCCGCTAGACGCGGCTTCTGTGGCGTGACTGCTCCCAGCGGATCAAGTGAATGGTGAATAGTGAAAAATGAATGGTGAATAGTGAAAACGGAGTGCATCGGGAGCATATGCAGGCGGGCGCGGACGGCGAAAGCGAAGCAAGCGGCTCTGCCCGAAAAACACGAAACGACTGCGGCGCGCACCAGAGGGGAGAGAATCAGGAAAGAGAGAGCGCGAGAGGGAAAACCTGAGAGAGAGGGGAGACCGGAGCGCAGCGACGACTTCCCTTTCTCTTGGGTTTTCCCTCTCGCACCCGCGCCCCGCGCCCAGACAAATTATACGTCGGACAAAGGATAAAGAACAAATAGCTAAAATGCACGCTCGCATCCGGTTAAGTCATTCATCAGACATACAAACGGACATTCAAACGCGACATGCATACAAACATACATAAAACAGAATTTGACGGGCTGTTTACGCCAATATGCAGCCCGCCAATATGCAATTGTCAAGATTCCAGACGCGTTGTGACTTCGGCTTACTCTGGTCAGACACCTCATTGCGCTGCCGGTTCTGCCTACTGGACCGCACCGGCTGGCTTCGCTTTCCATTTCCCCGCGAATGCCCCCGATGCACAGCGCCCTCTACTAATAGTGCTCAAATCGCCAAAAATTGCACGTTTCCGTGCAACTAGTACCAAATTGTAATCAAATCTTCAGATTTGGAGCAATAATATGCAAAATATTCTGCGGTTACAGCAAGATAATCATATACAAAAAATGCCCCGAAGCAACCGTAAAATCGCTTCGGGGCATCCCTCTGTTCGGATCATCGCAGGCTCTTTTTTACCGGAGCAGCGCGAGCGCCTGTTGCATCGCGTAGTCCTCGCCGTCATCGAACAGCGTGCGGATCGCCTGCTCATCGAACGGAATCTGCACATCCAGATCGTCCGTGCTCTGACGGTCGGTGCCGGAATCAATGAAAATATTGCCGTCTGCATCGTTGTTGACGCAGTTTGAGAAGGATAAGGCGCCGCCGTCCAGCGTCAGTCCGCCGACAGCCTGACAGGAGCCGTTCGGCTGCGTGAAGCCGATGACCGTCACATTCGGCAGCCCGCGCATTGCCTTGACCATGTAATCGCCGGCGCTGACCGTATTGGCATTGACCAGCAGGATCACTCTGCCGCCCTGAATGAAGTCCTCGCCGTTGAATGAGGTGACCTTGCCGGACAGGTATTTGCCGTTTTCATCCGTTTTCCAGCATTTTGCATCATCGTCCCAGACGCCGTCATATATCACCGGATAATGGCCCTCCGGCGCAAACAGCGACATCATTGCATTGACCATGTGAGGAGAACCGCCGCCGTTGTTGCGCAGGTCAATCACATAATCCTGCACGCCGTCGTCCATGTATTCCTGAATCTGCATTTTCAGCTGATCCGTCATTTCCGTATAGGCGGACGGTTTGTCAGACGCATAGGATTTTGAATCATACGACATGCCGGTGACGCGCAGGCAGGCGGTCGTTTTGTCCATGCGCTGCCATGTCAGATTGCCGAGCGGAAGTCCCTGATCTATCGTTTCCATTGCGGGGAACAGCCGGTCGGCGTATTCTCCGAGCTTCGGCAGCGTGACCGTCTGCTCTTTGCCTGCTGCATCCAGATAGCTGACCGATGCCGTTTCATCGCCGAGCCCTGCAGCAAGCAGTCCGCTGTAAAAGATCTCGTTGTCGATGTCGGGATAGCCGCCGAGCTCCCACATGTTCTCCGTTTCGTCATCTGTGCAGGTCAGCTTCATGTTCCATGCGGGCGAAGTTTTGCTCGCTTCATCCGGCACCATGCCGTTCCATTTGGTAATGATCGTGCCGTTCGTGATGCCGTGTGCTTTCAGCGAATCATCGGTATTGACCGCGGCAAATCTGCCGTCCGTCAGGCGCATGACGGCAAGCCCGTAATCATTGCCGAGGATCGCGCGCACCGCTGCTTCTTCTGCTTCGCGGTCACGCATGGCATAGCTCACATGACCGTCGTGGAATGCTGCAGTAAAGCCTGCCCATGCATAATAATTCTTCGCCGCATCCTGCGTGCGCTCCGCTTCTTCGATCTGCGGCATATACGCCGCATAGAGCGCATCCCAGTCGATGTTCTTGTGCGCGGACAGCACATAATGCCGGCGCATGCGGTCGAATGCCTTCTGGAAATCCGCCTTGTAGCCGATCGCACGGTAGCGCGGATTCAGCAGGCAGACGGGTACCGTCAGCAGCATGCAGAGCGCTGCAATGACCGAACTGCGCTGACGCAGCTTCTTCTGTTCCGTGAAAAAGCCTGTCAGGGCGATCAGACTGCCGAGATAAAGCGGCAGCAGAGACAGCTCCGGTCCGTCCTTTGCAACAATGATTGTCAGGAGCGGGATGAGCCAGCATCGCTTCCAGCCGGTGCTCTTGGAGCGGTCCGCACGGTCTGCCAGAATGAACAGCGCAATGCAGGCTGCGATACCGTACAGCAATGCCAGAATATCAAATTGTTTCATGCTGCACACCCCCTCAGTTCAGATCGTCCGTGCGGAAATAATGGTAGCCGAGCAGCAGCCAGAACGCACTCATGACCAGCGAGACAATGACGACGCCCGCGACTGTGCTGCCGGACAGTGCCGGATAATAAATATAATTGTATTTCAGCGATGAGCCGTAGGTATACCACGCATCAAACTGGCTCAGATTGCCGATGCTCAGGATGCTCAGCAGATAGGGATTGGTCATCAACCCGCGCAGATACGGGATCGACGCTCCCATTGCCATACTGTAACAGGCGAGTGCTGCAAAAATGGAGACCGTGAG
Source organism: Clostridiales bacterium Firm_04 (assembly GCA_001603005.1). Classification (GTDB taxonomy): domain Bacteria; phylum Bacillota; class Clostridia; order Oscillospirales; family Ruminococcaceae; genus Firm-04. The sequence goes on from LVAJ01000027.1 coordinate 40,994, forward strand.
GCAGGCGCTCATTTTTTTCGTCAGGAACGCGATCATGCCCATAAAGCAGCTGTATCGCAGAATTGCTGCCAGAATCAGGACGAGCCGCAGCAGAACATTGGAGAGCGGGATGTCTGTGCCCCAGCCATGCATGAACGTCAGCAGGGTAAACGGTACCGCAAGCACGAGCGCATAGCAGAGCAGGCTGATCACCAGCCCCGGCAGGATGCGTGCAAAATAGACTTTGATGCGCGGCATACCGGCGGTCAGCTCATGATTGATCGTTTTATCCGTGAAGTCATCGCTGCAGCAGACATCCATAATGCAGCCCGGCATGATAAGCGAAACTGCACAGGAAAAGAGCGCGAACTGACCGAGAAATGCGGACGCCGTCAAGATCCTGCCGCTGTTGTCCGTGCTTTGCAGCAGGACGGAAAGTACAAGTGTGATCAGCAGTGCGATCAGCGGGAACTGGAAAATGCCCTTCCGGCGGAACAGCTGCCGGATCTGTGTTTTCATGATATCAGTCATTGGAATCCCCCCTTACCGCAGATCCTTTTTCCGGAAAAACAGGTAGCCGAGCGCGATCCACAGGATGCCGAACAGAACCGAGCTGATGATCGTTTCTGCGACGAACTGCGACGTCAGGACATGCTTGTAGACATCGACATGTCTGCCGTTGATCAGCTCTGTCGTCGAGTTGTCAATCATCAGCAAGTCAGCCAGATTCAAGCTCGCCGTCAGCCACGAAGGCGGCGTCCAGAGCCGCAGCATTTCTCCCAGTACCTTGAACAGCATTGTGGTCATGCAAATGAAAAATGTTGAGACAAACGTGACGATTTCGTTTCCGGTTATGAATGTGAGTGCTGTGAAAAAGCAGAGCAGCCGGAACGTGACCGGAATCGCAAGGGCTGTGTGCAGCAGCGCATTCTGTACCGTAAAGCTTGCGCCCCAGCCGTTGCAGACCGTGCAGAACAGTGTTCCGATCGGGAGGATCAGCGGAATGGAGATCAGACCGATCAGCAAAACTGCCAGCAATCTGCCGAAATACACCGCACTGCGCTTTTTTCCGAACAGCACCTCATAGTTTGCGGTCTGATCCCTCAGATCCCAGCCTGCGATCCTGCCGGCGACCAGAGCACAGCACAGCGCCAGAAATTCAGAGCCGAACAACATTCCGCACTGGATAAATGAAAAGCTGCCGGTCACGCCGGAAAAGGGTGTATCCGGATCCATGAAGCACATGAACATGCCGCAGAAAGAAATCAACAGCATGAACACGAGCATACCGTATGAAATGCGGTCACGCTTTGTCTGATGCAGCGTCGCTTTCAGAATATTCCACATTGTCTTCACCTACCAGTTTCAGATAATAGCTTTCCAGATCCGCTTCATGCACATGCAGCGTCACCGGAATCAGTCCGTTTTCATAGAGTGTGCGCGAAATGAGCGGCTGCTCGTCCATGCGTTCAAAGATCCGGAGCGAGCCGTCCTTCAGGACATCGCATTCCGTGATGCCGAGCTTGTTTTGCAGGATCGCAAGCGCCCGCGCATCGTCATCCGTATGGACATGGTAGTATTCGCCGCATTGCTTGTGCAGATCCTCCGACGAGATCTCCTGCACGAGCCTGCCCTTTCGCAGAAAGAGATAATCTGTGCAGAGCAGCGAGAGTTCTGCAAGCAGATGCGAGGAAATCAGGATCGTGACCTTTTCTTCCTCATTGAGCCGTTTCAGCATGTTGCGGATCTGGATGATGCCCTCCGGATCGAGACCGTTGACCGGTTCATCGAGCACCATGATCTCCGGCTTCGAGAGCAGCGCACCCGCGATGCCGAGGCGCTGCCGCATGCCGAGCGAGAACTTCGAGGCAGGCTTTTTGCCGGCATCCTGCAAACCGACCAGCTCCAGTACCTCATCGACGCGCTTCGGATCGGGGATGCCCTTTTGCAGACGCAGCTTTTCGATATTGTCCCGCGCGGACAGCTCCGCTTTGGCGTAGGGCGTTTCGATCATGAAGCTCATGCGGGAACGGGCGTGGCAGAGCCCCTTTTCGGTCTCCTCACCGAAAATCGAGAAGCTGCCCGCTGTCGGGAAAACCAGTCCGCCGAACATTTTCATAATCGTCGTTTTGCCGGCACCGTTCGGGCCGACCAGTCCGCAGACCATGCCCTTTCTGATCTGGAAATCCACATGGTCAACGGCAAGCTGCTTTTTGTACTGCTTCGTCAATCCCTGTGCTGTAAGAACGATATCTGACATATTCTGACCTCCTGTTTCGGATTTTGCTTTGGATATCCTTGCTGATTATATCATAAAAGGAAATCATAAAGAATTTCTTAATTCCTTCAAAATTCACAAATTGTTCATAACTGAGATGCAAGCTATCAATCTATACACCGACAACAAAAGCCCCGATGTCTCACATCAGGGCTTCTTTCTGCTGATTCAAAAATCAACGGTTGTTGACCGGCTCCGGATACAGGTCATGATGCGTCAGGCGGTCCCACGCGACCTGCTCCCACTTTGTCCCAGGCATGCCGTAATTGCAGTAGGGATCAATCGAAATGCCGCCGCGGGGCAGGAATTTGCCCCAGACCTCGATATAGGCAGGCTCCATGAGTTTAATGAGATCGTTCATGATGATGTTCACGCAGTCCTCGTGGAAATCGCCGTGGTTACGGAAGCTGAACAGATACAGCTTCAGCGACTTGCTCTCGACCATTTTGATGCGCGGCACATAGGAAATGTAGATCGTTGCAAAGTCCGGCTGACCGGTAATCGGGCAGAGACTTGTAAATTCGGGACAGTTGAATTTGACGAAATATTCTCTGTCCGGATGCTTGTTCTCGAAGGTTTCGAGCACCGACGGATCATAGTCCGAGGGATATCTGGTATGCTGATTGCCGAGCAGCGTGATGCCTTCCTGCTCCTTATTCCGTTCGCTCATAGTTCGCGCTCCTTTTCAGATTCTGCCGACGATTTTCAGATACCGGACGACGGCGTTCAGGATATCGTGGTAGACATCCTCCATGCCCTCCGGAACGAGGATCGACTGCTGCGGGATATCGCAGATAAATGTGACCGGTCTGCCCTGATAGGTTCCCGCGATGCCGTGCATGACGTCCCCGATCAGCTTGACGGTATCCGGCTGGACTTCAAAATGTGTTGCTTCGCTCATCTGGATACTCCTTTCTGCTGATCCGGCGTTAGTGCGGGATCTGCGATGCCGTTTGCTGCAAATGCTGCCGCGCGGTCACGGCAGGTGCCGCAGAGCCCGCAGGGACGGTCGCCGCCCTCATAGCAGCTCCATGTCAGCGCATACGGCGCATGCAGCCGCAGACCTTCCGCGACGACATCCGCTTTTGTTTTCCCGACAAACGGCGCTTCCACGCGCAGCTGCTTTCCGCTGCCGAGGAAGATCGCCTGATTGATCGCATCGTTGAAATCCTGACTGCAGTCGGGATAGGCATTGCCTGCTGCGTCATCGGCATGCGCACCGTAATAGATCACCTCGCAGCCGTGCGACAGCGCGATGCTCGCCGCAGAGGACAGGAACAGTCCGTTGCGGAACGGCACATAGGTCGAGACTGGCTTGCCGTCTGTTTCGGTGAGCTGCTCGGCATAGCTTTCTTTCGGGATCTCCTGTGTACTGCCTTTCAGCAGCGAGCAGTCGGAATCTGCGAAAATTGCAGCAAGATCGAGCGTTTGCAGTGTGACACCGTAATGCGCCGCGACTGCCTTTGCCGCTTCGATCTCCTTCGTATGCTTCTGCCCGTAGCTGACCGACAGTGCGAGCACCTCGTCTGCGCCGTAACGCTCGACAGCGAGCGCCAGACAGGTCGTGCTGTCCAGTCCGCCGCTGAATAAAACCAGTGCCTTCATCATTTTACCCCCTCGGTGATCAGTCTTTGCAGGTTCCAGTCCTCGCGGAATCTGCCGCAGAATGTCTGTGTGACGGTTCTTGCAGACGCATTGCGGATGCCGCGCGCCGTCATGCAGCTGTGCGTACCCGCGATCACCACGCCGACATCCGGCGTGCCCGCTGCATCCATCATGATCTCTGCGATATCCGAACCGAGCCGCTCCTGCAATTGCAGCCGCTTTGCCGCCATGTCGCAGATGCGCGCGATCTTGGAAAGCCCGATCACTTTGCCCTGCGGCACATATGCCACATTGACCGACATATCGTACATCAGCGCGAGATGATGCTCGCAGTAGGAGAACACCTCGATATCCCGCACGACAACGGGGCCGGCGTTCTGCGGGGCTTCAAAGGTCTTGCCGAACAGTTCGGCGATCTCGTGATTCGTATAGTTGATGCCGTCGAACACCTCGGCGTACATTCTTGCCACGCGCGCCGGTGTTTCGAGCAGTCCTTCGCGGTTGGGATCCTCGCCGAGCGCCAGCAGAATGCCGCGGACATGCTCCTCAATTGCTTTCTGGTCGATCATATCATCACTCTTTCTCTCTGTTTATCCATTATAATCGTAGAATATCTCGTCCAGCAGCCTGTCCAGCGCCCGACGATCTCCGACTGCCGCCCTGAGCAGTGCGCCTGCATTGGCAAGCATCAGCTTCAGGTACATCCAGTCCCCCATCTCGTCATATTTCCGCGTCGAATTGATAAGATAATTCTGACGCAGAACCGTGTATTTCCTGCCGTGCAGCTTTCCGTATGCCTTCAGCCGTTTCGCGGTCGCGGCGTCTTCCATTGCCTTTTTCTCGACAAATCCGCCGACCGCCCGAAAGGTCGCTGCTTCTGCCCAGAAGATGCCGCAGTACAGTCCGGTGAGCCGGAATGCCGCACGGCAAAGCAGGTCATTGCAGAAAAGCGCGGCGGAATACCGCTCAAACCGGATCGGTGCGCCGCCTCCGATATAGCGTCCGGTTTTCAGCAGCGCGGCAATCTCGCTGAGCGTTCCTTTTGTCATGCGGTTGTCGCAGTCGATCGTGACGATGATTCTGCCGGTCGCTGCCGCAATGCCCGCATTCCGCACCTTTGCGATGCAGCGGTCGCCGTTCGGAATGATGCGTGCACCGCATGCCTGCGCAATCTCCGCAGTCCGGTCGGTACAGCGGTTGCACACGACGATGATCTCGGCTGTTCTGCCGGATTCCGCAGCAGCCTTCCGAACAGAGCGGATGCATCTTGCAACATACCGCTCCTCATTGTGTGCGGGGATGACAACTGAAAAAGTACAGTTCTGCACGATTTTTCTCCTGTATACTATCCGGGATCCGCAGACTGCTCATACGCCCCTTGCCGTGGGATCCCAGATGAATTTATGCAGCTGCAATTGCAGCCGGAAACTGCCCATTTTCTGCTCTTTCATGATCTCCACGATCTCTGCGGGATCAATCCGCCCGAACACGGGGCTCAGATACATCGGACACTGCGGCTCAAACTGCTCTGCGATCTCCTTTGCGCGGAATACATCCGCACGCGATCCGCAGACGAATTTTACGCAGTCCCATTCCCGCAGCAGCGCGAAATTTTCCGTGCACATATGCTGTTCCATTTTGCTCGACGGCAGCTTGTAATCCATCGTGAATACGGCGCCGCATTTCCGGAACGGTTCGAGCGGCACTGCGCCGTTTGTCTCGATCTCGACACGCAGCCCGAGCGTTTTGCCGAGCCGGTCGATCAGTTCGCCGATGTGCGCCTGCAAAAGCGGTTCACCGCCCGTCAGCGTGACATTCCGCACACCCTGCGCGGCGGCATCTTCTGCGATCTGCATCAGCCGCGGCAGCCCGACGATCTCGCAGGGCGCATCCTTGCCGCATGCCCATGCCGTATCGCACCAGTCGCACCGGAGATTGCAGCCCGCAAACCGCAGGAACAGCGCGAGTTCTCCGGCACAGCGTCCCTCGCCGTTGATGCTGATGAAATGCTCTGCCAGTTTGAATGTACTGCTCATATCACACCTCGTAGGTTGCGCAGTTGTCCGGCGTTTCATAGACCGTCACGCGCAGAACCGGCAAGCCCTGTGCCGTGAGCGTCTCGAAAAACGCCCGCGCAAAGTTCTCGGCGGTCGGGCGGTAGGGGACTTCGATCAGCCGGAACTGCTCGTCCTGCAATGCCGCAAGCGTCGCGGCTTTCAGCGAGCCCGTTTCATAGATCAGCGCATGGTCATAGTGATCCGCAAGCGCGCGCACCGTCTTTTTCAGGTCGCCGAAGTCGATCACCATGCCGCGTTTTTCGCCGGTCTGCTGCAAATGCTCCTGTCCCGCCTCGACCTCGATCATCCAGTGATGTCCGTGCAGATTCGCACATTTTCCGTTGTAGCCCGCCAGAAAATGCGCACTGTCAAAGGCAGCTGCGGTTTTCAGCCGATACATCGCCCTCACTCCTATATCATAAAAAAATACTCCCGTCCGCATGCAGACAGGAGCCTTGTTGTTCCGTAAGTCTGCCCTGGTTTTGTTTTCCGACAGGATGGCGCAAACGAACTGTCGGGCATGCGGACGCATACCGCATTCAGTATACCACAGTGCGCCGCATTTGTCAAGTATCCGGTTGACTTTTTCTGCGAGATCGCTTATAATAGTTTTATCGGATAACAAGCAGAAAGGAGCACTGTCATGCAAACAGATGAAATCAGACTGCTGCAAACACTGCACACGGTCACGGACACGGATTCCGGTTCGGACGATGCAGAATACCGCATTTCGTTTTCGGTTGACTGCGCGTTCAGGAAAGCAAAATCGCATGCTGCGGAAGTGATGATGCTCTGCACCTATGCGCCGGATGCGGAATACGGGACAGAGGGCGACAGCCCGTATCTTGCGGTTCAGTGCGATGATGCGGTTTATGAAGCGGTCGAATCCTACAAGAAAACCGGCAGCTTTGACGGCGCATCGGAGCTGACGCCGCTTTCCGGACAGTTCCTGTTCAAAGCGAAAATGGAATACTTTGGGGAGATGATGTATTTTTACGCGCTCGACCGCTGCGGCGGGTTCTGGGAGAACAACGCGCTGTGCATGGTCTATCCGAAGAAATATGCCGGCACGGAAAATGAGCAGCGGCTCATGCAGGTGCTCGATGCCGCCGCTGCCAGCTACCGCGAGGAACGCATCGGCAGCGATCCTGCGCCGCACAGCCAAGCGCCCGCTCCGGTATCGCAGCAAACCGCAAAGCGTGATGTGCTGCAAACCGTCACGCAAACCGCGAAAAAAATCAACCGGCTGCGATTCTGGGCAAGGCTTGCGGTGCTGGTCGGGCTGATTGCGGTCATGATCGGCGGCGGGATCGCCAAACGCTTCCGGATACAGCATCTCATTGCGCAGAACGGCAGCGAAACCGTTCTCTCTGACTTTACGCCGGACGAACAGCAGCAGATCCTCGATGCATTTCATATCACGGTTCCCGCGCAGGAGCAGGATGCCTGCGTATCGGCATTTCTGCGCAGCAACCGGAATGAAAAGATGTGCTCCTATGTCATCGAGATCGGCGGTGTTTCGGATTATGATGCGTTTTTTGCGGCGAATGCGGCGCGCGATCTGGGACAGTCGGTCAATGAAACGCGCGTGCCGGATCCGAAAAAACGGTATTATATCACGTACAATGTGCATTTCGTGCAGGATCCCGAACAGCGCGCAAAGCATGAACATGCCGCTGCCTATGACCGGATCGAGGCGCTGTTTGCGGCGCTCTCTGCATGATACTGTATATGGAGCAAATGGAAGGGGAACAACATGAATCAACGTCTCAAAAAAGCCGCCATAGCAGGCATTGCCGGAGAAATTCTTTATTGTATTTCAATGGCGTTATTTTTGATCACGCAGGCTGAAGCCGCATTGACATTCTGGGAAGCAATGACAGTCGCCGGAGCAATGATCATGCTGATTGTTTTGGCAGTGATCGCGGATGAATATCAAATGCAGCAAATCTATCACAAACTCATGCTGATTGCAGTGTCGGGAACCGTATTTCTTACATCTGCTGCACATTTTACGAGTATCGGTGTGATCCGGAAACTGGAATCACAGGGTATATCTGTTCCCGATTATTTCAAAATAGGAGCATCACCGAGTATCGAAATGACGATAGATTATGCTGCATGGGGCTTCTTTATGGGATTTGCTTTTCTTGCCCTGTTTCTTGGAATGAAAGAGAAAGCAATCAAAAGCTGCTCCGTCATCTGCGGAATCCTTTGTCTGTGCGGTTTTGCCGGAAGTTTCATCTCGGATTCTTTCTGGTATGCTGCACCGCTTGGGTACGGGATTGGATTCCTTGTTATGTGTATTTTTGTCCTCAGATCAGCAAAAGCGCAATCAGTACAAGGGCAGGCATAAGCCCGTCCATCACACATTCAGCGCATTGCGCATCATCGTATCACAAAAAGCCGGACAGGGATTCAGGCGGCGAAATGCCTGATTCTCTGTCCGGCTGATTTTATGGTTCCGCATGCAGATGCCGTTCGTACTGCGCAAGATAATCCTGCACGAGTGCTTCTGCATCTGCATAGCTGTTGAGCGCCGCTGACCGCGCCCGGAATCCCGCGGCGCCCGGATATCCGCGCAGATACCAGAGCGCATGCTTGCGCGCTTCCCGCATTGCCAGCTGCTCGGATTTTTCGCTGCGTTCGAGGATCATCCGGATGTGCAGCAGCATTTCCTGCAAACGCTCCGGCACCGTCGGCGGCGTGAATGTTTCGCCGTTCACGGCTGCCGCGATCTCCGCAAAGAGCCACGGATTGCCGTAGGATGCCCGTCCGACCATGACCAGATCGCAGCCGGTTTCGCGGTACATCCGCAGCGCATCGGCGCCGCTTGTCACATCGCCGTTTCCGATGACCGGCACCCTGACCGCCTGCTTGACCGCCGCGATCGGCGCCCAGTCGGCTGTTCCGCTGTAAAACTGCATCCGCGTTCTGCCGTGTACGGTGATCGCCGCCGCGCCTGCCGCTTCCATGCGCTGCGCAAACGGCACTGCATTGATCTCCGCGGCGTCCCAGCCGATGCGCATTTTGACCGTGACGGGGCATCTGCCGTCCGCTGCGCGCACCGCTGCCTGCACGATCTTTTCGGCAAGCGCAGGCGTTTTCATGAGCGCGCTGCCAGCGCCCTGATTGACGACCTTCGGCACGGGGCAGCCCATGTTCAGGTCAATGAAATCCGGCGCAAACGGCAGGATCCGCTGCACTGCTTCCTCAATAAAATCCGGCTCGCTGCCGAACAATTGCAACCCCATCGGGCGTTCCTGCGCCGTGATCCTGCAAAGCTCCGCACTGCCGCGGCTGCCGTAACACAGCCCCTTTGCGGAGACCAGCTCGCCGGTCGTCATGCAGGCGCCGTGCGACCGGCAGAGCAGCCGGTATGCGGTATCCGCGACCGATGCCATCGGTGCAAGCGCTGCCGTCTGCGGAACGGTCTGTCCCGCGATTGTCACTGTTGTCATGCTGAAACTGTTTCCCCCAATAGTCTTTGCGCGTTCTGATGCGTAATCAGTGCAAGCTCCTGCGCCGTCAGTCCGAGCGACTGCAAAAATGCCAGCGTATCTGCCGGATCCTCCCACGGCGAATCTGAGCCGAACACGACCTTGTCAGCACCGTGCGCACGGATCATGCGCAGGCATTGCGCCGGATCAATGAACTGCCGGATGAACGCGGTATCAAAATGAATCGGCGTGCCGACCAGATATTTTTCCACATCGTCCCACTCCGCCCAGCCGCCGAAATGCGCGGCGATCAGGTGCGAGCCTTCCATTTCGGTCAGCACATGCGAGATCTTTTCCGGCGTGGTATAAACCGGCGGCGGCAGTCCGATATCGGCGCCTGCATGGAAAATGACCAGCAGACCGAGAGATTCGCATTTTTTCAGGATGCGGATGACTTCGGGGCTGTCGATGTCATACTGCTGGAACTGCAAATGCAGCTTGATGCCGCGAAATCCGCGCGCTGCGAGCGATTCGAGCACGCGTTCCCATTCCGGATCGGCGGGGTGGAGCGTGCCGAACGAGAGCACCTTCTCCGAGCGCACGGTCTCCGCAAAGCGGTTGATGCTTTCGGTCTGCGAGGGCTTTGTCGCGATCGGCAGGCAGATGCTCCTGTCCACGCCGGAGCGTTCCATAGACGCGAGCAGCCCTTCGAGTGTTGCCGGACGGCAGGTCAGCGGTGCGCCGCCGCCGTAATCCTCGCCCTGCTCCCGTTTGATTCCGGCGACCAGCGCATCAATGCTCCGCTGCGCAATTTTCTCCGGAAAAATATGCGTGTGAAAATCAATCAGCATGTATGCCTCCGTTTACATGTACTCCATGAGAAAGCCGTAGCCCTCCAGCCGCGGCACATCGACCTCATTGAGGATCATATCCATAATCTCGTTTTCGTCCGCGCAGGCGGCATAGCGCTTGCGTTCCTCATAGTCATAATTCTGGTCAATTGCCTCCTGAAGCTCCTCCGGATCCTCGATATCACCGTAGTAAAATTCATCGGTTTCCCACGGTTCTACGGAGAATTTCGCATAGTTCAGGCAGAAGTACAGCGCGGCAAACGTCCGCTCTCTGCCGATCGTCCGGCGCAGCATTGCAAAGACCGGCAGCATGTTGTCATCCTGTTTCAGATTATCCGAAAGCACCTGCACGAGCAGTTCCTGCGGATAGCCGCCGTCCTCGGCAGGATCGTAATGAACGGCATCCAGATCGGTATTGTGCAGCATTTCTTTCGCAATATCCGACAAAGGAAATGCGAGCTCCGGCTGCTCCGGATCGTCGATCTCCTCAAAGAACCGCGCCGCGAACATCTGATAGATGCGGCAGCTGCCCTGAATCATGCTCATCAGCGCGAGCCTTTCCGCAAGATTGCTGTAAAAATGCCGCTTCTCCCGCACGATCAGCTGCCAGATCATCCGGAACCAGACCATGTATTCGCCGTCAAGCCGGACGTCGCCCGCTTCGATATTGCGTTCAAATTCCGTTTGTGTGTACTGCTCCATTGGGCACCCCTTTCTCACGGTTCGGAAAAGGCTGTACAGATCTCCTGCACAGCCCTTTTGTCTCAAAAATACTGTAAAAATCCGGCATCGCCGAGCGCCTGCCAGCTGTCTGTCACCTGATCGCAGACGGCTTCGAGCGCGTCCCAGTCCTCGCGGCTGTACGGATCGCGGAAGCCGACTGTGTAGAATCCCGCAGCCTTCGCGGTTTCTGCGGCATGCAGCGCGTCTTCGATGACGGCGGTTTCCGCAGGCGCCGTGCCGAGCAATTTTGCCGCAGCCAGATAGATATCCGGCGCATGCTTGCCTGCAAGCTCCGTATCCGGCGTCAGCACACCGCGGAAGCAGTCCGCAATGCCGAGCCGGTCGAGTGCGGCATGCAGCAGCGCAGGGTAATTCGCGCTGGCAATCACGCAGGGGATCTCCTGATGCGCCGCCTGTTCGAGAAATGCCTTTGCGCCTGCTTTCAGCGGCAGATGCAGCCGGTACGCTTCCTCTGCGAGCTGCTCGATGCGTGCCTTGACGGCTTCGGGCGTCATTTGCAGCCCGAACCGCTCCACGAAATACGCCGAGGATGTCTCCACGGTCATCGTTTTTACAATGTCGGAGATATCGTCCGGCGGTTCAATGCCGTTTTCGCGCAGGAATGTCCGGTCGAGATCCCGCCACATGCCCATCGAATTGAGCAATGTGCCGTCCACATCGAAAATGATTCCGTTCAGCTTTTTCATTCTGCTTCTCCGTTACATTTCGCTGCGGTTGGAGAGCGCGCGGTAGAGCGTCACCTCATCGGTGTACTCGATTACGCCGCCGACGGGCAGTCCGAATGCCAGACGCGTGACGCGCACGCCGAGCGGCTTGCACAGGCGCGACAGATACATCGCGGTCGCTTCGCCCTCGACGCTCGGATTCGTCGCCATGATCAGCTCGGAGATGCCGCCTTTCCGGATGCGCTCCAGAAGCTCTGCGACACGCAGCTGATCTGCGGTGACGCCGTCCAGCGGGGAGATTAGTCCGTGCAGGACATGATACAGCCCGTGATACTCATGCGTCCGCTCGATCGCGGCAACATCCTTCGGTCCCTCGACGACGCAGACGATGCTGGAATCGCGCTTCGGATTCGCGCAGATGCTGCAGATTTCCTGTTCCGTCAGATTCTGGCAGACAGGGCAGTCATGCACCTGATGCTTGGCATTGAGGATCGCGTCCGCGAAGGCATGCGCTTCCTCCTCCGGCATCTCCATGACCGCATACGCAAGGCGCTGCGCGGTTTTCATTCCGATCCCCGGCAGCGCTGCAAATTTTTCTGCTAATACAACAAGCGGCAGTGCGCTGAAGTCCTCCATCGGACTCAGAACAGTCCCGGCAGAGCCACGCCGCCGGTGATCTTGCTCATCTCATTCTCGGTGGTGGTCTCGATGTTGTTGACCGCCTCATTGACGGCGCTGATGATGAGATCCTGAAGCATGTCGATATCCTCCGGATCCACAACTTCCTTCTTCAGCTCAAGAGACTGGATCGTCTTCTTGCCGGTCAGGGTAACGGTGACAGCACCGCCGCCTGCCGTTGCAGAGAATGTGCGCTGCTCGATGTCTTCCTGAAGTGCAGTGATCTGATCCTGCATTTTGCGGGCCTGATGGATCATGGAGTTCATGTCTCCGCCGCCCTGAAACTGCTTGGGTACTCTGGATTTCATAAGAATTCTCCTATCATTTTCTAAATTTATATATGATAAGCCGCGCAGCATTGCCGCATGCGGCTGCATCATGCATGATTATACGCCGATATTCTCCTGCTCGCTGACCGCGATGCCCTGTGCCTGCGCACGCTGCAGCAGCACATCGGCAGGCGCCTGCTGCTCCGCTTCGGGCTCCACGGATTTATAGCGGATCGAATATTTTTTGCCGAGCACCTGCTGTGCGGCAGCGCCCAGCGCAACGGCATCCTTCTGCGTAAACAGCTTCCGGAACAGTTTGTTCCGCACCATCATCAGCAGGATCCCTGTTTCGTCATTCGCAAACGCGGTCGATTCCTGCAGCAGACCGGAAACAGACGGGTTGACCTCGTCGAACCGTTCCAGAACAGTTGCCCAGTTCTTCACGGGGATGTATTTGGATGTATCCGGCTTGCCCTCGATCTGCAGATTCTGCGCGGGAACATCGCCCTTCGGTGCCGGCGCTTTGCGCGGCGCAGAGGGCAGGGGAGCGGCTGGTACACCGTTCTGTTTCAGCTCCGCGATCTGCTGTTCGAGCTGTGCGATCCTCGCGTTCAGCGCCTGTTCATCGCCCTTTTGCGCCTGAAAATCGCTGCAAAGACGGATCAGCGTCATTTCCAGCTCCATCCGGCGGTTTCCGGCGCGTGTCATGCGGTCGCAGCAGGCGCGCACCGCAGAAAGCGCTTCGAGGATCCCCGCAAGCGAAAATCCCTTCGCAAGCTCCTGAAGCTGTGCGGCATCATCCGGCATTACGCCGAGCAGCGAAAGATCGTTCGGCGCGGTTTTCAGCAGCATCAGCGCACGCAATTGCTGCGAGAGCTCGTCTGCAAAGCGCGTCATATCCTTCGACTGCCGGTAGAGCAGGTCGATGCGTTCGAGCGCCGCCGAAGCATTGTGTCCGGAGATCGCACGCAGGATCTCGTAGACCGATTCCGTTCCCGCTACGCCGACCGCTTCCTCAACCGTCGAAAGCTCGATCTGTTCGGAAACTGCCGCGCACTGATCCAGCAGGCTCAGTGCATCGCGCATACCGCCGTCCGCAAGCATTGCAATGCGGTGTGCGGCGGCATCGGAGATCGAAAAGGCTTCATGCTCCGCGATAAACTGAATGCGTCCGACGATATCCGCAGGCAGGATCCGGCGGAAATCAAACCGCTGGCAGCGGGAAAGGATCGTTGCCGGAACCTTGTGGATCTCGGTGGTCGCAAACACGAATTTGACGTAGGCAGGCGGTTCCTCGATCATTTTCAGCAGCGCATTGAACGCGCCGGCTGACATCATATGCACCTCGTCGATGACATACACCTTATATTTGCAGCGTACCGGCAGGAGCGCGGCATTTCCGCGCAGGCTGCGCACTTCATCGACGCCGTTGTTCGAGGCACCGTCGATCTCAATGATATCTGTCAGCGCGCCGGCTTCGGCATCGCGGCAGATCTCGCATTCGAGGCAGGGATTCCCGTCCTTCGGATGCAGGCAGTTGACTGCCTTTGCAAAGATGCGGGCACAGGTGGTCTTACCGGTGCCGCGCGATCCTGTAAACAAATAGGCATGCGCTGTTTTTTCGCGCATGATCTGATTTTTCAGTGTTCTGGTGATATGCGGCTGCGCGACAATGTCCTCAAAGGTCTGCGGCCGCCATTTGCGATACAGCGCTTCATATGCCGCCATAGCCGATCCACTCCTTTAGCTTTCGGGATCCGCCTGCTCATCGGATGCAGCGCCGGTCTTTTCCGACCAGTCCGGATGCAGCTCCAGCATGAGCCGTTTCGTCTCCTCGAAATATTTGCGGAAAGCAGCCGGCTCGTCCAGATGATTGACCAGCGCTTTATAGTGATAATCCTGTGCGGTGATAAAATCGCCCTTTTGCAGCGCGGCGATCGCCATGCCGCTCAGTGCAAAGGCATAATTCTGCTTTTTCGCGATCGACTGCTGAAACCATTCCTCCGCCTCGTCGGGCTTTCTCTGCCGGATAAACAGGAACCCGATGTCGGTATACAGAAAATAGAAATCCTCCGGCGGATCGTTTTCGAGCAGATCCTGAAAAAGCCGCAGACTGCGTTCATAATCGCCGCCCTCTGCACAGCTGCGCGCCTCGAACAGCGTCGCATAATGCGCGGAAAAGCCCTTCTCGCGTGCCGTTTCAAAGTAGCTGACGGCATTCGAGGGGCAGCGGAGCATCTGATAGCATCTGCCGATATAAAAGGAAAGCACGCCTGCTTCGGCGTCTGTCAGGTCATATTCGCGCACTGCGAGGAAATGCTCCAGCGCCGTGCGTGCGCGTTCCTTGGAATATGCTTCGAGTCCGTCGGAAAAGAGCCTGTCCTGCTTGCGCAGTCCGCCGAAGACATTGCCGATGAGATCGCTGTCAAGGCGTGTCGCTGCGCGGACGAGACTCCGGTATTCGATCACGCAGGTCGCGATAAAGCATGCTCCGTAGCAAAGCAGAAGAAGCTCCAGATAGTAGAGCGGATTCAGCTCTGCGCTTTCCGGTGCGCCGCGCCTGACAAAACCGGCGATCAGGACGCCGTCGATCAGCAGCGCCCAGAAGGCAGCCTTTTCCGCGACCTTGCCGAGCTGCGCCGCATATTTCCGGAGCCAATTGCCCATTACTACGCCTCCGTTCAGGGTTGACAGTGGATCAAAAACGCGGATAAGCAAGAAAAATTCCGGAGCATAGGTGTGCAGGCTGACTGCGGCACGCCCAGCGATCCGCTTAATGCTGCTCGGTTCCCCGCCTGACATGGTTCACGGTGCTTAGCTGCACAGGGCCCGCACACCTATAATCCGGAATTTCCAGATGTTTCTTGCCGAACGCGGTGTCTCTCCTGCGTTCTGGTAACATTATACCACATTTCTTTCTGAATTTCAAGGGGTAAATTGTGTTTTCTGATAATTTTTGCAAATTGCGAAAAATACACTTGACATTTTCGTAACTTTGTGCTATAATAGCAAAGCAGTCGGGAGACAGAACGAACCCGGACGGGGGACAGAACGATCTCCGCGAACACGAAAATCTCTCAATCGACTGGAAAAATCGAGGTGTGGCTCAGTTTGGTAGAGCGCTGCGTTCGGGACGCAGAGGCCGCAGGTTCAAGTCCTGTCACCTCGACCATATCGGAAAAAACAGGCAGCAGGCGAAAGCATGCAGCCTGTTTTCTTTTTGCATAGGAGCGCGCAGAGCGGGGGAGACTCCGGTTCGGCGCGCTTTTTGTTTCTGCCCCCGCCGCAAAAAAACAAAGCCCGCCGAAGCGAGCTTTGCTTTTGCTGTCCGTCGGGAAGTACGGACTGCGCGGCATCCATCCCAAACCGCAAAAGGGTGTATTGTCGATAGAAAGCAGGAAATTATTGTTTGAGCTTGTTTTTGAAAGCATCCGATGTGATATCGCACATGTATTTTCCGCTGTATGTGGATGTTGCATTATAGTAGAAGTAAACGCGTGCGTTTGTGCCCGGATGACTGTTCAGCCAGTTCTGCACCCAAGTATTGTGCGCAAAGCCGTCCTTCCAGCCGTAGGAGAGGAATATATCCAGCTTCTGCTGTCCGTAGGCTTTCTGAAACTCCGGAATTGTGATGTCCTTTTCGCCGATTGAAATATAGAGATTGTTTCCGCTTGTTCTTGCACACACAAAATTCTTCGTGTTGAGGAAATTGTTTTTCTGTGTACCGGAAATTGCAGTGTGCAGCGTATTGCCGTCCAGATAACCGGCATAAACATTATTATATAGCCGATCATATGTTTGCTCAAATTTGCTTGTATAATACGAAGCATACGCTCCTCCAGCATAATATGCGTTATTAAGGAACGTGAGATTTTTCAGGATTGTGCATGACTGTTTATTGCCAAAATACAGCGTTCCGTCTGTTTTGAACGGTATTTTTCCGCTGAACGACAGTTCGGTTTTGATGTATTCGTCATCTTCCAGAACAATCACCGGTTCTTCAAATTTTGTAAGATAGTCGAAACAAATAGCTTTCAGACCGGCAATATAGTAATCATACAGAACAAATTTTCCGGAATATTTACCTGTCTCACGATCCAGTGTGAAATCCTCCAGCTGAATTTGGCTAAGAAGATTATTGGTGTTGTATTCATTAAGCAGTCTGATTGCAAAATGATTTTTTTCTGCTTCCGCATCATACTCCAGTACAGAAGCAAGCGGTTGCAATGAATCGTTGCTCTGCCTTTTGCGAATAAAGAATTTGTCTGCACTAAGTTTTACCTGTGCAAGATTGTTGAACGGTGCAGCTGAAAAATCCAATGTGCAGAAAACTGATTCACTACTTCCCCAGCCATGAAAAGAATTGTAAGGAAGCGTTTCTTTGATGTTACTTCCATTCAGATCGCTGAGAGAATAGGAAGGGTAGGCTTTTTGGAGACTGTTCGAGTTCCAAACATGCGAGAATAGATTTTTTGCATAAGACGACAGATTATTGTATGCAGCCTGCTGCGTACCGTTCAAATACAAATCGCCGTTTTGCAAATGCTTGGGTGCACCGTAAGCAGAAGCCGTCAACCCGGTTGCGGAAAGTGCGGAGACCGCTGTGATCGCTGCTGCGGCGAGTGCGGTCAGTTTACGGTAAATGTGTTTCATAAAAACCTCCTTTTGAATAAAAATTGATAGGAAAAAAGAAATGGAAAAGAAATGGAAAAAGGGTATCGTCAAATCCTGAGCTGTCTATCTGAAAGCTGTCGTGCGTCGGGCAACCCCTTGACCTCCGCAACATCATCATAGCATAAACGCTCCGAAAAAGCAATATTTTCTGACAGAAAGCCGTTTTTCGCGACGAAATGCCGTATACGGCGACGAACGGGCAAAAAAACGCACTGAACTGCCCGTCCGCGACGAAATGCCGGATGTGGAATTTCGTCGCCGAAAAGCGGGATTTCGTCCAAAATTCCGCCATTCGTCCGCGACGGCTTGACAAAAGCAATATCGTCATGATATAATGAACATGATCCATAAATAAACAGACAAAGGGGGTTCTATCATGCACGAACAAATCGCAATCATCTTCTCTGACTTCAAAAACGACTACAATGACGGCTATGTGCTCGGCATCCAGAAGCAGGCGAATCTTTACGGCTACCGCACGTTCACGTTTTCCATGCCGCAGACCGGCGAGCTTTATACCAACAACGAAGAATGGGTGTTCTCGCTCGTGGATTTCGACCGCTATGACGGCGTGATCTTTGTCGAGCACAGTTTCTGCACGCATAAAAATCTGATCCTGCCGATCGAAGAAGCGCTGCGGGAGCGCTGCCGCTGCCCGGTCGTGGTCATCGGCGATTCCAACACGCAGCCGCATGTGCTCCGGCTCGAAAACCGCGAGCGGTTCGAGCGCGTTGCGGAGCATCTGATCGACGTACACGGCTGCCGGAAAATCTACTGTCTCGGCGGCGACCGCAACATCGCAGACGAGCGCATTGACGGCTTCCGGAACGTGATGCAGCGCCGCGGACTGCCCTGCGGCGAGAATGTGCTCTACGGCGGCTACTGGATCCCCTGTGCGGAAACGCTCGCAAAGGATATCGCATACGGCGCGGTCGAAAAGCCCGATGCGGTGCTCTGCGTCAACGACGAGATCGCCTATGCGCTGATCAAAAAGCTGTTCTTCTTCGGGCTGCGCGTGCCGGAGGATCTGCTGGTCGCGGGCTTTGACAATGCGCGCTTTGCATCGAATCAGGCGGTCACGATCACGACCTGTGCCGCCGACACGAACCATTGCGGCAGAC
The DNA here is from genome assembly GCA_001603005.1 of Clostridiales bacterium Firm_04. Taxonomy (GTDB): domain Bacteria; phylum Bacillota; class Clostridia; order Oscillospirales; family Ruminococcaceae; genus Firm-04. Next base: position 59,355 of record LVAJ01000027.1, read on the forward strand.
GTGCTGTTGCCCTGCTGCATGCGCTCATCACCGGAAAGGAACCGGAGCAGATCCCGCAGAAGCCGCAGGGGATCATCACCGGCGCAAGCTGCGGCTGCGGCGCAAAACCGCCGTTCAACATCCGCGCGCTGCTGGATACGATGCAGAAAACCGAGACCGCCGAAATGGAGTTCCGCAACAGCCGCTTTGAGGAAAAGCTCTATCAGGTCACATCGCAGGAGGCGCTCTCGCAGTTCATCAAAAATCACAAGTACCTCATCCGCGATCAGATCAGCGTCGGCGTCAACTGGATGGAGGAGGATGCGGAGGAAGCGACCTGCATCTACCTGAAAGATCATCTCATCAACGGCGAAAGCGTGCAGTTCCGTGCGCGGAATATCTATCCGGAGGTATTCACATTCGGCGCGATCAAAAATGTGCATGTGCTGCCGCTGGTCTTTGACAAGCGGATCTACGGCTTCATGACGATCGGCTATGCGGAGGAGCATGTCTATACGCTGCATGCCAAGCAGTTTGCGAACCGGCTTGCGATCGGCACGGAGATCCTGCGCGTCCGGCAGAATATTGCCGAACAGCATCAGCCGGAAGCGGAAATGCCTGCCGATCTGATCGGCTCCAACATCGACCTGAAAAAATCCGCCGCGATCCTCGTGCTGCATAACGGCTCGATGACAAAGGTCGCGCTCGATCATGTGCTCTATTTTGAAGCCTACGAAAAGAAGGTGTTTGCGGCGCTGAAAAGCGGCAAATACGAGATCCGGCAGCGGCTCTGCGAGCTGGAGGATATGCTGGAGGGGCGCCGCTTCATGCGGGTTTCGCGCTCGGTTCTGGTCAATATGGAGCGCGTGGTCGGCTATAAGACCGGCTTTGACCGCACGCTGCTCGCGGTGCTTTCGGACAAAGAGGAGCTGCGGGTTTCGCGCAATCATACGGAGAATTTCAAAAAACAGATGGAACAAACCTGATCCCGTTTTCCTGCATCCATACCGATCCGGCAGCGACCGATCGGTATCTTTTTTTCGGGATACTATTATATATAATACAGCATACGGCACGCGAGTATTCCGCTTGCAGCAGACTGAAAAGCCTGAAAAAAATTTTTTTCGATCGCTGCACAAAATCCGTTCCGTTTTCTGTCTGAATAGGCAGAGGAACATGAAAGGACGGTGCAAGATCCGTGAACGACAATGCAATGATCGCATTATTTGAGCAGAGAAATGAGCAGGGCATCGCAGAAGCAAACCGTGCGTACGGCGGCATGCTGCAAACGATCGCCGTGCGGATCCTGCGGGACAGCCGCGACGCAGAGGAATGCGTCAGCGACACATTCTTCAAGGCATGGAACAGCATTCCGCCGCAGAAACCGAAATTTTTCTCCGCATTTCTTGCAAAGCTGACGCGAAACTGTGCGCTCAACCGCTATACCGAAATGCATGCACAGAAGCGCGGCGGCGGTGTGGTGCCAGCGGTGCTGGATGAGCTTTCGGAATGCATCCCCGCGCAGTCGGACACGGAGCAGGAGATCGACCGTCTGTTCCTTTCGGAAGCGATCGAATCTTTTCTCTCGGCAATCCCGCATCAGCATGCAAAAATTTTTATGCACCGCTATTTTTCGATGCAGGAGCCGAAGGAGATCGCAGCAGAATTGCAGATCAGCGAAAACACCGTCCGGAGTGTTCTGCGCCGGACGCGGGAAAAGCTTCAGGCCTATCTGGAACAGGAGGACTTGTTATGAAGAATCAGGATTTGCTGGACGCGATCGGCGCCGTATCCGACAAGGCGGTCAGAAAATACGCGCTGCCGGATGATGCGGCACAGGTCGATTCCGATGCGGCGCCCGTCCGCGGCGCACGCATCGTGCAGCAGAAAAAGAAGCCGTTCCGCATTCGTAAGGGCACAGTTGCCGCAGCGATTGCGGTCTGCGTTGGACTGAATGCCGCATTGATCTACGGCATCAGCAGAATGCGGCAGGACGACGGCATCGGCATTCCGGCGGCGGAATCGGCTTTGCAGAGTGCGGCGACACAGCAGGCTGCGGCAGAGCTGACGGTCAACAGCGCGACGCCGACGACGCTGCACATGACCGTGACGAACCGCTCCGGTCAGGATCTCTATTTCGGCTATTCGCTCAGCGTGATGCAGGGGGCGCAGGAAGTGCTCACCATTGCGCAGCCGACGGAAACGCATTGGCTGACATACGCGGAAGACGGCGCGATCCAGCTGCAGCCGTCCTTGTCAGAGCCGCTCGACAAGCATATTCTTGCGCCGGAACAGACCTCGCCGGAGATCACAGTTTATCTGGTGCGGGAGCTGGATACGGAAGTGACGGATCTTGCAGAAGCAGTCAGACAGCGCAGCATGGAAGCAGGGGACTATACTTTGCGGGTGCCGGTTCGTTTCGGCGCGCCGGATGCAGAGGTCATCTATCTGGATCAGCCGTTCACCATTGCCGCAGAGCAGCCTGTCGTGCAGCTGCCGGATTTCCGGAATGCACGGTACGAGAATGTCAGGGAGCAGCTTTCCGATCTGGATCTGTTCTATACCGCGGAGGAGATACCGGACGAGACTGTTCCGGCAGGCGCGGTCGTCCGCACGGAGCCGGAAGCCCCCGCAGAGCTGCATGCCGGCGATTTTGTCTGCGTGTATGTCAGCACCGGCAGCGCACAGGAATTGCCGGATATCCCCGCGCCGAATTTTGTCAATCAGCATATCGAGCTTGCAAAGACGATGGCTGCAGCAATGGGGCTGGAGCTTGCGATCAACGTGACAGAGGTTCCGGCGGGCAGCAAAGAAGAAGGTCTTGTGCTGTCGCAGGATATTCCCGCGGGCGAACCGGTTCCTGCGGGTACGGTCATTACGCTGGAGGTTGCAGGATCCGGCGCTGAAAAGCAGAAACTCCGGCTCACATTCCAGATTCCTGCGGATATGGACGGCTTATATCATTTTGAGGTGCGGAATGATCAGGATCAGATGATTGAGAGCGGCGCATCTTTCAGACCGGAATACTTTGCGGGAAGTACGTCAGTAACAGTCGGCGGCAGCGAACAGGAGCAGGAGGTCAGGGTATATCTTGTCAGAGAAGACACCGGAAAGAGCAGCCTCTACGGCACTTATCTGCTGCATTTTCCGGAACAGAGCATCGAAACGATCTCAGAGAATGCCGAATCCGCATTCCAAAACGTGCAGTAAACAGCAAAGCACCGCTCCCATGCAAGGGAACGGTGCTTTTTCAGTTCAGATGCTCATAATATAGATCTGGCACGGATTTGCCTCATCCCAGATCGGCAGCACTTCCAGCTCGCTGAATCCGAGGCTGAGATAGAACCGGTTTGTCGCGTCATAATCGGGGTACATGCCCATTTTGACGGTCTTGACCTGCATGAAGCGGAATCCTTCGTCCGCGGCGAACTGCTTTGCCGCATCAAACAGCGCGCGCCCGACGCCCTGTCGGTGATGCGATTTCAGTACGCCCATGACGGCGAGTTCCACGGTCGCATTTCCGGTCTGCTTGAGACAGAGAAACCCGACCGGTTCATTGCCGTCGAATGCAGCAAAAAAGGGCTGCCCGACGCATTCGGCGATATACTGCTCCCGGCTGGATTCGACCTCGAACCATTCGGGGAGCGCTTCGAGGATCCGGCGGGTGATCTGCTGTTTTTCCGCAGGCTCCTGCAATTGTCTGATCTGCATGTTCGATCTCCTTTGTATCAATATTGCGATCGGGATTTATACCGGCACATCATTTCCGTTCCATTTGATTCCGGCAGCGTTTTCGCATTGCGCCGCCCAGATAATGAGCGCAGAAACAAACTTCGGCGTGATGATGTCCGGAACCGGAAACGGCAGAAGATAGCGGTTCCAGATCCCGTTTGTCTGTTGCTTTTGAAAGATATTGCCCTTGCTGATGACATAAGGCGTTTTCGTGTTCAGCGGGCAGGTGAGAATCAGCGCTTTATCCGGCGAAACAATATGCAGCAGAAAGTACGCGGATTCGTCGTCCGCTTTTATATACCAGAAATATTCCTGACCGGATACGGTGATTGTCCGTCTGCCTTTTCCGGATACGCCCATGTTTTTCACCTCTGTAAACCTGTGTGCATAAAGCGAAGCGATCCTGCCGAAAATAAGGACAGAATCGCATCAAAGGGGGCATCGCAATGCACAAACATGCCGGCGAATATGCCGCCGTATTTCTGTTCGGCTTTTTTCTGTATGCGATGCTGGAAATTGCCGGACGCGGGCGCACGCACTGGACCATGGGGATCCTCGGCGGCACCGCGCTCGTGTATCTGTACAGTATGGAGCACCGTCTGCGCGAGCCGCTCTGGATGCGGGCGCTGCTCGGTGCCGGATTTGTGACGGCTTCGGAATTTGCCGCCGGTATCTTTGACAATCTGATCATGGGCTGGGCTGTCTGGGATTACTCCGACCGCGCCGGCAATCTGCTCGGACAGATCTGCCCGCTGTTTTCGGGGATCTGGTATCTGCTCTGTCTGTTCGGCTGCATGCTTTGCGCCGCGTTTTACCGGCAGTATCATCCGACGGTTAGCCCGCCTGCTCCGCGATAAGCCCCTGAATGTATTCGGTCAGCTCGCAAGCCATTTCGCATTGCTCCGGAATCCGCGGATGTCCGGGCGTTGCCATGCCGCTGCGGGTGAACCGGAACCGCCGGACGCGCGGGCTGCACATGCGTGCGCAGGCATCGTCCAGCAGCTTTTCCCAGTAGGGATCATGCATCAGAATCGTCAGAAATACGATGAAAACAGCATCCGGATATTTCCGCATCAGATCGCCGAGCACCGTGCAGTAGGTTTCGAGCCAGCGTTCGCGTTCTTCGGCGGTCAGGAGCCTGTCCGTGCCGTCGATGTGCGCGTCATTCTGCCCGATCGCAACGGTGACGAAATCCGGCGTATAGCGCGAAAAATCCCATTTTGTCATCGGCAGATCGGGGAAATAGCAGAGCTTGTCATAGGCAGTTTCCATGCCGTACCGCCCGTTCGCGAACCAGCCCGTGCCGTCGAACAGCGCAATGCCGCCCTGCGCAACAAGCTGCACCTGCGCGCCGAGCAGTCTTGCGGTCTGCATCGCATAGCTGTGCCACGCGTTGTCCCGCACGGAGTCATAGACCGGCGGATCGGGCGCAGCGACGCAGTCCAGCGCTTCCACGACCGAGCCTGCGGTCACGCTGTCGCCGTAGCATTCGAGCTTCAGCTTCGGGAGCGGCGGTAGATCGCGCAGTTCTCCGTCATCGGAGAGCAGGATCTTCCGCAGCACAAAATGGTGCGTGGAATCCTGCCGCTTGAACAGGATCACGCGATGCAGTCCGGCGCCGCTGACGGGCAGATCATAGCGGTTGTCGGCATCGCCGAGCGCGATGATATGCTCTTTGCCGTCGAGGATGCAGCCGAGCTGCAAGCCGTTGTAGCTGACATGATTTTCGATGATGAACGCGATCTGATGCCCGGTGCATGCAAACTGCACGAGCGAGCCCGCCCAGTAAAAATCCGGTGCATCGGGGTGCTGCATGTCAATGCGCCCCATGAACTGCAAATGCGGATCGGCAGGAGAGATTTCCTTCATGACAGCCCCCGTTTCCCGTTTCGGATCGTCGGTTTCAGATTATAATTCGCCGTTTTCGCGTGCTTCCTTGATCTCGCCGGCAACCTGTTCGAGCTGCGCGCGGATGCCCGCGTCATTGGTCAGATCGAGTGCCGTCCGCAGGAACATGCCCTGCAGATCGAGTCTGCCGTGATCGCGCGCGGTGGAGGCGAGCGTCAGCGCAAGATTCACCAGATTGCTGTTCGGCGGGACGTCGAGCCCGTACTTTTCGTAGGTGTCGATCGTCTGACCGTGCGTCGGCGGCGTGAACTTCTGACCGAAGGTCTTCATGCGCTTGAGCACATCCTCAAGCTCCAGCTCGACTTCCTTTGTGCGGGAGAACCGGATCGACTCGAAGAAGAATACGGCAGCATCCTGAAATGCGCCGGTCAGTGTGCAATAAAATCCCATATTGGACAGAACATGTGCGATTCTGTCCGCAGAGGTACACAGCGGAAGCGTCTCCTGATTCACGCGCAGGAGCTGCTGTGCATTCTGCGCGAACTTGTTGATTTCGGCAAGCTCAAAGCGGATATCCGCGCCGACCGGATTGAACTTGATCGCGCGCTCGATCGCAACCTGTGCCGCGACAACGTCCTGCTTTTCGAGCTTGACATAGCCGAGCAGTCCGAGATGTTTCGCGAAGTCAAACGGTGCGCGCTCAAAGACCGTGTCATCCGGATAGAAGAAGCGGTACATATGGTATTCAAACGGATTGCGGAAGCTGAACCATTTCGGATTCTTGTCCTCGAAGTGCTCCGCAATTTTGTCTGAAATTTCGGTGAGAATCTCGTCCGCCTCGTCGATTTTTCCGGCATTGACCAGCTCGACAGCGTCACTGTATGCCTGATCCATGCGCTTGTCACCGACAAAAGTTGTCTCGATCATTTCCTTGCGCGCGCCTTCCGGCATCATGTTGAACGCAAATTCCGCGATCGCCGAAAGCAGCTCGGAAGCATTTTCTTCCTTCCGCAGATCCGTCGCAATATCCTGCAAATGCCGGATATCTTTTTCGGGATTGCCCGTCATTTCGGTGCGGATCTGCGCCATCAGTTCTGTTACATTCATGTGTTTTCCCTCTCGATTTTCATGTTGTTAATACCCGTCGGAGCTGTTCTGATCGAAATGCTCCTTGAGTGCTGCCAGTCCGCCCAGAATGAACGTCACCAGCACCACATAGATTCCGTATCGCGTCTTGACCGTGATGAGATCTGCCATTTCCGGATTTTCCGTGACATGGTAGAATGACACGAAGGTCACCGACGAGATCATGGTCAGCGCCGAAGCGATCGCACACAGCGCCATACTGAAAATTTCCAGCCGTTTTCCCTTGATAAACAGCAGTCCGAACGCCGCGATACCGCTCAAAAATGCGCCGATCAGGAAATAATTCTTGCGCGGGGGCTCCTGCTCCAAGTCCTCCTCAGCCGCTGCTGCGGCGGACGGTTCATCTTCATCTTCATACGAATCCTCGTCCTCGTCGTCATCCCAGAGCCATGCGTCGTCCTCGTCATCGCCGTATTCCCAGTCGTCGAAGAAGCCCTCGCCGAACATGGAATCCATCTGGTCATTCATCTGCTTGGACGGATCTTCATATTCGAGATCGCCGGTCATCAGCTGGAAACCGGAATAGGTTCCGATTTCCTGTTCGCCGTATTCGCCCATTGAACAGGAAACGGTCACGAACGGCAGGCAGAAGCACAGCAACGCGACAACGATCAGGATCTTCGCGGTCAGGCGCATCGGAATGACGCCCTTTGCCGCAGCGGTTTCATTGAGCGGCGGCAGACCGGCATATGCAGTGTTCTGCGGCAGACCGGTCGATTGGAACGCATCCTGTTTTGTTTCCGGCTGTCCGAACGGCGATGCCGGCGGCTGAACCGGATTCGGCTGCTCTCCGAACGGTGACAGCGGCGGCAGCATACCGGACGGCTGCTGCGGCGGCTGAACCGGATTCGGCTGCTCTCCGAACGGCGTCAGCGTCGGGAGAGCACCGGACGGCGGCTGCACAGGCGGCACCGCAGTCGGCGGTGTTCCGGCAGCAGGGGGTGTGACAGGCGGTACCGCGGGTATCGGGGATACCGGATTTGCAGTAAGATCCGGCATGCCGGACGGCTCCGGTGCCGTATTCAGATCGGGGATCGTCGGATGTGTGGTATCCGTTTCATTTTCCGCGCCGACGATCGCGCCGCAGAACGGACAGGATGCTGCGCCGTTGAAAATCTGGGATTTGCACCGTTTGCAAATCATTCTGCATACCTCCTTTAGTCGGGATCAGTCTGTTTTATCTGGCTGTTTTGCGGATATCAGTCCTCTGCGATTGTCGCAATACCGAGAATATCAAGGCTCTCCTTGTCAACCGGCGACGGGCAGCCGCTCATGAGCTCGCGTGCGTTCTGAACCTTCGGGAACGCGACGACATCGCGCAGCGAATCGACCTGTGCGAGCGTCATGGTCAGTCTGTCGAGACCGATGCCGAGACCGCCGTGAGGCGGTGCGCCGTACTGGTATGCTTCGACAAGGAAGCCGAATTTTGCCTGAATCTCCTCATCGGTCAGACCGAGCGATTCAAACATTTTCTGCTGGAGCTCATAGTCGGTGATACGCATGGAGCCGGAGCAGAGCTCTGTGCCGTTCAGCACGAGGTCATAAGCCTTTGCAAAGACCTTTTCCGGTGCGGTATCGAGATACTGCAGACACTCGTCCATCGGCATTGTGAACGGATGATGCATTGCGAGCCATTCGCCGGTCTCCTCGTCCTTTTCAAAGAACGGGAACTGGGTGATCCAGAGGAAGTTGAACTCGCCTTCCGGAATGAGATCAAGCTTTTTCGCAAGATGATTGCGCAGTGCGCCGAGCACGGGCAGCGTGACCGAGGTCTTGTCCGCGACGATCAGCACGACGTCGCCCTGTTCTGCGCCGGCAGCCTTGAGGATCGCGTCGAGCTCACCCTCTTTGAGGAACTTGCCGAAGGAGCAGTTCGGTTCCGCATCCACCCAGCGGATGTATGCAAGACCTTTCGCGCCGATGCCCTTCACCATTTCGGTCAGCTTGTCGATCTCCTTGCGCGTCAGCGTACCGGCAGCATTTTTCGCCGTAATGCAGCGGACGGTGCCGCCTGCCGCGAGTGCGCCGGAGAATACTGCAAATTCGCAGTCCTTGACGGTCTCGGAAAGATCGGTCAGCTCCATGCCGAAGCGGAGATCCGGTTTATCGGAGCCGAAGCGGTTCATTGCCTCGGTATAGGTCAGTCTCGGCAGCGGCGTTTTCAGCTCACGGTGCATGACGTCCTTGAACAGACGGATCAGGAATCCCTCTGTGAGATCGAGGATATCGTCCACATCGACAAAGCTCATTTCGAGGTCGATCTGCGTAAATTCCGGCTGACGGTCAGCGCGGAGATCCTCGTCGCGGAAGCATCTCGCGAGCTGGATGTATCTGTCATAGCCCGCGACCATGAGCAGCTGCTTGTAGATCTGCGGGGACTGCGGGAGTGCGTAAAATTCGCCGTGGTGGACTCTGGACGGCACGAGGTAGTCTCTTGCACCTTCCGGCGTCGATTTCATCATCATCGGTGTTTCGATCTCGAGGAAGCCGTTCTCATAGAAATACTGCCGCGCGCACTGTGCGATCTTGTGGCGCAGGATCAGGTTCTGCTGGAGCGGCGCTCTGCGGAGATCGAGATAGCGGTATTTCAGGCGCAGTTCCTCGTTGACCTTGGTCTGCGGGGTGATCTCGAAGGGCGGTGTCTTTGCCTTTGCGAGAATGCGCAGCTCGGTGACATAGATCTCGACATGACCGGTCGCGATCTTGTCGGTCTTGCTTTCGCGCTCGCGGACTTCGCCCTTTGCCATAATGACATATTCGGATTTGCAGGAAGCCGCCTTTTCAAAGAGCGCCTTGTCGGTGGTGTCATCGAAGGTCAGCTGCACGACGCCGGTGCGGTCGCGCAGAACGATGAACAGAATGCCGCCCTTGTCGCGGACGGTATCGACAAAGCCGCCGACTGTGACGGTCTTGCCCGCTTCGAGCACCTCGCCGCAGTAGCAGGTGCGCTTCATTCCTTGCATGTTGTCCATTGTTTTCATTACTCCTTTAATATAGATGTATCCGCTTGACGGATTTTATCGGTATTGTTTTTTCGGTATCGCTTCGCGATGATTTAGAATGGGCTTTCCGCCCAAGCCTGACCAAAGGGATCTATCCCTTTGGAATCCCGATGAAGTATTAACCCTTAAAGAGCGAAAATATTATCGCATGAATGCCGCCCATGATAGCTGTTCCGCCGATAAAAAATGCTAATGCCAGTAATAATTTGCCTTTCGCAGAGGGTTTGTTTTCCGGTGCAAAAAAACTATCCGGAATGACTAATGCCAATATTGGCATCATAAATATGCAAATTATAAAAACAACAAATAGGAAATATAGATCTATTCCCTCAAATAGTCCTGCGGAAATTCCTCCAATTAAAAGTGTCAAAGCTGTTGTAATGATCCAATTTCGCTTTTTCTTTTTTTCACGATTAAACCTTTGAGCAGCTTCTTCTCTCTCTTTTTCTCTTTGCTTTTCTAACAGCTCCAGTTCTTTCAAACGGGCTAGGTCTGAATATTGATGATCCAACTTGATATTCGCATTGAGATCAATGGTAATCTTCCCGTCATCAATCTGAATCTGCGAGCCGCAATAGGTACAAAAGAATCTATCGACACCGTCCGGAATCTGAACGACAGCGCCGCAATTTGGGCAGTTCAGCGATTTCAGTTCCATATGCCGCAACTCCTTTTCACATCAGAATGGGATTCTTAAGGGACATCTGTCCCTTAAGCGGGGTTTGGGGCAGCGCCCCAAAAAAGTCCCCCAAAAACGTCCCCCGAAAGCGCTCACCCGAACAGGGCATAGAAGATCGCAAAGAGGATGCCGCCGACCGCTGCGGAAGCGGCAGCGCCGAAAATGAACTGGAAGATGCCCTGTGCGATCTTGCTTTTGAGCATCGGTTTTTTTTCGAGATACGCCTGATCGGGGCGGGAAAACGCTGCCCACATTGCACAGAACGGGAGCGAGAGCACCCATGCGAGGATCATCGCGACGCCGAGTCCCCAGCCTGCGGATGCAAAAAAGATGCCCCATGCCATGACGAGCGCCTGCACAGCCATCATGATGCCGACCTTGCTGTACCAGCTGTTGCGCATTTTTTCCGCCTGCCGGAGCTGATCCGGCGTATACATCGGTGCGGAATACTGCTGCGGCTGATAGGTCTGCTGCATCTGCGGCATCGCCATTGCGTCCGGCTGGATCTGCGGCTGCATCTGCATTGCCTGCTGTGCGGGCGGCGGCGCAAACTGCACATCCTGTGCAAACTGCATTTCCTGTGCCATTGCCATGCCGCTCTGTGCGGCTGCCTGTGCGGAAAGTTCTCTGCCGCAGTAGGGGCACATTGCGCTCCGACCGGCTTCGATCTGTGCCTGTCCGCCGCAATTCGGGCAGATAATTGTTACGAGAGCCATAGGGAATCTCCTTTTATCATTAGAAAGAATTGAGCAGCGTATCGACGATTGCATAGAGAATGCAGCCCGCGATCGCTGAAACAGGGATGATCAGCAGAAAGTGCGCAATGCCCTGTGTGATCTTGCTTTTGAACATCGGCTTTTTGTCGATGTAAGCGTCATCCGGACGCAGAAAGCCGGAAAAGAATCCGCTGACCGGCAGCGTGAGCAGCCAGCCCATGATCAGCCGCTGACCTTGCTGTCCTCTGTAATGCTCCAGCAGCGTCACGCTGATCCCGACGGTAATCGTCAGGATTGCGAGCATCGCAGCATTCAGCAGGTACCAGCGCAGCTTTTTCTTCGATGCCTTTTGCAGATCCGGCGTCTGCGCTGCCGGTACTGCGAATTGTGCGGGATCGGTGTGCATTGCCGGCGCATAGCGGTCTGCCTGCTGCATCTGCGGCATCTGCTGTGCGGGCGGCGGTGCGAACTGCATATCCTGGGCAAAAGCGCCCTGAACCTGTGCGGCAGTCTGCGAAGTCAGTTCGCTGCCGCAGTAGGGGCAGATCGCGCTTCTGCCGGCTTCGAGCTGTGCCTGTCCGCCGCAATTCGGGCAGACTGCGTTTATCAACATCGTATCACCTCAGCTGCGTTATCGGAACAGATCCAGAAACAGATCCAACAGCGCATAACCGACGATTCCGAAGGCAAGCGAAAGCGGAATGCTGAGCAGCATATGCATGATGCCCTGAACGAATCTGCTTTTGAAAAGCGGCTTTTTTTCAATGTAAGCGTCATCCGGACGCATCAGACCGGAGATGATGCCGCAGAGCGGATGCGAAAGGATCCAGCTGAGTGCAAGCCCTGTGCTGAGACTGTCGATCCGGTTGTTCAGCTCCACGCCGATCAAAATGACAGCCGCCGAAATCGCGATCATGACTGCATTCAGTGCATACCAATGATCACGCTTTTTCTTTGCTGCTTCGAGCTGTGCGCGCGTGAACAGCTGCTCCTGCGGCGGGAACATCGCCGCGGCGTTCGGCATATTCTGCATACCGGCATAGGGATCCTGCTGCACCGGCATCTGCTGTGCAGGCGGCGGTGCAAACTGGACGTTCTGCGCAAAAGCGCCCTGTACCAGCGCTGCGGTTTCGGAAGCAAGTTCGCCGCCGCAGTAGGGGCAGATCGCGCTTCTTCCGGCTTCGATCTGCGCCTGTCCGCCGCAATTCGGGCAGACCAAATTCATCAACGCCATATTGTGCCTCACATTCTGTGCTTTCCGAGCACCTTCCTGACAAAGATCTGATGATAGAACCAGTCCATGCGGGAAAGGATTCTGTCGTAGAAAAAGAACACGAGATTGAACGCGAAAAACAGGATCACAAACATCACCGGTCCGGTATCCTCAAAGGTCGGCAGACCGAGCACATAGACCGTCGCGAGATAATCCAGCACGAGAAACAGGTTAAAGAACAGGAATTTGCAGACGGTTCTGACCGGTTTCAGCCTGATTTTTTCGAGATAGAGCCGCAGCATCGGGTAATACCCGAAAAACAGAATGAACATCAGCGCGGCTTCCTTGTCAAAGGTCACGATCAGCGCCAGCAGGCTGACCGCGAGATAGGTGAGCCATGCCCACCCGACCGAGACTTCCTCGACCAGTATGATCATCAGAAGACCTGCCGCCATGGGCGCTGCGATATAGAGCGCGGGCAGCACGCCTGTCAGAAACATGATGACGATGCAGAGCGCCGCGACGATCCCGCCGAGGGCAACGCGGTCGCTTGTTTTCGTAGTACCAGCCATGCTTCATGTCTCCGATCGTTCAGATTCCTGCGGATTCCGCAGTGCCGCGGGCAGGGTTACCAGTCGCGGCGGATCGCGGCGGCATCCATAGAGCGCACGCGTTTTGTCAGCAGACGGGAGAGCGGCAGATAGAGCAGATAGACCGGCACCGCAGCGATCACCGTCCGCACGGCAACCGGAATGAGCAGTCCCTGCCAGAGCAGCTCGCGTCCCTCTGTCCGGAAGATCCCGACCGTCAGCACCCAGCGCAGAATACTGTGCAGGAAGGCGCATGCCGCCGAGAGCACCATAAAATGCAGGAAGCTTCGCCGCAGGATCTGCTCAAACAGCAGATTGACCAGCGTGCAGAAGCATACCATATAAATCGCGTTTGTACCGAGGGCATTTCCGCATGCGAGATCAATGCAGAATCCGGCAGCAACGCCGCCGGCAATGCAGAAATACATGTCCTCATTCATACTGATGCAGACCGCCGCGGGGATCACCCACAGCGCATGCATCCCGCCGCCCAGCATCGGGACGGCACAGAGCAGCAAAATCAGAAGGCTCGCGGTTTTCCGGATAAAATTCCGGCGGAGCGTCCGCTGCTCGGAGCGCGTTCTGCGCTGCCGCTGCTGCTTTTGCTGCTTACTCACCGAAGGACTCACCCTTTCCTTCAAAATCAAGCAGGACGGTGACTGCTTCGAGTGCGGCATAATCGACAGAGGGCGTCAGGATCGCATAGCGTGCAAGTCCGGTGTCCTCGATGCCGGTTTCCGTGATATTGCCGACCGGCAGCCCGTAAGGGAACAGACCGGTCGTGCCTGCCGTAATGATGAGGTCGCCCTCTGCGGCAGTGCTTTTTTCATCCAGATACATCATTTTTGCCTTATCGGTCGAAGCAGCGCGCAGATCGCCTTCGACGATGCCGCTGTCGCCGGTCCGGAGCACGACCGCGCCGACGGATAGTTCCGGCGACAGAATGGTCGTGACGGTGGAATAATGCGGGCTGATCTCGGTGATGACGCCGATCAGACCGTCCGAGCAGAGCACAGGGGAATTGAGCGTAATGCCGTCATCCTCGCCCTGATCTATGAGGAAGCCGTGCGAGATATCGTTCGTTATCGGCATGAGCACCTTGCAGGGCTCGGACAGCACAAAGTCGCTGTGCTTTTCCTTGATCGCGAGCTGATCGCGCAGGGCTTCGAGCTCCTGCATCGCATCGTCAAAGCCGATGAGCTGACTGTTCAGGTCGGCGATCTCCTGCCGCAGACGCTGATTCTCGTCGCGGTAAGCTTTCGATTGAAAATAGGTATCCAGCTTCTCGTTGACGCTGCCGGATACAGATGCAGAAAAGCGGCGCACCGGGCTTGTCACACCGCGGAGCGCGCGCGTCAGATAATCTGTATGTGCGCCGGATTTCAGTGAATACAGCATGATGCCGGTCAGCACAGCCAGTACGCAAAGCAGCACACGGAATTTGGTGCTGCGGAAAAATGCGTTGAGATTCATGGATGCTGCTCCTTTTGTTTTGCTCTGTTTTTCTCTTTCTGTTTTGTTATGCGGGATCGTCCAGCATGACATTCGGATGCGATTTCCGCAGATGCTCCTTGAGTTTCGTGAAGGACTCCACGCTGATATCATGTTCCATTTTACATGCATCTTCTGCGGCGGTCTCGGGATTGACGCCGATATCAATGAGCCACTGTGTCAGAACACGGTGCCGCTCATAGATGCGTTCTGCGACCTCGCTGCCGCTTTCGGTCAGGGAGATATTGCCGTCATCGCCGATATTGATAAAGCCGCCGTCGCGCAGGATGCCCATTGCTCGGCTGACGCTCGGCTTGGAGACATCCATTTCGTGTGCGATATCGACCGCACGGACATAATTTTCGCGCAGATGCAGCATTAAGATCGTTTCGAGATAATTTTCGCCGGATTCATACAGTTTCGCCATGAACAAAATACTCCTTTCCGTCTGCGTCCCTGACTGAACAGACACGCAGCGTCCTGCCGTCGGCACAGAAGCGCAGATCGAACCCCGCAAAGCCGACGCCGTAGATCCTTTCCGGATCGTCCGCATAGCCCGGACGCGGATCCTGTGCCAGCAGTGCGACCGCAGCCTGCTGTTTGTCCGCGGGCAGCAGTCCGAGCAGCTCTGCCGGAAAATCCACATCCAGCAAATGCTGTCTGGTCTCGGCAGTATAGCCCTCTGCGGCATCCGGTTTGCAGTCTGCGACCGGAATATACGGTTTGATGTCGTAGATCGGCGTGCCGTCCAGCAGGTCAATGCCGGAGACCAGCAGTCTGACCGGCTGTTCATCCGTCAGGACCGCTTCCAGTCTGACGCAGGAAAGACCGAGCGGATTCGGGCGGAACGGCGCGCGGGACGCAAAGACGCCGACGCGGGTATTGCCGCCGAGCCGCGGGGGACGCACCGTCGCAGACCAGCCCTTTTCCGCCTGACGCACCGCAGCATGAAAGCCCCAGATCAGCCAGATATGCGAAAACTGTTCGAGTCCGCGCACGGCATCGGGCTGACTGTATGCCGGTTCGAGCACGACCGTACCGGTCAGCTCCGGCACAAGTCCGCTCTGCCGCGGAATGCCGAATTTGTCGGAAAAATCCGTCCGGATATAGGCAACGGGTTCGATTTGCAGTGACAGTGTGCCGTCACTCATATGTGATCTCGCTCTTTTTATAGTATGCGTTGATCTTGTCGCTCGTGGACATTATGAATGTCACAGCGAGACATCCGATGATGCCGAGGACATAGGCTGCAATGGTCACGGCAGAGCCGTCCGCACCCTTCTTGGCGGTCAGCAGCTGGACAATGCCCGGAAGGAACATCAGAACGGCACTCAGACCGAAAGAGAAGGAAGTCAGGCTGCGTACCTGACGGATGCGCGTAACGATCGAAAAGGAGAGAATGAACAGTGCAACGCCGAGCAGCATGTAGCATTTGTCAAAGAACGCAAACGCGCCGTTTTTGAGCCCCGGATCGGAATAGGAGCCCATCGAGTAGACCGCGAGGCAGACGCCGGAGAGTGCGCCGACGATCGTCAGCACGATCGACTGAATGAAGCCCTTTGCAGCGAGATCCTCCTGCTGCTGGAGCCGGAGCATCGCCATTTCCTGACGGGCGCGCTTCTGCTCCTCCTCGGTCTTTTCGGGGAGATCCTTGAGACTGTCGCTGGCACGTTTTGCAGCGGCGCGCTTTGCAGCTTCGAGATCCTCCTGATTGAAAGCGGCTGCGCGGGGCGCTTCGGGCGCCGGCTCCTCCAGCAGTGCGCTCGCATCGACCTGCGGCAGCGCCTCCTGCACAGGTGCCTTTTCACGCACGGAATAGTCCTCCGGCTCGGAGAGCAGTGCAGCGGCAGCCTGCTGCTGTGCGGCAGCCTGTGCTGCGATCGCAGCCTCCTGCGCCTGAATGCGCTGACGGTTGATAAACTCCGCCTTCAGCTCCGCGATCTCCTCATCTGTATAGGGCGGCTGACCTGCGGCAGCACGCTGCTGCTGCAGGATCGCGACCTGCTCATCGGTCAGCTCCTGATACTGCGGCTGTGCCGGTGCATTCTGTTTGCGGGGGTCACTATATGTCATATCACCAAGCAGCTGCGCTTCTAAGCTTTTCGGATCATCCATTGTAATTACTCCTTTTGACTGAATTATCTGAATCTGCGGCAGGCTATACAACCGCATGATACTATTATAGCAGAAACATGTAAAAATTGCAAGTGATATCCGAAATTTCTTCCCCGACTGCAATTTTTCCGGTTTCATGCGGAATCTGCCGCATCTGCGCGGTCGGCGGCAGGGCGATGCGGCGTGTACTATGAGAATATTGCACAAAAAATGACGAATTTTTAATATTATCTCTTGACCGTAACCGGAATTTATGCTATAATGAAACCGATGCGGCATCTGCCGCAGGCTGTAAAAATACAGAAAGGACACAATATTACTATGAATCAGGCTGTTATTCTTGCCGGCGGGCAGGGAAAGCGCATGCATGCGGAGATCCCGAAGCCGATGTTCCGGGTGCTCGGCGAGCCGATGCTCGAATGGGTGCTCGGCGCATGTGAGAACGCCGGTCTTTCGCGCATCTGCGTGGTGACGGGCTATGAATCCGAACAGATCTGCGCCTATCTCGGCGACCGCTGCGAAACGGCATTTCAGGCAGAGCGGAAGGGCACCGGACATGCCGTCATGCAGACGATCCCGTTCCTCAATGCCGATACCGACGGCAATACGCTCGTGCTCTGCGGCGATGCGCCGTTCATTGATGCCGATACGATCCGGAAGTCAATGGAGCAGCATATCGCAGAGGGCAATTCGGTCACGGTCATCACTGCTTGTGTCAAGGATCCGACCGGCTACGGCAGAATCCTGCGGACAGAATCCGGCATTGCGGGCATTGTCGAGCAGAAGGATGCAGATGATGAGCAGCTGAAGATCACCGAGATCAATTCGGGCTGCTACTGGTTCCGCACGCCCGATCTCATCGGCTTGCTCGGCAAGATCACAAACAAGAATAAACAGAACGAATACTATCTGACCGATACCATTTCGATCGCGCTTGCGGACGGGCTGCGCGCGGGTGCATTCTGTTCGGAGAATCCGGATGTGGTGCTCGGCGCGAACGACCGCAAAGGTCTGCTCGCGCTCAATACCGTCGCACGGGAGCGCGTTCTCAATACGCATATGGATAACGGCGTCAGCTTTGTCTGCACGGACGGCATCATCATTGAGCGCGCTGTGAAGATCGGCAAGGGCACTGAGATCCTGCCGGGTACGATCCTGCGCGGCAAAACCGTCATCGGCGAGAACTGCGTGATCGGGCCGAACTGTGTCATCGAGAATACGGTGATCGGCGATCAGGTCGTGCTCAATACGGTGCAGGCATATGATTCGCAGATCGACAGCGGCGTCAGGATCGGCCCGTATGTCCACATCCGTCCGGACAGCCACATCTGCAAGGATGTGAAGATCGGCGACTTTGTGGAGATCAAGAACAGCGAGATCGGCGAAGGTACGATGATCGCGCATCTTGCATATCTCGGCGACAGCGACATCGGCAAGTATGTCAACATCGGCTGCGGCACGGTCACGGTCAATTTCGACGGCTTGAAAAAATCCCGCTGTGAGATCGGCGACCATGCATTCATCGGCTGCAACAACAATCTGATCGCACCGGTCGTGCTCGGCAAGGACTGCTATACGGCAGCCGGCGCGACGATCACAACGGATGTTCCCGATTATGCGCTTGCGATCGACCGCGGCACGCTTCATATCAAGGAAGGCTATACGCTGCGGAAATTCGCAAAGCGGAAGGATGAATCGAAATAAGCCTGCGTGACCTTTGCAGATCTGCGCAGAATGCAGTGTGCGTCTTGACATTTCCGGAGAGTTGTGTTATAATGAGATGTACGCTGCTGTGGCGAAATCGGCAGACGCAAGAGACTTAAAATCTCTCGGTGGATACACCGTACCGGTTCAAGTCCGGTCAGCAGCATTTCAAAAAGACCGTGCTTTTTCGGGAGCACGGTCTTTCCGTTTATCGGGATCACAGAAAGGCAGATCGCAGCACATGATACAGATTGTCCGCTTCAAAGATATGGAAATGCCGGTTTCTGCGGCGCTGACCGCAATGCTCCCTGCCGGCAGAGCAGAACGCATGCAGCGATACCGGCAGCACAGCGACCGGCTCCGCTGCCTGACCGCCGGACTGCTCGCAAAGCGCGCCGCCGCAGAAGCGTTCGGCTGTCCGGATGCGGAGGTGCATCTGCCGGAGGGCAAGCCGCCCTATGCGCTCTGCCGCGGAAAAAAGCTGTATCTGAGCCTGTCGCATGCGGGGAACTGCGTGCTCTGCATGCGCAGCTTTTCGCCCTGCGGTGCCGATCTCGAAACCGTTGCGCCGGACAGCGCGCGCGACGGACTTGCGGAGCAGTTTTTCTGCGCGCCGGAAGCGGCATGGATCGCGGAAGGCAGCACGGAATTGCAGCGGCATACCCGCTTCACGCAGATCTGGACAATGAAGGAAGCCTATCTCAAATATTGCGGAACCGGTCTGCAGCGCCCGCTCGATTCGTTTGTCATCATCCCGCAGGCGGATGCGGCAGGCTTTGCGGTGCAGGATCCGGCGCATGCGCAGGCAGCGGCGCTCTGCTGCATGACCGGCACGGCAGGGGACTGCCTGTATGCGGCTGTTTCGGAGCAGCCCGCCGATGCGGTTCAGATCCTCGAAAGCGATCAGTTTTTCCGTGAGATCTGCGAGAAAGGAGATCGGATATGAATGCACACATTGCCGTCATTGAGGACGAACCGGATATCAGCCGGATCCTGACGGATTATCTGCAAAAAAACGGCTGTACGACTGCGGCGGCATTTGACGGGCTTTCGGCGGCGGAGCTGCTGAAACGGGAGCAGTTTGATCTTGTGCTCATGGATCTGATGCTGCCGAACATCAGCGGAGAGGTGCTGCTTGCCGATCTGCGGAAGCATTCGGATACGCCGGTGATCGTCATTTCGGCAAAATCCATGCTGGAAACGCGGCTCGATGTGCTGCGGCTCGGCGCGGATGACTATATCCTGAAGCCGTTCGATCTCAATGAGGTGCTGGTGCGCATTGAGGTGGTGCTGCGGCGGACGGGCGGTTTGCAGCAGGCGCCGGAAGTGCTCTCTTACCGCGATCTGCGGTATTATTTGCAGGAAAACCGCGTCAGCTGGCAGGATCAGCCGGTTTCGCTGACCGCAAAGGAGCTGCAATTGCTGCGGCTGTTCCTTGAATATCCGAAAAAGGTATTCTCAAAGGCGAATCTCTATGAATCGGTCTGGCAGGCGGAATACTGCTATGAGGACAACACGGTGAATGTCCATGTCAGCAATCTGCGGAACAAGCTGAAAAAGGCGACCGGACTGGATCTGATCGAAACGGTCTGGGGCATCGGCTACCGGCTGCGGGAGGTGTGAGATGCAGCGCGATATCATTTGCGGGATGCTTGCGCTTGCGGTGCTGTTCCTGATGATCCGGCTGCTCCGGATCCGGCGTCAGTTGCGCAGCATTGCCGCCGAACTGCGCAGGACACGTGATCAGGACTACAACCGCAAGCTGACGGTTCCGCTGTTTGACCGCGCGCTCAATGAAGCGGCAGCAGAGATCAATCACAATCTGGATTATCAGCAGCAGCGCAAGCTTGCGGCGGAGCTGGCAGAGCAGCGGCTGCGGCAGTCGGTCTCGGACATTGCACATGATCTGCGCACGCCGATGACCGTCATCAGGGGCAATCTGCAGCTGATCGAGCAGAGTGAGCAGCTGACGCCTGCGGGCAGAGAGCAGCTTGCCGTATGCAGCGAAAAAGTCAGCGTGCTCAAAAAAATGGCGGATGATTTCTTTGAACTGTCCGTGCTGGAAAGCGACAGCAGCAAGGTCCCGCTGCAAAAGGTCAGCCTGACCGCGGTGCTGATGCAGTTCATCGCCGATCATGAAGCGGTCATCCGGATGCATGAACTGGAGCCGGATATTCAGTTTCCGGCGCAGACGGTCTATGTCATGGCGGATCCGGAGATGCTGAACCGCATGCTGGAGAATCTGCTGAACAATACGCTGCGCTATGCAAAGGGCAGTTTTGCGCTCCGGCTGGAACCGGACGGCGCGGTCTTTGAAAATGACGTGGAGAGCGCGAAGCTGCCGGATCCGTCGCGCATGTTCGAGCGCAGCTACCGTGCGGATGCATCGCGCAGCAGCGGCAGTGCAGGGCTGGGGCTGTATATTGTCCGGCTGCTCGCGGAAAAACAGCAGGCAGAGGCATCTGCGGTGCTTTCCGGCAGTCAGCTTTCGATCCGGCTGCGGTTTCAGCGTGCGCCGGAGCGGAGCATCTGAAAATCGCAGGAACGATGCATTTCTCATGCGGGGATGCATCGTTTTTCATGCGCCTGCGCCTGCGCCTGCGAATTTACATTTTGTTTACCTCACGATGAATACTTGATGTATTCCGCTGCGGTATCATATCCATAGTGAATTGCAATTTCCGCCGGATTATGGTATACTGAGATGCAAAGGAGTACAGAACATGAAAAAGATGAGATTTTTTGCAGCGGCAATGGCGATGCTGCTGCTGACCGCCTGTGCAGAGAATCCCGATGCGGATATCATCGTGCACAAGGATCTGGACAAGCTGATCGACGAGGCGCAGCAGACCGGTGAAAGCAAAGCAGAGGTCGAGGATCTTCAGCAGTACGATCATTATGCCGCCGATCTGACAAATGAGGGGCTTCATGTGAAGGTGCATGCGGATGCCGACGTGGATATCCCGCAGACGGACAAGCTTTCGGTTTTTCGCGTGAAGCAGCATGATTTCACGAATGAAGACGTCGAAAAATTCCGTCGTGCATTCTTCGGCGATGCAGAGGTCTATGACGGCTTTCTCATGGGGCAGGAGACAAAAGCGGATTTGGAACCGCAGATCGCGAGTGCCCGCGCCGTGCTGGAAGCGGAAGCTGCCCGTGTGCCGAAAGACGACGGTGAAGCGCATGACCATGAAATCTTGATGCAGGAAAACCAGCATTATCTCGATGAATTGCAGGCAAAGTATGAAGCGGCGCCCGTTGAGCCGGCGCGTGTCCCGACAGACGGCAAACTGCAAAATGCCGCAGAAAAGCTCGCATCCGGTGAAAATCAGAGCTACTGGGAATGGCAGACCGGTCTCGGATGCAGGGAAGCCGCAGACATGCGGACAGAAGACAATCACGCGGCGCTCTATGTGCAGAACAATCCCAATTACAGCAACTATATCGCATATTCTGCAACACCGCTCGGAACGGAGTTCATGACCGTGCTCGGCGGCGGACATTATCTGCAGCAGACGAGCCGGCAGAACGGTTCGGATATTCCGCTGCTGGACGACGGTGCAGAGGAAGACACCGTGTTCACGCCGATCCCGGATGACAGCGCAGCGCTTTCGCAGGAAGATGCGCAGAAGCAGGCAGAGGAATTTCTGCACAAGGTCGGCATGGATGATTTTGCATTCAGCGAGGGCGGAAAGTATCAGGTCCGGCTTGATCTGCGCCGGAGCGACGGGAACGAGTATACGCAGACCTGTTATGTGCTGCAGTATTTCCGCTGCTTTGACGGCGTGATGCTCGATCAGGTGAGCGGCATGAAATCGGAAGAAGGCTGGGAAGGCGAAGATTACCGCAAGCAGCTGTGGCCCGGCGAAATGGTCGAATTTATGGTGAATGATACGGGCATTGTCGGCTTCTGCTGGAATGCGGCGCTGGAGATCGTGGAAACCGTCGTCGATCATGCCGCGCTGAAACCGTTCGACACGGTCACTGCGACCTTTGAGCAGATGATGCCGATGACCGGCGCGAGCAATGATCCGGAGCATATCGGCATTGACATCGACATTGACCGCGTGACGCTGACATACAGCCGCATCAGCGAAAAGGACAGCTTTGATACGGGACTGGTCGTGCCGGTCTGGGGATTCCGCGGCAAGTGCAAAGAGGTTGTGGAAGGATTCGGTCAGGAACCGTATCCTTATGGTACACAAATGGCGATCAATGCGATCGACGGCTCGGTGATAAACGGTACACTTGGCTATTAAAGGAGAAAACGAATGGCAAAACGAATCCTGATCGCAGAGGATGATACTGCGATCGCACGCCTGATTGCAATGAATCTGAAAGCGGCGGGCATGGAGCCCGTGCTCTTTCCGGACGGGGAAGCGGCAGCGCAGTCCTTGCCTGCCGATCACCGCTACGATCTGGCGCTGCTTGATATTATGATGCCGAAAAAGGACGGCTTTGCGCTGTTTCAGGATATCAAACCCTATGGGATACCGGTGATCTTCCTGACCGCGAAGGACGATCTGGATTCCAAGATCACCGGTTTGCAGGACGGTGCCGAGAATTACATCGTCAAGCCGTTTGAGATGCTCGAACTGCTCGTGCGCATGGAAAAGGTCATGAGCCGCAGCCGTCAGCCCGCAGACACACTGGAAGTCTGCGGGCTGACGGTGCGTCTGGATGAGCACCGCGTTCTGCGCGGCGATACGGAGATCCCGCTGAAGCCGATGGAATTTGAACTGCTGGTCGTGCTGATGCAGCACAAGAACACGGCGATCTCGCGCGAGGATCTGCTCGCTATGGTCTGGGGCGTGAACTATCTCGGCGAAACGCGCACGGTCGATGTGCATATCGGGCAGCTCCGCAAGAAGCTCGGTCTGCAAACCAACATTGTGACCGTCCCGAAGGTCGGCTACCGGTTAGAGGAAAGCGTATGAAGCTGCGTACAAAAATCACCGCGATCGCGGCGCTTGTGATCCTGCTTGCAGCGGCGGTCGGCGACAGCGCGATCTGGATGATCTGCCGCAGAGTCCTGCTGCGGGAAGCGAAGCAGACTGCATTGCGTGAGATCACGGTTTTGCAGACAGATCTGGAACGGCTGCAAACGCAGAACGGCAGATGCCTGAATGATTCCGAGCTGCAATATTATTTCAAGCAGCGCGGCGATGATTATGCGATCTGCATGCGCATGGATACGATGCTGTACAATCAGACGGTCCTGACCGCGGAAGATCTGCACAGCATCGGCGATATGGTCTATGGGGAGAATGCGGTCGGCGAACTGAAAATCGGGCGCCGTCCGGTGCTGGCAGCGGGAAGTGTTCTGCAGCAGGCGTATGATTCCGTCAGACTGTACCGCGTGACGGATCTTGCGCCGGTGACGCGCCGGCTGCGGCTGCTGGCGCTCGGAATGGCGGGCGTGCTGCTTGCCGTCGGGATTCCGGCATTGCTCCTGCTGTATCTGCTGATGCGCCGGACGCTGAAACCGCTCGGCATGCTCTCGGAACGTGCAAAGCAGATCGCGGCGGGCGCATATGACGAACGTGCGCAGGCATCCGGCGCAGACGAGGTCGGGATGCTCGCGGCGGATTTCAACAGAATGGCGGATGCCGTGCAGGAGAAAATTGCCGCGCTGACGGATTCCGAGCAGCGGAAAACGATGTTCATGGCAGATTTTTCGCATGAGCTGAAAACGCCGCTGACTGCGATCTCGGGCTATGCGCAGACGCTCCGCACGGTGAAGCTTTCGGATGATGACAAAGAAGAAGCGCTCGGCTATATCTACTCGGAGAGCCGCCGGCTTGACCGTCTTGCAAAGAAAATGATGCGGCTGATGCAGCTTGACCGCACGGAATCTCTGCAAATGACGGAGATCGGCTGTGCGGAGCTGCTGGATGCAGTCGCAGCGACCTGCAAGCCGAATGCGGCACAGAAGGGGATCACGCTGCAAATTGCAAACAGTGCGGGAACGGTGCGCGGCGATTTTGACCTGCTGCATGATGCGCTCTGCAATCTGACGGAGAATGCAGTGAAGGCGAGCGAATCCGGACAGACGGTCACGTTCCGCGCGGAAAACGGGTGCATTACCGTGCAGGACGAGGGCTGCGGCATTCCGCAGGACGAGATCAAAAATCTGACCGAGCCGTTTTACATGGTGGACAAATCACGCAGCCGGAGTGCAGGCGGCGCAGGTCTTGGGCTGTCGATCGTCCGGCAGATCGTTACGCTGCACGGCGCCGAAATGACGATCGAAAGCGAGCTCGGCAAGGGCACAGCGATCACGCTGCATTTTCGGTAAAATTTCGCGGTCGGGAAGTAACGCCTGTGTTTCAGTCAGCTGACATTCCCGTAACGGCTGTCGGCACTGCCGACTTTACATTTTGTTTACACGATGCTGAATACTTGATGCATGAAGCTCTGTTATCATATTGATAACAGAGCTTTTTGTATTGGAGGTGCGTGCATGAACAGTTTCTTCAGCGATCTGTACCGTGCGATCCGGTCGCTGCCGTTTCTGTGCGCTGTGATCTTACAGATCTTGATTTTGCAGTACAGCGGCGCGGAGAGCGAGCTTTACCGCATGAGCGTTCCGCTGGTCTGCACATTCCCGTTTTCCTGCGCTTGGCTGGACGAATCCCGCAGCGGGTTCACGCGGCTTGCGCTGCACCGCACATCGCTGTTCTGGTACATCGCCGGAAAATTCACTGCCTGCACGGTTTCCGGCGGGCTGTGCGAGCTGCTTGCCGCCGTCATATGCGGCATATGGAACAAAACCGGAATGCCGCAGAATCTCCCGCTGATCTTCTGGTGCGCGGCATTCTGGGCGGGGATTTCGGCGCTGCTTGCAGCCGCATCGGAAAGCAAATATTCCGCATACGGCGGCGCATTTGTGATCTGTTATTTTCTCGTGATCCTGCATGAGCGATACTGGAAAACCTGTTACTATCTCGATCCGTTTGAGTGGCTGTCGCCGCAGAAAAACTGGATGTTCGGGCAGGACAGCGTGCAGATCATGCTTTGCGGCATGACGCTGCTGACCGGTCTGCTCTACGCGTGTATTCTGGAAAGGAGGCTTTCGCATGGCTGACGGAATCCGGCAGATCCTGCTGCTGACAGCGGTGAATTTCCGGCGCTGGCGCAGATCGCCGCAGATCTGGCTTGCATTCGGGCTCGGCTTTGTGGCATGCTTTCTGCTGACGAACAAGACCGTGCTGTTCGCGCAGGAGCAGGGCACGGTCATGCAGCTTTTTGAGCCGTTTATCTGGACATTCGGCGATGCAAAATCCATTCTGCTGATCTCGCTCTGCCTGCTGCTGCTGTTCGCGGATATGCCGAGTCTCGGCGCAGAGGTGCCGCTCATGCTGATCCGCACGACGCGCCGCCGCTGGATGACGGCACAGATCTTGTATCTTGCGCTGGCAACGGTCATTTTCACGGCATTTCTGCTGCTTGCAAGCTGCGTCCTCTGTGCGCAGTACGGCTATCCGGCAAACATCTGGAGCGAGACCGCCGCAATTCTCAGCTATTCGCCGATCGGGCAGAAGGTCGCAGTTCCGGCGTTTATCAAGGTGCTGGAGCTGACCTTCCCCTATCCCTGCACCGTACATATTTTCCTGCTGATGCTGGGATATTCGATGACGCTCAGCGGGCTGATGTTCCTCGGCAATCTGCTGCGCGCGCGGCTCGGCATGGTGCTCGGCATCGCATTCAGCGGCTTCGGACTGTTCCTCAATCCGAATATCATTACGGAGTGGTTTCACCTGTCGGTCTACCAGTCGCGCATGGCAAATATCCTGTTCGGCTGGCTGTCGCCGCTCAATCACGCGACTTATTACATGCACAATTTCGGTTATGACAACCTGCCGCGGCTGAAAACATCGTACCTGATTTTTGCGGCGGCATCGCTGATATTATTCGCACTGGCATTTTGGCGTTCCAAAAAATACGCCTTCTGCTTTACGGGAACGGAGAGATGAAAATGAACGAAAATACAGGGATTTCAGTATCTCATGTCTATAAATCCTTCGGGAAGGAGACTGTCCTGCGCGATGTGTCGCTGACTGTCGGCAGGGGAGAGATCGCAGGGCTTGTCGGGAACAACGGCAGCGGCAAGACCGTGTTGATGAAGTGCATCTGCGGCTTTCTGAAGCCGGAGCGCGGCGAGATCACAGTCTGCGGCAGGCGCATCGGCAAGGACTGCGATTTTCCGCAGAATCTCGGTCTCATCATCGAAACGCCGGGATTTCTGCCGTCGATGTCCGGTTACCGCAATCTGCGGACGCTTGCGGCATTGCGCGGCATCATCGGCAAAGCGGAGATCACGGAAACGCTGCGCCGCGTCGGGCTGTATGAAGCGCGGCACAAATCCGTCTCGAAATATTCGCTCGGCATGCGGCAGCGGCTCGGCATCGCGCAGGCGATCATGGAAAATCCCGATGTGCTGATCCTCGATGAGCCGTTCAATGCGCTGGATGCAAAGGCAGTCGGGGAGATGCGCACGCTGCTGCTCGATCTGAAATCGCAGGGCAAAACGATTCTCCTTGCGAGCCATAACGCAGAGGACATCCGTGCGCTCTGCGATCATGTTCATGAAATGGAGGTGCATGTCTCATGAAGCTGCTTTCGATTTTGAGCGCATTGATCTGCGCGTGTCTGCTTGGAATTTCCGTGTCTGCGGATACGCTGCCGGAGCAGACAGCCGAACCGGAGCCGATCCTGCGTTCCGCGTCCCCGCTGCTGATCGACAATGCGCATGTTTATGCGCATATGCAGCAGAGCTATTCGCAGGGCTATGAGCCGGTCATTGAGGGCGATGATGCGGTGATCGTGCTGCCGCTGATCTGCGGGGATGATGAAAAGCCTGATTCTGTGCGCGTTTCCGTTACACCACTGCCGGATTCGCCGTTCATCGTGCGCAGCTATGAGCAGACCGTTCCGCTCGCCCTGCATGCCGATTCGGACGGCGCAGAGCATGAGATCTATCTTGCGGTATTCCGCCTTGCGATGCATGCGGAGCGCATGAACGGCAGCTATCCGGTGCAGATCTTTGCGGGTGAACTCGGTTCCTATACGGTCTATGTCAACATCACGGACGGCAAAGATCCGAACGCGCAGGATCCCGCACCGGAGCCGGAGTCGTTCACTGAACCGCAGCCGGATCCGGCACCGAAAGAGGAGCCGGTCGTACTGATGCCGAAGATTCTGGTGCAGAATGTGACGGGCGGTGCGGTGCAGGCAGGCGGGACGGCGGAGCTGCATGTCATCCTGAAAAACACCTCGCGCACGGAAGCGCTGCAAAACCTGACCGTGACGGCATCTGCGCCGGAGTGCTTTTCGCTGGTCAGTGCGGATACGCTGTATTTTGAGCGTGTGCCGGCGAATGCGGAGTTTGAAGCGGTGTTCACCTGTCAGGCGGCGCCGGATGCGCCTGCGGGAGCCGTTTCGATGCCTTTGCAATTCGATTTTGCATACGGCAAGGGCATGACGGGTTCCGGCACGGGCAATGCGGGCATTCAGATCGGGCAGCCGGTGAAAATGTCGTTCCCGCAGGTCGTTCTGCCGGCAGAAGCGGTCGTATCCGACCGGCTGGAGCTGCATATTCAGGCGCTCAATCTCGGCGTGACCGCGGCGCAGAATGTCCGTGCAGAGCTGGTCTGTGACGGGCTGCTGCCGGAAGGTACGGCGTTTCTCGGAGCGGTCAGCGGCGGCACATCCGCAGAGACTCCGCTGGGCGTGCAGGTCACAGCGAAGCGCGGCGCGGAGCCCTACGGCGAATCGGAAGGGCAGATCATCTTCACATATGCGGATGAATCCGGCATGGAGCACACGGAAACGCAGCATTTTACGATCATGCTGAAATCGCCGTTTTCCGAGCGCAGGGCGGAGCCGAAGCAGGCATCCCCGAAATACTGGCTGTGGATCATGGCAGGCATCGGCGGCGGCATTCTGCTGCTTGCGGCGTATCTGTTTTTCCGGCACAGAAAGCGGGTGCAGGGATGAAGCTGCTGCGGCTGTTCCGGCGGTATGACAGAATCAAGGCGGCGGTCATGCTGCTTGCGCTGGCAGTTTTTCTGGCAGGATCCTGCGTTCGTGCGGCATGTGCATACGCGGCGATTTTGCGTGCGCCGGCGGAATATGTCTGCACCGCGCCGGACGGGTTTCGGACGATCCTGCCGAAGCTTGCGGAAAACGAACGTGTCAGGGGATACAGCATGCAGACCACAGCAGCCCTGACAGCGCAGGAGCATACGCTGAATGTGACCGGTCTTTCTCCTGCATATCTGCTGGATTGCTGCGGGATCGAAGCGCCGTTCCATACGATCTTTGCAAATGAAGCGGCATGGACGGCGTTCGGCTTGGATGCGGCAGAGCAGTCGGCACAGGTGCGCGGAACGCTCGGCGGGAAGCCGTTTTCCGGCGAACTGATCCGGGAGGATCTGCTGCCGGACGGTCAGCCGGCTGCGGTCATTGCGGTCACTGCCGCAGAGCTGCATGATGCCGCAGAACTGCGCGTCTGCATGACGGAGCCCGATCCGGATCTGCTGGGACAGCTCGGCTTGCAGATCATGAATCCCGAGGCGCAGACCGCTTCGGAATATGAGAAGCAGCTTGTCCTGCTGCGGATCCGGTTCGGTGCGCTTTCAGCGCTGCTTGCTGTGATCGCAGCGGGGGCATTTTTGCGCGTGGGCAGTGCGCGTATCCATGCTGACACACAAGAGGGGAAATAACATATTTTTTGCATCTTCGCCCATTGCACTTTTCACAATAATATGCTATAATAAATGCAGTAACCGTGCAGCTGTGCGGAGCCGTCCGCGCGGATGCATGCTTCCGCCCGAATCGCGAAAGGAGCGCAGATATGAAAAAAAATCCGGCTCTTGTTCTGATGATCGCAGGTCTGGTGCTGGCAGCTGCGGGACTGCTCATCTTTTGGGGACTCCGCAGCGGATTCGGTCTTGTTCTGCTGGTGGCAGGCACTGTTGCATTTCTGTATTCCGGCTCAATGGAGCAGAAGAAAAAACAGGGCACATTTCCTGCCGGTTCCGCCGATCAGATCCGTGCTGCATTCGATCCGCAGCCCCATTGCGATGCTGCGGTGCAGCTTGCGGCGCAGTTCGGCAAACAGCTTTCCTATCAGCCTGCCGATGTGGAAACCGTCGAGGAGATTCTCGGTGTGCTGCACAATGATTATCAGGCGAAAAAGCTGTCCGATCCCGAAGCAATGCGATGTTCCACTGTGCTCGGCATCTATCTCGGCGAGGTGATGCTTCGGAACGGTGCGGCGGAACACGGCTTTTTCTGGAAGCTGGACGGCAGCGAGCCCTGCCTGATGAACGGCGCGGGAAATACGATGTTTCCGGCGGCGAAAACATGGAAGCGGATCGCGAACGGCAGCGGGGACGATGTGCGCCCGTTCTACGAGACCGGCATGAAAATCGCGGACGGTTCCTACCGCCCGTCGTAAAACGGAAAGGAGATGCTGCGGATGCTCTGGCAGGTGATACTGGAAGGACTGGCTGTCTGCATGATCCTGCTGATCTGCTGCGTGGTCGGGATCGCAAACGGTGCGGTCAACTGCGTATTTCTGTACGACAAACAGGTGCAGGAACGCGCTGTACAGAACGGTCTGATCACGCCCGAAAAAATCAAACGGAATCAGACGGTGTTCAAGATCTGCGGAATGACGGCAATGCTGCTGTTCACGCTGATCGCGGTCTACGGCTGCAACGGCGCACGCGGATTTGCAGAAGGATACCGGCAGCTGGTCGTCATTTTTCTGATGGAAGGGCTGTTTGACCGGCTGTTCATCGACTTTTTCTGGGTGGAGCATACGAAAGCGTGGATCATCCCCGGCACAGAGGATCTGATGCCGTATATTCCGAAAAAGCAGCAGGTGCAGCGATTGATCGCCACGCTGATCGGCTATCCGGTCATGGCGGCGGTTCCGGCTGCGCTCATGTCGCTGATCTTCAAATAACTGTCAATCTCAAACTATGAAAAGGAGTGTGCGAAATGATATTCCCTGAAATCAAACAGACCGCTGATGCGATCGCAAAGCTCGGCAAGCCGCTGCGCATCTATCTCATCAGCCACAAGACCAATCATGCGTCCGGCGAGCTTATCAGCTTTAAGCTTGCGCTGATCGTGCCGGATGACACCGCGAATATCTCGGAGCTGGAATGCTTCCTGTATACGGCGGTGGACTGCAATTATCCCTACGATCTGGTGCTCTACAAGCAGAGCGAATGGGAAACGCTTTCACAGGATCCGCGCACATTTGCGTGGTCGATTCGCGAGACAGGGGGTGTGCTGTATGAGCAGGGGCTATCGTGACGGAGACAGTAAGCGCTATTTCGACTGGCTGTACTATGCTGCGATCGACCTGCGTGCGGCAAAGCTGCTGCTCGACGATCCGCGCTGCTACAACATCATCTCGTTCCACTGTCAGCAGTGCATCGAAAAGGCGCTGAAGGGTTATCTGCTGTGGCGGAAGCATCGTCTTTATGACGGACACAACCTGCCGTTTCTCTGCAAGCAGGCAATGGCAGAGGATCCGCATTTCCGCGAGCGCATCAAGATTTGCAGTGAGGTCAACCACTACTACATTGAATCGCGCTATCCGGCAGACTTCCTGCTTTCGCTCGATGAGGAGTCGATCCAGAACCTGATCGTCGAAACAAGCGATATGCTCACGTTCGTCAACAGTCTTGTCAAGTTCGATTTCACCAGCTATCACGCGAAAAAGGCGGGCTGAACCGCATGGAACAGGAATACAAATGGAAGATCCCGCAGGCAACGCTCTCCGCGCTGGCGGACTATCTGCACGGGCTTTCCGGCAGGCTGCGGCATGATACGCTGCACATGGCGGCGGTCTATTACGACACCGCGGACAGTCTCGTTTACAAAAACGGCGCGGCGCTGCGGCTGCGCATGGAGAATGACCGGTCGGTCTGCTGCATGAAGCGCACGGTCTCGAAATCCGGCGCAAAGGCGATCCGCGAGGAATACGAGGTCGAGGCGGATTCGCTTGCCGAGGGACTGCGAAAGCTGCCCGATGCCGGTGCGCCGCGCGACCTCTGCATTTTGCTGTCGCATCAGCAGTTCCGCGAGCTCGGCAGAACCGATTTTGTCCGCAGCTGCTATCTGCTTGCATTTGAAGGCGATGCGCCGTTCACCGCGGAGTTTGCGGTCGATGTCGGGGCGCTCGGCGCGGCAGACAATATGCAGCCGTTCGAGGAACTGGAGCTGGAACTCAAAAGCGGCGATGCTGCTGCGTTTTCTTCTTATGCAGAACAGCTTGAAGCCGATTTTTCGCTCGAACCGCAGCGCCTTTCCAAGCTGGCGCGTGCGATTCAGGCGGCAGGCAGCAGCCGGTAACGGTGCGCGTGTCGAATCCTGCCGAATCATCGCCGGTTTTTCCGGATTGATTTGCAAAGCATGGATTATTTTGTGTAAGGATACGAATATGTTGCGGATGCGTTCCATATTTGTTCCAATTGTGATATAATAAAAGAAGCGCCGTTGTTGTAAACAATTCAGCGGCGCTTCTTCTCTTTTTTCACTACCAATCTCACTACACATCGCAGAAAGGAATTTGACATGACTTTTTCAAGGGAGATCATTCAATCGCGCCCCGCCGCAGGATATACGGTGATCCTCGGCACAGCGGGCAGCGGAAAAACCGCGGCAGCCATGCAGCGTGCCTGCTGGTTTGCGGAGCAGCCGCCGCGTCCGAATGTGCTGCTGCTGACATGGAACCGGCTGCTTGCCATGCAGATGAAGGCGATGCAGGATATGCTGCCGAAGCGTCTGACGGTCGAATGTTTGTCTGATTTTGCGGTCCGCATTCTCAAGCGCAGAGGCGTTCTTTCCGGTACGCGCCGCATATTGGATGCAGACGGGCGGATCGGGTACATTGCACAGGCGCTGCGGCACTGTCAGGCGGTGCATCCGGATGAACCGCTGTTTCAGATGCCGGCAGCCCGCTGTGCAGCGCAGATCCGTGCGATCCGGCACAGGATCGCGCTGCCGGATGAAATGTCAGAGCCGGCGCGTGACAAACTGCACCGCTGCATGGAGATCGTGCAGCAGAAATATCTGGAGCTGCGCACATTCGACGGCTGGCGCTTCGATTGCGACGATCTTGCGGAGCTGCTGAGCCGTCCCGATCCGCATGCGCGCTGCCCCGTGCAGTATTCGCACATCATTGCGGATGAGGCGCAGGACTACACGCCGCTCATGCTGCATGCGCTGCTCGGCTCGCTGAAACCGGACGGCGATCTCACACTGTTCGCGGATCCGGACAGACAGCTTTTCGGCAGCGGGAGTCATTTTCGCTGCGCCGGACTGCCGGTCGGTCAGCTTTTGAAAATGGAGCAGAACCGGCGGAGTCCTGCGGCGGGATTTGCGCTCATGCAGGCGCTCCGTGCGGAGATGCGGCAGCTTGATGATGCAGATATGCTGACGCCGCATTCGGAAAAGGAACCGGCTGACTGTCCGCCGCTGCATTGCTATGACAAAATTGCAGATGAACTTGCTGCTGTGACGGAGCAAGCCGCTGCACGGAGCAAGAGCACTGCGGCTGCCGTTCTGCTGCGGAATGCAGAATCGGTGCTGCGCTATCAGCAGGCGTTTGCGGAAAAGAACGTGTCTGCGGAGATTCTGCGCGATGATATGCCGGCGAAGCTTGGCGGGAAAGGGCTGTATCTCGGAACCTACGCGGCGGCGCGCGGGCTGACCTTTCCGCAGGTGTTCCTGCCGGAGCTTTCGGCTGACCGGATCCCTGATCCTGCGCAGCGGATATGCATGCTGAACGAAGCGGATGCATCGGAGTATGAACGGCGGCTGCTGTATCTGGCGGCAGGGCGTGCGTCCGGTGCGCTGATGCTGTCCTGCGCGGGAATGCCCTCGCCGCTGCTGCCGGCATGTCTGCGCAGCGGGGGCGCATGATACCGTAAAATTCATCGGCGTTTCAATTGACAGTGCGGCGAGACTGTGCTATAATTGTAACGAATAGAAACCGGATTTTTACGGGAATGGGGCATAAAAATGGAAATTGCAGACACGATTCTGGGATTCTTGCTGTTAGGCGGCGCTTTCTTAGCATTTACGATCATCAATTATCAGATTGTGTTTCTAACAATCAAAAAAGCGGACTATGTTCCGTCAATGACGCCGTTGCTCGGCGGATGCGCCGGCGCAATGTTAGCCGTGGTCGTATTCGGGCTGGATCATCCGCTGCTGATCTTGCTGCCGCTTTTGATTGATCCGGGAAGTATTCCGATGCTGATCCGGTTTATCATAGCCATTTTTGGAAAAGGGAATAAATCTAACACATGAATGCGCTGAACTGAAATAATGAATGCCCCGAAGCAATTTTGAAACGCTTCGGGGCTGTTTTCATATGCATAATGGGATTCCAAAGGGATGCAATCCCTTTGGTCAGGCTTGGGCTGAAAGCCCATTCCAAATCATCGCGAAGCGATACCTCTTACGCTGTTTCCGGCAGGTGCAGGCGGATCTTGAGCAGGTCGTCCTCGCAGGATGCTTCGATGCTGCCGCCCATTTGCTCCATAACCGTTTTCGCGATCGCAAGACCGAGACCGGTCGAGTGCTCCGCCGATTCCACCGTATAAAACCGGTCGAACAGATGCGCAAGATGCGTCTTGTCGATCTCCGCAGCATGATTTGCGAAGCAGACCGTGCCGGTCTCATCTGCCGAAATGAACAGGTCGCCGCTGCTGTATTTCAGCGCATTGTGTAGTAGATTCGTGAACACGCGGCTGAGCGCGGACGGGTTGCATTTGCAGTACACCGGCTGCGCGGGCAGGTCGATCTGCGGAGTGATGCCGCGCTGCATCAGTACGGCGTAATAGCCTGCGATGCTTTCTTCCAGCAGCGCATTGATGCTGACGGTCTCCGTTTCCGGCTCGCCTTCCGATGAGAGGATCAGCGAATAGCGGAACAGCTCCTCGGTCAGCTGCCGCATCTGCTCGGTGCGGTTTTCGATGACGGCAAGATACCGTTTTGCATCGGCGGTCTGCACCTGATCGGACAGCAGCTCCAGATAGCCTGAAATCGCGGTCAGCGGTGTGCGGAGATCATGCGAAATATTCGTCACTGCGTTCTTTAGTTCGCGGTCACCGGAGACATATTTCATTTGCTGGTCGCGCAGCAGATCCAGCTGCTGATTCAGGATCGCGGTGAACCGGCGCAGATGACGGTCGCCGGATCTGAGCCGCAGCGGGGTGTTGGTATCCGTTTTGAGCCGCTGCTCCAGCGCGTGTGCCAGATGCGCAAGATCGCGCCGGAGCATCAGCAGTCTGACCGATAAGACGAGCAGTCCTGCCGCCAGAATGATACAGAGGATCCACGGGAGCATCGCTGCACCGCCTTTCTCTTAATTGATATTGACGCTCGGGGCGAAGAACAGTCCCGCTGCAAACAGCAGAAGCGTCAGCCCCAGCACCGCGACCGGACGAATGTGCAGCAGGCGTTCGATCTCGCGGCGTTCCGCAGAAAAAAACAGTTGTTTGTCTATCTGCGCTTCGTCGTATTCCTGATAGCGGCTGATGTACTCTGCATCGTCAAGCGGGCTCTGCATCATGTCGAACAGGACTGCGCCCTTGCAGAATGTCCGGAGCGGACCGTGCAAAGCTTCGTAATTGCGTATTTTTTCTTTGCGGTGACTGATCATTCTTCCGTCTTTATCGTACTGCATATCGACATATTGAATATGGTACTGCGGCTGTTCCAGCTTTTCGATGACCGTGATGCCCGCGAAGAGCAGGAGCATCGGGAGCGCGATGCCGATGACGACTGCGGCTGCGGTGGAGCGCGCATAATAGCAGAGAACAGGCATCAGCACGGCAAAGAATAAATAGGACGGAAGAAGAATGAGAATCGCAGTTCGTGCTTGCTTTCCGCTGAAATAGCGCAAGTTTGTCAGCGCCCAGAATATGACCGGCAGCACGGAGAGTGCAAAATGCACCAGCGCCGACAGGACGGCATAGAGGATGTCCGCAAGCAGCAGCTCGCCCTTTGATGCACCGGCGATCAGCTTGCTGCGCAGCATGCCGCTTTCCTTATCGACCGCGCAGCGCAGGATCGACATGACGGCGGAGAGGATCAGCCCGCACATCAGCAGCGGAATCAGCATGTCGTAGCTGATCCATGCATAATATTCCGGATCGTCATGCATGTGCGCTGTTGCGGGGAAAATGTATATGCCGATCAGCAATGCCAGCACCAGCGCGGCATATGTGAGCGGATGATGCAGATCGCGGCGCAGTCTTGCGCGCAGTAAAATACGGATCATGACAGCTCCTTTCTGCGGAACAGCAGCATGCCGAGCGCGCTGAAGATGACGGTCGCAATGCCCTGTGCTGGGAAATGCCGGAGCAGATTGTTTGCATCTTCCGGTGTACCTACGTGTGACGGACGAAAGTCGGTATTGCTCAGTTCATAACGCGGCTTGTAATCAAACTGTTTGCAGCTTTGGGCGAAAACGCTCATGGGATTGCAGAGATCCGCAGCCGTCAGAAGGGTACAGATCTTCTTTCCGGGATAATCTTGATTGGCGTTGATTCGTTTGATCCCGCTGTTTTGCTGCAGGAAAGTGTCATCAAGCGGATTGCCGTCATACCTTACTGGATCGCCGTTCCGGTTGACCATGATATCTTCGCTGTTCCAGTGGATTCCAAGCTCCTTCGGATAAATCAGATGGATGATCTCATCTCCGTCCTTTCTCTCGGAATGAAAGTCAACTTCACTGACGTCTTCCGAAGCAGAGACTTCATAAATGATCCGTGCCGGAATCGACAGTGTCCGATTGACACGATCGGTTGCTTCCAGCAGCATAATCAGCACAAACATGCATGCAATGGATGACAGGATCCGGTGTCTGCTGACCGTCCCCATCAGAACAGTCAGTGCGGCGATCAACAGATACAGCAGCAGAATGCTGCACGCAGCCACAAGCAGATTCCGGAACAGCAGATAGCAGAGCCTTTTGAATCCGAGCAGCATCTGCACAGGCAGATAGCTCAAATACAGCACGGCAGCCGTTGTCAGCGATACCAGCAGCAGGGACAGATAGATTTCGGATTTCGTGTATCCGACGATGAGCTTGTTCCGGTAGATGCCGGATGAAAACTGATCGCAAATAAACAGCGAGACGATCAGTGATTCCGTGAGAAACAGGAGCATCATGAAATTGCCCGATACCTCAAACCGAGGTCCGAAGCGATAACTCATGTTCCGGAACATGAAAAGACCGGCAAGCAAATGCAGCAGCAGTGCGATCCGGAACAGCGGATGATGAAACAGACGCCGGAAATCCGTTCGCAGAAGGATGCGCATGTCAGTTCAGCTCCTTTCTGCGGAACAGCAGCATGCCGAGCGCGCTGATGCCGACAATTGCAATGCATTGTGCGGGGAGACGCTTTGCCAGATCGCTGTGACGTTCTGCGCGGTTCTGATCCTCCTGCGCTTTGAGTTTGACGCTGTTTTCAATGCGGGAACTGTATTGCAGCTGCCGGCAGCTTTGTTCGAGGACCTGATAAAAGCTGACCGTATCGGCAGCGTTCAGCAATGCGCGGAATGCGCCGGTCGGATAGGATTCGTCCACACGAATATGTTCAACGGGCGGCTGTGCGTAATATGAAAAGCCAAGCTGCTCGGAGTCAATCGGATAACCGCCGTAAGAGATCAGCTGTTCATCCTTGTTGACCAGCAGACCTTCTTCATTCCAGTGCACGCCGCTGCCCTTCGGGAACCAGATATAGCAGACTTCATCCTCGCCGATCCGTTCAGTGGGCTTGTCTTCCGGCGACTCTGATTCAAAGATCTCATTCACATATCTGGCGGGGAGTTCCAGCTCGAAGCTGACAAATGCACTGACCAGGAACAGCAGATAGACCGATGCTGCACAGACCGCAGCCGAAATGATCCTGCTTTTCGTGAGCGTGCTTAGCAGAACCGTCAGCGCGGCATATGTGAGATACAGCAGCAGAATGCCGGATGCTGCCGTGAGGACATATGCTGTGTTCAGATTGCGGACGGGATTCAGCGCGAGCAGCAGAATGACAGGCAGATATGCCGCGAACAGTGCGGCTGCCGACAGCATCGCTGCGAGGAGCATGGAAAGGAAAATGACCGGCTTCCGGTATCCGGCGATGACCTTGTTCCGGAAAATGCCGTCCTTGTGCTGACTGCTGATCAGGATCGAGAGCAGAGCCGCTTCCACAAAGAGCAGCAGCAGGAAGAACGAATCGTTGACCGAAAAATGATTCCGGTTGTCGATGACCAGATTCAGATAGAACCACAGATCCGGAATGAGATGCAGCAGCATGATCAGCCAGAACAGCGGGTGCGTGAAGAAGCGTCTGAGATCGGTTTTCAGGAGCGATTTCATATCAGTTCAGCTCCTTTCTGCGGAACAGCAGCATGCCGAGCAGGCTGAAAACGGCAATGCCGCCCAGCTGCCACGGAAGATACTTCCGGAGCAGTTCATACTGCGCGGCTCTGTACTGTGCTGCGCTCATGCCGATGTCGCCGATGCCGCCGATGCCGCCGATGTCGTCAGTGTCGCCGGTGTCATCCGGTGTGTTCTGTTCCTCTGCGCTGTAATGGAACACCGAACAGGCTGCCGGAAGCGGTCTGACCGGATTGAGGCTGTCGCAGACAACCAGCACCGCACGCAGCGGCCCGCCGACATATTTCGGATGCGGAATGTCGTGCCGGATCGGATCGGCACCTTCTTCGAGCGCAATGCCGTCGAAGTTGACCGGCTGACCGTCCCTGCCGACGAGAATACCGTCTGCATTCCAGCAGATGCCGGAATCCTTCGGCAGCGTGATCGTCTGACCTGCCGATGAGCTGTAACATTCGCGTCTGTCGTTGTCTGTATAGACGAGATTGATGACGTAGCGTTCCGGAGCATGCAGTGCATCGTTACAGTAATAATTCAGCGCATACAGCAGAAATGCGGCGCCTGCACAGCATGCCGCTGCGGCAAGCCGGCTGCGCGATGAAATGCCGAACAGCACATAGAGTGCGGCAAATGCAAGAAAGACCAGAAAGATCGCTGCAATGCCGAGCCGGAGCTGCGCCTGCGGGAGATTGGAAAGCATTTTGCCGCTGAGCAGCAGAACCGGCAGGAAAAATGCTGCGGGCAGCATTGCCGAAACGAGCATTGCGGCGAACAGCTCTGCGAGAAATACAGTCGATTTGCGGTGACCGGCAATGATCTTGCTGCGGAAAATGCCGTCCTTGTGCTGACTGCTGATGAGCAGCGCCAGCACGGCGGCAAGCGCAAACAGAAGCAGCAGCGGATAAAAGTCATCCAGCATGAAATACGTGTTGCTGTTCCGGATCGTATTGAAGCCGAGCTCTGCGCCGAACAGCAGCGCGATCAGCACTGCGATCCACAGCAGGGGATTCGTGAAATAGCGCCGGAGATCGGTTTTCAGGAGCTGCTTCATTTCGCAGCACCTCCCTCGGAGCCGATGTCTCCGACCAGATTGATGAAGTAATTTTCGAGGCTTTCCTCCTGCTCGGACAGCGAGATCAGCTCGCAGTTTTCCGCTTCGAGCAGCTTTGTCAGCTTCGAGACACTGATCGTGTCATAGAGATTCGCGGTCTGTTCCGAGAGAATCTCGTAGTCGATGCCGAGCGGCTCCAGTGCGCGGACAAGCAGCTTGGTATCCGTCACCACAACATGCAGATATTTGCGGCATTTCTTTTCGAGCTCTGCCGCGCTGATCTCCTGCACGAGATGCCCCTTGTCGATGAAGCCGTAATGCGTCGCAAGGCGCGAAAGTTCATCGAGAATGTGGCTGGAGATCAGTACCGTGAGATCACGCTCGCGGTTCAGGCGCAGGATCAGCTCGCGGATCTCGATGATGCCCTGCGGATCGAGTCCGTTGACCGGCTCGTCGAGGATCAGGAAATCCGGCTTGCCGCAAAGTGCCAGCGCAATGCCGAGCCGCTGCTTCATGCCGAGCGAGAAATTGCGCGCTTTCTTTTTGCCTGTATCCGCAAGCCCGACCGTTTTCAGCAGCTCGTCAATGCCCTCGAAATCCGGCAGACCGAGCAGCGTATACTGCATTTTCAGGTTATCCTTTGCGGAGAGATCGCCGTAAAATGCGGGTT
Organism: Clostridiales bacterium Firm_04; assembly: GCA_001603005.1. Classification (GTDB taxonomy): domain Bacteria; phylum Bacillota; class Clostridia; order Oscillospirales; family Ruminococcaceae; genus Firm-04. The sequence continues at coordinate 98,723 of LVAJ01000027.1, forward strand.
TTTCCACGACTGCGCCGATGCGCTTGCGGACATCGAAGATCGCGGCTTCCTTCGAGCTGACGCCGTAGAGCGTGTAATCGCCCTCGGTCGGCTCCTGCAAGCCGCAGATCACGCGGATCGTTGTGGTCTTGCCGGCGCCGTTCCTGCCGACAAAGCCGTAGATCGCGCCTTTCGGGATGTGCATGGTGAGCGAATCCAGTGCGGTTGATTTCCGGTAGCGTTTGGTGATTGCATTTGTTGTGAGTACATATTCCATATGTATCCCTCCTTCTGCTGCTATTTTATCACGGAAGCGTAAAGAAAACGGTCAGCAAAAGCGTAAAGATTTTGTAAAGATGCGGACTTACGGCTGCTCTTTGCAGAGGCGGAATCCGATGCCCCAGACGGCTTCGATATTGCAGCAGCTTCCGGCGCTCCGCAGTTTGCGCCGCAGATTGCTGATGTGCTGCTTCAATGAGGATTCCGTGCAGTCCGGCGTATCAAAGGCGATCTGATAGAGGATCGCGGATTTGGTGACGACCTGCTCCGGATTCTGGATCAGCAGCTTGAGGATCGCATGCTCGGTCGGTGTCAGGCGCAGTTCTCTGCCGCAGACCGATGCGAGATGCGCTTCGGGATCGACCGTGAGATCCTGATATTCCGCGGAGACTGCGGGAACGCTTTTGTTCCGGCTGCGCAGCTGGACTGCGATGCGCGCCAGCAGCTCCTTCATGTGAAACGGCTTTGTGATGTAGTCCGCGGCGCCGTTCAGCAGCAGCGAGACCTTGTTGTCAAGGTCGATCTTCGCGCTGACCACGATCACCGGAATCCCGCGGATCTGCGGGAGCAGCTGCTCGCCGGAAAGCCCCGGCAGCATCAGATCCAGCAGGATCAGATCCGGTTTCTGCGCCTGTAACCGCAGCAGCGCTTCTGTGCCGGAATACGCGCGCGAGACCGTATAGCCCTGCGCGGTCAGTGTCTCCTCCAGCAGATTGCCGATGTCGGTGTCATCGTCTACGACCAGAATATGCGGCATGGTATTCCCTCCCAATAGAAAGATCTTGCGATCGAAGAATCTATTTTAGTATACCATATGAGAGCAGAAAATGCAAATCTTCGGTACAAAAAAACGGACAGAGCCGTTGAAGCCCTGTCCGTTTTGTGATTCCGGAATATTGCGGATTACGTGAAGTTGAACTTCAGTGCAGCCTGATAACGGTTCCAGACTGCCAGAGAATCCTGAGAGCCGTTGAACACGCCGTTTGCATCTGCATCTGCGATGCGCTCAAACTTCCATGTGCTGAGACCGTAGCGGGAAGCGATCTGGTTTCTCTGGGAAGCAGATGCTTTGCCGTACTCGGAAATGATGCTGCTGTCGGTGTTGTTTGCTCTGCCGTCGTTGTTGACGTCACCGAGCTCATGCGTCATCTTGTTGGTGATGTTTGTATAAGTGGTATCGCACTTGTAGTTGCTGAACCGCCATGCGCTGACAGCATTGGTCGTGCGGTGCTGTCTCTGCTTTGCAGCGGAGACCATGAAGGAATCGCTGTAGCCGCCGGTCAGGTCAACGATGTAGTAGTAATCGTCGATCTTGACGCCGTTGAAAGCATGACCGACTGTCTTGTTGACATAGGTACCGTTCTTGTAAACCTTCTCGTAGCAGTCGCAGCTGATGTAGTAGCTCTCGAAGCCCATGGTCTTGAACAGCAGATCCAGACCTTTTGCATAGCCGTCGCAGACGGTCTTGGTGTCGAACATGACAGCGCCGATGCTGTGGTTGCGCTCTGCATAGGTTCCGCCGTAGTCAATGACATGGCCCTGGCTGTCATAGATCGCATGATACTCGTTGGTGTCATAGGAGACATTGTTCTTGATGTAGCGATAGAGCTTTGCAGCCTTCTGGACATTGGTCATATTGTCGGTGATGCCGACCTTTGCCTTGAGGAAGTACGGTGCATACAGGCGCTCATATTCCTTCATGACGTAAGTGTTTTCGAGCTTTGCATAATCCGGCATCACAATATATCTGATATCCGAGATCATGTTCGGCATATTGCCCCAGCCGGTATCAGTGACGATGTTGCGGTTGGAGATGGTCTTGAGGTTCGTTGCGCCGCCGTACAGCAGCGTGAGTGCGCCGGCGTTGGAGTTGACATTGGTCAGGTTCGGGCAGGCGCTGAATGCACACGAACCAATGCGATCCGGAGAGGTCATCAGGGAGGTGATATTGACGGTGCGCAGATTCGGGCAGCTGCTGAATGCATCGCTTTCGATCTTTGTGACCGTGTACGGAATGGTAACCTTCTGCAGATTGGAAAAATTGCTGAAGGAGTAGCCTGCGATCTCGGTGACATAGTCATCGAACTTGACTTCGGTGACGCTGTATCTCACATTGTCGTTCTTGAGGAACGGGGTGCGCCATGTGCCGGTACCGACACGCTTGACCTGCTTGCCGTTGATGCGGCCGGGGATGCGGATGACTGTATCCGCAGTCGTGCCGAGATACTTGTCGATGTAGGCGTAACCGTTCTCAAAATGGTACTCGAAGTACTTGCTCGGGTTATTGACCATGTCAGCGGTGTGATCTGCTGCAAAAGCGGTCAGGATACCGGACGTCAGGAACTCCTGACCGAACGGTGCCATTGCGGAGAGCAGCATTGCAGCAGAAGCTGCGACGCTGACTGTGCGTTTGACTGTCTTGTTCATAGTTTCGTATCCTTTCACATATAGATTTGGGATTTGATGCGTGCTGCGCCGTAAGCTGACAACGGCAGCAACATGGTCTATTTTACAGACTGTATTATGCAAAAACAAGTCATAAATTGCGGTTTTGACACTGAAAATTGCGATAATATTGTTGCGAAAACGCGGTTTTTGTGAAATAATGTTCAAAAAATACAGAAAGTAAAAGAGCAAAATGATGCAAAAAACCGCCTGCTCACTGGATGAACAGGCGGTATCCGAAACGATTTTCAAAAAGCCGGCGGATCTTGAACAAAAGGCGCTTCCGTCCGGAGCGGTGCAGGCGGCGGAGCGGTCTGCGGCATGGTGTAGGTCTCCGGAAATGCGTCCGGTGCGACCGCAGTGGTATAGACCGCACTGATCTCGGTGGATGCCGGTTCCGGCGGTGCGGAGCGCATGACGTCTTCTGCGGCGTAGGCGAGGATGCTGCCGGTCATGGCGGTCATCGCGAGCAATGCCAGCGCCAGCCAGAGGAACCGCTGCTTTCTGCGGCGCGAGAGGATCGCGTGCATGCGCGCTTTCAGCATCTCCCTGCTGCCGGAAAAAGTCGTTGCAAGCAATTGACCGGAATGTGCCTGCCTTGCGCGGCGCATGGCGGTGTGCAGGATCGACTTGCAGTAAATCTGCGCATCTTCTGCGGTTTCATGCTCCATGACGGCTTCATCGCAGGCGAGCTCGCAGTCCTGTTCCATCTGCCGCATCAGCAGCGGCATCAGCGGATTGAACCAGTGAATTGCACGGCAGCCGATCCAGATCAGCTTGCAGAACAGGTCGCCGCGGCGGAAATGGCAGAGCTCATGTTTCAGGATCAGCCGCAGGGCATCGTCCTGAACGGCGTGCTCCGGCAGCAGGATGCACGGATGCAGCAGACCGGTCAGCATCGGCGTGTCGATCGCGCAGACCGTATACACCGGAACCGGCTCAGAAATGCCGAGCTGTTCGCAGAGCGTGTCAGCAAGCATCTGCGTATGCGGATCCGCAGGCATGCGCAGCCGCGCGATGCTCCGCATGTACTGCTGATGCCGGTTCAGCGTCACGGCGGCATAGGTCACCGCGCCGAACAGCCAGATGAAAAACAGCAGCAGATACATGTCGATCGAAGGATAAATGCGGGAATGCAGGCGATCGGCGATCATGTCGGAAACAGCGGTCGCATTCTCGCCGTGTCTGCCGATTTCGAGTAAGGCGCCGGCGGGATGCGGCTTGAACGGCAGCAGATACCCGATGCCGAGCACGCCCCAGAGCAGACTGCGCCCCGCTGCGGACTGCCGCAGCTTCCGCGAAACCGCCAGCACCAGCAGCGCCAGCACGCTCATTGCGGCGGAGCAGACGAGAATGCCCTGGATCAGATAGGTGAGGAAAAATTCGTTGAGCACAGTGTCGGCAATGTGCCGGAATATTCGGATCATCATGACTTGCTCCTTTCGTTCAGCCAGCGCTGCAGATCTGCGATGTCCGCTTCGGTCAGATCGTCCGTATCGCACAGCGCCTTGACCAGACCGGTGAATCTGCCGCCGGAGAATCTTCTGCGGAAGCTTGCCGCTTCGATTTGCAGGTAGTCATCCTGCGGGATCAGAACGTAGTATGCGCGGGCTCTGCCGCATTTCTCCGAGCGCAGAAATTCCTTTTGCTCTAGCCGCGTCAGCATTGTCAGGATCGTCTGCGGCTTCCAGTCTTTTCGCGGAAGCGTAGTGCGCAGGCGCTCCGTCAGCTGCGCCGAAGTGACCGGTTCTTCCATTTGCCAGATCGCCTTCATGATTTCAAATTCGGCATCCGGCAGCTTTCTGCTGTCCATTGTCATCCCGCCTTTCTTCATTCTACAATTGTAGTTTATTGTATTATACTACATTTGTAGTTCTTTGTCAAGGGGTATGGAAATTTTTTTGCGGGGATTCTGTTTTTCGTTTGGATACTGGGATATGTGTATGTTTGCATGCAGATTTTGTATGTCCGTGTGGATGTTGAATTTGCGTGTTTGTTTGCATGTCGATGCGGATGCAAATATGAATGTCAGACTTTTGCATGTCAGAATGCTTGTCGCGTTTGCATGCCTGATTTGTGTATGTCACATTTGTATGGCAGATGCATGTCCGCGGTATCCGCTGCGCGGAGACTTGTCTGCTCAATTTCCAATCATCGCGCAGCGATATCGCCGTTTTTCACTTTTCATTCTTCACCATTCACTTTTCTAACCTATGAGAAAACGCGTTTTTTGCTTCCTTTCCCATTGCACTTTCCCGCTGAATGTGATATAATAATAACTAAGAGTATCCCCGAATAAATCTGCGCTGGAATCAGCACAACCAAAGGAGGACACGATTATGAAACGAACACTGGACTGGAATCAGTACCTCGCGCGCGCGGCGGAAGCCGTTGCGGAAGGCATCGTCATGCTGAAAAACGAGCACGCCGCTCTGCCGCTTCCGGCGGGCGAGACCGTAGCCGTTTTCGGCAGGATCCAGCTGCATTATTATAAGAGCGGCACCGGCTCCGGCGGCATGGTCAATGTCGCGAAAGTCACCGGCATCACCGACGGTCTGCTCGAAGCGGGCGTTTCGCTGTATCAGCCCGTGCTCGATGCCTACCGCGCATGGGATGCGGAAAATCCCTTTGACCTCGGCGCGGGCTGGGGCGGAGAGCCGTGGGCGCAGGCGGAAATGCCGCTCGATGAAGCACTTGTCGAACAGGCGGCGGCTGCCTGTCCGCGCGCAATCGTCATCATCGGCAGAACCGCGGGCGAGGAGCAGGATAACCGCATGGAGCCCGGCTCCTATCTGCTGACGGCAGAGGAATCGGAGATGCTGCGCCTTTGCCGGAAGCATTTCCGCAAGGTGATCGTCCTGCTGAACACCGGCAATATCATGGACATGCATTTTGTGGATGAATGTGATCCTGATGCCGTGCTCTATGTCTGGCAGGGCGGCATGACCGGCGGCACGGGTACCGCTGCGGTGCTGACCGGTGCGGTCTCGCCGTCCGGAAAGCTGCCGGATACGGTCGCCTATGAGATCTCCGATTATCCTTCGGATGCGAATTTCTACGATACTGCTGAAAATATCTATGCCGAGGATATCTATGTCGGATACCGTTACTTCGAGACATTTGCAAAGGATCGCGTGCGCTATCCGTTCGGATTCGGTCTGTCGTATACGACATTTTCCGTGAAATCCGGCGAAAAATTCCAGATCCGCGACAACTGGTATCTGCCGGTCACGATCACGAATACCGGCGCGGCAGCAGGAAAAGAGGTCGTGCAGCTTTACTGCGAATCGCCGCAGGGAAAGCTCGGTCAGCCGGCAAGACAGCTGCTGATCTTCTATAAGACCGGTCTGCTGGCACCGAACGAGTCGGAAACGGTCAATCTGGAGCTGCTAATCCCGGAATCCTATGACGACAGCGGCGTGACCGGTCATATGAGCTGCTGGGTGAAAGAAGCGGGCGAGTACCGCTATTATGTCGGCACGGATGTCCGGTCGGCGGAATATGCCGCGAGCAGAGAGCTTTTTGAAACGATCGTGCTGAAGCAGTGCCGGCAGGCAATGGCGCCGGTGCAGGCATTCCGGCGGCTGCGTCCTGTTCCGGACGGGAACGGCGGTTATCGCGCATCGGACGAGGTGACACCGCTGCTTGCATTTGACGAAGCACAGCGGCGTGAGGATGCGCTGCCCGCGGAGATGCGTCCGGACGGCAATGCATATACGCTGGAAGATGTGCTGCTCGGACATGCTTCCATGGAGCATTTCATCGCGCAGCTGTCAGATGAGGAGCTTGCGCAGATCGTGCGCGGCGAGGGCATGGGCAGCCCGCGCGTGACGGCAGGCACCGCATCGGCATTCGGCGGCGTGTCGGATGCACTGGCGGCATATAAGATCCCCGCAGGCTGCTGCTCGGACGGTCCTTCCGGCATGCGGCTCGACTGCGGCACAAAGGCATTCAGTCTGCCGAACGGCACGCTGCTTGCATCGACCTTCAACCTGAAACTGATCCGCGAGCTCTATGCCTGCGTCGGACTTGAGATGACCGCAAACCGCGTGGACTGCCTGCTCGGTCCGGGCATGAACATTCACCGGCATCCGCTCAACGGCAGAAACTTCGAGTATTTCTCGGAAGATCCCAAGCTGACCGGTCTGATCGCCTGCGCGGAGCTGGCTGGTCTGCGCTCTGCGGGCGTGACGGGCACGATCAAGCACTGCTGCGGCAATAACCATGAAACGAACCGGCATTTTCTCAATGCGGTGATCTCCGAGCGCGCGATCCGCGAGATCTATCTGCGCGGCTTTGAACTGGCGGTCAAGGAGGGCGGCGCCTCGTCAATCATGACGACCTACGGCGCAGTCAACGGCATCTGGACCGCGGGCAACTACGACCTCTGCACCGAGATCATCCGGAAGGAATGGGGCTATACCGGATTCCTGATGACGGACTGGTGGGCGAATATCAATGAGCGCGGCATGGAGCCGGACAAGCGTGATCTTGCGGCAATGGTGCGCGCGCAGAATGATGTGTACATGGTCTGTGCGGACTGCGTGGAACATGACGACAATCTGATGCAGGCGCTCGGCGAGGGCACGCTGACACGCGCGGAACTGCAGCGGAGCGCGGCGAATATCTGCCGGTTCCTGATGCATACCAATGCCATGAAGCGGCTGCTCGGCGAGGCGACCGAAGCCGAGATCCGGAACCGTCCGGCGGACGAACAGGATGACGGCGCGCCGGTCGTGTTCTACGAGATGGACACCGAACTGACCGTGCCGCTCGGCGAGATCAAAACGGACAAGGGCACGAATTTTGCCTTTGCCGTGACGGTCAACCGTCCGGGCTGGTACCGCGTGACGCTGACCGCTTCCTCGGATCAGAGCGAGCTGGCGCAGATCCCGGTCACGCTGTTCACAATGGGCACGGCAAGCGGTACTTTTACATGGAACGGCACGGGCGGCAAGCCGGTCTCGTTCGACAAGCGGATCCCGATGTTCTCGCATTTTACTGCAATCCGGCTGTATTTTGCGCAGAGCGGGCTGCATATGGAGCAGATCCGGTTTGAGCTGCTGACAGAAGAATTTGATTTCGCGGCAATGGGGGATGAACCAGAATCCTGAGCCGCGGCGGACTGACAGATCCGGAAGGAGGTGTGTAAGAATTGGCATCTGCAAGAAATATGGTGATCGCCGGCGACTATGCGGGCTGCCGTGTTTTCTGCATGACGGGCAAGCTTGCGTATATTTCCGGCACGATGAAGAAAATGGATGACATTTTTCTGACACCGGAAACGGTTACACGCTATGAGCTGATGACGGAAGATATCATCCGTTCGGGCAATTCTCTGCTGCTGACGGGCGCGCTGGATCCGGGCAATCTGAAAAAGCTGCGGCTGCATGCAACGCCCGCGATGCAGAGCAAGGGCATTTATACGGTCGCACTGAAATTTGAGGACGACAAGCGCTCGCTGCTGGAGATCGACGAAAAGACCTACCGCGCGATTGTGCGCAGAATGCAGACCGCAGAATAACGCGCAGATGTTCCCATTATAAAGTCAACGGAGAGACAGCTTTCTCATGCAAAAACAGCATCCCCTGTGTTTCGGGGATGCTGCTTTTTTATCGGAAAATCTTGCTGCTTGACACGCGGTCAATTTGCTGATATAATGAAAGAAAAGCGCGAAAGGCGGCGAATCCTGATGAAAAAACGCAAGCACCTTTACGTCTCTGTTTTGCTGATCTTGCTGATCCTGACTGTTCTGCTGAATCTGGCGGCATGTCTGCCGGCGTTCTGCGACTGGTACGGCGACCATGTCTACGGGCTGCTCGCGGACGGCATTTCCCGTCTGACCGCGCCTGTTCCCGCGGCGATCGGGGAAATCGTGATGTACATTGCCGCTGCGCTCGCGCTGTTTGCGGTGATCTTCCTGATCCTGCTGCTCTTTCTGCGGAAAAAGCAGGGCTATCGCAAATTCTGCGGCGGGTATTTCAAAACACTGGCGATGATCCTTGTCTGCGGGCTGTTCATTTATACCGTCAACTGGATGATCCCGTTCCGCGGGACGGTGCTCGGCAAAGGCGATACCGGCAAACGCACGGTGTTCACCTATCAGGAGATCCGCGCGCTGACGGAATATGCGGCGAACGGCGCGAATGCTGCGGCAGAGGAGATCGCAGTTGCAGAGGACGGGACGGTGCAGTTCCCGACCGTTGCCAAAAGCGAACCGAAGATCGCAGCCGCGATGCAGGCGCTCGCTGCGGAATATCCGCGGCTGAACGGCTTTTATCCGCCGGTCAAGAACGCGCTCTGTTCGGATATTCTCGACCGCATGCATATCGGCGGCTACAATTACATATACACCATGGAGCCGACGCGGAACAAGTATCTGTCGCCGACCTATCAGCCGGTGCTCGATGCGCATGAGCTTTCGCATCACAAGGGCTACTATAAGGAAAACGAGGCAAATTTCCTGAGTCAGCTGGCGCTAGCGCAGTCCGATGATCCGTACCTACGGTTCAGCGGGTTTTACGATATGTACAACTATTGCTTTGCGGATTTCAGCGAAGCATACGGACTGGCAGCAGAGGATGTGGATGTCAGCGATCTGCCGCCGATGCCGCAGCTGCATCAGGGCATGACCGAAGCAGAAAAGGATGTGCTCCGGCAGCATTTGCAGCGTTATGAGGAGGTGCTGGGGGCGCAGCCGGAGCTGACACCGCACGCATATGCGATTATCGAACACGGGCGCGTGATCGAGCAGGACATCTATCAGGCGGACGCGCATCCGATCGACGAAATGCCCGCCGTGCAGACAGCGATCGAGGAAACTGCCGAGATCGGCTGGAAGACACACGGCGAGGTGCTGCAGGAAAATTCCTATGACGGCGTGACGCTGCTGCTGCTGCAATATTTTGACGGAAAACTCTTTTGAATCTCAGCAGATCATTTCAGCAACCGATTCACTTTTCATCGGAGCAGGGAGCATCACATGAAAAAGAAATGTACGAAATACTGGATTTCTATTGCGGTCATGCTGGGCTTGATCGCCCTTCTGAACCTGATCGCATGTTCGGCTGCGTTCTGCGGCTGGTACGTTGAACGCATCTATCCGCATCTCGCAGAAGCGCTCGGCAGACTGACAGCGCCGCTGCCGTTTTCGCTCGCGGAAGTGCTGATGGTCATTGAAGTGCTGGGCGTGTTCACAGCGATCGCCGCACTGATCCTGCTGCCGTTCCTGCGCAAAAAGCAGGGCTGCCGCAGATTTTGCAAGGGGATCTGGAAGACGGTGCTGGCGGCTGGCTGCTTTGTGGGACTGATCGTAACGGTTCTCGGCGATATCCCGTTCCGCTGCCCGACGCTCCTGAACGAGAACGGCAGAAAGCAGTTCACCTATGCGGAAGTCTATGCCGTGGATGCGTTTATCGTTGAGACTGCGAATGCTGCTGCGGAGGAGATCCCGCTGGATGAGAACGGGCAGGCAGTGTTCCCCTCTGATGCAGAGCTGACCGCGGATACGGTGCAGGCGATGACGGATCTTGCAGCGGAATATCCGCGCCTTGCGGGATATTATCCGCCGGTCAAAAATTCGATGTTTTCGGATATCCTGAACCGCCTGCACATCGGCGGGATCACGGATAATACCACATTGGAAATGGTGCACAGCCGGTATTGCTGCACGCCGCTGGGACAGCCGCGGATTGATGCGCATGAATCCTGCCATTTCAAGGGCTTCTGGCGTGAGAGCGAGGCGGATTTCCTCAGCACGCTGGCATTGCTGCGCAGCGGGAATCCGTGCCTGCGGCTTTCCGGCTGCCTGCGGATCCTCGAATTTCTGGATGACGCGCTCCGTGAAGCAGAGGCGGCGGTCGCAGATGACATGATCGCTGCGGGCGAGCTGGAACCGCTGCCGGACAATGTCGGAGCAAGTGATCCGCGCGTGAAGGCGTATGCAGAGAAGCTTTCAGCAAGATTGCACGAGCATCCGTCTATCAGCAGCAGAGCCGCTGCTTTGAAACAGCAGTCGGACGGAATCGGTTCTGCGATCTATTCTGAAGATGCGCACCCGATCGACGGGATGCCTGCGGTGGATGAAACGATCGGGGAGATCGCGGATATCGGATGGGAAATGCAGGCTGCTGACCTGAAAGAGCATGACTATTCCGGCATGGTGCTGCTGTATCTGCAATATCATGAAGCAGGGAAGCTTTTTTGAATCCGATCGGGCGATCTCAAAAAAATTTAGTGCTTTTATGCGTTAAAGGGTTGACATTTTCCGGAAAATGCAGTATAATATGAAACGAAAGACGGCATGTACACGACGCAACTGTATTTTTTCCATTGCAAAGGAGCCTGATTTTTATGATGAACATGGAATTTGAGCGCAAGCTGACGATTCCGAAGGAAACGAAGGAAATGTACCCCGTGACGCCCGAAATGGAGCAGATCGTTGCGGCGCGTGCAGAGGAGATCCGCCGGATCTTCTCCGGCGAGGAAGATAAGCTGATCCTCATTATCGGACCGTGCTCTGCGGACAACCCCGATGCCGTGCTGGATTATATCAGCCGGCTGCGCAGGGTGCAGGAGCAGGTCAAGGATGAGATTTTCATTATCCCGCGCATCTACACGAACAAGCCGCGCACGACCGGCGCAGGCTACAAAGGACTGCTGCATCAGCCGGATCCGAACGCGAAGCCCGATGTGTTCAAAGGCATTATTGCAACGCGCGAGCTGCACATGCGCGCACTGAAGGAGACCGGTTTCTCCTGCGCGGATGAGATGCTCTATCCGGAAAATCACCGCTATCTCGATGACCTGCTTGCATATGTGGCAGTCGGTGCGCGCTCGGTCGAGAATCAGGAGCACCGCCTTGTTTCGAGCGGTCTGCCGATTCCGGTCGGCATGAAGAACCCGACGTCCGGCGATCTCTCCGTCATGATGAACGCGATCACCGCGGCACAGCACGGTCACAGCTTCATCTATCGCGGCTGGGCGGTGCATTCGCAGGGTAATCCGTTTGCGCATGCGATCCTGCGCGGCTACATGAACAAGCACGGGCAGTCGCTCCCGAATTATCATTATGAGGATCTGGTGCATCTGGCTGCGCTCTATGCAGAGGGCGGCTACGAGCATCCGGCGGCGATCATCGACACGAACCATGCAAACTCCGGCAAAAATCCGCTGGAGCAGCCGCGCATCTGCAAGGAAGTGCTTTCCGCGCGGCGCTACAACAATGACATCAAGCAGCTCGTCAAGGGCTTCATGATCGAAAGCTACATCGAGGACGGCGCACAGAAGGTGGACGGCGGCTGCTACGGCAAGTCGATCACCGATCCCTGCCTCGGCTGGGAGAAGTCCGAGCGTCTGATTCTGGAGCTCGCGGAAATGCTCTAATTGCTTCGCTGCAACAAAAAACCCCGAAATCGGAACGTGTGCTCCGGTTTCGGGGTTTTGTTTTATGGAACGGGCTTCGGTCTGCGCCGTGCAGTCGTGACCTGCGGGCGCGTGTCCGATTCTTCTGCGGTCTCCGTGCTGTCGCCGAACAGCATTTCCTGCAGCGTGCGGTCATAGAGCCGGAACTTTTTCCGGTCATAGAATCCGCCTGCCGCATCCCACAGCACCGGACAAAATCCGCGTTCCGTTGCCTCGGTGCAGACGGATACGAGATAATCCTCCACGGAATCGAGCTCCTTGTTCATCTGCGTGCAGCCGAAATTGCTGATGATGACGGGAACGCCTTCCGGCGTGAAGCGGTCTTTGAGCAGATCGAACCGCAGCTGCATGTCAATGCGGTCGTCAGATGTGCCCCAGAAGCTGCGCGCCTGCTTTTGCGGCGTATCCGCTTCGAGCTGCGTGAACGCCAGCGGCGTCTCAAAATGCACCGAGACTGCACAGCGGTTCTGCGTATCCTCCGGCATGACAAAGAGCGGATCGCAGGTGTATGCAATGTCATCGGCATAGCCCGCGATCAGCAGATGCCGCCGGAGATTGCCGCTGCCCGCGTGCCGGACGGTATCCACAAAGCACTGATTGATCTCGCCAAGCAGCGCATAGGCTTCCTCTTTTCCTGCGAGATGCTTGCCGCGCTGCCAGATCTCATCCCAGCAGCCGTCCGAATCGAGCGACTCAAACCAGACATGTCCGCCCTCGCCGGCAAATTCCTGCGAGATCTGCTGCCAGATGCGCGCGTATTTCTGCATGCAGGCGTCTTTTTTGGCGGGATCGGCAAAATCCGACCACCATCCGCCGTCGCGGTCGATGTTGATGATGACATACATGCCAGCATTGAGCGCCCAGCCCGCGACCTCATGCACCCGCGCAAGATAATCCGGATGGATCGTGTTGTTCGGGAGCATCATGTTTGACCATGCCGCGGGGATCCGCAGTGTGCCGAAGCCCTCTGCCGCATAGCCCTCGATCATCTGCTGTGTGATGCGCGGGCTGCCCCAGCCGGTCTCGTATGTGCGGACGTCGCTGCCGGACAATTTGCCGCCGCAGCATTCAAAGGTATTGCCGAGGCTGATGCCGATGCCCATTTCTCTGACCGCATCCGCCGTGGAAAGATTGCCCGCGGGATCAGTGCGGTAGCCGCTGCCGTAGACCGGCGCAGGCTTGCGCACGGGCTGTGCTTCTGCCTCTGTGCCGGATTTCGATGCGGTGCGCGTGAATGCGGGCGCGGTGACGTCCTTCAGCGGATTCTCCGCTTTTTTTCCGCAGCCGGTCAGCAGCGTGACGGCAAGTGCCGCGGTCAGCGCCGCAGCGTTCCGAAGATGCTTGTTCATATGCACACCGCCTTTCAGGAACGGCGCGTGCTGCGTCTGTTACTCTGCATTCGGATCAAACGGGAATGCGGGCATCATTTTCAGCTTGAACAGGTTCATCTTGTGCTTGCGGTCGATGAGTGCCTTTTTCTCCGGAGCCGGTTCAATGCCCTCGCGGATGTACAGGTCGAGCTCTGCATAGGTAAAGCCGAGATTGTCCTCATCGGTCTTGCCGCAGAGTCCGTCAGAAGGTGCCTTCTCCACAAGCCGTTCCGGCAGACCGAGTGCTCTGCCGATCGCCTTGACCTCGGTGACGGTGAACTGACTGAGCGGGGAGAAATCGCCGACGCTGTCGCCCCATCGCGTCGAATAGCCCACCCAGTCCTCGGAGAGATTGCAGGTGTTCGCGACTCTGCCGTTGACGCTCTGCGAAACTGCATAGAGCGTGGTCATGCGGATGCGCGGCGGCAGATTTGTTTTCGCCTGCACGCTGATCGGCGTCACGGCGGCAACTGCGCGCTCCACGGCATCGACCGCTTCGCCGACATTGACCGTGACATTCGTAATGCCGAGATGCTTGCAGAGCAGCTGGGAATCGTCGATATCAGGCTGTTCGCCGCGGGGCATCATTACGCCGATGACGCGGTGTACGCCCAGTGCGCGGACGAGCAGTGCAGCGCAGACAGAGCTGTCCTTGCCGCCGGAAATGCCGAGGACAGCAGGGCAGCCGTCGCCGTTTTCAGCGAACCAGTCCTGGATCCAGCGGCAGCAGTCTTCGATCGCGCGGTTGACATCAAAATGGTACATGGGGATCATCCTTTCATTTTACATGGTGGCAGCGGGTGACATGGTATAGCAGGAATAAACAGCCAGTCCGACATGCGTGATCACGAGGAGCCAGAACAGCGGCGCGGTGACGACCAGCCGTTTGGTGCGGGTGCTCTGATGCGGTGTCAGATCGGGCAGATGCTCGGTCAGCAGCATGTAGCACAGTGCGACGGTGCCGAGCAGCAGCACGACCAGCGTGTAAAGCATCCACGCTTTGCGGAAGGTGCTGTGCGGGAGCAGATTCTCGCCGTAAGAAATCAGCATGCTCATGGAATTGACCGCGAGATGCGTGATGATCGCAGGCGTGAGGGAATTGTGCCGGATTGTGATATATGCAAGCAGAATACCGAGCGGAAAAGAGAACAAAAACTGCGGCAGATTTTCGTGCATGATGCCGAAGATGAATGCCGACAGCAGAATGCCGAAGCGCTGGCTCACGCGGCTGAGATTTTTCAGCACAAAGCCGCGCATCAGCAGCTCCTCGGTGATCGGCGCGAGCACGCAGATGTAGAGCACGTTCATCAGGATGCGCATGGACGAGCCGTTCAGCGTAACCTCCGGTTCATAGACCGGCAGATTCGCCCGCGACAGAAAGCTTTGCAGCGCACTCGCCGCATACTGCGCGAGCAGCTGGATCCACAGACCGAGCATGATGTAGGAAACGCCGCGGACAGCGCTGAAATCGCGCAGCCGGAACAGATCCGCTTTCCGGATCTGCGTCAGGCGGCAGCCGATCAGAAATGCCGACAGATTGCCGACCGTGAATGCGATCAGCGTCAGCGCATTGTTGATCGCGCTGTCGTTGAGATACTGCGACAGGATCATCGGGTAGTTTTCGGGCAGTTCGCCGAGCCGCTGCATGTCCACATGCCGCAGCACCGCGCTGACGACCGCCTGCAAGACGACATAGCAGGTCATTGCAGTGACAAACGCGAACAGGATCAGCAGAAACGTGATCGCGAGCACCCGCTTGAGCGCAGTGCGTTCATTGGACTGCGGGACGAGCGGCAGGCTGGTGTCCGGCATATCGAGCGCGGGCAGGATCTGCCGGTAATCCGGTGTATAATCCGGCATCTCGGTCGGATTCCGGAACGGGTTGCGCAGATCGACGGGAGAGATCTCCGAATAGTCTAATTGCTTCATGCGGCTCCTCTCGTTATTTCAGTGTCACAATGGTCACGCCGTCCTCGCCCTCGCCGTAAACGCCGGGACGGAACGCCTTGACCTGCTTCATGCGGCGCAGATGATCGTGGATGCCTTTGCGCAGCGCGCCGGTGCCTTTTCCGTGGATGATCGTGACGGTCTCGAAGCCGGAGAGCAGAGAGCCTGCGATAAAGTTTTCGGTCATCATGATTCCCTCATCGACCGTGCAGCCGCGGATATCGAGTTCTGTCGCCGCAGAGCGCGCACCGGAGCCGTTTCTGCCCTTTTCGGAGCGCACGACGGTCGTATGCACTTTCTGTTGCTGCTGCTTCTGTTTCGGCTGCTGCTTTTCGAGCCGGAGATTTTCGATCGGGACGCGTGTTTTCATCGCACCGATCTGCACGGTGACCATTTTGCCGGCGGGCTCTGCAACGACCGTGCCGCTTCTGCCCATTGAAACGATCAGCACGGAATCGCCGATCTCCAGCGGACGGGGCAGGGTATAATCGCCCTGTTCATCGGTATCGGAATTTTCGTAGAGGCGGTCAATGGTCTGCTTTGCGTGGGATTTTGCAGCAGCGATCTTTGCGGCAAGATCCGCCTGATCCTTCTGCTTTTTCACCTCGCGGAGTTCTTCGAGCAATGCGTTCGATTCCGCGACGGTCTGCTCGACGATGCGTCTTGCCTGTGCGCGGATCTTCGCGAGTTCTTCCTCGCGTTTCTGTTCGAGCAGCTCTGCCTGTTCGCGCACTTCCTTCTCATGGACGGCGACGCTTTCGCGCAGACGCGTCAGTTCGGCAAGCTCCTTTTCATGCTCGGCTCTTGCGCGGTCGAGCTGCTCCACGGCGCGCTCAAACCGCTGATTTTCCGAGCTGATGAGTGATTTTGCATGCGCAATGACGTCTTCCGGCATGCCGAGCGAACCGGAAATTGCAAATGCATTTGATTTTCCGGGCGAGCCGATCACCAGCTTATAGGTCGGGCGAAGCGTTTCGAGGTCGAACTCGCAGGACGCATTTTCCACATCTTCCGTTTCGAGCGCATACCGCTTCAATTCCTGATAATGTGTCGTGACGATCAGTTCGGCGCCCTGCATGCGGAGCCGCTCGATGACGGCGACTGCGAGCGCGGCACCCTCGACGGGATCCGTGCCGGAGCCGAGCTCGTCGATCAGCACGAGTGAACGGTCGTCGGCAGCTTTGATGATCTCGATATCCTGCAGCGTATGCGCGCTGAATGTCGAGAGATTGTATTCGATGCTCTGGCGGTCGCCGATATCCACGAGAATGCGGTCAAATACCGCGATGCGGCTGCCGTCGGCGGCTGGGATCATCAGTCCGCACATCGCCATTGCGGAGAGCAGACCGACCGTTTTCAGCGCGACGGTCTTGCCGCCGGTGTTCGGACCGGTGATGATGAGCGCGTGATAGTCGCTGCCGAGTGCAATGTCGATCGGCACGACGGTTTTCGGATCAATCAGCGGATGCCGCGCTTTTTTCAGCAGCAGCGAGCCGTCCTCGGTGATCTGCGGGATCATGCCGCGCTGCATCGTGCCGAGCGATGCCTTTGCAAAATAGAGATTCAGCTCTGCGGTGATATCGTAGCTCTGAATGAGCGCATCGGCATGCTGTCCGCATTCGGTGCAGAGCTTTTGCAGGATGCGGTCGATTTCCTCCTGCTCCTGTGTTTCGAGCAGGCGGATATCATTGTTCGCATCGACAATTGCCATCGGCTCGATGAAATAGGTCTGACCGGTCGCAGAGGTGTCGTGGATCAGACCGGCGACGTCGCCGCGGTGCTCCGCCTTGACGGGGATGACATAGCGCCCGTCGCGGATCGTGATGATCTGCTCCTGCAAATAGGTCTGCATTGCCGAGGAACGGATCATTTTTTCGAGTTTTTCGCGCAGCTTCAGACCTGCCTGCGTGATCTTCCGGCGGATCTGTCCGAGCGCGGGGCTTGCAGCATCCGCAAGGCGCTCCTCATTTTCAATGGAGCGTTCCAGCAGATCGGCGAGATAGGGATTCGGCTGGAGCCGTGCAAACAGGTCGGAGAGCGTGGTCTCGATCTGTCCGCAGTGGTCGTACCAGTCCGTCAGCGCAGAGATCTGCCGCAGCAGTCTGGCGATTTCGAGCAGCTCTTTCAGGGAAACGCGCGCACCGGACTGCGTTCTGCGGAGCGCGGCGCAGACGTCGGTGAAGCTGTCGAAGGAAGGGGAGCCGAACCGCACGGAAAGCTGGAAGGCATCCTCGGTCTGCTGCAGGGCATAGCGCACGCGGGCTGCGTCGTGATCGGGTGTGAGTGCGCGCGCGAGTTCTTTCGTTTTTTCGTTGGCAGCTTCATTTGCGAGCATGTCGAGGATCTTGTGAAGCTCCAGCGTGATGTAATCCTGTGAAAGCTTTGTATTCATATGATTCCTTATGGTAAAAACGCGGGTATGTTACGGTGCAGGCGCACCGGCATCTGTCAGTTCATGATAAAATTGCAGCGTCCGGAGCTGCATGCCGAGCCTGTGCCGGAGATAGTGTTCGGCGTAGAACGAAAAGAGCGGCATGCTTTCGCCGCTGAGCCGGAACTGGAACAGCCTGTCGAAATCCGCGAAGATCACATGCCTTGCAGCCTGAATGACCGCCGGCGTGACGAACAGATCATCCGGCTGCGGCTCCGGCAGACAGTCCTTGCAGAGCATATCGGCTTCCTCGAAACGCAGAACAGGCTTTGCAGGCAGATGCTCCATGCAGACGTCACAGCCGATGAGATTCGGCATGAGCCCCAGCTCGGTCATGAGCCGCAGCTCAAAGATCGCTTTGATGAGCGGCACCGGTCTGTCATGCTCCGCGAGATGATGCAGAGAAAGCAGATACAGCCGCAGGAGCTGCGGCTGCGGCTGATCGGTTGCGGTTTTCCGGATAAGCTCGGAGAAATAGGATGCCAGTGCCAGCGCATCCAGATCATTGCGGATGCCGTAGAACAGGTTCAGCGAAACGGCGCTGTCGAGATAATAGCGCTCGCCGCTCTGCCGCAGACAAAATTCGCCGTAGGCAAACAGCTGCGTCACAGCGCCGTACTTGCTGCCCGCTTTCCGGACGCTTTTGCCCTGCACCGTCACGATGCCGTTTTCGGTGAACAGGTCAAAGAGCTTGTCCGCATCATGCACCGGTGTTTCCCGGATGACCAGTCCGCGGACGGTCAGATGCGTTGTCATCGGTCGATCCCTCCGATCGGGCAAAGCTGCCGCGGTATTGCAGATAATCGGCAATGCTGCCGCTTTTGCAGAACGCATCCCAGCATTGCTGCTGCTGCTTCTGCGCATAGATACCGGACAGATACAGATTCTGATTCCGCATATACACACCTCCTTTTGCAGATAGTATATGCGGAATGCAGATACGGTTTCATGGAAAAGTGTACCGCTTTGCGGTTTTACTGCGCATGTACAGCAAACGATTTTCCGTCCGCGATCAGATAATAGGACGGGTTGTCCGAATCTTTTGTCGTATCGCAGCGGTACTGCACAATGTCCTCTTTCGTGAGTGCGAGGAACTGTTTTTCATCGAGCATCACGCGGACATTTTTGTCCTTGTGGCGGAATGTGAGATAATAATCAATCACTCTGGAGCGTTCGCGTTCCTTTTCGGAAAGCGTGAAATCCTTGTAATAGGGCTCAGTGCCGGGTTCGCCGCGCGTCACGATGCAGCGTCCGTCCACCCATTTGTCGTACTCATAATAGTATTTTGTACGCGACTCATAGGCATAGACCGGCTCCTCGTAATATTCCGTTTCATAGTGCAGCGGAACGATCTCCGGCTGTGCTGCCGGCATCAGACAGGCTGTCAGCGGATACGGGATCCGGAATACGCCGAACTGTCCGTCGCCGTAATCCTCCCAGCCGCCGCCCCAGTCGTCATCATCGTCCCAGCCGCCGCCCCAGTCATCGTCATCGTCCCAGTCGTCATCGTCGTCGTTGTCGTTCACCCACACTTCGCGCGATTTCTGCTCGTAGTGGTCAACGTACCGGTACATTTCCGATGCTGTGCGGATCAGTCTTGCGCCCTCCGGCAGCTCCCAGTCATCCGATTGCAGCGTTTCGAGCTGTTCGAGATACACGGAACTCTGCCAGTAGGCTTCGACGATCTCCGAGCTGCGGACCTTTTTGCTGCCGGCTTTGCTGATCGCCTGACTGATTATGCAGTAGATCGGTCCCGCACAGATGAGTCCGATCACCAGTAACGTGATGAAAAGGCTGCTTCTGTCTTTCTTCTTTTCTTTCGGGAAGGAAACAGGTTTCTGCTCCGGTTCATTTTTGACATCGTGATAGCGTTCCGTGCTTTCGGCTCTGGATGCGCCGCAGTAGACACAGGTCTGCACGGCGTCGTCATTCTGCTGATTGCAGTAGGGACAGATCCAGTTTGCCCTGCGGATGCGCACGGCGTCATTGCCGGAGACCTCATCGACAAACTCCACGAGGTCGTCCCGCAGATAAAACTTGACATTCCGTGCGCGCGGATGTCCGCATCCGGGGCATTCCTTATGGTCTGCGCGGATGCCCTTCATCTGACAGCTTGCGCAGTCCCAGTAGCCCCAGCGGTTGCGTTTTTTGCCGCAGCTCGGGCATGTGACGCGGTCGCCGCTGATATCGTTGAGTCCGCACTGCGGACATTTCCAGTTAGAATGCTTCTGCTGCATCAGCTGTCACCTCCGTCTGCATGCGTGTTCATGCATTACTGATTGAAGTTGAGTCCGAACTGTTCGAGCATCATGTCGCGGTTCCGCCAGTCCTCCTTGACCTTTACCCATGTCTGGAGATTGACCTGGATCCGGAAGAATTTTTCGAGCTCCCTGCGGGCATTTGCGCCAACCTTTTTGAGCATGGAGCCGTTCTTGCCGATGATGATGCGCTTGTGCGATTCCTTTTCACAGTAAATGAGCACAGAGATATTGAGAATATCCTTGTCCTCGCGTTCGGAGAAGGATTCCGTGACGACGGCAATGCCGTGCGGCACTTCATCCTGCAGCAGATAGAGCAGCTGCTCGCGGACGATCTCCGCGGCAAGGACGCGCTCCGGCTGATCGGTGATCATGTCCTCCGGAAAATAATGCGGGCCCTCAACGGCGCGGCTGAGCAGCTCGTCGAGCACTTCCTGCATGCCGTCGTGCTTGGTGACGGATACGGGAATGAGTGCCGCGGGATGCCAGCGCTCCTCTGCCGCAACGAGCAGCGGTGCGAGCTTTGTTTTATCGCTGAGCAGGTCGATCTTATTATAAAGGAAGATGACCGGCGTGCCCTGCTTGGTCAGGTTATCGAGCATGAGCTGCTCCTGTTCGCCGAGCGGCTTGGTGCAGTCCTGCATAAAGATCACGCAGTCGATATCGGAGACTGCTTCTCTGGCAGCTTTCAGCATCTGGTCGCCGAGCTTTGTCTGCGCTCTGTGCAGACCTGGCGTATCGGTAAAGACCAGCTGCGTCTGCCCGATGTTGCGGATGCCGGTGATGCGGGTGCGCGTGGTCTGCGGCTTCGGGCTGACCGACGCGATCTTTTCACCGATCATCGCATTGAGCAGCGAGGATTTGCCGGCATTGGTATGACCGGCAATCGCCGCAAAGAGGATTTTCGTCTTGCCGTTTTCCTGCATGGATTATTCCTGCTCCTCCGGCACGATATAGCTGGTATCTCTGGAGAAGCCGAGCTTTTCGAGCACAGATTCCTCTTTCTCGCGCATCTTGCGCTGTTCGAGCGGCGATTTCTCGTGGTCATAGCCGAGCAGGTGCAGCATGGAATGCACCGTCAGGAACGCGACCTCGCGCTCCAGCAGATGCCCGTACATTTTCGCCTGCTTGACCGCCATTTCCATCGAGATGACGATATCGCCGAGCAGCACAAAGCCGTTTTCCGCATTGATCTCAAGGTGATCGCCCTCGCAGAGCGGGAAGGAGAGCACGTCGGTCTCCGTATCCTTGTTGCGGTACTGCGCATTGAGCTTGCGGATCTCCTCGTTGTTGACGAAGGAGACACTGACCTCGGTGTCATGTCCGAAGTTCTCCGTTGTGAGCACTGCCTGACAGCAGCGGCGGATCAGCAGGCGGATTCCGACCGGAATTTTGACCTCATGCTGACTGTCCTTGATGTAAACCTTTAACTTAGCCATTTCGATTCTTTTTCCTTTCATGATGATTTTGCGCATTTCTGCGCTCATTGTTCGCGTCATTTGCGTAAGCGGTGATAATATCCTGCACGAGCTTGTGCCGGACGACATCCTTCTCGCTGAACTGGTGGATCGCGATGTCATCGACGGATTTCAGCACGCGCATGGCTTCGATCAGACCGGAGCGCTTCGGATCCGGCAGGTCAATCTGTGTAATATCGCCTGTGATGACCATTTTGCTGCCCTCGCCGAGTCGGGTGAGGAACATTTTGATCTGTTCAGAGGTGGTATTCTGCGCTTCATCGAGGATGATGAAGGCATGATCGAGGGTTCGTCCGCGCATATAGGCAAGCGGTGCGATCTCGATGATATTCTTTTCGAGGTCTCGTTCGACCGCCTCTGCGCCGAGCATTTCAAACAGCGCGTCATAGAGCGGGCGGAGATAGGGATCGACCTTTTCCTGCAGATCGCCGGGCAGGAAGCCGAGGTTTTCGCCGGCTTCGACTGCAGGGCGGGTGAGGATGATGCGGTCGATGTCGCCTGATTTGAGCGCCTTGACCGCCATTGCGACAGCGAGGTAGGTCTTGCCGGTACCGGCAGGGCCGATGCCGAGCACGATCGTATTCGAGCCGATCGCGTCGAGATAATGCTTCTGCCCGACGGTGCGCGGCCGGACTGCCTTTCCGGTGACGGTCAGGCTGACCGCATCGGTGCTGAGCGTGCGGACTTCCTCCGCAGCATTGTCTGCGACCATGGAGACCACGTAGCGCACGGTCGTATCATTGAGCCCGTCGCCCTTGCGGACATTCTGGAGCAGCACGTCGAGCGCCTGCTCCGCTTTTTCGATATTCTCCTCTGTTCCGGTGATCTTGATGCCGGTGTTGCGGTTGACGATCACAACCTGAAACTTTTTCTGGATCACGTTGATGTTTGCGTCATAGCTGCCGAACACGGCTGCGATCTCATCGGGACGGGGGGCATTCCATATTTTTTCTGCCATTCGTCTTTCTGTTCAAGCTCCTTTACGCTTTGCGATTCTGCGCTGTGCGCAGTTTGTTCCGGTGCACGGTCTGCTGAATTTCAACAATGCAGACGAATGCCCGGAAAACTATCCCCATTATACCACAAACCGGTTCAAAATGGAATAGTTTTAGGATTATTTCACAAAAATTTCACTTGTTTTCCCGATAACCCCCTCGAAAACATAGTTGATTTTCAGCAATATGCCCAAATCCGTCTGCAAATATTCAGGCTTTCTGCTGATAATTAGATCATTTGCATGAAAATTGTGCTCGAACCGTGCCGCTGCTTCGTCGAGAATTGCCTTTGCTTCCGCCTCGGAATAGACGGTCAGTGCCGTTTCCTGCCGGACGAATGTACGCCGCACGCGTGCAACCGGAAGCGTCTTTCCGAACAGCATCAGCGGTTCGGTCTCCTCGGTGCAGCGATAGGCGTCCGCGCTGTCCGGCAGCCGGAACCCGAAGGTCAGCGGAATGCGCCTGCCGAAGATTTCGAGCATCTCCTGCGTGCGGGTTTCGCCGCGGACAGGCAGCTCCGCGACAAAGGGCTGCTCCTGCGAAAACGATGCGCAGTAGCGTCCTTTTACGATCCCGTCCGCATGATACCACCGGCAGATGCCGTTCGGATCGGTCTGCACGCCGGAGATCAGCAGATCGCCTGCACGGACGGTATCGCCGACCGCGACCGCAGCATACCCGCCGCGCACGTCGATACTCGTGACCTCGGCGGGCATCATCGCGATATAATTGGTCGGCATGCGGTCATAGGACATCGGCGGAGGCAGGCGCTCCTCGGTCAGGTCGGCGATGAGTCTGCCGCCCTCCTGCCGCAGCGTGATCCATTCGAGATCGCTGACCGCAAGGCACATCAGCTGTTCGAGCCGGTTGTAGTTCAGGCTGCGGAACGGCACGCCCTCGCGGACGCCGAGCGATGCAAGCGCCGTGCGCAGTTCGGCTTCCGGAACGCGGCTGTTTCCGGTAATGACGATCTCGCGGACGGTCGCGCTGCACCAGTGCAGAAAGAGCATCCCGCAGAGCATTCCGCAGAGCAGTCCGTACCGTCTGCGATAGGGCAGCAGCCGCCGGCGGATCCCGCGCCGCCGGAGAATCTGCACAGAGATATCGTATTCGCCGGCAAGTGTCATGATGCGCTTTTCATTTGCGGCAGATGTCTCCGCGAAGAATGCGTTTTCGCGTATCTGCTGATTTTTGCAGGCGATCCCGCGGAACCGCAGCGCGTCGCGGAATGCCGTCAGACGCGTCCCCTCTGCCTGAAAGCTGATCGCAGCCAAATCCTCACCCCCGTTTCAGGATAACCCGCCGTCAAATTCGACCGCGCAGATCGTGCCGGAGACATGCAGTCCGCCCGCTGCGAGATCCGACGCGGACAGCCCGTGTCCCCAGACCGCCACGCGATGCCCGCCGAGCTCCAGCAGCACGAGCATATCGCTGCATTCGAGCAGTCTGCGGCAGCGGTCAAAGTAGATATCGGAATTGCCGCAGATCTCGATGCGGTCTGCAAAGAGCGGCAGCTGAATCATAGGATCACACTCCGTTTGATGAATTTTTTTCAAAAAGCACTTGACATTGACGCAGCGTCAAGTGTTATAATAGAGACAGGTGATGTTCATGAACGACACAAAACATATCAGCGAGGTCTGCAAAAAACTGCACACGACCTCGCGCACGATCCGCTATTACGAGCAGCTCGGACTGATCCGGACATTCCGTGAAACGCCGACAGCACCGCGCCGGCTCGACAGCGAAAATACGGAAAAGCTGCGGAAAATCCTGTTTCTGCGGCAGATCGGGCTGACGCTCGATGAGATCTCGGAGATCGTCCGGAGCGGAACCGATGCGGCAGAGGTGCTCCGCTCAAAAGAAAAGGAGATCTTCGCCGAGATCGCAGTGCTGAAGCAGCGGATCCGGCTGCTGGAACGCGTCACGAAAGCAGCGGAAACCGGCGGTGACATCTATGCTCTGGAAATGGAGCACAGCGTTTCGGCAGAGGATCAGGTGCGCATGAAAATCGCTGCGCAGTGCTTGCAGTGTATGCGCGAGCAGCGGTTTTCGGATATTCTGCCGTTTATCGCCGGGCGGCTGAAACCGGTATTTACGGCGGAGCTGATCGAGGAAACGTGGCGCATGTTCATTGAAAAAAGCGGCGCTGTCCGGGAGACATGCAGACAGATCGTTGAAGGGAATATGGTGGTAACGCTGGTTTCTTTTGAGAAGATCGGCGGAAAGTTCACGACCGCCTTTGAAGGCGAGTATGTCACCGGATTCGCGCTTGAATACTGGAATAAAAAGGAGTATCCTTATGTTTCATCAGACTGTACTGGACAAGATTGACGTCACATATCACAGCAGCATCCGCATCGGCGGAGAGAAGGTCATTTACATTGATCCGCTGCACATTTCCGGCGCGCCTCATGACGCGGATCTCATTCTTTTCACGCATCCGCATGCCGATCATTTTTCGCCGCGGGATGCGAAAAAGCTGATGAAGGAGAGCACCGTGATCGCAGCGCCGAAAAGCATGTCGGTCATGATCCTTCTGACGATGCAGAAAAAGGCGGTTCCGCTGGTGCCGGATCAGCGCACGGAGCTTGCGGGCGTACCGGTCAGAACGGTCGCTGCCTACAACACGGGTAAGCTGAATCATCTGAAAGCGATGAAATGGCTCGGCTACATTCTGACGATCGGCGAAACGGAAGTCTATGTCTCCGGCGATACCGATGTGACGGATGAATGCCGGAGCGTTTCCTGCGATATCGCGCTGCTGCCGGTCGGCGGAATGTATACGATGAATCCGGCGCAGGCGGCACAGCTTGCGAACACGATCGCGCCGCACACGGTCATTCCGGTGCATTACGGCACTATGCTCGGCGGTGCGGATGCCCCCGAACGCTTCCGCAATGCGCTGAATCCGGGCATTCAGGCGGATATCCGCTCAACGGTTTACAGCAATGTGATGATCCCGATGTATGCAAGGCTCGCGGTTCTGGCTGCGCTGTGCATTGTGCTTTATTTCATCCTGCGCAGGATCCTGTAACAATTTGGGGCGCATCTTCCCGCATCTTTTCCCGCCGTCCGGTTCTGTTTTCATCTATATTCGGCATATAACGGAAACAGAACAGGGGGGCGCAGACAATGGAACGACTCATGAAACAGCGCGCGGTACTGCTGATGCCGGCGCTGCTCTTTTTTCTGATGATCCTGCTGGCGCAGCACGGCGCGGAGATCGCGGCAGTCCTGCGTGATCGGGTGCTGCTCTGTCTGCAAATGCTGATCCCGTCGCTTTACGGCTGTACGGCGGCGGCACTGCTTTTGCGGGAGAGCGGCGCGGCAGAGCGGATCGGGGCGCATTGCAGGCTGACTGCGCGGCTGCTCCGGCTGCCCTCTGCCGGCGTGACGGCATTTGCGGTCAGTCAGTTTGCGGGGTATCCGGTCGGGGCGATGCTGCTTGCGGGGCTGGCGGAATCGGATGCGGAACACCGCAATGCATATGCGCAGGCGGCTGGCTGCTGCTTCGGCTGCGGGCCGGCATTCGCGGTCGGACTGGCGGGGGCGCAGCTTTTCGGGACGGCTGCGGCAGGCTGGCTGCTGTTCGGCGCGGGGATCCTCTCGAATGTGCTGCTGCTGATCCTGACGCGCCGGCTCCGGACGGTCACGCAGCGGGAGACCGCCCTGCCGGAGATCCGGCTGACCGCGGAAATGCTGACGGATGCTGCATCCGGCGCAATGCGCAGCATGGCACAGATCTGCGGCATGGTGCTGCTGTTCGGTGTATTGACGGCGCTGTTCGGCACATCGCGGCTGCATCAATTCGCAGATGTTTGCGGCAATCTGACCGGCATCCCGCCGCAGAGCATCCGTGCCGTGACCGCTGCGCTCTGGGATGTGACGCAGATCGGCGCGGTCTGCCGCTGCGGGAGCGGACTGCGGTTCCGGCTGCTGCTTGCGCTGACGGGCGGGCTGCTGTCCTTCGGCGGGATCTGCGCGCAGATGCAGTGCATCTCGGTCGGCAGGGGGCTCGTGACTATGAGAAAATTGCTGCCGATGCGCATAGCTGCTTCGATTCTGACGGCATGCATGGTCTATCCGGCGGCATCGCTGCTTCCGGTTCCGTTGCATGCTGCGGCGGCATTCGCACCGCGGACGGCAGTTTCCGGCAGCGGCTCGGTTCTGCCTGCACTTCTGATTTTTTGCACCGGATTTCCATTTCTCATAAAAAAGGACTAGACAAACTCAAAAAAATATGTTATAATAGAGAAAATCGAAGGCAAATGCGCAGGATCAGTCGGATTCTGCGGGCTGCCGGCTGAATGAGGTGAACATAATGGGACTTTTTGATGTATTCTCCAAGGGCGGAAAGTACTTTGGAAAAGCAATTGAGCCGAAATGCGAATACTGCGATTACGGCAACCGCACGAAGGACGGCAATAAGATTCTATGTACGAAGAAGGGCATGGTCGATTCCGGCTATCACTGCCCGAAGTTCCTGTATTCTCCGCTGAAGCGGATTCCGGTCAAGCAGATGGAACGCGTCGGCTGGCTGGAAGGCGATTACGAGGAGAAGGATTTCGACCAGATCAAAAAGGAGAAGGAAGCCGAGGAAAAGCAGATCGAAAAGGCTGCTGCGGAGCTGACCGCGAAGGCGGAAGCCGAAGCAGAAGCGATCCGCAGAAAGGCTGAGGCGGATGCTTCGGCGATCCGCAGAAAGGCAGAAGCCGAGGCTGCGAAAAAGACCGCTGAGGCGGCAAAGCTGGCAGAGCAGGCAGCCAAGAAGGCAGCCGCGCTGACGACTGCACCGGCAGCTGCATCCGCTCCGACAACGACCACGACGACGACGGCACCGGTCAGACCGGCAGCGCCGCAGACCTCTGTGCGCACGCCGAATACCGCACCGACGCCGACGCGCCCGACCACGCCGGTCATGGGCGGCGATCTTGCATCGCTCGCGGCAATGGCGGAATCTGCCGGTTCCTATGAGCCGGAGCAGCCGAAGCCCGATGAAAAACCGGAGCAGCCGGCTGTACCGGATCTGAGTGCGCCGGATCTGAGCACATTGAGCAGCATGTAAAGAGCAGCATGTATAAAGAGGGATTGAAAAAAGACGGAATCAGCCTGAGAGCCCTGCGCTTTCAGGCTGATGCCGTATTTACAGACTGACACAAAAGGAGCAGAATATGGCAGTATTTCACATGAACGAATGCATCCGCAAGACCAAGCAGCATATCCCGCTGACCGCAGATGAGATCGCCGCACTGGTACGCGGCATCACAAAGGAGCCGCTGATTCCGGATTATCAGCTTTCGGCATGGCTCATGGCGGTCTGCCTGAACGGACTGACCGATGCGGAGACCGCCGCGCTGACCATGTCGATGCGCGATTCCGGACAGACGATGCACTGGGAGATGCTGGACGGACCGGTTGCAGACAAGCACAGCACAGGCGGCGTCGGCGACAAGACCACGCTGATCCTCGCGCCGATTGCGGCGGCATGCGGCGTGTACATGCCGAAAATGTCGGGCAGGGGACTCGGACACACCGGCGGTACGATCGACAAGCTGGAGAGCATTCCGGGCTTTTCGACGGCGCTGGATCCGGCAGCTTTTTTGAAGCAGGTGCAGGAGATCGGCTTTGCAGTTGCGATGCAGACCGGCGATCTCGCGCCCGCGGACAAGAAACTCTATGCGCTGCGCGATGTGACGGAGACCGTGGACAGCATCCCGCTGATCTGCGCGAGCATCATGAGCAAGAAGCTTGCGACCGGCGCAGACCACATTTTGCTGGACGTCAAGGTCGGCAGCGGCGCATTCATGAAAAATGACGCAGATGCGTCGGAACTGGCGCGCCTGATGCTGGCGGCGGCTAAGGCGGACGGCAGGGACTGCACGGCGGTTCTGACGGACATGGACCGCCCGCTCGGCATGTGCATCGGCAATGCGCTGGAAGTCCGCGAGGCGATCGAGGTGCTGCGCGGCGATACGGACAACGACCTCGGTGCGCTGTGCCTGACGCTTGCGGCGGAGCTGCTGCAAATGGCAGGGCGCGGCGATGCGGCTGCCTGCCGACGTATGGCGGAGCAGGCGGTTTCTTCGGGTGCTGCGCTGGAGCGTCTGCGCCGGATGATCGAAGCACAGGGCGGCGATCCGCGCGTGACGGAAGACCTCTCCCGTCTGCCGCAGCCTTTGTGCAGCCGCACGGTCAAGGCGCCGCAGTCCGGCTGGATCTCCGCGATGTACAGCGAG
Source organism: Clostridiales bacterium Firm_04 (assembly GCA_001603005.1). GTDB lineage: Bacteria > Bacillota > Clostridia > Oscillospirales > Ruminococcaceae > Firm-04. The sequence continues at coordinate 127,567 of LVAJ01000027.1, forward strand.
CAGATCGGCAGAGCATCGGTGCTGCTCGGCGCGGGACGCATGACAAAATCCGATCCGATTGATCCGGCGGCGGGCATCGTGCTCAGCGTGAAGCCGGGCGATGCCGTGCAGCAGGGCGATCCGCTGATGACGCTCTATGCGGCAAAGGAATCGCAGCTGGATGAAGCGGAATCAAAGCTCGGCGGCGCAGTCGTGCTGGCGGAAACGCAGCCCGCACCGCAGCCGCTGATCCATGAAACATACAGAACAGGAGCAACAGCATGAACATCATCAATGAGAACATCGACGGCGGCAAGGCATTTGACTGGGGCAGAACATCCGAGGACTACGCAAAATTCCGCGACATCTATCCGCAGATTTTCTATGATAATATTGTGAACCGCGGCATCGGCATTGCCGGTCAGACGGTGCTGGATCTCGGCACCGGAACGGGCGTCATCCCGCGGAACATGTACGGGTTCGGCGCAAAATGGTGCGGAACGGACATCTCTCCGGAGCAGATCGAACAGGCGAAGCGGCTCGCGGCAGCGGATGGCATGGACATTGATTTCCGCGCATCATCTGCCGAAACAACGGATTATCCGGACGGTATGTTCGATGTCGTGACGGCATGTCAGTGCTATTGGTATTTCGATCCGGAAAAGGCGTATCCGAACATTGCGCGGATGCTGAAGCCGGAGGGCAGACTCGTGCTGCTCTATATGGGCTGGCTGTCGGATGAGGACAAAATTGCGGCGGCATCCGAAGAACTGGTGCTGAAATACAATCCCGCATGGACGGGCGGCGGCGACAAACGGCATCCGATCACGCCGCCGGATGCTGCATACACATTGTTTGAGATGACGGAGCAGGCGGTCTATGATCTGCCGGTGCATTTCTCGAAGGCAGCGTGGCACGGCAGAATGCGTGCCTGCCGCGGCGTCGGCGCATCCCTCGGCGCGGACGCGCTTGCGGCATGGGACGCAGAGCACCGTGCCATGCTCGACCGCCTCGCGCCGGATGCATTTGATGTGCAGCATTATGCCGCGGTCACAGTCCTGAAAAAGCGTGCCTGAACATGATTTGCAGAGTTTTAGATTCATTTCAGCAAAATGCGGTATCATGATAGCAACTTGAATTGGGGAGGAACCAGATGATGAAGCACGATCTGTTCAAACGCCTTGCAGCAGCTTTGCTTGCAGCAGCAGCCGTACTGCCCTTTGCGGGCTGTGCTGGCGGCGAATCGACGCAGCAGAGCAGTGCATCCGAATCCAAAGCCGATACGCCGGCTGTGACGGGCGATGTCACGGTCAGGATCTTCAATGTCGGCAAGGCGGATGCAATGGTGATCCAGACAGCGAATACCGTGACAGTCATTGACGCCGGCAACAAGGGCGACGGAAAATACATCGACAAATATCTTGCTGCACAGGGCATTGATACCATTGACACCATGCTGATCACGCATTTTGACAAGGATCATGTCGGCGGTGCGGCGCGCATCATCAACCGGCTGCATGTCAAGGAAGTGCTCGTTCCGGACTATGTGTCAACCTCAGATGAGTATGAAAGCTTCATTGAAAAGGCACAGGAGACCGAAACGCCGGTGACCGCGTTGAACATGGGCAGCAAGCGCGATTTTACGCTTGATGACGCAGTCTGTACGGTCTATGCGCCGGAGAAGAACGATTACGGCAAGAACGAGGAGAATGATTTTTCGCTGGTGCTGTATCTGCGGCACGGTGAGAACACAATGCTCTTTACGGGCGATGCAGAGGCGGCGCGTCAGCAGGAGATCATGAATCTGAATCTCGGCAAGGTCAATTTCCTGAAATTTCCGTATCACGGCAATTATATGGCGACGACGGAAAAGTTCCTTGATGCATGTCAGCCGGACTGCACGGTCATATGCTGCTCGGAGGAGGAATATGCCGATCCGTCCACAGTCGAAACACTCGAAAAGCGCAACATCAGTACCTTATACACCTGTGACGGTGATGTGACGGTCGTCAGCGACGGCAAAGTTCTGACCTATACACAGGATGCCGCAGCGGAGTAACTGCTCCGGAAGGTGACAGCTTATGAGACAGAAGGATAATCTGCTGATTCCGGCGATGCTGGATGCGCATTTCCCGCTGATGAAATATGCGTTTTATTCGCGGCAGTATCAGCCGGTGATTCTCAACAACCGCCGCGATGTGACCGCGCTCGGACTGCGCTGGGTGCACAATGACATGTGCTATCCCTGCATCCTGAATACCGGTCAGATGCTCGGCGCACTGCGCAGCGGCAGATTCGATTTGCAGCATACAAAGCTGCTGATGCCGACGGTAGGGGATGCCTGCCGCGGCTCCAATTATGCCGACCTGATCCGCCGTGCCGTGCGGCTTGCGGGTTATCCGCAGGTGCGCGTGCTGACGATGAATCTGCGGCATATCGACGACAGCAATCAGCTGCCGATCACCCCGAAAATGGTCTGGCGGGCGCTGTTCAGCCTGTATTACGGCGACCTGCTGATGATCCTAGTGCAGCAGGTGCGTCCCTATGAGCAGAACCGCGGCGAGACGAACCGTCTGCGGGACAAGTGGTATGCGGTGCTGGGGGCAGAGCTGAAAGACTTCCGGAATCTGCGGATTCGGGTGCTGCGGCGCCGGTTTGCGGAGATCGCCGCGGAGTTTGCCGCGATCCCGCGCACGGATGCGAAAAAGCAGCGCATCGGCATTGTCGGCGATCTGTATACGCGCTATTGCAGCCTCGGTAACTGGGATATCGTGGATTATCTGGAGCGCTCCGGCTGCGAGAGCTATACGAACGGGCTGTCGTGGTATGTGCTCTACTATATTGATTCGCATTTGCGGAAGGTCAGTCCCGCAGAAGCGGCGGTTTACCGGATCGCGGAGCAGCTGCTTTCGCGGATACAGGATGATATGATCGCGGCGCTGACGGATGCGGGGTTCTATTCGCTCCCGCGGCTGCAAACGCTGAAAGCGGAAGCAAAGGGCGCGGTCAGCCATGAGGTCGCGATCGGTGACGGCTGGCTGATCGGCGCAGAGGTCGCGGGTTATCTCGGACACGGCACACGAAAGGTGCTGGCGATCCAGCCGTTCGGCTGCATGGCGAATCATGTGGCAGGACGCGGCATTTATGCGTCGATCCAGCGCAAGCGCGGCGGCGCGGTCGTCAGCGCGGACGTCGATGCAAGCGGGACGCCGGTGAATGTCTATAACCGTGCGCGCATGCTGATCGACCTTTCGGAGACCTTACTTTGAACACATGACAATATGGCAAACGGAGAGAACATGGAAAACAATTGTAAAATTCAGATTCAGGACAGCCATATCTGGCTTGGAATTGCTGAATTTCTGGCGATTCTGGGCATGCTGCTGTTCTGGATGTTCGGCGGATTCCGGATCGCAAACGGCGAGGCGGGCGGAATCCCGATGATCCTTTGCGGAATCCTCTGCGCGGCAGTGCTTGCCGTCGCCGTCCATCTGAACGAAGTGCGCAAAACGACGCTCGAATGGGACGGCAGCGGATTATGCTGGTGCTTGTGGAAAAAGCAGCACCGGATCCCCGCAGAGGAGATCGAATCGGTCAGCTGTGCGCCGTACACCGTGCACAGCAGATACCGCACACATCAGCGGATGCGCCTGACGGTCCGCACGCAGACGGACAGCTATTCGTTCACCGATGCGCTGCCCGCAGATCAGCAGAATGTCAAGGACAGCCCGCTGATGCAGCTGTTCCTTGCAATGCCGAAGCAGTACCGCCGCGGCAAATGACCGCAGGCAGCTTGCTGCATCCGGAATAATGCATAACAAAACAGCCCCGAAGTGCTGCAAAAAAGCACTTCGGGGTATTTTGATTTTTGAGGATTGCTGCCGGCAGTCACAAGTGATCCGTTCGTGCTTCCCACTCCCTGCGCGTGATCGCACAGACAAAGGAAACGGTGTTTTTTTCATCGGGATATTCCTTCACTTTTTTCATGCCGATCGCAATTGCAGTCGCATAGGATGCGAGATTGGTATATTTCATATATGCGTACAGACAGTCATATTTTGTATGTGCAAATGCCCAGTCCCGGACTGCCCGCGCAGCTTCACTTCCGAATCCCTTCCTCCAGTATTTCTTATGGATGTGATACCCGATCTCCGGCAGCATTTCTCCGTCAATCTTCTGGATCGTGATGCCGCAGTCGCCGATCATTTCGCCGGTTTCTTTCAGGACGACTGCCCGGAGCCCGAATCCGTATGCAGCGTAAAGCGCAAGATTCCGTTGGATCCACTGCCTGACTTGTGCTTCGTCAAACGGTTTTGGGTAATGCGCCATTGTTTCTGCATCGGAAAGGATCTCATATAATGCGTCAAAATCGTCAGCCGTATATTCTCTCAGTTTTAATCGCGCGGTTTCAATCATCATGCGCATCCCCTTTCGATCCGGTTCGTATCCATGATAACACAGAACCGCTGCCGTGTCAATCAGAACGCTAGATATTTTCGACAGAACGCCGGAATATATCGTATGCAGAAAACGCATATTCCTGTATTTGGAATAGGTATTTGTAATTTGGCGAAAGATATGGTATGATGAGAATAACGAAACAGAAAAGGAGCCTGATCCATGACAAATGAGGCATTTCTTGCACAAATGAACAGCGCGGCACAGACCGCATGCGGCGGCGATGTCCACCTGAAAATGCACGAGCTGAGTCAGGAAGCACTGCGCATCACGGCGGAGATCAACGGCAGATACCACACACCCGCAGAGCTGCGGCAGCTCATGGAGCAGCTCACCGGTCAGCCGCTGGATGCGGAGTTCGGACTGTTCCCGCCGGTATACACCGACTGCGGCAAAAATCTGCACATCGGCAAAGGCGTGTTCATCAATGCCGGCTGCAAATTTCAGGATCAGGGCGGCATTTTCATCGGCGACGGCTGCCTGATCGGGCACAACACGGTCATCGCAACGCTGAATCACGGCATGCTGCCGGAGCAGCGCGGCGACCTGATTCCCGCGCCCGTACACATCGGAAACGGCGTCTGGATCGGTTCGGGCAGCATCATTCTGCCGGGCGTGACGATCGGCGACCATGCAGTGATCGGTGCCGGCTCTGTTGTGACGAAGGATGTGCCGGCGGAAATGATCGCGGTCGGCAATCCGGCGCGCGTCATCCGGAGTATTTATGATACAGCGAAAAAGGAGGATCCGGTATGAGAAAAGTATTCGGGATCGTCGGAGCGGCGGTGCTCGCAGCGGGCATCCTGTTTTCCGGAAAAGCATCTGTGATCCGTGCGAGCGGCGAATCGCGCGTGCCGGATACCGCGCAGGATATGCGGATGCTGCGGGATTATCTGCTCGCAAAGCCGTCGGACGCAGACCTCACCGGTATTGCATTTGACCGCAGCGGCGATGAAAAATGGGATGCGACAGATCTTTCGATTCTGAAGCAGGATCTGCTGCACGAAACGACGACGAAAACGCAGTCCGATACACTCGTCGCATATTTTTCGCGCACGGGCAATACCGAAAAGATCGCGCAGTATATCATCGAGCTGACCGGTGCGGACAGCTATGAGATCGAAGCGGCAGTGCCGTACAGCGATGCGGATATCCGCTATCAGGATGACAGCTGCCGCGCCAATCAGGAGCAGAACGACAAATCGGTGCGTCCGGAGATCGCACAGCTGCCGGAGGATCTGGACGGCTATGATGTGATCTGGCTCGGCTATCCGATCTGGTGGGGCGAGGAACCGCGCATCATTGATACATTTCTTGAAAAGTACGATTTTTCGCAGAAAACGGTGATCCCGTTCTGCACATCGGGCAGCAGCGGGATCGCATCGAGCGAGAAGAATATCGGCGCACTGGTGCCGATCGGCAATCAGCTTGCAGGCAGACGTTTTCCGGCGAGCGCATCGAAGGACAGCGTAAAAAGCTGGCTGGATACGCTGCCGGTTCCGGAAAAGCAGGGGGAACAGCGCATGCGGATCGAGGTCAACGGCAAAACGCTGACGGCAGCGCTTGCGGATACGCAGGCGGCGAAGGAGCTTGCGGAGAAGCTGAAAGCGGCGCCCGTGACGGTGAAGCTGGATGAATACGGCGGCTTTGAGAAGGTCGGCGCACTGCCGTGGGCGCTGACGAAAAGTGATGTGCAGACCGTTACGGAAGCGGGCGACATCATGCTTTATCAGGGCAACAAGATGACGGTTTTCTATGCGTCCAATTCGTGGAGCTACACAAAGCTCGGGCATATCGAGGATGCGACAGCGGAGGAGCTGGCGGAATTATTCGGGGACGGCGACCTGACCGTGACGCTCTCCCTGACCGCAGGATAAGCGGGCGGGGAGCCCGCGCAGCGGTGCGGCTTCTGTGGCGTGACTGCTCCCAGCGGAAAAGTGAATGGTGAATAGTGAAGAAAGAAAAGTGAAAAGCAAAGCACACGACTGCGTTCTCACAAACGTATCCGATTAACGCGTTACGCAACCGGCGCGCAAGGTATTAAAGTTTCGCTCAAGCCTTTTCAAAGGCTTGCGGGTCGAGGGCAGCGCCCTCGTCGCGATCCGCAGATCGCGAAATACCCCCGCGTTCAATTTCGGGAAGAAAAGGGCTTGGGAAAAGCCCCCCTTTCTAAAAGGGGCAGCTTGTCCCATTCTAAATAGCATCCGCGCAGCGGATACTTCTTTGTGGTATCGCTTCGCGATGATTTGGAATGGGCTTTCAGCCCAAGCCCGCCCAAAGGGATTTATCCCTTTGGAATCCCGCTATGCGAAAAAATGCCCCGCAGTGTTTCATTTTCACAGCGGGGCATCTTCAATTTGTAATGACTTCCGTTGCGGTACGTACAGGATCACTCACAACTCTGCGCCCATGTCCTGCCGGAACGCCGCGAGAAATGTCTCCGCAGCCTTGGAAAAGACCGCATTGCGCTTCCAGATGAACGCGCAGCTTGCCTCGATCGGCGGCGAAAACGGACGAAAACACATATTGCTGTCGCCGGTCACATTGATGAGCCGGTCGATGCAGATGCAGTAGCCCATGCCGCGGCTCACCATGACCGAGCCGTTGTACACAAGGTTATACTGCGCCGCGATCCGGTATTTTTCCGTATCCAGCTTGAGTTTTGCAAGGAACATGGAATTGTGGTTCGGCTGCCGCGGAATGATGAGCGGCAGTCCGCTCAGATCGGAGAGCGTGACGGCTTCCTTTTCCGCAAGCGGGGCATCCCGCCGCATCAGTACGCCGAAGGTATCCTTCAGCGGCAGTTCGATCGCGTTGTATTTTGTGGGATCGACATTCTGGAACACGATCCCGAAATCCAGCAGTCCGCGGTTCAGCTTTTCGATGACGTCGCTGCTGTCCGCGCTGTAAATGCTGTATTGCAGATCGGGATGCGCCTGCCGCAGCTTTTGCGCTGTATCCGCGATCAGCCGGACGGCATAGGTTTCGCCTGCGCCGATGTACACCATGCCGGTGACCTGTTCGCCGCTCTGCCGGATCTCCTGCTCGGCTTTTTCGGTCAGCGCGACGATTTCCTCGGCTCTGGCGCGCAGGATCATGCCTTCTTCGGTCAGTGTGACGCCCTTGCTGCTGCGGATCAGAAGCTGCTTGCCGAGCTCCTTTTCCAGTTCGCCGAGCTGTCGGGAAAGCGTCGGCTGCGAGAGATACAGCCGCTCCGCCGCGACCGAAAAGCTCTGCTCCCTGGCGACTGCGAGAAAATATTTCAGCACACGAATGTCCATTTGCATCCCCCTGAATTATGTATCGCTGCGCGATGATCTGAGATGAGCGCTGCCCAAACCCGCCAAAGGGATCTGTCCCTTTGGAATCCCAATATCATGTAAATGAGTGCACCGCTGGCTTATACGGTATTTCATTTGTGCAGAACGTCTTTAGCCGGCGCTTTGGTCAGTCAATATTTTGTGTCCTGCTTTCCTGCGCAGATTTATAAATATGGATCGCTGCGCGATGATCTGAAATGGGCGCTGCCCAAACCCGCCAAAGGGATCTATCCCTTTGTAATCCCAATATCGTATAAATGAGTGAACCGTTGGCTTATACGGTATTTCATCTGTGCAGAACGTCTTTAGCCGGCGTTCTGGTCAGTCATTATTATGTGTCCTGCTTTTCTGCGCAGATTTATAAATTGTATCGCTGCGCGATGATCTGAAATGGGCGCTGCCCAAACCCGCCAAAGGGATCTATCCCTTGGAATCCCAATATCATATAAATGAGTGAACCGCTGGCTTATACGGTATTCCATTTGTGCAGAACGTCTTTAGCCGGCGTTTTGGTCAGTCAATATTTTGTGTCCTGCTTTCCTGCGCAGATTTATAAATATGGATCGCTGCGCGATGATCTGAAATGGGCGCTGCCCAAACCCGCCAAAGGGATCTATCCCTTTGGAATCCCAATATCATGTAAATGAGTGAACCGCTGGCTTATACGGTATTTCATCTGCGCAGAACGTCTTTAGCCGCCGTTTTGGTCAGTCAATATTTTGTGTCCTGTTTTCCTGTGCAGAATGATAAAACGATATTCTTTCATATGTATCATACCACAATCTTGCGCCGCATGTCAAGCAGGATGCGGGATCGCGGCATGATGCATTGGCAGGATGCACAAAGTTTTCCGCGCGCAATCGTGCAGAATGCGGAAAATCAGATTTTTTGCGATTGATATTGACACGGCGTCAGAAATGTGGTATCATATACATAATGACACTGTGTCAGAATACAGAAATTCAGCGAACCCGCGGTTTCGCGGATGATCGGAGGTATAATCATGTTTGACCAAAAACTGACGCTTGCAAACGGCGTAGAAGTTCCGCAGCTTGCGCTCGGCACATGGCTGATCGACGACAGCATAGCCGCCGAAGCAGTCCGGAACGCGCTGGAGATCGGCTACCGCCACATCGACACCGCACAGGCTTACGGCAATGAGCGCGGCGTCGGCGAGGGCGTGCGCAGCAGCGGCATTGCGCGCGCTGAGGTCTTCGTGACATCGAAGGTCGCAGCCGAGCACAAGGATTACCGTTCTGCGGCTGCCGGCATTGACGAGACTCTGCGGAAGGCCGGTTTGGATTATCTTGACATGATGATCATTCATTCGCCGCAGCCGTGGAAATGCGTGAATCAGTCGGACGACCGCTTTGTTGAGGGGAACCGCGAGGCTTGGCGTGCGCTGGAGGACGCTTACCGTGCGGGCAAGCTGCGCGCGATCGGCGTTTCCAATTTCCTGCAGGGAGATATCGACAGCCTTTGGGACGCGGCGGAGATCAAGCCGATGGTGAATCAGGTGCTCTGCCACATTTCCAATTCCCCGCTGGCACTGATCGACTACTGCACGGCAAAGGGCATTGTCATGGAGGCGTATTCTCCCGTGGCGCACGGCGAGGCGATGAAGAATGCGGAAATCGCAGAAATTGCTGAAAAATACGGTGTTTCTGTTCCGCAGCTCTGCATCCGCTATGACATTCAGCTCGGCATGATCGTGCTCCCGAAAACGGCAAATCCGGCGCATATGCGCACGAATGCCGATGTGGATTTTGAGATTTCGGATGCGGATATGCAGACGCTCAAAGCGGTCAGACATATCGAAAATTACGGCGAGCACAGCTTTTTCCCTGTGTTCGGCGGCAAAATGTGAAATGGAGGATATTGCGATGCGTAAAAAGTTAGTTGCTTATTTTTCTGCGAGCGGCGTGACGGCTGCTGCCGCGAAGAATCTGGCTGCCGCAGCGGGCGCCGACCTTTATGAGATCAAGCCGGCAGTGCCGTATACCCGCGCCGACCTCAACTGGCAGGACAAGCAGTCCCGCAGCAGCGTCGAGATGCGCGACAAGGCATCGCGTCCGGCGCTTGCAGACACGGACGCAGATATTGCGGCATATGACGTCATCTTTGTGGGATTTCCGGTTTGGTGGTATATTGCGCCGACGATCATCAACAGTTTTCTGGAAAGCTATGATTTTTCCGGCAAAGAAGTCATCCTGTTTGCGACATCCGGCGGCAGCGGATTCGGTGAAGCGGTGCAGCATCTGAAAGGCAGCGTCGCGCCGGATACGAAGCTGACCGAGGGAAAGATCCTGAACGGAAAGCCGTCTGCGGCGTCGCTGAAAGCGTGGGTGGACAGCTTAAATCTTGACTGAAAACGCGCGCACTGTATATACGGCACTGTCTATATCCCGATCATGCAGGGGCGCAATAAAATTGAAATCCGATACGGGTTGTCTGCGGACAGCCCGTATTTTTATGCAGATACGCGGAAAATCGCATCTGCGAATTTTTTTCGGAAAGCTATTGACAAACAGAACAGCATGTGCTATACTGTATATATCATGATATTAACAGTATAACCGAGGAGCGTTCCATGAAAATTATTGTCAAGAATAAATCCGAGCTGCCGATCTATGAGCAGATCGAACAGCAGATGAAGGCGCAGATCTTAGACGGCACCGCTGCGGAAAATGAGCAGCTCCCGTCGATCCGGCAGCTTGCCCGCGATCTGAAGATCAGCGTCATCACCACCACGCGCGTCTATAACGATCTTGCTGACGAAGGCTTTATCATTTCCGTTGCGGGAAAGGGCTATTTCGTCGCGCCGCGCAACAATGAGCTGCTGCGGGAGCGCATGCTCTTTGAAATGGAGGACGGGCTCGAAAAGGCAGTCCGGAGCGGCAGGGATGCGGGAATGTCCGACGAGGAGATCGTTGCGGCGCTGAGAAAGTTTATGGAGGAGTAACATGGAAAACATTCTGGAGATTCGCGGACTCTGCAAGAAATATGATGATTTTGCGCTGGAGGATGTGAGCTTTTCGCTCCCGAAGGGCTATATCATGGGATTTGTCGGGCAAAACGGCTCCGGCAAAACCACGACGATCCGCTCCATTCTCAATATGGCAAAGATCGACAGCGGGAATATTTCGGTGTTCGGGCTGGACAGTGTGACCGATTCCATTGCGATCAAGGAGCGCCTCGGCGTCGTGTTCGACAGCCTGTACCTCGCCGAACATCTCAATACAAAGCAGATCGAGCAGCAGCTCAAGCCCTTTTACAAGGACTGGGACAGCACCGAGTTTTCCGCGCGTTTGCGTGCTTTTGATCTTCCGGACAACAAGAAGGTCGGCGCGTTTTCCAAGGGCATGAAGATGAAGCTGATGATCGCGATCGCACTGTCGCACAAGGCGGAGCTTATCATTCTCGATGAGCCGACCAGCGGACTTGATCCGGTCGCGCGCGATGAACTGCTCGATATTCTTTCGGAGTACATCGAGGACGAAAACCGCGGCGTGCTGTTCTCCACGCACATCACCGCTGACGTCGAGCGCATCGCGGATTTTGTAACGATCTTGCACGACGGAAAGGTCTGGTTCACCGGCGAGCGGGACACCCTTGCGGAAAGCTATGCCGTGCTGAAAGGTGCGGAGGAGGACATTCCCGCGGGACTGAAAGAGAAGCTCATCGGCTTCCATGCCTACCGGAACGGCTTTGATGCGCTGATCCATACGGATGATCTCGCCGGTCTGCCGGCTGCACTTGAATACGAAAAAGCAAGCATCGACGAGATTCTCGTTTACATCGCAAAGGAGGACAGGTATGAAAGACATCCTGAAAGCCGTGCGGTTTGACTACCTGACCGTTGCGCCGTTTGCATGGTTCGGCGTCGTGCTGTCCGCGCTGCTGTTCGGCGGTCTGAGTCTGCTGCTTGCACCGGCGATGTGCGCGTTCCTGAGTATCATTGCACCGTTTTTTGTGCTGCCGCTGCAAATTGTTGCGGATCAATGCGGCTTCAATAAGCTGTACGGCGTGCTGCCGGTCTCGCGGAAAAGCCTTGTGAGAGGGCGGTTTCTCTACCTGTTTTTGGTGCATCTTGCGGTGCAGCTTGCAGAACTCGTCATTGCCGGCATCGCGCATGCCGCGAATCTGTACCGCTTTCTGCCGAATCAGGAAAGCAGCATGATGAAAATTGTCGGCGACGCATTTGCGAACCGAAGCTTTACGCTGCTGGCGGTCTTCGGCGTCTGCGTACTGGTCGGGATCTGCATGGCATTCGTGGAAATGATGACGCAGATCAAGGGCAGAGAAAGCCTGCTCCGCATCGTTTTTCTCGCATTTTCTGCGATTTTGGTGACTGCATTCATCATTGCAAAGCTTGTAAAGAAAGAGATTCTGACGCTGGATCTGCCGCGGCTGCCGTCCGATCCGGCGGGCATGCTGCTGACCGGTGCGGCTGCGGATCTGGTGCTGCTGGCGGTCTGTGTGATCTGCGGAGAGATCACGGCGGCGGCAATGGAAAAGCGGGAATTGTAAGGGGGGACGACAAATGGACGAAAAGACAAGACTGAAAAATCTGATCCGCGCAGATCTCATTACAATGAACGGCAGCAGCTCGAATCTGAACAAAATACTGGTCGTTCTCATGCTGCTGACGCTTGTGATCGGCTTCCTGCTCACACCGGTGTTCGCGGCAGCGCTGCCGACAATGACGGGCACCTTTTTTGTGGGGATGCTGGTGCAGAATGAAGTGAAATATCACGGCGAAAAGCTGTACTGCGTGCTGCCGGTCAGCCGCAGGGAGCTTGTGCGGTCGCGGTTTCTCCTGTCGGTCGGGGTATATCTTGCCGGATCGCTGATCCTCTATGTGCTGATGCTGCTTGCGATCCGGCTGAAAACATATTATCTGCTGGATCCGGAATCTGCGCCGGAAATTGATTTGCTCCGGCTTTTTGCAGCGCGATCCGGCGGCAGCATGACGGAATACGGTGCTTTCAATCTGTATTTTTTTACATCTTTTGCACTTGGGCTGAAGCTGCTCGGCATGTCACTGCACCGGTATTTCCGAGACAATTCGGCATTTTCCGCGCTCGGCGGCATGGACGGTCTCCAGCTTCGCAGACCGAAAAAGAAGGAGCTTCTGCATTATCTGCTCATATTCGGGCTGCTGCTGCTGTTCGTGCTCTTTGTGACCGATATGCTGCCGATCGGGACAGCCGGTTCGATGTGCTTTTTGCTTCTGATGCAGCTTGCAATGGCTGCGAACGGGGTGCTGTTCTGTGCAGTTCTGGTCGCATTGGCGTCGTTTTCGGTGATTTACAAATATATCCGCACGCAGCTGGAATATGAGGAAAAGGAACTGTGAGGGGGATTGCAATGCAAATCTTAAAACAAATGAGGGCGGCGATCCTTGCCGGTACGATGCTGCTTGCCGGCGTGCAGATGCCGGTCTCTGCTGCAAATGATGCGGATGCCGCAATGCTCCCTTCCGGCAGCACGGTCAAGGCGCTGAAAATGGAACTGTCGAATCTGGAAATCAATGCGAAAGATTTATTTGCGTCTGCTGCGATCGGCATTTTTCAGGGGAAAGATGTGCTGGATACGGAATATTTCGGAGAAACGGATCTGGCGCAGCATACAGCAGCGAATGAGGATTCCGTATACGAATGGGGCAGCATTTCCAAGACGCTGATCTGGGTGAGCGCGATGCAGCTGCGGGAGCAGGGAAAGCTCGATCTGGAGCGCGATGTGCGGGACTATCTGCCGGACGGCTTTTTTCAGCATCTTTCCTATGACGAGCCGATCACGATGCTGAACCTGATGAACCACAATGCGGGCTGGCAGGAGACATTCCGCCCGCTCTGGAAAGCGGACGGGGAGCCGGTGCGCACGCTGCGCGAGGAATTGCAAGCGGTCGAGCCGGCGCAGGTACACCGTCCCGGCGAGGTGACGGCGTATTCCAATTACGGCGCGGCGGTTGCGGCATATGTGCTCGAATGCATCACCGGTCAGGATTACGGCGAATATGTGCATGCGCATATTTTCGCGCCGCTCGGCATGGAGCACACCGCGATCGCTGCCGATCACAGCGACAATGCATGGGTGTATGCACAGCGCCGGAAGGTCAGGAGCTATCGGTTTGTGCTCGCAAATGCAGCGGATCTCGGTCCGTGCCTGAATACGGTCGGAATCTATCCGGCAGGTGCGGCGACGGGTACGCTGAACGACCTGATGACCTATGCGCAGGCACTTGTCAATGATGATGCGCCGCTGTTTCAGTCGCCCGAAACGCAGGCGGAGCTTTTCTCCGGCACGGATTTCTACGGCGATTCGGAGATCCCGCTCTGTGCGCACGGATTTTTCTTTGAGGAGCACGCTGTCCGCACCTGCGGGCACACTGGCGCGACAACGGCGGGGCAGGCGAATCTGCTGCTCGATCCGGAATCCAAAACGGGACTGGTCATCATGACCAATGAGCCGGACGGAAATGTGTTTCTCTCGAAGCTGCCCGCGCTGGTGTTCGGTGATCTGCCGGCGGACAAATACGGCGCGGCGCAGACGGATGCGGCGCTGAACGGTTACTATCTCAATGCGCGCTCGCTCCACCGCGGCATGGCAAGGATGATGCCGTTTCTGACGGCGGTCAATCCGCAGAATATGGAACAACAGCAGCTTGAAAATGGAGTGTTTCAGGTTACGAACGGCGGTGCTGCTGCGCTGATCGGCAGCAGGCGCGGTTCGGACGGCAATGCCGTTTTGCAGATGCCTGCTGCGGATCTGATCGCAGTGCGCGGCTATCTGCCGAAGCTCTGCTTGCTGACGGTCTATGTGCTGCTGGGGATCGCGGGCGTCTATCTGCTGCGCATCCGGCATCAGCTGAAAAAGCACGGGAAATTGACGGCGGGTTCCGGCGCTGCTGTGATGACGGCAGGGCATGTCGGGTGGATCGGCTCTGTGCTGCTGGCGGTGCTCATGGCGGTGTTTTACGGCTCGGCGCGGGGCGGCATCCTGTATCCGGCGGCAGCGGGGATCGGTGCCGGTCAGATGCTCTGCGCGGCGGTCTGTGCGGCAGCGGCGGTAACATCGCTGGCTGCGCTGCTCCGGACAAATGCGCATCGGGTGCGCTATGCGGCAAACGCGGTCTGCAATGTGCTGGTGATCGCGGCGATCCTGTTCTATCAGCTGTACCGGTTCTGGGGAATCTGAATGCGGGCGGGGAGCCCACGCTGGCAGCGGGCAGTGCCCGCCTCCATTTCCCTCCGGGCGGGGAGCCCCCGCTGGCATTTCCCTCCGGAGTGCGGTAGCGTGGCTCTCCCAACATTCGCAGCACACGCCGCTAGACGCGGCTTCTCATAAGTTACTGCTCCCAGCGGATCAAGTGAATGTTGAATAGTGAAAAATGAATGGTGAATAGTGAAAACGGAGTGCATCGGGAGCATACGCAGGCGGGCGCGGACGGCGAAAGCAATCAGGACAACTGAACCCCAAAGAACAGGCAGCGATTGCGGCGCGCACATAGAGAGGAGAGAGTGAGGAAAAGGAGAGCGCGAGAGGGAAAACCTAAGAGAGAGGGGAGACCGGAGCGCAGCGACGACTTCCCTTTCTCTTGGGTTGTCCCGCTCGCACTCGCGCCCCGCGCCCAGTGAAATTTAACGTCGGACAAAAGATAAAGAACAAACAACTAAGATTCACGTTCGCGTTTAATCAAGACATTCATTTCTACATGCACCCAATCATGTTTACGAATACAGAAAACATGATTTGACGAACTGTTTACGCCTATATGCAGCCCGTCAATATGCAATTGTCAAGATTCCAAGCGCGTTGTGACTTCGGCTTACTTTGGTCAGACACCTCATTGCGCTGCCGGTTCTGCCTACTGGACTGCACCGGCAGACTCCGCCTATTCTTCCCCGCGGATGTCCCCGATTCACAGCGCCCTCTGCTAATAGTGCGCAAATCGCAGAAAATTGCACGTTTCCGTGCAAGTAGTTCCGGATTGTAATTAAATCTTCATCTTCATGCTGAATCATGCGCGAAAAAATACGCATATATCATAAACATATATAAATATCACTATGCGGATCATGCGCATCCCTGATCGTATCATATGCGATGCACAGCCGGAAAAGAAATCGTGAATTGCGGAAAATGTGCTGTCGATCTGCGATGATCCGCGTTGAAAAAGATCGCGCTTTGCAATCCGAAATCGTTCCGGAAAAATTTTTTTCGGAAACCGCTTGACAAACCGGTTTCTTTTGGGTATAATATAATTGAGCTCAATCAATTGAACTCAATCGAAATGAATGCAAGCTGATGAAACCGGAGGTATCTGTTATGAGTTTGTACGATCTGACCGTAAAGGACACGCAGGGAAATGACGTAAAACTGGACGAGTTTCGCGGCAAGGTGCTGCTGATCGTCAATACCGCGACCGGCTGCGGCTTTACCCCGCAGTATGACGGACTGGAAGCTCTGTACAGGGAATACAGCGCAAAGGGACTTGAAATTCTCGATTTTCCGTGCAATCAGTTCGGCGGACAGGCTCCGGGTACCGAAGCCGAGATCGTCAGCTTCTGCAAGATGAAATTCGGCGTTTCGTTCCGGCAGTTCGCGAAGATCGAGGTCAACGGCGAGAACGCTTCTCCGCTCTTTACGCTGCTGAAACAGGCGGTGCCTGAGGAGAAGGTCTCCGGACTGAAAGCGAAGGCTGCGATGAAGGCGATCTCCGCGATCAGCAAAACTGCTGTCAATCCCGAGGATATCAAGTGGAATTTCACGAAATTTCTCGTAGACCGCGAAGGCAATGTCGTCGCGCGCTTTGCTCCGACGGACGAGCCGAAAGCGATCGAAGACAAAATCAAGGAGTTGTTATAAATGGATTGTGTTTACAATACGGAAATGGTCTGCGCGCAGCAGATCCGGTTCAAGCTGAATGATGACGTCGTGACGGACATTCAGTTTTTCGGCGGATGTAACGGCAATCTTAAGGCGATCTCAAAGCTGGTGGACGGCTGGACGGTCGGTCAGATCGAGGAAAAGCTGCTGGGGAATACCTGCGGCAGACGTCCTACTTCCTGCGCCGATCAGCTTGCAAAGGCTGTTCGTCAAGCGTATGAGAAATCGCAGCAGGCATGAGCATTTGCCGCCGGAAATCAAATGACAAGGAGTGACAGCCATGCAGGAACCGATGTACGATTCGCTGAAACTGGAGCATCAGCTTTGTTTTCCGCTGTACGCCTGTTCCCGTGAGGTCATCAAGAAATACCGCCCCTATCTCGATGCGATCGGGCTGACCTATACGCAGTATGTTGCGATGATGGTGTTCTGGGAAGAACAGTCCGTGACGGTCAAGGCGCTCGGTCAGCGGCTGTATCTGGATTCGGGCACGCTGACGCCGGTGCTGAAAAGTCTCGAACAAAAGGGCTATATCACGCGCCGGCGCAGTGAGACAGATGAACGCGTGCTGATCGCGGCGCTGACAGACGAAGGCGCCGCGCTGCGCGAGGCGGCTGCCGAGATCCCGCGGCAGATCGGCGGCTGCCTCTGCCTGAAGCAGGATGAAGCGGTGCAGCTGTATCAGTTGTTATATAAACTGCTGCATACAATGGAAGCGGAATAACGGGGAAAATACAGATGCAGACGAAAGGAAGTGACTGTCGTGACGACGCAGCAGCTCACTTATGTGATTGCAGTCGCGGAATGTCAGAGTATCTCGAAGGCAGCGGAAAAGCTCTATGTCACGCAGCCGTCATTGAGTCAGTATATTCACGGAATGGAAAAGCAGCTCGGCATTAAGCTGTTTGACCGCTCGGTGACGCCGATCAAGCTGACGGATGCCGGCGCGCTCTATGTGGAATGGGCGCGCAAGCTGCTGGCAATGGAAGAAAGCATGAATAATGCCCTGTCAGACCTGATGGGGCTGCAAACCGGCTCGGTGCGCATCGGTGCATCCTCTTTTCGGGTGCGCTGCCTGCTCGCACCGGGCATTGCGGCGTTTCATGCAAAATATCCGGGCATTCATCTTTCCATTCAGGAAGCCGATATGAAGCAGCTCCGCGATAAGCTGACCGCCGGCGAGATTGATTTTGCGATCGGCTCCGGCGATTTTGACGAAAAGAGCTTTCATGTGGAATCCCTTGCGGATGAACGCTTTTATCTGGCGGTTTCGCCGGCAAATCCGCTGACACAAAGCCTGCCGGAGCCGCTTTCGGCAGACGATATTTTGCAGGCGACACCGCGCTTTCTGCGGCAGCCGCCGGTCGAACTTTCGCTCGTGAAGGATGAAGCGTTTGTTGCGGCAAATGCAGGCGAATATGACCGCGAAACGCTCTATGCCGTCTGCCGGCAGTGCGGGTTTACGCCGAATATCGAATACAGCGTGCAGACGATCGAAACGGTGTTCTCGTTTGTCTGCTCGAATATGGGCATTGCGCTGCTGCCGGATTCGCTGATCTATTACGGCAATTTCAAGCAGCATCCGAATTATTATCCGCTGCCCGATGAACTGGCGCTCTGCAATATTTCGCTGATCTCGCGCCGGAATGCATTTCTCTCGAAGGCATCGCAGGCGTATGCGCTTCTGCTGAAGCAGCTTGTGGATGTCGGCACATGGAGAATGATGGGCGGCTGACCGGACAGGAACCGGTTGAATAAATAGGATTTGAGGGACAGTTTATGATATCAGAAGAACTGCGCAGCCGCCTTGCAGCAGAGGCGCTCTGCTCGGTCGGACAGGGGATCCGGTGGCGTGCGCTGCTGGAACGCGGCGGGCAGGAAAACGGCAGAGGAAAACGGCTGACGCTTGCATTTATGGGCGGCTCGGTGACGCAGGGCTATGCGAATCTTGCGATCCATGACGGGGCTTATCCGGCGCTGGTCACAGAGGATCTGCGCGCAATGGGCTATGATGCGCAGTGCTGCCTCTGCGCAGAGGCTGGCATGAGTACGATGAACGGCAATCTGCTCGCGGATGAATGGGTACTGGCGAAAAAGCCGGATGTGGTCTTTCTGGAATATGCGATCAATGAGACTACGCTGCGCCCGAGCGTTATTGCGTTTGAGAGCCTGCTGCGGAAGCTGCTGACGGCGCCGGAACCGCCGGTGGTCTGCCTGCTGCTGCTGCGGAGCATGCAGGGCTATTCCTGCGAACCGTTCATGGTGCCGATCGCGCAGCATTACGGTCTGCCGTACATCAGTCTGAATCAGGCGATCGCGCCGGCAATGGAGCGCGGCGACCTGAAATGGGAAGATTACGGCGATGAGGAAAGTCATCCGAATGCGGACGGGCACCGCCTGCTCGCGGACATGGTGCTGCATCTGCTCAATCAGGCTGCAAAGGCGGATGAAACGCCGCCGCTGCCGCTGCCGGAGTCGTGGCTGGAAGCGCCCTTTGTAAATCTCCGCTTTTTGCATCCTGCGACGGATGCTGCGGGGACAGAGACCGCCTGCGCGGTCGTGCCGCGGACGCATAATCCGTATTATCCGGCGGCATGGAAGCTTTGTCTGGGGAGCGGTCCGCTGAAGCTGGAGACCGAATGCCGCGCGCTGCTGGTGTTTTACGAAACGCACCGCCTGCCGGAATACGGCTCCTGCCGGATCTCGGTGGACGGCGAGCCGATGAAGCAGCCGCTGATCCACAGCAATTCGCTCTACGGCTGGGGCAATGCGAAATATGTGATCGCGGTATCTGCGGCACAGAGCGGCGCGCATACGCTGCTGCTGGAGCCGGAAGAAGAAACGGTGTACATTCTCGGATTCGGCATCTGCGAATAAAACAAAACGCTGTCGTATTTCTGACCGGAGATACGACAGCGTTTCATTTTTGTGATACGATTGCCCCGCAGCGTTCATGCGAAACACTGCGGGGCGGATTTTTGTGGATCAGGATGCAGCGGCGGTCGTTGTGACCGGTGCAGTCGTTGTGACGGCGGATGCGGCTGAAACCGTAGTCTCTGCTGTTGCTGCCTTCGTTGTCAAGGCGGTCGCCTTCGTAGTCGAGGTAGTAGCCTTTGTCGTGGAAGTGGTCGCCTTTGTCGCGGAAGTTGCTGCCTTTGTTGTTGAGGTGGTCGCCTTAGTCGTGGAAGTGGTCGCCTTTGTCGCGGAAGTTGTTGCCTTCGTGGTCGAGGTTGTCGCCTTTGCGGTCGAAGTCGTGACCGCTGTGGTGACGGTTGTTGTCGTGACCGGCATTGTCGTGGTCGTGACGGTGGGCGTTGTCGCGGTTCCGGCAGCTGCCTGCTCTGCGAACAGCTCCTCCCATGTGACCGCATCGGATGCGACGGAATTTCGCACATAATAGATCAGAATATTCTGCGCATCGTCAACGCTCAGTTTGCCGTCGCCGTTGACATCGGCAGCTTTCAGTTCAGCCGCATCGAGCGTCGTTTCCTGTCCGCTCATCTGCGTCACATAGTCGATCACTGCGATCTGCGCGTCCATGACATTGACCTTGTGGTCGCCGTTGATATCGCCGGTTTCGAGCACCTTTGTCCAGTGCGCATAGAGCGTATGCGGCAGCGATTTGTCCATGACGGTCTCTGCGGTGACGGGTTCGCCGCCCTCTGCGGCAGTGAACCATCCGTCGAAGCGGTGATTGTCGCGCACGGGAACCGGCAGCGTGCCGTATCTGCCCGCATAGGGAACCGCGACCGGCTCTGCTGCATCAAGCGTGCCGCCGTTCGCATCGAAGCGGACTTCCACATCGCCGTAGACCGTGAACGGAACGGCTTTTGTTGTCACATCGCCGAAGAAATTCGCGAGTGTTGCGGTATAGGTGTATTCGCCGGGGAATTCCGGTGTCCATTCGGTCTCCGAGGATTTCAGCGTTTCGCCGTCCAGCATGTCCGGCACATACTGTTCCAGAACGGTCTTGCCGTCAGCATCCGCAATGTTCAGCGTATAGCCCGCAGCAGGGGAGCCTGCAACGCGGAAGCGGCTGGGCTTTCCGGTCTCGCAGTAATCCGTCAGCAGCTTTGCCGAAGCGCCGCTGGGCTTCTGATCGTAGATGCGGAACTTGACCGGCTCGCTTTTGACTGTGCCGTTGGGATTGCTGCCGTCAAATACGCAGGAATAATCGCCCGCATAGCTCAGCGAGCAGATGAAATGCTGTGTCGAGGAGCGCGCCGTCTGGTCGAGCCCGAGATCGGCGATCTCCTGCTCCTGATCGTCATAAAAGCGCACGCGGTACTGATTGCGCGTGTTGCTGTCAACCGTCAGGTCGATCTCCTCGCCGACGCCGTAGAGCGTGCGCGGGATCGCTGCTTCTGCATGATCGGGCGCTTTCGTGTTGGAGAGCAGCACGTACCATGTGCCGTTCGTGCCGCCGCTCGTGAGCTTGTCGGCGTTCACCCAGCTGACCGGCTGGAGTCCGCGCGTACCGGAAACCGCGCTCTCAATGACCTGATAGGTCTGATAGAGTTCATCGTATCCGGTGACGGCAATGAAGTGTCCGGGCACGTAAAGCACCGCAACACCGCCGTTTTTGAGGTGGTCAATGAACATCTGGTCGCGCACGGTGCCGAGCCCCTGTGCGGCGATCGTGAAGCCAAATTCCTCGCCCCATTTTTCCTCTACATGCTTATAAAGGATATCGCGGTAGGTGCCGCCGGCGCCGGGACGCAGCGCGCCGATCTCGACTGCCCATGTCGAAAATTCCACGACATCGACCTTGCGGCTGTTCAGCGCATAGATCGCATTGCAGAACGAGAACATGCCGCATGCGGATGTGTAGAGCGAATTGCCGCCTTTGGAATATTTCGTAAACACGACGTTTTTCCATTGCTCGTCCCATTGGTTGTAGAGCCTTCCGTCCGCAGCAGAGGCATGCAGCATGTCTGGCTTAAACTGCGGCAGTGCGGAAGCGGTATTGCAGAGCAGCGCTGCGGCAAGCAGTCCGCCGATCAACCGTTTCATTTTCATCGGATCCTCCTCAATTTCTCATACTGAACCTTAATACTTGACCTGCGCGTGTATTTTTATGTATAAAGCGCAGAGTCATTATACCATATTTCGGAAAAGAATGCAACCCCCAAAAAGCAAGTATTTTCAAACAAATCAGCGCAAGATAAAACAAATGCGGCGCACCGTGCATGCCGGTCCGCCGCATAAAAAATCAAAATGATACAGGATTTCCGCAGCCGTTCAGCCGATCGCCTGCTTCATGCGCCGGACAAGATCGCCGGCAAAGGGTGCTGCATCTCTGCCCTTTTCCGCGATGATGCGGACGATCGCAGAGCCGACGATCACGCCGTCTGCACTGCCGGAGAGCGCCGCCGCCTGCTCCGGCGTGGAGATGCCGAAGCCGACCGCACAGGGCACATCGGTCTGCGAGCGGATCTGCGCGGTGATCGCTGCAATATCCGTCGTGATCTCCGAGCGGACGCCGGTCACGCCGAGGCTGGATACGAGATAGATGAAGCCCTCGGCTTCTTTCGCGATCATCGCGATGCGGTTTGCAGAGGTCGGCGCGATCAGCGAGATGAAGTCTACGCCGTGTGCTCTGCATGCGGGCGCAAATTCTTCCTTTTCCTCAAAGGGCACATCGGGAAGGATCAGCCCGTCAATGCCGGTTTCTGCGCATCTGCTGACAAAACGCTCGATGCCGTAGGAGAACACAACATTGGCATAGGTCATGAACACGAGCGGCACGGAAACATCCTTCCGCAGCTCGCTGACAAATGCGAAGATCTTGTCCGTCGTGACGCCGCCTGCGAGTGCGCGGATATTGGCGCCCTGAATGACCGGTCCCTCCGCGGTCGGATCCGAGAACGGGATGCCGAGCTCGATGAGGTCTGCGCCGGCGGCTGCGAGTTCGCGGACGATTTTGCCGGTTGTTTCGAGGTCGGGATCGCCGCATGTGATGAACGGGATGAACGCCTTGCCGTTCCGGAATGCATTGCGGATGTTACTCATGGATATCCTCCCCTCTGTACCGTGCGATCGCCGCGCAGTCCTTGTCGCCTCTGCCGGAGATCGTGATGACGATGATCTTGTCCTTGTCCATTTCGGGCGCGATCTTCAGCGCATGCGCAACGGCATGTGCGGATTCGATCGCCGGAATGATGCCCTCGGTGCGCGAGAGAAATTCAAACGCATTGACGGCTTCTTCATCGGTCACGGCGACATATTCCGCTCTGCCGATGTCATAGAGATGCGCATGCTCCGGTCCGATGCCGGGGTAATCGAGTCCCGCGGAGATCGAATAGACCGGCGCGATCTGCCCGTATTCATCCTGACAGAAATAGGACTTCATGCCGTGGAAAATGCCGAGCTTGCCGGTGTTGATCGTTGCAGCGGTCTCAAAGGTGTCGATGCCTCTGCCCGCCGCTTCGCAGCCGATCAGGCGCACATCCTTGTCTTCGATGAAATGATAGAATGTGCCGATCGCATTGGAGCCGCCGCCGACGCATGCCATGACGACGTCGGGGAGCCGCCCCTCTTTTTCGAGGATCTGCTGTTTGATCTCCTTCGAGATGACCGCCTGAAAATCGCGGACAATCGTCGGGAACGGGTGCGGCCCCATGACCGAGCCGAGGCAGTAGTGCGTATCGTCGATGCGGTTTGTCCATTCGCGCATCGCTTCGGAAACGGCATCCTTCAGCGTCGCGGTGCCGGATGTGACCGGAATGACCTCTGCGCCGAGCAGACGCATGCGGTAGACATTGAGCGCCTGCCGCTTCGTATCTTCCTCGCCCATGAACACGACGCATTCCATGCCCATGAGCGCGGCTGCGGTCGCCGTTGCAACGCCGTGCTGACCGGCACCGGTCTCCGCGATCAGGCGCGTTTTGCCCATTTTCTTCGCGAGCAGTGCCTGACCGAGCACATTGTTGATCTTGTGCGCGCCGGTGTGGTTGAGATCCTCGCGCTTTAAGTAGATCTTTGCGCCGCCGAGCGTTTTCGTGAGCTTTTCGGCGTAATAGAGCCGTGAGGGGCGGTTTGCGTATTCATTGAACAGCGTTTCGAGCTCCGCATTGAACGCGGGATCGTTCTTATAATGGTTGTACGCCTGTTCGAGTTCGATCACGGCATTCATCAGCGTTTCGGGAATATACTGTCCGCCGTGGATACCGAATCGTCCGTTTGGATTTGTCATGTTTTACCTCCTGTTTGATCTGAACAGATGAACTTTAATATTCCATATTATCATCGGAATCGCCCTGCAAAATCCTGCCGTGGAGATACACAAGCATGCAGATCACCGCAGTCAGCAGGATACCGCCGGCGAGCCCGAAGCAGAAATCGGTAAAGTTTGCGAGCATATGTACAAAGACCGCGACCGGGATCAGCTTTTTGTCGTCGTACCGCACCGCCCGCGAGATGAACACCGACATTGCCGCGTGAAACACGAGATTCTCCGCATTGGCAAGAAACTGCACGAAAACCGTCAGGATGCCCTGCTGTGCGAGCGCTTCGAGATGCGTGCCGGTCAGCGTGCAGGCTTCAAAGAGCATCACGAATGTCATGACGGCATTGGAGAAAACCTCTGCGCCGCCGTGTCCGCAGCCATAGCAGAGCGCATCTGCTGTTGTGTCATGATTCGGCATTGCGTGCTTCATCGCGACATAGCGCCCGATCTCCTCAAAGCATCCGCCGACGAACCAGACGGTCAGCCACTTGCCCGTCAGAGAATCCGCGCCGGGCAGCAGCATTCTGCGCACGACCTCGCGCGGGACAAGGATCAGCACATATGTCAGCAGTCCGACCAGCATCGGATAGATGCTTGTGCCGTGTTTTCTGCGCAGATACGCATATCCCGCAAACGGCAGGATCAGGCAGATGATCCCGCGCAGCGCGAGCAGAAAGAGCTGCGCCGATGTAAAGCTGATGCCTTCCATTTGTCCGTTACTCCGTCCTTCTGATGATTTCCGCGAATTGCCGGATCTTTTCCGGATCCTTCCGCCCGTCTGTTTCGACGCCGCTGCTGACATCGGCTGCAAAGGGATGCAGCAGCCGGACCGCATCGCCGACATTCTCCGGCGTCAGACCGCCCGCGAGAAAATAGGCGCGCGTGATGCCCGACAGCAGCGACCAGTCGAAGACCTTTCCCGTTCCGGTGCCGGAATCGAGCAGCACATAGTCCGCTGTGCTCCGGTTGACCGCTTCCGCATCCGCGGGCGACCGCAGCCGGAACATTTTGATGATCCCCGCGCCGGTAAATCCGCGCAGCTTCGCGATATAATCTGCGTCCTCATCGCCGTGCAGCTGAATGAGGTCGAGCATCTCCGCGAACGAGCCGGTCAGCGAACGGAGCGGTTCATTGACAAACACCCCGACGCGCAGAATGCCGGCATCCGCGAGCATGCGGTTCATTTCGCGGTACTGCTCCCGCGCGACCGACCGCCGGAATCCCGGCGTCAGAATGCTGCCGGCGAAGTCCGGTCTGACCTTGCAGACTGCTTCGATATCGGCAGGGCACATCAGCCCGCAGATCTTGATCTTCGTCATGCGGTGCATCCTTTCAGCTCGTTGAGCTTTGCCGCCTTATCGGGCGCGCGCATGAGCGTTTCGCCGATCAGCACGGCATCCGCACCGCCGTTCCGCGCTGCCTGAATATCGGCAGGCGTTTTCATACCGCTTTCCGCGACGAACAAAGTCTCTGCCGGCGCATATTTCCGCAGCGCGGCGGCTCTGTTCGGATCGACGGAAAAATCATGCAGATTCCGGTTGTTGACGCCGATGATCCGCGCGCCTGCACCGGCTGCACATTCGATCTCGCGCTCGTCATGTGCTTCGACGATCGCGGAAAGTCCGAGGGAATCCGCTATCATATGATACTCGGAAATCTGCGATTTGTCAAGTATCGCGCAGATGAGCAGGACGGCAGAGGCGCCGAGCAGCTTTGCCTCATAGATCATATACGGATCGACGGTGAAATCCTTTCGCAGGCACGGAATGCGCACGGCAGCGGCGATCTCGGCAAGATAGCGGTCATCGCCGAGAAACTGTGTCGGCTCTGTGAGCACGGAAATGCAGTCCGCGCCGGCAGATTCGTAATCCTTTGCGATTTGCAGATACGGAAAATCCGGTGCGATCAGCCCCTTTGAGGGGGACGCTTTTTTGCATTCGCAGATAAATGCGAGATCGTCCTTGCGGAGCGCCTGCTCAAACCGGAATCCGCTGTGCGGGAGCGCTTCTGCATCGCGCCGCAGCGAATCGAGCGAACGAACCCGCTTGTGCGTGGCAGTCCGTTCCGCAGCGGCTTCTGCGAGAATCTGGAGAATCGTCTGCATGGCGCTCACCGGTTGGATGCTGCGATGAACGCATCGAGCTTGCGCGCGGCATCGCCGGAGTCGATCAGCTCGCCGGCAAGCTTGACGCCCTCTGCAAAGCTCTTTGTCTTGTCTGCGATGTAGAGCGCAGCGCCCGCATTGAGCAGCACGGCAGTCCGCTTTGCGCCGCGCTCGCTGCCGGAGAGGATCGCGCGCGTGATCGCGGCATTTTCTTCCGGCGTACCGCCGCGCAGTTCATCCTTTCCGCAGCGTGTCAGCCCGAAGTCTTCCGGACTGACGGTATAGGTCTTTGCCTGTTCAATGTCAAATTCGCAGATGAGCGTATCGGCGCTTGCGGAGATCTCGTCGAGCTGATCGAGTCCGTAGACGACCATGCCGCGCTGGACGCCGAGCCGCTGGAGCACCTCTGCGAGCGGATTGACGAGTGATGCGTCATAGACGCCGATCAGCGTGCGCTTTGCATTGGCGGGATTCGTCAGCGGACCGAGAATATTGAACACGGTGCGCACGCCGAGCTCTCTGCGGATCGAGCCGACATATTTCATCGAGGTGTGATAGAGCTGCGCGAACAGGAAGCACATGCCGGCATCCCGCAGCATTTCGACTGCCTTTTCGGGCGGCTGCTGAATGTTGACGCCGAGTGCTTCGAGGCAGTCCGCAGTGCCGCATTTCGAGGAAGCCGCGCGGTTGCCGTGCTTGGCGACCTTTGCGCCGCCTGCTGCCGCGATCAGCGCGGAAGTGGTGGAGATGTTGAAGCTGTCGGAGTGGTCGCCGCCGGTGCCGACGATCTCGAGCACATCAAAATCATGCTCGACATGGAGCGCATGCTCGCGCATTGCGGCGGCACAGCCGGTGATCTCGTCGATCGTTTCGGCTTTGGTGCTCTTGGTGGAGAGCGCCGCAAGGAAGGCGGCATTCTGTGTCGGGGTGGTCTCGCCGTTCATGATCTCGTTCATGACGGCATATGCCTCGGCATAGGTCAGATCTTTCTTATCCACAATCTTTTTAATCGCATCTGCAATCATTTTCGGTTCCTCCTCCGCACGGTTTTCCGTGACTTGTTCAGCTGGCTTCTGATTCTTCGGTTCTGTCACAGGTTCCGGTTTGTCGGCTGTATCCGGTGTGTCGAGCAGGAAATTCCGGAGCATCCGGATTCCGTCAGGTGTCAGAATGGATTCGGGGTGAAACTGCAGACCGTAAACGGGATATTCCGCATGCTGCACCGCCATGATCTCGCCGTCGTCGGTTTTTGCGGTCACGCGCAGGCAGTCGGGAACGGTCTGCGCATCGGCAGCGAGAGAGTGGTATCTTGCAACGGCAGTCTGTGCGGGGAGCCCGCGGAACATCCGGCTCTGCGTATCGAGCGTGACAACGGACTGCTTGCCGTGCATGAGCTGCTTTGCGTGGACGATCACCGCGCCGTAAGCCGCGCAGATCGCCTGATGACCGAGACAGACGCCGAGGATCGGGATTTTTCCGCCGAGGCGCTGTACCGTTTCAATGATGATGCCCGCATCCTCCGGTCTGCCGGGGCCGGGGGAGAGGATGATATGCGAGGGGTGAAGCGCAGCGATCTCATCGACGGTCATCGCATCGTTCCGGATGACCTTGATCTCCGGCGAGATTGTGCCGAGCATCTGGTAGAGATTATAGGAAAAGCTGTCATAATTATCAATCAGCAGAATCATTGTTCAGCACCTCCGCATCCTTGAGCGCGCGGATGACCGCGGCTGCTTTGTTCAGGCATTCCTGATATTCATTTTCGGGGACAGAATCGGCAACGATGCCCGCGCCGCTTCTGACATAGACGGTATTGCCTTTGCGGTAGGCAAGGCGGATCGCGATGCAGGTGTCGAGATCGCCCTGAAAGGAGAGATACCCGACCGCACCGCCGTAGATGCCGCGTTTGCTGCCTTCGAGCTGACCGATCAGCTGACAGGCGCGGATCTTCGGCGCACCGGAGAGCGTACCGGCGGGGAGCACGGCGCCGACCGCATCAAGCGCGTCGCAGTCCTCACGGATCTCGCCTTTTACTGCCGAGCCGATGTGCATGACATGCGAATAGCGTTCAACGGTGCGGAGCCGTTCGACCTCGACTGTGCCGAATCTGCTGATCCTGCCGAGATCGTTTCTGCCGAGATCGACGAGCATATTATGCTCTGCGAGTTCCTTTTCATCTTTGAGCAGATCTTGCTCCAGCGCGAGATCCTCGGCATCGTTCCTGCCGCGCGGTCTGGTGCCGGCGAGCGGGAAGGTGCGGAGCACGCCGTTTTCGAGCTTGACGAGCGTTTCGGGCGATGCGCCTGCGACCTCGACGTCGGTGCCGGAGAAATAGAACATATACGGCGAAGGATTGATCGTGCGCAGCATGCGGTAGGTGTTGAGCAGCGAGCCTTCAAACGGCGCGCTCAGCCGGTTTGAGAGCACGATCTGGAAGATATCGCCCTCGGTGATATAGTGCTTTGCGCGCTGCACCATATCGCAGTAGGCGTCCTTGTCAAAGAGCGGCGTCATCTCGCCGGTCATGCGGCTGACGGGCTCCTTGCAGGGCGTGCCGTGCCGCAGCAGGTCGCGCATCTGCCGGAGCGCGAGGGCGGCTCTGTTATACTCGGTATCCGGTTCATCGAGCCGCATATTCGCGATCAGGATGATCTTCTGCCGGAAGTGGTCGAACGCGATGACCTTGTCAAAGAGCATGAGGTCGAGATCGTTGAAGTGGGCGTCATCCTCTTTGGCAGTCCGCGCGGTCGGCTCCTGATAGCAGAGATAATCGTAGGAGAAATAGCCGACGAGACCGCCGGTAAAGGGCGGCAGACCGGTGAGCTTCGGGCTGCGGTATTTCGCGAGGAGCTGCCGCAGATACGCCGCAGGATCGTCGGTTTCGAGTTCCAGATCGCCGATCTTCATGTGTCCGTTCCGGCAGGAGATGCCGAGCTTCGGCTCGTAGCCGAGGAAGGTGTATCTGCCGTGCGAATCCGGACCGTTGATGGATTCGAGCAGATAGGTGTGCGCGGAGACATTCCGGAGCATGCGGAGCACCTGAATGGGTGTCAGGTCATCGGCGAGCAGCTCGCAGGCGACAGGCAGCACGCGGAAATCGGTTTCGGCGGCATAGCGCCTTGCTTCTTCGGGGGAGATCGAAAGCTTCATGGTGTACCTCTTTTCCGGACGGGCAAAATAAAAACGCCCGTCCCTGAACTGATTACAGTCAAGGACGAGCGATACGTTTTCATATCAATGCTCGCGGTGCCACCTTGATTCACCAAAGCATGCTTTTTTGCATGCAATGATGCACTTTTGCAGGGTACCAGCATACCCCTGACAACTGACGTATGTCTGCACGTCGCAGTTTTACCGGCATTGCCGACTGCGCCCTCAGCGGGCCATTTGCGAAACTGTCTCCCGTCCGGCTCTCAGCATCCCGGACTCTCTGTAGGGGCATATTGCGCTTTATCTCCGCTTCAACGGTTTGCGATGTTAGCAAGAGTATAGCGTATTTCGGGCTATTTGTCAAGTGGTTTTTAGAAATATTTATCATTTAACATGAATTTTCGTGAATAAACACATGATCGTTTCTGAATATTTGCATAATATTGGAGCTTTTTTGTACCGAATATACAAAATACGCGGCGCAAATTCAGCGATTTACCGCTTTCCAATCAGTTTGGAATGTGTTATAATAAACTTGAGCATTTTTCGGCGGCAGGATGACAAAAAGGAACGCCGCCGCAGACCAGATACGGGTAATGTTTACGGGTAAAAATAATACGGAGGTGTGCAACATGAAACAGAAAATGCGAAGGCTGCTTGCGGGCGCGCTGTCGGCTGTGCTGCTGGGCACGGCAATGCCGCTGGAAGCCGTATCCGCCGCAGAAAGTGCTGCTGCCGTGGATACATTCCGCCAGATCATCCGCAATGCATGGGAGAACTGCACGGAGAACGTCCGGCTTTCCAATGTCCGGATGACCTCGGACGAAGTGATCGAGGCATACTACGACATGCTCTATACGGATGCGAAATGGTTCTATGTCGATTCGAGCTTTAATTATACGACCTCGATCTCCGGCAGAGTGTCCAGCCTGATCCTGAAATACAACTATGACAAATCTGAAGTCCCGTCCATGACCGAAGCCTTTGACGCCGAGGTGGAGCGCCTGAAAAATGCGGTGCAGCCGGAGTGGTCGGATGCGGAAAAGGTGCTGTTCGTACACGATCATCTTGCAGAGGTCTGCGAATACGACCTGACCTTTGACAAATCGGATGCCTATGCTGCACTTCTGGGCGGCACGGCGGTCTGTCAGGGCTATGCGCTCGCGATGTGCGTGGTGCTCCGCGAAATGGGCATTCCGTGCTATGCGATCACGAGCGACGAACTGAAGCACATGTGGAATGTGGTGCAGGTGGACGGCAAATGGTACCAGATCGACGCGACGTTTGACGATTC
Source organism: Clostridiales bacterium Firm_04 (assembly GCA_001603005.1). Taxonomy (GTDB): domain Bacteria; phylum Bacillota; class Clostridia; order Oscillospirales; family Ruminococcaceae; genus Firm-04. The sequence continues at coordinate 157,992 of LVAJ01000027.1, forward strand.
CGCGCCAGATATGCTGGGGCACACGACGCACATGTTCATGCTGCGCAGCGATGATTATATGTATGCAGATGACATGCATCATGCGGACGACTGGAATTATTTTGCGAACGGCGAGCAGATCGTCTGCGATTCCGCGGATTATGACAGCGCATTCTGGAGCGGCGCGGTTGACACCTGCACGCCGATGCCGGACGGCACATGGGTTTATTCAGTCGCGGCGGATCCGCAGAACGTCGTGTTCGTGAGCGATATCAAATGTGACCTGATGCGCGGCAATGCAGACGGCGCCGAAAAGCTGGGGAGCGTTTCCGCAGCATGGCCGACACAGAACGGCAACTTCTTTACGGTCTGCTACACGACCACGCAGGTCTACGGCGATAAGCTGTACTATTTCGATGACAAAACGATCTATGCAAAGCCGCTCTCCGGCGGCAGCGCGGAGAAGATCTATACGCTGAGCAAAGCGGAGCAGGCAGAGGGGTATCTTTACGGCATCGTGATCGACGAAAACGGTCTGCTGAAATATCAGGTCATGCCGCTGCCGGCATTCAAGAGCGAGAATACTTACGATTCCGAAGCTGTGTTCCATACGATGCAGCTGCCGGAACCGCAGGCAGAGACCGAAACGACCACGACAACGACTACCACTACCACAACAACCACGACTACAACTACAACCACGACAACGACGACCACAACAACAACGACAACGACCACGCCGAAACCGGTCACGACCACGACAACCACGACTACGCCGAAGCCGGTCACGACTACGACCACAACCACGACCACGCCGAAGCCGGTCACGACCACGACAACGACTACCACGCCGAAACCGGTCACGACCACGACAACCACAACCACGCCGAAGCCGGAAACGACGACAGCCGAAACAACCGCGACGATCACGGAAACACTGCCGGAATCGTCCGAAACAACGCAGACGACCGCGGTGCTGCAGATCACAAAGCGCGGCGATCTGAACTGCGACGGCATGACGGATGTGTCGGATGCGGTCATGCTGGCGCGCCTGCTGACCGAGGACAAATTGCTGAAGCTCTCGGATCAGGGCTATGTGAATGCGCACTGCAATGACAATGACACGATCGAGCCGGAAGATCTGACATGGATCCTGATGCTGATCGCGCGTCTGATCACGGAATAACCGCAATACAAAAAGGGAGAGAAAACGCTGTGTTTTCTCTCCCTCAACTTGTATATAAAGTGTCTCCGACGGATTTCTAATGAGGGCTCCGCCCTCAAACTCCTGCTTA
>LVAJ01000028.1 GCA_001603005.1 Clostridiales bacterium Firm_04
TTTATCAAGAACATAAAGACGAGGATTACTGGTTTACCTTAGGATAGTTAAATTCTGATTTAGCTTAGCAACATAAATATTCACAATGCCCCTGAGTGCTTTGTAACACTCAGGGGCAAAACTTCTATATAGGTATCTGTCTTATTTCAGGACGGGTTTTTCGTTCAGCGGGCTCTCATGCTTTGATGCCGGTCAGCTCATAGCCTGCATCCGCAATGACTGCGCGGAAGGCGTCTTCCGCGACCGGAGCAGCAGTCTCCACGACCGCGTTTGCGGCTTCGTGGCTGACGGAATCGACCGTCACGCCTTCCATGCCTTCGAGCGCCTTGCGGACATGCGCTTCGCAGTGCGGGCACATCATGCCTTTGATTTCCAGTGTGATCTTTGCCATGTTGTTCACGGCTCCTTTCGTTTCATCAGATCCGGTATGATTTGCAGAGACCGCAGCGGGCAGCTCTGCTTTTTCCGGTTTGAACAGGTTCAGCCGCAGCGCATTCGTCACGACGCAGAAGCTCGACAGGCTCATCGCGGCTGCACCGAACATCGGATTGAGCGTCAGCCCGAACGGTACCAGCACGCCCGCAGCGAGCGGAATGCCGATGACGTTGTAGATGAACGCCCAGAACAGGTTTTCGTGGATATTTTTCAGTGTTTTGCGGCTCAGACGCACCGCGTTCAGCGCGTCGGTCAGGCTGCTCTGCATGAGCACCACATCCGCCGCGTCGATCGCAACATCCGTGCCCGCGCCGATCGCCATACCGATCTCGGCGCGTGTCAGTGCCGGCGCATCGTTGATGCCGTCGCCGATCATGCAGACCTTGCCCTTTTCGGAAAGCTCGCGGATGATCTGCTCCTTGCCGTCCGGCAGCACATCGGCAATCACACGGTCAACGCCTGCTTCTCTGCCGATTGCGGCGGCGGTTCGCGCATTGTCGCCGGTCAGCATGACGACCTCTGTGCCGAGCGCCTTCAGCGCACGGATCGCCTTTGCACTGTCCGGCTTGATGACATCCGCCACGGCAATGATGCCGGTCAGCGCATCATCCCGCAGGAAAAAGAGCGGCGTTTTGCCGGCTTCCGCGAGTGTCTGCGCAGCCTGTTCCATGTCCGGCGGGATCTGCACATGCTGCTTTGCGGTCTCCTCTTTGCAGGCGAGCAGCGATGCGCCGTTCTGTTTTGCGGAGACACCGCTGCCGACCAGAGCGGCGAACTCCGTGACGGCAGGCGCTTGAATGCCCGCACCGGATGCCGCTGCCATGATCGCCTTTGCAAGCGGATGCTCGCTGTGCTGTTCGAGCGCGGCAGCATCGGTCAGCAATTGCGTTTTCGTGCAGCCTGCCGCCGGAAGAATATCCGTGACCTGCGGCTGACCTGCCGTCACGGTGCCGGTCTTGTCCAGCGCAATGATGCGGATCCTGCCGGTTTCTTCGAGCGCGGCTGCGGTTTTATACAGGATACCGCTGCGCGCGCCGACGCCGCTGCCGACCATGATCGCGACCGGCGTTGCGAGTCCGAGTGCGCACGGGCAGCTGATGACCAGCACCGAAACTGCTCTTGCCAGCGCAAATCCGACCGGTCTGCCGAGCAGCATCCAGACCAGAAATGTGACCGCGGCAATGGAGATGACCGTCGGCACAAAAATGCCGGAGACCTTGTCCGCGACCTTTGCGATCGGGGCTTTTGTGGCAGCAGCATCCCCGACCATGCGGATGATCTGCGAGAGCGTCGTGTCCGCGCCGATGCGTGTTGCTTCGCAGCGCAGATAGCCGGACTGATTGATCGTGCCGGCAGAGACCGCATCGCCCGCCGCCTTATCGACCGGAATGCTCTCGCCGGTCAGCGCAGACTCATTGACCGCGCCGCTGCCCTCGCGCACGATGCCGTCCACGGGGATCTGTGCGCCGGGATGCACCGCAAACAGCATCCCTTGTTGCACACTGCTAACCGGAACCTCACGTTCCGCGCCGTTTTCGATGATCACAGCGGTCTGCGGCGCAAGCTTCATCAGGCTTTTCAGCGCATCGGTCGTCTTACCTTTGGAGCGCAATTCCAGCGTCTTGCCGACGGTGATCAGCGTCAGGATCATCGCTGCCGATTCAAAATAGAACTGCTCCATATAGCTGTTCACCGCAGCCGCATCGCCGCGCACCTGCGCATCGGTCATTGCGAACAGCACATAAACGCTCCATAAAAATGATGCCGACGAACCGAGCGCCACGAGCGTATCCATATTCGGGGCACGGTGCAGCAGTGCCTTGCATCCGCTGATAAAGAACTTCTGATTGATGACCATGATGATGACGGTCAGCAGCAGCTGCACCAGTCCCATTGCGACATGATTGCCGTCGAACCAGTGCGGGATCGGCAGACCGAGCATCATATGCCCCATTGAAAAATACATCAGGATCAGCAGAAAAATGAGCGAAACGATCAGCCGCCGGAGCAGCCGCGGCGTTTCGGTATCGGTCAGCGCATCGGGATCCGGTACACCGGCAGCGGCATTCTGTTTGCCTGCGCCGTCCGCGAGCGATGCGCCGTAGCCGGCATCTGTGACCGCTTTGATGACGGTCTCCGGCGGCACATCGCCCTCGACCGACATGGAATTTGTCAGCAGGCTGACGGTGCAGTTCTGTACACCGTCAACCCCGCTGACTGCTTTTTCAACACGCGCACTGCAAGCGGCACAGCTCATGCCGGTTACCTGATATCGCGTTTGCATGGTTTCCCTCCGTTTCAGAGATTGTGAGAATCAGTCATCTTCCTCTGTTTCAAATGCAAAGTCATCGTCTGCCATTGAAAATTCTTCATCGCTCATGCCGGAGAACATGCTGTAAAATGCCTTTGCCATCGAAACTTCGAGGTCGCATTTCCATTCGCCGTTGATGCGGAAAATGAGGATCTCGGTGTCAATGTTGATGTCACCGCTGACCGTGCCGCTCACATCCACATTGTCATCCTGATCGTCCGTGATATCCTGTGTATCATGTGAGGATGCGCGCATTCTTGCGGAATAGAGACCGTCGATCTTGAAATGCTCGGTGAGGTCAGCCTCCTCCTGATAATCGTTCAGCGTCACGAGAAAATCGTTGTATTCGCCTGCATGCGAATTGTAGCAGAGCGGCTCGTCGATCTCATAGACATTGGGATCTGCCATCGTCAGCATGCCCTGATGCGATGCATCCTGCAAAAATTCCTTGTATTTTGCAGCATCGCCGGTCTTGCCGTTGTCCATGAAATAGAGCAGTTCAACGTCATAGACCTTTGCAAGCGTATCGTAGTCCTTTTCGGCATTTGCCTTGAAGAAATCGTCGAGCACCTGCTTGACCTCTGCGAGCTCCTCGTCGCTTGCCGGATCCTCGGGCTGATAATCCGCGCTGCTCTGGATGACCGTGTTGATGCTGGATTCTTCCGTGCCTGCATCATTGCTGTCATCATCCGCTTCGGATTCGGATGCTTCTTCTTCCTCTGCGGCAGGTGCGGTCGTTTCCGCAGCGCTTTCCTGCACGGCGCTTTCCGCAGCGTTCTCCGACGATGCATCGTTTCCGCATGCGCAGAGCGAACATGCCGTCATCAGTGCGAGCAGCCCCGCGATCAGTCTGGTTTTCTTCATGTTTTTAGTCCTTTCTGTTTTCGGTTGATCCCGTCGGGATCTCATCAATACCGGTCACGCGGTAGTCCATGAGCGCAACGGTCCGGCGCAGTGTCTCCGGATCAATCGGTCTGTCGCAGTGCACGGTTGCGGTCTTTTCCTTGAGATCGACCTCGCATGCCGCGCCCTCGATCCGGTTGATCTGCCGTTCGACAGCCGCCTTGCAGTTTTCGCAGTGCATGCCTTCGATCTGCATGCGCCAGCGCTGAACCTCCGGCTGATCGAGCGTTTTCCGCTCGGCTTTGACGGTTCCGCCGCCGCCTCCGCAGCAGTCGCCCTGCCCTTTGAAATGCTTCCATGCACTGACGCCCGCGACCGCAAGAATCGCCAGAATGACCGCGATCACAATCATATTTCCCCAATTGACTGCAAATACACATCCTGTCATCATCAGCACCTCATTTCATCAGTTTTTTGACCAGCTCTGCCAGCTCATCGACAGCCGCATCATCGCCCTGCCGCAGATCGCGCACCACGCAGGTGTGCAGATGCCGCACGAGCAGATCCTTGTTGAAGGCATTGATCGCCGCGCTGACCGCTGCCGACTGCGTGAGGATATCGGCACAGTAGGCGTCATGCTCCAGCATGTTCTGAAGCCCGCGCACCTGTCCCTCGATCCGTTTGAGCCGGTTCATAAGCTTTTTCCGCTCCTCCTCGGAGCGCTCCGTTTTTTTACAGCAGCTGCATTCTTCCATGTTTTCCCCTCCGCATACACTGCTTTCCGCCGGATGCAAAATACCCCCGACCGGTATCCCTATTATAGTCCGGTCGGGGGTATTTGTCAAGTACCGTTCGGGCACTTTCATACAGTTGCCTGATTTTCTGCCGCAATCGGCGCTGTTTTTTTCTGTTTCGCATCCCGCAGCATCAGGATCAGCACAATGCCGGCTGTGAGAATGAACGGGAGCATGGTGACGGTATCCCGCACGGGATCGGGGGGCGCCGCGGTGATCTCCGGAATGCCGTTCAGCAGCAGGATCAAGCCGATCAATTGGCTGCCGTTGTTGTTGCATGCATGATAGATCGCTGCCGGATAGACCGAATCGGTGCGCTTGGTCAGCCACATGAGGATCGCGCCGTTGACGGTGCAGATCACCGCCATTGCCAGAATACCGGTAAAGGGGTATCCGGCGTAATCCAAGCCGAAATTATGTCCGGCAGCGGTCAGCGGGGCATGCCAGACGCCCCAGAGGATGCCGCCTGCGAGAACAGTTCCGGTCGTGCCGAGCAGCGGCTCCATTTTCTGGTTCATATAGGCGCGCCAGCCAAATTCCTCGCCGAAGGTATTGAACGCAGCCAGCGGCGCTGTTATGAGGAGCGAGAGCACAGCCGCGAGTTTTCCCGCGCCGTCCAGCTTTGTCTGGATCTGTACGGAATCAGCGCCGAAAAAGCCGTAATTCAGTGCCGCGCTCAGAATGCCGAGCAGGGGAATGAGCAGCGCTGCCGCGAGATAATATTTCAGATGCCCTTTCAGCCGCAGATGCAGCTTCAGATCGGAAAAGCCCTCTTTGGTGATGAGCCGCGTCAAAAGGTTTGCAATTGCGGGCGCATATAATGTCGGGATCGAAAACAGCGCGTAGTGCGAGGTTTCAAACCATTCGTGGTAGCCGATCAGCCGGTTCAGGATGATCCACGGGATCCATGCCAGTCCGAATGCAAGGAGCAGGAAAATGACCAGCCGCTTTGCGCAGAGCTTCTTATTTGACATATTCCGCTACTCCTTTCAGATAGAATCTGCATGAGAGAAAATAGGAGCCGATGTAGGCTGCGGCTGCCGCGAGCGGAAATGCGCCGGCGATGACAGCGAACGCGCCGTTCAGTTCTCCGTTTCCGAGCCGGATCAGCAGTTCCTCTGCGGCGTCTACGAGTGCGCCGTATCCGCCGTCCGGACCGAACAGCAGGAAGATCACGGCTGCCAGCACCAGAATCAGCAGAAAGACCGCGAGCATATTGCTGCCGTTTTTGGAGCCGAACCGGAAAATGAACGGAATGCTGAACGCCTGCATGAGCAGCTGGAAAAAGAACAGAAACGGCAGCAGATTCAGAAAGGAGATCAGTTCTTCGCCGGTGCTGTGCCAGAACAGCATTTGCAGCAGCATATCGGAATAATAGGCAGAAACGAAAAACAGTCCGAGCAGCATGAATATCAGCACATATTTCATGTAGACCTGCGCGCGGTATCCCTTCGGATGCGAGATCGTGAAATATGCCCATTTTTTGGATTCATCCTGTCCGAGTGCGATCCTGATGCACTGGGAGAGCAGCGCCGCAGCGGTGAACAGCATGATCAGCCGCGTCATCAGTCCGTCCTCGTTCAGCGAGGGGATCACGTCCTTTGCGGTGTGATCGAACGACAGCTGAACGGGGATCGGCAGAAAGGCTGCAAGGATCGGGAGCAGGATCGCCGCCGGAAACATCCGGCGGTTCTGCCGGAGTTCCTTAAAGAGGAGACCTGTCATCACAATACACTCCTTTTGAGGTTGCGGCGGATCGTCAGATAGATCAGTATTTGCACGATGATCCAGACGGGGATCGCCGCGATCAGGATGATATTCAGCACACGCAGTCCGGTTTCGGGAAATCCGCCGGAAAAGATCGTCAGCAGGTCCTGCGGGGAGAGTCCCTTAGAAATGTCGATCTTGGAGATCACGGCTTTTGCAGCTTCGCTCGCTGCGTTTTTTGTATTCACAAGCCTGCTGAGCAGCAGACCGACTGTCATTCCGGCTGCGGCGAGGCATCCGTAATATTTGAACTGCTGGACGGAGAATGTCTTTTTGTCCCTTGCGCGCAGCGTGAAGAAGCATGTGAGCAGCAAACCAATGGATGTCACTGCGCTGATCGCGACAGGGAACAGAAATGTGCGCCATGTGAGCGGAAAATGGATGAGCCGGCAGCTGATGACCATGCCGATGACCGAGAGCAGCAGTCCGGTCAGCTGGATCACCATGAAAAACAGAAAGCGGGAGAGTGCCCGCTCCGTCGGGGAGATCGGCATTGCGTAGGAATAGCGGAGCCAGTTTGCGTCAAGATCTGCCTTGTGGATGCCGGAATCTGAGGCGGCAATGGCATTCGGTGCGCATGCCGGCACAAAGATGCCGATATATCCTAAGAAGAACCGGATCGCCAGCTGTTCATCCTCATTGCGGCGGCTGAGCGTGCCGGAGCGCAGGCTGAGGAACACAAGGAACAGCAGCGCAGTGAGGATCAGACATGCCAGCAGACCGGAGAGGTAGAATTTCTTTGTCAGCTTCCATTCCTGAAAAAACAGTGCTTTCAGTTTTTCCCTGCGCATTATGACCACTCCTTTTTTGTCCGGTTGACATAGTAGACCATGATCTCATCGAGCGGTGCGGGATCCATGACGATGCCGCTGTATTTGCGCGCCGCAGCTTCACGGTCCGCGACCAGTGCCTCTGCGTCGAAATCAGTCAGGCGCGTGCTGATGAGGTCGTCGGGATCGAGTTCTCTGTAATCCGCCTTGGTGCATTTGAGGATGCCGTGCGCGGCAAGGATATCGTCCTTGTAGCCGGAAAGCAGGATCTTTCCGCGGTCGATGAAGGTCACGCTGTCCGCGATTTTTTCGAGATCGCTGGTGATATGCGAGGACATGAGGATGCTGTGCCCCTCGTCCTGCAAATATTCGAGAAAGAGATCAAGGATCTCGCTGCGCACGACGGGATCCAGACCGGTCGTTGCCTCGTCCATGATGAGCAGCTCCGCACCGTGCGAGATCGCGCAGGCGATTTGCAGCTTCATCTTCATGCCCTTGGAAAACTGCCCGATCTTCTGGTTCTGCGGCAGCTGGAACCGGTCGAGGTTCTGCCGGAAAAATGCATCGTCCCAGACCGGATACAGCCCCTTGAAAATGCGCCCCATTTCGGCGGCGGTGAACAGATCATGAAAGGGCATCTCGTCGAACACGACGGCAATGCGCTCCTTGATCTGCTGTTCCTGCTGCAAATGATCCATGCCGAGCACGCGGATCTCGCCCGCATCAATCGGAATGATATTGAGGATGCCGTGAATGGTTGTTGTTTTGCCCGCGCCGTTCTGTCCGATAAACCCCATGATACTGCCGCGGGGCACATCAAAGCTGATGTTGTCGAGCGTAAAGCCGTCATATTTTTTTGTGACGCCTTTGATTTCGATCGCATTTGTATAGTCGTTCATGACTCGTCGCCTCCGTAGACAAGTTCGAGAATCTCCTGCAATTCCGCGAATGTCACGCCGCAGCGCTTTGCTTTTTCACTCGCTTCTGTGAGCAGGCTTTCGATGCCTTTGAGCTGTTCCTCGCGGAAAAGCTCGGTATTCTGCGCCTTGACAAAGCTCCCCTTGCCGGTATAGGATTCGATAAATCCGTCCCGTTCGAGCTCCTCATAGGCGCGCTTGGTCGTAATGACGCTGATGCGCAGCTGTAACGCAAGATTGCGCATAGAAGGCAGGGCGTCCCCCTCTTTCAGTTTGCCGTTCATGATCATGTCTTTGATCTGGCTGACGATCTGATGATAGATCGGTTCGCCGGATGCATTGCTGATAATAATATCCATTCGGTGTGCACTCCTTATGGTTTTTCAGAGCGAAACGCACATTCCGGATTGTACCGATTCACCCTAATGTATATATACGATATGCACATTATAACATGGATAGATCTATTTGTCAAGAGGTTCGCAGAAATATTTTCGGGCTCGGCGCTTTTGGGCATTTCGCGCAATTTGCATATTGACACGGAATCGGAATATATTGTACAATCAAAGGAAAGGGGGTGCTGCCGTGAAACAGCGTGAGAAAATACTGAAAACCGCGCGATATGCGACATTTTTTGTCTGGGGAATTGCGCTTCTGCTGATCGTGCTGCATCGGGATGCGCTGACAGCTGACGCAATATCCTCACATCTTCCGCAGCAGCCCGTTCCGGCAGCGCTGACGGTGCTGCTGCTCTACGCCTGCAAGACGGTCTCTATGGTATTTCCGCTGAAGTTGCTTCAGCTTGCAGCCGGTGCGCTGTTTCCGCGCCGTCTGGCAGTGCTGGTGAATCTCGGCGGAACGGCGGTCAGTGCGGCAGTCGGTTATCGGATCGGCAGATTCATCGGCAGGGATGCCGCCGCGAAGTACGTGAACGAAAATCCGCGCCTTGCAGCACTGCTTGCGGAGCAGAACAGCAATACGCTCCGGTTCAGCTTTTTTCTGCGGAGTCTGGTGTTTCTGCCGCTGGATGCCGTGAGCCTGTATTTCGGTGCGGTGCAGGCGCCGTTTTATCAGTATCTGCTCGGCAGTCTGCTCGGCATGCTGCCGAATGTGCTGATCTCAACCTGCATGGGCGCATCGCTGACAGAGCCCGGATCGCCGGCGTTTCTGCTGTCCTGCGGATCATTTGCACTGCTGACGCTGATATCATTTGTATGGTATCTGCTGGATCGGAGGAAAAGGAGATAGGAATGGGATATTTTCTGATACTGACATTTTTATTTGCAGTGGGCGGCTCTGCGGGCTGGGGGATCGAGGTGATCTACCGCAGGTTTGTTTCGCAGAAGCACTGGGTAAATCCGGGCTTTCTGACAGGCCCCTGCCTGCCGCTTTACGGGTTCAGCCTCTGCATTCTGTATCTGCTGGCACAGCTGGAGCCGCGCATTCCGGTGCAGGATGCCCGCCTGCAAAAAGCGATCCTGTTTCTGCTGATGGCGCTGGCGATCACGCTGCTGGAATATCTGGTCGGGCGCATCATGACCGACCGGATGCATGTCCGGCTCTGGGATTACAGCGAATGCTTCGGCAACATTCAGGGCATCATCTGTCCGCAGTATTCGTTTTACTGGATGATTTTGAGTGCGCTTTATTACTTTTTTGTGCATCCGCACATTCTGGACGCACTGTACTGGCTTTCGCAGAATCTGGCGTTTTCGTTCGGCATCGGCTTTTACTACGGCATTCTGGTGATCGACGCGGCGTATTCGGTGCAGATCATCCGCAAGATCCGTGCATATGCAGATGAAAAGCAGATCGTGGTGCGGCTTGAGGCGCTGCGCGAGGAGATCAACTACAATCTCCGGAAGCGGAAACCGCGGTTTCTGCTTTCCCTGCGGACAGATCGTCCGTTTGTAGAGGTGCTGGAGCTGTATCATGAGAAAATGTTGAATCTGCGCGAAAAAAAGCGGTAATGCCGCTTGACATGCTGCGATATTCCTGCTATAATGCTGCATAGAGGGCAATATTGTTACAACACTGAAACGGACAAATCATGCGGGAATTGAAGGAGTATTCCAATGAAACAGCGAACAGGATTTTTGTGCGCGGCAGTCATGCTGGCAGCATGCGGCTTGCAGGGATGCGGACAAAATATCGGTACACATGCAGACAAAGATCAGTCCTTTCACTGTTCATTTGCAGATACGTATCAAAATCTTTCGGAGGAAAATTTTTACTGTTTCAAATCTGTTGAAGGCAGAACGACAATACTCGATTATGAAAGCATGAGCCTGACTGCTCTTTGCAGCAAGCCGAATTGTCACCACACCGGCGACGACTGCATTCTGCAACGTTTGAACGGCAAAAATCCGATGTTCAGTGACAATTATGCATATTACTTTGTGGATGATGTTCCACAGATTGTCCGGAACAGTGAGGATCATGATGAGCTGAAGCTGGGTTCGGCATTATGCCGCTATGACCTGACTGCAAATGCAGAAGAAAAATTGAAGCATATTGACACTTCTGCTGCTGATCCGTGTTATGGCTGGATGCTGCTGCATGATACGATTTATTATATTGAAAATACGTACAGCCGGTCTTACGACGATGCAGGGAATCTGATCTCCTACGGCAATACCGGCGGCGCATTGTCTCTGTGCACGATTCGATTGTCTGACATGCAGATAACAAAGCTGTGCGATTTGTATGATGTGGAAACACTGACGAAGTATTATCCGCTCACGCCAAATTCGGGCGGCGTTCAGATGAAAGGGATGTTTGACAACAAGATCTATTTCAATGTCTCTTTTGTCGGCGGAACAGATGCATTTGCAATGCCGGATTATCATTTGTATGCGACATACTATGATCTGAATGACGGCAGCTATCACGGGACGCCGGAGGATTATGCGAACATTGATTTTGCCGGCGTTACCTATTGTTCAGAGGATTATCTCGTCATATGCCGCGACGGACAGGCTTCCGCATGGAAAAAAGGCGCCGAGCAGCCTGTCATTTTCTGGGATGAACGTTTCAGCCACAACTGTTATCTGATGTCTGTATTTGATGATACGATCTATTGTTTTGGATGCGGGTATGATCTGAACATGAAAGAGGAGCGGAAGATAGATGCACTTTACGGAAAATCCGTCGTTGCGAAATACGGCGATTCTTATATCATCTCCGATTACGGCATGCAGGAAAACTTCGAGAGGATTCCCGCGGAGCAGCTTTTGAAATAAACGGAGAAATACAATGAAACAAAGATTTTTGAAATATGGTGCGGCAATGATCGCGGCAGCATCATTGGGAATGACGGGATGCGCGGCAAAGGACCTCCCTGCACCGGAGCGCGCTTCATTTGCAAGCGGCTATCACAACCGTTCATCAGACCGCTTTTTCTGTTATAGCGCGCCGGTCGGCGAGTTTGGAAGAACCACGCTGCTGGATTACGAAAGCATGAATGAGGTACCGCTTTGCAGCAAGCCGAACTGCAATCATCGCAGCAACGACTGCATTGTGAAGCGGCTGAACGGAAATGTTCCGATGTTCGGAGAAAACTGCATTTATTATTTCGTGGACGATACACCGTATCTCAAGTATAATGATGACGGAAATCCGGGGCGGGTGTATCATTCGGAACTGTGCCGTTATGATTTGCGGACGAACACCGAGGAGCAGCTGCAGGCGGTTGAATCCGAGGTCGGGAACAATTGTTACGGCTGGATGCTGTATGACAACACGGTCTATTTTGTTGCACACCGTTATAACGAACATGTTGATGAAAACGGATTTGGTTATTCAGGAACCAACACCGGCGGCGAGATGAAGCTGTGTTCGATCCGGCTTTCGGATATGCAGCTGACCGAACACTGCGATTTGTATGATATGGAAAAGCTGCGGCAGTATTATCCGCTTGCGCCCAATTCCGGCGAGGTCTATATGAAGGGGCTGTATGACAACAAGATCTATTTCAATGTTGGATTTGTTGCTGAATCAAATGGAGATGCACACTATCGTTTTTATGTGACCTATTATGACCTGACAGACGGAACCTATCACGGTACGCCGGAGGATTACGGAAACATTGATTTTGCAGGCACGGCATATTGTGCTGAAAATGCGCTTGTGATTTGCCGGTTGGGAGAAGCACGGATTTACCGGAAAGGCATGGAGCAGCCGGTTGAATTGTCAGACGCATTCTTTAACGAGCACACAGATGTGACTGTTCTCGATGATCTGCTTTTCTGTGACGGTGAGGTGTTTGATCTCAATACAAAGGAAGTCCGGGAGCCGGAGATTCCGAATGATGCGTTCGGCTTTCCGAAAACCGTCGTTGCGAAATACGGCGATTCCTATATCATCTCCGATTCCGGCATGCAGGAAAACTTCGAGAAAATCCCCGCGGAGCAGCTTTTGAAATAAACGGAGAAATACAATGAAACACAGATTTTTGAAATGCGGCGCGGCAATGATCGCGGCAGCATTATTGGGAATGACGGGATGTGCGGCACAGAAGACGGATCCGGCGGATGAAACGGTTTCATTCGCGGATTTTCATGCGAATTGCACCGATACAATGGGTGTGTTCGGCTATTATGCTGAGGGGAAAACCGTTGTTCTGGACTATGAAACCATGCAGCAGACCAGCCTTTGCAGCAAGCCGAACTGTTTGCACACCGGTGAGGACTGCATCGTGAAGCGGCTGAACGGACATGCGCCGGTGTTTTCCGGCAATCGGGCGTATTATTTTGTAGATGACAAGCCGCTGTTTGAAGAAAATGCAGACGGCGTTCCGGAACTGATTCTGGGTTCATGGCTTTGCTGCTACGATCTCACAGATCATACTGAAAAGCAGCTGATGCATCTTGACGGCGGATGTGTCGGAGAAGATTGCGGCGGAATGCTGCTGCACGGCGATACGCTGTATTATCTGGAAAATACCTATTCTCGCTCGTATGATGAAAACGAAATCGTTTGCGGCTTTTCCCCGAACGGCGGAAAAGAATATCTGCATGCGGTATCGTTATCTGATCTGAAAGATACGAATCTCGGTGAGGTATATGATCTGGATGCGCTGACAGAATATTTCCCCTATGCGCCGAATTCCGGATCAGTGAGTATGGAAGGCTTGTTCAACAACCGCATTTATTTCAATGTGTGGTTTGTGGAAGAAAGCGATGATCCGACATCACAATACTTTCCGCCGCATAATTATGTGATCTGCTACGATCTTTCGGACGGCAGCTTTCATGGCACGCCGGATGACTATGCGCATATTGATTTCCGGAATGTCGTGCATCTTTCGGCGGAGCATCTTGCGATCTATGACGAGATGAAGCAGACGGTTTCGGTCTATGCGCCGGACGGCGGGGAGCCGGTTGTTCTTTCGGATGAGCGCTTTCAGGATTATGCGGATTATGCCGTGTTCAACGACACGCTGTTCTGCTATCCGAAGGCATTTGACCTGAACAGCAATGCGGTCTACGGGATGACGGATGACAAATATCAGATTGTCGTTGCGGCGTATGGCGGCGACTATATTTGTACTGATGTGAACTATGCGTCATTTAAGAAGATCCCCGCGGAGCAGCTTTTGCAGCCGTGAGACAGAGATTTGGTTCCGGAGAAAAGAAATGCTTGACAAATGCGCGAAAATATGGTAAAATACGGTTTGGTATACAGGGGAGCTTTCAGAAAGGCTGAGAGGAAGCTGTGCGCTTCGACCCTTTTCACCTGTCAGGATAATGCCTGCAAGGGAAGTATGCACCGTAACCGAAAACGGCGGAGCTTCCTGCGGGCAGCTCCGTATTTTTTTGGAACCGGAGGAAATATTATGCAGCAATATGCAACACAAATGGATGCGGCAAAGCGCGGCATCATCACGCCGCAGATGCAGACCGTTGCGGAAAAGGAAAACCTTTCGCCGGAGATCATCCGGCAGCGCGTTGCCGAGGGCAGCGTCGCGATCCCTGCCAACATCCGCCACACTTCGCTTTCTGCGGAGGGCATCGGCATGGGACTGAAAACGAAGATCAACGTCAATCTCGGTATTTCCGGTGACGCAAAGGACTATGATCTCGAAATGGAAAAGGTCGATCTTGCGCTGAAATTCGGCGCGGAAGCGATCATGGATCTCAGCAATTACGGCAAGACGAACAAGTTCCGCACGGCGCTGATCGAAAAGTCGCCGGCGATGATCGGCACGGTGCCGATGTATGATGCGATCGGCTATCTCGACAAGGATCTGCTTGAAATTACCGCGAAGGACTTCCTGCGCGTGGTGCGGGCACATGCCGAGGAGGGCGTCGATTTCATGACGATCCATGCCGGCATCAACCGCCGCGCCGTTGAAGCGTTCCGTCGCGAGGGCAGAAT
This sequence comes from Clostridiales bacterium Firm_04, assembly GCA_001603005.1. GTDB lineage: Bacteria > Bacillota > Clostridia > Oscillospirales > Ruminococcaceae > Firm-04. The sequence continues at coordinate 14,216 of LVAJ01000028.1, forward strand.
GATGAATATTGTCTCCCGCGGCGGCTCGCTGCTGTTCGCATGGATGATGATGACCGGCAACGAGAACCCGTTCTTCGAGTACTATGATGAGGTGCTGGAGATCCTGCGGGAGTTCGATGTCACGATCAGCCTCGGTGACGCGCTGCGTCCGGGCTGCATCGACGACGCGACGGATTCCGCACAGATCTCCGAGCTGATCGAGCTGGGCAATCTGACAAAGCGCGCATGGGAGCATGATGTGCAGGTCATGGTCGAGGGTCCCGGTCACATGGCAATGGACGAGATCGCCGCGAACATGAAGCTGCAGAAGCGCATCTGCCACAATGCGCCGTTCTACGTGCTCGGCCCGCTGGTGACGGATATCGCGCCGGGCTATGACCACATCACCTCTGCGATCGGCGGTGCGATCGCTGCGGCAAGCGGCGCAGATTTCCTCTGCTATGTCACGCCGGCGGAGCATCTGCGTCTGCCGGATCTTTCCGACGTCAAAGAGGGCATCATCGCCAGCAAGATCGCCGCACATGCTGCGGATATCGCAAAGGGCATTCCGCATGCGCGCGATATCGACAACAAAATGGCAGCAGCGCGGCATAAGGTCGATTGGGACGAGATGTTCCGATATGCGATTGATCCGGAAAAGGCAAGAGCCTATTTCGAGAGCACACCGCCTGCCAACCGTCACACCTGTTCGATGTGCGGCAAGATGTGCGCAGTCCGGACGACCAACATGATTCTGGAAGGCAAGACCGTCGAGTTCTGCACGGAAAAGTGAGCGGTGTCTCCGACGGATCATAAATGAGGGCGCTGCCCTCAAACTTCCGCTTAAGGGATGCGATCCCTTAAGAATCCCATTTTTCGATATAGATATGATCGGTATATTTTGCATAATGTGTAATTCCGGAGGGACAATGCGCCTTTGCGTTCCTGGGGACTTTATGCATCGCAAAATGATACGATACAGCCATGGGGAGCGCCATGGCGGGCTGCGTACACAGCAGCCTGAATGCGAGGGAATCCGTGTTTCGGAGTGAGAGGGTGCAATGGAGCACCGACCGCATGATAGATGACGAGATCACTGTCTGCGGCAGCTCCATACCCTTCCGGCTGTGCAATGTCAGTGACCGGCACAACATTGACACAGGAGGTATTTCCATGAAACAGATCACACTCAAAAAGCTTGTCATGACCGCGCTGCTCGCGGCACTTGCCGTGGTATGCTCGCCGCTGTCGATTCCGGTCGGCATTTCCAAGTGCTTTCCGGCGCAGCATTTTGTCAATATCATCGGCGGGGTATTTCTCGGTCCGTGGTATGCAATGGCGGCGGCATTCGTCACAAGTCTCTGCCGCGTCCTGATGGGCACGGGCACGCTGATGGCATTTCCGGGCAGCATGATCGGTGCATTTCTCTCCGGCATGCTTTACCACAAGCTGAAAAAGCTGCCGTTTGCCTATGCAGGCGAGCTGTTCGGCACGGCAGTCATCGGCGGTATCATCGCGTTTGTCCTTGCGACGCAGTTCATGGGCAAGGAGGCGGCGCTGTTCACCTATGTCCCGCCGTTTTTCCTGAGCAGTCTGAGCGGAACGATCATTGCGGCGATTCTGGTGCCGGCGCTGAAAAAAGCGGGCGCCGATCGCTTCTTTGCGGAGGATTCCCGCGCGAAGACCGGCAGTGTGAAGCAAAGCTGAATGTGCCGGCATAAGGAGGCATGCACAACGGACAGCAGCATTCTGACCGCCCTGCGGGAATCCCGCCCGCGGGTGCACAGTATTACGAATTATGTGACAGCGGAGGCTTGCGCCAATCTGCTGCATGCCTGCGGGGCGCTGCCGATCATGGCGGATGCGCCGGAGGAGGCAGCGGAGATCACCGCGCAGTCCCGCGCACTGAATCTGAATCTCGGAACGCTGAATCCCGCGCGTGCCGAAGCGATGCGTGCTGCGGGCAGTGCCGCGAACCGGCTGGGGATTCCGGTTGTGCTGGATCCGGTCGGTGCGGGTGCGACGGCATTCCGCCGGCAGACCGCGGCAGTCTTGCTGCGGGAGATCCGGTTTGCGGCGGTCAAGGGCAATGCCTCGGAGCTGCGGTATCTCGCGGGGGCACATGCAATGTGCTGCGGCGCGGATGCAGCCGATGCGGATGCCGGATCCCTGAAAAATGCGGAGATCGCGGCAGCACTGGCGAAACAGACCGGCGCAGTCATCATGATGACCGGCGAGACCGATCTTGTGACAGACGGCAAACAGCTTTTCCGCGTACACAACGGACACCCGATGATGACGCGGATCACGGGGAGCGGCTGCATGCTTTCCGCGCTGACGGCAGCATATCTCGCGGTCAGACCGGAGCAGCCGCTGCAAGCCTGCCTGACGGCGCTCTGTGCAATGGGGCTTGCCGGCGAAGCTGCCGCAAAACGCATGACGGCAGCGGACGGCAATATGATGTTCCGGAATGCGCTGATCGACGCAGTATTCCGGATGACGGAACAGGATTTGAAGGAGGGCGCACGCTATGAAGCTGACGGCTGACATGCTGCGGCTGTATGCGGTGACAGATCGCCGCTGGCTCGGAAACATGACGCTTGCAGAGGCAGTTGAGGCTGCGATCCGCGGGGGAGCGGGCTGCATCCAGCTGCGGGAAAAGGCGCTGGATCCGGCAGATCTGCTGAATGAAGCAAAGCAGATCCTTGCAGTCTGCCGCAAATACCATGTCCCGCTGATCCTCAATGACGATCCGGAGATCGCGCTGAAATGCGGCGCGGACGGCGTACATGTCGGGCAGAAGGACATGAATCCGCGCATTCTGCGTTCGATGCTCGGACCGGAAAAGATCGTCGGCGTATCGGCAGCGACGGTTGCGGAAGCGGAGCAGGCTGTGCGGGACGGCGCAGACTATCTCGGCAGCGGTGCGGTATTTGCGACCGGCACCAAGGAGAATACAAGACCGGTAGACGCTGCACTCCTGCGGCAGATCTGCGATGCAGTGCCGGTACCGGTCGTCGCGATCGGCGGCATTACGGCAGAGAATGCAGTGCAGCTGAAAGGCACAGGCATTGCCGGCATTGCCGTGGTATCGGCGATTTTTGCGCAGCCCGATCCGGAGCAGGCGGCTGCGGAACTGAAAACAATTGCGGAGGATTTATAAATGATCGGAAGGGTACTGACCATTGCCGGCTCGGATTCCGGCGGCGGTGCGGGGATTCAGGCGGATATCAAAACGATCACGATGCACGGCTGCTATGCGATGAGCGTGATCACGGCGCTGACGGCGCAGAATACGGTCGGGGTTTCGGGCATACTGGATGTGCCGCCGGAATTTGCGGCGCAGCAAATGGATGCGGTGTTTCCGGATCTGCTGCCGGATGCGGTGAAGATCGGCATGGTTTCGAGCGCAGGCATGGCGCGGATCATTGCGGAAAAACTGCGGGAATACGCGCCGAAGTATGTTGTTGTGGATCCGGTCATGATCTCGACGAGCGGGCACCGGCTGTTGCAGCAGGATGCAATGGATGCGCTGATCGCGGAGCTGCTGCCGCTTGCGGATGTGCTGACGCCGAATCTGCCGGAAGCCGAGGCGCTGACCGGCATGGCGATCAACCGGATCGCGGACATGCGCGCCGCGGCAATGCAGCTTTCGGAGCGGTTTGATGCGGCGGTGCTGGTCAAGGGCGGGCATCTGACCGACACCGCGACCGATGTGCTCTGCGAAAACGGCAAGGTCACGGAGCTGCCGGCGGAGCGCGTGGATACGAAGAACACGCACGGAACCGGCTGCACGCTCTCTGCGGCGATCGCCTCGAATCTCGCAAAGGGCATGTCTGTCATGGTGAGCATCTGCGCGGCAAAGGCGTATCTTTCCGCGGCGCTGCGTGCCGGCTTCGACATCGGGCAGGGCAGCGGTCCGCTGCTGCACAATTACCAGCTGACGGTATAAGGTATCGCTGTACAAATCAGCTTCCGGAATCTGCCTGCCAAAATGAAGCGCAAGGGAACAAATCTGAAAACAGGAACGCAGCCCCGAAGGACTGCGTTCGTTTTTGTATCCTGTTGTTCCGGTCAATCAGCCGATCGCACCGCGGACCACTTCGTTCCGGCGAATGAGGAAGTCCACGACGGAGATATTGCCGCCGCCGAACATACCGCCGCCGCCGCCGAAGCCGCCGCCCCAGCCCCAGCCGCCTTGCTGCTGCTGCTGACCGCCGAGACCGTTCGCTGTTTTTGCGGTGTTGGTCTGGAAGGTCTGGAAATCGCTGAGGTTGCGCGGATCAGCCTGCACATGGCTGCTGATGAGGTTGACCGTGTTCTTGACATAGGCTTCCGGGTTGCTGAACAGACTCGTGATCTGCTTGACATACTGGACATACTGTTCATGATATTCCGGAACCTGAACGAGCTTTGCAAGCGGACGGTCTTTCAGTTCGACATTGTAAAGGCTCGTCGTGACATCGGAATTGACCATGTCTGCGCCGCCCATGAATGCGCCGAGGGACAGGTTGTAGTCCCAGCCGACGAAATAGAACTTGCCGCCGCTGTACATCAGGTAATAGTTGTGTGCCAGCGTGCCGTTGTAGCTGTCGTAATTGCACATGACGGAGTTGACTGCGAAGCCCTTGAGGAAGCTCGGCACATCGACCAGATCTTCAATGAACTTGTAGTCGGAGTTGCTCAGCTTGTTGATCGCCTGCTTGAGCTCCTCGATGTGCGTGTAGCCGTCGTCCACACCGAACTTGACATCGAAGTTGCCGTTGTTCATGTTCTGGGTGAAGGAGCAGTAGGAATCGTTACCGCCGAATCCTCCCCAGCCGCCCATACCGCCGCCGCCGCCGGTACGCTCGGTTGCCTTGTAGAGCACGGAATTGTCATCCACAGCGAGGCGCTCTGCGAGCGTCTTGCCCGGCTGCTCGATCAGGTAGTAGAAGCTGAACAGCTGACCGTTGAGGTACATGTCGGTATAGCTGGACTTCGGACCGACGCCGTCCACTTCGTAGAGCGCGTCGTAGCAGAGCGAATCGCGCATGCAGGTCGGATCGGAATAGAAGTTGTTCATGCAGAACTCGGTCAGACCGTGATAGTTCTGGTACTCGTCGTATTCGTCGAGCTTGAAGCGGTAGCTGTATTTTTCGCTGCCGGAGCTGCCGATCGACATACGGGAGCTGTTGCCCTTGGAACGGATCGCAACATTTTTCAGTTCTTCGCCGTCGATGACGACATCGCACGGATAGAAGACTTCTTCATTCTTCTGCGCGTTGACAAATTCCTTCCAGTTGCTCATTTTGACCTCGATCTTGTGGACCTTTGTCTTGTCAAAGAGGTCTTTGTAGAGCAGGTCAGGATGGTCTGCATTGTTGACATCGGTATAATTCGCACCGCCGGAGAAGGTGTCTCTGCCGCCGGAAACGACTTCGATGCCGCCTGCATAGACCTTGCAGGAGCCAGCCAGTGCCGGATCCGAAATGATCGCATAGCGGTATTTCCGGAGCGTATTCTGATCGAAAACAGTGCTGCCGCCGGAAGTCAGCGCGATCGGATTGTTCTTCTTCCATTCCTTCGTGAAGGAAAGGGCGATCGTATTTGCAGGCGTGCCGAGGTTTTCGCACTGATTATCGCTTGCAGTCGCGAGCAGCGAGCAGCCGTCCAGTGTGATGACGCCGGCAGCGGTCAGACCGCGGTCGCCGCATGCACGGACAGAACCGCCGGAGAGCTCCATATTCGTGTCAGCCTGGATCGCGTCCTTCGAGGACTTGATATCGACCTTGCCGCCGGAGATGAGCAGTTCGCCCTTGGTCGCCTTCAGACCGTCGCCTTGCGAGTCAACCGTCAGTTCGCCGTCTTTGACGTTGACGGAGACTCTGCCGCGGACGGCGTCTGCATTTTCGGTCAGGACGGAGATCTTGCCGCCGTTGATCTTGAGGTCGTTGTTGCAGTGGATGCCGTACTGCATGCCTGCGGTGATTCCGAGCTGACCGTCGCCCTTGATCGTCAGGTCATCCTTTGCATGCAGCACCGCGTAGGAAGCTTCTGTTTCCTCTGCGGGAGCAGGCGTCGGATCGGACAGGCTGTTCGTCGTATTTTCCACCAGATTGACCGAGGTGTTCTTTGCATTCTCGATCATAATGCAGGGTGCGCTGCTGTTGCTCATCGTGACGCCGTCGAGGAACAGCTTGACGGTTCCGCTGTCAACAGTTTCATCTGCGATATTGACGAGGATCTGACCGTTGTTGAGCGAGCCGTCGATGTAATAGATACCGGAAGCAGAGATCGTCGCCGTTGAACCGGACACGCTGATGTTCGGTCCTTCGTAGGTGATGCTGCTGCCCTTGAGATGGATGTAGGCAGGATCCGGATCCACTTCCGGCACAACGACCGGCACATACATGATCGCTTTTTTCAGATTAGAAAGGTCAGACGCATCAATCACGCTGTTGCCGTCAAAATCGACATTCTGCCAGTTTTCGAGTCTGGTCGTCTTGCGCGCCAGAAAGCTGACGAGCTGCCGGACATCCGTTAAATTGGTTTGACCGTCCCCGTTCACATCGCCCGAAACGGCTGCACTTGCATGCAGCAGCTCTGCGGGAAACTGACCGGAAACGCCCGCAAGCAGTATTGCAGCGGAGACACTGCAACACGTCAGAAAACGAGATTTCATTTGGTTTTCCTCCTGTTCATGTTCATGATCCGAATTTGAAACAAGAGGGGATCTGATGCCGGCGCGGCGATCCGTGCCGCTGAACATGCCGGCGTGATACAAGCTGATCGGTTACCCGATATCATCCCAATCCCACTTTTTATTTTGTAAGCTTTTGTCTGTTTTTTGCGTGCCGCTTTCTGTCCTGCCGGTTCCCTCCTTTCCGGTTTCACCCCGCATACGGCGGCGGGCACGATGCCGCCTGTATGCCGAAAAAACGCCGTACCCTTTGAACAGGTACGGCTTTTTCTGCTGATATGACCGGTGGCTGCGAATGCAGCGCGCAGAAAGATACACCGTTCCTGATGCGAACAGCTTTTCGTCCATTTTCGCCCTAATCAACCAGAACAGTATGATTCTGCCAGCGGTGTATCTCTGTATCTACTGTATTTCTTCAACGAAATCAGTACACTCTTGGTTACAGTATAGCACAGAAGGCACAAATTGTCAAGAGTGCTTGAAAATCTTTGTTTGATTTAACAATATGTGCAATGTGTGAAAAAGCCGCAGCCCCTCCGGATAAACGGCAGGGGACTGCGGCATTCTTTCGCAAATACACGCTTTTCGTGCGAATTACTTTGCAAGTGCCTGCTTTTTCAGAAGGCTGAGATCAGCGGACGTGAGTTCATTGTCCTTGTCCATGTCAGCGATCTTTGCCTGATCTTCCGTCAGCGAGCCGGTCGTCAGCAGATACTTCAGCAGCATAGCCGCATCTGCGTCATTGCATGCGCCGTCTGCGTTGATATCGCCGATGACCTCATCCTGCGGGATCACATGCGACTCATCGAAGACCATTTTGGCTCTGGAAAGGAACGGATCAGCGGAATCCTTTTCGACGGCATTCCATGCAGACTGGCTGCCGTAGAATGTGATCGTTGCCGTGGAATTGTTGTCTGTGAATGCATAGCTGTCGATTTTTTTGAGATTGCCGGAGAGCTTGATATCGGTCAGCTTGTTGCACGCGGCGAAAACGCCGAATCCGAGGGAAGTGCAGCCGTTCAGCTCTGCGGATTTCAGGTTGTCGCAGTACCAGAAAACATTGTCGGTGATCTCGGTGACACTTGCCGGGAACGAAACGGAAGTGATCTTGTCGTTCTTTGCGAATGCGCCCGAAGCGACATATTTGACGCCGGAAGGCACCTTGACATCGCCGGAGCAGGTTCTGCCGTCGATCACGGCGCCGTTGACGATGACCAGCGGATCCTTTTTGCGCTGCGCTTCGAGCCACGGCGAATTGTCAAAGTTGTAGTCGCCGGTCTTCACGAGATGATCGGGGAAATTCACTTCTGTGAGCGATTTGCAATCCCTGAAGGATTCAAAAGCGATCTGTTCGAGACTGTCCGGAAATGTGACCGACTGAAGCTGGTCGCAGTTTGTGAACGCATACGGACCGATATAAGTGATCGTATCCGGAAGCGTCAGGGTTTTGATTTTTGCGTACTGACATGCATAGATGCCGATTTCCGTGACTGGCAGCCCGTCAATCGTTGCGGGGATCGTGAAATCCGAAGCCTCCCATGTGCAGCCGGAGATCACAATATGATCGGAATACTTGTAATAATTCAGATCACCTGATTTGCCTACCGTATATTCCTCATCTGCGGAAACGGTCAGCGATGTGCCGAGCCATGTCTGAGCCGGAACTGCGGTCGTCAGCAGCGCCGCGGCGAGGAGCACGGTTCCTCTGAAAAAATGCTTTTTTGATTTCATCATAAACCCTCCTATTTTTTTGCATCTGTCTTCAGTGACCGGCAGCCCGTATCTGCCGTTTGTCACCACTCAATTCCATTATACATGTTTCGCGCGCGAAAGTCAATGCTGATTTTGAATTTTTCTGCAAAGCGTGCATTTTTGAGGACATGCATCTTTACATTCAAATTTGACATACAAACGGACATGCAAACTGACATGAATCCAAACATACATAAAACAGAATTTGACGGGCTGTTAGCCGTAATATGCAGCCCGTCAATATGAAATTGTCAAGGTTCCAAGCGCGTTGTGACTTCGGCTTACTCCGGTCAGACACCTCATTGCGCTGCCGATTCTGCCTACTGGACCGCATCGGCTGACTCCGCATAATCATTCCCGCGGATGCCCCCGATGCACAGCGCCCTCTACTAATAGTGCTCAAATCGCGATTTTTTGCACGTTTCCGTGCAACTAGTACCAAATTGTAATCAAATCTTCAGATTCAGAGTAAAATAAAGCAAGATACGCCAATTTTATAACAAGATACTCATACAGAAGAACCGACCGGATTATTGGCAGCGGGGAAGCCCACGCGGGCATATCCCGCACCGATCTGACGGATCGTGGCGCATGCTTCTACTTCCCTAACCTATCCTTACCTATCCTAACCTATACTAACCTATACTGGGTTGACAGTTGGTTGACAGTTGGTTGACAGTTGGTTGTCAATTGGTTGTCGATTGGTTGTCATCTGCGGGGAGCCGGTTTCGCGGACTGTCCCCGCATTCGCAGAACAGCGAAATTTTTGCATCCTCTCCCATTGCACTTTTCGGCATAATATGCTATAAGCGGGCAGTGCCCGCAGCCGAGATAGCACCCAAGAAACGAAACTGCGAAATTTTTGCTTTCTCTCCCATTGCACTTTTCGGCATAATATGCTATAATAAAAGAATGTACACGGAGTGTGCGGGCGGATCATCGCTGCCTGTAACCCCCGCGGCAGAAAATCAAAAAAATTTTCGGAAAAGGGTGTAACCTTTTCTGACGGTTCGGGTCTATATAGGTGAAGGCACGAAACGCGAAGGGCGGTGGATGCCACGGAAGACGAAAGAATTCTTTTGCTGTTTGAAAATCGGAATGAGCAGGCGCTGGCTGAGACAGAAAGTCAGTATGGAGCGCGCTGCCGGACTGTTGCACGCAATATTCTGGGCAGTGAGCAGGACGCCGAGGAATGCATGAATGACGCATTGCTCAGCGCGTGGAATACCATCCCGCCGGCACATCCCAAGCACTACGGTGCGTATTTTCTGACGCTGGTACGTAACTTTGCCCTCAAGCGCTATGCCGCCGGCCACGCCGAAAAGCGCGGCGGCGGACAAATGCCGCTTGCACTCGCGGAGCTTTCAGAGGTTCTGTCTTCCGGCGAAAACGTCGAGCGGGAAATCGACCGGCGCGATATGCTGGAAGCAGTCAAACTGTTTCTCGGCAGCCTGCCCGAACGGCAGCGAAATCTGTTCGTCCGGCGCTACTGGCATGCATCCCCGATCTCGGAAATCGCTGCGGACTTTGAGATGACGGAAATCAACGTGAAGGTGACGCTTTCGCGTATCAGAAGTCGGCTGCAAAAGCATCTGCGGAAGGAGGGATTGCTGTGAAAGAGCTTGAATTTATGGAGCTTCTGAGCGAACTCCCCGCAGAATACATCGAAGCAGCTGCCGCACCGCAGCCGCCTCAGCGCAGAATCTTCCGGAAGCATTACGGGATTCCGGCGATCGCTGCCTGTATCGTTGTGGTGCTTGCTGCAGTGATCTATCCGAAGCTTCGTGTCGGAAAACCGGAGCAAACACCGGAGCCGGAGCAATCTTCCGCAATCGTGACGACTGTGCCGGACGATGAACCGCAGAATGAGGGTACAACATCTGACGGGGAATCGGTCAGCACAACTGCCGCGACGCAAAAGGGAACGGATGCCGGCACTGACCAGTCCGGATCTGCATCGAAGTCCGCTGTCACGGAGCGGACAAAGGCAGACGGCTCGCAGGATCCAGAACCTGCACAGTCGGCGGCATCCGATACCCGGCATTCCGGTTCTGCAAAGACATCTGCTCAGAACAAAACAACCGCATCCAGTACAAAAACAACGGCGAAAACATCTGCGAAAACGACTGCCTCAGCATCGCACAGCAGTACAAAAACGACAGCAAAACAGACAACAAAGGGCACGACAGCACGGACAACTGCGGCAAAGACAACTGCACCGCCGCGGACAACAGTCAAAACCACTGCGTCCACACGGACAGCAGGTACAACACGGCCGGCAGGTACGACGAGACCTGCAAGAACAACCCGACCGGCAGATACGTCACAGGCGCCCAGAACGCAAAGAACAACTGCCTCGACAAATCAGACACAGACAGACCGGCAGGGTGCAGTGACATCCGGTACCGGACCGACCGGCACGCAGACGCAGCCGAGCTATTCGGGAACGATGGCGACGAGCTGGACCGGTGATAAAGGAACGCAGACAGAGGAAACACCGCCGATCGGAACCAGACCGCAGCCGTATGAACCGTCAACAACGGATACGCTGCCGGTGCTGGAACTGCTGGAACCTGCCGATGAATCGCAGCATCATTACGGCGAGACCGAAATCGCATTCAATTACGGCGACGGAAGTCTGCCGGACGGCTTCGAGATGCCGGATTACTTCGACTATGAGAATTATGATTATCTGGTCGTGAATTATTATATCCGGTGCGGCGATGCGGCGCTTACGGGTGCTTCCTGTTCGGACGGTTCCATGGATCTGAAGCTTGCTGTGCTCAGCGAAGACGCGTCGTTCTGCCTGTATCGCGCTGTGGTCTTTATTCCGAAGGGCATGGACGTGAACGCCGACGAAGTGACGATCTCGACGCAGTACGCATGGAACAGAGATCTCTTTGACTCCTACCTTCCGGATGAAGCCGGATGGATTCCGGTGGAGTGATCCGGATACCTGATATCGTTTTTGGAGAGGGGGATATCAGGACGGTGCCGCTGCGGGGGCTTTCCCCGCGGCGCACCGTACCATACAGACTATTTCGTTACATCCTTCACATAGCGGGCCCCGCCTGCGGACACCTCCTGTCTGCGGGCGGGGTTCGTCTTTTCTGCAAAAAAAACACGATGCACGCCGGATCCGGAATGCATCGTGTCCCATTTTATATTTAGTCTGCAAAGAGCGGCAGCAGCGTCTGCGTCTGCACATCCGCAAGCCCGAAGGTCGTCATTTTGATTGCCGGAATGACCGTCAGCGAAACAAACGCCATGTTCATGAACGGCGAGATATTCTCCGGTACGCCGAGCGCCCGCACCGCATCGTTCAGCGCACGGTTCTGCGCCGCAACGGTCTCCGCGTCGCGGTCGCTCATCAGTCCCGCAACCGGCAGCGGAAGCTCCTGCAGCACTTCGCCGTCCAGCACTGCCGCACAGCCGCCGCCGAGCGTCCGGATCCGGTTTGCTGCGGCTGCCATGTCCGCATCATTCGTGCCGATGACGATGAGATTGTGCGCATCATGCGAAACCGATGCCGCGATCGCACCGCGTTTCAGCCCGATGCCGCTGATATAGCCAAGCCCTCTGTGACCGGTCGCTTTGTGGCGTTCGATCACGGCAAGCTTCAGGATATCCCGTTCGGTATCAATTCCGTTATTCTTCGTAAAATCGAGCGTTTCGATGCGTTCTTCTGTAATGAGCTGACCGGCGATCACGCCGATCACGCGGCACTTGCTGCCCTGCGGCGTGATCTGAAAATCTGCTGCTGAAAGTGCATCCAGATGAAACGAATGCAGCACCGCCGCCCATTTTTCCGTGTGATGATCCGGTGCATCGAACGGCTTGCAGACACCGTTTTCGACGGCAAGTCTGCCCGCACTGTAAACATCCTGCACCGCCATGCTTTCGAGATCGCGCAGCACCAGCAAATCCGCGCGGTGACCCGGAGCGATCGCGCCGACACGCTGCAAGCCGAAGCATTGCGCCGCCTGAATCGTCGCCATCTGAATGCAGGTCACGGCGGATTTTCCCGCGCGCACTGCCATGCGGATCATGTGGTCGATATGTCCGTCCGCGAGCAGTTCTGCCGGATGTTTGTCATCCGTGACGAGCAGGCAGCGGCGGCAGTAGGGTTCCTCGAACAGCGGCAGCAGCGCTTCGAGATTCCGCGCCGCAGTCCCCTGCCGGATCATCAGCCATTGCCCCTTGCGCACGCGCTCCAGTCCTTCTGCGGCAGAGGAGCATTCGTGGTCGCTCTGAATGCCTGCCGCGATATAGCGGTCGAGGTCATGACCGGTCAGCAGCGGCGCATGTCCGTCAATGACCTTGCTGGCAGCCTTTGCCGCAGCCAGCTTTTCCATGACAAAATCCGCGCCGGCAAGTACACCCGGATAATTCATCATCTCCGCAAGTCCGGGGACGCGCGGATGCGAAAAATACGGCGCAAGATCCTTCGCGAGCAGCTCTGCGCCGGATTCGTCCAGCGGCATCGCCGGAACGCAGGACGGCGTCATGATATAGACATGCAGCGGCAGGTTTTCGCTCATTTCCAGCATGAAATCAATGCCGCGCGTGCCGCAGACATTTGCAATTTCATGCGGATCCGCGACGATCGCCGTCGTGCCGTGCGGCAGCGCAGCCCTTGCCAGCTCCGCGGGCATCAGCATGGTGCTCTCGATATGAATATGACCGTCGATCAGTCCGGGACAGAGCACGCAGCCCGTGACATCCCGCACAATGTCCGCATCGCTGTCCGCGTAATCGCCGGTGCCGAGGATGCAGTCATCTTCGATCAGGACGTCCTCGCGCAGCAGCTCGCCGGTAAAGACATTGACGACCGTGCCGTTTTTCAGCAGTGTTTTCATGGTTCAGCCCCCTTTCAGGATAGCTTCATTATAGCATATTATCCGGAAAAGTGCAATGGAGTGTGCGTTTTTTTCAAATGATGCAGAATGGGAACAGTAACTTATGAGAAGCCGCGAACAGCGGCGTGAACTGCGAAAGTTGGGTGATCCACGCTGCCGCACTCCGGAGGGATAAGCCAGCGGGGGCTCCCCGCCGGGCACTGCCCGCCGGGGACTGCCCGCTTATAGCATATTTTCCGGAAAAGTGCAATGGGAGTGAATGCAAAAAATCGGGGCATCCTCTGTGCGGAGGACACCCCGTTTTGTATGCACCTGACAGGACTTGAACCTGCACGCCTTGCGGCATTGGAACCTAAATCCAACGTGTCTGCCAGTTTCACCACAGGTGCGTTGTTGATTGTCAAATTGTCTGGATCAGCTCGCATTCCGCGGCGAAATCTGAGCCGGCTGCTTCTGCCCCGAAATTCTGTTCCGGCGGGATGGCAACGGAACGCGAAAGCGCATTGTTCCCTGCCGCGATGTCTTTGATTTTCAAAAACAGGCTCAGCGGAAAATCCGAATCCCATTCCATGCGGCAGTCGAGTAAGCCGAAACGGTGCAGCACAGCATCCATTTCACGAATCGCTGCGCCTGACGGTACAGCATTCGGAAATCTGCGTGAATCCGAGCTTTTCGGCAAGCATGCGGGATGCGGTATTCGCTGCATGACATGCCCAGACCGGCTGCCGGTTCTGCCGGATGCAATCGCGGATCATCTCCGCAGCAGCAGCGCGCGCCAGCCCCATGTGCCGGAATGCGCTGTCCGTTTCGACGCCGATATCAGTCTCATCTGCGCTGACCGCAGCGGAAAATGCCCATGATACGGGCTTTTCGTTCCGGACAATGCAGAAGCCTCTGCCGTCCCGCAGGAATGCGTCCGGCTGTGTCCATGAGAAAAACGGCGTTACCTTGCCCTGCATCTGCATCAGCAGGGGCATGGTGATCTCACAGCAGGAGAAGCCTTCCGGCAGCGGAACCGCTTCGGGCGCCTGTGCCTGCCGATAGGCGAAAAAGAGCCGCCGTTCGATCGTCAGACCGCGCTGCGCCTGAAAGAACCGCAGTGCCGCTTCATCCTGCAAAAACAGCAGAAACCGTTCGGGAAATGCGGCATCCGGCGCGAGAAACTGCGCGTATACTTCGGAAAGCACATGCTGATCGGGCGATCCGGCAAGAAATGCGAATCCGCAGCTGTGCCGGATGACAAACGCATCCTTTGCGGCAAAAATGTCGCCGCACTGGATACCGGATGCAGCGGAGAGCGGATAGACCGCGCCGCAGCTCTGCGGATCAATTGCCGCAAGCGCATCAGAATAAGCATCCTTTGTCAGGCGGATCATACGATTTGCTCCTTGCTGTCGGGCTGCCGGACGAGCCGGATCAGCGGTACCCATTCATCTTCGATCATGGTTTCGCCGTTCGGCAGAAAACCGTGCCGGCTGTAAAACGCAATGCCGCGCTTGTTGTATTCCAGCGCCCAGAGGTTCGTGACCTGCATCTGCGAAACAGCAAATTCCAGCAGCGCCGCGCCGATGCCCTGCGACTGAAACTGCGGCTCGACATAAAGCTTTTCGACCTCGTCGCCGCAGACGCGGAGCACGCCCTTCACCACGCCGTCATCATAGACATAGGTATGCTGCAAAGCCTGTGTTCCCTCTGCATATTCCGCAGCCATATCCACGACATTCAGCTCACCGAAATAGAACGGATCGTTGCGGAAAAACGGGTAGAAGTTGACGCGGTAATTCGTAATGATGATCTCGGCAATGCGGGACGCATCGGCTGCCGAAGCCGGTCTGATCGGATTCATGCTGATTCTGTACTCCCAACTGCAAGTCCTTGCATTTCACATGCATATACGCATATTATAGCAAGTTTCTCCTGTTTTGTCAAGAAGGCTTTCCGCGCGGACACAAAAAAGCTGTCCGGCGCAAACCGGACAGCCTTCTGAAAAGCCTGAAATTAAGCCTTGCCGACAGAACCGAACAGCTCCATCTTCTCCTTGACCTTTGCCTTGATTGCCTCAAAGCCCGGAGCGAGCAGCTTACGCGGATCGAAGCCCTTGCCCTGCAGGTCCTTGCCCTCTTCGATGTACTTTCTGGTTGCTTCCTGGAAAGCCCACTGGCACTCGGTATTGACATTGATCTTTGCAACGCCGAGGGAGATCGCCTTCTTGATCTGGTCGTCCGGAATACCGGTACCGCCGTGCAGAACGAGCGGCATATCGCCGACCTTTGCCTTGATTGCTTCCAGCGTCTCAAAGCTCAGACCTTCCCAGTTGTCCGGATATTTGCCGTGGATATTGCCGATGCCGGCTGCCAGCATGGTCACGCCGAGATCTGCAACTGCCTTGCACTCGTCCGGATTTGCGCACTCGCCCTTGCCGATGACGCCGTCTTCCTCGCCGCCGATCGCGCCGACCTCTGCCTCAAGGGAGATGCCGAGCACGTCGCAGGTGTTGACCAGCGCGGTCGTCTTTGCGATGTTCTCCTCGATCGGATAGTGGGAGCCGTCGAACATAATGGACGAGAAACCTGCGTTGATGCAAGCCTTTGCGCCCTCGAAGGTACCGTGGTCGAGGTGGAGCGCGACCGGAACGGTGATGCCCAGCTCATTGATCATGCCCTTGACCATACCGACGACGGTCGTGTAGCCGCACATATACTTGCCTGCGCCCTCAGAAACACCGAGGATGACAGGGGAGTTCAGCTCCTGCGCGGTGAGCAGGATCGCCTTTGTCCATTCGAGGTTGTTGATGTTGAACTGACCGACAGCGTACTTGCCGTCTCTTGCCTTGTTCAGCATGTCTTTTGCAGATACCAGCATTGATAATTCCTCCTATTAACGCCGGAACACTCCGGCTCATTCAGCGGGATATGCAGTCCGCATATTTCACCACATATCATTATACACGATTTCGGCGAAAAATGCAATAGGCATTGTGAATGAATTATCAAACATCCGAAATCAAGCTCTGTATGCAATGGACAATCCGAAAAAGCAGCGTCCGGCAGAACGCTGCAACGCTGAATAAACCCGCAAAAACGGCGCATACTCTAAGCACTTGCATTTCAGGAGGTACATCTATGAAACAATCGTTCCGGATGCTGCTGCTTCTGCTGCTTGCGGGCGCGGCGGCATCTCTGTATGACACGGCAGCGGCGAAGCAGGCGCTGGAACAGGGCGTCATCCGGCTGCATATTCTGGCTGACTCCGACCGTACATCCGACCAGACCGAAAAGCTGCTTGTACGCGATGCGGTCATGCAGCATTTGCAGGACTGGGTTCCGGCGGATGCGGATTATGATGCAGCATGTGACGCGATCCGGCGGTCTCTGCCTGCGATCCGGCAGACAGCGGAGCATGCGCTGCGGGATGCGGGCAGCAGCGATCCTGTTGCAGTCTCATTCGGGGAGACACCGTTTCCGGCGCGCAGCTACGGCGATTTCACGCTGCCGGCAGGGGATTATCAGGCGTTGCGCATTTCGATCGGCAGCGGCAGCGGGCAGAACTGGTGGTGCATGATGTATCCGGCGCTCTGTATTCCCGCGGCAGCAAAAGCTGATCTGCCGCAGGATGACCGCGCACTGCTGCACGGTGCATTGCCGGAATCTGCCTGCGATATTGCGGAGCAGCCTGCAAAATATGAGGTGCGGCTCAAATGCGTGGACGCGCTCCATGCGGCAGTCCGGCTCCTGCGGGAGCAGCTCGCGGAAAAGCCCGCCTCTCCGGAGCAGAGAAGCGGGCATCCGTAAGCGGCGCGTCAGGTTCAGCAGCCGCAGCCGTTGTTGCCGCAGCCATTATTGCAGCCGCAGCCGTTGTTGCAGAACATGGAGAACAGAAGAATCAGAATGATGATCCACCAGAAGCTGTTGCAATCGTTACCGCACATAGTCAGCACTCCTTTTCATAGGCATGTAGTCGGTGCGCCGCATCGCCGCGGCGCGCTGATCGGGAGCGGTGTGTTCCGCTTCCTAGTCTCATGATATGCCGGACAGCGGAATGTGTGACAGCAGGCGTAAGATCCGCGGAGATCTGCATATACTATTTTCAGCAATACGATTCGGAGGGATTGGCTTTGCAGAAGGAAGCATACACAAAAAAAGCAGCGGCGATCGTTGCAAAGGCAAAGCAGGAGGCGGAAGCGCTCGGACACAGCTTTGTCGGCAGTGAGCATCTGATCCTCGCGATGCTCACGGACGGCAGCAATGTCGGCGCGGCGATCCTGCGCACGCATCATGTGCCGCTCCAGCGTTTTCAGCAGGCAATTTTGCAGGAGCTCGGCAAAAGCGAGCCTGTCCGCCTCGGTACGGATGCCTGTACACCGGCGCTGCTGCGGATTCTGCACAGCGCGGAGCGGCATCGCACGACGGAAGCGGGCATGCTGCGGCAGGTCAGTTCAGAGGGGCTGCTGCGCGCGGTGCTCGCCGATGAGCAGTGCGGCGCATCGGTGCTGCTGCGGGGCATGGGCATCTCCCTGAACATGCTGCGGGCGGCATGCGGGCAGCAGATGCAGATACTGGATGCAGAGCAGGCGGGATTCCCGCAGTTTGACCGCAAGGCATGCCCTGCGCTTGCCGCCTATGCGCATCACATGACCGATCCGATGACCGCGGAGGGCTATGATCCGCTGATCGGGCGGGCGCAGGAGCTCCGGCAGGTCATGCAGATTCTGCTGCGCCGTACCAAAAACAACCCTGTGCTGATCGGTGCGGCGGGTGTCGGAAAAACGGCGATCGTCGAGGGGCTGGCAGCGCGGATCCTGCGCGGGGATGTGCCGCAGGCGCTTGCGGGACGCGTCATTCTGTCGCTGGATCTGGCGGCGCTGCTCGCGGGCGCGAAATACCGCGGGGATTTTGAGGAGCGGCTCAAAGCGTGCATGGACGAGGCTGCTGCGAATCCGGATCTGCTGCTGTTCATCGACGAGCTCCACATGATCGCGGGGACGGGCGCCGCAGAGGGCGCGATCGACGCGGCGAATCTCCTGAAACCCCGTCTTGCGCGCGGGGAATTGCAGATCATCGGCGCGACGACCGAGGCGGAATACCGCAGACAGATCGAAAAGGATGCCGCGCTTGCCCGCAGATTTCAGCCGGTGACGGTTGCTGAGCCGACTGCTGCGGACGCTGCCGAAATGTTGCACGGTCTGCGGGAAAAATACGAGTCGTTTCATCATGTGACGATCGGCGCGGATGCGATCCATGCTGCGGTGGAATATTCCGTGCGGTATCTGCATGACCGTGCGCTGCCGGATAAGGCGCTTGATCTGCTGGATGAAGCATGTGCCGCAAAGCGCTTGCAGGGGACGGAGCATACGCTGCCGGCTGTCCGGCAGGCGGACATTGAACGGACAGTCACCGAGAAAACCGGCATTCCCGCCGAAACACTGACTGCCTCGGAGACCGAGCGCCTGCTGCATCTCGAAGAAGAACTGCGCCGGCATGTCATCGGGCAGGACGAGGCGATCACCGCCGTTGCACAGGCGATCCGCAGGAGCCGCGCGGGACTGCGCAAGCGCGGCAGACCGGTCGGCGCATTCCTCTTTCTCGGTGCGACCGGCATCGGCAAAACGGCGCTTGCGGACTGCATTGCCGACACGCTCTACGGCGGGAGCTGCATCCGCTTCGATATGAGCGAATATATGGAAAAGCACACAGCTGCGCGCTTGATCGGTGCGCCGCCGGGATATGTCGGCTACGGCGAGGGCATGTCGCTTGCGGAGCGTGTCCGCCGCGCGCCGTACAGTCTGATCCTGTTCGATGAAATGGAAAAAGCGCATCCGGATGTGCTTTCGCTGCTGCTGCAAATATTAGAGGACGGCAGGCTCACGGACAGCAGCGGCGTAACTGCGGATTTTTCGGAGTGTCTGCTGATCCTGACCTCGAATCTCGGCGCGGAGCAGCTGCAAACGGGCGTCATCGGCTTTGCGGATCCCGCAGCAGGGGACAGCACGGGGCGGGAACGGCTGCTCAGCGTGCTGCGCCGGACGATGAAGCCGGAGCTGCTGCACCGCCTCGATGCCGCGATCGTGTTCCGGACGCTGAATGACTCCGACCTCACGCAGATCACAAGGCTGCGGCTCGGCGAACTGGCAGCGCGTGCGGCAGCCTGCGGAACGGCGCTGACATGGACGCCGGAAGCCGAGGAAATGCTGCTGAAACAGGCGGACACGGCACACGGCGGGGCGCGGGCGATCCGCACGGCACTGACGCAGCTTGCGGAGCCGCTGCTCGCGGACAGTCTGCTGCAAAAGCGCGGCGGCACAAGGCAGCTCTGTGTGCGGAACGGCGTTCTCGCGATCGAACAGCAGGCAGTCCCCGCATCCAATCCGCTCTGATGAAAACATGTATCTGCGCACATTCTCCCTGCTGTGGGATAGCTTGAACCCGAAAGGCATAATTCCGTCTGCGATTGCATATGCATGAACAAAAAGGCGGTGTTGCGATGTTTTCATTTCTTTCGGGACTGTTCGGGCAGATGACGTTTTTTCTGCTCCATGTGGATCATGCGGCAGCCTTTCCGCCGCCGCTCAGCCGCGCAGAGGAAGCGGAATGCCTGAAACAGCTTGCGGCAGGGGACGATGCCGCGCGGCAGAAGCTCATTTCGCACAATCTGCGGCTGGTCGCGCATATGACAAAAAAATTCTACTCGCCCGACCGCGAGCAGGATGAGCTGATCTCAATCGGAACGCTCGGTCTGATGAAAGCGGCGGGCTCGTTCCAGCCGGAAAAGGGTGCGCGCTTTGCGACATATGCAAGCAGATGCATTGAAAATGAGATCCTGATGCATTACCGTGCAAAAAAGAAGACCGCCGGAGAAGTGTTCTTCGACGATCCTCTGGAATATGACAAAGACGGCAATGCGCTGACGCTGCTGGACATCATGCCGGACGGCGCTGACCTCGAAGCGCAGGTCGAGCAGTCTATGCAGGAAAAACAGCTCTATCACTTTCTGCAAACCCGTCTGGACAAACGGGAATGGACGGTGATCGCGCGGCGATACGGGCTGTTCGGCTATGCAGCGCAGACGCAGCGGGAAGTCGCAGATGCGCTCGGCATCAGCCGTTCCTATGTTTCCCGCATCGAAAAGCGCGCGCTTTCGCTGCTGCGGGAAGCCTATGCGGAGAGTACGGGACTGCCGTGATCATCCGCGGTTCAGGTAAATGACAACGCCGACGCAGACTGCCAGCAGCACTGCCGACAGCGCAACGATCAGCACGACCGAGGACTTTTTCTCGGCACTGTGATCGGTGACGGGGAAGCCGCAGAGTTTCAGCACGCGCAGGAATGTGCGGTAGAGCAGCATGGTGATCGCGGCATTGATGCCGGCTTTCAGCAGATTGAACGGCAGGAACATTGTGGTCAGCAGCGGCACGATCTCGGCGCGGGAAATGCCCATGTAAAGCGGCGAGATCAGATAGTTCCAGAGCAGCATGCAGACGGTCATGACAGCCACGCTGCACACGAGACCGAGCGCGGCGCCGTAAATATCGCGGCGCTTCTTATAGATGATCGAAGCGGTGCATGCAAATGCTGCACTTGCGATGATATTCATGATCATGCCGATCAGACCGGTCGAGCTGACGAACAGCTCCAGCAAGCCCGTCACGATGCAGCAGGCGAGTGCGGCAAGCGGACCGTAGAGGAAACCGGCGAGCGTGAGGAAGATATCCTTCGGCTCATAGCTCAGAAATCCGACGACCGGGATCTTGATAAAGAGCATGGAGACGTAGCCGATCGCGCTCAGCAGCGCAAGAACGGTCAGTCTGACAACGGCAGAGGACTGCTGCGGAGCAGTCAGCGGGGCAGCAGCAGCGGCGGATCTTTTCATGTAAATCTTTCCTTTCTGACAGAAGATCAAAGGCTTCTTGCAGAAGAAAACCGCCCGTGAAACAGAACGCTTCACGGGCGGAGATTGTCACAGTGATAAACGGCATTTGCCGCAGCTGTACCGTCAGCGGCACAGACTGAACAATCTGTTTCTTCCATCCGGACTGTAACCGTCGGTACCGGAATTTCACCGGTTCAGCTGCATCAGCATAAAAACATAGAGCATCAGCAGTTCGCGGACTCTGACCGCCGGTGAGGAATTACACCTCGCCCTGAAACAATTGTGACGGATGCGGGATCAGCTTATTCAGCGTCGCCCTCATCTTCTTCGGATTCGGCATCATCTTCCGCTTCATCCTCTGCATCGGCAGCGAAATCGGCTTCGATGTTGTCGTAGTTAAATTCGAGCAGCTCACCGCAGTGCGGGCAGATCATGCTGCCCTCCTCGAGCTGACGCTCACTGAGGTTGACGGTTTCGTCACAGCTCGGACAGTTGACGACATACTGGACCTCATCGAAGTCCTCGTCGTCGTCATCATAGGAAAAATCATCATAGTCAGCCGGCAGAACCTCTCCCAGCGCGAAGTCATCGTCCTCGTCGTCATCATCGCCGAATTCGATGTCATCATCATCATCGCAGTAGAGATCGGTTTCCACCTCACCGAGATCCTTATCCAGCAGGTCGCAGAGCTCGGTCAGTTCATCGACCTGCGACTGCAGATCGTCGATGTACACGCCCATTTCCTCCATGACCTCTGCCATTTGCAGAATGGCTTTGCCCTCTTTGGTGGAGCCGTCCAGCTCCATGCCGTCCAGAAGACCTTTCATATAAGCGATTTTCTCAGTCAGCTTCATGATGATTATCCTTTCTCACAAAACAGTTTGTTCCGCAAGCGGAATCGGGGGGAGCGTCAGATTATGCGCGCTCCATGTACTCGCGGGTACGGGTATCAATGCGGATCTTGTCGCCCTCGTTGATGAAGAGCGGCACGCGGATCTCAGCACCGGTCTCAACGACTGCCGGCTTGGTTGCGTTGGTCGCGGTATTGCCCTTGACGCCCGGCTCGGTGGAAGTGACGGTCAGCTCGACGAAGAACGGCGGCTCGATGCCGAAGACATTGCCCTTGTAGGACAGCACCTTGACGATCTCCTCCTCCTTGACGAAATCAAGCGCATTGCCGATGACGTCCTTGCTGATCGGGATCTGCTCATAGGTCTCCATGTCCATGAAGTAGAACAGATCGCCGTCGTTGTAGCTGTACTGCATATCCTTGCGCTCAACAAAAGCGGTCGGGAACTTCGCAGTCGGGTTGAAGGAAGTTTCGACGACAGCACCGGTAATAACATTCTTATACTTGGTGCGGACGAAAGCAGCGCCCTTGCCCGGCTTTACGTGCTGGAACTCGATAACCTGAACAACCTGACCGTCCATTTCAAAGGTCATGCCGTTGCGAAAATCACCTGCAGAAATCATGTGTTTACCTCCAAAGAAACAGCTTGAAATTGAATGATGCGGCATCATTCCATATAGCATTATTTTACACTATTTTCGATCGTTTGGCAATAGCAAAACGCAAAAAATGAACAGGTGCACAAAACATTCGCCTTTGCGCCTGCATTTTTAAGCGGTTTGACGAAGCACTGCGCGCCGGACGGCGGGAGAATGAGGGGAGCGGTATGATGCGGAAAACCGTGCTGCTGCTGACAGTTTGCATGCTGACGGGCTGCGGGCAGCATCCGGAACCGGATCCGCCGGCTGTGCTGCCTGTGCGGACGGTGCAGACCGGCGCAGAGCTGACCGGCGCGGCAGCGGACATGCTGATGCAGTCGGAGACAGCGCTGCAAGTCAGCATGCCGGATGCACTTTTTCCGGAGACCGAACAGCGGATCGCGGCGGCGGTGCAGGGGCATGTGCTTGCGCGGACGCTGCTGGATACGGTCACATGGACGCGGCAGGGGAACCGGCTGCATCTTTCGGCGGTGTACACGGATCTGCCGGCGCATGTGCGCGAAAAAAAGCAGGCGCTTTCGGCATATGCGGAAGACTGGGCGGAGAGCACGGCGGATTTCCCCGCAGCGGTGCAGGCATTGCTAGCGCATGACCGGCTCTGCGCGGCATGCTGCTACGATGCGGATGCGCCGGACTGCGGCAGTGCATACGGCGCATGGATGAACGGGCGGGCGAGCTGTGCGGGGTATGCCGAGGGCTATGCACTGCTGCTGGAGTCCGCCGGGATCCCGGTGCGGATCCTTGCGGGGACGGTGCAGCTTCCGGACGGCAGGGCGCTCCCGCATGCATGGAATCTGGTGTATCTGGACGGCAGCTGGTATCACACGGACTGCACATGGGACGACACGGCGGATGCGGACGGACATGCGATGTTCCTCTGCGATGATGCTGCGATCGCAGACACGCATGCATGGAACCCCGCGGACTGTCCGCAGGCGGCAGGCGGCGTGCTCCGGTATGAGACTGTCGTGCAGCAGATGCAGGAAGCGGTCAGGCAGGATCCGTGATACATTTATATTGGAAAAAACATTCCGGAAAGCTGTAACAAATCACAGAATGGGGACGAAAAATGTACTTTTTTTATACGCTTTCCGTTATCTGCGGAGAAACACCGGAAAAAACAGAACAAATTTCGCAGAAATGCGCCTGATAACTGCAAAATCACTTGACAATATGCGAAAGATATGCTATAATGCAAATGGCTGGAATGCCGAAATTTTGTTAGGAAAGGATGTGCTTCACATGGCAGAGAAAGCTGCTGAAAAAAAAGCACCCGCAAAGAAGACTGCTGAGAAGAAAGAAACCGCTGTAAAAAAGACTGCCGCAAAGAAAGCACCGGCAGCTGCGAAGACCGCTGAGAAGAAGGCGCCCGCTGCTGCAAAGACTGCTGAAAAGAAAGCACCTGCTGCAAAGAAGGCTGCGAAGAAGGCTGAGACCGTGATCAAAACGATCGTGCAGGTCGAAGGCAAGGATTATGATATCAGCGGCATCGCGGAGAAGCTGCTCAAGCAGTATAAATCCGTGCACAAGAGAAAGGTCGTTACGGAATTTGCAGTGTATGTCAAGCCGGAAGAAAATGCGGCTTACTTCACGATCAACGGCGAGGGCGGCGACGAGTTCAAGGTCGAGCTCTGATACAGAAAAATTGTCCCGCAGTTCAAATGAACAAGACAGCGCTCCGGTGAAAAGCCGGAGCGCTGTTTTTCTTGCAGATATGCGGGATCTGCAAGCAGTAATTGCGGGAATGATTCATTTTTGTGCAGAATTTGCAACGCAGTTTTATGCGTTCTGAATTGCCGGTTTTCAGCATCATGTTTCGGATGATGCTGCTGTCGGTGCGATGCCTTAATGCTGCTGCGTGCCGGATCCTTTTTGTCCGGATTTCTTTTCAGAAGAAAGAAAGCCGAGGCATGTCATGATGCAGCACAGCCAGATGAGGGTATCGCTGATCTCGTGTCCGGTGACGATCGAAGCGATCAGCGAGAAGCCCGATGCTGCGATTCCGGCAATTGCGATGCCGCGGAGCAGACGCTTTTCATTCATGGTGCTCATCCTTTCTGTTGTGATTATCATCCTGTTTCTTGTTCTGTGCGTTTCGCGTGAACAGGCAGCCGCTGCATGCGCAGATGCAGCCTGCAAGGATCAGATTGCTGCCGATGCTTTTGCCTTCGATGATGTTCAGGATCAGCGCGATCAGAGATGCGCAGATGCCGATGCTTGCAATAATGCGGTAGATACGTTCGCTTGTCATGACAGATTCTCCTTATGATCGGTTTCAGTTTCTTTTGTATTCTGCTTGTTTCTGGATTTTTCGCCGGTGAAATCGAGGTTTGAGAACATCAGATAGTAGAGGATCGCAAGTCCGAAGTTCTTTGTGAGCATGCCCATGCACAGCGCCAGCGAAACAGCGATCCAGAAGTTCGGGGAATTGAGCTTCACGGTCTTGACATCCTGCTCGACTTCCTTCTGCGTAAAGACGGTCTCGCCGATCTGCGCCTTCTGCACCCTGTTGGAGAGCAGCATCTGATCGCGCAGGATCCGGATGACTTCTTCTTCCAGCGCCGGCAGATCGTCCTCATGACCTGCCGCAGCTTCCAGAGCCGTCAGTTCATAGTGCCGCTGCACCTTTTTGCCGATCATGCCGTCCTCGATCACAGTGATGATCGCCCAGCACACGCAGTTTTTATCCTTGCCGCGCTTTGCAAAGACAAAGCCCTTTGCGTCGAAAGCCTGTTCTGCAAGCGTCAGCAGGCGTTCTGCCTGTTCGGGGCTGTCCGCATTCGCGGTGAACATCGGCTTGCGGCTCTTTCTGCGGCTGATCTGCACAACGGAAGGCTCTCCGAAGATCTTTCCGGCTTCCTTTGCGATCCGCTTCGCCGCTTTGCGGTTTTCTTCTTTGTAATCGGAATGCTCTGCGGAATCAGCGCCGCAGTCCCGCATATCAATGATCTGGTTGTTCATGGTGTTTGACCTCCGTTCCTGTGATGATTGGAGTATACCACAGATTTTCCGGAAATGGGGAAATTTGTCGCGAACGGTACAGTTCCTGTCGCAAACTGCAAATTGCCGTACTTGCATTTTTCGGGTATATATGGTATACTTTCTTTAGACAAAAAACAAACGGAGGTTTCACATGCGAATTGCAATTTGTGATGATGAGCGGAAATTTCGGGATGATTTCTGCCAAATCACCGACCGGCTCTACAAGAGCCTTGACATGCTGGTGGACAGCTTTTCGAGCGGACCTGCCCTGTTGAAGCAGTTCCGGCTGCGCGCCTACGATCTGGTTTTTCTGGATATCGAGATGCCGGAAATGGACGGCATCACGCTGGCAGAGGAGCTGCGGGCGCTCAGCGAGGAGGTCAGCATCGTTTTTCTGACCGGACATATCGAGTACGCGATCAAGGGCTACGAGGTCAATGCGCTGCGCTATCTGACAAAGCCCGCGGACGCGGAACAGGTCAAAGCGGTGATCGACCGCGTGCTGCAAAAGCTCGAAAACGAAAAGCAGATCTGGATCCGGACAGATGAGGGCGACATGCGCCTGCGGCTGCCGGAGATCCTGTTCATCGAGTCGCAGAATCAGAATGTGGTCATCAACACCGCTTCGGACAGCTATTCCGTGCGCGGCAACATGAGCGACTACGAGGAACGCCTGACGCCGGAGGGATTCTTCCGCATCCACCGCGGCTATCTGGTCTCGCTGTCCAAGGTGCAGCGGATCTCCGGCAAGGAGGCGGTCATGGAGGACGGCACGGTGCTGCCGGTCAGCCGCAGCAAGGAGGCAAAGCTGCGCGAGGCGCTGTTTTCATTTGTCAGGAGGGATGCGTTTTGATGATAGAACAGCTTATCTGGTCATTGATCTATTATGTTTTCAATTTTCTGGATTTTGTCCTGATCTTTTTGGGCATAGCAATCCTGATGCACTGCTTCTGCGATGATGCGATCGTCGTATCGAAAAAGCGGACGCTGCTGTTCAGTGCAGGCAATCTGGTGGCTCTGATCGGCATAACAGTTTCTCAAGTCTTCAGCGGGTACATATACGGATGTATAGTGGGCTTCATATCGAAGAAGCTTCAGCAGGAGATAGATTACGGCAATGCAATGGATGTTTATTATATTCTGCAGTCAATTCCGATGTATCTGTGGATGACCTTTATGATCGCCTTTCGGAAAGGCTCCGGTGTGAAAAAAACAATTCTGCGCATGATTGGCAGCTTTTGCATATTCCTGCTGTTTTCCACGGCATGCACCATTCCGAAAGAACTGATCCAATATGGTGTGAATGAAACAGGCATGTTCAGCAAGCATTTATCCGAAGTATCATTATTTGATCTTGCGGTGCTTGAAATCTCACGCTGTGCGTTCCAGATTGTGCTCGTTCTGATTCTGTATTACGGTTTTTACCGGAAGGGCGTGGCACTTCGCATGCGCAAGGTGGATGTGGCAGCACTGATCGCCTATTACCTCATGCTGCGGGGGCTGACCGTACTGTTTCATCAGGTGGAAAAAGAGGAAATCCAGCTCGGCGGCGGCAATCCGGCGGTGCGGATCGTATTGATCGCAGCCATGCTCCTGCTGATCGTGATGATTCCGGTGCTGCTTGTGCGAACCCGCCTCAGCGCATCCTATAAGGAACTGAACGCATATCAGCAGAACTTTCTGGAAGCCGAGCTCAATGCGTCAAGGCAGTACAAGGCGGCGCAGGAGGATACCCGCGCATTCCGGCATGATGTGCAGAACAATCTGACCGCGATCGCAATGCTGATGCAGGAGGGCAGGATCGACGAGGCGGAGCGTTACCTCAACGACATGCGCACAGAGGTCAATGCGCTGTCCCCGAAGGTCGTCAGCGGCGATGACATGGTCGATTCGCTGATCTCCTCGAAGCTTGCGAAAATGTCGGAGAACGGCATCCGGTTCAGCATGGACGGCGTGATCGACGGCGGACTGAACTGGAAGCCTATGGATATCTGCACGGTGTTTGCGAATCTGCTGGACAACGCGATCGAAGCGGCGTCGCAGACAGAGGACGGCTTCATCCGGCTGGAATGCAAAAAGACCGGTCATCACCGCCTGATCCGCGCATCGAACAGCTGCAGGGAGAATGTGGACTGCGAATCGCTGCTCTCCGGCGAAAGCCACATCACCAGCAAAGAGGACAAGTCCCTGCACGGCTACGGCATCGGCAACATCCGCAAGACCGTGGAAAAATACGGCGGCATGATGCAGATCTCCTGTGCAGAGCGCGTGTTCACAATGGAGCTTCTGCTGGCAAAATGAGCGCGGAAAATCCGCATTTGCTGCATACGAAAAAATCAGCAGGCAGATCCCTTTTCCGGGGCATCTGCCTGCTGTGTTTTGTGCTGTCGGTTATCGGATCTCTTTGATTACGTATCCGGTTTTGGGATCGACAAAGAGGAAGCTTGTGCCGGTATCCGTTTCCGCCCGCAGTACGAGCGCGTAGGAGCGGAAACCGTTCCACTCAAAGCCGCAGAGATGAACATCTGTGCAGTTTTTCGGCATATAGATTTCATTATCCTGTGTGCCGCCGAGCCATTCGCGCACCGAGAAATTGAGCGGATCCATCTGAATATAGAAGAATCTTCCGTCCGGTCCGGCAGTGAGATTCGGTCTGACGAGCGGACGTTCTGTCAGCTGTACCGGCTGTCCGTTCACGCGGGTATAAAGCCCTTGATCCGCAGTGTAATAGAATTCGGAATCCGCACTGACATAAGCATCTTTGATCTTTCCGTATGCGGTCGGATCCGGCAGGTCGTCGATCGGATCGCCGGGGCATGTTCTGACATGGAGCTCCTGATTCATGATCGCGTACAGTTCTGTCTGCTCCGCGTTGCAGAAGTAGAGCTGAATGCCTGCCGGTGCCGGCTCATGGGAGAGGATTATGCCGGTCGAATCCGTCCACACTTCGATGGTGCTGATATTGCCAGCCTGATCTGTTCCCGTGATTGTGAGAAAATAGCGATCCTTGATATTCCAGATATAATCGCAGATATAATGCATGCCGTTATTTGCCGAATCATTCAGCGTGCGCAGATAATTCTGCACTTCCGCAGTGTTGAGCGGCGTGTAAATGCCGGCGTCGTCAACTATGGTCAGATCCCTCGTGTAGACACATTTGCCGTCAGAGATGAACGGCTCAGAGGGTGCAGGCGCACCGTTGATGCGCGCAGGAACCGGTTCTTTTTCGCCGCCTGTCAGCGGGCAGCGGTACCATTGTCCGCCGCTGCCGTTGATATCATAGAAATAGAAATCGTTTTCATCGCGGTAAAGCGCAATGCTGCCGTGTTCATCCCAGTCCACGGGGAACAGGTCGCCGGTGCCGCCGAAGATATTTTCACTGCTGTTCTGCCAATCTGCGGAAGCAGTGGTAACGGCAGTCGTTGCGGCGGAAGTCTGCGCGGTCGTCTGCTGTGTGCCGGTGGTCTGCGCGGTCGCAGCTGCGGTCGTCACGGCAGGCTGAACGGTTGTCTGCTGTGCAGCGGTGGTCTGTGCGGTGTTTTCTGCATCTGCATCGGCGGAATCGGGCAGCGTGTAAAGATATGTTTTACCGGTACTGCGGTCGATCAGCGCATAGCCGAAGACAGGATTCTGATAGGCAAAGCTGACCAGAACATAGTTCTCATCGACTGCGACGATCTCTGCATTGGAGAAGTCGCCCTTGACAGCCTTTTGCAGCGCGCTGCTGAATGCATCGGTCATGCCGCTGCGGAAATCGCAGATCTCCTCGACATTTGTCCAGTCCGGATCTGCGCAGACAAGCTTGGCACCGCCGTCGGTCAGCGCATAGATCTTGCCGTGATCGGCAACGAAATGCTTGAAATCCGCGTTGTCAAGAATTACTTCTGCTTCCGCATCGCCCGGATTGGTCAATGCAAACGGTGCATCCTCTGCCTGTGCATCATCGGATGCAGACGGTGTGAGGCTGACCTTGCTGTAACGGAATTGATGCGCTGTGTCAGAATACTTCTCATAAGCCGAAGGATCGGGCTGGATATCGCTGCGTATCATCGTCTTGAAGTATTCCTGCTCTGTGACGTCTGTGAGATAATACAGGCAGCCGTTTGCGACCGTGTATGCAGAATACGAAGTGCCGATCGTGCCGAGCGACCTGATCTCGACCGGATCGGGCGTGACGCGGGAAATGCCGCCGTTTGATTCGACAATTGCAATGTCTTTTCCGTCCGTGACGAATATCGGTGCAGAGAGCATGTCATACGGAATGGCTTTCTGCTCGCCGGTTTCCGGCTGATAAATGCTGGAAAAGATCTTATAATTGGGGCTGACGGTCTGTTCCGATGCGGTCGAGACCGAATAGGAGATGCTGTAATACCCGTCCGCGAGTTTCTGCACATCGCAGTAAATCGTATCTGCGATCTCTGTTCCGACCTGCGTCTGCACCGCATCCATGTCGATCGTGTAGAACGGTGTCTCGCCGATATGATTGCCCTGCATGTCGATGCGGTAAAGCGCGCTGCCCTCTGCGCGGTAGAACTGCTCGCCGTCCCACAGCACATCGCTTGCCTTGCGCTCCTGCACGGTGCCGGTCTCATTGCCGCCGCGTGCGGTCTGATAGACAGCGTCCATGAAATAGACATTGTCATTGTCGTACATCAGTTTTGTGCTGCCGGCAGCATGGACCGTGCCCAGACCGCCGAGGAAATTCTGGACGGCTTTCGATTCGCTGTCAGAGATCTGCTGCCGATTCTGCTTTGCCTGCTGAACGATAAACCAGCCGCTTCCGACGAAGACGGCGCATGCGGCAGCTGCGACAAAGCCGGTTGTAATGCGCTGCCAGACTGATTGTTTGGTGCTCATACGGATTTTTTCCTTTCCGCCGCGGCGGTCCGGAGCAGCATTGCGGCGGCGCTGTTCGCTGCCGGCTGTTTTCGCTTCGGGAACCTGTTTGACTGCGGCTTTGCGGGATTCTCCGTGCTTGAGCCTGCTCGGTTTTGCGGCGTCAATGATCTGATCCGGAATGCCTTCCATTGCGTCAAAAATGTCGATCGGCTTCATAAGAATCCCTCCTGTTCAAGATGTTTCCGAAGCTTTTGGCGTGTGCGCATCAGTGTGACAGATACCTTGGATCTGGAAATGCCGAGGTCTTCCGCGATGTCTTCGATCGAGCAGACGTACCAGTAGCGCTGGACAAAGATCGTCTGCTGCTCGGGCTTCAATGTCTCCAGAAATTCGGTGATCGTTTCCTGAAGTGCCATTCTGTCGATGTGCTGTTCCACCGTGTCAGGATCGGTGCAGCAGTCATGCAGTTCGTCGAGCACGAGCGTTGTCTCTCCGCCGCCGCGTTTCTGTGCGTGCTTCATCTTATAGCGCTTTGTCGCGACGGATCGTGCGACAGATGCGAAATACGCATACACATTCTCCGGATTTGCCGGCGGGATGTGATCCCACAGACGCATCAGAACATCATTGACGCATTCCTCTGCGTCCTGTACGCTGCCGAGGATATTATGCGCAATGGTATAGAGATATCCGCCGAATTTGCGCTGTGTCTCGGCGACCGCCTGTTCATTCCGGTCGAAGTACAGCCCTATGAGTTCCTTGTCATCCAACGTGATCAACATCCTTTCGGTTCGGTTTTGAAGCGGCTTCAAATTGAGAGACACCAAACACACATGCCGCATTACACTTTTTCCGAAAAAATTTTTTTGGGGTACGAAAACTGCAAAAGAAGCTCCCCTTTTTCGGGGGAGCCTGATACGGATGCGGGTTTGTTACGCTTTGACCTCTGTATAATAGTAGACGGCAAGCTGGGTGCGGTCGCGCAGAGAAAGCTTGTCGAGCAGCTCGCTCACATAATTGCGGACAGTGCCCTCTCCGAGGCAGAGCCGCGCCGCGATCTCCTTGTTGCTGAGCCCTTCCGCGACCAGTTCCATGATCTCGCGCTCCTTTTCGCTGATGCCGTGTGCTGCATAATCATAGGTTTCCGGCTGCTTCATCATCTCCGGCAGCCGCGAAATGATCGTCTCGCCGAAGACGCTCTGTCCGCGCATGACGGCTTCCAGCGCCGGTGCGATGCCCTCGAAATCCTGCTTGAGAATGTAGCCCTTTGCACCCATGCGCAATGCCTTGACGATGTATTCATCATCGGAAAAGGTCGTCAGATACAGCAGCTTTGCGTCCGGCGATGCTTTGAGGATCTGCTCGCCGGCTTCCAGACCGGTCATGCCGTCCATGCGAATGTCCATCAGCATGACATCCGGCTTTTCTGCTTCATAGAGCCGGATCGCCTCTGCACCGCTGCTGCCCATTGCGGCGACGGTGATCCGTCCGGTCGCTTCGAGGATCGTTTTCAGCGAGATCGCGACCAGTTTGTCATCATCAATCACGACGATTTTCATAAATTCTCCTTCTGTACAGATGCGAAAATGCGGAATCCGTTTTCCGAGGGCGTAAAGCTGATCTGCCCGCCGATGCCTTCCGCTCTGTCCTTCATATTTTTGAGCCCGATGCCGGTTTCCGTGATCGCGCTGCAATGCCCGTTGTCTTCAATCACGAGCTGATAGAATGCGGGATGCTCGCGCAGAACAATGAGAATGCGGTCGCCGTCCGAATGCCGGACTGCATTGGAAAGTCCCTCTTTGATGATGCCCGCCATGCACAGCTTGACGCTGCCGGGCGCGCGGTCGCTGATGTCGTAATCCAGCCGGACGGTGAAGCGATCCTGTACCGCCGCGATGCTGTC
This sequence comes from Clostridiales bacterium Firm_04, assembly GCA_001603005.1. Taxonomy (GTDB): domain Bacteria; phylum Bacillota; class Clostridia; order Oscillospirales; family Ruminococcaceae; genus Firm-04. The sequence goes on from LVAJ01000028.1 coordinate 46,587, forward strand.
CTCGATCACCTTTTTCAGGTCGATCGAATCATCATGCAGCGTATGCACGCTTTCACGCATGCTGGTCATTGCCGTGTCCAGCGTATCCTTCAAGCCGTTGAGCGGCTCCTTCATCTGTTCATCCTGATTGATGACCGTCAGCGCACCCGCCTGCAGGAGTGCGCGCGTCAGCATATGCCCGACGTTGTCATGGATCTCGCGGGCGATGCGGTTGCGCTCCTTCATCGTCGCGAGGCGGATCTCCGTATCCTGCATTTCTGCCATTTTCAGATTCTGGTCGGTCAGCAGCAGATTCCGCTCCGTGACGGTATCACGCAGCGCGGTCAGCCTGCCGACCTGACCGGTGAGCACCGAAATGCGCCGGTAGAGCAGGAGCGCTGCCGCAATGCCGACCGCAATTGTCAGATACTGCGCGGTGAGCAGATTCCGCCCTGCCATGCCCAGTGCGGGAACTGCCGGCAGGACGAGCCACCATTTTTTCAGCGTTAGCGCGTCATAGAGCAGCAGCGGCAGTGCGCAGAGCGCGAGCGGGAACAGCAGTCCGGCAGCCGCGCCTGCCGCGATCAGTCCCGCGGAGACTGCGCTGTACTTCTGCGGGATCAGGATGACGGCAGCCGACAGACAGAAATACATCAGCAGCAGCGCCACCGGAGCAGTCAGGCTGTTTGCCGTAAAAAAGCCGATCATGCAGATCAGCGCAACGACCAGTTTTTCCGACAGTCCGTCCATGTGCTCCCCCCCCTCTGCATTTGCAAATTTGTTCGTCAGAACCGTTTTACCGGTACTATTATAACATGGACGCGCCGAATTTGCAACCCTGATGCGCGCGGATATGACATTTGTCATGTCACAAACTGATTCCGGACACTGGTAAATGACATTTGTTTCTGCTATAATCATATCAGAACAAAATAAGCCCGTTCTGCGAAAGGAGTATCAACATGGCAGAAACAGTTGTCAAGCTCGAAAATATGGTGAAGCGTTACGGCGATCTGATCGCGCTCGATCATTTCAGTCTGGAAATACAGGAGGGCGAGATCTTCGGTCTGCTCGGCCCGAACGGCTCCGGCAAGACCACAACGATCAACTGCCTGCTGTCCCTGCTTGCGTATGACAAGGGCGAGATCGAGATCTTCGGGAAAAAGATGTCCCCGACTGCCTATGACATCAAGCAGCAGATCGGCATTATCATGCAGGACGTTGCGGTGTTCGACGAGCTGACGGTCTATGAGAATATCGACTATTTCTGCGGACTGTACATTCCGGACCGGAAAAAGCGGAAGCAGTATGTCGAGGACGCGATCCGGTTTGTGGGACTGGAGGATTTTGTGAAGTTCCGTCCGAAGAAGCTTTCCGGCGGTCTGCTCCGGAGACTGAATATCGCGTGCGGCATTGCCCACAAGCCGCGGCTGATCATTCTGGATGAGCCGACCGTTGCGGTCGATCCGCAGAGCCGGAACAGGATCCTCGAAGGCATCGCGGAGCTGAACCGAAACGGCGCGACTGTCATCTACACCTCGCATTACATGGAGGAGGTGGAGCAGCTCTGCACGCATATCGTCATCATGGACAAGGGCAGAAAGATCGCAGAGGGCACAAAGGATGAGCTCAAGCGCATGATCAAGAATACCGAGACCGTCACCATTGAGATCCTGGAGCTGCCCGATGCGGTGCGCAGGGAGATCGAAGATCTGCCGCATGTCTATGAGACTGCCTATCAGGACGACCGCTTTACGGTACGCTGCTCCGGCGGCAAGCACAATCTCATCCGGATTCTGGACGTTCTGCGCAAGCATGACCTGAGTGTCGGACGGGTGTATACGGAGCTGCCGACGCTGAATGACGTTTTCCTCGAAATCACCGGAAAATCGCTGCGGGACAAGGAGGACTGACATGTTTCTGCACAATCTGAAATATGAACTGTTTTCGACACTGCGCGTCAAGGATCTGATCATCTGGCTGATCCTGTTTCCGATGTTTCTCGGCACGGTGTTCAAGATCGCATTCGGCAGCATCTACGAAAAGGTGGATTCGTTTTCGGCGATCCCGTGCGCCGTTGTGGAGATGCAGGCAGATCCCGCGCTGCATCAGGTGCTCGATGCTGTCTCGGATGGTGCGGACGCGCTGCTGAAGGTGCAGTATGTCAGCGCGGACGAGGCGGATGCGCTGCTGCGTGACGATCAGGTCAAGGGCATCCTGAAAGCGGACGGCAGACTGTCGCTTGACGTCACCGGAGAGGGCTTGGAGCAGACGATGCTCCGCAGCTTTGCAGAGCAGTACAATGCAAACCGCGCCGTCATCATGGAATGCGCTGCCGATGATCCCGCAGCAGTTCCCGCGGTGGTCGAAAGCATGTACGCCGAATGGAAGCCTGTCACCGATCTGCCGCTGACGGACGGCAATTCCGACTATACAGCGGTCTATTTCACGAATCTGCTGGCAATGGTCGCGATGTTCGGCTCGATCACGGGGCTGCACATCACGATCCAGAATCAGGGCAATCTCTCGAAGCTCGGCGCGCGGAAATGCTGCTCGCCGACGCCGAAATCCGTCAGTATCGGTGCAAGTCTGCTCGGCAGCATGCTCGTGCAGGCGGCCTGCATGGCGATCGCCGTCAGCTTTCTGCATTTCGTGCTGAAGGTGGATCTCGGCAGCAGGCTCGGCATGATCTATCTGACCGCGATGCTCGGCGGCATACTCGGTCTGGCATTCGGATTCTGCATCGGCTCGATCGGCAGATTCCAGACCGGTACCAAGAACGGCATCTGCTTTGCTGTTTCGATGTTCTGCTGCTTTTGCAGCGGTCTGATGGTCGGCAACATGAAAAGCATCATCGACCGCATCGCGCCGTGGTTCAACCGGATCAATCCGACCGCACTCATCACCGACAGCCTCTACTATCTGAATATCGACAGCGATTACCGCCGCTGGAGCCGCGCAGCGCTCACGATGACCGCGATGACCGTTGTGCTGGTCGTGCTCGGATTCGTCATGTCAAGGAGAAAGAAATATGCAAGTCTTTAATGCGTTCACCAAGGTCATGCGGGCAAAGCTGCCTGCCGGCATCATTTATATCGTGATCTTTCTGGTGATTACGGTGCTCATGACCAATTCCGCCGCCAATAACGGCATGCAGGTCTTTCAGGGCAAAAAGATCGGCGTTGTGGTCTATGATGAGGACGACACGCCGGAAAGCCGCGCACTCAAAGCATATATCGGCAAAAGACAGAATTTGAAAGAACTGGAACAGGATATCGACCGCATCAAGGATACGGTCTACATGGGCTGGGATTCGGAGATCAGCTATGTCATGGCGATCAAAAAGGGCTATGCCGAAAAACTGCATGCGGGCGATTATAACGATCTGTTCACGAATTACTACATGCACGAGAATTATGAGAATGTCATGATGGAGCAGCTCCTGACCGAATATCTGAACACGGTCAGCGCCTATCAGTCCGGCGGAAAGCCGCTTTCCGAAGCGATCAGCCGGACGGAATCCGTCCTGACGCAGGAAACTGCGGTCACGGTCAGGCACTTTGATGCAGATGCGTCCGGTTCGGATCTGCCGGCACATTTCAGCGATTATTTCCGGTATCTGCCGTATATTCTGCTGTCCGTGCTGATCGAGGTGCTGTGTCCGGTGCTGCTGGCTTTGGGACAGAAAAAGCTGCGCTACCGCACGAACTGTTCCAGCATCCGACCGACCGCATACTCTTTGCAGATCATTCTCGGCAGTGCGCTGCTTGTGGCAGGAGTCTGGCTGGTGTTTATGGCTGCCGGCGCTGTGATGTTCGGCGCGGTCTCCGGCAGGGCGTGGCTTGCGGTGCTCAACAGCTTTTTGTTCGCGATGATCTCGGCAGCGATCGCCGTTCTGATCGCAAGCTTTCAGCCGCCGGAGCTGGCTGTCAATCTTATGGCGCAGCTGCTCGGCGTCGGCATGAGCTTTCTGTGCGGTATTTTCGTGCCGATGGACTGGCTCAGCGACGGCGTTGCGGCAGCCGCAAGATTTCTGCCGGCATACTGGTATGTGCAGGCGAACGATCTGATCTGCGGCAACAAGCCGTTTGACGGGCATCAGGTCTCTGTATGCCTGCTGATCGAGCTGGGATTTGCAGCCGCATGTGCGCTGCTGGCAATGGTGATCCGCCGCAGCAAGTATGCAAGCGCCGAGCAGATGACATGATTTTTTGCAGACACAGACAAAAGAAGCTCCCCATGTGCGGGGAGCTTCTTCGTTTTGAGCGGTATGCGCGGCTCATTCCTGTGCCTGTGCGAGCACCAGACGCTTGAGGATCGTGAGATCCAGCGCATTGATGATGCCGTCGCCGCTGCAGTCCGCCATTCTGTGGTTCGGCAGGATCGTGCCGCCGAACAGATAGCGATGCACGCAGACGATGTCGGCAACCGTGAGCTTTCCGTCGCCGTTTGCATCGCCGGTGAGCTTGGAGCAGAACGACTCAACGGATTTTGCAGTATCCGCAAGCGCTGCAGTCTTCCATGCAGTGCCGTCTGCAAAGACGATGTTTTCGATGCCGTAGATCGAAACGCTGCCGGTCATGTCGCGGACATACAGTGTCCAGTAGTCACCGAGCTTTTCTGCATAGACCTCATCCGGCGTAATGTCCTTGCCGAATTGCAGCGTGTCATCGGATTCGCCCCAGATCGAATAATCCGTCATCTTATCATAGCCGTCGCCGTATTCGTAAATGAAGACGTCATCGCCGGTCTTGCCGCGGATCGTATCATTGCCCTTGCCGCAGTAGATGATATCGTCATCGCCGGTATCGCTGAATACATCGTCGCCGTCTGTTGCCATGATGACCTGCCGTTCGATCAGCGCATTCACGCCTTCCCAGACCGTGCCGTCCGCAAACCGGATCTCCTCGACCGGGAATATGTTCGAGAAGCCGGATTCCTGACTGCCGGGCATGGTGATCGAACCGCCGGCTGCATCGAAGCGGAGCGTGAAGGAATAGCCGTCCAGCGAGAGGATGACCGTCACCTCATCCGGATTGATGCCCTCGCCGAGGATCACGACGTCGTGACCGCCGTAGGGATAGACGCCTCTGCCCTTCTGCTCGTCAATGATATCATCGCCGTCGCCTGCAAAATAGTAGTAGGTATCGTCGCCGTTTCTGCCGCTGAGGTAATCGTCGCCGGTGCCGCCGTACAGCGTATCCGCGCCGCCTGCACCGAGCACCTCATCATTGCCGGCGTAGCCGTAAAGCGTGATATTTGCCGTGTAGTCTTTCCGAAATTCTGCATCGCCGTCTACCCGCGCGGTCAGCTTGTCGTCCTCATCCGTGCCGTAGAGTGTGCAGGTCAGCTCCAGCAGCTCCTGACGCGTCCAGACGGTATCATCTGCAAAGAGGATATTCTCGATCGGGAATACCGGAGAGATGCCGGAATACATATTGCCGGTCAGTGTGACAGTTTCGCCGGTCTTCATGATATGCAGCACGAATGCATAGGTGCCCTCGGTATCGGAGAAAGAGACATGCACATCTTCCGGTTCGATGCCCTCACCGAACACGAGGTAGTCATTGCCGCCGTAGGGGTATGTGAATTTGCCTGTTGTCTCGTCAACAGTCTCGTTCCCGTCGCCGAGCGCATAGTAGAACACATCATCCTGCGGGCCGCCGACCAGAAGATCGTCGCCCTTTCCGCCGTACAGGAAGTCATCGCTTCCGCCGCCTGTCATCGAATCATCGCCGTCCATGCCGTAGAGATAGTTCGGTTCGCCGTCGTGGAAGATCGCACCGGGGTTGCCGCCCTTGATCGTATCGTTTCCGTCATAGCCGAGGATATAGTTCGTGCCGTATAATCCGGTCAGCGTATCGTCGCCGCCCTTGCCGAAGATGCGGTTCACTTCCGGATAGCCGGTGTATTCGTCCGCTTCCTCTGTGCCGATGAAACAGTTGACGCGCCAGAGGATATCCTGATAATCCAGAACAGTGCCGTCCTTGAACCTGAGATGTTCGATGCGGTTTGTCGCATCCGATGCAAATTCTCCGGGAATGTAGAGATAGCGCTCGTTGACGGGATCATTGATATAGAGATCATTGCCCGAACGGATCAGCTCGATACCGTCCGGCGTGACATCGGTCTCAAAAGAAATCGTATCGCCCTGTTCGCCGTTGTTTCCGTTTGTCTCCTGAATGACGGTAAACAGCGGTGTGTCTCGTTGTTCCTTTGACGGAACGACATAGACATCATCGCCCGCGAACAGATTCACGATTTGCTCGCTGATGAAATTGAATCGCTGACCGATCGGAATCGCCGCGATATCGTCCGGCATTTGATCGACGCCAAGCACAGCAGTGTCATCGCTGACATTCCACAGTCCCATTTCTGTCATCGCCATTTCGATCTGCATGAGTGCATGGAAGCGCTGATTGTTTGCCCACGCGATGTTTGTGATGCCGCGGAATGCAAGTGCTGCTGTATCCGTATAAACACCCATGTTGAGCGCTTCCAGAGCGTATGCCAGATTTGCAGAGCACTCCGCCGCGGGGATCAGATTCATGCGTTCCGGCATCAGCAGAAGCGTCTGCTTGATCTCATTTGTATCTTCATCGCGGACAATGCCGATCGCGCCGTCCAGGAAGTACAGGTGGTAGTAATCCGGCTCTGCGCACATTCTTTCAAATTCATCTTCCGGCATGCTGTTCTTGACTGCTTCGTAGAGGTAAGGGGCAATCATGTTGCGGGGGATCTTCTGATTGCCGAGCGCGATGATCTCCGATTCCACTCTTTCTTCATAAAGCTCTTTGTTGGAAAAGTCGATCTGCTTCGCCGGATCTTTGAGAAGTTCTTCCGCATATTCTGCGATCAGCGTGAACGGGATGGATACTTCTCCTGTTTTTTCGGCGTAGTAAGCGCTCCAGCGCTCCTGTGTTGCCAACAGATCCGGCTGATTCGCCTCCAGTTCGGTGCATTCCTTCTGTCGCTCCTCCAGAATGCGCAGTCCCTCATCGACGCGTGCTCTGACATTTGCGATTTCCGCAGCCTTCAGTTCCTCCGGCGTCGGCTCTGCGGGTTCTTTCGGTGTTTCTTCGGTTTCTGCGGTTTCAGTTGTTTCGGTCTGTCCGGCGCCGCCGGTTTCAGTCAGGAGTTCTTCTGCGAAGGTCGGGAGCGAACAGGCTGACAGCAAAACTGCGCCGGATACAATGGCGGACAATAGCTTCTTCATCATTTTCCATTCCTTTCTACTGTGAAATGCACAGTTCCGGATTCTGGCTGCCGGAGAAAACGGCAGTACGGTTTCGCAGGGAGTAATATTTTGTAGAAATATTGCCCTGCGGATAATGCCATCATATCACAAAAATAAGTATATGTCAATAACTTTTTGCGCTTTTTTGGCTTGTGGAGCGAATTTCTTTCGCTTTTCATTACGGCGACTGATTTGCCAAATATCAGAATCATCCTTCAAAACGGTACAATCTTGCTCTTTGAAATGAGCCCAAAAAGACACAGATGCGTGCTTTGCAGGACACCGGCAATCCGGCGGCTTGTTTCTTTGCGCGGCTCCGTTGCAAATTTCGGCATTCTGTGTTATAATGGTACAGAACTGACACAAATTCCGCCGGATGCGGCAGATAAGGAGCGATCTATGTATTATTATATCAAAAATACGCTGGAAAAAGCGGAAAGGCTGAATCTCAGCAAGAAGACCTATAAATATGTGGCTGTCCTGACGTCCGCGGAATGGCTGGAGCATAAGGATCAGTTTGACATGGGCATTGAAATGGACATGGATCTGTCCGCGATCCATTCCACAAAGGCAGAGGTGAATTATGATTCCCTGACCGGAACTTTCTCGGTGCCGGACAGAGCGCATATCTCCGCGCCGAACACCAGATTTGCATTCGCGCTAGATGAAAAGGGCATCGTGTTCATTGATGACAGCGGCTATGTGCTGAAACGGATCGGAAATATCATCAGTACAAAGCGCTGGACGCTGCCGAGTCTGGAGCGGTTCCTGTACGATTTTCTGGAACAGATCGTGGCGCAGGATCAGGCAATTCTGGAGCAGTTTGACGCGGAGCTTGATTCGATCGAATCGGGCATTCTGGAAGGCGGGATCGAGGATCCGTCCCTGCGCGTCAGCCGCATCCGGAGCGATCTGCGCGATATGCGCAATCATTATGAGCAGCTGCTGGATCTCAGTCAGGAGCTTGAGGAAAACGAGAACAATTTCTTCCGGAAGGATCACACGCGGTATTTTCACCTGTTTTCGCAGCGCGTTTCCAGACTGCATGACCTGACCTCGACGCTGCGGGAGTTTTCCATTCAGATCCGCGATCTGTATCAGTCGCAGCTCGATGTGAAGCAGAACCGGATCATGGCGCTGCTGACGATCATTTCCTCGATTTTCATGCCGCTGACGCTGATCGCGGGCTGGTACGGCATGAACTTCAAATATATGCCGGAGCTGGAATACAAAGCGGCATATCCGATCACCATTATCGTCAGTGTGCTGATCGTTGTCGTGAGCCTGATCTTCTTCAAAAAGAAAAAGTGGCTTTGAAATCACCGTGCAGGATGCCGCAATATGATCGCTGAACATGCCCCGCTGCGGAATTGAAAAACGCTGCGGGGCATGTTTCTGCTTATATGTATGCTTCGTGCGAAATATTAAACAATTATGAACCGCGATTCTGAACTTGTATCAGCGGTTTGTTGAAAGAGAAATCAGAACAGTTGAATTATGAGGGCGCGTATGGTATAATAAATTGCATTTTGCAGAAACCGGCGGCATTCTGTCCGGTCTGAACATGCAGATGTGTAAGGAGGACTGAAATGAAGAAACACCATTGTCAAATCCGGAAGATCAGCGGCGGGCTCATGGGCGCGCTGATGATGCTGTCCGGAACGGTCATGCCGTATCAGGGGACCGCGCTGACGCGCACAGAGCTGGTCATCGGCTGGACTGCGGAAGCGGCGGCAGCTGCGGCAGAGACAGCGGATGCAGTTCCGGCAGCAGCCACGACTGCGCCTGCGACCACTGCAAAATCCACAGCAACGACTGCGAAACCCGCGGCAACGACTGCCAAGCCTGCTGCAACGACCGCATCGCCGGCTGTGACTGCGCCTGCGGGGAAATCGGACGGTTTTGTGTTCGGGATCGAGGAAGATCATGCTGTGCTCAAGCAGTATACCGGCGCGGCAGCTTCGGTCACGGTTCCGGCATCGTATCAGGGTGTTCCGGTCACGGAGATCGAATTGCGCGCATTCCAGAATAACAAAAATCTGACAGCAGTCGAGATCCCTGCAAGTGTGAAAAAAATCGGCGACTATTCGTTCATGGGCTGCGATGCGCTTGCAAAGGTGACGCTTTCCGAGGGACTGGAAACACTCGGATACTACGCATTTCAAGGCACGCCGGTTACGGAGATCTGCATTCCGGCTACAATCAAATCGGCAGATGAGCCGTTTGCCGGCTGCAAGTCGCTCAGCAAGGTGACATTCGGCAAGGGGATCACAAAGATCCCGGATTATTTGTTTGAAAACTGCAGCGGACTGACAACGGTCACGATTCCGGAGACTGTCACGGAGATCGGCAGCCGTGCATTCCAGAACAACAAAAAGCTGACGGCGATCGAGATTCCTGCGAATGTGAAAAAAATCGGCGGCTATGCATTCATGGGCTGCGATGCGCTTGCAAAGGTGACGCTCTCCGAGGGACTGGAAACACTCGGATACTACGCATTTCAAGGTGCGCCGATCACGGAGATCTGCATGCCGGCATCGCTGAAAGAAACCGACGAACCGTTTGCCGGATGCAAGTCGCTCAGCAAGGTGACATTCGGCAGGGGGATCACAAAGATCCCGGATTATTTGTTTGAAAACTGCAGCGGACTGACAACGGTCACGATTCCGGAGACCGTCACGGAGATCGGCAGCTGCGCGTTCCAGAACAACAAAAAGCTGACGGCGATCGAGATTCCTGCGAATGTGAAAAAAATCGGCGGCTATGCGTTCATGGGCTGTGATGCGCTAGCAAAGGTGACGCTTTCCGAGGGACTGGAAACACTCGGATACTACGCATTTCAAGGTGTGCCGATCACGGAGATCTGCATTCCGGCTACAATCAAATCGGCAGATGAGCCGTTTGTCGGATGCAAGTCGCTCAGCAAGGTGACATTCGGCAAGGGGATCACAAAGATCCCGGATAATTTGTTTGAAAACTGCAGCGGACTGACAACGGTCACGATTCCGGAGACCGTCACGGAGATCGGCAGCTGCGCGTTCCAGAACAACAAAAAGCTGACGGCGATCGAGATTCCTGCGAATGTGAAAAAAATCGGCGGCTATGCGTTCATGGGCTGCGATGCGCTTGCAAAGGTGACGCTTTCCGATGGACTGGAAACACTCGGATACTACGCATTTCAAGGCACGCCGGTTACGGAGATCTGCATTCCGGCTACAATCAAATCGGCAGATGAGCCGTTTGTCGGATGCAAGACGCTCAGTAAGGTGACATTCGGCAAGGGGCTCACAAAGATCCCGGATAATTTGTTTGAAAACTGCAGCGGACTGACAACGGTCACGATTCCGGAGACCGTCACGGAGATCGGCAGCTGCGCGTTCCAGAACAACAAAAAGCTGACGGCGATCGAGATTCCTGCGAACGTGAAAAAAATCGGCGGCTATGCATTCATGGGCTGCGATGCGCTTGCAAAGGTGACGCTTTCTGAGGGGCTGGAAACACTCGGATACTACGCATTTCAAGGTGCGCCGATCACGGAGATCTGCATTCCGGCTTCAATCAAATCGGCAGATGAACCGTTTGTCGGCTGCAAGTCGCTCAGCAAGGTGACATTCGGCAAGGGGATCACAAAGATCCCGCAGGATCTGTTCTACTATTGCAGCGGACTGACAGAGATCACGGTTCCGGAGACCGTCAAGGAGATCGGAACCCGTGCGTTTGCAAGCTGCAAAAATCTGAAAAAGGTGACGCTCTCCGAGGGGCTGGAAACACTCGGATACTACGCATTTCAAGGTGCGCCGGTCACGGAGATCAGCATTCCGGCTACAATCAAATCGGCAGATGAGCCGTTTGTCGGATGCAGCGCGCTCAGCAAGGTGACATTCGGCAAGGGGATCACAAAGATCCCGCAGGATCTGTTCTACTATTGCAGCGGACTGACAGAAATCACGGTTCCGGAGACCGTCAAGGAGATCGGAACCCGTGCGTTTGCAAGCTGCAAAAATCTGAAAAAGGTGACGCTTTCCGAGGGGCTGGAAACACTCGGATACTTTGCATTCAACAGCACGCCTGTCACGGAGATCTGCATTCCGGCTACAATCAAATCGGCAGACGAGCCGTTTGCCGGATGCAGCGCGCTCAGCAAGGTGACATTCGGCAAGGGCATCACGAAGATCCCGCAGGAGATGTTCAGCTATTGCAGCGGACTGACGGAGATCACGGTTCCGGAGACCGTCAAGGAGATCGGAACCCGTGCATTTGCAAGCTGCAAAAATCTGAAAAAGGTGACGCTTTCCGAGGGGCTGGAAACACTCGGATACTACGCATTTCAAGGTGCGCCGATCACGGAGATCATCATTCCGTCCACGCTGAAATCGGCAGATGAACCGTTTGCCGGCTGCAAAGATCTGACATATGCGCATTTTGCAGAGGATATGGTCAATGTACCGGCAAACATATTTCAGAATGCGGGCGGTCTGGAAATGGTGCAGCTTGCTTCGACCACAGCGTCGATCGGCGAGCATGCATTTGACAACTGCCGGAAGCTCAGCACGATCTATCCGGAAGATCTGCTGCCGGCATTCCGGAACACGACCTTTTCCAATTGCGATCAGCTTTACGATCCGCGGTTCAGCCCGCTCGACCGCACGGCATCGGGCATTACCGTCAATTCTTCGCGCAGCTCCGTCAATGGACTGATGCATTTTACGGTCAAATACAAGCTGGATGAAAGAACGGCGGATCCGGTGCTGAACCTGAGCATGCCGGAAACGCTGGTGCTGGTGCCGGAATCCGTCACCGGAACCGATCCGGATATGACGGTCGGCAACAAATCCGACAGCTTTCAGCTGAAAGCGCTGGAAGGCACGCTGCATTTCTCGGCAAGAATGCAGGCGGCGGGCAGCGCAAAGGTGCAGGCAGGCATGAACTTCAAGTTCCAGAACAGTGCATGGACGCAGACGATCGGGACGCTCATCGTGGATGCGCCGGCACTGACAGTCGGTGCGCCGGAGCAGGTGAACGGTCTGACCGCGCCGGTCAACGGCATCGCGGGCAGAGAGCAGCCTGTTGAGATCTATGTGAATGATACGCTTGCAGAGACCGTGACCGCGGATGCGTATACCGGAAAATACCGCGTGACGGTGCAGCTGCCGCAGGGCGATGACGGCGCGGTGTATCAGATCTATGCAAAGACTGCGGAAAACAAAACGGATGCGGTCGCGGTCACATACAGCAAGAACGCGCCGACTGTGCAGAATGTCTGGATGAATTACAACGGACATGCGGGGAAGGACATGGATATTACCGCGGTACTGCTGGAAGGAAAATCGCCGGTGATCTCCTATAATCCTGCGTATCCGCTGCGGTTTACGGTCAAAGCTGCCAATTCCGAGCTGATCGACAGAATGTTCGTGACCAGCACCAAAGGCGATGACATCCGGTATCTGGAAGCATTCTATGATGCGGAAAACGATGTCTGGGTGACGGAAAACAGCTTTTTTGTACCGGAAAATCACAGCTATGTGCCCGGTTCGCTGAATATCAGCATTCTCGAAAAGGAGCCGGATCTGACCGTTTCGGAAGAAGATGCGGATGCATACGACAAGATGATGCATCTGCCGGATTCGACGCCGCAGGCATACCGCGACAACAGCACGGTCAATGTCCTTGCGAAAACGGATTCTGCATTCGTTGCAGAGGTCAATTTCACAGACGGCACAGAGGATCACGAATTTGTCTACTGCTCCGAGCGCACCAATACCGTGATGCTGGACGGCGTGACCGTCACGGCAGAGGAGATCGCAATGGATCCGGAAAAATACGGCTATCACAGAGTTCCGGCATCCGCAGTCAACGGCGATGAAAACTGTGTCTATTATCAGCGCTGGGATACGGGTGCGGATATGGTCATCGGGCTGTCGCTGGAAGCGCTCACGGGCGTTACGGATGCGCTGGTCGGAGAATATACCGGCTATTCTCTGCTGGAAAGAATTGAGGGCGACGCAAAGGACACTGTGGAAGCCTGCTTTGTCAACAATTTCGTCGTCGCAACCGGACAGAATTTCTTCAATTCGCTGACCGGTGACGTGTACGGCGATTACGCGAATTATCTGCGCATCATGGGCGATTCGGTGCATCTGGTATCGCGCCTGTATGATGCAAGAGACAATGAACTGCAGCAGTGTGCAGCGGTGATGCTGTTTGCGGCACAGGTCATCGTGGACAGCGGCGGACTGGAGCTGATGCTCCTGACCTGTGGCGTGACTGCGCCGGTCGCATTTGTTGTGACGGTCGGCTCCTGCGTGCTGCTGACCTATGCCGGCACATGGCTGGATGAATGGATCGCTGGTGACAGCATGTTCTCGTCCGGCGGCATCCTGCGCTTTATCATTGATCCGAGCGGCATTGTCTATGAGGCGGTGCTGAGCAATCCGGTCGAGGACGCAGAGGTGCGGATCTATTACCGCGATCCGGAGACCGGAAAACAGACAGAATGGAATGCCGCGGATTACGAACAGGAAAATCCGCTGCGCACCGACACGGACGGCGCCTATGCATGGGATGTTCCCGAGGGCGAATGGAAGGTCACGGCATCGAAGGAAGGCTATGAGAAAGCGGAGAGCGACTGGATGACGGTTCCGCCTGTCCGGACGGATGTCGGGCTGGCACTGGTCGATCGCAGTGCGCCGGCGATTGCAGAGATCACCGAACAGCAGAACGGACTGCTCGTGCAGTTCAGCAAGTTCGCGGACATTGCGACAGCGGATGAAAAGAGCATCGTGCTGAAAAATGCAAAGGACTATGCGGTGAAGCCGGTTCTGCATGCAGAGGACGATGCCTATACCGATCAGTTCCTGCTCGAGGGCGATTTTGCTGCGGGAAGCTATACGCTTGCTGTGACCGAAGCGCTCAGGAGCTATGCCGGAACCCCTGCTGCCGCTGCGGAGCAGACGTTCACGGTGAAGCTGAATGCGCTGCAGAAGGGCGACATCGACGGCGACGGCATCATCAGTGTTGTGGATGCGCAGCTTGCGCTGGTCGAATATGTCACGGTGATGAGCGGCAAGGACGGCACATTCAGTGCTGCACAGACAAAAGCCGGCGATATTGACGGAAGCGGCAGCGTCGGCGTGGATGATGCACAGAATATCCTGATGTACTATGTTGAAAACAGAGTCGCTGGCAAGACGGTCTCTTGGGAGGAGCTGCTGGAACGTCAGAATCCGGCTGCTGCATAACAAACAGGAGCCCGCAGAATGATCATTTGTCCCGAATGCGCAGAAAAAAGCGTGTTCGGGACATTTTATTTGCAATCCGGCTCGATTCGTGGTATAATAAAGCAAATCAACAGTGGGGTGATCCGATGCCGCATATTTTAATTGTCGATGATGACACACATATCAGCGGGATGCTGACAGAAGCCCTGAAAGCAGAGGGCTATACCGTTTCGGCTGCCTATTCCGGCACCGAGGCTGCGATGTATCTTTCGCAGACGAAGCCGGATCTGGTGCTGCTGGATCTGATGCTGCCGGGGCTTTCCGGTGAGGAGCTGCTGCCGCAGATCCGGGATATTCCGGTGATCGTGGTCAGCGCAAAGTGCGATATTGCCGAAAAAGTGGATCTGCTGCGCGGCGGTGCGGCGGATTATATCACAAAGCCGTTTGACATGCAGGAACTGCTGGCGCGAATCGTCGTGCAGCTCCGCGGAAAAAGCAGCGATGCCGATACACTGACCTTTGACGGCCTGACGCTTCGTGCCGATACGCTGACAGCGGTGATCGGCGGGACGGAGATCCGGCTGACCAGAACCGAATGTGCGATCCTGAAACTGCTGATGCAGAATCCGCAGGCGCCGGTCGGCAAGACGACCATTCTGGAAAAGATCAGCTATGATACGCCGGACTGTACGGAGCGTTCGCTCAAGCAGCATATCAGCAATATCCGGCATAAATTGCAGGCGGTCAGCGGAAAGGATTACATCGAAGCGGTATACGGCATCGGGTTCCGGCTGCATGCTTGACGAAATATTGACGTTTTCTTGTCCGGTTTCTTGACCTTTTTATGCTATACTGATTTCAGAAAAGGAGGTCTGAATATGGACTATGTTCTGAAAACAACCAATCTCTGTAAACAATATAAGCAGTTCAAGGCGCTGGACGGGCTGACCATGCAGGTGCCGAAGGGCTCGATCTACGGCTTTGTCGGCAGGAACGGCGCCGGCAAAACCACGCTGATCCGCCTTGTCTGCGGCTTGCAGATTCCGACGGACGGCGAACTGGAACTCTACGGGGTGCCGCATTCCGATGAAAAGATCGCGCAGTCCAGAAGAAGGATCGGCGCGGTCATTGAAACGCCTGCGCTCTATCTGGATATGACGGCGGAGGACAACCTGAAACAGCAGTACCGCGTGCTCGGTCTGCCGGACTTTGCGGGGATCCCGGATCTGCTGAAGCTGGTCGGGCTCGGCGATACCGGCAAAAAGAAAGCCCGTCAGTTTTCGCTCGGTATGCGGCAGCGGCTCGGCATTGCGGTCGCGCTCTGCGGCGATCCCGATTTTCTGGTGCTGGACGAACCGATCAACGGACTCGATCCGGAGGGCATCGTCGAGATCCGCGAGCTGATCCTGAAACTCAACCGCGAAAAGAAGATCACCGTGCTGATCTCCTCGCACATTCTCGATGAGCTTTCCAGACTGGCAACGCATTACGGCTTTATCAACGAGGGCAGAATGATCCGCGAAATGAGCGCAGAGGAACTGGATGCTGCCTGCCGGAAATGCATGCGGCTGACGGTGACCGATACGGCTGCGCTTGCGCGTGTGCTGGACGATATGCAGCTGGAATACAAGATCATTGACGATCAGCATGCGGATCTCTACGCAAGTCCGGTCATCACGGATCTTGCGCTCGCGCTGAAAAACGAAAACTGCACGATTACGGCAGTGGAGGAGCATGACGAGAGTCTTGAAAGCTTCTTCCTTTCCCTGATCGGAGGTGGTGAGCATGTTTAAGCTGATTGGTGCCTATTTCAGCAGGCTTTCCAAATGGATGATCTTCCGCATTCTGCTCATTCTCATGTTCATCGGCGGCATCGCTGCTGCTTTGCTGACGCGCAAACTGTCCGGCGCATGGAATCTGCCGTATATACTTGCATATCTGATCTTTCCGCACTATGTCGGCGTGATCATCGGTCTGTTCAATTACCCGCTGTTCACAAACGGCACGATCCGGAATCAGCTTGCTGTCGGTCACCGGCGCAGTCATGTCTATCTGGCAGACTGGGCGGCATCCAATTTATTCGCAGCAGCGATTTTTCTGTGCTTTGTGATCCCGTTTTTCATTACACTTTCATGCTGCGGCAGCACTGCCGCGGCAGGGCAGAGCACGGAACTGTTGGAAGGACTCCCGACTGCAATGGAAGTCAGTGCAGATGCAGTCGCATCCGCGAGAGCGATCGCTTCCGGCATTGCGGTTTCAATCGTGCAGATCGTCTTTTTTACATCGGTCACGCAGCTGTTCTGTGTGGTATTGAAAGGCGTCAAGAGCTTCCTCGCGATCTATCTCGGCAATCAGGCTCTCGTACTTGCAGGCGTCGGCTATGCGGCGCTTGCATCGAAGTATCAGCTGCCGGAAAAGTTGTTCAATCTGTTTCCGTCCGTGGTCTGCATGCGGCAGAGTTCCTTTGCCGTTGATCCGGAATTCTGGCAGGGCATGCTTTTGATGCTCGCGGAAACGGCGATCGTATTTGTCATCGGCATCCTCTATTTCCGCAAAACGGATCTCAATTAACCGGAGGTAATTCTATGCTTTATAGTCTGTTCGCGATCCTGCTGGCAGCAGCGGTCATCAAAATCATCCGGCTCAAAAAAGCCGCAAGGGAGATCACTGCCGCCTTCGCGGACAGACTGCAAACCGATACCAATACGCTGATCGACATTTCCTCGCGCGACCGGGATATGCGCGCGCTTGCCGGCAGCATCAATACGCAGCTGCGCATCCTGCGGCAGGAGCATCTGCGCTATCATCAGGGCGATACCGAACTGAAAAATGCCGTGACGAATATTTCACATGATCTCCGCACACCGCTGACAGCGATCTGCGGATATCTCTATATGATCCGGAAAACGGACGACAGTGCGCAGATCCACAGATATCTGGACTATATCGAGGAACGGACGGACGCGATGAAACAGCTGACCGAGGAGCTGTTCCGCTATTCGGTGATCCAGTCCGGCGAGCCGGATGAGCCCGCCGAGGAGATCTGTCTCAACCAGATGCTTGAGGACAGCATCATGGGCTATTTCGGCGCATTCAGCGAAAAGGGAATCGTGCCGGCGGTGGAGATCACGGAGACAAAGGTCATCCGGCATCTGCACAGGGCGGATGTTTCCCGCATTTTCTCGAATCTGCTGAACAATGCGCTGAAATACAGCGACGGCGACCTGACGATCACGATGACCGATGCCGGAACGATCACATTTTCCAATATGGCGTCCGCGCTTTCGCCGGTGGAGGTGAACCGGCTGTTTGACCGGTTTTATACGGTTGAGGCAGCGCGCAATTCCACGGGGCTCGGACTGTCGATCGTCCGCACGCTGACGGAACGCCTCGGCGGATCGGTCACTGCGGATTACAAAGAGGGCAGGCTGACGCTGACGGTACAGCTGTAACAGAACATCATGCAAAAACAGCACGCTTCCGCTTTCATCGCGGCAGCGTGCTTTGTTTATAGTTGTTGTTTCTTCATGTGCATTCATCTGCTGCATGAAATGAATTACGCAGCTGTAAGGATATTTTTCGGAAATCTTCATATGATTGCATTGACTTCATGTGTGAAAAACGCTATAATATAAAAATAGAACCGCCGCTTATGCGCGGTTTTATCAGCGGGCTTTCCGCTGGATGATCCCAGACAAACGGGTGATCGGAGAAAGCTGCTTCGATCTGAGAACGGAGGAAAAGACAATGAAAAAACTGATGATTATGACCGCATTGCTTGCTGCGATGCTGATGCTGACTTCGTGCGAAACACCCGGCGAAAGCACTGCTTTCTCTGCACCGGATTTTGTGGTTGAACAGACCGCCGAAGTGACGACTGCCGGCGAAACGACTGCGGATGAAATGTCCGCGGAGGAAACGACCGCAGGCACATCCGCTTCGGAAACGGCAGCGCTCACCACGGCAGCGGCTGAATCGGAAACCGCCGCATCCGCTTCGGAAACGAATACCGCACCGACCGGCAACTTTGCAAGCATTGCCGGCGATTGGTATATTGACGGCGATCCGGCGACTGCTTCGATCCACATTGAACCGGACGGCACATTCAAAACGTATTATGCGTCCGGCAATCTGGAAAATGAGGGCACGATCCGCTATGAGAGCGAGGAGATCGGCGGTACTCCGGTGTACTGGTATATGCTTTACGGCAGGGACGGCGAGCATATCATGAGCTTTGTGGATGACGGCAGCGCTGTGAAGACTGATCTGTATGTCGGCAACGGTGCTTATCCGCACTATCAGAAATTCGGTGTCGGCGGGGCTGCGGATGACGGACGCGGTCCGGGCGAGGAATTTGCCGGCACATGGAGCTGCGAACGCGCATCGCTCAAAATCACGCAGATCTCGGATACGGAGTTCCGTGCGGAGATCAAATGGGGCTCCAGCGCGACGACACATGTGGAATGGGACTATCCGCTGACCTATCAGGACGGCAGGCTCGTCTGCAGCGGGAAGTGTACCAAGACCGTTGTCGAGTATGCGTCTGCGGATGCGGAACCGGAGAAAACCGTCGAATATACGAACGGAAGCGGCGAATTTGTCATGCAGGGCGCAGGTGTAGTCTGGAATGACCTTACCGAGCACAGCGGCGACGACATGGTGTTCCTGAAAACACAGCCGGAATAACAGCAAAAAATCTTATCATCGCAAAGGAAATCTATGAAATATCTTTTTATCATTGCACTGCTCTTTTCTGCCGTTCTGCTGACCGGATGTGCAGCGCTGCAGGAGGAGATCAGCATTCCCGATGACCTGACGGAAGCGTTCACGACGGCTTCCGTGACGACTGCGGCGACGACCACAAAGGTCACAACGACAACCGCGCTCACAACGACCGTTGTTACCACAACGAAAAAGGTGGATCCGCCCGCGGATCTCGTAATGAACTGTCTCGGCACTGTTGAAGCAGGCGCGGAGATCACGCTGGATTCTTTCATCACCGAACGGAATGTGGAGCTGAAAGACGGCTCTGCATTGCTCAATACGTCCGGTCTCGGCTATTTCAATGCGGAAGTCCCGTATCTTTACGACGGTGCGGAATTTACGCAGACACTGCAATATTTCGTTGCCGATACCACGGAACCGCTCATCATCAATCCGGGGCGGGAATGCTATCACAAGGTCGAAACGGAATTTGACCTCAATCAGTATATCGGATTTGCGGATAATTTTGACAAATATCCGTCGCTCACCTATGAGGGCGAGATTGATCCGGATACGGTCGGTTCCTATCTGCTGAATGTGACCGTGACGGACAGCTCCGGCAATTTCAGCGCATGGGATGTCGTGATCAACGTGGTCGAGGAAGTGCCGAAATCTGTTGACACGAATCCGCGCGTGAATTACAGCGATTTTATCAGCCGGTATGACGGCGAGGATGTGCGGTTCGGCATTGACGTTTCCGCGTGGCAGGGCGATATCGACTACAAAGCCGTGCGGGATGCCGGATGCAGCTTCGTGATCATGCGTGCCGGATATTATTACAGCAAGCTCATTCCGGACGATTATTTCAGCAAAAACCTGAAAAATGCGGCTGCTGCCGGTCTGGATATCGGCGTCTATTTTTATACGACCGACCGCACCGAGGAAGGCGTGCGGGAGCATGTGCGCTGGATCGCGGAGCAGCTGGACGGACAGAAGCTCGATCTGCCGATCGCCTTTGACTGGGAGGAATTTGCGCATTTTCAGCAGTACGGCATCAGCATCCGCGATCTGAATGATGTTTATGCCGCATTCGCAGACGAGGTCAGAAAGCAGGGCTATCAGCCGATGCTTTACAGCAGCAAGATCTTTCTGGATACGGTCTGGAGCGAGCGCTCGAAGGCTGCTGCGCCTGTATGGCTGGCGCATTATGTGGATGAGACCACCTATACGGGCGAATATGCGATCTGGCAGGAAAGCGCATACGGGCGCATTCCGGGCATTGACGGTGATGTGGATATGGATATCCAGTATCTGAAACAGAAGATCGACTGAGCAGTTTCTTCCCGCTGCGGGAATCAACTGAACCATAGCGCAGACAAAGAGCATCGTTCCGTGCGGGCGGTGCTTTTTTATTCCCGCGCGCCGGCGCGACAGGGGCGTGTTCTTGTAGCGGCGCTGATTGTAGTTATTTCAATCCACGCCCCTGTGCATGGGGTGATGCGGAAAGACCTACACGGTGACGGCAGGTTCTCAATTTCAATCCACGCCCCCTGCGAAGGGGGCGACCGCTGCTTCTCTCGTGTTCCTCGGCGTCCGGCTCTGATTTCAATCCACGCGCCTGTGCATGGGGCGACATAGCCGAGTGTTCCTGTCAGGACGGCAAGGCACATATTTCAATCCACGCCCCCTGTGCAGGGGGCGACGTCATAAGATCCAATATCATTAAAATCATTATGATTTCAATCCACGCCCCCTGTGCAGGGGGCGACAACCATGGGAGCCGGTCGAGACAGACACCAAAGAAAATTTCAATCCACGCCCCCTGTGCAGGGGGCGACTCTTGCTGTTGGTTGGTATCGTTTCTATATTTTTGTTATTTCAATCCACGCCCCCTGTGCAGGGGGCGACCTCTGTGCATACGGATACTTTTTGTGCATCTGATAATTTCAATCCACGCCCCCTGTGCAGGGGGCGACCGCAGATGATGCAGGCTTTTATGCAGTTCATGCAATTTCAATCCACGCCCCCTGTGCAGGGGGCGACAGCAAAAATGCCGAAAAGAAAGCCGGATTCCTGCGAATCCATTCAGCATTTTTGACAAATATTCCCGTTTCTATTCCGGCGGAATCACCGGCATGCGCGCGGAACTGCCGGAAAACCGGTGCGAATCCCCGCGGCTTTTTCTGTTTGCTTCCGGTTCGCACAATCAGAGCACCAGCGGCGCATCCGCCGTCAGCGTCTCCTTGGCACCGTGATGCTCCGCCTTTGCCCGCTGACTGTCATTCAGAAAGTAAAAGCGGAGAGAATCCTTTTCCGGCTCGATCTCGCCGAGCAGCTTCGCTTTCAGCATCCGCCACTGCGCCGCATCAGCCTGACATTCAAAGACGGAATTTTGCACGCGGATCCCGTAATTCACGCAGATCTTTGCAATGCGCCGCAGCCGCTTCCGTCCTGCGGCATCTTCGGTATTGACATCATACGTAATCAGTATAAACATTGCTCATTTCCATAAAAAAGGCGGATATGCATCCAGATCGCCGCGCAGATACCGCGCAAGCAGCAGCGCCTTCACATAGGGCAGCATGCCCCACTGCACCTTTTCATCGAGGAACGGATGCCGGATCTCATCATCCTTGCGCTTCTGCCATGCGGTGAGAAATGTCCGGCGCCCGTCGTCATGCAGCAGCACGGCACCGTCTTCCCGCAGATCAAACTGCTCCGGCGAAATCGTGCGCTTATTGATCAGCGTCAGCACAAAACGGTCGCACATCAGCGCGCGGAACTCCTCGACCAGATCCAGCGCAAGCGAGCGCCTGCCCGGACGGTCGGTGTGCAGAAATCCGACATAGGGATCCAGCCCGACCGCTTCCAGTGCGGATGTACACATGCCCGTGCAGAGCGCATATGCAAACGAAAGCAGCGCATTCACGCGGTCAAGCGGCGGACGCCGGCTTCTGACCGTGAACCGGAAATCGTCCTTTTGCTGAAGAATCATGTCATCAAAGACGGAGAAATACACGCTTGCCGCCTCGCCCTCAATGCCGCGCAGACTGTCCGCGTCCGGCGCAGACATTGCCGTCTGAATGCTGTTTTGCAGATAGGAGGATTTTTCTTCAAATTTTGCGAGATCAATGCGCATGGCATGGTCACGCATGGTGCGTTCGAGCGTCCAGCGGCTGTTATACAGCTTCGCTGCGATCATATTCCGTGCAATGCCGAGGCTTTCTGCGGGGCTGTTCGCAATGCGGTACTGCGTCCGCCGCAGCAGAACATTCCCGTTGACTTCGCCTTCCGCGCGCGCCAGAAATCTGCCCGAACGCGATAGAAAGACCAGCTCCCGCGATTCGGAAACGCATTTCCCCATGAGTGCCGGACTCGCGCCGGCGCAGCCGAATGCCATGATGCGTTCCAGATTGTGCAGCGGCATTCTCGCAATTTCCTTATGATTTTCGGAGACCACAACATTTTCCCCGTCCAGCGAGAGGTATCTGTCCGGCGTTGTGAGATAGAGTGTATTGAGCAGCTTTTTCATGGATCACCGCCTTTCAGTGCTTCTGCCAGATATTCTGCCGCACTGCGCTTTTTTTCCAGCACGGGCAGACAGATGTCTTTTAACGAGCAGGCATTGCAGGCTTTTGTGCGCTTTACCTTCGGTGTATGCTGCCTGCGGTAGAGTGCGTGCATTTCCGCGAGCATATCCTTTGTTTTCTGACGCAGCGCATCATCCAGCGGAACCGTCTGCCGGCGGCGCGTTTCGCCGTAATAGAGATATGCCTGCGGGATCACGCAGCAGAGCATTTCTTCCAGACACATCGCCTGCGCGCAGAGCTGCACGGCATCGCAGTCGTCCTCTTTTGGCTTTCCGCGCTTATATTCCACCGGAATCACCTGATATGTGCTGTCCAGACCGTTTACGCGAATGCCGTCCGCGGATCTGTGAAACTCCACAATATCGCATTCACCGCTGATGCCCAGCTCTGCAGACGCGACCTGCATGGCGCGTGTGATGATGATATCCCCGCGCTTTTCACGGAAATCGCTGTCATGCGCACGTTCATGCATGAGTCTGCCGTCGGCGGTGCGGAAATTTTCCGCCCACTGCTGTTCAATGTGGATCAGTGCCCACTGCCGGCGGCAGAATGCAAAATGCTGCAAACCCGAAAGCATCAGGTAGTCTTCCTCGCGGAACATCACATCAGGTCGATGATCTCCGGTCTGACGCCGTCGATCTCTGCAAGCGTGATCTCGTAATCGTCAAAGCTGTGCGGCGCGGAAACGCCGTCTTTCAGCTCGATTTTCAGCGCACGGTGAATTTTCGCGGAGCTGACCTTCGGCGTTTTGCAGTCATGCTCCCACCAGTACACGCGGCAGACTTCCATGCTGCCTTCCGGTCTTGCCGAGGATGCGTCGTTCTCGAACAGCGTGCAGAGCGCTTCCTTGATCTTCGCGGCGTCTGCATCGGAGAAGCCGGTCTTTTCTGCAAGCTGACAGTTGATGCTGCCGTGAATGACATACAGACCGAATGCAACGCGGTGCTTCATGCCCATGGTATCGGATGCTTTGCTTTCTTTTCCGCTCTCGCCGTTGACGCTTTTTGTGATCTGCATGCTGATGATATCGACAGGGGAGATACTGACCGCCTGCTGAATGCTGACCGGACCGCGCACGCCGACAGAGACCGGATCGCCCTTGAATGCAAACACCTGTCCGAAGCTGCGGACGTCGATCCATTCCTCGCAGGCTGCCTTTGCAAAGGCGTCGCGGTCGGTGTTTTTGCCGTTCATGATCGCTTTGAGCGCAGCATTCTGACCGGCGCGGGCATGCAGGGAATCGCAGCCGTCATCGCAGCGGTCATCGGACTGCACAAAGATCTTCTCGCCCATATCCTGCAGGCGGTTGCGGATCTTGCGCTTGATGCAGACGTCTGAAATTTCGCCGCAGCCGTCGAAGGCTTCGCGCGGGCGGTTGCCGTTCAGCGGATCGCCGTTTGGATTTGCATTCGTTGCGGTGATGATCACCGAAAAATCAATCTTATGATTCAGCATGGGTTAGTCCTCCTCTTTTTTCTTGTAGATTTCCGCATTGAAATGATGATAGCCGAGCAGATATGCCGATGTCAGCGGGCTGTTATCCGCAAACGCATGCAGATCGAATTTTGACATAACATCATTCAGCATTTTTTCGTAGTAGATACTTTTCGCACCGAGTTTCATCATGTACACGCGAAGCTGCGATTCGATTTTTGTCCATGTGGTTGACGGACGGCTTGCGAACATACTCCAGTAGCGCTTTGCATTGGTGACGCGTCCGCCTTTGTCCGCGTCGTCATAGGACGCATATTCGGCAGCATCCGCAATTGCAAGCAGGCAGCCGAACAGATAGCTGCGGTCGGTCTCATTCGGATCATAAGCCATAGAGGTGACTCCTTTCTTTTGTTCGATATTCTTCCTGCGGATCATGCCGCAGGCGGTTTCCAGAACGGTGCGGTGATTGTAGCTGTGCTCATATGCGAGCGGATAGGATGCTTTTTTCACCAGATTCTGCACGATATCTGCGGGAATGTGCCGCCCCTGTGTGATGCAGGGCAGCAGCCGCAGAACATTGTCCTTGACGGTCTCCGGCTTTGCTTCGAGAAAGCCCTTGCCGTTTTCCATGCCGTAAGCGCAGTTGATGATCTCCCTGACGGCAAAGGAATTGGGGCGCGAGACCTTTTGCTTTGCATAAAACCGCAGCACAGAGGTTTCCGCATGCCATTTGCACAGCTGTTCCAGCAGACGGGAATGTTCCAGTTCTTCGTACATCGCAACGGAAAGCCGTCCGGTCGTTGCGGCATCTACGCCCATCAGCATGACCTTGCTGTCAATTGCAAATGCCTTTGTACCGAAGATCTGTCTGCGGAGAAAATCGCGGTAAAGCGGCTCGGTATCCGGTTTGATCTCCGCGCCGAAGTTTTCATCGTCGTCCGGATCGCAGGCAGCGCTCAGAACATCGGGGGGATCGGTAAGACTGCTTGTCCAGACCAGCAGCGTCATGGTATCAAACGGGATCCCCTGCCGCTGAATCAGCCAGCGCAGTGCATTGTGCATTTTCTGCGAGAAATCGTAGCTGACGCGTAGTGCCTGTTTATCATCTAAGAATCTTCCTGCATAGGTGAGTGGCTGATTATTTATGCAAATCAATTTCGCATTTGCACATCTTGGAATGATTTGCTTAGAATGTTCTGTATTATCCATTATGGGCAAATGTTTTCCGGTTGCATAGCATAGATCGCTGGGGGCATTGGATTGTAAGCTGAGCGCATATTCTATATAGCAATTATACAGTGATTGATCGAGCCAAGTTCGACTTTCAGCGAACAAATCCGTGTATTGAACAACAAATCGAACAAATTGACTGATTGTCTTTTGATTATCAGCTGTCTTTTCTTTTATTGTAATGCAATTCGATTCAATAAGGTCACCTAATAAGGTGCGTTTCGTTAAATATGAATATACAGCTGAAACAGCAGGATGGGTATATTGACTGTTGTTCCATTTTTCAAGCTGATCAATATAAGCCTGATAAAACTTTCCATACTTGGAATCATCAAAATACTGATCTGCATCGCCCGCAAGATAAAACAATTTATCTGCAAAAGGATGCGGCGGCGGAAATCTGCCTGATCGCTTTCCAGATGCTGCTGAAACGGGGATAATTGTATTCTTCCCATCCTCTAGCTGCCTTGCCGAAACAAAGCTGCCGTCCTGCTTCAGCGTGACCTCGATCTGTGCATTTGCGGTCGAATGCGAGACCGGCAGCAGCACCTTTCCGTCATCGGAATCCATGCCGCACTGCTGCTCATAGACCTTATAAAGCTCCTGTGTCCAGCTCAAAATCATCACCTCCCAGCAGATCCAGCTCCGGCTCATTCAGACCGGAGAAATTCCCGTGTTCCTGCCCGAACGGCTTGATCTCCATTGCCTTGATGTGCCGCTTGACGGTGCAGTCCTTCGGCGGCAGAAATCCGATCACGCCGTTTTTCATGACCGGCGTCCAGAACCGGACAGTCAGCAGTCCCTTGTCGTCCGCGTTTTCGGCTTCGTCCGCATAGGTGAAGCCGTGCAGCATCAGGCTGTACGGGATCTCGCCCGCGTGATCGTAGGCACCTTTGCCGCTGCCGAATACACAAGGCTCCACATAGCCCTGACATTCGCGCGTGCCGAGGAAAATGTCGCGTCTGCCGCCGCGCTCGATCATGCGCCTTGCAATGTTGTGATGCTTGTGCTCATTGCGGTCGCATGCCAGTTCGGGACGGTTCATGTTCCATTCAAAATGCGCGCGCACCTGATAGCACACATCTTCGAGATAGGTGTAGTAGGCGAGGTCGTTGCCGCCGCCGTATTTGATCGTGCGGATGCCCTTGCGCACGGTGCGGATCGGGTTCATCACGCGCACAGCGTCGATATACCAGATCAGCGTCGGCTTCCAGTAGACGCTGTGCAAAATACCTTTCAGTGCTTCGTAGGTCGGGATCATGTAGGTGCAGCGTTCGCCGCCCGGCCGCGTCAGCACATCAGTGAACAGCGCATATTTTCCGCTGACCTGAAATTCAACGGTGTTGCGGTGCTTCGGGTTGTTCATAACGGATCACTCCTTTCCTGTATGTATCTGTTACAGCAATAATACTTCGTGTTCGCCGCCTTCCAGCGTAATGCCGTAATCGGCATGATAAAAGCGTTTTTCAAGGATCTGCACGGAACAGTTCGGCAAGTTGCCGCAGTTCAGCGTATAAACCGCAGATTCACGGTCAAGCTTCTGCTTTGTGCCTTCGTAGATGCCGACGGCATATTTCTGTGCCTGCCGCAGCAGTCTGACGGTTTCCGCGGGGTTCTGCTCGCTGCCGAGCGCGGCTATGATCGCTTCTGCCTCTGCATTGTACGGCACGATCACATTTGTTGTGCGGGAGTCGATCACCTGAAACAGACTGCCGGCTTTTTTGAACGCCTGCCCGCAGAATTGCAGATGCGGATTCCGCCTTTCAGTGCGGCGCCGGTTCAGCGACAGCAGGTTCAGAATATCCTGATCGTTCGTATCGTTCAGCGGATACCGCAGCAGATTTCTCGTTTCACCGCGTACATTCCGCTTCTGTGCATTCTGATAGAGCTTCCGGAAATAGCCGGACATCAGCGGAACGCTCAGAAAATCGGTATCCTCCGGCATATCAAGGATCTGCTCAGAGATTTTCTGTGCTTCTCCGATCTCCGCAAGACTGCCGAGCTTTTCTTCATATAAATGCAGCACATACACGGGGCATTCTCTGTGATATTCGCCGTTCCGGTTGCAGCGTCCTGCCGCCTGTGCGGCATTGTCCATGCCTGCGAGCGAACGCACCACGCATCCGAAGGAAATGTCTACGCCTGCCTCGATCAGCTGCGTTGTGACACAGATCACAGGCTCCTGCGCGGAAAGCATCCGCTTCATTTCGGCGATCGCTTCGCGCCGGTGCTGCGGACACATGCCGGTGCTCAGGTGAAAAACGGATGCGCCGTCCGTTTCGCGCAGCAGATGATACAGTTCCTTTGCGGATGCCTTCGTATTGACGACGACCAGCAGACTGCCGTTTTCCGCAAACTGCGTCCGGCAGAAATCGGCGGCTTCTTCATAGGAATATCTGCCTTTTTTCTGCTGATACAGCAGCTTTGTGCGGCGGAATGCTTCAAAATCCGCTGCGGTATCGCCGGTCATGCTGCTGTTTTCATCCAGCAGCAGCGGGAACGCATCCAGCAGATCAAACGGCGGCTGTGTCGCAGAGCAGAGCACGACCGTGCTGCCGCAGATCCGCGACAGAAAATTCATTGCCAGATTGAACATGTATACGCATTTCAGCGGGACGGACTGCACCTCGTCGATGATGATGACGGAACGGGACAGCCTGTGCATGCGCCGGACGGCACCGCTCTGTCCCGAAAACAGCGCATTGAGAAACTGCACCATGGTCGTCGCGATCACCGGCGCATCCCATTTTTCTGTCCGCAGTTCATATGCATGCAGTCTGTCGTCGTTTTCCGAAACCTCTGCAAGCATATTGGAATGGTGCTCCAGAAATGCCGATTCACCGGCTATTTCGCGGATCACATCGCTGTTCTGCTCCAGAATCGACATGAACGGCGCAATATAAATGATCTTTTCGACCGGATGCCGCCTTGCGTATTCAATTGCAAACCGCAGGGAAGAAAGCGTCTTGCCGCCGCCTGTCGGGACGATCAGTTTACAGATCTGCACGTCATTGCATGCAAATGCTGCACAGCGGTCGGAAATGCTTTTGCGCTGCCGGGAGATCGCATCGGTTTTTCCGGAGAACGAATCCAGCTTCAGCTGCATCCGCTCCTGCATGCGCTGCCAGAGCTTTTCCGTATCATATTCCGCTTCTGTTCGGGTGCCGGACATAAAATCGGCTGTGTTTGTCCGGTCGGCGTCGATCAGGACGGATTGCAGCAGCCGTTCCAGTAATCCGAGATAAAATGCAAATGTTTCCCTGCTGTCTGCGGACATCTCCCGCAGCTTTTTCCGGAGCGGCGTGACCTCTGCTTCGGCAGCGGACAATGCAGTGCCGAGATCCGGCAGCCATGTTTCGCGTTGCAGATTCTGCATGATCTCTGCATAATACGATTCTTTTGCGGTGCGGATCCGGAACACATCCTCTGCAGCGTCGTTTACCCAGTCATGCAGACCGTGATGCGACAAAATCACCCTGCCGATCAGTCCGGCGGTTTTCTGCATTTTGGGATCGGAGAACGGTTCTGCAAATTCTGCGAGATATTTCGCGCCTGCAAAGCTGTGATCCAGTTCGCCGCGCCGGAACGAATCCGGCTTGTGAATATAGGTGTTGAAATCGGCTGTCAGCTTTCCGATGTCATGCAGAAGGGCTGCCAGTTCCGCGGTTCTGGCAAGTCCGGCAGGTGCGCCGTATGCGGCTGCACGTTCTGCGGTTTCAAGGCAGTGTTCTGCGACGGTCTGTTCGCAGCCGTCAGCAGGGCGGATATGTGCGGTGTTCTGCATGATTGTACTCCTTTCCTATTTTTATTTTACTATGTAGATTATAATTATAACATAATGCTGCTTTTCTGTCAATGATCCGGTGTGCAGATTTTTGCACATGATGCGTGTTTTTGGCGTATTATGTCGAATTGCAGATGAGAGAACGCCTTCCGGACTGCGATGCGGCGGCTTCCGGCAGGCGCAGACGGGATCTGCGCAAAGTGGGTACAGGCATCATTCGTCTGTTGACAAACTGCCCGAATCATACTATAATGGGAGCAACTCATATCAAACGCGAAAAGAGGTGTTCTGTCATGCTCAAACTGAAAAAACAGACGCAGCGCACACTGATATTTTTCTGCTTTCTGCTGCTGGGCGGCGCCTGCCACACTGCGGATAAGATCACGCACGGCAGCGGATCTTTTGCGCTGAGTGCGCTGATGTTCTGCGCTGTCCTGCTGATCTATTCCGGTCTGATCCTGTTCTGGATGCAGTCTGTCCGCCGCCGGCTGCTGCCGTCCCGCGCAAGATCCTGCATGATGACTGCCGGAAGGCTGATGCTGCTGTTTCTGGCGGTTCGGGCATTCAAATACAGAATGGTGCCGACCTCTGCGGCGTGGCTGATCCGCCTGAGCTGGTATCTCTACTATATCCCGATCATCCTGATCCCGACGCTGTTCATGATGACCTGCCTGTCCTTTGCGGAAAGCAGCGGAGAGCAAAGCCGCGTCCGGCGATCCCCGCTGGTCTTCGGCTGGATGCTGGCGGCGGGCATCCTGACAAATGACCTGCATCATCTGGCGTTTGTGCCGAATATCGCGGATACACTGTTTGTCGGCGGCGATACTTCCTATACACACGGACCGCTGTTCTACGCGGCATATATCTGGGCAGGATGCATGATCTTCGCCGGCGTGGTCATTCAGATCGCCTTTTCCCGCAAAACAGGCAATCTGAAAAAAGCCGCGAGTCCGTTTCTCTGTGTGCTGCTGATCCCGCTCCTGACGGCGGTCAACAACTTTGTCCACATCATCTGGCTTCCGGAGCCGTATAAAATGCCGGAGATCCTGATTTTCTGCATGATCGGTGTCTTTGAGACATGCATCCGGAACCGGCTGTTTCCGCACAACGAAAAATACGATGTGTTTTTCTCGCAGCTTGCGCTGCCGGTCAGCATTACGGATCGGGCGCTGTCACCGCTGTATCAGTCTGCGATCCCTGTTTCTGCGGACAAATCGCAGCTTTCGCAGGCGATCGGCTCCTATCTTTATCCGGAACCGGATATGCGGCTTTCCGGCATGGCATTGAATGCAGGCTATGTGTTCTATGCCGAGGATGAAAGCAGCCTGCACCGGCTGAATGAGGAGCTGGAGGATGCAAATGATCTGCTTTCTATGGAAAATGAGCTGCTCATTCATGAGCAGGCACTCGTTGAGGAGCGCGCTGCGATCGAAGCACGGAACCGGCTTTACGACAAGGCTTCCGCTGCGGTCTATCCGGCGCAGAAGCGCATCGCGGAAATGCTGAAGCAGATGCAGCCGCATGCCGCATCGTTCCGCGGGGATCTGGCAAGGGTGCTTTTCATGACGGCGTTCGTCAAGCGCAAGGCGAATTTCGTGATGCTGCATGCGGAGCACGGAAGCATTCCGCGGGAGGAGCTTGCCGTCGCGCTGAAGGAATCCGTGCATTATCTGCGCTATTGCAGCATTGACGCAGCTGTCAGCGTGTTTGCTGCAAACGATTTTTCGTGCGGCACGGCAATGGCGGTCTATGACTGCTTTGAAACGGTGACGGAATTGCTGTTCGGCAGCATCTCCGAGCTGCTGGTGCGCGTGACGGAAACAGAGCTGCTGATCCTCGCGGATGCGGAACAGCCGCCGCCCATTCCGGAGCTGCCGCTGCCGTTTACCTCTACCGCCGAAGACGGGCAGCTGACTGTCCGCGTGCAGATCGGGGGTGACGCGTCATGACGGCATTTTCGGAAGTTTACCGGACGATTCCGGGGATCCTGATGCTGCTTGCCGCGATGCTGCTGGTGCTCGGTCAGTTCGGGATCCTGCTGCGCGCCGTACAGAAGCCGCGGCAGCCTCATCTGATTTTGCTGGCGGCGCTGCATCTGGCAGCAGGCTTCACATTGCTGTTCCTGCTGCTCTACGGAATAGATGAGGCGGATCATTCGGTATTTGATCCGGCACCGCTGCGGCAGGATTTCAGCCGTGTACTGACGGCGGTCCCGGCGGCAGTCTATGCAGGTGCGGAATGCCTTTCGGCTGGATCGCTCTGCCTGCAAAGCAGGAGCATCCGCAGATACCGCGCACAGCATCTGACGCCCGATGCGGTCAAAGAGGCGCTCGATCATCTGCCGGTCGCTGTCTGTATCAGTGATCTGCAGGGCAATGTATTCCTTTCCAATCTCCGGATGAACGATCTGACGAAAGAACTGACGGCGCGGCATTTGTTCGATGCGCAGAGCTTATGGGCACAGATCACGGAACAGGGGACGCCATGGAAGGACGGCTGGCTTCTGCACGGCGATGACAGCCGCGTGTATCTGTTCACCAAAAAGCCGCTGACGGTGCAGGAAGCCGGAACGGAAAGACCGTTCAGCTGCATCACGGCATCCGATATGACGGAAGTCTACCGTATTACGGAAGATCTCGCCGCGAAAAACAAGCATCTGAAAGAGGTGCAGTATCACATGAAAGCGGTCTCTGCCTATGAACGGAGCCTGATCGCGGCAAGAGAGGGCATCAAGGCGCGGACTGCGGTGCACAATCAGCTCGGCAGTGTGCTGCTCTGCGGCAAGCATTATCTGGATCATCCGGAGCGTGTAAAAGTGGATGAGCTGATGCAGCTGCTCGATTACAGCTGTTTCTTTCAGCTTGCCGAAGCGGAGCAGGAAAAGACAGAGCATGCGGTCAATGAAGCGATCCGCTTTGCTAAAAGGATCGGCGTGAATGTGGAGATCGCAGAAACACTGCCGGAGCAGCCGCGATTCCGCGATCTGGTGGCACAGGCGATCGAGCAGTGCGCTGCGAACACCGTGCGGCATGCAGGCGGGGACTGTCTCCGTGTGACGCTCCGCGAAACCGATACGCACTGCACCGCGCAGTTCCGCAACAACGGGGATCCGCCCGTTCAGCCGGTCACAGAAACCGGCGGTCTGCTGTATCTGCGGCAGGCGGCGGAAGCGATCGGCGGAACCATGACAGTCAGGAGCGAGCCGGCATTTCTGCTGACGGTTTCCGTCCCGAAAAACTGAAAAAAACGTGAGGCGTTCCGCAAAGTTTGCTGCGGAGCGCCTTTTTCCGGCAAAATATACCCGACTGGGTAGGTGACAAGCCCTGTGCACTGTGCTATAATGAAAACGGCGGCACAGACTGCTGTGCATGTTATGGAAAGGAGCTGATCATGATGAAACAACGGCAGGTGATGCAGAAGTGAATGTACCTTACAGCGTTATCATTGTGGACGATGAACTGATCTCACGCGGCTTTATGGAAATGCTGATCAAGCCGCTCAAAGACTACCGGATTGCAGCAGTGCTTTCCTATGCAAAGGATGTGATGCTCTGGTGCGGGCAGAATGAACCGCCCGCCCTGATCCTGATGGATGTGATGATGGAAAAAGGCATGGACGGACTGACCGCTGCGGCGATGCTCAAGCAGAAATACCCGCAGACAAAAATCATCCTGACAACCTCTATGGTCGATTCGGGTTTTCTCGATCAGGCGAAGGCTGCCGGAATTGACAGCTTCTGGTTCAAAAGCTGCGCGGAGATCTCCCTGAACGATGTCATGGATCAGACCATGGCAGGATGCTCTGTCTATCCGGAGGATGCGCCCGCTGTCATGCTGGGCGAGCTTCCCGCAAACGAGCTGACCAATCAGCAGCGCAGACTGCTCCGGCTGCTGATCGACGGACTTTCCAACCGCGAGATCGGCGAGCGCATGTACATCAGCCCGAACACGGTCAAAGCACATCTCGAAGAACTGATGCGGAAAACCGGGATCCATTCCCGCATCTCCCTTGCGGCAAAAGCGTCGCGGCTCGGTGTCGTGGTCAGCGACACCGACCGGCTCGAAACGCCGGACACGTAATCACAAAGCTGTATCCCCACAAATATATTTATGAAAGCGAGGAATCAGACTTATGAAGCAGACACGAAAACGCATTCTTTCCCTGCTGACAGCAGGCGTCATGACACTGTCGCTGCTGCCGAACGCATTTCCGGCGCTGCCGGCTGCGGCAAATCCGTCATTCGGCGATGCGGATTTCGAGGATGACACTGACCTGACGATCAATTTCGATCAGAATGCGCTGGATCCGGAACGCGCCTTCTCAAAGATGGGCGAAGCGGGCAGAACCCGCAAAAATATTGAGCCCGATTATTACAGAAGCAATTACAACAGATTTCACTGGAAGCATGTCCGGTTTTGGACATGCAACAATTCGCCGCCTGCAAAATCATGGGCTGCATGGAAGTGCGGCTTCCGAGTGAACTCTGAGGATCCGAAGAAGGGCTTTCAGATCTTTCTGAATGATATGCTGCCTTCCTCGATCCGCGGCTGTCTGGAATCGACCGGTCCCGACGACACCTATGTTGCACTGGCAGCGGATGATACCCATGAGGAGCATGAGCAGGATGTCTGGCAGCCGATCCGCATTACGACGGACAAGGTGCTGGATCTGAACGGACATTATCTTTCGATCGAATATAACCGCAACCGCAACAACTCCACGGATAAGAAATGTCAGAATACAACGGATCTTTCCGCGCACAACTGCTGGGCATTCGAGATCACGAACGGTGCCACGCTGACGATCATTGATTCCTCTGCATGGCGCGGCGAAAACAACGGAAACGGCACCGGCGGCATCTCCTTTACCGGTTATATGGTCGATCCGTTCAAGTACGGCATCATCTACAACACGACGCGTGACCTGTTCCATGTGGACAACGGCAATCTGGTTATCTACGGCGGAAGCTATCAGGCGGGCAGAAAAAAGGATCAGCTGAGTAAGAACTTTACATGGAACAAGCTGAAAACCGTCATCGGCCAAGCCGTGGAGCTGGGCGTCAATGTGACCGAATATGCCACGGGGCTGAATACGGCAACGGCAGAATATGATGATATTGCTGCGAAACTGAATCAGCTTGTGGATAAGGCTGCGATCGGCGAATCGAATGAGACCGGCGACGATGACGGCGATCTCTCAAACGGAAAAAGCCAGACCGTCATCCCGCGCGACGGCAAAAATGTTACCCCGCCGGATGATCCGAAGGGAAAATCGCCGGATTCGGAATCCGGCAGAGACAAGACCGTCGGCGAAAAGCAGAAGGACGGCAGCAAGGACGGCGAAAACAAGGCAAATGAACGCGGAAACGCGAAGGATGACAAAAATACACAGCTTGCAAAGGCACAGAACAATATTATCAACAAGGCTGCCGATAAGGATAAGATCGGCAAAATGGTGGACGGTGCGTTTGCGCTGACGGACGGCATCATCGGGCTGTTCGGAACGGATCAGAAAACGCGCATCACGCAGTCGATCAAGGGCACGGTCGTCCGTGTCGGCAATGCGGGCTCGTTTGTTGCATACGGCGGCACGTTCAGAGGCTACGGCTCCACGCCGAATACCCGGAACGCCGTCGTTGAGGTCAACAGCATTCCCTCAACCCGTCAGATCTGGGACAAGAGCAAGAACAAAGGCGGCGTTGCCTATATCTACGGCGGTACCTTTGAAGCTTACAGCGGCGCGAATGTCTTTAACATGATCCGGTTCAATGAAAACCAGAAGGCATGGCAGTATACCCGCGATACAAACGGCGTGCGGGGTGCTGCAACGCAGGTGCCGCTCTCTGTGCAGGAGACCGGCGGCGTCGAGGTGCTGTATTATCAGAATCAGGATGAGCTCAATCAGAATCCGGATGCAGAGCCGATCCCGATCAACACCGCGAATGTGCAGGTGCGCGGCGGCGTATTCCGCTGCTACTACGACCTGATGAATCTTGCGACCTGCGAAGAAGGCGACAACGAGAATTTCCGCAAATTCCCCGGCACAATGGGCGCGGTCAATCTCGGCGTCGAGTCCTTTAACAATGAGCTGATCAAGGACGGCAGAATCCAGATCAATGATACCTACGGCGACGGCGCACTCGTGCTCATGGACGAGCAGAAGCCGGAAGAAGCCGGCGGGGACGGACTCTATCATTACCGTCTGTTCTGCGGCGATACGGAGCTGCGCTACAAGGGCTATCTGGAAGTCATGCCGAACAACAATCCGCTCATCAGTGCGTCAAAATCGCTGCAGCTTGCGACCTATGTCGGCGCAGGAAAGAGCACGCAGAACATTTTTTACGATGATGCGGATAACACCCGTGCGCCCTACCGGCAGTCGGAATGCTATTTTGACGTCATGCTGAGCAGCGATGAACAGCTTGCTGATCCGGATATTCCGGATTCGCTGGAAAAATATTCCGTCAAGCCGAATTTCTACCGCCGCGCGGATGCGGACAATGTGCAGGCGCATATGGATGTCTGCGGACAGTTCCTTGCCAATTCCGAGGTCTGGTACTATCCGGAGCCGCTGACTGCCGACGGACAGCGGATCCCTGATTTTGCTTACGGTTATTCCGCGATCCGGCACAGAACCGGCGACAGCATCAGCGATGTGCGGTCAATGGATCTCTTTTTCGATCCGGACTGGGAAGGCAATATCGCAAATTTCGGCAGCAATTACATGTCCTGCTACTGCAATGAGAATGACAGCATCCGGACAAGCATGCAGTATTTCACTTATAAAGTCTACCGTGTCGATCCGCTGACGCGCACCAATATCTACGAGATCGGTGATGCGGATACCTACAACACGGATAAACCGCTGATCGAGGTCCGGTACGGCTCCAGCAAGGATGCGCTGAAATGCAAGCTTCCGCTGAAGGATCTGCAAACGGAGATCGGCAGGCGGAAGGGCGATCCGAACTGGAAATTCCAGGGCGGCGAAATGTACCGCATCGTTCTGGAAATGGAAGAATATGTCGGCATGCACTTTGACGGCAGTCAAAGGACAAGCGTGTTTCAGAAAACCGGCAAGGGTGAGTTCGGGCAGCGGCTGCCGGTCGCGAAGGCAAAGACCTCTGTCGTTTTCCGCTGCTATGATCCGGACGAACAGAAGAATACCGATGCAGCAGTGCTTGAAACAGACTTCACGCCGCTGCAGTGGATGGAAAAAACAGACACGCTTGCCGCAGAGCAGGTGCATTCGATCGAGCTGCTGAACGGCAAAGCCGGTCTGACGGACTGGGAAGGCGACGGCAAGATCTTTGACGTTTACTATCAGTGGTGGGAGACTGACCGGAACGGCAAGCCGATCCGCATGATCGCCGGAACTGATAATATCTATGAGGGCGATCAGGAGGACAGAGAAAAGCATGTGCCTTCCTCGTGGAATATTCAATCGGACGGCAAAACATATGTCAATACGGTCGATCCGGGAGATCCGCACGCCGAAAGCTACGGGGAAAACGGTCTGCCGGAGAACACGCAGCTCTGGAATTACAAGCAGCTTCATATGTACACCTTTGAGATGACACCGAAGAATCTTTTGAAGCGGCTCCCCGAAATGAACCTCTCGCTGAACAACAACAATGCATTCGCAACCAATACGGATTCCTGCTATATCCCGAGCGACATGGCAGGAAAATATGTGCGCGTCAAGGCGGTCGCAATGAACCCGAAATGGCCGGTCGCCTATGACTTCAAGCAGACATTCTGGTCGCATCCGATCAAGGTCGCTCCGGATCCGAATACGCTCAAGGGCGATCTTACCCTGACCTATTCCGACGGTCTGACCTATGCGACCTATGACAAGCCGTTCACGCTCTCGCTGAAGAAGCTTTCGGGACTTGCCGACGGCGAAACCGTCAGAACGGTCAGCTTCCGTGCGGACGGATATCAGAAGACGTTCACAGACCTGAACCTGACGGATCTTTCGGAGCTGCCGTCGGTCAAATATCCTGCGGACTTCTATCCGGAAGACTATCAGCTGGAACGCATTCACGGCATTGCAAACGGCAGCTTCAGCGCGGAAGTCACCACGTACAAAGACGGCAAAGAATTTCGGACAGCAACGATCCTTTCAACGGAAAACCCGACATTCCGCTATGAGGTCAATGCAGCCTCTCTGCTCCTTGTCGGTGAAGAATCCGAGACCTGCCGGCTGACAGATATTCAGCGCGGCGACTATGAAAACGGCGTTTCGGCGTTCACGAAGCAGCCCTATTTTGCAACGATCGGCTGGGATTTCAAGGATTCTGTAACGACGAACAGCAAGGTCGCAGTGCTCGATCAGAACGGAAAGATTCAGTTCGGCGGCGGGTACGGCGAGGCTGTGATCACAGTCAACAGTCCGGACGGCACAAAGCTTTCCAAAACGATCACCGTCATCCGCGATTACGATTCCTTTGCAGTCAGCGGCATCAAGCCGCCTGTGATCGGAGAGCCGCTCACCTTTCACGCGGAGATTCCGGAAGATGCGCCGTATCACATCACCGATATTGCGTGGATGAAGGGCGATGTTCCGGTTGAACCGGATGAGGCGGCGGATTACTTCCAGCCGTACACGATCTGCGTGACGGTCGAATCCAATGATTTCTGCGAGTCGGACGGCTACTTCTCCGCATTCAGTATCGCGGCAGAGCAGGCAGACGGTTCTGTCGATCTCGTCAGCGATTCCGTACTGCTGTATGACTATGCGCGGCAGGCATATGATGAGGAGACCGGCGAGAAACTGGAGCGCTTCACATTCCGCTATACCTATCCGGGACAGTCGAATCATCAGTCCGGTCCGATCGACACGGTCTATATGGACTTCCCGACCGAGGTGCAGGAGGGCGATAACTTCCTGCAATGGCTCGAAAAGGTGCATGTCTGCACAACAGGCTATGATGAGGGATTTGCATTTATCCTGAAACCGACCTACGGCGCGGATGCCGCTGCAGTTGCAAAGGCATACGGCTATTCCATCGGACCGAATCAGCAGCTCAATTATTTTGTCAAAGGCATACAGAACGGTCTTTCGGCGGAGATCAAAATTCCCGCTGCACTGGCAGAGACAGGAGATAAGTTTGCTGATAAAGTCAAGCTGATCATCAACGGACAAGAGGGCGGAGAGATCATGCGTTTCAGTTCCACGGATATTCAGTTCACGGCACCGGATACGCTGACAGTCAGAACAGGTGAGGCACCGCCCGTCAAGCCGGAAATTTCGGTCAGACAGCCGATCGCCGTGATCGGGGAACCGATCGTGCTTGAAGATCTGCTGGAAAGCAATACCCCGGGTGTTACGATCAGAATGGACAGTGTCACCTTTAACAGAAACAACGATGAATACTTTACCGTTGATCTGCAGGAGGGCACGCTGACACCGATCAAGTCACTTGACGGTACGAACAGCTGGATCTATCTCAATTATACGGTTGCATATGATGCAGACGGCGACGGTCTGGCAGAGTATCAGGAAACCGGAGATGTCTGGATCAACAAGGTATATGAGGATGCGGCGGATATTCCGGAACCGGCGAAAGCAGGCAAGGCAAGCATCACGGCACTCAAACCGGACGGTGAAGAAGCCTACACGACAGAGTATACTGTCGGCAGCAAAGCGGCGCTTCCGGAGATCGAGGGCGCATTCATCACCAATATCTATGATGCAGCAGGAAAAATTGTCCGGCTCACCAGTCTGAAAGACGGCGAACAGTATACCGTCAAATCCGTTCCGGCGGACAGCATCGAGATCCACAGCGGCGCGGACAGCGTCAATGCGGTTGTGAAGGATGCAGACGGAAAGCGTCTTGAGGATATTCAGATCTCTTTGGACGGTTCGCATTTCACGGCCGGCGAAGTCATCAGTGATCTGGAACCCGAAAGCGAATACACGCTGTATTACAAAGTCGGCGCGAACGGAACCGTCTACAAGCGCAATTTCCGGACGGCAAAGCAGAATTACGGTGTTGCGGTCGGTCATACGATCGTGACGGATGCCAACCTCGGCGATCTGGAACAGGACGGCTGGCACTATGATCCGGCAAGCAAAACGCTGACGCTCAAAAACTTCACGCTGAAGGATTCCGGAACCACAGGCATCTCAGACACATTTGCCGGATTTACGTTCAGCGCACCGGCGGCGATTGTTTCGCAGGATGCACTGACCGTTCATCTGATCGGCGACAATACGGTTGCCCAGACTTCCGGTACATTGGGTGCTGCTGCGATCTTTGCAGAGAAAGACCTGACGATCACCGGAAACGGCAATCTGAATATCCCAAGCGCTGCTTATGCATTGCAGACACATCAGGGCGACATCAACCTGAACGGCACCGGCACATTGTTCTTCACAGGCAATGACAAATACGGATTTTATGCGTTCTATCCGGGCGAAGGCACTGTCCGCTATACAAACGGAACGATTGATTTCCAGCCGTATCTTTATAAGATCGATAACGTCATGATTCAGGCGGGCAGCATGCTCACCACGAGCGACAAGGATAAGCTCGACGTTTCCGGCGCGCATCACGAGATCACGGTGGAAGCTGCAGGCGCGGATGGCATTTACCGGACAATCTCTGCAAGCGAAATTCCGGATGTGATCGAATCGAGCGATCCAAGTGAAAACTATCTGCGCATCACGCCGAAGCACAGCGACACGGTAAAGGTCACCGACGCGGAAAACCATGTTGACGGCGCATGCGATGCAGGCGGCAGCTATTACTGCGTCTGCGAGTGCGGACACATCGGCGAAATGACCTTTGAGCAGCCTGCCGGGGCGCATCATCTGATCCCGCACGGCGCGAAAGCGGCGAACTGTACGGAAGCCGGCGCTGCCGCATACTGGGAATGCACACATTGCGGCGAATGCTATGCGGATGAAGACGGTACAAAGAAGATGAGCGATGCGGAGAAGATCATTCCGCCGCTCGGACACAGTCTGACGCATCATGAGGGTGAGGCTGAAACCTGCACGAAAGCCGGAAAAGCCGAATACTGGGAATGCACGGTCTGCGGCGAGCGCTATGCAGATGCAGACGCAGAAAAGCTGTTCTTTGTGTCGGATCTGACCATTCCGGCAACGGGACACCAGTGGATTCACATGAACAAAAAGCCGGCGACCTGCACCGAAGACGGCACGATCGAACACTGGAAGTGCGAAAACTGCGGCAAGCTCAGCGCGGATGCAGACGGTCTGGTATCTCTGACGCAGGAGGATCTGACGGAACAGGCAGCCGGACATATCTGGGGCGCATGGACGGTCACAAAGCAGCCGACCGCGACTGCCGAGGGCGAAGAAGTCCGCGCATGCAGCCGCTGCAACGAGACAGAGAAACGGGTGATTCCTGCCGATCCGAGCCTGACGACGATGACCACTACCACGACAACGACGACAACAACTACCACAACAACGACTAGGGCGACAACGACGACCACTACCACCACAACAACGACTAAGGCAACGACGACCACTACTACCACAACCACGACTAGGGCAACGACCACCACCACTACCACGACGACGCCTAAGGCAACCACGACAACTACTACCACAACCACGACTAAGGCAACGACGACAACTACTACCACGACGACGCCTAAGGTAACCACGACAACAACTACCACAACAACGACTAAGGCAACGACCACAACTACTACCGCAACAACGCCTAAAGCGACGACGACAACTACTACCACGACGACGCCTAAGGTAACCACGACGACCACTACCACAACAACGACTAGGGCAACCACGACGACCACTACCACGACAACGACTAGGGCAACGACGACCACTACCACCACGCCAACGACTAAGGCAACGACAACAACTACCACCACAACAACGCCTAAGGTGACGACTACAACTACTACAACAACGACTAAGGCAACGACCACCACCACTACCACGACGACGTCTAAGGCAACCACGACGACCACTACCACGACAACGACTAGGGCAACGACGACAACTACTACCACAACGACGACTAGGGCGACGACGACTACGACTAACACAACAACGACTAGGGTGACGACGACTACAACCACCACAACAACGCCTAAGGTGACGACTACAACTACTACAACAACGCCTAAGATGACGACAACAACTACCACAACAACGACTAAGGCGACGACGACCACTACTACAACTACGCCTAAGGCAACGACGACAACTACTACCACGACGACTAGGGCAGCAACGACTACAACTACAACAACCACGACTAGGGCAACGACCACCACCACTACCACGACGACGCCTAAGGCGACAACGACCACTACTACCACAACGACGACCAAGGCGACGACAACGACTACAACCACAACAACGACTAGAGCGACGATAACGACTACAACCACAACAACAACGAGCGCGACTACAACGACCACGACTACAACGACCACGACTACAACGACCACGACGACAACGACAACAACTACCACAACAACGACTAAGGCAACAACGACCACTACTACCACCACAACAACGACGACCACGACAACGACTACAACGACCACAACTACAACGACCACAACGCAGGAGACCACAACGACAACCACAACGATCACATCTGAAAGCGAAACAGATACGACACCGGCGCAGACGACCACAACAGGCGCGACCACACCGCCTGAACCGGAGTTCCTGCGCGGCGATATCAACGGCGACGGAAAGATCGGCGTGGACGACGCACAGGCAGCCCTGATCGCTTATACGGAGCAGTTCGCCGGCAATCCGGTTGACCTGACCGACACGCAGCGCAAGGCTGTTGACGTGAATGAGGACGGCAGGCTCAATGTGGATGATGCACAGAATATTCTGATCTACTACACGGAGCGCAATGTCGCCGGAAATGACATCACATGGGAGGATCTGCTCGGGCCAAAGCCGAAGCCCCAGCCGCGCCCGCAGCCGCTGAAGCTGCATGAGGATATCTGGATGGATGGAGGGCGGGATCCGGCGGCTGTAACCTGAACCGTTCGCATGAACGCTGTGACATCATAAACAGAAAATGCACCGCTTGACGTCCGGTCAGGCGGTGCTTTTTTTTGATTGCAAAAATGAAGCATTCTGCATTTCACTTCCGGCTTATGCGCGGCAGCAGATCCGTGGATTTCGATTATTCCGTCACAAGCTCGCGGACATTGACGCTCCCGATTCTGCGCGAGGCGAACCATGCCGTCAGGAAGAAACACAGGCTGAGAATAGCAGAAGGAATGATGAAGACAGCGGGGGTGTAATCCGCCGTGAAATCGGTCAGCCCGACGATCCGCAGGATGCCTGTGATCATTCTGCGCGACCACAGCATGCTTGCGATGCAGCCAGCCGCCGAGCCTGCCAGCGCGATCAGCGTGAAGCGCAGCGCAAACTGCAGCCGCAGCGAACCGACCGTGAAGCCGGTCGCCTTGAAAATGCCGGTGTCCGTGCGCTCGCGGATGAACGTGCGCTTGCAGACCGTTGCGACAATGACCGTCGCAAAGGTCAGGAGCACCGCGTAGATCGCAATGGTGATCGAAGTCATCAGGATCGACACGACCTTTTTGTAGGTA
Organism: Clostridiales bacterium Firm_04; assembly: GCA_001603005.1. GTDB lineage: Bacteria > Bacillota > Clostridia > Oscillospirales > Ruminococcaceae > Firm-04. The sequence goes on from LVAJ01000028.1 coordinate 89,348, forward strand.
GTAATGGTGCTGTCCTCGGAAAAGGTCTGTGCCTGCATTCTGCCGGAATAGCGGTCGTTCAGCATGTCAATGACCTGCTGCTGCTTTGCCGGATCGGACAGCTTCACGAATGCAGCTTCGATCTCCGGATTGCCGAGCTTCATCATGCCGTCCGGCGTGACTGCCGTCACAAGTCCAAATTCCCAGACCGACTGGAAATAACCCGTCACGATCATTTCAAAGGTCTGATCCCGGTACGACACGCGGATTGTGTCGCCGATCTCCTTGCCGGTCTGCTTTGAGACAGCTTCGGTCAGCATGATCTCGTTGTCGTATTCCGGCACGCGGCCTTTGAGCGGTTTGAACACATCATCCGGCGAGCGGTAGGCATGCACAGCGAACAGTTCGTCCTCGATCAGCATGCGGTGATAGCTTTCCGTCAGCAGTTGTGCGCCCGCGTCGATCCCGCGGACAGCTTCCTGCACCTCGTCCGAATCGGAGATCCGGAAGCCGCTGGTGTCCGTGATGCTGATTTCGCCGCTGATATCCGTGAACAACTGATCTGTGTCGAGACCTTGCGTCAGGAACATGATGCTGACGATGAAAAATGCGAGCAGCGTTACGATGCATGCGGTTCCGAGATAGCTTTTCCGGCGGGAATTGAGCTGCCGGAGCGCAAGGAAGAATGCCAGCGGCTTTTTCCGGATGCGGGTATTCAGGCGGCTGTCAAAATAGACCTCGCTCTTTGCGCCGGCAATGGCGCGGACAGGAGAAATATGCCGGATCCTGCCCGCTGCGATGCAGATGAACACTGTGGCAAGCAGAATGATCCCGACGCTGAGCATCGCGCATTTCAGGAAGGAGACACCGTTCTCCGAGAGAATGCCGGTCAGGTTTTTCCACATGGAAATGAGGTACCGGCAGGCGGGAACAGACACCGCAATGCCCAGCGCTGCGCCGATCATCAGTGCGATCGCATATTGCAGGACATAGACCAGACTGATTTGACCGGCGGTGAAGCCCTGCGATTTCAGAATGCCGAGCTCTGCCTGATCCATTTCGATAGATGCGCGGATGCTGTTGTGCATGGTGATGAGCACGACCGTCAGCAGCAGCACGACGAAGATCGCAATGACGCGTGTGCCGATTTTCGAGTACATTTCAATGTTATCCGCGCGCATCTCACCGGTGACGGCACTGTTGGCAGTGTTGAGCAGTGCGGAGCTTTTGCCGAGCTCCCGCCGCAGTTCTGCCTGAGAGAGATCGCCCGTTCCGTCGATGAACAGCCGCGCGATCAGGATCGCGCTGCGTTCCGGCGCATCGAGCCGCTCGGTCTTTTTGGCAGCGAGCCGTTCATGGTCATGCACCGTGACGATGCAGCAGTTGTCGGCGGCGGTCGTTGCGCCGAAATAAATGTCTTCGTAGAAGCCCCTGACCGTAAAGGGCTCGTCAAAGCCGCTGTTTGTCCGGAGCGTGATCTGCGTGCCCTTGTCGTATCCGTTCAGCAGCTTCATCTTATAGGGCAGATAGATCTCGCCGTCCGAGAGCGGACTATCCGGCAGAAATGCAGAGCCGTCGTCGCTGAAGACGCGCAGTCCGCTCCTGTATGCATCCAGCGTCAGCCGGATCTTGGTCTCTTTGCCGTCAACCAGCGGCGCATGCGTGAAGAAAATGCTTTTTGTTGTCCGGAGACTGCTGACATGCGGATTCGTCCGGACATCCTGCAGCATCTCATCCGTCAGCAGATCATCATAGATCGAAACGAGCAGATCGGGTACGCCTTCCTGTTCAAAGCGTTCGGTGCGGGCTTCCCGCAGGCGGTCGTCATTGCTGACTGTGCCGGAAAATGAAAATGTCAGCAGCATCATCAGCAGAATGATGCTTTTGAATGCACCTTTGCCGCGCCGGATATTGGCAAACGTCAGTTTCAGAATACTTCTCATGACGCGCCTCACCATTCCATTGCGGCAAGCCATGCATTGACCTGCGTTTCGCGGCTTTTCTCCTCTGCCTCGTCATAGGGCGGGAGTTCCAGCTCGTCGATCACTTTTCCGTCCACGATATAGATGATCCGCGATGCGCGGCAGGCGGCTCTTGCATCGTGCGTGACCATAAGAATGCTCTGTCCGGCGCGGTTGAGCTCCGTCAGCAGATCAAGCACCTCGGTCGTGTTCTTTTTATTCAGCGCGCCGGTCGGTTCGTCCGCAAAGAGCAGCTTCGGCTCATTGATGACCGCGCGGGCGATCGCACAGCGCTGCTGCTCGCCGCCGGAGCACTGCGACGGAAGCTGTGTCCGGATCTTTGCAATGCCCATTTGTTCCATGAGCTGTTCGGCGCGCCTGTCTGTATCCGCAGCGGCGCGGGAACGGTTCAGATAGCCCGGCACCGTGATATTTTCAAACAGCGAGAGATTGCTGACAAGATGCATCTGCTGAAAGATAAAGCCGAAATCCGTGCGGCGGAGTGCGGCAAGCTTTTTTTCGCGCATTTTCACGATGTCCTCGCCGCGGTAAAGCACCTGTCCGCCCGTTGCCCTGTCCATGCCGGAAAGCGCATAGAGCATGGTGGATTTGCCGGAGCCGGATGCACCCATAATGACTGTGAAATCGCCCTCGTAGATCTCAAGATCCAGTCCGGTCAGAATGTGTACCTGTCCGCCGTTGTGCGCAAAGCTTTTGCAAAGCCCTTTTGCGGAAATGATCGCGTTTTTCATGTGGATTCTCCTTTCATCCGCGTTCTGTACACATTGTACCGCACATGGTATTAAGAAGTCATTAAGAGATTTCGGTGCCTGCATCCGCGGCGGGCAGCGTGACTGTTACGGCAAGACCGGGATCGCAGTTTTGCAGGCGGACACTGCCGCCGGACTGCTCTGCGATGTACTGCACAATATACAGTCCGAGTCCGGCACCTTTTTCCGATTTTGCGCCGTTTCCGCGATAGAATTTGCCGCAGACAAACGGCAGCTCGCTGTCCGGAATGCCGCTGCCGTAATCGCGCACCTGCAAGAGAACATTGTCTGCTTCCTGTTTTACGGTGACGGTGATCTTTGTTTTTGCATATTTGCGGGCATTGTTGATGAGATTCCCGATGAGCTGTTCCATGCGGCTTTTGTCTGCATTGAGATAGACCGGCGCATCCGGCTTTTCGCAGGTGATGTCATCCTTTCCGGCAGAAAGGTCTGCGAGGATATCCGGCAGGACAGCACAGAGGTCAAAGCGCTCCGGCACGATGCGGAGCCGTTCGAGCTCGGTCAGCGCATGCGTCAGCATATCGTCGGTCAGCTGCGAGACTTCGTCGCATTTGCGTAGGATCGTGCCAATGTAGTGCGCACGCTTGTCCGTGTCGCTGTCCATGCCGAGTTCCAGCGCTTCCGCATAGGCGCGGATCGAAGAAACCGGCGTTTTAATATCATGCGACAGCGATGCGATGACCGTCTTGTTGTTTTCGATCGCTTCCTGCTCGCAGGCGCGTGCCCTGCGGATCTCCTGCCGCATGCTGTCGAATGCCCATGTGAATTTGCCGAACAGATTGCTGCGCCCGTATTCCAGCGGGGTATCGAGATCGCCGCATGCAACGCGCTCCGCAAAACCGGTCAGCCGGTGAAACGGCGCCGCGACTGCGTATCCGCAGTAAACGACGGTGCCGGTCAGGAACAGCAGGCATGCACCGCACATCAGCAGAATCGCGCTGTCATCGGATTTTGTTTCCTCTGCGCGCAGATCCCTGCGCAGACCGGCAGCGCAGTCAGCGGCTTCGATGCTGTCCCCGCGGCGGGCAAGCTGCTCGATCTCATTGAGCCGGACGGCGTAATCGCCGGTGCGGTCATCCGTCTGGTGTGCACGCAGAATGGTAAAGCCGCTGACGCCGAGGATCAGCAGGGCAAATACAATTGCCGTCAGGATGAGTTTTTTCATGTGGCATCCTCCAGCATATACCCGAGCTTCCAGACCGTTTTGATATATTTCGGTTCGGCAGGGACATCCTCAAGCTTTTCGCGCAGCCAGCGGATGTGAACCGTCAGGGTGGAAGGCTCGACCTCGGAAAACGCGCCCCAGACTTCTGTGATCAGCTTATCTTTCGGAACGGCAGTATTTTTGTTCCGGCACAGATAGGTCAGGAGATCGTATTCCCGCTGCGCCAGTGTGACCGGCTTTCCCGCCTTTGTGACGGTGCGGCTTGCCGTATTGATCGTCACATCTCCGAAGGTCAGGGTTTGCGCATCTTCCTGCGATGCATATGCGCGGCGCATCAGTGCATTGACGCGGGAAAGCAGTTCTTTCATCGAATACGGCTTTTCGAGATAGTCGTCCCCGCCGAGGTCAAAGCTGCTGATGCGGTCGTTTTCGGTTTTGCGGGCGCTCGCAAAAATCACCGGAACGCCGGAGACACGCCGCAGCTCGCGGCAGATCTCAAATCCGGTGCTGTCCGGCAGCCCGATATCCAGTATCACAAGATGATAGCTTTTCTGTGCAAGCAGATCGTAGGCTTCGGCAGCGCTCGCGGCGGTCTCTGCGGTATATCCGCAGCCGCCGAGCATCTCCGCCATGATGCCGGCAAGCTCTGTTTCATCGTCCACGATCAGAATGCGCTTTTGTTCCATATGCCCTTTCTCTCCTCTTTTTTGTCGTCGGGTGACTGCTCTTTTTGCAGAAAAAATATAATGAAAGCAATTGCATTCATTATACCATATCTGATCAGAAAGTACAATGGGGAAATGTGCGCATTTTTTCGATACAGCAGCGGCGAACAGCAAAGCATCGCCCCGTGCGGAGCGATGCTTTTTTTGTTGATATGCGCGTTTTGATCGTTATGCACCGGATCATCCGATTCTGCTGCTTTGGAGCAGGCAATGCTTCAGCAGCGTCAGGTCAGCCGCATTCAGAATGCCGTCCCCATTCATATCCGCTGCTTCCGGATCGGTCACATCACCTGCCGTCAGCAGATATTTCGCCAGCATGACTGCATCCGAAACCGCAATGGTTCCGTCTGCATCGGCATCGCCTTTCAGCCTGACCGGTTCTTCTGAATGCGGCTTGCCGTAAAGCTCGATTTCCGCGATGTTGCAGCAGTATACATTGTCACGGTTGATCCCGTTTGTCGGCGCGCCGGACGGAACGGTATACCGGACATATCTGCCGGATGCCGCATTCTGCGGCGCAGCATAATGCATGCCGTAGCCCGGTTCGCCGGTGATCGTATAGACCGTCTGCCAGTTCGTGCCGTCAGCAGAGACCTGAATCATGCCGTCGATCGCTCTGGCTTCATGACCGCTGCGCGGGCAGTAGCCGAATGCCTCGAAATCATAGACTTTGCCGAGGTCGATCTGCGTGTAGCCGTCACCGACACCGTCAAAGAAGGTCGCCCGGTTGCCGTCAAACGCTTTTTCGCATGAGGTCGAAGGATCATCGTGCCATGAACTGGAACCGGTCACCGGCTTGCCGTTCAGGTCGATCTTATTCTCCCTTTCGATGCTGCCCTTTACGCCGTCAATGATAAAGGTCGTCACAGAGTTCGGCGCAAGCGAAACTGCAAGCTGACTGCCGTTCAGTCTGGACGCACCGACATCCTTCCATTCCTCGGTATTGCTGGTGCGGATCGTCTGTGCCTCGGTTCCGACAGATGCAAACGATGAAAGATCATAGACCTGATCGCTCGCGCCGGCGGACATATTATAGGATACCAGAACAAGCTGCCCCTTTTCCTTATCATAGGCTGCCATTGTATTTCCCGAAGTGTTCAGCATGATCATGCCCGGACGGATATAACGCGAATACTGCCCGAAGCAGTAGTATTTTTTGGAGAGCACGATCGTATCCTGATCGTGATCGGCAACGGCAGTCCCCCAGAAGCCTGCGTTCATATTCAGCATGCCGCCGTCTTTTTTGCCGTTGTATCCGGCTGCACAGACATGGCTGTCGATGACCTGCCAGAGGATCCATGCAGATGCGTTCATGCCGTTGCAGTCTGCCGTGATGCGTTCGGAAAGCCACAGTCCGGGTGCCATTGCGCCTGCATTCGTTCCGGCTTCGCCTTTGCCGTCAACCTCACTCATCCAGAGATTCTTGCCCTCTGCGATCACAAGATTTTTCAGCTCGGTGCGCTTGCTGCCCCAGTATGTATGCGTGTCAATGCGGGAGATCGCTTTTTTCGCATCGTCGGAAAGTGCTTTATAGGCGTCGATCTGCACATCAATCGCTGTTTCATCCGTGCCGCAGATGATGACATCCTCCATGCCGCGCTTTGCCATGGATTTTTGCAGCTCGGTGATGATCGTGCTTTCGGATCTGCCTGTATCAAAGTGACAGCCCTCCTGCTTGGGGCTGAATGCGCCCCAGTAGTTTGTGTACGGCTCATTCATCGCCTCAACGGACTGCACCTTGATGCCCCAGTCCTCCTGATAATGCTTGCAGACCTCTGCGAGATATTCCGCAAAGTCGTCATAGCAATCGTCTTTCAGGTTGTTCTGACCGGCATCTCTGTTTCCGGTCGAGCAGCCGCTCTTGCACATCCAGTAGGGCGGCGAATTGGAGAACATTTCGACGATCGCATCGTCGCCCGCAGCTTCCACGCAGCGTTTCAGCACGTTCCGCTGGTTCGCATCTGCGGTCCAGTCGTAGGTGACCTGCCCGTTCTGATATTTTGTGTATCCGGGCATATTGGAGTCCGTCCGGTTGATGTGGTTGTGCGTCGGATCATCGCCGCCGCCGATATTGAAGCGTGCGATATTCAGCCGCAAACCGTTCTCGCCGAAGAATGTGTCGGCGCATTGCTGTGCAAGCGAATCGGAATATCCGACGCGGTTTGCCCACCAGCAAAGCGATGTTCCCCAGCCTTCAAATACGCCGTTGTTGATCGCATAGGGATCGTCCGGCGAGATGACGACTGTCCGCGCTGCGTGTGCAGTCAGCGGATTGATTCCGGTTGCTGTCAGGGCGATGCATGCAGCCATGACAACGGAAATGTGCCTTTTCCCCTTAATCATAAAAAACAACCCTTTCCCAGATATTGCGAATGGCTTTTCTGTTTTGCCATCTGTTGCTATTATAGCATTCAGGATTGGAACTGTCAATAACGATCTTACAACATCAAACATAAAACATAGCATTTTGCACAAAATGCCGTGATGATATTAGAAGCCGAACGCATTATGCAAAGCATGATCCCGGCAGAAAACCGCCTTGCAGGCTGCCGATGCAAAAAAAGCGGGCGCCGGTGATGCTCCGGCGTCCGTTTTCGGCTTTGCGGTTCGGGGAAGAATCAGGTGTTCTTCATGACAACTGCTTCAATGGTATCTGCAACATGTTCACAGGAATCTGCACATTCTTCCAGCTTCGCGTAGATCTCGCGCCATGCGATTACGTCAAGCAGATTCTCTTTGTCAAGCTTTTTCCGGCAGTTATAGGACGATTCCAGATACAGCTTGTCGCATTCCTCCTCGGCAGAATTGACCTCAATAATGAGCTTGTGCAGCAGCTCGGATTTTTTGAAGTTCGGCAGCTCTTTCAACATGTCCTTCATTTTGGCTGTGCAGGTGCAGATTTTTTCTGCAAAGCAGACGGCATCTGCTTCGATCTTCTCAATGTTGTTGACATAAAGCGCCTGTAAGACCTCCTCGATGCTGTCGATGACATGATCGAGCTTCTGGCACAGCTCCGCCATATCTTCGCGGTCGATCGGCGTGACGAACGACTTTGCGAGTGCTTCCGTCATTCCGTGCCGCAGTGAGTCGCCTTTGTGCTCAAATTCATGCATTTTTGTCAGCATTTCCGTGATCTGTCCGATGTCAAAATTCTGCACACATGCGAGGAGATAATCTGCGGCGCGGCAGGCGGTATCCGCAGCTTCGATATAATTGTTCCAGTAAAAATCATTCTTCTTGTTTGCCATAATTTCCTCCTGATCAGAAGATCATCATAAAAATCTTTGTTGTGAGAAAGCCAATCAGTCCGCAGCCGGGGAATGTCAGGATCCATGTCATCATGAGATTTTTTACAACGCCGAGATTTACTGCGGATGCTCTTTTCACAGCGCCGACGCCCATGATCGCCGTTGTTTTTGCGTGCGTCGTCGATACGGGAATACCGAAAAGGGAACTGATCAGCAGCGCGACGGATGCGGCGAGATCCGCAGAAAAGCCCTGATACTTTTCCAGCTTCACCATGTCCATGCCGATCGACTTGATGATCTTTTTTCCGCCGATGGATGTTCCGACCGACATGATCACGGAGCAGAGCAGCATGATCCATACCGGCATCTTTACGGAACCGGTCTCTCCGCCGCCGTTCGACAGCAGCAGGCACATCAGGATGACGCCCATGAATTTCTGTCCGTCCTGTGCGCCGTGCATGAAGCTCATGGCGCAGGCGGCACCGATCTGTCCGAACCGGAATATGCCTTCGGTTTTTCGTCTGTCAACATTGAAAAACAGCACCGTCACGAGCTTGCAGACTGCATAGCCGAGCAGAAAACCGAGGACAACGGAGATCACCAGACCGTAGATGACCTTGAGCCAAGCCTGTCCGTTTACGCCGTCCAGATTGCCGTGCATCGCGATCGCAGCGCCGGTCAGACCGGCAATGAGCGCGTGGCTTTCGCTTGTCGGTATTCCGAAATACCACGCAAGAACAGCCCAGATCACGATTGCCAGCAATGCGGCGGACAGTGCGACGATCGCGCTGTGTGAATTGGTGCCGAAATCGACCATATTGGCGATCGTCTGCGCAACCGTTGCATTGACGGAGCTCATGATAAAAACGCCGAGAAAATTAAAGATGGCAGACATCAGAATGGCAGGCCTTGCTTCCATGCATCGTGTCGTGACGCAGGTTGCGATTGCATTGGGGCAGTCTGTCCAGCCGTTTACAAAGATCACGCCGAGCGTCAGACAAACTGCAAGCAGCAGGAGCGGGTTTGCCGTCACCTGTGTCCAGAAATATACAAATGATAAATCCATAACTTCTTTCTCTCCGTATTGATAAAAATGCGATTGGTGCTTCGCAACATATTATAGCACAGATTTCCCTGTATTGCAAGAGGTATTTTCATGATTTGTCAAATCGACATCCGTATTTGCATCTGAAAGAACCCCATACGGATTTGAAGTAAGCATACTCTTAAAGGTATTCGTTTTGATAAGTAACATTCTTTTCAGGAATGATCTCCACAGCGATGCCGTCATCAAGGTCTTCTGCATCATCGCAAAGCAATGCACATTTTCCATCTCTTTCAATATAAAGACTATCAGGTGAAAAACGTGTATCCGCATTATTGTCAAATTCTAACATTAGCTTTTCGATGCATTCCCAATAATCCTGCTCATGTTCAGCATATTCTTTGCACACCTCATCTTGAATTGCCGGTATCTCATCTTCGGCTTTATACGCTTGAATGATAACAGTTATTTCGTGCTTTTTCCCGAATAGCAGGATTTCTCTTTTCGTCAGCCACCCATAATTGTACTCTAACTCACCAAAATACTGATTCATCATGATCATCATTCTCCTTTTCGGTATGATTGGCTTGGTATTCTTCAAGAGCCATGAGTAAGAGCATATTCACGCTCATACCGAGGATTCCGCATAAGCCTGATCTTCTCACGCTCCGCCGCGTACTCGCTCTCAGTATTGAGCCTGCGCCGGAAGCTATATGAGCAAAATTATCATATCTATTATATCATAGCCGTGCCGAAAAATCAACGCACCATTTGTGGGGACTTTCATTTTTTCCATGGTTGTCACTCCTTATTTTATTCATCCGACAATTCTATAATATTCGATTTGAAATGCGCTTTTAGAGAGCGGACACCGTAATGACCGCTCTGATTTTGTTTGCTATTTCTAATATTGTCGAATTGATATGCTCGTTTTATGAGCTGCAAGCGTGGGCTTACAGCTCGGTTGGATAGAACAATAAATCAGAATTTGCGGGTATAACTTCTCCCAATTTACTCCAATCAAACCCCTGTGCAATTCCTCCCCACAGATCGGGGGTGACAACCCAAGGGGACAGGGGGAAACTCGCAAGCTCGCATTCCCCCTATCCCCTTAGGTTTTCGCCCCCGAGCCCCCGCTTTCCTGATCCCTTAACCCCCTTAGAACGTGAACCCTGATGAAACGCGGAGCAAGAGGGGAGAGAGTAAGG
>LVAJ01000029.1 GCA_001603005.1 Clostridiales bacterium Firm_04
CTTTCTCACGACTATCTCCTGAAAGTCTTTTTGGGGACTGATTCGTAAGCGATTGCCGTGGCGGGGGCTCCCCGCGCTTGACAAATCGGATATCAGGGAGTATAATAAAAACAATCACGCGGCGAACCCCGATGCAGACATTCTCGCATTGCCCATAGCAGCCGCAGCTGCCTTGTCTGCAAATTCAGACGGGGCTTTTTTCTGCCGCGGAAAAAAGGAGGATTGTTTTCATGAAGCTCACCTATGACATTGCGGACAAGCCGCGCGGCATCAAGCTGGTATTCTTCGCACTCCAGCAGATGCTTGCGATCCTTGCCGCGACCATCGCCGTCCCGATGATTGTCGGAAACGGTCTGACACCTGCTGCAGCGATGTTCGGCGCCGGCATCGGCACGATCGTCTACCTGCTGTTCACGCAGTTCAAAAGTCCGGTATTCCTCGGTTCGTCATTCGCATTTCTCGGCTCGATGGCAGCGGCATTCGCCGGCGGCGTATCCATGCAGCTCGGCATGCTCGGTCTCATCATCGGTGCCGCATTCGCCGGACTGGTCTATGTGCTGATCGCCCTGATCGTCAAGGCAGTCGGCGTCGGCTGGCTGAACAAGCTGATGCCGCCGGTCGTCATCGGACCGACCGTCGCGATCATCGGTCTGTCGCTCGCGGGCAACGCGGTCGGCGACCTGCAAAAGGGTGACGTCAGCATCCTCATGGATGACGGCACAAGCATCATGGCAGCATCCCCGTATGCGGCGATCATCTGCGGACTGATCACGCTCGCAACTGTCATGCTCTGCTCGACCTACGGCAAAAAAATGGGCAAGCTGATCCCGTTCATCATCGGCATTCTGGTCGGCTATGCGTCGGCGGCAGTGCTGACGCTGATCGGCAATGCATTGAGTCTCAACGAGCTGAAACTGATTGATTTCAGCGTATTTTCGCAGTATATGATGCCGGACGGCAATGTCACGCTGCGCACATTCCTGAGCGTCCCCGACCTGACCTTCATCAAGGCATTCAGCTGCACGGAGTCCGTTTCGAGCACCTATCTTGCAACGATCTTCGCGGCGTATGTTCCGGTCGCATTCGTGGTCTTTGCGGAGCATGTCGCTGACCACAAGAACCTCTCCTCGATCATCGGCAGAGATCTGCTGGAATCCCCCGGTCTGACGCGCACCCTGCTCGGTGACGGCATCGGCTCAATGGTCGGCGCATTCTTCGGCGGCTGCCCGAACACCACCTACGGCGAATCCATTGCCTGCGTCGCGATCACCGGAAACGCCAGCACGCTGACGATCCTTGCAGCAGCATTCGGATGTATCCTGTTCTCGTTCATTACGCCGCTTGTCGCATTTGTCGATTCGATCCCGTCCTGCGTCATGGGCGGCGTTTGCATCGCATTGTACGGCTTCATTGCAGTATCCGGTCTGAAAATGCTCCAGAAGGTCAATCTGGACAGAAACCGCAATCTGTTTGTCGCATCGGTGATCCTGATTGCCGGCATCGGCGGGCTGAGCCTGCATTTCGGTGAGATCACGATCACCGAGATCGCGACCGCGCTGATCCTCGGCATCCTGACGAACACCATGCTCGCAAAGGACAAGGAGCCGGAGCGCGCCGCGGAGATCCCCGCAAAGAATGCGGCACCGGCAGTCCATGCAGATGCGCCGCAGCAGCCCGCAAAGCAGTATCCGCAGCAGAACAGAAAGCATAAAAAGGGCGGCAAGGGCAAGAAAAAGCGCAAATAATTTCCATAACGGCAGATCGCTGCCGGACTGATACAAATACAGAAAGGACATGATATTATGGGAAAAACAGTCATTCTGGATCATCCGCTGATCCAGCACAAGATCACGCTGCTGCGTGACGAAAAGACCGGCACACGGGATTTCCGCATTCTGGTCGAGGAAATCGCGATGCTCATGGGTTATGAAGCGATGCGCGACCTACCGACAGAGCTGGTCGAGGTCAAGACGCCGATCGCGACAGCAATGGAGCCGATGCTCTCCGGCAAAAAGCTCGCAGTTGTGCCGATTCTGCGCGCCGGACTCGGCATGGTGGACGGCATTCTCGCGCTTGTGCCCTCGGCAAAGGTCGGTCACATCGGACTGTACCGCGATGAGGTGACGCACGAGCCGCACGAATACTTCTGCAAGCTGCCCGGCGGCATTGACGAGCGTCTTGTCATTCTGCCGGATCCGATGCTTGCGACCGGCGGCTCCGCGATTCAGGCAGTGGATTTCATCAAGGCAAAGGGCTGCACGAATATCAAGTTCATGTGTATCATTGCGGCGCCGGAAGGTCTGAAGGCATTGCAGGAAGCGCATCCGGACATTGACATTTACTGCGGATGCGTGGACAGTCATCTCAATGAGAACGCCTACATTGTTCCCGGTCTCGGCGATGCGGGCGACCGCATCTTCGGCACGAAGTAAAGAGGTATCGCTTTGCGATGATCTATAATGGGCTTTCAGCCCAAGCCTGCCCAAAGGGATTGCATCCCTTTGGGCGGGGAGCCCCCGCGGGCATATTCCTACGGAGTGCGGCAGCGTGGCTCGCCCAACAGTCGCAGTACACGCCGCTGGACGCGGCTTCTCATTCGTGACTGCTCCCAGCATGTTGCGCACCGCATACGCAGATAAGCGCACGACCGTGTTTCCGCAAACGCATCCGAGTAACGCACGGCGCTACCGGCGCGCACAGCATTCAAGTTTCGCTCAAGCCTTTTCAAAGGCTTGCAGGTCGAGGGCAGCGCCCTCGTCGCCCGTCGCAACGGGCGAAACTCCCCTAGCGTTCAAGAGCTTGGCGGGCTTGGGGACTTGCGATAGAAGCCCCATTCTATAATAGCATCCGCGAAGCGGATACTTCTTTGAGGACATGCAAACGAACATGCATCTGACATTCACATTTACATTCATATTGACATACAACCGGACACGCAAACAAAAAGTGAAAAGTGAATGGTGAATAACGAAAAGTGAAAAACAGCGGTATCGCTCCGCGATAATTTTGAATGGGCTTCACGCACGCTTCGCTATGAGTTTGCAAGCAAACGCACCAAGCCTGACCAAAGGGATTGCGACATCCATTTGGAATCTCATTATGATATAGAATTTGCCCCGAAGTGCGTTTGTTTCGCACTTCGGGGCATTGCTGTAAAAATGAATCACGCATCGCGCGGTCAGTGCTTTGCCTGCCTGATGCGTTCTTTGCGTCTGCGCAGACCGTGCAGCAGACCGAACAGCAGATAACAGCAGACCGCCGCTGCAATGCCGCCGATCGCCGTGACGATCACCGCATGCGTGCCGTGATAGAGATACCCGGTCACCGCCGCAAAGGTGTGATCCGCCTTGACCGCGAACCGGTCAAACCAGCGCGTCTGCTGGAGCCAGCATGCAGGGATCAGCAGCAGCACCGATGCGATCAGCGCGCCCGTGCCGGTCCAGTACAGACCGGTTTCCGGCTCCCTGTGATTCGCGAAAAACAGCAGCACGATGAAGACCAGCACCGCTGCAAACGCCGCCGCGACCGCATAGCCCGCCCACGGAATGAACCGCTTTGCCGTATTCAGCACGCCGGTTTCCGAGAGCATCCCGAATCGGAACACATCGCATGCGGAAAGGATCCGCTCCTCTGCATTTGCCTTTGCATTGCGCACTGCTTCGGAATAGGCATCGTCCTTTTCGACATGATGCTCCTTTGCATAGATCTCAAAAAACTGTTCGATCTTGCCGTTGAGATCCTGAAAATCATGCGTAATTTCCAGCTTTGCGGTCTCGCCGCGCAGATAGGAAAAACCGTTTTTGATGCCGTCGCGGATCATCGGTTCGAGCTGCTCCGGCGTGATCGCATCCGCATACACCGAAGCGGAAATGCCGGTCGTGCTCTCCGCCGCACGGAAATCCGCTTTCAGAGAGGCATGCACCTTCTCCGCAAGCTGCTGCTCTGCGACAAGCGGCAGAACGGCTTCCGTATGCAGCATCCGGAACCGCACAACGCCCGCAAGCGCCGCAAAAACACACGAAAAAATCAGAAAAATCGTCAGAATCACACCGGCAATATAGGTAGATGTTTTTTTCAAGTCGTAACCCCCGTTCCGTATCCTGCATCATTCTGCCGGCGCATTGAACTTCTTGCTGACCGGTTTGCAGCGGACGCCGATCCGCTGATCCGCGCTGCCGATGACCTGCGGCGCGCAGGTGTAGAGCGTCAGCACCTCATCCTTTGTGACCGCGAGATAGCGCTTGTCATTCTTATCGAAGCTGATCGTCTCCGTCACCTGATAGGTGAAGCTGCCGTAATTGGTGTAGAGCACGATCTCGTCGCCGACTTTCAGCTTGCTGAGATCGGAAAAGTACGTATCAACATGCGCATCAATGACGGCATTGCCGGTCTCGCCGATGATCGCGGACTGTGTGCTCTGGCATGCGCCGCGTTCCAGCAGCTCCGCATTGACGCCGTAATAGACGCCGACGGTCAGGTCGATCGCATCCGCCTCCAAAACGGCATACTGCTCGCCGAACACCGGATACTTGATCGCGCCCTCGCTGTAGGTCTCGGAATCGGGCTTCTGCTCCGTGTCGATCTCGTTTTCAATGATATGCAGTCCGGCGGTGGTGCCGGTCGTTTTCAGGTTATCCATGAACGCAATGTTCAGGTATTTCTGCAAACTGTGTACCGGCGCAAGCGCATAGCACAGCACGAGAATGCCGCCGGTCAGCAGCAGAAGCAGCAGCGGCGTCAGCAGATATGCCGGCAGCGCGCTGCGTTTTTTGATCTGTTGTTCTTCAGCCATTGGTCGCCTCCTGTTTTCTGCTGCGGACACCGAGCCATGTCAGTCCGCCGATCGCTGCAAGCGTCATCATGCCGCCGCACAGCACCGGAACCGTCATGTCCCAGCCGGTCGGATCGACCGAAAGTCCGAGCGAAGATGCGTCCAGCAGATTGCCGTCGCTGTCGCGCACCGATATTTTCAGATTGCCGTCGGAGAGATCATCCACCGAAACATGCATGCCCATCTGGTCGGCAGTATCCGACATGCCCGCAACGATATCGCGTTTCCGGTCGGGATCCAGCTGCCGCAGAATGCTGTTGCGCTCCTCCGGCGAAAGCGTTCCGAGGAACGGCACCCGCTCATCTTCGGGCAGGCTGTCCACATAGGCGCGCTTTTCTTCGAGCGTCATTTCAGCGAACGGCTTCTCCGGCTTGACAGACGGCTCGAACGGCGCAGGTTCGTCTTTTTCGGGCGTATCATCCTGATCCGCGTATTTTTTGCGGTAATAATCCGCGAGTTTTTCCGGCGAAACGCCCATTTCCTCTGCGATCGCCGCCCAGACATAGGCTGCGCCGTTCTCATGGATCAGCGCCACCCATTCGTCATAGCTGCGGTACTGCCCGTTCATTTCCATGCCGTTTTCATCGTGCAGCATGTTCGGAAACTGATTGCGCGTATCCTGGATCATGCCGGCAGGCATCCCGACATCTTCCATTGCCTGATAGACGTCCTCGACAGTCGCCGCGGCAAAGGCGGGTACGGTCAGCAGCATTGCCGCCGCAGCCGCCGCACAGAAAGCCGCCGCAATGCGTTCAGACAGCTTCATCGGAATACCCCTCTCTGCGGGAGCGCTTCGCCAGCAGCAGGAGCCCGCCCGCCGCCAGCAAGATCACGGCAGAGGAACCGAGCACGGGAACGGTCTTGTCCCAGCCGGTATCGTCCGCACCTGCGCTGACGGAATTGGAGTCGATCAGGTCGCCCTCGCTGTTCCGGACGGCATAGCTGATGCCGTTGCCGTCAAGCTGATCGACCGAAATATGCATGCCGAGCTGCTCGCCGAGCCCGATGAATCCGCTCATGACATTCGCCTGACTGTCCGGCGCCATCTGCTTGATGATGCTGTTGCGCTCGGAATTGGAAAGCGATGCGAGAAATGCCGCGCGCTGGTCTTCCGGCAGGCTTGCCACATAGTCCTGCTTTTCCTGCAAGGTCATGTTGATGAACAGCTTGCCGTCCACGGTGACGGGCGCGGCAGTGGTCTGTGTCTGCTCCGGCTCATCGGGTGTTTCCGGTGCAGCGGTCTCCGTGGCTTTCATCTCCTCGCGGATATCGGTTCCGGAGACATTGAACTGCTTGCCGACCTCGTCCCAGATATCGTCCTCGTAGAGCTCGATCATATCCGCCCAGACGTCATATGTGAAATAGGTGTCATTGATCTGCATGCCCTCGTCATCGTGCGGCGTGTTCTGATACTGTGTTTTTGCTTCCTGCACCATAGATTCGGGCATGCCGATCCGGCGCATGGCTGCGTATACGTCTTCGACGCTTCCCTCTGCAGAGCAGTGCAGCGAGCATGCGCCCATTGCAAGGAGCGCAGCCGGCAGTGCCGCAGAAAGACGCTTCCGGATTGTTTTCATAGGATCATCCTTTCGGTTGTTCCGGAAAAGCTCCGGCAGTTCGCCGGAACGGTTTCAGTACCGGATACGGTACATCTGCTATTATACCACAAATCGCAAGGAAATGCAAGCAGCGCGGAGCCCGCGCCGGCATATTCCTCCGGGCGGGCAGTGCCCGCATCCAATCCCCTCCGGGAGCCGGCAGCGTGGCTCTCCCAACATTCGCAGTACACGCCGCTGATCGCGGCTTCTCATTCATGACTGCTCCCAGCGAAAAAAGTGAATGGTGAATAGTGAAGAATGAATAGTGAAAAACGGAACACATCGGGAGCATAAGCAGGCGGACGCGGACGGCGAAAGCGTTCAAGACAACTGAACCCCGAAGAATCCGAAACGGCAGCGGCGCGCACTTTAGAGAGGAGAGAGTAAGGAAAGAGGGAGCGCGAGGGGGAGAACCTTAGGGAGAGGGGAGACCGGAGCAGAGCGACGACTTCCCTCTTCCTATGGTGCTTCCCCTCGCATTCGCGCCCAGCGGGCAGTGCCCGCCTCCATTTCCCTCCGGGAGCCGGTTTCGCGGACTGTCCCCGCATTCGTAGCACACGCCGCTATTCGCGGCTTCTGTGGCGTGACTGTTCCCAATAGATAGAGTGAATGGTGAATGGTGAAAAATGAATAGTGAAAAACGGAACACATCGGGAGCATACGGCGCGGACTGTCCCCGCATTTACTGTACGCGCCGCTGGACGCGGCTTCTCAATCGTATCTTCTCCCCGCAATTTGTTCACATACGAAAACGCACCGCAGATTGTTTCGCTCCGCGGTGCGTTTTGATTTGCTGTTACGGTTTGTTCAGCAGATCATCCCATGTCAGCGATTTGCCTGCAACCGTATTTTCGGTGTAGTAGATCAGAATATACTGCGCGTCCTCGACCGTGAGTGCGCCGTCGCCGTTGACGTCTGCGGCTTTCATCTGTACGGCGTTCAGTCCGCTGTCATTGCCCGCAAACTGCTCCGTATACGCAATCAGCGCCGCCTGCGCATCGTCCACGCCGACCGTGCCGTTCCCGTTGAGGTCGCCGCGGATGTACTGCGTGACCGGTGCGGTCGTGACAGCCGCGGTGCTTGTGGTAACCGCATTGGTTGTGGCAAATGTATTCGTTGTGGCAACTGCCTTTGTCGTGGCGGCTGTATTCGTTGTGGCAACTGCCTTTGTCGTGGCGGCTGTATTCGTTGTGGTGGCTGTATTCGTCGTGGTAGCATTGGTCGTTGCAGTCGTAGCGGCGGAAGTTGTTACGGTCACGCTCCCTATAGCTTCAAATGGTATTTCGCATCTTTGAGCATATTCTTCAGCGGCTGATCCTGCATAACCTTTAATGACTTTCAAATCGGTACAATCGGATAAAGCATCTACACCAATGCTGGTTACACCAGCCGGAATAGTAATGCTTGTCAAGCCAGTGCAGCCGATGAATGCATAATCACTAATAATTGTGACACTGTCCGGAATCGTGATGTCAGTCAGGTTTATGCAATTTTGAAATGCTCCGGATTCAATATTCGTAACACTGTTCGGAATATCGATACTTGTCAGACTGATACAGTCCATAAATGCATTGTCACCAATATTGGTAACACTGTTCGGAATTGTGATACTAGCCAATCCGGTACAATCACCAAATGCACATTCACCTATTTCAGTAACACTATTCGGAATAGTAAAGCTTGTTAAACCGGTGCAACCGTAAAATGCACCATCACTAATAATTGCAACACCATCTGAGAGTGTGATACTTGTAAGATTCGGACAATCCATAAATACGTTGTATCCAATTTTAGTGACACTACTGGGAATCGTGATTCCTGTCAATTTTGTACATTCATTGAATGCATAACTGCAAATACTTGTCACAGTATCAGGAATAATGACATCCCCTTTACAAGGTTTTGCGTCAATCAGTATTCCGTTCACAATAACAAGCGGATATTCTTTCTGTCTTGCAAACAGCCAAGCTGTTCCTTCAAATGCATGTTCACTGATTTCCGTCACACTTTCCGGAATCGTGATATTCAGCAGATTGGTACAGTCGCAGAATGCTCGTGAACCGATACTGATGACACCGTCCGAAATCACAGCACTCGTTAAGCCGTTGCATCCTTCAAACGCCGCTTTTTCGATGTTAGTGACACTTTCTGGAATGGTAATACTTGTTAAGCCAGCACATTTGCTGAATGCCATATCAATGATACTTGTTACACCGTCCGGAACAGAAATATCCCCCTTGCATGTGGTACCGTCAATCAATAACCCGTTCACAATCACAAGCGGATTTTCACTCTGCCTTGCACGAAGCCACGGTGTACCCTTAAAAGAATCAGCACCAATGTGCTCAACGCTGTCCGGAATCGTAAGAGTGTATAAACCAGTACAGCCGCTGAAAGCACTGCTTCCAATGCTTGTGACACCGTCAGGAATCATGATTTCATTGATACCGGAACATCCGTAGAATGAATTATATCCGATACTGGTTACACTGTTTGGAATAGAAATACTTCTTAGTCTTGAACACTTTTCAAATATTCTATTACCAATGTTTGTAACGCCATCTGGAATGTTAATGCTTGTCAATCCAGTACAGCCGGAAAAAGCGCTGTCACCAATACTTGTGACACTGTTCGGAATTGTAACGCTTGTCAATTCGGTGCAATCGGAAAAAGCGCTGTTTCCAATACTTGTGACACTATACGGAATCGTGATACTTGTCAGTCGTCTGCAGTTTGAAAATGCATTATAACGAATGCCGGTAACGGGAACACCGTCAATCCATGATGAAATCTTAATTGTGCTTGCATCTGTAAAAAGACACTTTTCCACTTCCGCATAATCATCAAAAATACGATATCGGAGCAGACCATCCTCTTGAGTCACCGATTCTGCGGCATAAGCAGTTCGCTGCGGCAGAGCATCCGCCGGCATTGCAGCAGAAACGGCGGTGAACGCCAGACATGCCGCGCAGAGCAGTGCGGGCTTTCGGAACTTTGTCATTGTCAATCTCCTTTCGCGCAAGAACAATTCGGTACAACTCCATTATAATACAAATCAAACAAAAATGCAAGACGGATCCGGCAGGAATACGGGAGCTGAAAATTCGGAGATCTTGCGCAGAATACAGGAGATCTCTCAAAAAGCGGATCTCATGCGAATCTCTCCGGTTCAGTTCAGCAGCTCTATTGTTTCTTTATACGGAACAGATGCAAAACCGGATTGCCATGTCAGTTTATAATAGGCAGTGACCAGTCTGCAATGCGATGCGTAATATTTTTTGTATCCGCAGTTGGAGCAGGTATCATATTCCGTCTGCAGCTGCGTACTGACTTTGACCAGTGTCAGAAAAGAGCGTCGCTGACTGTTGTCAATTTCTACCCAGCTGCCGAAAGAACTGTAATGCCTGCAATGATGATCGCATGCCGCATGTGCGGTGATGCTGCCGGTATTCCGGTACAGCACTGTGCCGGAGACGGTTACAAAAGCCATTGCTGCTGCGGCAATGCGTTTTTTCAGAGTGTTCTTCATATGGATCGCTTCCTTTCTTTGATGTGTTCAGATATCCGGAATGGTTCAGGAGAGTACCTCAATATATTCATAGCGATAGTATGCTTGGATGCCGCGCATCGGCGTGAGAACAGTGTTGACCTTTCTGCAATGCGTTGCGTAATATTTTTTGTATCCGCAGTTGGAGCAGGTATCATATTCCGTTTGCAGCTGTGTGCTAACCTGAATCGGTGTCAGGAAATTGTAAATGAGGCGATTGTCAATCTCTGTCCACTCACTGAAAGTGCTGTAATGTCTGCAATGGTGACTGCACGCTGCATGCGCGGTGATGCTGCCGGTTTGCCCGTACTGTGCTGTTCCGAGCACAGTTCCGAAAGCCATTGCTGCCGTGAGGATCCCCTTGACGATTTTGTGTTTCATGATTACTGTTCCTTTCCGTTAAAATAATATTAAGTTTTGGCAATATATTGCCGCAACTAATTGCATTATATAATAAACAAATCATTCTGTCAAGCGGATTATGGAAAATGCGCAAAAAACGGATAAAAGTTCCGGGCGATCGCAAGGATGTTTTACGGATGCTGAATACACGCCCGCTTTACTTTTCCCGCAAAATGTTGTATACTATATCTGAAAGGCGGCTGCATGCCGCGACACCAGCTATGACAAAGGAGAAACCCCATGATTGCACTTGTGACCGGCGCTTCGCGCGGCATCGGCGCGGCTGCTGCAAAACGGCTCGCGGCGGACGGCTATACCGTCATCGTTCACTGCCGGCAGGAGACCGGAAAAGCAGCGCAGATCGCCAAAGAGACCGGCGGCATCGTCATGCAGGCGGATCTCGGCGATTTTGCGCAGACCGACCGCATGATTCAGGTAATCATACAGCAGTTCGGCGGGATCGACCTGCTCGTGAACAATGCCGGCATTGCGCTTTCCGGACTGTTTCAGGATATTTCCGATGAAGATGCGATGCGGCTGTTCATGGTCGATCTCGGCGGCACCATGCATACGGCAAAGCGCGTCCTGCCGCACATGCTGCGGGCGCACCGCGGGTGCATCATCAATGTCGCATCCGTCTGGGGCGAGGTCGGCGCCGCCTGCGAGGTGCATTATTCCGCGGCAAAGGCTGCGGTCATCGGCTTCACAAAGGCGCTTGCAAAAGAGGTCGGACCGTCCGGCATCCGCGTCAACTGCATCTCCCCCGGCGTCATCGACACCGACATGAACCGCATGCACGATGCCGAAACGATGCAGTGCCTTGCCGACGAAACACCGCTTTGCAGGATCGGTACGCCGGAGGATGCGGCGGAGGCGATCGCATTTCTCGCGTCTGAACGCGCCGGCTTTATCACCGGACAGATCCTGCCCGTCAACGGAGGGTTCAACATATGAATGATGCAGAAAAACAGCGATTTACCGAACAGATCCGGTTTCTCGTTGAAATGGATAAGATGAAGAATATCTACCGGCAGACGCGCGTGCTGCACGAGGACCGTGCGGAAAATGATGCGGAGCATGCGTGGCATCTCGCGATGCTGGCGCTCGTGCTCAGCGAATACGCAAATGAGCCGGTCGATCTGAAAAAGGTGCTCGCAACGGTGCTCATCCACGATGTCGTGGAGATCGACGCGGGCGATACCTATGCCTACGACGAAGCGGGCAATGCGACCAAGGCGGAGCGCGAACAGAAAGCAGCCGACCGGCTGTTCGGCATGCTGCCGGACGATCAGGCAAAGGAAATGCGGCAGCTCTGGGATGAATTTGAAGCGTTTTCCACGCCGGAAGCGCGGTTTGCCAATGCGCTCGACCGCGTGCAGCCGCTCATGCTCAATTTCTGCAAGCACGGCGAATCGTGGAAAACGCACGGCACAAAGCGCGAACAGGTCGAAAACCGCAACCGCGTTGTGCGGGACGGCTCGGAAGTGCTCGGCGATTTTGTCGCGGAGCTGATCCGCCGCGCTGCTGCGGAAGGACTGCTGAAATAAGCAAAGAGGAGTCAAAATGTTAGATGTTGCATTACTCGGCACGGGCGGTACCATGCCGATGAAAAACCGCTGGCTGACCAGCTGCATGATCCGGAACGAGGGACAAAGCGTGCTGATCGACTGCGGAGAGGGCACGCAGATCGCCCTGAAATGCGCCGGCAGATCGGTGCAGAAGCTGGATCTGCTCTGCTTTACCCATTATCACGCCGACCACATCAGCGGACTGCCGGGGCTGCTGCTCTCAATGGGGCTGGAAGGCAGAACCGAGCCGCTGCTGCTCGCGGGGCCGCGCGGTCTGCGCAAAACGGTCGAGGGGCTGCGCGTCATTGCGCCGGAGCTGCCGTTCCCGCTCGAATATCTCGAATATGACAGCGACGTAACGGAACTGCATGCCGCCGGACTGGAAATCACTGCATTTGCCGTGCAGCATACCCTGCCCTGCTGCGGCTACCGGCTGCATCTGCCGCGTGCCGGAAAATTCGATCCCGAACGCGCTAAGGCGGCGGGGATCCCGATGCGGCTCTGGGGCGTGCTCCAGAAGCAGGAGACTGCCGAGCTGGACGGCGTGACCTATCATCAGTCGCAGGTGCTCGGTGCGCCGCGGCGCGGGCTGACCGTCACCTACTGCACCGATACGCGCCCTGTCCCCGCGATCACGAAGTATGCCGATGACGCGGATCTGCTCATTCTCGAAGGCATGTACGGCGAGCCGGAAAAGCTCGACAAGGCGCTCGAAACCAAGCATATGATGTTCACAGAGGCGGCGGAGATCGCAAAAGATGCCAATGCGCACCGGCTCTGGCTGACGCATTTTTCGCCGTCGCTGCCGAATCCGAAGGACTATCTGCCGCATGCTGCCGCGATCTTTCCCGAAACGGTCATCCCCGATGACGGCAGGGAGATCGACCTGCAATTTACGGAGTGAATCCCCATGAAAAAAGAACCGTATCCGCAAATGTCTCCGTATGCGGATGTGCCGCCGATTTTGTTCCGGCAGGTCACGGTTTATCCCGATGACGGGAACGGCAGACCGGATGATACCGTTCTGTTCACCGATTCTATCGGCAGAATCTGGCAGATCACGGATGCGGAAACCTGCTGCCTGCCGGACAGAGAACTGGCGATCCGGTTTGCAGCCGGCAGTCTGGACGGAAAAATAGAAGAAACCGGCTTTTGCAATGCAGCGGAATTGTACGGGCAATACGATCTGGTAATCGGAACGATTCTGCATCAGGGCATGCCGAAGATCGCCTGTCCGGAGACAGCGCCGGAAGCCGGAATCCCGCTGACCTTTTACTATGCAATGTATGATGAATACAATGCGCTGTACGGCGATGTGCGGGACGATATCGTGCGCGTATGCATCGGCACGGCGCACGGCGGGGTGCAGGATCCGGCGGACAATGAAACGGTCACAGCAGTCTGCAAATGGCTGATGACATCTGCACAGAAAAAGGAATGATTCTCCTATGGATATGAAAAAATTTTTTCGCCGGCTATGGAAAACGCTGCTCGGCATGGTGCTGTTCATGGGACTGAAGACCGGCTGTGCTATGCTCACGAGAGAGGGCGATTTTTCAACAGAAGCGAGGATCGCCGCGGAACATGTGCCGGCGGAGACCTATTATGCCGATCTGCTCGTGCAGCTGCCGCAAAATGACCGGCTGCGCACTGCGGATACCGGCGTGCGGCTCGACGGCGCGGAGATCAGCGAAAACAGCGAGATCTTCCGCTATGATACGGATAACTACGTCAGCGCGTCGCTGCATTATGGCTATGCGGAGCAGATCTCGTTTCCGGAGCATCCGGGTGAGAACCGACTGGAAACGAATATCCGGTTCAGCGGCAACACCAAAGACGGCAGATTCAGCCGCGGCAAATATTTTACGCAGATCCCGTCGTTCCGCATTGCCTATGTCAGTCAGGACGGCAGGGTGCTCGGCGTGACCGATCCGGCGGAAAAGAGAACGCATATGCTGGATCTGTACGGCGTATCATTCCGGACGGACGGCAGCGCGGCGCATTATGACATCGTCATGGGCGATGACTGGAACACTGCGGCGACTGTGCTTGCAGTCGAAATGGTGCTGCTGACAATTTTCGTCATCATTGCGATTCCGGTCTATGCGATCGCTCGCGCGGTCAGCTGGCGCCGCAGCCGGAAAGCGATGACCGCAGAAATCGAACAGCATGCTGCGCAGGATCATGACAGCGGCGGACAGCCGTGATTTTTCCGAAAGGACATTTTTATGCCACAAATTCAGATCACACCGCCCGCGCCGGTGCAGACCGCACTCGATCTGCTCTGTGCGGCGGGCTTTGAAGCATTTGTCGTCGGCGGCTGCGTCCGCGATGCGCTGCGGGGTGCAGAGCCGCATGACTGGGACTGCACGACCAATGCAAAGCCCGATCAGATCTGCGCGTGTTTCCGCGATTTTCATGTGATCGAAACGGGCTTGCAGCACGGGACGGTCACCGTCGTCATCGAGCACATGCCCATTGAGATCACGACCTACCGCATCGACGGCGTATATGCAGACCACCGGAGACCGGATTCCGTGTCGTTCACCGATTCGCTGACCGATGACCTTGCACGGCGCGATTTCACGGTCAATGCTATGGCGTTTCATCCGGAACGCGGGCTGATTGATCCGTTTCACGGCGCGGACGATCTCCGCGCGGGCATCATCCGCTGCGTCGGGAATCCGCGCGACCGATTCAATGAGGACGGGCTGCGCATTCTGCGGGCAATGCGGTTCGCGTCCGTGCTCGATATCCGCATTGAACCGGAAACGGCGGCGGCGGTGCATGACCAGAAAGATCTGCTGCACCACATTTCCGCGGAGCGCATCGACACCGAACTGACAAAGCTCCTCTGCGGAACCGGCGCGGAACGCATTCTGACCGAATTTGCAGACGTGCTCTTTACCGTGCTGCCGGAGCTCGAACCGATGTACGGCTTTGACCAGAAAAATCCGCATCATGATTATGATGTGTATACGCACACGCTGAAGGCTGTTGCGGCATGTCCGCCGGAGCCGGTTCTGCGCTGGGCGGCGCTGCTCCACGATACCGGCAAGCCGCATACCTTTACGCTTGACGAACGCGGCGGGCATTTCTACGGGCATGCCGTTGTTTCTGCGGAGATCGCAAAGCGCGCGCTCAAGGCGATGAAATGTGACCGCAAGCGCTATGACCGCGTTCTGCTGCTCGTGGAGCGGCACGACACCGTGATGAACGGCACCGAAAAGCAGCTCAAACGCATCGTGCGGCAGATCGGTGAGGAAGCCGCGGAGCAACTGCTGCTGCTGCACAAGGCGGATGTGACCGCGCAGGCTGCGTGTCACCGCGCCGAACGCATTGCCGAATCGGACAGGCTGCTCGGTCTGCTGGCGGAGCTGCGCGCGGCGGACGCCTGCATGAGTCTGAAGCAGCTTGCCGTCACCGGCGGCGATCTGCTGGCGCTCGGTATGCCGCAGGGAAAGGCGATCGGCGAGATGCTCAACCGGCTGCTGGAATGCGTCATGGAAGGCAGTCTGCCGAATGAAAAGGCGGCGCTGCTGGAAAAAGCGGTATCGCTGCGGGGTGATAGAGGTGTCTCCGACGGATTCTGAATGGGCTTCACGCACGCTTCGCTATGAGTTTGCAAGCAAACTCACCAAACCCGCCAAAGGGATTGCATCCCTTTGGGCGGGGAGCCCCCGCTGGCATTTCCCTCCGGGCAGCGGCGGCGTGGCTCTCCCCACGTTCGCAGTACACGCCGCTGGACGCGGCTTCTCAAAGGTGACTGCTCCCAGCGCATTGCGCTCTGCAGACGAAATCGAACGCGCAAACGCAACCGGCGCGCACAGTATTAAAGTTTTGATCGAACTTTTTCAAAAGTTCGCGGAGTCCAGAGGCAGAGCCTCTGGTCGCCCGTCGCAACGGGCGAAATTCCCCAGCGTTCAATTTCGGGAAGAAAAGGGCTTGGGAAAAGCCCCCCTTTCTAAAAGGGGCAGCTTGTCCCATTCTAAATAGCATCTGCGAAGCAGGCGGGGAGCCCCCGCTGGCATTTCCCTCCGGGCGGCGTGGCTCTCCCCACGTTCGCAGTACACGCCGCTGGACGCGGCTTGCGGGGAGTCCCCGCGGGCAATTTCCTCCGGAGTGCGGCAGCGTGGCTCTCCCAACTTTTGCTGTTCACGCCGCTAGACGCGGCTTCTCAAAGGTTACTGCACCCAGCGGATTGCGCTCCTCATACGAAGATGGGCGCACAACCGCGTTCTCGCAAACGTATCCGATTCACACACAACGCAACCGGCGCGCACCAGTATTAAAGTTTCGCTCAAGCCTTTTCAAAGGCTTGCAGGTCGAGGGCAGCGCCCTCGTCGCTCTCCGCAGAGAGCGAAACTCCCCCAGCGTTCAAGAGCTTGGCGGGCTTGGGGACTTGCGATAGAAGTCCCCATTCTATAATAGCATCCGCGAAGCGGATACTTCTTTGAGGACATGCATTTCGACATTCATATTCACATGCAAATGCGGACATTCATCCCGACATACAAACGCAACATTCATTCAACATGCAAACGGGCATACACAGATCAGACATGCATCCCGACATACTAACGGACATGCACAAACGGGACATGCACCAATCGGACATGCATCCCGACATACTAACGGACATGCATCTTCACATTCATATTAACATGCACAAATCCGGCATACTAATAAACATGCAAAAAAGTGAATAATGAATGGTGAAGAATGAAAAGTGAATAGCGGGAAAGAGCGGGGAGACAATGTGCTCCCTGTTTCGCGTATCAGAAACCGAAAGTGACGGAATTGTAATGAAAAAGTCACGGAAAAGAGAGATTCCCGTGCTATGATAAAAATACAAAGCAAGGGAGGTATTCATATGGAATTTTTGCAGATCGAACACCTTAGTAAAATCTACGGCAAGGGCGATACCGCGGTGCATGCACTCAATGACATCAGCTTCACCGTGCCGCGCGGTCAGATGTGCGCGGTCATCGGGCCGTCCGGCTCCGGAAAATCCACGCTGCTGCATATCCTCGGCGGCGTGGACAAGCCGACTTCCGGCAAGGTCTGGCTCGACGGTCAGGACGTCTATGCGCAGTCCGCGAAACGGCTCGCGATCTTCCGGCGGCGGCAGGTCGGGCTCATCTATCAGTTCTACAACCTCATCCCCGTGCTCAATGCGGAAGAAAATATCACACTGCCGCTCATCATGGACGGCAGAAAACCAGACCGCGACGAGCTGCTCAAAATGCTGGATCTGCTCGGTCTGATCGAGCGGCGGCGGCATCTGCCCTCGCAGCTCTCCGGCGGTCAGCAGCAGCGCGTGTCGATCGGCAGGGCACTGTTTTCGTCGCCGGCGGTCATTCTCGCGGATGAGCCGACCGGCAATCTCGACAGCCAGAACTCCGCCGAGATCATCGCGCTGCTGCGCAAATCAAACCGCGAATTTGAGCAGACCATGCTCATCATTACGCATGACGAAAACATTGCGCTGCAATGCGACCGCATCCTCGCGCTCGCGGACGGAAAGATCGTTTCCGACAGCATGACCGGCGTGTGAGGGGGCATAAACCATGAAATTTGAATCTTTGCTCGCGCGGCGCTACCTCATCGCACAGCGGCGGCATGCCGTGCTGACGGTCTGTGCGATCAGCATTGCAGTCGCGGTCATCGTGCTGATCTGCACCTGCTTTTCCACGATCACCGGTATCATCCGCGATGCAGCCCTCGATCAGCAGCCGTATCATGTGCTGGTCTATTCGGTCACGGAAGCGCAGGGAAAACAGATCAGTCAGCTCAATCACATCGGAAGCTGCACCCTGACGGAGAATCCGGACGGGAAAACATACAGCGCGGCGATCCTCTTTGACAGCAACATCGGCAATCTGAACGAGTATATGCAAAACATGGAGCGCGCATGGAAGATCCGCAGCGAATACGAGGTCAATGACGAACTGGTCATGTTTGACGCAATCACATTTGACGGCGGCTACAAACGCGCCGTCATGTTCACGCTGTTTTTCATCTTCGTGATCTTCTTTGTGCTGGCGCTGCGCATGATGATCGACACGGCATTCGAGGTCTCCTCAAAGGAGCGGGAACGGCAGTTCGGCGTGCTGCAGTCGATCGGCGCGACACCGAAGCAGATCGTCCGCATCATGACGCATGAGGGACTGCTGCTCTCTGCTGCCGGCATCCCGATCGGCACAGTGCTCGGCATCGGGCTTTCTGTTCTGGTCTATCACGGCGTGCTCGCGACCGGTGTTGCAGAAACCTTTTTCGATCACGAAAAAATGCAGCAGCTCGTGCATCTGCATGTCAGCCCGATGATGCTGCTGGCTGCGGCGGTCATCGGCTTTTTCTGGGTGTTCTTCTCCGCCTACGGCACCGGAATGCGCGTGATCAAAAAGCCGCCGATCCAGGTCATCACCGGACGGAGCAAATCGGTCAAACGCGTGAAAAAGCATTCGCTGCTCTCGCTGCTGTTCGGCTGGACCGGCAAGCTTGCATCGCGCAATGCAAGACGGGAGCCGAAGCGCTTTGCAATGACCGTCTTTGCGCTGACCGTTTCGCTGACACTGTTTGCATCGGTCAGCACGGTGTTCGGCAGCCTTCAGGACTTCGTACAGGTGACATTCGTCGGACGGGACAGCTTCGGAAAACCAGAATGGGACTTTTCTGTTCCGGTGCGGATGAATCCGAATGCGTTCCATAGCGATAAACATGAAGATCCCCTTTCCCACAGTGCCACATTTCAGCGGAGTCCGGAAAGCCCGACTGCCTATGCAGAAGGCGTAGCGGAGCTGGAACAATGCGGCTATTTCAAGGATCTGGATTACAGCATTTCACTAATGGGCAAGACCGATGATACAAACAATGCAAAATACGTCTACATTTATTATGTCAATGAAGGCTCCTATAACACCATGTTTGAAGGCAAAATGCCTGTGCCGTTCGGGGAACTGGCAAATTCCGGAAAAGCAGTTCTGGTCGGCAGAAAACAGCCGCTTTCGGAGATTCCGGTCGAATCGGATACGCTGACGCTCACAGTCCGGACACAGCAGACAGCCGATCTCACACAGGCAGAGTATCAGGCACTCACAAAGGATCTGACGGAGCAGGAACGCAAAAACAGCGGAAAATATCCGCAGGAAGAAAAGCAGTACGATGAAAACGGTGAGGAGATCGCACCGTTCTACTGGCAGGTCGGACAGAAGGAGATCTGCTATGACATTGCGGGAGAGTATGTCATGCCGGATGAACCGGATCAATTCGGACATTATCTTAATTCGATTTATCTGATCCTCGCAGAGCCGTGTTACCGCGATACAGACTGGAAGCAGTACGGCGATGTGTCATTCGGCATTGAAGTGAACTGCAATCTCGCGGACGGCGCGGAATACATGAAAGCCGTGCAATATCTGCAAACATCGCCGCATCTCATCTATGACGAAGTGATGGACATTTACCGATACAGGCAGCGGACACGCACCGCACTCGCTGCGGTCAGCGTCGGGCTCAATTTCCTCACGGCGTTGATCGCGATGATCGCCGCCGTCAACATGATCAACATTGTTTCCACCGGCATCCTGAACCGGAAGCGCGAATTTGCCGCGCTCCAGTGCAGCGGCATGACAAGAGGACAGATGTACCGGCTGACCGTTGTTGAATGCCTGCAATTCACGCTCTGGGCGGCAATTGCGGCAAGTCTGCTCTGCTGCCTGCTGATCTATGCGACAAAGCAGTTCATGATCGGCATGACGCTCACCGGCGCAGATACGCCGCCGCCGGTCGCCTATTCCGTACCGGTGCTGAAGGTCTGGCTTGCAAGCGCGGCGGCTTTCCTTGTCACGCTGCTCGCATCGCTCCTGCCGCTGCGCCGCATGCAGGAAGAACCGCTCGCTGAACAAATCCGTGCAACGGAATAAGCACACTTGCTTTTTTGCGGAATATGCAGTATAATAACAGCATGTTCCAAAAGAAAGGGGTATCCGCTTGCAAACCCGTAAAAACTCCGACCGCAGGCTCGGCATCCTGTTCATCATCGGCTCGGCATTCTGCTTTGCCCTGATGAATCTGTTCATCCGGATGACGGGCGATGTGCCGACGCTGCAAAAATGCTTCTTCCGCAATTTCTTCGCCATGCTGATCGCAGGCGGCACGCTGCTGAAAAACCGCGTCCCGCTGAAAATCGGAAAGGGCAATCTCAAATATCTGCTCGCGCGGTCGATCGCCGGCTCGCTCGGCATGATCTGCAATTTCTACGCGGTCGATCATCTCGTGATCTCCGATGCGTCGATCCTCAATAAGCTGTCGCCGTTTTTCGCGATCATCTTCTCGTATTTCATCCTCAATGAGCGCGCCTCGCTGACGGAATGGATCTCTGTCATTGCCGCGTTCATCGGCGCACTGTTCGTCGTCAAGCCGAGCTTCGGCATGGAAGCGGTTCCCGCATTTGCCGGTGCGCTCGGCGGGCTCGGCGCGGGGCTTGCCTATACCAATGTGCGAAAGCTCGGTCTGCGCGGCGAAAACAGCATGATTATCGTCGCATTTTTCTCCGCATTCACGACGCTCATGCTGCTGCCGAATCTGCTGCTGCATTATGTGCCGATGACCGCGAAGCAATGGGGCTTTCTCGTGCTGACCGGTCTTGCGGCTGCCGGCGGTCAGATCTTCATTACAAAGGCTTATGCGAAAGCGCCGGCAAAGGAGATCTCGGTCTACGATTTTTCCATTGTCATTTTCGCGGCGATCCTCGGTTTCTGCTTTCTTGGACAGATGCCGGATCTGTTCAGCGTCATCGGCTATATCATCATCATTGCGACCGCTGTCATCAAGTGGCGAAAGACGGTATCGCCGCGCGATGACAGAGGTGTCTCCGACGGATTCTGAATGGACTTTCAGCCCAAGCCTGACCAAAGGGATTGCATCCCTTTGGGCGGGGAGCCCCCGCGGGCATTTCCCTCCGGGAGCCGGCAGCGCGGCTCTCCCCACATTCGCAGTTCACGCCGCGGGGCGGCTTCTCAATCGTGACTGCTCCCAGCGGAAAAGTGAATGGTGAATAGTGAAAAGTGAAGAACGGCGGTATCGCTGCGCGATGATTTGAAAAGGTGCGCATAATTCCTGCTAACGCATCCGGCGCGCACCAGTATTAAAGTTTTGATCGAACTTTTTCAAAAGTTCGCGGAGTCCAGAGGCAGAGCCTCTGGTCGCGATCCGCAGATCGCGAAACTCCCCAGCGTTCAAGAGCTTGGCGGGCTTGGGGACTTGCGATAGAAGTCCCCATTCTATAATAATATCCGCGAAGCGGATACTTCTTTAAGGACATGCATACTTGCATTCAAATCTGACATGCAAACGCGACATGCATTATGACATTCAAATGGATATGCATAAACAAGACATACAAACCTAACATACCAAAATCAGACATACACCCCGTCATGGACACAGAAAAGTGAAAAGTGAATAACAAACGCCCCGTGAACCGAATCACGGGGCGTTCGCATTATGCGGTTACGATGTTGTTTGCTTCGTGCAGATTGAGGTAATCGACCGCTTCCTCGCGCATCTTGTACTTCAGGATCTTGCCGGCTGCATTCATCGGGAATGCATCGACAAAACGGACATAGCGCGGCACCTTCGTCTTATCCATGTGCGAGCGGACATATTCCTTGAGGTCGTCCTCGGTGCAGGTCGCGCCCTCGTTGCGGATGACGCATGCCATTGCTTCCTCGCCGTACTGCTTATCCGGCACGCCGATGACCTGTACATCGCGGACATCCGGATGCGTGTAGAGGAAGTCCTCGATCTCCTTCGGATAGAGGTTCTCGCCGCCGCGGATGATCATATCCTTGATTCTGCCGGTGATCTTGAAATAGCCACTGTCGGGCAGTCTGCGCGCCAAGTCACCGGAATGCAGCCAGCCGTCCTCGTCGATGACTGCGGCTGTTGCTTCGGGCATCTTGTAATAGCCCTTCATGATGTTGTATCCGCGGGCACAGAACTCGCCGTCCACGCCGTCCGGCACTTCCTCGCCGGTCTCCGGATCGACAATCTTGCACTCGACACCGAAGATCGGGCCGCCGACTGTATTGACACGCGCCTCGATCGAATCGGTCGTCTTGGACATTGTTGTTGCGGGAGATGCCTCGGTCTGACCGTAGGTAATGCAGATCTCCGGCATGTGCATCTTCTCGATGACTTCCTGCATCGTCTTGATCGGGCAGGGAGAGCCTGCCATGATGCCCGTGCGCATGTGGGAGAAATCGGTCTGCGGGAAGTTTTCATGTCCGAGCATTGCAATGAACATGGTCGGAACGCCGTGGAAACAGGTGATCTTCTCCTGATTGATGCAGTGCAGTCCCTTGCGCGGCGAGAATGCCGTGATCGGAGACATCGTGACGGCATGCGTCACGGATGCGGTCATCGCGAGCACCATGCCGAAGCAGTGGAACATCGGCACCTGAATCATCATGCGGTCTTCCGAGGACAGATCCATGCAGTCGCCGATCGCCTTGCCGTTGTTGACGACATTGTAATGCGTGAGCATAACGCCCTTCGGGAAGCCGGTCGTGCCGGACGTATACTGCATGTTCGCAACATCGTCCTTTTTGATCGCACGGCGGCGGCGCTCGACCTCTGCGAGCGGCACTTCCTTATACTTCGCGACCGCCTCATCCCATGTGTAGCAGCCCGGCTGCTTGCTCTCGATCGTAATGACATTTTTCAGGAACGGGAACTTTTCGGATTCCAGCTTGCCCGGCTCGGACGTTGTGATCTCCGGGATCAGCGTGCGGATGATCTCGTTGTAATCGGTGCCCTTGTAGGCGTCGATCATGACGAGCGTGTGCGTATCAGACTGTTTCAGCACATACTCTGTCTCGTGGATCTTGTTGCCGGTGTTGAACGTGACCAGCACCGCGCCGATCTTGGTCGTTGCCCAGAACGTGATGTACCATGCAGGCACATTGGTCGCCCAGATCGCGACCTTGTCGCCGGCACCGACGCCCATTGCGATCAGGGCACGCGCAAAGGTATCCACATCGTCGCGGAACTGCGGGTAGGTGCGGGTGTAGTCCAGCTCGGTGTAGCGGAATGCATACTGATTCGGGAACTGCTCGCAGATGCGGTCGAGCACATCCGGGAATGTGTAGTCGAGCAGGCGCTCCTTCGGCCACGGATAATAGCCGTTGCCGCGGTTGCTGACCTGCAGCTCATGCTTGTACTTGGTGCGGTATTTTGCCATGTAATCCGCGAACTGCGGGAACACGATGCCCGCATCGGAAAGCTCCGGCATCCAGCGCTTTACCCATTCGAGGGAAATGTAGCCCGTATAGTTGATGCCTGCGAGCGCTGCCATCATGTCATCGAGCGGCAGATCGCCCCTGCCCATCAGCTCATAGCGGAGCTTGCCGTCCTTGAACGAGCTGTCCTTTGTCTGCACGAACTTGATGTAATTGCCGAGCGTGCTGACCGTGGTTTCCGGCGATTCGCCGCCGTAGCGGTAGGGGTGGTGCATATCCCAGAGCGCTGCGACATGGATGCTGCCGATCTTGTCGAGCATGGCTTTCAGGCGCTTTGTATCGCTGAACACGCCGTTTGTCTCGACCAGCAGCGTCACATCATGTGCCTCTGCTTCGGGGATCAGGGAGGTCAGGACCGATGCAACATAGTCATCGTCCACAATGCCGGTCACTTCGCTGTAACGGTCGCCGAGCACGCGGATATACGGTGCGCCGACTGCCTGTGCAAGCTCCATGCACGCAAGCAGCTCGCGGCGGTTCTGCGCCTCATTCTCCTGCTCATTCAGGCAGCAGTTCGAGCTGACGCAGGGGATCTCCAGCTTGAGGGATTTCAGCTTTGCGACGGTCTTCGGCAGCAGTACACCGGTGAACGGCTTGGTGCGGTAGGGATCCGCCGGCAGACCGTAACAGCGCAGCTCGATGCCGTCAAAGCCGAGGTCCTTTGCCATGGAATAGACATCCGGCCATTCAAAATCCGGACAGCCCAGCGTGGAAAAACAGATCTTCATAATGATACCTCCCAGTATCTGCACGAAAAAAACGGTGTGAAGCCGTCAGACCTCACACCGTTGATTCGCATGATTTCGGGTTTTCCGATTGCTCATCTGAAAACGCCCGTGCACAACGAAGCAGGCCTGTGACAATCTGCCAAGACCGTAAGTCGAAGGACGAGCGAAAATACATCGTGCATGGAAAACAACCCTTTCCGCCGGATGATGGATACAATTACCCTCTCCGGCACTTGATGTCGTTATTATAGCACACTCGGCGCAGTTTGTCAAGGATTTGTCAATCTCTTTTCCGGATTCCGTCACATTCCACAGTAATTTGAATATTATACATCCGGATTTGCATAAAATTTGCGCGGATATGCCGCTTTCCGGCGCAGATTCGCGGAAATCCGCATGCCGCGCACATGCTGCCGCTCCATTTGTCAAATTATACCGGCAGAATAAAAAAACATGAAATCATATTGACTTTTTGTGCAGTTTCGTGTATAATAAAAACAGCGGCTGATACAGCCGGAGATTTTGAAAACAGGAGGATCAAGGAAATGGGCAAATATCTGATCAAACAAACCAAGACCGGTATTAAATTTGATCTGAAAGCCGGCAACGGCGAGGTGGTTGCAACCTCTGAGGTCTATACGACCGAGAAGGCATGCCGCGCCGGTATCGAGAGCGTGCGGAAAAATGCACCGGCAGCAGCCGTTGAAAATCAGACCGCCGAGGGATTTGCAAAGGAAAAGCACCCGAAATTCGAGGTCTATACCGACAAGGCAGGCGAATTTCGCTTCCGCCTGAAAGCGACAAACGGTCAGATCATCGCGGTCAGCGAGGGCTATAAGGCGCTGAGCGGCTGCTTGAACGGCATCGAATCCGTGAAGAAGAATGCCGATTCCGAAATCGTGAAGCAGGAAGACTGATTCCTGTATATACAGGCTTTTCAAGGAGGAACACATACAATGGATATCAAGGCTGAGATCGAAAAGATCATTGCACAGGTCACAAAGGACGGCGACCTGAAAGAAAAGTTCATGAAGGATCCGGCAGCGACCGTGCGCGGTCTGGTCGGCGATCAGGCAGACGATGATACGATCAAGAAGATCATCGACATGGTCAAGGACGCGATCGGCAAGGGCGGTCTGAGCAGCATCGGCGATAAGATCTCCGATGTGCTGGGCGGCATCTTCGGCAAGAAGGACGACGATAAGGAAGAAAAGAAGGACGAGTGATCCTGCTTTCCTGATCTTTCCGATATACAAAAAATCCGCATCTGTTCTTTGAGAGCAGATGCGGTTTGTTTTTCTTTCAGATTACAGCTCATCCTTCGGCAGCGGCCCGTGCAGACGGCTGTGCGCGACGCTTTCCGCCGGCAAAGAGAGATCCCGCCGGAATACGCGCGGCGAAACACCCATGACCTTCTGAAACGCCTTTGCAAATTTGCTGCCGTTGTCATAGCCGAAATCGCCGGCAATATCCAGAACCGTGCGGTTGCTGCTGCGGAGCTTCTCGGCGGCTGCAAGCATCTTCTGGGCGCGGACATAGGCATAGACCGAATCGCCGTAGATCAGGCGGAAGCTGTTTTTCAGATGCGTCGGCGAAATTTGCAGTTCATCTGCAAGCTGCTCGATCGAAATGTGCAGTGCCGGCTGCGCATACATCCGCGCAAATGCGTCGGCTGCCATGCGGAGCTGCGACGGCGCACAGACATGCGATTCCGCAGACCGGCAGTCCGCTGCAGTATAGGCTGCGGCAAGCTGTGCGGCAAGGCGCCGGATCTCGTGCTCCGGAATCTGTTCCGCGGCAGAAAGCAGTGCCTCTGCCGGTGCCTGTGCATCCGGCGCACAAAGCACCGCTGCCGGATCCGGCGCGGAAAATGCCCCCTCCGGCAGACAGAGCGCCGCCGCAGAAAAATTGCCCGTCGGTGTCAGAAATGCAGCTCCGGCAGTTCCGTTCAGCAGCAGCGCTTCTCCGGCGCCGGTGAGATAGACCTGTTTTCCGCGGCGGCAGGCAAGTCTGCCGGAGCAGACATGCAGGATCGTCAGCGGCTTGCGCGCAGAAAAGGAAAGCCGCATGCTGCACGCCGGTTCCGCAATGATCCGGAATGCGGTCATCTGCTGGGTATCGCAAAGCTCTTTTTGCCGCACCGCGCGCGATGCGGATCTCATAGGCTTCAAGGGCGGTTCCGCCTCCTTCGTCAGTCTGGTTAGCATTCGCTAAGTATATGTTAGCATTCGCTAAGTCTAGGTTAGCATTCGCTAACCGTTCACTGTTATGATAACGCTTTTTTTGCAGAAAGTCAAGCGGTTTTGCCGTTCTTTGCCGGATTTCAGCGAATCGACCGTATTTTGAATCCGTTCAGACACAAAATCATTCATTTCTCTTGCGCCGATATTACAGTATATGCGCTTGCCGGGGAATCGGTTTCGGCGCTGATGAGATCAGGTCGGATCCGGAACAGCGAAATCCGCCGGCACGACAACTGCGGCTGCACCGTGACCTTTGAGAACGGCAGCAAGCGCACGTTTTCCTGCGGAAAACTGCGCAGTTTTGCTCTGCAAAACGTGCGGCAGGATGTGTGGAGCAAGCGGGAATGGGAAGCGCCGGAGCAGGGCACGGGCGCTGGGGATCCGATTGTATTGACGAAGGAGCAGGCGGAGAAGTTACAGGCAGAACATGGCTTGACAAAGCCTGTTGAAAGTGGTAGAATAAATGCAAAGATTCAGCATAGAATGATGAATTTCTATGATGAAGATTTTTATAATCCGTATACTAGTGATGAAATCGAAAGAGAATTGCAATTTTCTCCGATCGGTCGCTATGTGTCCCATTGGATTGGGTATGATGGCTTTTCGCTTTCGATGAATTATGACAAGAACACACCCGCAACCTATGTGGAGAAATTAGAGATAAGAGTATTACGGTTTATCCAAGAAATCACGATAATGCGCAGGAGATTTCTGAAACAATTATTCACGAGTTTGCACATGAGAAGTTTGAATGGGTAGATACTCAGGAGAATGAAGTAAATTGCAGAATATATGAGTATTTGCATTCACATGACCCCATCTCAAAAGATCAGATTTCAGAAATCGTAAAGTTTGTAAAAGAAGAATACAGCGAATTGCCGGAAGGAGATTTATATGGCTATTGATGCAAGACGCCTTCTGAATGGCGAAGAAGTGATTTGCGATAAATGTCACAAAGGCAGACTGAAGCCACGGTTTACGGACGATCCTACGAAAGCATCATCGTTTGTATGTCCTGAATGCGGAACAATAGTCCGATATAATTTCAAATCTAAAAAGCCGTCTGAATAATCAGGCGGTTTTCTCATACCCCAATATCAATCAGCACTCTGCAAAGGGTGCTTTTTTCATGCCGGCAGACGGCATCCGTCCTGAAAGGAGCTGCTCTCGAACCGGCTGCTGCCGCTGACATTTGACTGGAAGTCTGAATCATCTGCGCGCGCGTTTTCGTCCCTGCTGCTTCTTTTGCAGCTTATCGGAGCGCACGATCAATATGTCATGCTCCTGCACCGTCAGCTCCGGACGCGGCAGAACGGTCAGATCCCCGCGCAGCAGCAGCAGGATCATCATGCCGTATTCCGCACGGATCTCCCCGATCTCCATGCCGCAGAGCTCGTTTTCTTTGTCGATCAGGATCTCCCCGACCTCGGAAACATCCTGAAATGCTGCCGATGCATGCTCATTCTTGGAATACTGCTCCACGAAGCCCGCGCTGATGATACCGGTCGGGATCGCGACCGCGCCGACACCGAGAAATGCGATCACAATTGCCATTGCCTTGCCGACCGCCGTCACCGGATAGATGTCGCCGTAACCGACCGTCAGCAGCGTGGACATGCTCCACCAGATGCCCGAAAACGCATTGCGGAAATGCTCCGGCTGCGCGTCATGCTCCACGCCGTACATGCAGAGCGAGGACGCAAGCATCAGCACGATGATGATGAACAGCGAGGAAAGGATCTGATTGCGCTTTTCGTAAAGAACGCCCGTGATGACCTGAAATGAATCGTACTGCGCATTGATGCGGAACAGATGAAAGATCCGCACGACGCGCAGCATCCGGAAGACGATGAAGCCGTCCAGCAGAAAGACCGGCAGGATCGTCAGCAGATCCACCACGCCGTCAAATGAGCGCAGAAACCGCAGCCGCGCCTTTGCGGGCGAACGGTCGGGATAGAGCAGATCCGCCGTCCAGATGCGCAGCACGTACTCCACGCAGAAAATACCCGTTGTCACAAGCTCGATGACGCGCAGCAGCGGATAAACCGGCGCCATTGCGTCAAAGGTTTTCAGGAACATGGTGAGGATGTTCAGAATGATGACTGCCACAATGAACCAGTCGAACAAGCGGCTCGGCACATCCTCGGTATTGCCGATCTGAATGATATCAAAGATCCGCTTTTTTGTCATGAAGCAGGCTCCTTTCTGCGCAGATCTGAAGTATGCTGTTTGTATGTCAGGTTAGACTGCACGCCATGTGCGGTAGGGCGTGCCGTCAATCTCTTTCCACGTAAAAACGCCGTTTTCAAGCGTCATATAGCTGTGCGGGGAATCCGCCTTCGGGATCGAGACCGATCCGGGATTCAGCACAAAATGCCCGTCATGCTCCTCGCAGACCGGAATGTGCGTATGCCCGTGCAGCAGAATGTCGCCCTTTCGCAGCGGCGGCATATGCTCCGCGTTCCAGATATGTCCGTGCGTTGCAAAGATCTGCACATCACCCTCGGAGATCAACGCATAATCCGCGAGCACGGGGAAATCCAGCACCATCTGATCGACCTCTGCCTCGCAGTTGCCGCGCACGCAGAGGATCAGATCCGCCAGCGGATTGAGCAGCGCGATCACCGTTTTCGGCGCGTACTCCTGCGGCAGATCATTGCGCGGACCGTGATAGAGCAGGTCGCCGAGCAGCAGCAGACGGTCCGCCCGCTCCGCTGCAAAGCGCTCTGTCAGCAGTCTGCAAAAATGCGCAGAACCGTGAATATCCGATGCGATCAGCCATTTCATTGATTTGCTCCTTTCCTCATTCAGCTGTCATATTCAGACAGCGAAAAGCGCTGATATTGTCTCGGATTTTTTGAATGAAGGCTTCACCAAACACATAAACCGTGTCTCCAACGGTAAACCAGCCCCATTCCCTAACCATATCCATGATTGCGGTTTTATCCCGGTAGATGTTCAGTCCGATTTGATTGGAAAGTTGTTTATCCATCCCGGGAGTATATACATACAATTCGCTTTCACTGTACACTAAAACAGAACTGATCTCAGTCAGCATTTCCTGCAAAACCGGTACTAAATACGGCAAGCAGTTTTCTTCATTCACATTCGGTTTGATCCTGTACCGAACATACCGGTCTGTTTTCAGTGAATACTTTGTAACATCCTTGAACGGGAAACTCTCTTCAATCAAGTTTACTATAGCAGTACTCCAGGAATCGTGAAGCCACGGATTGGCAAAGTGTTCCTTGATCTCCACCATTTCGTTGTATGCACAAATCATAAATTTCGACAACGGAACCGGCTCGGCAGGTTCCTCCTGAATTGCTACATTATCAACGGAATATACCAGCGGATCGAGTTTCCCGTCAAGGCGGATAAAGAAATACTGCACACCGTTGTTATTCAGAAAGAACAGGCAATCCTTGTAATCAAAGCCGTATTTCTGAAATCTGCGGTCAAGCGTTTCGTCCTCCCGAACCTCCTCGCCGTAATCAATGAAACAGCCTGTTTCGTCAACCAGTTTATAATCAAATCCTTGCCACGGACTGAAATAGTTTCCTGCTGTACGCAGATAGTATGTAAACAGTTCGGGAAGCTGCGGAACATGCAGGGCTGTGCATACCGTGCTGATTTCCGCGTCAGACATCGGTTCCAGATCATTCTCGTTCATAAACCGGAACAGCGCGTCAAGCTGATCCCCGTGAAATCTTTCCATCATATTCCTTTCTGACGTCACGCATATGATTTCGTTATACAAGTTTTATCTGCATGGATTATTCTGAATCAAAACAGCATGGACATAAACTCTGAAAAAGTATCGGCAACCTTTTCCGTCACCGGTTCCCATTCACCTGATTCCTCATGGAACCAAACGCATACACTCGGTATAGCAGATGCTCTGTAGTCAAGGCATAGCAAGTCACCGGCAAACAGTGCAGCAATCGGGATAATCTCATATCCTAACCGATCTGGATCTGCAATAATTCTTTCATCAACCTGTGTCAACACAACATTGATGTCATACGCAGCGTAGTCTTCATCCGTCCCTTTTTCTTTGATACAGAGAAACCGCTCGATCATTCGTGTCTGTCGACCGCATTGAAATTCTCTCTTTTCAGGAATCCCGCCATTGTATTCCATTAACAAAGAACGAAATTCGTCAGGCAGTTTTACTCTCCATTTCCTTTCAACATCAGCCATTCTTTCACTGTCAGGTCTGTATGTATATCCGTTTGACAGTTTCATAATCATTCTCTCCTTCGTTTTTAGTAAGTCAATAGTGCCAATATAGTGTGCATACCGTGCTGATTTCCGCGTCAGACATCGGTTCCAGATCAATCTCGTTCATGAACCGGAACAGCTCGTCAAGCTGATCCCCGTGAAATCTTTCCATTGCAAAACCTCATGCTTTCCGGATCGGCAGCCGGATCACCGTTTTCAGCTTTTCCGGCGCAGTCTTTCGCGGATCGGACAGATAGATCTCATGATGCAGCCGACCGTCCGCAAAGTCGGTCTGATACCCGTTTTCCTGCATGAACTGTTCCATGCGGGCAATGGTCGCCGGCTCGTCATCGTAGCTGCCCTGATGCAGGATCTGCACGCAAAGCCCCTCGTCCACCCGCCGGAACGTCACATCCGCGCAGTCCAGCATTTTCTTTTTCGCAGCGGTTTCCTTTGCCCACTGCACATGCTCCGGCGTAATGAAATCCGGAAGGCGGATCACGGAGATCCATTCCAGCTTCGATTTATCCGTCAGCATTTTGCCTTCCAGCCGCCAGAATCCTTCCAGCGGCGGCACAACATATTCAAAAAAGCCCGCGATGCGATAATCTGTCTTATAGCTCATCTTCAATGTATATGCGACCGCATAGAGCTTCGCTAGCGCCTGCTGATAGGCACCGTCCGGCGTATTCGGATCGCCCGTACCCGTCACTGCGAGGAAATTCGCGGCGGGAACCGTCACAACAGACGGCACATTCTTCGGCAGATAGTATTCCTTGTACTCTTTTTTGAAATCAAACATGATGCCGCATTCCTTTCTGTATCACCGCAGCTGCTCCAGCACGGCTGTCAGCTCGGCGACCGCCTGTGCAGGGAGTCCGCGCTCCGCGTAGCGGTCTGTGTGATAGGCTTCTGTGACCGCGTCCAGCGCATGCGCCGGCGTGTGGTGGCAGAGCCATTTGCCGCGGATCTCGCGCACGGTATCCGAATCGCGCAGCTCGTCCTGTTCCCAGACCGGCGATTCCAGCAGCAGCGCATAGCCCGCGTAGAATTTCTCCTGTGTATCCGGCAGCTTTTTCCATGCATGCAGCTTCTGCCGCCATTTGCGCCGCTGCTTTCGTGCAGAGAGCGGCTTTTCCGCGGTTGTCTCGGTATCGTAATATTCATCGGAATCCGGCACGATCCGGTAAACGCCGTCTTTCAGCCGTTTGCCGCGCAGGATCGCCAGCAGCCGCGACAGTGCATCGCGGATCACATCCGCCCACTCCGACAGCAGATTCCGCCAGATGTACCATGTCACCAGAATGATCGGGATCCAGAACACCAGCCAGAGCGGACTGAATGTGCCCTCCGGCGGCTGCTCCGGCGGCATCCCGTCCGGTTCCGTTTCGTAATAGTCCTCGCCGAGCAGCTTTCCCATTGCGCGCGTCAGCATCCGGATCAGAAAGATCACGGATTTTGCCGCAAGATCGCGCATATTCGCAAGCAAAGTAATCAGCTGCTCCCGGAACAGAAAGACCGCAGCCCCCAGCAGCAGGATCCCCGCGACCATGAGCAGATTGCCGCGCCGGATCTCCCGCGGGACTTCCAGCTCCGCATTGCTGCGCCGGTTCACGAGCCGCATCAGCATGAACT
This sequence comes from Clostridiales bacterium Firm_04, assembly GCA_001603005.1. GTDB lineage: Bacteria > Bacillota > Clostridia > Oscillospirales > Ruminococcaceae > Firm-04. The sequence continues at coordinate 32,080 of LVAJ01000029.1, forward strand.
GATTGCGCTGGAGCAGATACAGCACCGAAACCGTAGCCGTGACGGTCAGATACCAGTTCATATGTACCGGCAGCGCTGCGGCTTGCAGCATGATTGCCGTGATGACATCAATCGTCAGGAATGCAACAAAATGCGGGCGCTCAAAGAGCTTGTCCGGTTCGCGGTCAATTCCGTGCAGCGGCGAAAGAACCGCAGCCGCCGTCAGCAGCAGCGCAATGAACATGCCGCCGTTCAGCCGATAAACCGCAAGCGTAGTAAGCACCGCCGCAGGGATCGCAGCGGCAGTTTTCAGCAGCAGAACTCTGCGCGGCAGCGTCCGGAAACGCTGTCCGACTGCGCGGGCGATGAGCTGAAAAATAAAGGACATGCAGCAGACAAATGCAGCAGGCAAAAGCACCTGCTTCTCTGAATCCAACGGGATCAGTGCGCCGTTTAAAAACGCCTTCACGAACCGGAGTTCGCCTTCCTGCGCACGCAGCGACGGCAGCAGGATGCAGACCGGAAACCATGCCAGCGCCCTGCAAAGGATCGCCGCAGCGGTCAGCAGCTGCTTTCGTGTGTTTGTGTGCATATGCGCGCCCCCCTCTCTCCTGTTATTGCTGTTACAGCTTCATTTTACCATAACGCGCGGGGTTTGTCAACGGCAGGAACGCGGTGGGGAGTGGCTGTTCAGGGATTTATGATTACGCATCCGGCGCGCACCAGTATTAAAGTTTTGATCGAACTTTTTCAAAAGTTCGCGGGTTCTTAGGGCAGAGCCCTAAGCCGCTCTCCGCAGAGAGCGGAACACCCCGGCGTTCTGTTTCGGGAAGAAAAGGGCTTGGGAAAAGCCCACCTTTCTGAAAGGGGCAGCTTTTCCCATTCAAAATAGCATCCGCGAAGCGGATTCCTCTTTTTTATGACTCCCTGTTTCGACCACTCCCATTTGCAGGCTGTAAATCCCTTTGCCGGCTTTCACTTCCCGCATCGCTGAAACGCATTGAAAAGGATGCTTTTCAGGATTGTGAAGCACTGCCGGAGCTCGTGATCCCGAATGGCTGTGAAGTGCATCCAAAGGCTTTCAGCAGATAAATGTGCTTTCTGCTTCTGACAGCCCGCAGCCCTGAATCTGCCGGCACATGCACCGCGGAGCGAAACACTCTGCGGTGCTGTTTTTCTGTCTGCGCGCATATTTTATAGCGGTATCGCTTCGCGATGATCTGTCATGGGGACGCTGTCCCCAAGCCCCTGTCGGGGATGCAATCCCCGAACCCCATTTTTTGCATTTCCGCAAAATTCATGCAGCTTCTCCCATTGCACTTTTCAGTAGAATATGCTATAATAAAGGCGGTATTTGTCGAATCCGGCGCAGGGGCGTTTCCGGACGGCTTACCCACCACAACATAAAGGAGTATCTCCATGATTGCAACCGTAACCATGAATCCCGCAGTGGACTATACCGTTCTGCTCGAAGAACCGCTGGTGCGCGACAGCGTCAACCGCACCTCGCATGAGCGGATCACCGCAGGCGGCAAGGGCGTCAATGTCTCGCTGATCTTGCAGCAGCTCCAGATCCCCACGACCGTTTACGGCTACCTTTCCGGCACGACCGGCACCATGATCGCGGAACAGCTCCAGCGGACACAGATCCCGACGGACTGGACTGTGCTGCCCAATCAGATGAACCGCATCAATGTCAAGGTCAAGGATCACGAAGCCGTCACCGAGCTCAACGGCAGAGGCATTGTCGTTTCCGCCGGCGATACGGAGCTGCTGCTCAATAAGCTGCGCAAATACGGTCCGGATGACTTTATCGTGCTGGCAGGCTCCGTTCCGGCAGGCGCACCGGCAACGCATTACGCCGATGTGATGCGGGCACTCGCCGATACCGGCGTCCGCTTTGCCGTGGATGCAGAGGGCGAGGCGCTCTGCGAGGCACTGGCGCAGCATCCGTTCGTGGTCAAGCCGAATCTGCGCGAAATGTGCTCCGTCTTCGGCATTGATCCGGTCGAAACATGGTGGGATGCACTCCCCTACGGTCAGAAAATGATCGACATGGGCGCACAGAATGTGCTGCTCTCGCTCGGCGCTGGCGGCGCACTGCTGTTCAATGAGCAGAAGCGCGTCTGGCATCTCTCCGCACCGCGCGGCGAGGTGAAAAATGCAGTCGGCTCCGGCGATTCGATGCTCGGCGGCTTCCTCGCGGGCTGCGCATCCGGCAAAGAACTGACCGAATCGCTGCGCATGGGCATTGCGGCAGGCTCCGCGACCGCATTCAGCGAATGGATCGCCACCCGCTCCCGCATGGAGAATCTGCTGAAAACGCTGCCCTATCCGACCGAGCTGTTATGATCACGCTGATCCTCGCCGCTGTCCTGATTCTGCCGGTCATCTGCTGCATCCAAAAGCAGATCGCTGCGATCCGCGAAATATTCCGGCGCAGCAGCTATGACGGCAGATGCAGCGGCATCGTGGTTTCGCGGGAGCAGGTCGGATTATTCTCCCCGCGCCGCTGGGAATATACCGTCAAATATACGGTGAACGGCGATGACTTCACATTCAGCTTCCGGCATCATGAACCGGAGGATCCGCTGCAGACCGGTGCGGAACTGCCGGTGATCTATCCCGCCGGGAACCCTGCCTGCGGCTGTGCGCTGCATGATACCGAATGCTTTCAGCAGCGGACAGACGCTCTGATACGCCGGGGCTTTCTGATTGCAGCAGAGGCGTTTCTCTGCATGCTGCTCGGCACCGTGCTGCCGTCGCGCATTCAGCTGATCGCGGTGAACACCTGCCTGGCGATTTTCATTCTTTCGCTGCTGCTGATCGGCATCTTCTTCATCGGGCTGCGCATCTACTGGCTCAGGCAGAGCATCCGGACGACCGGCACAGTGCTGGCATGCAGCCGCGGATTCGGAAGGCAGCAGATGATCCGGACAGTCGGCTATGAAGCGGACGGCGAATCCTTTGTCTTTACCGATACGAATACGGCAGATCATATGCACATATATCAGTTCGGTGATCCCATGCCGATCCGGTATCTCAGGCGCGCACATTTCATCGCAAGATGTGCCGACCAATCCGTTTTCCTGACGGTAACCCGCATTCTGCTGGTTCTGCTGTATATCGGCGTGCTGCTGTATTTTCTGATCAGAGTTATCGCGGAGATTCGCTAAGGAGCACATGCCATGATTATTATGGGTATCATCTGCATTGTGCTCGCCGCAGAGATTTTTTTCATGATCCGGCAGTTCATGACACTGTGGGAGATCCTGCGGCGCAGCACATATCCCTGCCGCACGCGCGGTTCCGTCACAGAATGCAAAAAGATCAAAGACGACGAGGTCCCGCTGTTTCGCTATACCGTGCGCTTTCTCGCTGACGAGCAGCCGTATCAGTTCCGGTTTGAACGCCAAGCGCCCGACAATCCGATCGCGGTCGGCAAACGCATCGTGGTTTATTATCCGGAAGGAAAGCCCGCTGCGGCATATGCAGCACTCGAAACAGACCGGTTCCAGAAGCAGTACGGGCTGACACTGGCGCACATTGCGCTGCTGGGACTGACGGCATTCGGTTCCGTCTTAGTCTCCGAATTTCTGCCGAAAAGCCTGCGGATGCCTGCTGCGCGGGGCATTCTGACGATCTGGATCGCAGCATGGCTGCTGTTCGCTGCATTTCTCATCTGGCATCGCATCTATATGCGGACGCAGAGCGCAAGCACCGAGGGCGTTGTGCTGCGGTCTGTGTACCACAGCTACAGAAGCAGTGTATCGTACCGTCAGACAATCCGCTATACGGTCGGCAGCGAGACATATATCTTTACGCAAACCCAGACCGGCTGGTTTTCCAAATCGCACCGTCAGGGCGAACGCATCCCGATCCGGTATCTGAAAAAAGCGCCGTTCGCCGCGGAATGTGCAGATCATACAGAACTGCTGCCGTGGTACGGCGTCTTCTGGGCACTGTTTTTTCCGGCGCTGATGCTGTTCTGGTATCTGACCGGCGCATAAATGCGAATGCGGCGAAATACTTGACATTTTTCCCATTCTGCATTATAATAGAAGGGCATATTATGGAAAGGCGGTTTTTCGCATGAAAAATACGGATAAGCAAATGGATCAGCTCGTTGCGCTCTGTCAGGGGCGCGGCTTTGTGTATGCAGGCTCCGAGATCTACGGCGGTCTCGCAAACACATGGGACTACGGTCCGCTCGGCGTCGAGCTGAAAAACAATATCAAAAAGGCATGGTGGCATTTCTTTGTGCAGGCAAATCCGCACAATGTCGGTCTGGACAGCGCGATCCTCATGAACCCGCAGACATGGGTGGCATCCGGTCACCTCGGCGGCTTCTCCGATCCGCTCATGGACTGCCGCGAGTGCAAAACGCGTCACCGTGCAGATAACCTGATCGAAGACTTCGACGGCACCAATGTCGCCGGCTGGACGAATCAGCAGATGACCGACTACATCAAGGAAAAGGGCATCGTCTGCCCGAACTGCGGCAAGGCAAACTTCACCGATATCCGTCAGTTCAACCTGATGTTCAAGACCTTCCAGGGCGTCACCGAGGACAGCAAGTCCGAGCTGTATCTCCGTCCGGAAACGGCACAGGGCATCTTCGTCAACTTCGCAAATATCCAGCGCACCACGCGCCGCAAGATCCCGTTCGGCGTCGGTCAGATCGGCAAATCCTTCCGCAATGAGATCACGCCCGGCAACTTCATCTTCCGCGTGCGCGAATTTGAGCAGATGGAGCTGGAGTTCTTCTGCAAGCCCGGCACCGACCTCGAATGGTTCCAGTACTGGCGCGGCTACTGCAAGGACTTCCTGCTGCGCATCGGTCTGAAAGAGGAGAACCTGCGTCTGCGCGATCACTCCGCAGAGGAGCTGTGCTTCTACTCCAAGGCAACGACCGACTTTGAGTATCTGTTCCCGTTCGGCTGGGGCGAGCTCTGGGGCGTTGCGGACAGAACCGATTACGACCTCACCCAGCACAGCAATACGTCCGGCAAGACTCTCGATTACTTCGATCCGGAGACCAACGAGCGCTATATCCCGTATGTCATTGAGCCGTCGCTCGGCGTAGAGCGTCTGTTCCTCTCGATCCTGACGGAAGCCTATGACAACGAGGTACTCGGCACGGATGACAAGGGCAAAGAGGATGTGCGTACCGTCATGCACTTCCACCCGATGCTCGCGCCGTTCAAGTGCGCGGTGCTGCCGCTCTCCAAGAAGCTTTCCGAGAAGGCGCGCGAAGTCTACGATATGCTCTCGCAGTATTTCATGGTCGATTTCGACGACACCGGTTCGATCGGCAAGCGCTATCGCCGTGAGGACGAGATCGGTACGCCGTTCTGCGTGACCTACGATTTCGAGACCGCAGAAAGCGACAACTGCGTGACCGTCCGCGACCGCGACACGATGGAACAGGTCCGCATCCCGATCACGGAGCTTGTTGCATATCTTCAGGACAAGATCAAGTATTGATCCGGACAAAATCATAATCCGTGCAGCCGGTATGCAGAAGCGTGCCGGCTGCACTTTTGTCTGATGCCGGATCATTCAAATCATACAATAGGTCAGTGATTGGATATGAAATATCATTGCATGATTTGGCAAAATGGTGTATGATAATATCGGAAACCGGATTAAAAAGACTGCCGTCTGATCTGCCGTCTCCCCCAAAGATGCAGCAGACGGACAGTCCCTTCCCCAATGCAAACCCAAAATGATCAAACCCCACAATTCTGAACCTCATGCACGAGGAAAAGCAGGTGCTGTGCTGCGCCTGCTTTATTTTTTTGCATGTTTGCTTTTTGTATGACGGATTTGTGCATGCCGCGGGTGTAAGTTGTTGTATGTCGTGTTTGCATGTCGGATTTGAATGTCAGTTCTGTATGTCGGGATGCATGTCTGATTTGTGTATGTCGGATTTGTATGTCAGTTCTGTGTGTCGGGATGCATGACTTGGCTGGGTGCGGGAATGCTTCTTCGTTTTTTGTTCTTTATCTTTTGTCCGATGTATGATTTGACTGGGCGCGGGGCGCGGGTGCGAGAGACAACCACAAGAGCGAGGGGAAGTCGTCGCTGCGCTCCGGTCTCCCCCTCTCTCTTAAGGTTTTCTCTCGCGCTCTCTTTCCTTATCTCTCACCCTCTTTGTTGCGCACCACAGTCGTTGCCTGTTTTTTGGGGCATAGTCGCTTGCTTCCCGCTCGTTCCTTGAAGTCGCCTGCTTATGCTCCCGAAAAGGATTGCGGGCGTTTGTATGCACTTTTCACTTTTCATTCTTCACTATTCATCATTCACTCTATCCATTGGGAGCAGTCACCTTTGAGAAGCCGCGTCCAGCGGCGTGTACTACGAACGTGGGGAGAGCCACGCCGCCGCCGCCCGGAGGAAAACGGCAGCGGGCACTGCCCGCCAAAGGGCGCTCCCGAAAAATCGGGAGCGCCCTTTTTGCTGAATATTCAGAGTTTCTCAATTCTCGCAATGACGCGGAGCATCTTGGTGATATCATCCGTATCAATGCTGCCGTTCGCGTTCAGGTCTGTATTGCGCACACCGGCATCGCTGATCTTTGCAGACTTGTCTTCGTTCACAAATCTCGCTGCAAGCACCGCATCGGAAACATCCAGTACGCCGTCGCAGTTCGTATCGCCGCTCGCAACCGGCTTCACATCAGACTTCGCCGCAGCGCCGATCTCGCTCGAAGATTCACCCGAATATTGCTCGATCGGGAACGGATCGCGCACCGTCATCGCATCAGCGAAAATCTCCGCATGATCTGCAAGATAACCCGGCAGATTGATGTCTTTCAGCCAGTGCGGTCCGTCGAGCATCCCGCCGTAATCCGCGAGCGTGACAAAGGAGATCAGATCTGCATTGTGCATCAGGATCTCGAACAGCTCTGCATAATGCTCGCATCTTTCCGCATCACGGTAGATCTGCCGCATGTTAACCCACAGATCCGTGATCTGCAGATCCAGTCCGCCGATCGAAGCAAGCTTCTGGATGCCGAGGTCAAATCCGCTCAGGATCTCATTGCAGTTGTCGTAGAACGGGATCTCGCCTTCCATGCCGATGCCGTCGATCAGATCTTCCTTCTGAAGCTGCATTGCGAGCGCCGCGAAGCCCTCAACCTTTCTTTCAAGGAACAGGCTGTGATCTTTCAGATAAAGCGCCGCGCATTTCGGTGCATATTTTCTCGCATATCTGTATGCATTGAAAATGTATCTCGTGCTGTCCGCGCCGTAAACGCATGCCCACGGGTTTGTCTTTTCGGAATTGCCGTCACTGCCGAGGATCGTGCCGTATTCATCGAGCAGATCCGCGCAGACATCGACCGCAAAGACTTCCAGATTCGGATAGTATTCCGCGATCTGTGCAAAGGTCATGCGGATCATCTGTTCCAGTCTGACGTCCATTTCGTCCGGCGTCAGATAATTGCCCGCGCTGTCTTGCAGGAACCATCTCGGAACACTCGGCTGCAGGAGCGAACCGATGCGGACAGCCAGATGATTCTCCTCACAGAATTTCAGATTGAGGTCATTTTTGTTCAGTTCGACCGTAAAGCCGTATTCGCTGTCGGGCGCCTGTTTGAGCAGCGTAAACGGAGTCAGCGCATTGTATTCCGCCGCGAAATCATAGTTCTGCTTCATGAAATTCGCAGCCTTCACGCCCTGCGCACTCTCCGACGGATTCAGAGTGATGCAAGCCGCGCCGCCGATCTTGAAGGAATCCGCGAACAGTCCTTTCAGCGTCTGATCCGCCGCAGAGGATGCCTTCCGGATCACGGTGTCGTTCTTCGTGATGCTGAACTGACCGTTGTTTTCCGGTTTTTCGCTGTAATCCCAGATCTCGCACATCACAGCAGCAGATTCCACATCCGGCACATTCATGCCGAGCTTTTCCCATTCTGTAAAGTGCTCGAGCAGCGAGACATTGTTCTCCATCGGATTTTCAGCGTCATCCGAGATCAGATTGTCATTGCGGACACTCCAATAGTGATAGATGACCGGTGCAGCCATCGGTACGCAGAGACCGGTCACACAGTCCTTATAGACGACATATTTCTCGCCGCCGACCACAATCGAGCCGACCGGTGTTTGGTCCTGACACAGCTTATAGCCGTTCCAGCCGTCCACGATATCAAAGATCACGGTCGTGGATTTGTTCCTTGCGATGCCGGTCACGCCGATCCAGCCGCTGCCCTCGATCTCGGCGGTTGCCTGATAGCTGATATCGAAGGTCTCGCAGGCTTTCCAGTCGATCGGCTTGCTCAGTGCCTTTCCGACGCTGGAAGAAGCCGTTTTCGCATTTCTGAAATCCGCCTGGAATACGCCGTTGCCGTCAATGCTCAGCCCGACCATGTCGTAAGGCGCCTCGCCGTGATTGGTCGTCACATAGCCGTCTGCTGTCTTGTGATTCTGCGTGAAATCCTGATCCGGATACAGGTTCCGGCAGGTCGTCGAATTGGTGGTCAGATCAATGCTGCCGTTTGCCAGATAGGAATGTACATAGAAATCAAGCGCGCACACCTTTCCGAGCGGACGCTCCTCGTCCTCGATCAGTTTCAGAATGTCATAGACATTCACATGTCCGATCAGATCTGCATTTGCAGTCTGCTCCGTCTGGGATGTCTTTGCCACACACCAGTATTCGGAATCGCCGGTCTTGCAGAGGTCATACTCGACGCCCTCAACCGTAAATGACTTGATGTATGCGGCATTTTCCACTTCGCGCACACCCAGCATGCCATAGGAATTGATGATATAGAGCCGCATGCCTGGATCAACGAGATCGCAGACAACACCTGCATACACATTGTCGCGCAGGTCGATCGTGCCGCGATAGTAATATGCAAGATCCTGATTCTCCTCCGGATCCAGCGGCTCCGGAATCTCATAGCCGAGGCGATAATCAAAATGCGTCGTATCGTTCGTCCAGTCCGCTTTGAAGGAACCGCTGTTGCGGTATTCCGGATGCACCGCTTCCCCGCCGACGGTCATCTGCTGCACGTACCCGTCCGGTGTGCTGGTATTCATTGCAGCCGTACCGACCACATTTTCCGCTGCCGTCAGCTGATTCTTCGTGAAGTCCGCGGAACCGGTGTGTTCGCTGCCGTCAGTGCTGCCGTATGCATACGCAAACAGCGAGAGATTGGTCGGCGCTGCGGCAACAAGACCGAGCTTTCTCCACTGTGCCTGATGTGCAGTCATCTCGATCGTGCCGCCGACTTCGGTTTCCGCACCGGCTGTCAGCTGTCCGTCTGTCCGCACGCAGAGATAATTGACCGGCTGCGGCGCACCGATGCAGCCCTGCTGCACCGGATAGCTGCTGAGCTCATAGGTATGCCCGTCCAGCTCATAGCTTCCGAGCACATTCGGCGCGGCAGGCTTCTCGCCTGCATAGCCGTCGATCAGCCAGACATATGCAAGCTGACCGGACAGAAGCGGATAGGTCCCGTGAATGCCGATCTGATCGCCGTCTGCGAGCGTCGCCTTGCCGGCGTAGCTGTAAGAAAGCGTATCATAGCCGAACTCCGTCTTTGCAAGATCCTTGCCCTCGCGGAAGCATGCTTCCACAACATTTGACCAGTTTGCAGAGAAACCGTCCGTTTCATGGATCTGCATATCGGATGTGCCGAGATGATTGACATGCCAGTGCTCCCACATTCTGCCGTCCGGTGTTGTGCCGCAGTCTGCGAACGCCGCAGCCGGCATCTGTGAAAAGCAGTTCCGGATCGCGTTCACATAGCCCGTTGCGTCATCGCCTGCGTGCACATAAGCGCCGATCCGGCTGACAGAAGACGGGCACGCGATGCCGAGTGTCTCCCAAGCTGCAAACTGCTCCGTCAGGTTCACGCAATAGCCTGCACCGTCTGTGATCTCCTCGAGCGTGTTCTTCTGTCTGATGCTCCAGACCTGTGTAACAGTCTTTTCCTTGCCTTCGCTGTCCTTCACGACGGCGTCCGTCTGATAAACATCGTACACGACCGGTATCGCCGCGATGGTCATCGTCACTTCGCCCGTCTTGGTTCCGACAGCCGGACGCTCTCCGCGCCAGCCCTCGATGATGTAAAATTCCTTGTCTTCGCCGTCGAATGCACCGCTGACGCCGAGCGCACTGTCACCCTGCAGGGCAAATTCACTCGTGAACTCATATTGCAGCGTGTCATTTCTCCAGTTTGCAGGCGCAGCCGGATAGGTGCCGACGCCGAAATCGACATCCGATACGTCGCTCCAGTCCGCGCGGAAACAGCCGTTTTCCCCGCGGTCGAGCGCTGCCTCACCGTCATCGGAATGATTGACCGTCTGCCAGTAGATGCCGTTATCATCGACTTCAAAGTCCGACAGCGCGGTCGCTGAGATCTGGGGAACCGGTACGGATGTGCAAATCATTGCCAGCGCGCCGGCAAGTCCCACAATACGTTTGTGATTCATAGTTAACCCCCTTCTGCTGAGTTTCTTCGTAATTCGATGTGCTGCTTTGGCAGAGACAAACCCCGCCATTCTCAATATAACATATTTTGTCCAATATTTCAAGTGGTTTTGGCGCATTTGCTCCGTCCGTCATAAATTTTTAAGATTCAGGCATATGCTGAAAAAAATGCGCCCGCAGGCGGATTTCGGAAACCGCAGCGGACGCACGGGCATATGGGATCTACGGATTCAGCAGCCGGACACCGATCGCAAGATAAGCCGCAAACAGGCTCCAGAGCAGATAGGGCAGGTTCATCCATGCGGCAAGGCGCCGGACCTTTGCAAAGCGCACGATCATCACCGCGACCAGCAGTGCCAGCAGGACGGCAACCGCAGCCGCGGTCCCGAACAGCCGGAACCGGAAGAACAGAATGCTCCACGAGAAATTGACCGCAAGCTGCACCACATATGCCGTCAGTGCGCGGCTGCGCAGAACACCGGCATCTGTTTCCGCATAGACCAGATAGGACGAGATGCCCATGACCGCATAGAGAATCACCCAGACGACCGGAAACACAAAGCCCGGCGGCGAAAACGGCGGCTGCACGATTTCGCGGTAAAAGCCTGCGAATCCCCCTGCGAGCAATGCCGAGAGCGCACCGACCAGCTCCGCTGCGACAACAGAGATCAGCATTTCCGTGAGATTGAATTTTTTCATAGCGGCACCCCTTTTCCGATATTGCTGTATTTTATGCGGCAGCGCGCGGAAATATGCAAAAAAGCAGCCTGTTCCCTGCGGAACAGACTGCGTTTCTGTTTGTATCTTGCTTGATGAAGTATCGAAGAAGATCAGCGCTTCGAGAACTGCGGTGCACGACGAGCAGCCTTGAGACCGTACTTCTTTCTTTCCTTCATTCTCGGATCGCGCGTGAGGTAGCCAGCCTTCTTCAGAGCCGGACGGAGCTCAGCATTGAACTGGAGCAGTGCGCGTGCGACACCGTGACGGATCGCACCAGCCTGACCGGTGACACCGCCGCCTGCAACGGTGCAGACGATATCGAACTGTGCAGCGGTCTCGGTCAGCTCAAGCGGCTGACGAACGATCAGCTTCAGCGTTTCGAGACCGAAGTACTCGTCGATGCTTCTGCCGTTGATCGTGACATTGCCGGAACCCGGATAAAGGCGAACGCGTGCAACGGAATGCTTTCTTCTGCCGGTGCCGTAGAACGACTTCAGCTTTGCTTCGTAAGAAACTGTTTCACTCATTGTTCAGGCTCCTTTCTTACAGTGTCCACAGCTCAGGCTTCTGAGCGGCGTTCTTGTGCTCTGCATCTGCGTAAACGCGAAGACGCTTCATCGAGGTTCTGCCGATGTGGTTATGCGGCAGCATGCCCTCGACAGCAATGTACATTGCGTGCTCCGGCTTCTTCTCCATCAGGTCGCGGTAGGAGACCTTCTTGAGGTGACCGATCCAGCCGGTGTGCCAGATCTCGAACTTCTGGTCGAGCTTCTTGCCGGTGAGAACTGCCTTTGCGCAGTTGATGATGATGACATGGTCACCGCAATCGACATTCGGCGTAAAATCGACCTTGTGCTTGCCGCGGAGAATCGCAGCTGCCTTCGCAGCGGTACGGCCGAGCGGCTGACCTGCTGCGTCAATGATATACCATTTCCGGTTGATCTCAGCAACCTTCGGCATAGTGGTTGACATAGTATGTTCCTCCATCAAAATTTTTAGGTAGCCGGAGTGCGGGGCGATCCACGGGGCTGGATCATGACCGATTTCCGGCGTGCTTTATCATTATACACATTTTGCAAGGGCTTGTCAATCGGCAAAATGCCGAATTTTCAAAATATATCGTTCATTCTCTTGTTTTCTCTGGATATCTCTCCGGATTGCTCGTTTTCTCGTGTTTCATTTCATTTTCGGCGCATGCCGTTTCCGGTCGGCTTTCCGCATACGCCGGATATAGGCAAAGGTCTTGTCCTCGCCCTGTTCCGCGAGCATTTTGAGCAGAAAATGGAGTTTTTTCGCCGTTTTCGGATGAATGGGGCGTTTGCGCTTCATGCCCATGAGGAAGTAGTCGAGCGGATCGCTGTTTTTATAATGTTCGCCGCGGTAGATCTTGGAAGCGGCAACGCGGTCGCAGAACATCTCGATGAGGTAGCGCGTGGGCATCTCGACGGGCTCATAGACTTTGGTGGCGGGGTTGATGTCGTTCCAGTATTCAAAATGGTGTTTATTGCGTCCCTTGTGGTGCATCCACGCTTCGGAATAGCCGAACAGCTCCCGTTCCTTTTCGTTCGGGCTGCGCGTCCCCTGCCAGTAGAGCATACCGGGGATAAACTCGGTCGGGGTAAACTTGGAGAGGTCATGCAGCAGTCCCTGCAGCGGGATACCGGCTTTGATGCAGTGCCGCAGGACCATATGCCGGTGGCGGGTAATGGTGCGGAAATGTTCGATGGGGTGCATATGATTCGCCTCGGTTCTATCGGATTTGACAGTACTATTATAACATATATCCGCAAAAAGCGCAATGGGAGAGGATGCAAAAAAATTGGCTTTTCGCTTCATGGGCGTTATCACGGCGGCGGGCACTGCCCGCTTATAACATATTATGCTGAAAAGCGCAATGGGAGAGGATGCAAAATTATTGTGTGATGTTTCACAGGAACAATCACAGCGGCAGGCGCGATCCGGTCGCGCATTTTATACTATTATAATGGTTATTATTCTTTCGATTTCATTCATATGAGTATTTTGCTTAATATATGGGATATTTTGCGATTTTTCAGCATAATTATGAAGATTTGATTACAATTTGGTACTAGTTGCACGGAAACGTGCAAAAAATCGCGATTTGCGCACTATTAGTAGAGGGCGCTGTGCAGCAGGGGTGCATTCGCGGTTGACCGGAGCGGTCACGAATGCGGAGCCGAATGCTGCGGTCCAGTAGGCAGAACCGGCAGCGCAATGAGGTGTCCGACCAAAGTAAGCCGAAGTCACAACGCGCCTGGAATCTTGAAAATTTCATATTGGCGGGCTGCATATTGGCGTAAACAGCCCGTCAAATATTTTTGCATATCAGGTTTTTTATCCGTCTGTATGACTTGACTGGGCGCGGGTGTAAGAGCGCACTTTCGTCATCCTCTCTTGATCTTGTGTCCGACGTCAGATTTGTCTGGGCGCGGGGCGCGGGTGCGAGAGACAACCACAAGAGGTAGGGGAAGTCGTCGCTGCGCTCCGGTCTCCCCCTCCCTCTTAAGGTTTTCTCTCGCGCTCTCTTTCCTTATCTCTCTCCCTCTCTGGTGCGCGCCACTGTCATTTCGTGTTTTTCGGGTTCAACCGCTTGCTTCGCATTCGCCGTCCGCGCTCGCCTGCGTATGCTCCCGATGCACTCCGTTTTCACTATTCACCATTCATTTTTCACTATTCACCATTCACTTGATCCGCTGGGAGCAGTCACGCCACAGAAGCCGCGTCTAGCGGCGTGAACTACGAATGTTGGGCGAGCCACGCTGCCGGCTCCCGGAGGGAAATGGAGGCGGGCACTGCCCGCTGCCCGCGCGGGCTCCGCGCCCGCCCGACTTGACAAATTTGCCAATCTGTTATACAATAGAACAAGCACTTTCCGCATAAGATCCGCACTATGATTCTGAACGGAGATGAAAAAATGAAAAGTACACACAAAATCCTGTTTCCCCTGCTGCTCTGCGGTCTGCTCTGCGGCTGCACCGCCACCCCGCAGCAAAGCGCGCAGGAATCCGAATCCAAAGCTGAATCACAGCCAAAATCCGAAACCCCATTGCCCGAAGTAGAGATCCTTCCGGCAGTCGGTCCGGAAATGCCCACGCTGGCGATCAACACCGTCAGCCGCGATCCCGATATCATGGATTTCGTGACGAAGCCTGTCGCAAGACATGTCGCCGAAGCGATCGCATCGTGGACACCGGGCTACGTCATCCCGCCGGAGCCGTACTATGAAACATGTCAGGTCTATCTGACAGAAATGAAGGACAGCGGTCTGCCCGTGCCCGCCGAGGCAGAGGTCAAGGTGCGCGGCAACTGGACGACCACCTATGACAAAAAGCCGCTGCGCATCAAATTCACAGAAAAGCAGAACCTCGGCGGTCTGCACGACGGCGAAGCCTTCCGGAACTGGCTGCTTCTCGCGGGCTATAAGGACGGCTCTCTGCTGCGCGACAAAGCGGCGCTGCAAATGGCGCGCGGCATCCTCGGTCCGGACGGGCTCTATGCCGCCGACGCAAAGCTCACCGAGGTCACGGTCAACGGCGAATACTGGGGCGTCTATCTGCTGACAGAGCCCAATTCCGTCAACGACGCGCGCATCGCCCTGACGGAGCCGGAAGAAGGCTACACCGGCACGGATATCGGCTATCTGCTGGAATTTGACGGCTATTTCTTCAACGAGGACGACCTGCACCAGTTCCATGTGGACTATGCGGACAATGCCCCGCTGAAACCCTATGACGGCAATGACGGCAGCGGCAGAACGATCACATGTCTGCCGAAAGGCATGTTCGATGAAAAGCAGGATGTCGGCATGTCGATCAAGAGCGATATCTATTCTAAGGAACAGCATGATTTCATCGCAGACTATGTCAACAATGTCTACCGCATTCTCTATTCGGCAGCCTATGAGGACAAAGCGTATCAGTTCAATGCGGATTACACGAAGATCACGGAGACTGACGATCTGACGCCGCAGCAGGCAGTCGAGCAGGCGATCAATGTCGATTCGCTCGCAGATGCGTACCTGATTGCCGAGCTAACCTGTGATGCGGATATCTACTGGTCAAGCTTCTACATGGATGCCGATTTCGGCGCAGACGGCGACAAAAAGCTGACCTTTGAAGCGCCGTGGGACTTTGATTCTTCTATGGGCAACAAGGATCGCTGCGCGGACGGCACGGGCTTCTACGCCGGCAATATTGTGCCCGATGTGGACGGCGTCCGCTATGAGACCTGCAACCCGTGGCTGACCGTGCTGATGTACGAGGACTGGTTCCAGGACGTCATCCGCGAAAAATGGACAAAAGCCTATGACAGCGGTCTGTTCAAGGATACGATCGACCAGATCCGCACGGATACGGAAACATGTCAGGAAGCGTTCAAGCGCAACTATAAAAAGTGGAACAATCTCATTGACAACGAGATTTTTGCGAACGAACTCGCGCCGAAATCCAAGCTCTGCAAAACGCACGAAGCTGCTGCGGAATATCTGGCGGACTGGCTCGAAAAGCGCGTTGCATTCCTGAATGACGCATGGCACAGCTGACAGCACACGCTTGACGGCATCGGTCTGACGGAACAGCTGAAATAAAAAAGGAGCGATGTCCATGCCCCCGCCCGGCGGAAGACTCGGACCGGGATTTCTGTCCGAGGAAGAAAAAAACAACAAGCCAAAGGTCACGAAAGCGCTGCTTCTGCGCATCTTTTCGTATCTGAAACCCTACTGGAAGCAGATGCTTCTGGTGCTGATCGCGATTCTCGCATCAGCCGTCCTGACGCTGCTGCCCTCTGTCCTGACCGGAAGGATCGTGGACGAGGGACTGATCGCGAAGAACCTGCAAAAGCTGATCCTGTATATCGTGCTGTCGTTCACTGTCACGCTGCTTGCAAACCTCATCGGCATTGCGGAAAGCTATCTGAACACATGGATCGCCCAGCACATCACCTATGACATGCGCAATACCATGTACCGGCATCTGCAAAGCATGTCGCAGCGGTTCTTCACATCCAACAATCAGGGCGATATCATCACGCGCATGACCAGCGATATCTCCGGCGTGCAGCAGATCATCACCGGCACGCTGACCAGCATCCTTTCCAATTCGATCACGCTGATCGTCGCGCTCGTCATCATGTTCCGCGAAAACTGGGTGCTCGCGCTGGTCGGCGTCATGATCGTGCCGCTGTTCACGATCCCGACACGCAGCGCCGGCAAAACGCGCTGGACGATCACGAAGGAATCGCAGGCATGCAGCGACGAGATCAACGGCATCCTCAATGAGACCATGTCCGTCAGCGGACAGCTCCTCGTGAAGCTGTTCGGCATGGAGCAGCGGGAATACGACCGCTACGAGTCGGTCAACCGCCGCATGATCAGGCTGAACATCCGCGAGAGCATGGCGGGACGCTGGTTCCGCATGGCGCTCAACACGTTCACGAACATCGGCCCGATGCTGATCTATCTGGTCGGCGGCATCATCATGATGCGCGTCGATCCGACGGTCACGGTCGGTCAGATCACCGTGCTGGTCGCGCTGCTCGGCAAAATGTACGGGCCGGTCAATCAACTGCTGAACATTCAGGTGGACTGGATCCGTTCGATGGCACTTTTCACGCGTATTTTCGAGTATTACGATATGCCGGCGGAAATTGAGAACGCACCCGATGCGCTGACGCCCGATTCCGCGCGCGGCGAGGTCGAATTTCAGCATGTGCGCTTCTATTACGATCCGGAGCGCGAGATCCTCAAGGATGTCAGCTTCCGGCTGGAGCAGGGGCGCTGCATCGCGATCGTCGGGCCGTCCGGCTCCGGCAAAAGCACGCTCATCAACCTGATCCCGCGCCTTTACGACGTCATCGGCGGGCAGGTGCTCTTTGACGGCACCGATGTCCGCAAACTCGACCTCGGATTTCTCCGGCAGCACATCGGCATCGTCAGTCAGGAGACCTACCTGTTCAACGGCACGATCCGCGAGAATCTGCTCTATGCAAAGCCGGATGCGACCGAGGACGAACTGATCGAAGCATGCAGACGCGCGAACATCTACGACTTCATCTCCTCGCAGGAGACCGGACTGGATACCGTCGTCGGCAACCGCGGGCTCAAGCTTTCCGGCGGCGAAAAGCAGCGCATTTCGATCGCGCGGATCCTGCTGAAAGATCCGGAGCTGATGATCTTTGACGAGGCGACTTCCGCGCTGGATTCGATCTCCGAGCAGAAGATCCAGGATGCGATCGAGCCGCTGATCGCAACGCGCACGAGCATTCTGATCGCACACCGCCTCTCCACGGTGCTTGCCGCGGACGAGATCCTCGTGATCCGGGACGGGAAGATCGCAGAGCGCGGCACACACAGCGAGCTGGTCGGCAGGGGCGGCGTCTACACGCAGCTCTATGAGACACAGTTCAGCCGCGCGGCAGAACCGCAGCCCGCACCGGTACAGAGCTATACCGAGGGCGAAAGCGATACCGGCACCGAATAAAACAGAAAAGCACCCTATACGGCAAGGATGAAACCGTACAGGGTGCTTTCCCATTGCCCGATTTTTGGGATTTGGGAAGGGGGATGTATTTAGAACGGGTATGGGGGATACCCGTGCGGGGGGCATGATCCGATCATTTCAGGATCCGGAACGCCGCAGAAAATGTGCTGCAAAGCGGTAAAAATCACTCCGGACGTATATAATATAACATATTCCGGATATGAAATCTAGTCTTATATTGCGATGTTATTCCGTGTCATTGCGATGCCGGATTTGTAATAATTCAACGATAAAAGCATCATAACCGGTTAAAAATCATTGCTGATTCAGAGAAATTCACGGCATTTCCTTTGAGATCGTGAGAATCCTTAATTATTACAAGCCGCAATAATTGAGCAGAATAAACCATTTTGAATAAAAGCAACATTTTCCCGTTCAAATTTTTCGGCGGACATTCCGCATTGCAGAATATCCGCCGATGTTGCACGATTCAATTGTGGATCTTGAATGTTTTCGGGGCAAATTTGTAGACCAGCGCGCAGGCGATCAGGAAGTACGCTGCGCAGAACACGATGCACACCAGCCCGAAGCCGAAGGTCGGGAGCGTTGCACGCATCATGAAATAGCAGAACATATAAGTGCCTGTTGCGAGGATGCTGTACATGCCGCCCTTCATGACCGAGCCCGCCGTATAGGGCTGGAACAGGTAGTAGAGCATGAGAAAATGCACCGAAAAGAACATGTTGATCGCAATGGGCGCGAGCAGCAGCACCAGATAATTGACCGGCTGCTCCGTGCCGCCCGTCATCGCAAGCATCAGCGTCATGCCCGCACCGATGATGCCCGCAGGCAGCGCATTGATCTTGATCAGCTCCCGCAGCCGGATCCGGAACAGCTTCAGGATGCTGCCGGGCTTTTTGAAGAACGGATAGGTCAGCATTGCGTTGTCGCAGTTCATGAAGCATGCCTGCGTAAAGCCGGCGCTGCGGTTGATCGCATAGAGCACGATCCAGAGCACGGACGTTCTCGTCAGCAGCATGTCATTTATGACCGCACGAGAGGGCGGCACAAACCGGATGACCGAAATCAGGATCGCAAGCAGGACTGCCAGCACCGCCGAAACCTTCAGCGTGGCGCCCCAGAGCAGCTTGCGGTGCCGCTTGACAAACAGCTCGTTCAGGAACTCAAATCCGGAGCGGCTGCTGGTCTGCGTGACATCCGCGGTGATCTGCTTCTGCATCGTGACTTTGATGCGGTTCTTGTTCGTGTCCATCTGCTGTCTGGTGTGGCTCAGAATGGATTGATTGACCTCTTTGTACTTCCGGAACCGGATGACCGGCAGGACGGACAGCGCGCCGAGCGGGATCATTGCAAGCAGAATGCCTGCGGAGACCGTCGGCGGCACGATTCTGCCTGTGATCGGCGGGATATACGCGGCAAGCAGCAGGATAATCCATACCGGCAGCAGCACCCATGTCGCCTTTGCGTCATCCGCGACAATGCCGATGCGATTGTAGCTGAAAATATTCAGCGCAGCGAACACAAGCTTTGTGCCGACAATCGCGAGCGGCAGCAGCAGGCAGAGCCATACCGGTACGTCCGACAGAATGCCGAACAGCAGCATGAACGGCAGAAAGCTCAGCGCCGTGCAGAGCAGATAGTAGATGAAATTGGAGAGCGTGAACCTGCGCGCATCCATTTGCAGCAGGTTGATTGCCTGATACGACCGTTCATCGCCCTTGAACAAATTGATGTTGACGATGCCGCCGATCAGCGTCAGGAACAGCAGAATGTGCAGGAAAACGGTTGATTTCGGGACTTCGTGCTGCGTCGCGACCGGCACAACGGGCAGCGCGACCATAATGCCGAGATAGGCAAGCTTGCCGAGCACGAACTTTCCGATCTCAAAAAGCAGAATGACGATCTTCGCAAAGATCTTGAGCGCCGGCTCGGAATAGGCTGTCTCCGGGATCAGCTTTTTGATGATCGGGATCTTTTTGAGCGCGAACAGAAACATATTCGCGTTCGCGGTACATCGCAGCGAGAACGACTGCCGGAATGTCTCAAACATGGTCTTCCTCCCGCAGCGCTGCAATGATCTTTTCGCGGAACTCGTGGCTGTCGAGGTTTTCCTTTTCGACCGGTTCCAGAACGCCGTGGCTCAGCAGCACGATCTCGTCGCAGAGGTCGAGCGCGAGGTCAAGGATGTGCGTCGAGAGAATGATGATCCTGCCGTCCTTCTGGGCGCGCAGCAGCTCCTTCATCTCCTCTGCCACGACCACGTCCAGCGAGGTCAGCGGCTCATCCAGCAGCAGCAGATTCGGCTCCGCGATGATGTTGACGATCATCTGCATTTTGTTCTTCATGCCGTGGGAATAATCTTTCAGCAGCTTGTCGCGGTCCTCCGGCTGAATGCTCATGTAATCGAAATAGGCATCCGGATCCTGAAGCTGTTTGATGCGGCTCTTGTTGATATCGCAGAAGAATTTGAGAAATTCTCTGCCGGTGAGAAACTCCGGAACGGTCGGCGTCGAGAGCACATAGCCGATGTCGTCGCTGTTCATGCTGCGCTGCTGCCCGTTTTCCTCAAGCATGAAGCTGCCGCTGTCCGGTTTCAGGTCGCTGTTGATGCAGTTGAACAGCGTCGTCTTGCCGGCGCCGTTTCTGCCGAGCAGACCGTAGATCTTGCCGGCTTCAAATGTAAAATCAATGTCTCTGAGCACTTCTTTTTTCTCAAAGCTTTTTGCAATATGTGAAATGACAAACTTCATCGCAATTTCTGCTCCTTCATCATCAAATTGCTCTCATTATATCATAGAGCGAAGCGTTATGATATAATCGCCCGATATGCAGGGAGCAGATCTCTGATCTGCGGATCTGCAAGGGCATTTAGATGGATTATATTATATCATATTTTGTTAGGCTCTGCAAGATTCTTCATAAAAATATAAGAATATACATGATACCGGCTTGTCGATAAAGGGAAAGCAACCATTTGGAATCCGTCGGAGACACTTTACGGATCCGGATACGGCGCGGCAGTCAGCGGGCAGTCGTTCCGGTGTGCGTACAGCAGATAGGTGCCGTATGCAAGATCAATCAAACAGACCGGAATCAGCAGCCAGTTCCGCTCTGTTTCCGATGCGCCGATGAAGCTGAGCGAATTTTGCAGCATATGGATGAAAACACACGGAAGCAGGCTCTTTCCCGTATACAGCAGCGCACCTGTGCAGAAGCCGAAGCAGCATGCAAAGCCTACCTGCGCCAATGTATCCGGAACCGGTCTTCCGTAGGCAATATTCACCAGATGCCCGATGCCGAAGCTCAATGCCGCAAACCAGAAGCCGCGCCGCGTGTTCGTTTTCGCGACCGCACGGAACAGGATGCTCCGCAGGATCAGTTCCTCCAGAAACGGCGCGATGATGCCGATCGCCAGTATGCCCAGCAGATTTGCTGCGGCGGTCTCCTCACGCATGCCGAAGCCCGACCAGAGATTGTCTGTCGCGGCAAGCAGCGGCGGCAGCAGATACAGAAAGTGCTTCCGGTCGCCGCGGAACCGGCACAGCCCGAAATGTTCTGCAAGCCGGTTCTTCCGGATGAACAGCAGCAGCACCCCTGCGATCACCAGCCCGACCGCGCTCTGGATCGCGTAATTCAGCGCCGGCTGCTCCGTCTGGATGCCCGCAGAGCCGAATCCGACCACATAGACCACGATCCAGATCACCGCAAACAGCACCGGCTTTTTCTCATACAAATTCTTCATGTTCCGCTCCTTTCACTGCGCATTGCATACACCGCGCCGTCCAGACTGCGCATCAGGAGCGCTGCACAGGACGCCGCATCATACGCCATGCCCCCGCCCGCAATCAGGCAGGCGCAGCCGTGTGCCGTCAGAAAGATCTGCGTGAACACATCCGCTGCCTGCGCCTGCGTCAGACCGGTCTGCGCTGCCGTGATCTCCAGCAGCGGCGCGGTCTCCGGCGCGGCGATCAGCGCTTGCAGCTGCATCGCGGGCAGCATCCCCGACTGAAACAGAAACCGGAACAGATTCCCCTCCTCCGCAGCAAAGCGGATGTACCGCAGACCGATTCCGAGCAGCGGGTTTTCGTCCGCGGCATCCGGCTGCATCAGATATGCCGTGTGAAATGCATCCGCCTGCTCATACACGGCAGCTTTCAGCGCGGCTGCTGTCTTATAATGGTACATGACCGGCTGCGTCGAACAGCCGAGCGCGGCTGCGGCACTGCGGACGTTCAGCCGCTCATGCCCCTGCTCCCGCACAAGCTCCATACCTGCCTGCGCGATCATGTCCGGTGTGATTTTTCCTTTCGGCGGCATCAGAATGCTCCTTTCATAACAGATGTTATATAACGCTTGTTATTATAAAACAGCCCGAACGGAAAGTCAAGCATTTGCCTGCCAATTTGTAATGTTGTATAAATTTCAACAGCCGTTCTTGTCTCTTTGCACAAAACGCCGAAATCCGTTCCGTATCACAGAACATACACATTTTTATGCTATACTCCCTTCGTATTTTGGGATATTACGGGTTGTTCCGGAATGCAATTCTTTGAAAGGTTGTGATGATTTGCTCGGATTAAAGGGGATCACCAAAAATTATCTCGCGGGAGATAATGAGGTGCATGCACTTAAGGGCATTGACATCCAGTTCCGTCAGAATGAGTTCGTCGCCGTGCTGGGACCGTCCGGCTGCGGCAAGACCACGCTGCTCAACATCATCGGCGGACTCGACAGATACACAGAGGGCGATCTGACGATCGCGGACAAATCCACCAAGGAGTACAAGGACAGAGACTGGGACCACTACCGGAACCACACGATCGGCTTCGTGTTCCAGACCTACAATCTGATCCCGCATCAGACCGTGCTCTCCAATGTCGAGCTGGCGCTGACGCTCTCCGGCATCTCCAAAGCCGAGCGGCGGGAGCGTGCCAAGAAAATGCTCGAACGCGTCGGACTCGGCGATCAGATCAATAAAAAGCCGAATCAGATGTCCGGCGGTCAGATGCAGCGCGTCGCAATTGCGCGTGCGCTCATCAATGATCCGGAGATCCTGCTCGCAGACGAACCGACCGGCGCACTCGATACCGAGACCAGCGTGCAGATCATGGATCTGCTGAAGGAGATCGCAAAAGACCGCCTTGTCATCATGGTCACGCACAATCCGGAGCTCGCAGAACAGTATGCGACGCGCATCATCCGGCTGCTCGACGGCAAGGTGCAGAGCGATTCCAAGCCCTACTCCGAAAAGCAGGCGGTCGCTGACCGCAAGGCTGCGCTCAAGAAAAAGGAAAAGGAAGAAGCTGCTGCCGGCAATACCAAGAAGAACAAAAAGGTCTCCATGAGCGGCGCGACGGCGTTCTCGCTCTCGCTGAACAATCTGCTGACAAAAAAGGGCAGAACGATCCTCACCGCGTTCGCGGGCAGCATCGGCATCATCGGCATCTCGCTGATCCTCTCGCTCTCCGACGGCTTCCAGACCTTCATCAACGACGTGCAGGAGAACACGCTTTCCTCGTATCCGCTGACCATTCTTTCGCGGTCGGTCGATCTTTCCGGTCTGATCGAAAATGTGACCGGTCAGGCGGAGCACAAGGATGAACACCCGCTCGACAAGGTCTATGCGACCGGTCAGCATGCCGAAATGCTCAATGCGATGATCTCCGAGGTCAAGCAGAACGATATGGAAGGCTTCAAGCACTATATCGAGGATCACAGCGAGGAGCTCGGCAATTATAATATCGAATACAACTACAACATTCAGCCGCAGGTCTTTCTTGCCGATACCAGCGAGAAGATCACGCCGGTCAACCCGAATCCGCTCGTCGATGCTTATTATAACATGCTCGGCTATGACATGAACACCATGTCGTCCTCATATTCGCAGATCATGTCCATGAGCACGGACGGCATGGACGTCTGGACGCTGCTCTACGGTGACAGGGAACTGCTCGATCAGCAGTACGACGTCATCAGCGGTCACTGGCCGGAGAACATGAACGAGGTCATCCTCGTGGTCGATGAGTACAACGAGATCAACGGCATGACGCTCTACGGTCTCGGTCTGCGCGATCCGGACGAGATCTCCGAAATGGCGGCGCAGATCATGGCGGGCGAGCCGATCAAGGCGGAATCCGCAAGCTACAACTACAATGACCTCATGAACATGCAGTTCAGCGTCATTCTCAATACCGATTACTACGAATTTGACAAGACGGAGAACTGCTGGAAAGACCGCACCCGCGATGACGAATATATGGCAGGCGTCGTGGACGAGGGCATTCCGGTGCATATCTCCGGTATCGTGCGGAAGAAGTCCGGCGCGGTCAGCGGTGCGCTGCTGCCCGGTACGATCTGCTACACGCAGGAGCTCGTTGACAAGCTGCTCGATGATATCGCGGAAAGCGAGATCGTCAAGGCACAGCAGGAGAAACCCGACATCGACGTTTTCACCGGCTATGAGTTCGAGGATCATGACGATGTGACGACCGAGGACGTCTATGCCTATATCGACAACATGAGCGATCAGGAATTTACCGTATTGCAGGGCATGTTCTCCCAGATGTACGGCGATTCCATTACGCCGGAAGACGTCATCAAATCCCTGAACGATATGGACGACGATGCGCTGGTCGCTGCCGTTGCACCGACCATGCTTGAAAACATCACGCTCGACGATGCGAAGAAATTCGCCGCGACCGAGCAGGGACAGGGCGCGCTGATGACGGTGCTCGCCGAGCAGGCAGGCACGGAGCCGGATCCCGCTATGCTTGCAGGACTCGACGACGACACGCTGCTCACGCTCTACCGCGGCATCATGGAATCCCAGCTGACTGCCGACGCGATCCGCGCACAGATCAAGGAAATGCCGGAAGAACAGGTCAGTGCAATGGCGGAGTCGCTCAACCCCGCCAAGGACAGAGACAGCATGAAGGCTGCGCTCAAAACGATGGATCAGGAGATGCTGCTCAAGATCTTCAAGGAGCAGATCCTCGCGCAGTCCACTGACAACACCTATGACGGCAATTTGCAGAAGCTCGGTCTGCGCGATCCCGACAGCCCGTTCGCGATCCAAATCTACTCCCAGAGCTTTGCCGCAAAAGAGGACTTCGAGGCGTTCATTCAGCGCTATAATGACGAACAGGCGGACGATGACGGGAAGATCGAATACACCGACTATATCGGGCTGCTGCTGCGTCAGGTCACGAAGATCATCAACATGGTCTCCTATGTGCTGATCGGCTTTGTTTCGATCTCGCTGGTCGTTTCGTCGATCATGATCGGCATTATCACCTATATCTCGGTGCTGGAGCGCACGAAAGAGATCGGTATTCTCCGCTCGATCGGCGCTTCCAAGCGCGACGTCAGCCATGTGTTCAATGCGGAGACATTCATCGTCGGACTGGTCGCCGGTCTGATCGGCGTGGCAGTCACCGTGCTGCTCGATATCCCGATCAACATGATCATCGAGAAGGTCTCCGGCGTGCCGCATGTCGCATTCCTGCGTCCGGTCTACGCACTCATTCTCGTGGCGATCTCCGTGCTGCTGACGCTGATCGCAGGCATCATCCCTGCAAGACTCGCAGCGAAAAAAGATCCGGTCATCGCACTCCGGACAGAATAAACAGCAGCAGATCCGCTGCAAAAACAGTCCGCCGCAGGACTTCCGGTACAATCGCCGGAAGTCCTGCGGCTTTTCTCTTGACAAAAGCTGCGCCGTGTGCTATGATCGGGATAGAGAAAGAAACGGAAACCGGTATTTTTTCCGTTCAGGCGTTACCTGTTCCGGAAAAAATCCGTCCTTATGACTGAGGGGGAAAGCACACTGCCCTGCATCATAAATGTTACAGAAAGGAAGATCCGAATGAAAAACACAAACGCAATCGCCTGTTCACTCGTGCTGCTCTGCGCAGCCGGCATGACCGCTGCCGGCACATCCGCGCTGCTGCCCGCTCCGGCGCCGGTCTCTGCACTGTCCGTCACGGACGGCGAGACTGTCACCACGGAGCATTTTGTCTTTGCCGTATACGAAGATCATGCTGCACTCTCCCAATGCCTCAAGGTCTCCGGCATGGAGATCCCCGCAGAGATCAGCGGCGTGCCGGTCACGGAAATCGCGGATCAGGCATTTGAAGATCTCTCGGATCTGGAAACGGTCGTCATTCCCCCGAATATCAGACGCATCGGGGATTTTGCATTCAACAGATGCAACTGCCTTGAATCCGTGACCTTTTCAGAGGGGCTGACAACGCTCGGCAAATGCGCATTCGCAAACTGCGCATCGCTGAAAACCGTGCATCTGCCGGATTCCCTGACAACGATCGGCGATTATGTGTTCTATTGCTGCTGGCTGCTGGAGGACGTCAATATTCCGGAACATGTTACGGCATTCGGCGAACGCGTGTTCAACAGCAACGTATCCCTGACGTCCTTTACGGTGCCGGAAACGCTCACCTCGGTCAAGCCGTGGATGTTCGCAAGCTGCAAGTGTCTGGAGCGCGCGGATCTGCAGGACGGCATTCAGAGCATTGATCCGTTCGCGTTCCTCGGCTGCTCGGCGCTGCGGCATGTCACGATCCCGGAAAGCACAAAAACCATCAGCGAGCATGCATTCGCGGAGTGTACTGCCCTGCGGTTCCTGACCGTTCCGGCAGGCGTCACCGAGATTGATCCGACCGCGTTCGACCGCATCGAAACGCTGACGCTGCGTGCAGCAAAAGGCTCCGCCGCAGAAGCATTTGCAAAAGAACACGGCATCCCCTGCTGCATCATAGAACCGGATCAGCTGACCGGCGACCTCAACAATGACAAAAAAGTAGACAGCACGGATGCGCAGCACGCGCTGATCGCGGCGACCGAATCCCTCGCAGGAAATGGCAGCGGACTCTCCGAGATCCAGCTCCATGCCGCGGACATCAACGGCAGCGGGACTGCGGATGTTTCGGATGCACAGTATATCCTGATCTATTATACGGAAAAGGAGCTCTCCGGCAATGACTTCACATGGGATGATGCGGCGAACCGGTAAATTCAGCGCCTGCTCCCTGCTGACGGACATGCCGTCAGACTTCTGCATCTGCCGTCTTGCTTTTTGTTTGAAAATGTGCTAGAATATAGGGAGCCGGAAATCCGGCAGAATCAGGAGGTATTACCATGAAGCTTGCAAAACTGACGGCAGTCCTCTGCGCTGCTGCGCTCACCGTGACCGGTCTGAATGCGTCTGCGGCAGCACCGGCACCGTATTCCCTGCGCACGGAAAGCGCCGGCATCCGCATATACGATGAAAATGAGGATACCATGATCGTCGGCGGCTATGAGGGCGAAGTGCCTGCAAATCTCGTCATTCCGGCGGTCTATGACGGCAAAAAGGTCATCGGAATTGAATCCTATGTGTTCTGCGGCAACCGCAATATCATTTCGCTCACGCTCGCCGGCACCATTGAATCTGTCGGTCGGGAAGCGTTCGCATCCTGCCGCAGAATGGAATCGCTCACGCTGGAAGAAGGCGTCGGGGCACTTGGACAATCTGCCTTTGAAAACTGCGATGCGCTCAAATCGCTCACACTCCCGAAATCCGTCGAGAGCATCGGCACCTATGCATTCCGCGGATGCAGCGCGATGCAGACGCTCGTGATACCGGAAGGCAAACTGCGCAGAATCAGTACATGTGCTTTTGAACACTGCTCCTCGCTGACAGACGTTACGGTCCCTGCCTGCGTCAGCTGCATCGAGGATTATGCATTCAACCGCTGCACAAACCTGAAAAGCATCACGATCCTCAATCCGAAATGTGAGATCCGCGACTATGCGACAACGATCTGCAATACGTCGGACGGTCCTGTCAAGGGAACCTATACCGGCGTGATCCGCGGCTATGTCGGCTCGACCGCCGAGAAATACGCAAAAGCGAATGATTACAACTTTGTGCCGCTGGATCCCGAAAACATCGTCACGACCGTCACGACCGCAAGACCGGACTACATCTTCGAGGAGAACGGTCTGATCGTCAACGGACAGAACCCCACGCTTTGCAGCATTGCGGGCACCGTGGACGGCGTCGATGAGGAGCTCGTGATCCCGACTGTCATCCGCGGCAAAGCCGTCGCCGTAATCGAAACGCTGAAAGGCAGCAACAGCAAAATCCGCTCGATCGTCGTGCCGGAAACCGTCGGCGCGCTCTACATGGAAGCGTTTGCCAATATGCCGGCGCTGGAAAGCGTGACCTTCCTGAGCGCCACGACACGCATTCCGGATGATAACGGCGCGATCTGCAATGATCTCTACACCAAAACGCCTTCCTTTAACGGCGTGATCCGCGGCTATGCAGGCTCCACGGCGCAGAAATATGCAGAAAAATTCGGCAGAAAATTCGAGGAGATCAAAAAAGAGCAGATCACCGGAACGCCCGCTGTCACAACAACGGCGGCGGCTTCCGAAACTGTGGTCATGTCGCTGAATACCGGCACGACAACCTCGACCGTCACGGTCTCGGATACGGCGTTCGACAAGGACGGGCTCTGCCTCGTGAACGGCATCCGCTACAGGAATGCGGGCAATTCTGCCGAAGTCGTCGGCTATGACAGCACACAGATCTCCGCAAGCATGCAGCTCGCGGACGAGGTCAACGGACTGCCGGTCCGCGTAATCGCAAAGGGTGCGCTTTCCGGCTGCAAGGGCGTCAAGGAATGGGTGATCCCCCTCAGCGTCATCGGTGTTGATACCGATGCATTCCGGAACTCCCCCGACCTGCGGAACATCAAGTTCCTGAATCCCACCTGCGGCTTCACGGATCCGACGACCATGATCAGCAATACCGAAACCGACGGAAAGCTCGAATATGCCGGCATGATCACCAGCTTTGAAGGCTCGCCGATCCAGAACTATGCGCTTGCATTCGGCGTTCCGTTCCTGCCGATCGCACTTCTCAAGGGCGATTTCACATTCGACGGCGCGGTCGGTCTGGACGATGCGCAGCTCGTTCTGCGCGCCTATACCGAGCAGATGTCCGGAAAAGAGATCATGCTCACATCGCAGCAGATCGAGGTCGCCGACACAGATCTCAGTGGCACGCTCAATGTCGGGGATGCCCAGCTGATCCTCATGTACTATACCAATCGCTCTGTCGCCGGAAAGGACATCACATGGAATGACCTGCTCGGCAAATAAACAGAATATCATCAGAACGGGAGCGGCTGTCCGTGCGGCAGCGCTCCCGCTTTTTTGCCCGCAGCGCGCATTCTTTAAGAATTTCTGAATATGCTTGCCTATATGCCGGAATTGTGGTATAATAGAAGTGCTTAAACGTTTAATTATTACAAAAACCGATTCTGCTGTAACTTTTTTCTCCGGAATCGGTCTATCTGTATAGAGGCGGCGATCGCTGCCCGCATCCTCCATTCTGACCATCCCATACCATCCATCTATAAAATCCCCATTTACAGAAAGGCAGGTACACAATGAACGCAAAACGCACAATCTCATTCCTGAGCGCATTATGTCTCGCGCTGACAGGACCGGCGGCAAGCCTCGATGCTGCTGCTGCGACCGCGCCGCCGAAGGACGGCACAGGCACCTATGAGGGCATGAAGTACGAAATCATGAGCGGAAAATGCTACATCAAGGGCTATACCTCTAAACTGGCGGAAGAACTGGTCATCCCGTCCGAGATCAAGAACGCAAAGGTCGTCTGGATCGACAATGCCGCGTTCAAGGACTGCAAAACGCTGAAATCCGTTACGATCCCCGAAACTGTTACGCTGCTGAACGCCAGCTGCTTCTACAATTGTTCTGCGCTGGAAACGGTCTCGATTCCGAAAGCCAACGATGAGCTGCGCATCCACGGCAATCCGTTCCGCGGGACTGCTTGGTTCAAAAACAAGCAGGCAACGGATCCGCTGGTCACGCTCGGTAAGTTTGTCATTGACGGCTCTGCCTGCACCGGCAGCGTCACCATTCCGGAAGGCATCGAACGGATCAGTCCGGACGCTTTCAGCGACAATGACAACATCACGGATGTTTCCTTCCCGAATACACTTGTGTACATGGGCGACGGTGCGTTCATGGACTGTGACGGGCTGAAATCGCTCACGATCCCCGGCAGTCTGACGGAGATTCCTTCACATGCATTCCAGAATAGTGATAAACTGGAATCCGTTACATTTGAAGAAGGCGTTGAAAAGATCAGTATGGAATCGTTCATGAGATGTACCGCTCTGAAAAACATTCAGTTTCCGGATACGCTGAATCACATCAATCTGTGTGCGTTCCAGAAATGCAGCGCACTGGAAGAAGTGACGCTCCCGGAAAGACTGCAGACGATCGGTGCCGGCGCCTTTGCAGAGTGCACCGCACTGAAGGATATCTCGTTCCTGAATTACTTCACGGCGATCACCGTGCAGCTTCCGGAGCCGGATTCCAATCTCGACTACGGCATCACGATCAGCAACAAGGGCGAATACACCAAAGAAGCTTCCTATTCCGGTGTGATTCACGGCTATAAAGGCTCTCCGGCGGAGACCTATGCAAAGACACTCGGTCTGAATTTCATTTCGCTCGGCGATGTGCCGACTTCCGGCAAGTGCGGCGACAGCATGACATGGCAGCTCACCGGCGATACCCTGACATTCAGCGGCAGCGGCGAGATGTATAATTATCAGTGGCCGACAAAGTTCAACGGCGAATACAGTGCAGAGAGCTTCCAGAGCACGCCGATGTGGTTTGCACACCGCGACAGCATCAAAAACGCTGTGATCGGCGAGGAAATCAGCAAGATCAGCGGCGGCGCACTGTATTTCATGCCGGTTCTCGAATCCGTAACGGTCTATTCAAAGGAACTGATCATTCCGCGCGCTTTCAACGGCAGCAGCATCAACAACAGCATGAATGAGGAGCAGAGCCCGTACCGTACCGTCTATAACGGTGTGATCCGCGGCTATGCGGATTCGACCGCACAGGCATATGCAGAGGAGTACGCGTTCCCGTTTGAGGTGATCGACGGAAAGCCTGCCGAAACAACGACGACGGCACCTGTTACATCAGCAGCCACCAAGCCGACCGAAACCTCTACGACCGGCCCTGCCGTCACCGGCAGCGGCAAGCCCACCGAAGCACCTCCGGCAAACCTGACCACGACTGTTCCGGCGACCACGACAACGGTACCGGTGACTACAACAATCATCGGTAACCACGAGGAAACGACAACTGCTGCGGTCACAACAACAGCCGATACAACAACAGTGCCCCAGACCACCGCGCCGGACGACACAATCCGCGGCACATGCGGCGAACATGCAACATGGGCATTCAACATTGTGCTGCAGGAGCTCGCGATCGAAGGCGAGGGCGCAACGGCGGATTATGACATTGATCAGCATGAATCTGCGCCGTGGTATGAATATTCAGGCTTTGAAGATGATGTGACACAGCGCATCCGTCACATCCGGATCGGCAGCGGCATCACACAGATCGGTGACGGCGCATTCTTCGGCTGCGACAGCGTGGAAAATGCTGTCATTCCGGAAAACGTTGCGGGTGTCGGTCAGAACGCATTCTACCTCTGCAGCGGACTCGATACGATCACATTCCTCAATCCGGAATGCCAGATCGCTGACACAGAATGGACAATCAGCAGCGGCATCGAGAAAAATCACGCATTCTTCACCGGCAAGATCCGCGGCTTCAAGGATTCCACCGCGCAGAAATATGCGGAAAAATACGGCTATCAGTTCGAGGAACTCGATCCGAAAACACTCACCCCGCCGGAAGCATTTTCGCTCTCCCTCAAGGTCGTGCCGTATCTGAATACAGACGGCTATACCGATGCGGAAAAGGCGGAATATCAGAAAAAAGCCGATGAACTCATGAAAAAGGTCAGGAAGATCACCGCAGAAGGCTCCTTCCTCACGGCAGACGCGAGCGCTCCCGAAGTGAAGACGTTCCAGAATACCGAAGATTATCTCGTGACGGACAGCGCAGACAATATTGCGGCACTCGCAAACTATGACAGCGCGCCGCTGACCGTGCAGCCGGAAATGCAGGCGAACTATAGTCCGGATTCCGGCAGCGCATCCGCAGTGTTCAGCTTCCGCGATGAAAACGGAACCGAACTGCTCCGCATCAGCACAGATGCCGCTGCATGGATCACCAAAGACCAGATCAAAACCTATTTTGACAAGGCAATGGTCGTGCTCGATCTGAGCAAGTGCACGGCGGAGAACGCGCTCGATTCCGAGGGCGCTGTGATCCCTGTTGCTTCCAAGACTGCCGCTGAGACCTATACCACGGCGGATTACGACAGCCCCTACGCGCTCGGCGACATCGACAACGACGGCATCGTGAGCGTCGTTGATGCACAGACAGCACTGGTCGCCTACACCGAGAAGATGGCAGGCAATGACTGCGGTCTTGATGCCGGTCAGCTTCAGGCTGCGGACGTCAACCGCGACGGCAAGCTCACCGTTGAGGACGCACAGTACATTCTGATCTACTACACCGAAACCCGCGTTGCACTGCGGACGGATCTCACATGGAAAAATGTGCTCGACGGCAGCATTCATCAGCCTGACGAGAATCAGCCCGCAGACGAATCCGGTACTGCGGCATAAGCGCCGCGCTGATCGAAACAAAAAATGACCGCATCCCTTTGTGATCCGGTATTCATCTGAAACAATGCCCCGAAACGAAATACAATCGCTTCGGGGCATTTTCATTCGGGCGGGCAGTGCCCGCTTCCATGCCCCTCCGGAGTGCGGCAGCGTGGCTCGCCAAACATTCGTTGTACACGCCGCTGATCGCGGCTTCTGTGGCGTGACTGCTCCCAGCGGAAAAAGTGAATGGTGAATGGTGAAGAATGAATAGTGAAAAGTGAAAAGAGGACACATCGGGAGCATACGCAGGCGGGCGCAGACGGCGAAAGCATTCAGGGCAACTGAACCCCAACAACACGCAACGACTGCGGCGCGCACCAGAGGGGTGAGAGTCAGGAAAGCGGGGGCACGGGGGCGAAAACCTAAGAGAGAGGGGAGACCGGAGCGCAGCGACGACTCCCCGCTCTCTTGGGTTGTCACCCCCGCCGCGGGGAGCCGGAACGCAACAAACAGACAGCGGCGAAACATGGGAGACAGGTCGCAAGCGAGAAGCCCACGCAGGCACTCCCCTCTGGGAGCCGGCAGCGCGGACTGTCTTCGCATTCGCTGTACACGCCGCTATTCGCGGCTTCTGTGGCGTGACTGCTCCCAGCGGAAAAAGTGAATGGTGAAGAATGAATAGTGAAAAGTGAAAAGAGGACACATCGGGAGCATACGCAGGCGGGCACAGACGGCGAAAGCATTCAGGGCAACTGAACCCCAATGAACAATCCGCGATTGTGGCGCGCACCAGAGGGGTGAGAGTCAGGAAAGCGGGGGCGCACGTTTGCCTTCGGCAAACTGCGCAGTTTCGCTTGCGAAACATGTGCGGGTGGCGAAAACCTAAGAGAGGGGGAGACCGGAGCGCAGCGACGACTCCCCTCTCTCTTGGGTTGTCACCCCCGCCGCGGGGAGCCAAAACGCTTTAGAAAAGCTGCCGCGAAACATGGGAGTCAGGTCGCAGATAAAAAGTGAATGGTGAAGAATGAATAGTGAATAACAGATCTCATCGGGCGGAAAGCTGTACACTCCGCCGGTACACCTTGTCCCAATCGGCAAATCTACAAAAACCGCCGCGCGATTCGCAGGAAAAATAATAGGAATTGTGAATTTTCAAAAAATCCGAAAAAACACTTGCAATTCAGGGTGGGTTTATGCTATAATGTGTAGTTGAAGTGAGGTGTTCGCAATATGCCAAAAAGAAATGATATCAACAAAGTGATGATCATCGGCTCCGGCCCGATTATCATCGGACAAGCATGCGAGTTCGACTATTCCGGCACACAGGCTTGCAAGGCACTGCGCAAGCTCGGATATGAAATCGTCCTCGTCAACTCCAACCCCGCTACGATCATGACGGATCCGGATGTTGCTGATGTGACCTACATCGAACCGCTCAACTGCGCCCGTCTGACCGAGATCATCAAGAAAGAGCGTCCCGATGCGCTGCTGCCGAACCTCGGCGGTCAGTCCGGTCTGAACCTCTGCTCCGAACTCGATAAGGCAGGCGTCCTGAAAGAGTACGGTGTCCAGGTCATCGGCGTGCAGGTTGATGCCATTGAGCGCGGCGAAGACAGAATCGAATTTAAGGAGACAATGGAGTCGATCGGCGTCGAAATGGCGCGCAGCGAAGTCGCCTATTCCGTTGACGAAGCCGTCAAGATCGCCGATAAACTCGGCTATCCGGTCGTCCTCCGTCCCGCTTATACCATGGGCGGCGCAGGCGGCGGCATGGTCTACAACGTCGAGGAGCTGAAGGTCGTCTGCGCAAGAGGTCTTCAGGCTTCGCTCGTCGGACAGGTGCTCGTTGAGGAGTGCGTGACCGGCTGGGAAGAACTCGAACTTGAAGTTGTCCGCGATGCAAAGGGCAACATGATCACTGTCTGCTTTATTGAGAACATTGACCCGATGGGCGTGCATACCGGCGATTCCTTCTGCTCTGCCCCGATGCTGACCATCTCCGAGGACGTCCAGAAGCGTTTGCAGGAGCAGGCTTACCGCATCGTCGATAAGGTGCAGGTCATCGGCGGCTGCAACTGCCAGTTTGCCCATGATCCGGTCTCTGACAGAATCATCGTCATCGAGATCAATCCGCGTACCTCCCGTTCCTCCGCGCTGGCTTCCAAGGCGACCGGCTTCCCGATCGCACTGGTCTCCGCAATGCTCGCGACCGGCATGACGCTCGACGAGATGGAATGCGGCAAGTACGGCACACTGGATAAATACGTTCCCTCCGGCGACTATGTCGTCATCAAGTTCGCACGCTGGGCTTTTGAAAAGTTCAAGGGCGCAGAGGATAAGCTCGGCACGCAGATGCGCGCCGTCGGCGAAGTCATGAGCATCGGCAAGACCTATAAGGAAGCATTCCAGAAGGCGATCCGTTCGCTCGAAACCGGCAGATACGGCCTCGGCTTCGCAAAGGATTTCCATGAGAAAACAAAGGATGAGCTGCTCGCGATGCTGATCTATCCGACCAGCAACCGCCAGTTCATCATGTATGAGGCTCTGCGCAAGGGCGCAACCGTCGATGAGCTCTACAATCTGACCAAGATCAAGAAATGGTTCATTGAGCAGATGCTCGAACTCGTCGAGGAAGAAACCGCACTGATCGCAGGCAAGGGCAAGGTTCCGGCTCCGGGCGTGCTCCGTCAGGCAAAGCTCGACGGCTTCTCCGACCGCTACCTCAGCCAGATCCTCGACGTTCCGGAAGCGGATATCCGCAATGCACGCTATGAGGCGGGCATCCGTGAGGGCTGGGAAGGCGTTCACGTTTCCGGTACCAAGGACAGCGCATATTATTACTCCTCCTATCATATTGAAAAGGATGAGAGCCCCTGCAACGACGACCGCCCGAAGATCATGATCCTCGGCGGCGGTCCGAACAGAATCGGTCAGGGCATCGAGTTCGACTACTGCTGCGTGCATGCCGCACTCGCACTGAAAGATCTCGGATTCGAGACGATCATCGTCAACTGCAATCCGGAGACCGTTTCCACGGACTACGATACCTCCGATAAGCTCT
Source organism: Clostridiales bacterium Firm_04 (assembly GCA_001603005.1). Classification (GTDB taxonomy): domain Bacteria; phylum Bacillota; class Clostridia; order Oscillospirales; family Ruminococcaceae; genus Firm-04. The sequence continues at coordinate 67,383 of LVAJ01000029.1, forward strand.
ACTTTGAGCCGCTGACGCTCGAAGACGTGCTCCAGATCTACGAGAAGGAAAAGCCCGTCGGCGTCATCGCACAGTTCGGCGGTCAGACACCGCTGAACCTCGCTGCCGATCTGAAAAAGAACGGCGTCCGCATCCTCGGCACCTCGCCGGAGACGATCGACCTCGCAGAGGACAGAGATCACTTCCGCGCGATGATGGATAAGCTCGGCATTCCGATGCCGGAATCCGGTATGGCTGTCACCGTCGATGATGCACTCGAAATCGCAAACCGCATCGGCTATCCGGTCATGGTCCGTCCGTCCTACGTGCTCGGCGGCAGAGGCATGGAAGTCGTTCACGATGACAAGATGATGCGCGTCTACATGGAAGCAGCTGTCGGCGTCACACCGGACAGACCGATCCTCATTGACCGCTTCCTGCATCATGCAACCGAATGTGAGGCAGACGCGATCTCCGACGGCAAGGACTGCTTCGTTCCGGCTGTCATGGAGCATATCGAGCTTGCGGGTATCCATTCCGGCGACTCCGCTTGCGTGCTCCCGTCCCTGAACCTCAGCGAAAAGCATGTCGCGACGATCAAGGAGTACACCAAGAAGATCGCCGTCGAAATGGGCGTTTCCGGTCTGATGAACATGCAGTATGCGATCGAGGACGACACTGTGTATGTGCTCGAAGCAAACCCGCGTGCATCCAGAACCGTCCCGCTGGTCTCCAAGGTCTGCGCGATCAACATGGTCCGCATCGCAACGCAGATCATGACCGCAGAGCTGACCGGCAAGCCTTCCCCCGTGCCGTCGCTGCGTGACAAGAAGATCCCGCATCACGGCGTCAAGGAAGCAGTCTTCCCGTTCAACATGTTCCAGGAAGTCGATCCGGTGCTCGGACCGGAGATGCGTTCCACCGGTGAGGTGCTCGGCATTTCCCCGAACTTCGGTGAGGCTTACTTCAAAGCACAGGAGGCAACGCAGACCAAGCTGCCGACCGAAGGTACGGTGCTGCTCTCCGTCTGCGATATGGATAAGCCGGAGCTGCTCCCGATCGCACAGAAATTCCATGACCTCGGATTCAAGATCCTCGCAACCGGCAGAACCTACGATATGATCGCAGAGGCCGGCATTCCGGCAGAGAAGATCAAGAAGCTCTATGAGGGCAGACCGAATATCACCGATGCGATGACAAACGGCAAGATCGACCTCATCATCAATACGCCGGCAGGTGCAGACTCTCACCACGATGACAGCTACATCCGCAAGGCTGCGATCAAGTACCGCATTCCGTATATCACCACAATGGCTGCTGCTTCTGCAACAGCAGAGGGTATTGCGGCAGTCAAATCGCAGCGCGGTGCACTGAGCGTCAAATCGCTGCAGGCATTCCACAGCGAAATCACCGAATAATCTCCGGCAGCAGTACCTGGCTGACGGAATCTGAAAACAGCAAGGGAGCAGCGCATTTTACACTGCTCCCTCTCTGGATTTTTACCGACGCTTTAAGGAGGATTTTATGGAACACGAATACAGAGAAAAAATGTCACAACAGCATTATGATGCTGAACAACAGAGACTCTCTTATCTGAAGGGTACCCGCCGTACCGAGGTCGCAGACGCCCTTGCGGAAGCAAGAAGCCACGGTGACCTTTCCGAAAACGCCGAATACGATGAGGCGCGCAACGAACAGGCGCGTCTGGAAGACGAGATCAAAAAGCTCGAATATACGCTGGAGCATGCAGAGATCATCTCCACGATCTCCTCGGATACCGTCAGCACGGGCTGCGGCGTCATCCTGAGCAGAGCCGAGTTCAACGGTCAGCCGCAGAAGATCGAAACGCTGCAGATCGTCGGCCGTTCCGAGGCGGATTACGAAAAGCATAAGATCTCCGATGACTCCCCGATCGGCAAGGCGGTGCTCGGCAAGCGCGTCGGTGAAACCTTTATCGTCGAAGCACCGGTCGGCATCATGACCTTTACCGTTCTGGAAATCTCCAGCACGGGCGTATTTACATCGCATCCGGAGGGCTGAACATGAGCGAACAGAATCTCAACGAACAGAATGTACAGCCGGCTGCGGAGGACATGGATGCCCTGCGTCAGGTGCGCTTTGACAAGCTGACCGAAATGCAGGAGAGCGGCAATGATCCGTTCGTCATCACCAAGTTCGATGTCACCGCAAGCACGGCAGAATGCCGCAGCATGTATGAGGCAGAGGAAGCAAAGCTGCCCGCTGACCTCGATGACGAGGCGAAAAAGGCTGCTTATGACGCACTCAACGAGAAGTTTACCGTCACGATCGCCGGCAGAATCATGAGCTGGCGCAAAATGGGCAAGGCAAACTTCCTCGACCTGCGCGACAGAAGCGGCAGACTGCAGGTCTATGTCCGCATGAACGATATCGGCGAGGATGCGTTCACCGCGTTCCGCAAGTGGGATATCGGCGACATCATGGGCGTGACCGGTACGCTGTTCCGCACCAGAACCGGCGAGCTTTCCGTCCATGCGACCGCTGTGACGCTGCTCTCCAAGTCCCTCAAGCCGCTGCCGGAGAAGTTCCACGGTCTGACCGACCGCGATGCGAGATACCGTCAGCGCTATGTCGATCTCATCATGAACGAGGATGTGCGCGATACCTTCATCAAGCGCAGCAAGATCCTCGCGACGATCCGCTCGTGGCTCGATGCACAGGGCTTCATGGAAGTCGAGACACCGATGCTCGTTTCCAATGCCGGCGGCGCTGCTGCAAGACCGTTCGAGACACATTATAATGCGCTCGACGAGGACGTCAAGCTGCGCATTTCGCTGGAGCTCTACCTCAAGCGCCTGATCGTCGGCGGACTCGAAAAGGTCTATGAGATCGGCAGAGTCTTCCGCAATGAGGGCGTCGATACCAAGCATAACCCCGAATTTACGCTCATGGAGCTGTATCAGGCATACACCGACTACTACGGCATGATGGACCTGACCGAGAACATGTTCCGGCACATCGCACAGACCGTCTGCGGCACGACCTGCATCCCGTTCGGCAAGGATGAAAACGGCGAGGATATCATGATCGACCTCGGCAAGCCGTTCCGCCGCCTGACCATGATCGACGCGGTCAAGGAATATACCGGCGTGGACTTCGACCAGATCCCCGATACCGCCGCGGCAAAGAAGATCGCGGACGAAAAGGGCGTCCACTACGAAAAGCGCCACGAAAAGGGCGATATCCTCAACCTGTTCTTCGATGAATTTGTCGAGGAAAAGCTGATCCAGCCGACCTTTATCATGGATCATCCGGTCGAGATCTCTCCGCTGACCAAGCGCAAGCCCGATAAGCCGGACTATGTGGAGCGCTTCGAGCTCTACATCACGGCACGCGAAATGTGCAACGCCTACTCCGAGCTGAACGATCCGATCGACCAGAGAAAGCGCTTTGAAGCACAGGAAGCGCTGATCGCACAGGGCGATGAGGAAGCAAACCGCATCGACGAGGACTTCATGAATGCACTGGAAATCGGTATGCCCCCGACAGGCGGCATCGGCTTCGGCATTGACCGTCTGGTCATGCTGATGACAAACAGCCAGTCGATCCGTGACGTGCTCCTGTTCCCGACGATGAAGTCGATTGACTGATAACCCCAAAACACAACCGGCATGCCGCAGAAAACGGCGTGCCGGTTTGCTTTCTTCACCAAATTTTCACTTGACAATTTGGCGGAAATGCTGTATAATGTTTCATTGTGAACAGTTGGCATCTGAAACAGTTTTCATGCTGACAGAAAGGAGTTGGAACCCGATTTGGAATGTGAAACCATGCTTGCACTCCGCATGCTGAATGTCAGTATCCGCAGGCGGATCGAGTCCTCGCAGGTCAAGCAGGAGCTGAATCATCTCGCCGGTCAGAACGGCTGGGTGCTCGGATATCTCGCAGACCACGAGAATGCCGACGTCTATCAGCGCGATCTGGAAAAGGAGCTCTGTATCTGCCGGTCGGCTGTCTCGAAAACCGTCGCGGCACTCGAAAAAGAGGGGCTCGTCGAACGCGGGCGCGTCGCCAGTGACGACAGGCTCAAAAAAATCGTCCTGACCGAGCGCGGCAGGGAATTTACCGAAAAGATCCGCGCGGATAACCGCATGCTCGAAGAACAGCTCACCTGCGGCTTTTCCGATGAGGAGCTCGCTGCATTGCAGGCTTATCTGACCAGAATGCAGCAAAATCTCGCATAATACCGAAAGGAGATCATACCGTATATGTTCCGTACCATCCAGCGCTGTCTGCGGGAATACAAAACGCCGACGATCATCACCATTCTGTTCATGACCGGTGAAGCGATCATCGAAGCGATCATCCCGTTTATCACAGCGCGTCTCGTCGATCACATCAGCGACGGCGTCGAAATGCCGTTCCTGCTGAAAACCGGTCTGCTGCTCGTGCTCATGACGCTGGTTTCGCTGTTCTTCGGCGGCTCCGCCGGATTCACCAGCGCAAAGGCTTCTGCGGGCTTTGCGAAAAATGTCCGCCACGATATCTTTGAAAAGGTGCAGACCTTTGCATTCAGCAACATCGACAAGTTTTCGACATCCTCGCTCGTCACCCGTCTGACGACCGATATCAACAATGTGCAGATGGCGTTCATGATGCTGATCCGCATTGCCGTCCGCGCACCGCTGATGCTGCTCTTTTCAATCATCATGGCATTCCTCATGGGCGGCACGCTCGCAATGACCTTCGTTGTCGTCATTCCCGTGCTGCTGTGCGGTCTGCTGCTGATCGGCAAATTCGCGCTGCCGGCATTCCGCAGAGTGTTCAAGAAATACGACAGACTGAACGAATCCATTGAGGAGAATGTCCGCGGCATGCGCGTCGTCAAGGGCTTCTCCCGCGAGGAATACGAAAAGAAAAAGTTCCGCACCGCCGCAGAGGATATCTGCGCGGACTTCACGAAAGCCGAACGCATCGTTGCGCTGAACGGCCCGATCATGCAGATGTGCCTGTACTTCAACATGGCGTTCATCCTGATCGTCGGCTCCAAGCTCATCATCACCGGCACCGGAAACGGCATCAATGTCGGTGAAATGTCCAGCATGCTCACCTACGGCTTCCAGATCCTCATTCAGCTGATGATGCTCTCCATGATCTATGTCATGCTGACCATGTCGGCGGAATCCATCAAGCGGATCTCCGAGGTGCTCAACGAAACTGCCGATATCCACAATCCCGAAAACGCCTGCCTTGATGTGCAGGACGGCAGCATCGTCTTTGAGAACGTCAGTTTTAAATATTCCCAGAAGGCAAAGAAATTCGCGCTTTCCGATATCGACCTGACGATCCCGTCCGGTTCGACCGTCGGCATCATCGGCGGCACCGGCTCCAGCAAATCCACGCTCGTGCAGCTGATCCCGCGGCTCTATGACGTCACAGAGGGCAATGTCAAGGTCGGCGGCATGGACGTCCGCGAATACGACCTGACGGCACTGCGCGACAGTGTTGCAATGGTGCTGCAGAAGAATGTGCTCTTTTCCGGCACGATCAAGGAGAATCTGCGCTGGGGCAATCCCGATGCGACAGATGAGGAGCTGATCGAAGCCTGCAAGCTCGCGCAGGCACATGACTTTGTCTCCGCGTTTCCGGACGGCTACGACACCATGATCGAGCAGGGCGGCTCCAATGTCTCCGGCGGTCAGAAGCAGCGCCTCTGCATTGCGCGCGCACTGCTGAAAAAGCCGAAGATCCTGATCCTCGATGACTCCACCAGCGCGGTCGATACCAAGACCGATGCGCTGATCCGCAAGGGCTTCCGCGAATATATCCCCGACACCACGAAGATCATCATTGCACAGCGCATCGCGTCCGTGCAGGATGCCGACATCATCCTTGTGCTCGACAACGGCAAAATCGCGGCACAGGGCACGCATGAAGAACTGTTGCAGACCAGCGAGATCTACCGCGAGGTCTATGAACAGCAGACGAACGGGGGTGACAGCGATGCCGCGTAATACAAAAGGCTACGGCGCACCGAGAAAGCCCGGCGATGCTGCAAAATCGCTCGTCCGGATCGTCAAGATGCTCCGCGGATTCTATCCCGCGCTGCTGCCGGTCACGATCGTCTGCATCCTGTTTTCCTCTGCCACATCGTCCATTCCGGCGGTGTTCATGCAGAAGGTCATCACCGATATCCAGACCTATTCCGCATCCGGCGACTGGGAGACCGCAAAAACCGTCATTCTCCCGAAGGTCGGCGTGCTCATCGCGCTCTATGTGCTCGCACTCATTTCCATGACGCTCTGGCAGCAGCTTGTCGCGATCATGACGCAGGGATTCCTCAACAAGATGCGCTGCACGCTGTTCGATAAGATGCAGAATCTGCCGATCCGCTATTTCGACACGCATCAGCACGGCGATATCATGAGCCACTATACGAACGATATCGACGCGCTCCGGCAGATGCTCTCGCAGGCGCTCCCCTCTCTGGTGCAGGCGGGCTCCGTTGTCGTGTTCGTGTTCTGCATCATGCTGTTTTACAGCTTCTGGCTGACGCTGGTCGTCATCGCGGGCATCGTCCTGATGATGATGATTTCCAAGAAGATCGGCGGCGGCTCTGCAAAATATTTCATCCGGCAGCAGCAGGCGGTCGGCAGGACCGAGGGCTATGTGCAGGAGATGATGACCGGTCAGAAGGTCGTGCAGGTCTTCTGCCACGAGCAGCAGAGTCAGCAGGATTTCGATGCGATCAATGACGCGCTCTTTGAGGACAGCTACCGCGCACATGCCTATGCAAATGCGCTCGCGCCGATCATCCTCAACCTCGGCAATCTGCTCTATGTCACGCTGGCAACAGTCGGCGGCGCGCTGGTCGTCCTCGGCGCGAAGAACCTTTCGTTCTCCGGTCTGCCGCTCGGCGTCAGCATTCTGGTGCCGTTCCTGAACATGGCAAAGCAGTTCACGGGCAACCTCAATCAGGTCACGCAGCAGCTCAATGCGATCGTCATGGCGGTTGCAGGTGCGGAGCGTATCTTTGCACTCATGGATCAGGAGCCGGAAGCCGATGACGGCTATGTGACGATGGTCAATGTCACGGAGAACGCCGACGGCAGCATTTCGGAATCGAATGAGATCACGCACAAATGGGCTTGGAAGCATCCGCATTCCGCTGACGGCTCGATCACCTATACGCCGCTGCAGGGCGACGTCACGCTCGACAGCGTGGACTTTGCCTATGAGGAAGGCAAGCCGGTCCTGCATGATGTGACGATCTTTGCAAAGCCCGGTCAGAAGATCGCGTTTGTCGGCGCGACCGGTGCCGGCAAAACCACGATCACAAACCTCATCAACCGGTTCTATGACATCGCGGACGGCAAGATCCGCTATGACGGCATCAACATCAACAAGATCAAAAAATCCGATCTCCGCCGCTCGCTCGGCATCGTTTTGCAGGAGACAAACCTCTTTACCGGCTCGGTCATGGACAATATCCGCTACGGCAGACTGGATGCTTCCGACGAGGACTGCATCGCGGCTGCAAAGCTTGCCGGTGCTGATGACTTCATCACGCGCCTGCCGGACGGCTACGACACGATGCTGACCGGCAACGGCGCGAACCTCTCGCAGGGACAGCGGCAGCTCATCGCAATTGCCCGCGCCGCCGTCGCAGATCCGCCCGTCATGATCCTCGACGAGGCAACATCCTCGATCGACACGCGCACCGAGGCGATCGTCCAGCGCGGCATGGATGCGCTGATGCACGGCAGAACGGTCTTTGTCATTGCGCACCGCCTCTCGACCGTCCGCAATTCGGACGTCATCATGGTGCTCGATCACGGCAGGATCATTGAGCGCGGCAGCCACGAATCGCTGCTGGAGAAAAAAGGCACCTACTATCAGCTTTATACCGGTGCATTTGAGCTGGAATAAAAAGGAGACAGAATCATGCTGGAAAAACTGCTGCAATTTGTGCTGAAGCTGCTGCCGAAGCCGCTGAAATCATTCTGGGACAAAAACGAACATGCCCTGCGTTACTGCTACTACGGTGCATGGACAACGGTGCTTTCGATGCTGACAAAGTTCATCGGAAAATGGCTGTTCCTGCTCGCCGGTCTGTCGGTCGATACGCAGAAGATCCCCAATTCGATCAACACGGCAGTCTCGTGGGTGATCTGCGCGACATTTGCCTTTGTGGTCAACAAGAAATACGTGTTTTACAGCAAAACCACGGAAAAACGCGATGTGCTGCGTGAAGCTTCGACATTTTTCGGCGCACGCGGATTCACATTCTTTCTGGAGTGGGGCATCATGCTGATGCCGACGATCTTCGGCTGGAACTACAATCTCATGGTCGTCCTGTCGCAGTTCATCATCTTTGCGCTGAACTATATCTTCAGCAGACTTCTGGTCTTCCGCAAGAAAAAGGAACCGCAGGCAGAGCCGGAAAAAACAGCGGAATAACGCGGAAAAGAGAACGGGCAGAAACGCCTGTTCTCTTTTTTCGTCAGAATTGACTTGACTTTTCTGCCTGTATCGTCTATAATATAGACATGGAAAAGGAGGGATCGTATGGTCTATCAGGCAACACAGGCGATCTATGACACGTTCAAGGCGCATGATCTGGAATGCGGCATCGAGGCGCGCGATGAGTTCAGTGCGGTGCACATCGGCATCAATGTCAAGACGACTTCTTTTGAAGCAAGATTCATCTCGCGTTCGGAAGAAAACGACGTCGCACTCCGTATTTTCAATCTGCTGAAATTTCCGCCGGAGCGCACCGAAAGCATGCTGCTCGCGGTCAATGACTGCAACAACAGATTCCGTTTTCTGCGGTTTATCGTCGATACCGAAAACAATACGGTCGATGCAGCGTATGACTTTACGGTTTCCGCAGAGGAGATCGGAGATGCTGCCCATGAGCTGCTGATGCGCAGCGCCGGCATTATTGACGACTGCTATCCGGAGCTGCTCAAGGAAATTTCCGGCTGACGGTTCACAGAAAGGAGTGCAACAGATGTTTGCTGCAACAAATGAGATCGCCGACCGTTTCACAGAGGAGGAGATCCTGTTCCGCGTCGCGGAATCGGAGGAAAGCAGCCGCGTCATTGCGGATGCGGTCGTGGAGTATGCGTGCTTCGCAGTCCACTTCATCTCCTCGGACGACGAAAATGACGTATCTGTGCGGATTCCGCATTATGTCCGCTTCACCGACCGTGAGCGCAATGCCGTGCTCAAGGTCGCGAATCAGATGAACAACAAGTACCGGTTCTGCAAGTTCTCGGTCAATACCGATGCGGAAGCGGTGACGCTCGAATACGATTTTCCGGAGGAAAACCGGAACGTCGCGGAGGGCGCGGTCGAGATCTTCCACCGCATCCTGCAGATCGCACAGGACGCGTATCCCGAATTTATGCGCGCGATCTGGGCGACCGAGCACGATGCACCGAATCTCGGCAGGATCGTGTTCCACGATTTCGAGGTATAAAACAAACATCCACCCGCTCTGAAAACGGGTGGATGTTCTCATTTTGTGCGGCGGGATATCGCGCACATGCACATGGTCATGACACCTGCCGTGCCGCCGACCATGCAGCCGAGGATAAATCCGAGCATTTCACACACCTCCCGAAACACTGTTGACAGTATGCTCAATTTTTAGTTATTTATACAAAAATCGAAAAATCACTGTAACATTCCGCTGCAAATCCGGTTCTTATGGTTGAGCGTGCGAATACGGATCGGCGGTGCGGCATTTTTTTGCGGAGATAAATGATTTTCCGCACCGGAACATCAGAAATATCGCCTTCCTACAGAAATATTGAAATTTACGTCTCTCTCCCATTGCACTTTTCACGAGAATATGTTATAAGCGGGCAGTGCCCGCATCCGTTTTTGCTCCCATGAGGCGAAATATTGAAATTTGCGCTTCTCTCCCATTGCACTTTCTGCAAAAATATGATATAATAAGATGTTGCACTGAAAGCCGCGTCTTCCGCAGGATCCCCCTCGCAGACGCCGGCATCATCGAAGGAGGTATTTATGGCTAAGAAAAAAAAGCAAAGACCGCCTGTGACAGCAAAGCCCGCTGCGCCGGAAGCGAAGAATCAGCCCGAAGCACCGGTTTCGGCAGCTTCGCCGGAAACAACTGAACAGCAGTCTTTGCCGGAGCCCGTACAGACAGAACAGCGCAAACAGGATGCAGCCCCCGCTGCGGAATCTGAACAGCAGACTGCAAAGGAAGAACCTGCATCTGATGCAGAAAAAAAACAGGACGTCTATAACTTTCAGGCGCTGAAACGCGACGTCACAGAATGGTTCGCGAAATATGAGCTGCCGGACATGCTGCTCTCCCGCTGTATCGTCGCATATTTCCTGACGGCTGCCTTCTGGGTGGTCTTCTACCGCAGAAAATTCGGCACGAAACCCGTCGATGACTGGCGCACATATATCACCAGATTCACCGAGGACGGGCGAACAACGATCTCCGTGATCCTGATCCTCTCCATTATCGTCGGATTGAGCTGCATCTGCTATCTGCTGCCGAAGCGCCGGCGCATCGTCGATCAGCTGCTCGCGATCGGCTCTGTCCTGACCTTCGATATCGCCGTGCTCTGGCGCGCAAATAACTTCTACCTCACGGCGGCTGTCATGTTTGTCTCGCTCGTGTTCATCTTCTACGAGCTCGGCAAGCTCAAATCGCTCGACATTCTGGAGCATGTTCCGTGGAAGGTCTGCGGCATCATCTCGCTGATCGCGGTGATCGGCGTGACCGCATTCATTTCGTGGCTGACGATCTGCCGGCACTATACCTTCGGCACGGCGTCCCATGACTTCGGTCTGTTCGTCCACATGTTCTATAACCTCGCGAACCGATTCTCCGCTGTCTCCACCGTGGAGCGCGAATATCCGATCTCGCATTTCCGCATCCACGCTTCCTATATCTACTATCTGCTGGTGCCGATCTACAAGATGATCCCGCACCCGAACACGCTGCTGATCTCGCAGGCGGTGCTCGCAATGGGCGGCGCGATCCCGACCTTCCTGATCGCAAAGCGCCGGAAGTTCAAGGGCATCCCGCTGATCTTCGTGACCTTTGCCTATGTCTTCTCCGTCTGCTTCTCCGCGCCCTGCTTCTACGATTTCCACGAAAATGCGTTTCTTCCGACGCTGCTGATGTGGCTGCTCTGGGCTGTGGACAGCGAACGGCATATCTGGACGGCGGTCTTCTCCGTGCTCGTCTGCATCACAAAAGAGGATGCCCCGCTCTATATCCTCTGCATCGGGCTGTTCATCTTCTTTGACCGCAAGGGCAAAAAGCTGCTCGAACGCGCGGAAGGTCTCATCATGGCTGCGGTCAGCGGCGGCTATATGCTCTTTATCACGAACTGGCTCACCAAGAACGGCGACGGTCAGCTCATGACCGCAACGCGCTTCGGTCCCATGATGATCGACCAGAGCGCCGGTCTGACCGAAGTCATCAAGAATGTGCTGCTCGATCCGATCTTCTTCTTCAGCCTGCTGATCAAAGAGGAAACGCTGCGCTTCTTCCTGACGGTCATGCTCCCGCTGCTGTTCCTGCCGTTCCTGACCAGGAAGATCCACCGCTTCTGGCTCATGGTGCCGTTCATCGTCATGAATCTGGCGATCGGCGCGGGCTACGGCTATGCGGCGGATGTCAACTATCACTATGTCTTCGGCACCGGCGCGCTCCTGCTCTATATGGCGATCATCAATCTCGATGATTTCGAGGACCGCAACCGGCAGTCCATGGCGATCCTGACCGGCTCTGCGACGATCATGTCCTTCTTCGGGCTGCTCTCGCATCAGCTCACGAACAGCGATTGCTACAACGGCGGCAAGGAGATCTTCGACAAGGAAGTCGAGATCCTCGAAACGCTGCCGAAGGATCGCGTTGTCTGCGCGACCGCGTTCCTGATCCCGCACTGCTGCAACCGCGATTATATCTATCTGATCGACAAGCTGGACTTTGATGAGAGCACGGACAAGCTCATTGATCCGGATAAATATGATCTGATCGCGGTTCCGCCCGGAAACGAGATCGGTCAGAAAACCGTCACGCAGCTCGAAGAACTCGGCTGGACGATCTACGATCAGGTCGAAGGTCGAATCGTGGTCTATGAGAACCCGAACAGTCCGGTACCGAAGCCGGATGTCTATTCCAAGACAGCGGAGAACTGATCTCCCCTGCACAACCGACACAACCGAATAAACCCAAAATCCCCTGCACCGATGCCGCTTGCCGGTCTGATGCAGGGGATCTTTTTGAGTACGCGGATTCGGCAAACTTCCCAATTTCCGGTTACAAAATTTGACAGAATGCCAAATTTCCCGCCGCTGTATTGCCGCGCAGGAAAAAGTGTGCTATAATGGGGGCAGAGAGTCAGGAAGATATGCCGCAGCCGCGCAGCATATTTCATTCACAGAACAGTCTCACTCCTGCATCGCAGCACATCCGCTGCCGGTTTGCGCCGTTCGCTTTGCCCGTTTCAGGAAGGGTGGTGCGCCGTGTGTGAACAGTATGATTGCCCGTGGGATGCATGTCCGGAATATACAGAGAATGATGCGGAATGCGAGAACGATACGGACGATGAGGACTATGCAGAATACGCAGAGGATGAAACATATGATTATGATGCGGAATCCGTCAACTATTCTGCATATGCCGGAGAAGATACATCGGAATCGACAGCAGTGGCTTACGCAGCCGCGCCCGCTGCTGAGGATCTTCGTGCGCTCACGGAAGATCCGAATGTGCTCATAGTGCTGTTTGCGATCCTGTTCGGGTTCCTGCTCGGCGCCTCGCTCAATTCGCGCTCCAACGCCGGCTGTGCGTTTTGCAGACGCCCCGGTGAGATCGGCGGGTTCTATAAGAACGGCGATATGAACAAGGAGAAAAAGCCCGCTGTCTACTGCCCGATGTGCGGCAAAAAGCTGCATTGACAGCGCACGGCTCATCCGCAGAACAATCCCTGAAATGAAAAAATACGCCCCGAAGCGCTTCATGCAGACATGCAGAACACTTCGGGGCGTTTGATCTGGGTGCTGTTTCAGCGGATCAGCCGGTTTCAGCCGGTTCGTTTCCGCGTCAGGAATATGCCGGCAGCCGAGCCGATCAGCAGAAGCGGTGCGATCCGGACAAAGACAAATTCAATCGCATGCAAAATCACACCCGCTGCGGCAAGCTCGGGATTGCTGTAATCCCAGTCCAGATACGGACTTCCTGCCCGAAACGCAATGAGCAGCCCCGCGACAGTCGCGATGCAAAGGATCACGCACATCCATTGCAGGATCCTGCGGGTGATTTCCTTCTTCCGCGCAAATTGCAGATTGAGGACTTCCAGCTTTTCCGAGACCGCTTTCAAATCATCTGATTCCGGTTCCGGAACCGTTTCGCCGAGCAGCACGCTGACCGGCGTTTGCAGCACCTCTGAAACGGAGACCAGCATTTCAGCATCCGGCACGGAAAGCCCGCGCTCCCATTTGGAGACCGTCTGCCGCACCACATTCAGCTTGATCGCAAATTCCTCCTGCGAAAGTCCTTTTGCTTTTCTGAGTGTTCTGATGTTTTCGTTCAACATACCGAAAACCTCCTTTCGCCATGATTATACCGCAAAACTGCCGTTTCTGCAAGCAACGCATCGTAACATTGCCGCAATTTCTGCATTTTGCAGCCGTTTCGCTGCACGATCCGCTTTCTGACGCAAAAAAGCCGCAGCATTCCTGACCGGTGCAACCGGCATGCTGCGGCTATCTTCTTATTTCCGATCTGCCGGAGAACTGCCGCAGGAGAGAAACGCCTGCAGAACCGGAAGCTGCTCCATTGCCGTCTGCCGCCCGATCGCGTAGACCTCGCGCAGCACATCCGGATCATGCGACAGATGACTGACCGGCAGCTTCTTCGGCGGACGGATCACGAACGCCTCCCCTGCTGCCTCCGCCGCTGCCACATATTCCAGCTGACGGTTATAGACCAGATGCCGGCGCTCCATTGCACGGATCAGCTTCGGATACTTCCGGTAGACCGCGCGCACCAAAGGCATCGTCGAATTGGGCTCCTTGAGATAACCCGCGGGCTGCGTCAGGATCACGATGTTCCGCGTATAGCCCTTCCAGCGGAAATATTTCAGCGGGATCGAATCCGCTATGCCGCCGTCCAGCAGCTCATACTGCCCTGCCTTCACGATCTGCGAGCAGAGCGGCATGGATGCGCCTGCACGTACCCATTCCAGCTCCTCGCGGCTGAGCAGATCCTTACACTGGTGATAGACCGCTTTGCCGGTGTTCACATCCGTACAGACGATGTAAAACGGGATGCCGCGGCGCAGAAAGGTCTCATTGTCGATCGGATCCAGATCCTCCGGGATCGTGTGATAGCAGAACTCCGCGCCGAACATGTCGCCCGTTGTCAGCAGCGACGGAACGCTGCAAAAACGCGGATCCTTGCAGAAGCGGATGCAGTAGCGCAGCGGTCTGCCCTTCTGCTGTGTCAGATAATTGCAGCCGAATGTCGCCCCTGCCGAAACGCCGATCGCGCCGTCCGTCTGAATGCCCTGATCCAGAAAGACGTCGATGACGCCGGCGGTGAACAGTCCGCGCATCGCGCCGCCTTCCATGACAAGACCAAGCTTTTCCTTCATAATGTGCCTCCTGATTCCGGATATTGCTGCGTCAGTTGTTCCAAAGATGCCAATTGTTTTCTGTTATTTTTTCCATGTTGCGGGCGTCAGCAGCAGCACGATCGGAAACAGCTCCAGTCTGCCGGCGAGCATGTCGAAGATCAGCATGCACTTGGAGCCGGTGGAGAACACATCGAAATTTGAGGTCGGGCCGACCATGTTGAGTCCCGGACCGATGTTATCCAGCGTTGCAACAACTGCCGTGAAATTCGTCGTCAGGTCAAGCTGATCGAATGACAGCACGATCATGCTGACGACATAGATCAGAATATAGCATGCGAAATAAACGCTGACAGACCGCGTGACCTCCTGATCGACCGGATGCCCGTCCATTTTCAGTGTTCTGACCTGCCGCGGATGCGTCATGATGCCCAGCTCATTGTGCATGTGCTTGAAAAAGATGATGCAGCGCGAGACCTTGATGCCGCCGCCCGTACTGCCCGCGCAGGCGCCGACAAACATCAGCATGACCAGCAAGGTGCGGGAATACTCCGGAAATAAATTGAAATCGACCGTCGCAAAGCCCGTCGAGGACAGCAGCGAACCGACGGTAAAGGCGCCGTGCATCAGCGCTTCGCCGGTGCCGCTGAACATCGGCAGATGCCGGATATCCAGCGTGACCGTCACGATCGCAAAGACAATGATGCCGAGATAAACCTTCAGCTCCTCGGTGAAGCCCTCCTTGAATTTGCGCAGAATGAACAGATAATAGCAGGTGAAATTGACGCCGAACAGGAACATGAACACCGTAATGACATTGATGCAGAACGGGCTGTACGGCATGCCTGCGGGATCGCAGGAGAAGCCGCCCGTTCCGGCAGTCGCAACGGCAATGTTGATCGCGTCGAAGATCGGCATGCCGCCGATCAGCAGCAGCACGAACTCGATCACCGTCATCACAAAATAGATCACATAGAGCAGCATCGCGGTCTTTTTGACGCGCGGCACCAGCTTGCTGACGGACGGTCCGGGGCTTTCCGCTTTCATCAGATACATGTTCTGTCCGCCGGCGATCGGCAGCAGCGCCATGATGAACACCAGCACGCCCATGCCGCCTACCCAGTGCGTAAAGCTGCGCCACATCAGCATGCATTTCGGCATGCCTTCCAGCGTGTGCAAAATGCTCGCGCCGGTCGTCGTAAAGCCGGAGACCGACTCGAACAGCGCATCCACAAAGCGCGGGATGCAGCCCGAAATATAAAACGGCAGCGCGCCGATCACGCTCAGAACGATCCAGCTCAGCGCCACGATCACAAAGCCGTCGCGCGCAAACAGCGATTTGTTCTGCGGTTTGAAGCGGGTAATGATGAACCCCGCAGCCAGACAGCAGAGCGCGATCAGCGCAAACAGCCGGATCTGCGGCTCACGGTAAACAGCGGCGGTCAGTGTCGGGACCGCCATGAATGCACCCTCGAAGATCAGCAGCAGTCCGAGGATATAGCCAGTCATGCGAAAATTCATCGTTCAGCCCTCCGTCACTGCAGCAGATCGTTCATATCGTGCAGACCGAGGTGATTGGTGACGATGACAACGGAATCGCCCCGCTGGAGCCGGTCATTTCCGCGCGGGATCAGCACCTTGCGGTCGCGGAAGATCGCCGCAACAAGCACGCCGTCCTTCAATTGCAGCTTCATCAGCGGTGCAGCCGTCAGCGCGGAATCCTCCTTAACGATGAACTCCGCCGCCTCGACCTTGCCCTTGATGACCTGATACAGCGTTTCGAGGTTCGTTCCGATCGTCTTTTTCATCGCACGGACATACCGGACAATGTAATCCGAGGTCAGATTCTTCGGGTAGATAATGGTATCCAGATCGAGATGCTCGATGACCTCATCGAAGTCGATCCGGTTGATTTTTGTAATGATCTTGCCGTTGCTGACCGATTTTGCGAACAGCGACAGCAGAATATTTTCCTCATCGAGATTCGTCAGCGAGACAAATGCCTCCGCGCGGTCAATGTTCTCCTGCATCAGGATCTCCTGATTGACCGCATCCGCCACAATGACACGCGTATCCCGCAGCTCTGCGGAGAGCTGTGCGGCGCGCGCCGGATCCTTTTCAATGATCGTGGCAGAGATGCCGGATTCCTCCAGTAAGGTGCAGAGATAATGCGAGATATCGCCGCCGCCTGCGATCAGCACATCATTGACCGGCTTTGCCTTATAGTGGATCTTGCGGAAAAATCCGAATGCCGCCTTCGGCTCGGAGATGATCGAGATGATATCCCGCGCCTCGAACCGGAAATCGCCGGATGCGATATAGGCTTCGTCGCCGCGCTCGATCGTGCAGACCAGCAGATCGCAGTGCAGCTTGGAGCCGATCTCCCGCACGGTCATGCCGCAGAGCGGGGAATCCTCCGGCAGCTTGAATTTCAGCAGCTCCACCTTGCCCTTTGCAAAGGTGTCGATCTTGATCGCGGACGGGAATTGCAGCACGCGTGCGATCTCCTCCGCAGCAGCATACTCCGGATTGATGACCATTGCAAGCCCGAGCTCCTCCTTGAGGTATGGCGCATCTGCGTTATACTGCGGGCTGCGCACACGCGCGATCGTCTGACAGTCGCCCGCCTTTTTCGCGATCAGGCAGCAAAGCAGGTTGCGCTCATCGGAGCCGGTGACTGCGATCATCAGATCGGCTTCGTCGATGCCTGCCTCTTTCAGCACGGCATGCGTCGCGCCGTTTCCGGTAATGCCCATGACGTCATACCGGTTGGCAAGATCGTTCACGCGGTCTGCATTGATATCCACGACCGTCACATTGTTTCCCGCTTCATTCAGCTGCTCGACAAGCACCCTGCCGACCTTTCCGCAGCCCACAATGATAATATTCAATGCTCAGAAATCCTCCCAAAGCTTGGCTTTTGTCGGGTGATACCGCTCAGTCATGGCGTTCTGCATCACAGTCAAAGGTCTCGCAGAAGCGCGCGGAAAAGGAAGGCTCCCGTCCCGCGGCATGCAGATGTCCGGTATCGCCGAAGGTGTTGATGCGAAATGCTGCGACGCCCTTTCTGCGCTCCTCGGTGCTGACGACCGTGATCGCAGTCGGGGCGGCACAGAAGCCGTGCCAGAGCACCATCGGAGAGATCCCCGTCAGATGCCCCAGCATCACACATTCCACACCGAAATGACAGAAAAACAAAAGGGTATCGCGGTTCGGGCGCTCTGCCCGATAGATCATGCCGTCCCGCAGATAGCCGTGCTCTGCCAGCACAGCATCCAGTCCCTCATAAACACGCTGCGCTTCCGCACCGACATGATGCGCCTGCATCACATCCGGCTCCGCCCAGCGGTCCTTGTCATAGTATCGCGGCTCTGCTGTCCATGCCGCCGGAAGCCAGTCCCACGGCACGCGCACATCGCCCGTATCCGGATGCAGGATCGGCGCATGAAATTCGCGCAGCCACGGCAATGTGACCGCTTTCATGCCGCATGCATCCAATGTATATTCAGCAGTATCCTGCGCCCTGCCGAGCGGGGATACATAACACGCTGCAAAAGCATGTCCTTTCAGGCGCTCCGCGGCGAGCATTGCTTCGATCCGCCCCGTTTCGGTCAGCGTATCATGCTCGTAATCGGGATCGCCGTGACGCACAATCACCAGCTTCATTGTTTACCACCAGTTCGTAAGCTTGAAATGCCACTCATATTGTTCCGGATGCTCCATGTAATCATCCGCATCCGCCTCGGTCATATGCTCGTCCGCATCGCTGTAAAGCAGCGCAGGATCCGGACACTGCATATCCACAAGGAGATCATGTACCTTCCCTGCAAGATGCAGACAGTGATGCTCCGTGAGGAGCGGATGCTCATACAGATCCGGATCCTCTGCAAAATTCCTGTACTGCCTGTCATCCGGCGCCAGATCGCAGCGGCTCAGAAGATAGCGGTAGATCGGCAGCAGCGCTTCCGCCGGCACATCCATACGTCCTGTCTTTTCATCATAGGACGTACCGCAGCAGCGGTTGAGCGTGTCGATCACACCGTGCATGATGTCATGGTCGCCTGTCCAGAAAACGTGAAAATCTGTCTGATCGTGAAAAGGCGGTGCCGATTTTGTAAATGTCACGGGCTTTCCGTCCGATTTCCGGCGTATTTCCGCCCATAGGTCAAAATCCAGTCCCATTACATGTTCTCCGCTTTGGCAACTGCGTCTTCGAGCGTCATGCCGTGGAAATCGGCGGCAGCAAAGAGTCTGCCGGACTTCGGCTGCTCCAGAAATGCGCCGACCACAATGCCGGGGATCGCGCTTTCCGGTGCATTCGGTGCATGCGGCCCGCCGAGGTCGGTTCTGCACCAGCCCGGATCGGTCAGGTTGATCGCCACGCCTGTCCCGGCAAGCTTTGAGCCGAGATCGACCGTGACCTTATCAAGCGCTGCCTTGCTGGCGGAATAGCCCGCCTGCTCCGGCTCCAGACGAATGCCGCTTGTGGTGTTGACGACTCTGCCGAAGCCGCGCGCGATCATCTTCGGGATGAAGTGATAGCACAGCATCATCGGCGCGATCGTGTTAATGCGAAAGCTGGTTTCGTAGTCGCTGACCGGTGTTTCCCAGAAATCGCTGCGGTATGCGACCTGCACGCCTGCATTGTTCAGCAGAATGTCAACCGGCACGCCGAATGCGTCGATCTCTGCGATCGCGCGGCGGACGGAATCCGGATCGGACAGTTCGCATGCGACCTGCCGCACCTCGGTTTGCAGCTGCTCCGCGAGCGCTGCGGTATGTGCGGTGTCTCTGCTCAGCAGGATCAGATTGCAGCCCTCTGCTGCAAGTGTTTTCGCCGCAAGGCTCCCCAGCCCGCGGCTGGCGCCCGTGACAAGCGCCCATTTTCCTCTCAGATTCAACATAAAAAGCCCTCTCTTCTTTTTTGTTGAGTAAAATACGGAGTTGTCCGGAAACATACTCCGTTCATCATATCATACCATAAAAAGCAGGAATTGTCAACCAGCAGCGCGGGCGGCGCGGAGCCCGCGCGGGCAATTTCCTTCGGGAGCCGTTTTCGCGGACTGTCCCAGCATTCGCAGTACACGCCGCTGATCGCGGCTTCTGTGGCGTGACTGCTCCCAGCGGATTGCGCTCTGCATACGGAACAGGAACACGCGCTCCAGTCCCCGCAAACGTAACCGGCGCGCACAGGATTAAAGTTTTGATCCAACTTTTTCCAAAGTTGGCAGGTCGAGGTGAGTTTGACTGCAAACTCATAGCGAAGCGTGCGAGTGCCCTCGTCGCCCGTCGCAACGGGCGAAACTCCCCCGCGTTCTTTAAGGGGAAGATTGGGGCTTGGGGAAAGTACCCCGTAGGGCTGCTTTCCCCATTCTGAATCGCATCCGCGAAGCGGATACTTCTTTGAG
>LVAJ01000030.1 GCA_001603005.1 Clostridiales bacterium Firm_04
CTCCCTAAGGTTTTCCCTCTCGCGCTCTCTCTTTCCTTATCTTCTCCTCTCTGGTGCGCGCCACAATCGCTGCCTGTTCTTTTGGGTTCAGTTGCCCTGAACGCTTTCGCCGTGTGCTCCCCGCCTGCGTATGCTCCCGATGTGTTCAACTATTCATCATTCACTATTCACCATTCACTTTATCCGCAGGGAGCAGTTACGCTTGAGAAGCCGCCCCGCGGCGTGTGCTGCGAAAGTTGGGAGAACCACGCTGCCGCCCTCCGGAGGGAAATGCCAGCGGGGGCTCCCCGCAAGCCGCCCCGCGGCGTGTACTGCGAAAGTTGGGTGAGCCACGCTGCCGGCTCCCGAAGGAAATCGCCCGCGGGGGCTCCCCGCCGCCGGCTCCCGCAAGATATTTCATTTCCGCATCAATTTTGTTATATAATCTTCGTAAAATATGTGAAGCAAAAAATTTGCGTATCCGCGGATTTCTGTTTGCGTATTCATTTGACTGATACTCTAACTATCACGAATCGTAAACAATATGTGAGAAATATTCCGTTAAATTGCACAAACCAAAGCCCCGATTTTCGGTAAAACGTAGAAAATGCAATTCACACTTGCAAGGATTTTTGACACATGGTATAATAAAAGTGCAAATTCCGTTGCAGCGGGTACCGCTTGTATATAAAAATAACGCGCTTCCGAAATTTTCGATCGGATCTGTACCCTCTGTACACGGCAGTAAGGAGAGTCTCACACATGAAAAACTTAGACACCGCAAAAATCAAAAATATCGTTCTCACCGGACACAGCGGCTGTGGTAAGACCGCTCTCGCTGAAGCATTGCTCTATCGCGCCGGCGTGATCGACCGAATCGGCAAAGCTGCTGACGGCAATACCGTCTGCGACTTCGATCCGGAGGAAATCAAGCGCAAATATTCAATCAACCTCTCGCTTGCGAGTTTTGAATACAGCGACTACAAAATCAATCTGCTCGACGTTCCCGGTCTGCTCGATTTCGCGGCAGCCACCAATGAAGGTCTCTACGCAGGCGATACCGTTATCATCTGCGTTTCCGCCAAGTCCGGCGTCCATGTCGGTACCATCAAGGCGTTTCAGGCAGCAAAGAAGCTCGGCAAGCATATCCTGTTTGTCGTGACCAAGATCGACGATCCGAATCAGGATTTCTATACCACGCTCGACGCTCTGAAGGAAAACTTCGGCGCAGCTGTCTGCCCCGTTATCGTGCCGGAGATCGAGAACAACCAGTTCAAGGCTCTCGTCCACCTCGGCAGAATGAAGTCCTATACTTATGATAAGAAGGGCGTTTCCGTTGCAGCAGATGCGACCGGCATCGTCCTGAACGATAAAGCGGGCATCACCGCAGATTCCCTCATGGACGGTCTCTCCGAGGCTGTCGCCGAAACCAGCGATGAGCTCATGGAAAAATTCTTCGAGGGCGAAGCCTTCACGCAGGAAGAAATCAGCCACGGCATCCACGAGGCAATGCGTACCGGCCGTGCAATGCCGGTCTTTACCGTTTCCTGCACGAATCCCGCGGGCTGCGACCTGCTGCTCGAATTTTTGAAGTACATGCCGGATCCTTCCACCGCTGCTCCACTCAAGGCAACCGATAAGGACGGCAAGGAAATCGAGGTCAAGGTCGATGCTTCCGCTCCGGTCTCCGCATTCGTCTTCCGCACCGTCGCCGATCCGTTCGTCGGCAAGATGAGCTTTATCAAGGTCATCACCGGCACGCTCTCTCCGGATAAGGATCTGGTCAATGCGACAACAGGCGCAGCGGAGCACATCGGCAAGCTCTATACCATGCTCGGCAAGAAGCAGACCGAAGTCACCGAAGCAATTGCCGGCGATATCGTCGTCGCGACGAAGATCTCCGCAAATACCGGCGACACCCTCTGCGATGCTGCAAAGGTCGTTGCCTATGCACCGGTCACCTACCCGAACCCGACCTACCGCATGGCGGTCAAGGCGAGCAAGCAGGGCGATGAAGCCAAGATCTCCGGCGGTCTCCAGAGACTGCTCGAAGAAGACAAGGCGCTTTCGTTCGGTCTCGATACCACCACCAAGGAGCAGATCCTTGCAGGTCTGGGCGACCAGCACCTCGACGTCGTCAAGGCGAAGATGAAGAGCAAATTCGGCGTGGATATCGTGCTGGAGGAGCCGAAGATCGCTTACCGCGAAACGATCCGCAAGAAGACCGACAAGGTGCAGGGACGCCACAAGAAGCAGTCCGGCGGTCACGGTCAGTTCGGTGACGTCTGGATCGAGTTTGAGCCGACCGACAGCGATACGCTCGTCTTTGAGGAGAAGATCTTCGGCGGTTCCGTTCCGAAGAACTTCTTCCCCGCGATCGAAAAGGGCTTGCAGGACAGCGTGAAGAAGGGCGTGCTCGCGGGCTGCCCGGTCGTCGGCATCAAGGCGACACTGCTCGACGGTTCCTATCATCCGGTCGATTCCTCTGAAATGGCATTCAAGATCGCGGCATCGCTCGCGTTCAAGGAAGGCATGAAGCAGGCGGATCCGATCATGCTTGAGCCGATCGGTTCGCTGAGCGTCACGATTCCGGATGCAAAGACCGGCGAAATCATGGGCGACCTCAACAAGCGCCGCGGCAGAGTGCTCGGCATGGAGCCGGCGGGCGAGGGCATCACCGTCATTCAGGCGGAAGTCCCGATGCGCGAAATGCACGACTTTACGATGTATCTGCGTCAGGTGGCAAAGGGCATGGGCGAGTTTACATTTGACTTCCTGCGCTATGAGCCGCTGCCGTCTGCACTGCTCGAAGAAGTTGTTGCAAGCGTCAAGAGCGATGATGAGGAAGAATAATTCCGTATCATGAAACTGAAAAAGAACTGCCCGTCTGTTCTCCGGACGGGCAGTTTTTTGCGGCGGGCGGGGAGCCCCCGCTGGCAATTTCCTCCGGGCGGGGAGCCCCCGCTGGCAATTCCCTCCGGGAGCCGGCGGCGTGGCTCTCCCATTTTTTGCAGCACACGCCGCTGATCGCGGCTTCTCAAAGGTTGCTGCTCCCAGCGGATTGCGCTCCGCAGACGGAACAAGAACGCACAACTGCGCCCCCACAAACGCAACCGGCGCGCACTAGCATTAAAGTTTTGATCGAACTTTTTCAAAAGTTCGCAGGTCGAGGGCAGCGCCCTCGTCGCCCGTCGCAACGGGCGAAACTCCCCTAGCGTTCAAGAGCTTGGCGGGCTTGGGGACTTGCGATAGAAGTCCCCATTCCCAAATAGCATCCGCGAAGCGGATACTTCTTTGAGGACATGCAATCCGACATGCACAAATCCGACATGCATATTTTCATGCAAAATCGACACCCAGACGAAACATTCCGCCGCACATGCACGTTCACATTCATATTGACATGCAATCGGACATTCGCACAAACATTCAACCGCAGCATACACCCCAGACATGCACCATGAAAAGCTGCGGATACAGCAACCTCTCGCTTTGTGATAAACCTGTGAAAATCCCGTAAATATCCGGTGAAGTCCCTTGCAATTTCCCGTTTTTGTGGTATACTAAAATTAGCACTCGGAGATGATGAGTGCTAATTTCTTGCAGAAAGGTGACCGTATCATGGAACAGAAACAGTTTCAGGCTGAATCCAAACGTATGCTGGATCTGATGATCCACTCGATCTATACACACAAGGAGATCTTTCTCCGCGAGCTGATCTCCAATGCTTCCGACGCGATCGACAAGCTCTACTTCCGCTCCCTCACCGACAGTCAGGTCGGCAAAAACCGCGATGACTTCTACATCGAACTGCGCCCCGATAAGGAAAAGCGCACCCTCACGATCATCGACAACGGCATCGGCATGACCGCGGAAGAACTGGAACAGAACCTCGGCGTCATCGCACATTCCGGCTCCCGCGCATTCAAAACCGAGAATACGCTCGACGAAAACACCGATATCATCGGTCAGTTCGGCGTCGGCTTCTATTCGGCATTCATGGTCGCGAAGCGCGTGACCGTCCGTACAAAAGCCTACGGCAGCGACACCGCCTACGAATGGCAGTCCGAGGGCGTGGACGGCTATACCGTGGATACCTGCGAAAAAGCCGACGTCGGCACCGAGATCGTGCTCGAACTGCTCGATGATACCGATGACGAAAAATACTCCGAATTTCTCGAAGAATTTCGCATCCGTCAGCTCGTCAAGAAGTATTCCGATTACATCCGCTTCCCGATCCGCATGGAGATCACCCGCAAACACCTCAAAGAGGGCAGCGAGACCGAGTATGAGACCAGCATCGACGTCGAAACGCTCAACAGCATGACGCCGATGTGGAAAAAGAATAAAAATGAGCTGACCGACGAGGACTATAACAACTTCTATCGCGACAAATTCTTCGATTATACCGAGCCGCTGCTGCATATCCATAACCGCAGCGAGGGCACGGTGACCTATAATTCCCTGTTGTATATTCCGGCAAAGGCACCATACGATTATTATACAAAGGATTATGAAAAGGGCTTGCAGCTGTTCGCGAGCGGCGTCATGATTATGGACAAATGCGCCGACCTGCTGCCCGATCATTTCAGCTTTGTGCGCGGTCTGGTCGATTCCGAAGACCTCTCGCTGAACATCTCGCGTGAGATGCTTCAGCATGACCGTCAGCTCAAGCTGATCGCAAAATCGCTCGAAAAGTCGATCAAGAATGAGCTCGCCAAGCTGCTCAAGACCGACCGCGAGAAGTATACCGCGTTCTGGAAGGCTTTCGGCATTCAGCTGAAATTCGGCGTGTATAACAATTTCGGCGCAAACAAGGAGCTTTTGCAGGATCTGCTGCTGTTCCACAGCTCCGGCTGCGATGACGCAGAGGGCTTCACGACGCTTGCCGAATACGTCACCAGAATGCGCGAGGATCAGAAGTATATCTACTATGCCGCAGGCGAAACGGTCGCACGCTGCGCCGGTCTGCCGGCATCCGAGCTGGTGCGCGACAAGGGCTATGAGGTGCTCTATCTGACCGAAAATGTCGATGAATTTGCACTGCAAATGCTCGCAAAGTATCAGGACAAGGAGTTCAAGAATGTTTCCGCGGGCGATCTCGGACTCGAATCCGACGAGGACAAGACCGCGCTGGAAGAAAAGAATGCCGCTGCAAAGGATCTGTTCGAGGAGATGCAGAAGGCGCTTGCCGGCAAGGTCAAGGCGGTGCGGCTCTCGAACCGTCTGAAGAACCATGCGGTCTGCCTGTCGAGCGACGGTCAGCTTTCGCTTGAAATGGAGAAAGTCCTGAACACGATGCCGACCGGTCAGAAGGTGCAGGCGGAGCGTGTGCTGGAGCTGAATCCGGATCATCCGGTCTTTGCGACGCTGGAGCGCCTGCTGACCGAGGATAAGGACAAGCTTGACAAATATGCCGATCTGCTGTATCAGCAGGCATTGCTGATCGAGGGCATGCCGGTCGAGGATCCGGTCGCACTCAGCAAAATGATCTGCGATCTGATGGTATAAGCGGCAGTGCGTGCATACTCTGTATAACATATGATAAAACAGCCCGAAAACGGTCGGAATCGTTTTCGGGCTGTTTGTTTCATATTATCGTCAGGACTGCGTGTAATTGTCGATGCGCTCGAAGCCGTCGAGCAGCACATCTCTGCGGCGGAATGCCTGCTCGGTTCCGCGCGCCACACAGGTCAGCGGATCCTTTGCCGTGCGGCAGGGTACGCCGAGCATGCGCGTCAGATACGGTTCCAGTCCGCCGAGCAGCGCGCCGCCGCCCGTCAGCAGAATGCCGTTTGCGCAGATATCGCCGACCAGCTCCGGCGGGGTTTCTTCCAGCACGCGCCGGATCGTTTCGCCGATCTCGTTGATGTCGTCTTCCAGCGCCTCGAACAGCTCCGCTTCGCTCAGATCGCACTGATCCGGCAGACCGCGGGAGATGTTGCGCCCCTTGACCTGCGCGATCACATCCTCTGCGGGATTATAGAGATTGCACAGCGAGATCTTGACCTTTTCCGCCGATTTGCTGCCGAGCAGGATCTGATATTTGTTCTGCACATAGCGGATGATTGACTGATCGAACTTGTTGCCCGCCGTTTTCAGCGAGCGCGCCGTCACGATGCCGTTCATCGAAACAACAGCCACATCCGTTGTGCCGCCGCCGATATCGACGACCATGTGTCCGACCGGACGGTTGATCGCGATGCCCGCACCGAGCAGCGCGGCAAGCGGCTCCTGGATCAGATGCACCTTGCGCGAACCGGTGCTCATCGCCGCATCAAGGATCGCGCGCTTTTCAACGTCCGTGATCAGCGAGGGCACGCAGATGACAATGCGCGGGCGGATGATGCGGGCGCCGGCAACGACGTCGATCAGCTCGCGGATCAGCGCCTGCGTCAGAATGTCGTCCGAGATGACGCCTGCCTGCAGCGGATGTACGACCGCGATGTAGGAAGGGGAGCGCCCCTCCATTTTATAGGCTTCCTCACCGACGGCGACCACGCGTTCCGTGCGCTTGTTGAACGCGATCACGGAAGGCTCATTGAGCACCACGCCGTGCCGCCGCTGCGTGATGATGATATTCGCCGTGCCGAGGTCAATTCCGATATCCATAATGTGAATCCTTTCTTGCGGGCTGCGCCCTCGTTTTGCTTCTCTTTTCTGCGGATCAATCCGTTTTTCTCTTTGCTGATTCTGATTGTCAATGCTGTATCATGATTCCCGTTCGATGCAGTAGCAGATCTCGCCGGCAGGCGTTTCACCGGCTCTGCGGAACCGCTCGACGGTCTCCGTGCGGTGCATGGCGGATTTTTCCAGCACGCGCCCTGATTTCGGATTTGCCGCGCGGTGATAGGCTTCGAGTTTGCGGAATCCGGTGTTTGCAAAGGTATCTGCAATGACCGCTGCGAGGGCTTCGCCGGCATAGCCGTGCCCCCAGAAGTCCGCGCCGATGCAGTATTCGATCTCGGCAGCCGCGCAGTCTTCCCAGACCTTGCAGAACGCGATCATGCCGATGTTCTGCCCGCTGCTGCGCTCGATGACCGCCCAGCGGTAGAAATCCGGCTGCGCATAGCCCGCAAGATACTGCGTCAGCAGCCCGCGGACGGCTTCCGCTGTCTCATAGACCGGCTCGCCGTATTCATGCTGCACACGCGGATCGGCTGCCCAGTTTTGCAGCATGTCATCTGCATCCCGCTCCGAAAACCGGCGCAGGATCAGGCGTTCTGTTTCGATCGTCTGCGTGCCGCTATGCTTCATGCGGGAACCATTCCATTTCCGTGAATTTCGTATGCCGGACCGTGAAGCCGATTTTTTCGTAGATGCCCTTGCCCATGTCGCTTGCGGAGAGCGTGACCTGATCGAGTTTCAGGCGCACGGCTTCCTGCTGGATCTGCTGCATGATGCGCGTGGCAAGCCCTTTGCCGCGGTGCGCCGGCTCCGTATAAACGCCGAGCACATAGCCGCTTCTGCCGTTCGGAAACGACGGATTTGCGGGCTTTTCGCTGATGACCAGCAGCGCATTGGAAACGAGTGTGCCGTCCGGCAGAGCCGCTGCTGCCGCAATGCAGCCGGTTCCGAGCTGTGCCTGAAAATAGGCGGGCAGCTGTTCCCGGATCGCTGCAAGCTGCGGATCGGGCAGCGCGCCGAACTTCTCATCGAAATATGCAAGGCGCAGTTTGCAGAGCTGCGGGATATCCGCGGCATCCGCAAGCCGGATCTGATAATCCATATCCGAATCCCCTTTCCGGTTGACATACAGCACTATTATAACATATTATCCGGAAAAGTGCAATGGGAGAGAGACGTAAATTTCAATATTTCGCCTCATGGGAGCAAAAACGGATGCGGGCACTGCCCGCTTATAACATATTATCCGGAAAAGTGCAATGGGAGAGAAGGCATATTTTTTCAATTTTGCTTCATGGGAGCACGCACGAATGAGAAGCCGCGTCTAGCGGCGTGTACTGCGAAAGTTGGGAGAGCCATGCTGCCGGCTCCCGGAGGGAAATGCCAGCGGGGGCTCCCCGCCCACCGTTGCATTATTTTGAAAGATGTGGTATAATATAGTAGTGCCAAACCAGAAACCTGAATCAGAAAGGACAATCAAAATGGCTGAAGCAAAACGCAATCCGAACGGCAGCCGCAGACCGGCGCCGAAAAAACGCAGAAAGCAGCATAACGGCTTACTCGTGTCGCTCGCAGCGCTGATGCTCGCAGGCGTCGTCGGAATCGGCATCTCGATCCGCAAAAATCCGCCCGATCCCGAACTGACCGTCAACAGCGAGACACCCCCTGTCACAGAGGATTCGGCGCAGTCCGGCACGACAACCACCGTCACGGAGGCGACGCTTACGACGACCGAAACTTCTGTTACAACCGAAAAAGCCCTGCCGCCCGGCTCTGTCACCGGCATCTCGCTGTCGTTCTATGACGCTGTCATGAAGGTCGGCGACGATACCATGATGCCGCTCGTCACCATGCAGCCCGATGACGCGACCGATGTTTCCGAAAAATGGGAGACTTCCGATCCCGCTGTCGCAACGGTCGATGAGATCGGACGCATCAAACCCGTCGGCGCAGGCAGCTGCACGATCCGCGTCACGTCGGTCAATAATCCCGATGTGTTCGCAGAGGTCAAGGTGCGCGTTGCGGATCCGGATAAGCCCGCGACAACAAAGGCACCCGATGCCGCAAACAGCACTGCCACAACTGCCGCGACTGCCGCTGCTCCCGTCAGCGACCGCGATGACATCAAGGTCATCGACGGCGTGACCTATGTGCAGGGCGTGATGATCGTCAACAAGACCTATGCGCTCCCTTCGACCTATAACCCGCAGGGGCTGACGCAGGAGACAAAGGATGCCTTTGCCGAATTGCAGCGCGATGCGTCCGCGGCAGGCTATTCCATGTATTCTGTCTCGGATTTCCGCTCCTATGAGCAGCAGGTCACGCTCTACAACAACTATGTTGCGCGCGACGGCAAGGAAGCTGCCGACACCTATTCCGCAAGACCGGGACATTCCGAGCACCAGACCGGTCTGACCATCGACGTCAACTGCGCGGGCGCCGCGTTCCATGATACGCCGGAAGCAAAGTGGCTTGCCGACAACTGCTGGAAATACGGCTTTATCATCCGTTTCCCGCGCGGCAAAGAGGATAAGACCGGCTACACCTACGAATCGTGGCATATCCGCTATGTCGGCAAGGACTGGGCAAAGAAGATCTATGACAGCGGGCTCTGCCTCGAAGAATACTTCAATCTCGAATCCAAGTACGCGGAATGATCCCGCTGCCGGATAACAGCAAAAAAGAAGCCGCCGTATTTCTGATGCACAGTCAGAGATGCGGCGGCTTTTTGATGCAGAATCCCCGCTCTGCCGTCTGACAAAGCGGGGATCTGCGTTTATGTGTATGTTGGGGTTATCAGAAGGAAACGAGGAAGCCGTTTCTGGCGTTGTTCTTCAGCAGACCGTTCTCGTTCTGACCGATCGTTGTATAATCCGTCCAGTTGATCTGACCGTCGCCGTTGGTATCCGCAACCGCATTGACAAAAGCTGCGTTCACGGTGCCGGAATAGTCGATGAACTCGCCGTAGAGGAAATCGCGGACGAAATTGAAGTCGGCGTCAGTGACCTTGCCGTCGCCGTTCACATCGCCCATCAGGATCGGGCGGTCAACGTACTGAATGCTGCAAACATCATTGTTGCTGCCGTCGAGCCACACGCCGTTGTGCATTGCACCGACGCCGTCCCAGTGGATCTTGTTGTGATCGTTCTGATCGCAGTATGCATACAGATAGTTGTAATGGTTATCCATGCCGTAGATGAAGATCGCGCGGTAGTCCTGATTGCTGCCGTTGACGGTCTTGCGGAGCATGATCTGGTCGCCGAACTGCGGGGTGAAATTGATGTCCGCGCCGGCACCGCGCATAAAGGCATTGGTCTGGAAGTACATTGCAGCAAGCGTTCTTGCGAAGCCCTTGGAGCCGGTCAGCGTCGTTGCGCCCTGTGCCGGATAGTTGTAGCTGTAATGCACGCCCGTCATCAGACCGACAGGTGCAGAGTTTTCGGCTGCATAGGGGTTGCTTGTGCAGGAGAATGCATCGCCGCCGTTCCAGTATTTGCCCGGCTTGAGACCGTAATTATACTGGCTGTTCGTGTTCCGCTCCACGAACCACTGCGGATAGTAGGTCGTGAAGTTCCACGCAAGCGACTGACCGACCGGAGACATGGTCGGTGCGCTGAATGCAGAAGCGGAGATTGCCTGTGCTGCGCAAATTGTCGTAGTTGCTGCGCAAAGAATTGCTGCGATTCTGGATTTGATGTGTTTCATAGTGTTTCACCTCATAGAATGATTGGGGAATTGACTGGAAAAGCAGCGCGGTTCTGTGCAGAAGTGCTGCGCGCCGGCTGCGGCATCAGTGCTTCTCCGATCCTCTTTTCACATAGCATCATCGTACAATCATTTTTGAAGGATTCTTGAGCGGACTGATCCCTGCCGCTGCGAAAGCTGCGTCCCGTACCAAACAGCAGCATGCTTTTTCAGCGCGGATATCGCACTGGTTCTGCCGTCAGTGCTTATCCGGATTATACCACAAGTAGATTTTGCTGTCAATATAAATGAATGTATTTTAATAATTATCTGATTTCAAATTATCTTGCGAATGCGAAAAATGCCGCATATTCGTGCAGAAATGAATCTGATAGCCCGTCTATGGTTATATATTGCTAAACAGTGAAAATTATGCTGCACGATTCTGACGATTTTGCGGTATTCTGCAAATTGTGCATTTATTTACATTAAGAAATTCTACATATTTGCATAAATTTACCGTACAAACAGTGATCCCCTCTCCGCACGGAACGGAAAGGGGATCGGGTATGGGAGAATCGGGGAAGCAGTCACAGATTACATTGTGACATAATAATAGCTGTTGCTGCCGTCGTATGTCATTCTGCCGGTGTTGTTCGGCTGATTGGTGCCGTTGAGATGACCGAGGTTATAGCCGATGGTGTAGTAATCGGAATACTCGATCTTCCAGGTGTGCTCGTTCTGGAGTGCGTGGATGAGAATATCCCAGCGCTTGTTGTCGAAGCCGCAGTCATGCTGTGTCACTCTGCCATTGTTATAGTTCGTCAGGATCCAGTCTGCATCATCGCGCGAGATGATGCCGTCGCCGTTTGCATCATACTCCTTGATCGGGCGAGTCAGATAGTCCATGCCGTAGTTCTTGTTGCTGGACTGGCTGCGGAGATGCCAGCCGTTGCGCGTGAATGCCTCGCCGGTGATGATCTCGCCGGTATTCTCGTTCAGCGAGTAGGCGCGGACGGTGTTTCCGGTAATGGACGTGATGAAAAGGGTACGGTGCTCATTGCCGTAGTCGATCTTGACCTGATCGCCGATCGTGAGCGGCGTGTTGTAATAAACAATGTGCTCCATGAAGGTCGTGGTGCCGAAGAAGGACTCTGCAAGCATACGGCAGAAGCCGGCAGACTTTTCGAGCTTGCTGCCCTGATAGGTCTTGCTGAATGTGGTCTGCGAGTAGCCGTGACCGCAGACAACGCCGCTGTAGACTTCGCCGTCCCAGATCTGACCGTTGTAGTAGCCGCCGTACAAGCCCCAGTTTCTGCACGAATAGCTCATGTTATACGGTTCTTCGCAGTAATCCTGCGAGCTGTAAGTATGCGAGAATGCGGATGCAGAAAGTGCCTGCGATGCGCAAACGGTCGTTGCAGCTGCAAAGAGCATTGCTGCGATTCTTGCTTTCATGTGTTTCATAGTGATTCACCTCATTGCAAAATTTACGTCGTCCCCCGACGTATGCTCGGATTATACCACAAGTTGAATTTGCTGTCAATATTATTAGGCGTAATTTAATAATTATTTGTTTTCAAATTATATTGCTGTTCTGAATGTGCAAAGGATCAGGCGAAAAATGCGAAATAATAGCCCAAGATTGTTATTTATTGCCGGATAAATCTTTGTATTTCGCAATTTTATTCGGTGAAAAGCGGCATACTGCACGCGGCGTGTGTTTAACTATTAAAATTTTATAAACTACGCATCTTCTGCAAAAAATGATATGCATTCTCTGCTGCTTTGCCGGAACGGATCCTGCGGTTTTGTTGCGATGCAGCGGAGAAACGTAACAATTGGTACGATGCGGGCGGCGATTTTCGCGCGCTGCGCAAAATCGTCCATATCGCAATAGTATGCTAAATGAGAAATCATTTTCCATTTTGTAAAGAATCCGCTACACACGGCGAAAAATGCCGCCGATCGTGCCGGATCCCCGCTTTCTGAATGTGCAATTATTTACGATAATATATTGCACATGCATGCAAAAAAACGTCCCTCTCCGCGCAAAACGGAGAGGGAACATATATCGGGTGTGCGGGGGAATTACCAGCCCAGCACAACGTATTTGTAGTTGCCGTACATGGTGCTGCCGTTGTAGGTCGGGCGGAGCGAGCCGTCGGCGTAGCAAAGAGTGTTAAACAGTCTGTCTCTGTCAGCTTTCGTGATCTGCCAGTCGCCGTTGAAGTCGATCGCTGCCATCAGCAGGTTATAGTCCTTGCCGCTGGTGGAATTGCTGCCGGAAACATAGCCTTCCAGCCACTGGACATCATAGGTCGTCACCTTGCCGTCGCCGTTGACGTCGCCCTGCTTGATCGGGCGGTAGCAGTCGCTGACGATATAGTGCTTGCCGTTTTCGCTGGTGCAGTCCATCGTGCCGTTGCCGACGGTGTAATTGACATTCCACTTCACCTTATTGGTAAACTGATCGGTCTCGGTCGCCTGCACGCCGCCGGCTGTTCTGGTGATCAGGATCCAGCGGGAGCGGTGGTTGTCCGGATCCCAGATTTTGACCTGATCGCCGATTTCCGGCGAGAATCCCGAACCGCCGCCGAGTGCCATAAAGGTTGTTGTGCCGAAGTATTCAGAAGCGAGCTTTCTTGCATAAGCCTGCGTGCGGAGAAGCTCCTCATTTTCCGGAGAGGGATTCATCGGCTCGAAGCCCGAATAGACGATCTTGCCGCTGTACACGGGGGCGTTGGCAGTGCTGAACGTGGATCCTGCCGGATAGCGTGCCTTCCATGCGCCGACCTTGCTGTTCATGTTGGACTGTGTCTGAAGATATCTCTGTGTTCTGGTCGTGTAGGTATAAGCGGATGCTGTGATTGCCTGCGCGGAGCAAGCGGCTGTGACTGCTGCAAGTGCAGCTGCTGCGATCTTGGATTTGATGCTTTTCATATGTTTCACCTCATTGCAATAATTACGCATCGCTGCGTATGAGCCTATTATACTACGCGTTGATTCAATTGTCAATATTATTATCTGTATTTTAATAATTATATAATATGAAGTTATATTGCGATTCTGAATAATAACGGAGATTCATGAATATTCATATTTTATAATAGAATATGATTATGAAAATGGCATAACTTGCGAATAAATGCATGTTTGATATAAAACTGCGCGTAAAACATCGCCGCCGGAGCAGACTGCGGCATGCGCAGAACCGTTCCGGCGGCGATGATGGGATTTGTATATCTGAATGAGAGATCAGTACCTTAAACCGAGGTGACGAAGCCGTAGTTGTTCAGGACGCCGCCGTTGAAGTTGGAAAGGATGATGCCGTAATCTGCGCCGTTCACAATGCCGTCGCAGTTGACGTTTGCGGCTGCGCGGACGAACTGGCGGTCAACATTGCTTGCGTAGCTGTAAGTGTTGTTGGCGACCTTGATCGCAGAGATGTAGTCCTGATAGTCAACCTTAGTGTCGCCGTTGACGTCGCCTGCCTGCATCGGGCGCTCGACGTAGAGGATCTGGAGCAGATTGCCGTTTGCGTCGAGATATGCGCCGTTGTGGATCGAAGCGGTGTCGAACCAGTGGATCTTGTAGCTGTCGTCCTTGTCTGCATATGCAAACTCGAACGAGGAGCCGGTCACCTTGGTGACGAAATCGACCTGCGAGATGTTGTAATTGCCGTTTCTGTCAATGGTGCCGAGTGCGATCTGGTCGCCGACGCGCGCCTGAAAATTCTTGCCTGCGCCGCCCATACGGATATAGTGATCGGTGCCGAAGTAATCGACAGCGAGCTTTCTTGCGAAGCCTGCCGTGCCGGAGAGTGCGCCGCTGTGGGAGCCGCTGTAGGTGGTGGTGTAGCCGCCGCCTCTGACCTGACCTGCGGAGATATAGGTCGTTGTGCCGCCTGCGGAAGTGGAGCAGGTGTTGACGTCGCCGGTGTTCCAGTAATTGCCGTTCAGGAAGCGCAGTCCGCATTCAACGTGCAGATACATGCTCATTGCGCTCGGCTCGTGCAGAAGGATATTCTGCGAGACCGGGCTGAGCGAGACAGCCGATGCCTGCAGCGCAGATGCGCCGGAAACTGCGAGAACTGCTGCGGAGAGAGCCGCTGCGATTTTGCTGTGTGTCTTTTTCATGTTTCTTACCTCACAATACAATAGCTTTTCGTGGGACGATGCGCTTGAACATCCGTTCCGCGCTGTTCTATTATAGCATGTTCTGCGTTTTCGGTCAATAGGATTTATCAAATCTTAATATATTGCTCTTATAAAATATTATTGCGGGCGTGAAAATCGTGTGCTCACCTCAAAATCCGCGTATTTTGTTTCTTTTTAACAATGCAATTTGGCATATTATGCTGCTGAAATCGTTCAAAAAAATACTTCCGGCACATCTGCACCGGAAGCATCTTTTATGGATTATGTTAAACATTACAGTACAGTGAGCAACAGTCCGTAGAGCTCAGACATCTGGCGGGATTTCTCCACATAGCCCATCATCGCCGGAACCATGATCAAGCCGGCGAGGATCAGCGAGATGACGTAGAAGATCAGATATACGACCGCAAAGTTCTTCACGGACTTGTCCTTTGTGCAGCAGAGCATGATGATCGGTCCGATGACCGGCAGCAAGCCGCAGAGCAGCATCCAGAGGAACCATTCACCGGCGGTCGTGATCTTGCGCTGCTCGATCGTGCCGTAATTGACGGGCGGGGGCGGCGCCGCGGATACACCGCGGGACAGACTTGTGCTTCCGCACTGCGGACAGCTTGTATAATAATCCGGCAGGTCAGCGCCGCAGGAATTACATCTTGCCATAATATTTTCCCTCCTGTTCGTTTTACATCCGAAAGCTTAATAGCTGGCGAAAATGCCGGCAGAAATTGCAAGTGCAATGATCAGCAGGCAAAGCACGATCGCAATGATATACATGATGATCATGAGCTTTGCGAAGTTCTTTGCAGACGGATCCTTGACGGATGCGTACATCACGATCGCACCGATCAGCGGCAGGAACGAAATCAGCAGGTACCACAGGAACCAGTGTCCGATCGAGGTGACAGGCTGTTCCATATATGCCGGATGCACGTAGCCGTTTGTCTGCTGCGGCTGCGGACGGCTGCCGGCAAGCGATGTGCCGCAGTTCGGGCATTGCGTGTAGTAATCCGGATTCTGAGATCCGCAATGCGGACATGTAATCATAAGAATGCCTCCTTTTACAAATTGAAAAGCATATTGATGGTATGGAATAGCGATCCCTGCCCCTGCACCGGACAAAGATTTGAACATATTATAACATATCTCGATCGGTTTTGCAATGGGTTTTCAAGAAATTTCAGAAAAAATCAATGATTTCGGAATGAACGTATCATGAATTGCAGATCGGGCGTCTGTTTGGATTATGATTTTGTATCTCGGCGGCATGTGGATTGCGTGTCGATTTTGCATGCAGATATGTATATTAGAATGCATGTCCTCAAAGAAGTAGCTGGGAGCAGTCGCGAATGAGAAGCCGCCCCGCGGCGTGTACTGCGAATATTGGGTGAGCCGCGCCGCCGGCTCCCGAAGGAAAACGGCTGCGGGCACTGCCCGCACATCATTTTTGCCGCAGAAAAATTTTCGATTTTTTCAAAATAGGGGTTGACAAATCGCAAATCATGTGGTATAATAGTTTCTGTTGTGAGGGTGTAGCTCAGTTGGTTAGAGTACCTGCTTGACATGCAGGGGGTCATCGGTTCAAGTCCGCTCATCCTCACCAAAAGAAACGTCCATGCAGAAATGCACGGACGTTTTTGTTTTATCCGACAGAATCGCACAAAAAAGCAGCATCTCCGCACAAAACGGAAATGCTGCTGCTTTTTTATGCCCGCGGATCGCTCAATCCTTCCGGACAATGACGACCTGACGCGTGGTCGCATACACATCCGAGAACGCGACCTCCTGCAGGCGCTCCTCCGTGACGGAAAGTCCCGCAACGCCGACATCGGCTCTGCCGCCGGACACCGCCGGAAGCACCGATTCAAACGACATATCCGAGATCTGAAGCTCGTAGCCGAGATAATCGCAGACCGCGTTCATCATATCAACGTCAAAGCCGACGATCTCCTCGCCTTCCCATTCCTCATAGGGCGGAAATTCGGCATTCGTCGCCATGATAAGCTTGCCCTTCGGTCTGTTGACGCCCTTCTGCACCTCATAGGGATGCTGTCCCTGCTCATCGCCCTCATAGTTATCCTTGATCCTGCCGAGGGTGCCGTTCAGAGAAAGCTGTGAGAGTGCGCCGTTGATCTCCTCAAGCAGCGCCGTATTTTCTTTCGCAACTGCGATCGCATACTGCTCATCGGCATAGGCTTCGCTGAGCACTTCGATATCTTCGTTCTCCGCAACATAGGTGTTTGCGGTTTCCTCGTCCACCATGACCGCGTCGATCAAGCCCTGCTGGAGCGCCTGAACGCCGTCTGCTGCCTTGGTGAACTGCTGCACGGTTGCATTTTCGATATCACCGGCAAGTGTATCGCCCGTTGTGCCGATCTGCACACCGATCTTCTTTCCGTTCAGATCGGCGATGCTGTGGACAGTGTTTTTCGGAATGGATGATCCGCAGCCCGTCAGCAGCAGTGCAGACAGCGCCAGTGCGGAAAATCCGGCAGTTCGTTTCAATGTTTTCATACGCGACATCCTCCCCATTTTGATTTCCGTGACTTGACGGATCGGTACACCTCTATTATAGCATATTCCGGCAATTTTTGCAATGGATTATCTGGCGAAAAATATGCATCTTTTGTTTTCCGCGGGGATTTTGCAGGCGCAATTATGAAGAATGATGAAAGAAAACCTGAATTTTCGGGAAAATCCCTTGCTTTCAGCCCGAAACTGTGCTATGATGCGAAAAGAAAGCAGCGCGCTCCTGACGCCTGCGCGCGGGGATGTGATGACAAGATGACAAGTTTCGGGGGGGTGACAGCACAACATGATCGGATATCTGCCGGATTTTCTGGTGCTCGGCTGCATCTATTGTCTGTTCCTGCATCCGCGCTGGAAACGGGAAGGCAGCGACATCCTGCTCGTGAAAACGCTGATGTATCTGCATTTTGCGCTGGTGCTCTATGTGACGCTGATGCCGCTGATCCCGATGCTGCCGTATCTGCGGGAGCGCCCCTGCATACCGATGAACACCGAACCGTTTATTGATGTGCGGCTGCGGCGCGGGGATTATCTGCGGCAGATCCGGCTGAATGTGCTGATGCTGATGCCGTACGGCTTTCTGCGCCCGCTCGTGCAGAAGCGTCCGCTGTTCATCGGAACGGCGGTCTGCACATTCCTTTACAGCCTGATGATCGAGCTGATGCAGCCCTTTGCCGGCAGGACAGGCGATGTCACGGATCTGATCACGAATACGGCAGGCGGCGCGGCGGGATATGTGCTTTCGGCGATGCTCCGTCCGCTGACCGGCGCGCTGTTACAGAAAATCAACAAGGAGAGAGATTTCAGATGAAACAGAACGAGCGAACTTTTTATAAGATCTTTACGGACAGAAAATACCGTCCGCTCTGGCTGGCGGCTGCGGGTGCGGCTGCCGGCTTCATGACAACGATCGGCAGCGCATGCGGCGGATGGTCGCTGCCGGGGATGCTCCTGATGCTGATGCAGATGATCGGATCGGGCGTATTCCTGTGGGCGGTTGCGTGCACGTTTATTGCCGTCAGCGCAAAGACGCCGCTGCATGCGGCAGGCGGGGTGCTCTGCTATCTGGCGCCGATGATCGCATGCAGTTTTCTTTGCGTGCGGCTGACGGGCTGCTGGTACAGCGAGGCGATCATGCAGGCGCGGATGCTGGCACTGATCCCTGCGGCGCTGCTCGGTGCGGCAGCATGGTTCCTGCGGCGTTCCGAGGGACTGCGCATTGCGGCGATGATCGCGGGCGCGGTGCTGCTGATTTTCGATCTGCGCGTAGCTGTGGAGCCGATGGTTCCGGTGCTTGCTGCGGAAGCGGCGCTTGCGGCGGCGTTTTATCTGGTGCTGCGGCATCTTGGGGAAGATCAGCGCGAGCGGATTCTCTATCGCCGCAATTTCATGGGCAGCTGCGAGCCGGTGAACCGGTTTTAACGCGGGGCGGGCAGTGCCCGCTTCCAATTCCCTCCGGGAGCCGGCAGCGTGGCTCACCCAACAATCGCGGTACACGCCGCTGATCGCGGCTTGCGCGGAGCCCGCGCTGGCATATCCCTCCGGAGTGCGGCAGCGTGGCTCTCCCATATTTTGCAGTACACGCCGCGGGGCGGCTTCTGCTGCGTGACTGCTCCCAGCGGGGAGCCCCCGCTGGCATTCCCCTCCGGAGTGCGGCAGCGTGGCTCACCCAACAATCGCGGTACACGCCGCTAGACGCGGCTTCTCACACGTTACTTCTCCCAGCGCTGCGCCCCGCATACGTTACCGAGCGCACAGCTGCGCTCCCACAAGCACATGCAAAAAACCTGTCAGCCGGCGCGTTGTAAAACGCATCGGTCAGACAGGTTTTTTATTTCGGATTATTCAGCCTCGAACATATCCTTGCCGACGCCGCAGAGCGGACATACGAAATCCTCCGGCAGATCTTCAAACTTGGTGCCCGCTGCGATGCCGTTATCCGGATCGCCGGCAGCCTCGTCGTAGACATAGCCGCAGACAGAACATACATACTTCATGTGCCGATTCCTCCTTTCCCGCAGATTTGCTCCGGAATCGGTAAACTCCGGTATGCTTCAGACCGGCAGGATCCGCAGCGCTTTCGGAAACGCCGTCAGATTCTTCGGTGTGTCGCCGTCGATCAGCAGCATATCTTCGATCCGGACGCCGAATTTCCCCGGCATATAGATGCCCGGCTCGTCCGTCATGATGATGCCGCTGCGGAGCGGTTTCTCGCAGCGCGGGGATGCGACCGGCATCTCGTGGATCTCCAGCCCGACAGAATGCCCCAGCGCATGCGTGAAATACTGCCCGTAGCCCGCCTCTGCAATGACATTTGCCGCCGCCTCATGCATATTGCAGCAAAGCATGTCCTCTTTTGCAGCCTGCTCCGCGGCAGCCTGCGCGCGCAGAACGGTCTCGTAGACGCGCTGCATCTCCTCGGTCGCATGCCCGAATGCAACGGTGCGCGTCATGTCAGAGTGGTAGCCGTGATAAACCGCGCCGAAATCCGCGAGGATAAAGTCGCCCTCGCGCAGTTCGCGGTCAGAGGGAACGCCGTGTGGCTTGCTCGTGTTCTCGCCGAACAGCAGGATCGTGTCAAAGGAAGGCTTCTCGCTGCCGCCGAGTGCCATGTAGTAATTCAGCTTTGCGGCGGCTTCGCGCTCGGTGATGCCGGCATGCAGCTCCGGCAGGAGCCGTTCCAGTGCCGCCTCCGCGATGCGCTGCGCCCTGACGATGCAGTCGATCTCCTCGGAAGATTTGTATGCGCGGAGACTGCGGATGCGGTCGCCGATCGGCTGGAAGGTCATCTGGAGCTGCTCGCGCATCAGTGCAAATTCCACGACCGTCAGCACATCATCCTCATACATCAGCTTGCGCACCTCGTTCTGCTCCAGAACGCTGCGCAGGAAATCATACAGTCCGCTCAGATTGCTCCGCGTGATGACACGGAATCCCTGCGGCGTCAACTGCTGCTCCGCAACCTCGGTATAGCGTCCGTCGGTCACGAACAGAGCGCGTCCGTCCGGAAAAATCAGGCATTGCCCTTCCAGTGCCGTTGTTTTTGTCACATAGATCAGATTGACCTCGCCGGTCAGGAGCATTGCGTCTGCTTCATCTTCCCGCAGAATTGCGGCAAGTGCTTCGATTCTGTTCAATTCTTTCAACTCATTTCCATTCAATGATTCTTTTGATTGTATCCCCAGTATACCATAAATCCTGCAAAAAAGCAAGCATAAAAAACACGGCTGCAAGCGGAACTCTGCCGCTCGCAGCCGGATTTTGTCCGAATGGATTCTTTGTATCAGTGACGCGGTGCCGGCGCCTTTGCGCGGACTTTCCCGTAACAGCCGTCCCACGGCTTGTTGCGGAACAGCTTGTTGCAGATCGCCAGCGCCAGCATTGCATATGCAACGCCGCTCAGCACACCGCCGAGGATATCGGTCGGGTAGTGTACATACAGATACATGCGGGAAAATGCGATCAGTGCCGCGAGGATCAGCGCGGGAATGCCCCATTTTCTGCTCCACATGCAAATGGATGTCGCCGCGGCAAAGGAAGCCTGCGTATGTCCCGAGGGGAACGCAAAGTCCTTCGGCGCCTTGACCAGCAGCTCCATGACGGTTCTGCCTTCCGGAATGATGCCGGTGCCCTCGTGTACGGAGAGGCGGGAAGTCAGGTCGGTGACGGCGAGCCGTGCGAGGGGATTGCCGTTTTCGAGCCAGAACGGGCGCGGTCTTGCGATCACATTTTTGAGGATCACGTTTCCGCCGATGACGCCGAAGATCAGCGCAAATGCACCGACATGCGCATATTTCCGTGTCCGCTTGGGGATAAAGAGCAGGAGCACCACGATGATCCAGAAAATGCCGCCGTCGCCGAATTTTGTGATGATCGGCATGATGCGATCCATGAGGTCACCGCGCAGATGATCCTGAATCCAGTTGAGGAATTGAAATTCCCAGTTCATATTGCAACGTCCTTTCAGATT
The DNA here is from genome assembly GCA_001603005.1 of Clostridiales bacterium Firm_04. Lineage (GTDB taxonomy): Bacteria > Bacillota > Clostridia > Oscillospirales > Ruminococcaceae > Firm-04. The sequence goes on from LVAJ01000030.1 coordinate 20,947, forward strand.
GTAGTCATACACTTTATTATAACACAGATCGACAGGAAATGCAATGTTTCGGCACGAAAAAAACAAAATCTTAATACTGTGCGCGATTGTGACACATATGCCGGAAACGGTCGCGTTATGCAGACTGCCCCGAAGCGCATCAGAAACACTTCGGGGCAAATTCTATATCATAATGGGAATCCAAAGGGATGCATCCCTTTGGTCAGGCTTGGGCTGAAAGCCCATTTCAGATCATCGCGAAGCGATACCGCTTTTTCACGATTTGTCTGTCACAGAACAATGTACGCCAGCGCAAGCAGCAGCTTCCGGTCGGCATGCTCCTGCCAGAGCAGATAGAGCAAAGCAAGCAGCAGCATCGTTTCGCCGTCCGGATGCCGCAGGCGCGCGGTCAGCTCCGATAGCACCGGAATCTGCGGGGACGGTTCTGCATGCGGCGGAAAAAGCGGCGGCGGGGGAATCTCCGCGCGGACGGCTTCCGGCGCACGGACGCTGCTGTTCCCGCGCATCCACCACATCGGCACACTGTTCGCCATAAAGATCCCCCTTTCTGCCTGCTTATCCGCTGCCCAGCAGTTCCTGAAGCAGCCCGTTTTCCCGCAGGATGCCCGCCGCCGCATAGAGCCGGAGCATCCGGATCGCCTGATCGGTGCGCTTCTGACGCGGCTCCGAAAGATGCGGCTTCAGCGCGAGCAGCAGCGCCGCGGTCTCATCCTGCTGCACCTGCGAAAGCGCCTGCCCGACCGCCAGCAGCTTTGTAAAATCCGGCATTTCCGGCGCGGACGCCTGTTTCGGATCCGGCGCGGACTGTTCGGGCGGCGCATCGGACTGCGGTTCCTGCAGCATCGCCGCCAGCTCCGAGAGATTGCGCATGCTCTCCGGATCGGAAAGCAGCGCCTGCAGCTTCTGTGTCAGGTCATCCACCGGACGCGCCCCCTTTTCTGCATGCGGATTCAGCCGGTCAGCTTTTCGTAAAGTGCCTTTGCCTGTTTGCTGTTCATCATCTGATTGAGCTTTTCCGGATTTGCAAGCACCTGCTTGAATTTTGCAGCATTCTGCGGACTCATGCCGGCGATCGCGCGGTCAAATTTTCCGGCTTCGAGCTCCTGCCGGAGCGTTTCGGCAGGAATGCCGAGCTTGCTGCTGACGACATTCAGCATTGCCTGAAGCTGCGCATTATTTTTCGGTTTTTCCATAAGATAACTCCTTTCGGCGGGCAGTGCCCGCAGCCGATATCCTTCGTGAGCCGGTTTCGCGGACTGTCCCCGCAATCGCAGGTTCACGCCGCTAAACGCGGCTTGCGGGGAGCCCCCGCGGGCATATCCCTCCGGGCGGGGAGCCCCCGCGGGCATATCCCTCCGGGCGCGGAGCCCGCGCTGGCATATCCCTCCGGGAGCCGGCGGCGTGGCTCGCCCAACATTCGCAGTACACGCCGCTATTCGCGGCTTCTCATAGGTGACTGCACCCCGCCATTACCCAATATACCCACCATTACCAAATGCACCCCGTCATCTATCGGCTGAAAGAATCTTCGCACAAATCCATTGCTTTTTGCTTTATGATATGCTATAATAAAGCAAAACAGAACAAAGGAGCGGAAATGCATGCAAATTCTTGTGATTTCGGATACCCACGGCAGATACGATGTACTGCGGCATGTGCTGCTGATGCACAGCGATGCGGACATGATCGTACACTGCGGCGACGGCGAATATGAAACGGAGCGATTCCTCAGCGAGCATCCCGAATTTGCGCCGAAGCTGCTGCAGGTACGCGGCAACTGCGACCACAATCCGATGATCCCGCTTGCAAGGACGATCCCGCTGCCATACGGTCACAAGGCGCTTGCCGTCCACGGGCACCGGTATGTTTCAGGGGATTTTCCGGAGAATCTGATTCAGACCGCCAGGCAGGACGGTGCGGATCTGGTGCTGTTCGGGCATCTGCATGTGCGCATTGACCGCTATGTGGACGGGGTGCATCTGTTCAATCCGGGCAGTGCAGCGCAGCCGCGCGACCAGTTTTCGCCGTCTTACGGGCTGGTGGACGTGCTGGAATCGGGGATCCTGACCTCGCACGGGGAGATCCGGCGCACACCCGCCCCTTTTGATGATATGTCCGGCATCTGAAAAATGTGCGGGGAGCCCCCGCGGGCATTTCCCTCCGGGCGGGGAGCCCCCGCTGGCATATCCCTCCGGGCGCGGAGCCCGCGCTGGCATATCCCTCCGGGAGGCGGCGGCGTGGCTCGCCCAACATTCGCAGTACACGCCGCTAGACGCGGCTTCTGTGGCGCGACTGCTCCCAGCATTTGCGCCCCGCATACGTTACCGAGCGCGCAGACAAGTCTCCACGAGCGCAACCGGCGCGCACCAGCATTGAAGTTTTGATCGAACTTTTTCAAAAGTTCGCGGAGTCCAGAGGCAGAGCCTCTGGTCGCTCTCCGCAGAGAGCGAAACTCCCCTAGCGTTCAAGAGCTTGGCGGGCTTGGGGACTTGCGATAGAAGTCCCCATTCTTAAATAATATCCGCGAAGCGGATACTTCTTTGAGGACATGCAACCGGACATGCATTCCGACATGCAAACGCAACATTCATTCAACATGCAAACGGGCATACACAGATCAGACACGCATCCTGACATCCAAACGCGACATGCACAAATCCGGCATGCAAATATAACCTGCATCCCGACATACACCATAAAAGCGAAAAACGCCCCGAAACAGCAGTCTGACCTGCCGTTTCGGGGTGTTCGCTTACTCTGATTTTTCGTCCGCATCGGGCTGCGGCTTCTCCGTGACCTGCTCCTTGCGGAAACCGATCTCCGTGCCGCTTGCAATGCGCTTCAGATTCGGGATATGCTTCACAATAATAATCACGCCGACAACCGCCAGCACCGCAAATTCCAGCATATCACGCGTGCGGACAAGATGCCATACCGGCACCAGCACCGCACTGCTGACCGTCGCCAGCGCGATATACCGCGTCACCAGCAGCAGAATGCCCAGCAGCACAACGCATGCCAGACACATGCGCCAGTCCGCCGCCAGCGAGAACCCCAGCAGCGAGGCAAACCCCTTGCCGCCGCGGAACTGCATCCAGAACGGGAACATGTGCCCGAGAATGACAGCTGCTCCGGTCAGAACCGGCACATGCGCACACGATTCCGGCAAATGGATCACATGCAGCAGCAGCCAGACCGGCAGAAATGCTTTCAGAATATCGACCAGCGCCGAGGTCACCGCCGCGCCCTTGCCCATTGTGACAAGCGCATTCGAGGCGCCCGCATTGCCCGAACCCTTCTGCCGGATATCAAAGCCTTTGCAGCGCGCGATGATCGCGGCAGTATTGATGTTTCCGAGCAGATAACCCGCCGGAATCCAGAGATAATGTAAACTCATTGATTGATAGCCACCTTGCTTGCGCCGCCGGTATGTACACAGTGCGAAGGATCGGCTGCAAAATGCATCGCCTTTGCACTCTGGATCGTGACGTCCAGATCGGAATCCAGCACCAGCAGATCTGCGTCTGACTCATAGCTGCCGAAGTCCATTGCGCGCATACCCTCTGCGCGGATTTCTGCTTTACAGTGCCGCAGGCTGATGCGCGGAACCGAATCGCCGGAGCCGGCAACCAGAACATTCTGTCCGGTCACCTCGGCAAGGATCGCCGTATCCCGCAGGAACAGCTCTCCGCCGCCCGTGCGCGAGCCGATGCAGCAGACCGTCGTGCCGGAGCCGCGGAAGCTCAGGCTCGCCGTATTGCAGCGCACCTTTGCAAAGCCCTCGTCCGTGCCGATCGCAACACTGTTTGCCATTCGGAGCGTGAAATCTGCTTCACAGCCGGAAAGCGCAAGCTCCGCGCCGCCGTCCAGCGTACCGATGCCGACACCGGTCTTGCCGCTCATCTCAAAGAACAGCTTTGTGCCGACAACTGAAATTTTCTGTCCCTTGCCGAGTCCGGAGCCGATGCCGACGCACTGATTGCCGTTCGAGAGGATATTCAGGCAGCCGGCAAGGTCAATGGTGATATCACCGCAGACAAAATCCGGATCATGCCCGATGACGAACGCCTTCGTGTCATCCGCGCGGATGCTGAGATTGCCCTTTCCGGTGAGGCGGAGCGAGCTGGTCTCCGGCACAAGGATGCCGCCGGTATCCATGCGGTTGTCGCCGACAAATTCCAGTGTCACATGCGTATTCTTGCCGAGCGTGATCGCCGGCGAGACGATCTGCTGCGGCGCACAGAAACGCGTCGTGCGCAGGATGATGTGGCAGTCGGTATCGTCCTTGATCTTGATATGGATGCCGCTTGCCTCATTGAAATCGCCGATGATCTCAAGCTCCGGCTGCGAAACGAGCAGGTCTGTATAATGCTCCGCATCGAGCTTGGAAAGATGAATGATCTCCTCACCGGAGAGCATATAGGTCTTCTGCATGATCTGCTTTGCGGCACTCGCGCTGAACTTGACGATCATCGCGGCAATGCGGTCGGGGATCGTTTCGAGCGGGACGGCATTCGGCACAGATGTAAAATTGCCCTGAATGAGATCCGCACCGAAGCGGATGACGGCGCGCAGCTCCTCGGCGGTCTCAACGCCTTCCGCCAGCGCCATGAAGCCGTTCGCATGTGCAAATTCGATGATATTCGTCACGAAATGCTGCTTTTTCGGCTCCTCGTGGATATTGGTGATGAGTCCGCGGTCGATCTTGACATAATTCGGCGAATATTTCAGCAGATTCGTCACATTGGAATAGCCCGTGCCGTAATCGTCAACGGCGATATCCATGCCGTTCGCCTGACAGCGCGCCTGAATCATGCGCAGCTCCTCGCCCTCGGTCTCCGCCTGCTCGGTGAACTCCACGACCAGCTGTGAGAGCAGCTCGCCGTATTGCGCCTGCAATTTGGAGAAATCCGTATCGTTGAGGAAATGACCGGGGATGCTGTTGATGAAAATATGTCTGTCGCGGAATTTATCGCGGGACGCCGCGACATATTTCAGCACATTATTATAGGTCAGCCACTCGATCTCATAGAGCCGGTTCGTGCTCGCGGCATGCGCGATCAGTGCCAGCGGCGAGACCTTCATGCCCGCGCCGGTGCGCATCAGCGCTTCATAGGCAACGATCTGCCCGTTCTTCGCGCTGACGATCGGCTGGAAGAAATAGCTGAGCAGGTTCTCATTGAGGATGCGGTCCATCTGGGCGACGTCCTCCTCGGAGATCTCCGGCTTTTCCTCCGGCGACGTCCGGTTGTGGATGCGCTGCTCATCCTTCAGCGTGATCGCCTCATTCAGCAGCGAATCGAGCGACATATGGTCGGTGACCTCCGCGGAGACCTTTCCGACCGAAATTTCCAGCGTATAGCTCTTGCCGGAAACCTGATTATAGCTGATCATTCTGCGCCGCAGCACGCTGATGAGCGCTTCCGCGGTGTTCATGTGGGTATCGGTATCGAAGAACGAAATGAGGAACTCATCGCCGCCGACGCGCGCCGCAAGTGCTGCGCTGTCGATGCTGTCGCTGATCGCATTGGCAAGGCTGAGCAATGCCTGATCGCCCTCGCTCCTGCCGAAAATGCTGTTGATCTGCCGCAGACGGTTCAGTCCGATCACGATCATGATGAGATGCTGTCCGGCATGATTCTCCGAATGGACGCGTTCGCCGAGCATCTTCATGACGCCGTGCATATTGAGCATACCGGTCAACGAATCGCGGATCCGCGCGGCGACCAGCTTTTCGTTCATGGACTGCAGGCGGGATGTAGACAGGCTGCATCCGATGACATTGCCGGCAGTATGGATGAACTTCGGGAGCTTGAAGCATTCCTCGTCCATATTGCTGCCGTAGTAGGCATAATAGCCGTAGACCTCGCCCTGCATATAGATCGAATTGACAAGAACCGTCCTGCCCGCCGCGATGACCTCTTTGAGATTCGGGATCAGGTTGGCGCGCGGGATCATCAGGAACTGCTTTTCGTACTGCTTCTGCATGACCGTGCTCATCAGCTCGGATGCATCCGCGAACTGCCGCAGACTGCTGTCGGTCAGCTCCGCGCAGAGCGAATCGCGCAGGCAGAGATACGAGTTCTCCGGAATCCGTCCGGACATGACGTCGAGATAGTCGATGACGTTCGGGGATTTGCGTTCGAGCATGCCGCCGAGCAGCGAATGCTCCTCCGATTCCTGACTGATGCAGAGCTGCAGCTTGTGCCAGAGTGCGCGGATCGCTTCATTCTGATCGCGGTGCTCGGTCACGCAGCAGCCGCAGGATTCGGAAATGTGCAGGAGCGGCTCAACACGGAGCATTTCCGGCACATCCTCGCCGCTGAGGATCATTTCCGCGGTATCGCATGCCGCCGCACTGAGCTTTGCATAGTCCTTGCGGCAGGTGGTCAGGCGCGGGGAATGGAACTGCTCCATCACAATGCCGTCCGAGCCGGTGACGATCACATCCTCCGGCACGCGCAGACCGTGCCTGCGCAGAACGGCGCATACCGCGATCGCCATTTCGTCGCTGGCGCAGACGATCGCGTCGGGTGTATCATAGGAAAGGAAGCTTTCCGCGATGCCGTCGGCGCGGCGCTCCTGATAATTGCCGTAGCCGAGGCGCTCCTCATCAAACGGGAGATGATGCCGGCGCAGTGCCGCCTTATATGACGAGACCATGCTTTCGGAGCCGTAATGCCCGCGAATGCCGGTCAGCAGATCGACCTTTTTGCAGCGGTGCGTGCCGAACACATGCTCCAGCAGATCGCCGAATGCCTGATCGGAATAGGAATAGACAGACGGGACTCCGTCCATCACGCCGTCATAGCTGAGCAGCGGCGTCCGGTGCTCCTTGGCGATCGCCGCGATCATATCCGAAACAATGCGGTTGCCGATCGTTTCGTGCATCACAACGACCAGATCCGTATACTGAAACGGGATCAGGTCAAAGACGCTGGCGCAGCTTGCCTCCGTCAGCGTGCTGGGGTGCGTATTGGTATCGAAGCCGGAGTTGAACACGAGCACGCCGTAGCCGCGGGAATGCGCCTCCCGCACAAATGCGCGCACACTTTCGTAGATCTCCGGATTCTGGATCCGGGACGTACAGAGCGCGAACAGCGGACGGTCATTCAGCATCAGGAATCCCCCCTTTCTCCCGAATGTATGGAATACACTTCCGCATACTGATAGTTATATTTATTTTATCATAGTCGCACGTATTTGTCAATGGGAAAACCGTGATTCTCGCTGAAAAAGCATGCGGTTTCGGGAATCGTTCTGTGATTTCGGCATTTTGCACGATACTGACCGGATCCGCTTTGTTCATCATTTCTTTTTTTGCAGATGAAACTGCATCAATCGTTGACAATTCCGGTTTTCTATGCTACAATATAGTACAGAAACCGCATGAAAAGCAGATTTGTTCAGAGGGGGGCAATGCTGCATCATGAATTATTATGTGGATATCCATTCCAATCTGCTGCCGGAGCTCGCCGGCCTCGGCAACCGTCCGATGACGGAAACCGAAGCTGCTGCGCGGATCTCCGAGCTGCAGGAAAGCAATATCAAGCAGGCAGTTGCCGCGCCGTATTTCGATCCGGCGGCAATGCCGGCAGAGGATTTTCTTGCGCTGCGCGATGCAAAGCTTGCGGCGCTTTCGGAGACTGCACCCCCGATGCGGATCGTCGGCGGCGCGGTGCTCCCGTTCAGCTACTGCCTTGCACATGCGCGGGCGCTGCAGCCGTTTGCGGTGGGGGGATCGTCCTATTTTCTGATCGACCTGCCTGCGGAACCGATCCGGGGCACGCTCTGCGAGGATCTGTCCAGACTGCGGATCGTCAGCGGGATGTGTCCGATCGCGGCGGATGCCGACCGGCTGTTCGACCTCTGGACGCCGGAAGACTGGATCGCGCTGAAGCAGGCGGGGATCCTGCTGCAAATTTCCGTGAACGGACTGCTCCGGCAGGAGCACCGGAAGCTGACGCTCTACCTGCTGGTGAATGAATATGCGCACTTCGTCGCGACGGGTTCGCGGGAAGTGGAGCAGCCGCTGCATTTTGCCGATGCAATGCGGATCCTGCAGCGGAGTCTGCCGTCGCAGAATTACCGCAGAGTCAAGAACAATGCCGGCATGCTGCTCTCCAATGCGGAACCCTCGGCATTTCTTTGAAATGCAAAAATGATTCCAACAGAACAAAACAGCCCCTGCGTGTGACAAGGCACGCAGGGGCATTGTGTTTTTTTCGACTGATGAAATGCTATACCAAGCAGAACCAATAGTCCTCATCTTTGTGATCCTGATAAAACTGTATGAGAAACGGTTTCAGCTCGTCATGGATCCGCCATGAAACATACGAGGTATCATCCCCGCCGTTGACCTGTACCCAGTCATAGATCCTGTCGAGTTCTTCGAGCACCTCCGGCATCTGGGCAACAGAAAAATGGCGGAAATACGTAAACAGCGAGATATTGCATTCGCGGATCGCCTTCATCCAGACTGCGTGCCAGACAGTTTCAAATGATACTGGAATCACCTCAACGGTCTCGTTGTCCGGATCGCTGCAGTCTTTTCCTTTGTCAATGAATAACGCAACTGACATGATATTCGCCCCTATATTATAGTAGTATCGGACGGCTCACTCAAAGGAGAACAGCTCCTCAACGGTCGTGCCGAAAACCTTTGCGATGTCCATTGCCAGCTTCAGCGAGGGGTTATACTGACCTTTTTCCAGCCGGATGATCGTCTCGCGGCGCACCCCGACCAGTTCTGCCAGTTCGCCCTGCTTCATGCCGGTTTTCGCGCGGTATTCCCGCAGCTTTGTGGTGAGATTCTGTTCCGGCATCAGTCATCCTCCTCGCTGCTGTCTTTGCCCTCGACATACATGCCGATGAAGCTGTGCAGCGCGTTCAGCAGGAACATGGTCACGAAGATCCAGCCCATATGCGGCGAGAACGTCAGGACAATGTGTTTTGCACGCAGCACCGCGAAAACCGGTATCGAAAGGATCGGCAGCAGCCCCATGATCACAAAGACGAAGACGGAATTGGTCTTTGCGAGATTTGCGCGGTAAAGCTCATCCATTTTGTCATGCTCCGCGGAAAATCTGATCCGGAGTGCGCCGACCAGCAGGCAGCAGACAAGCGCCGCGATCCAGAGCAGCAGATTCGCTTTCGGCTTTTCCGTATCCGGAAACACACGCGTATCGCACACCGTCAGCACCAGCCAGAGCGCCGCGCTGAAAATTGAAAGCACCGCTTCCCGCAGATAATACTGCCGGAACGAGAGCATTTTTGTGTTCTGTTTCATCATGCATCCTCCTCATCTTCTGCTGCCGTGCTGCTGCGGTCGATCACGAGAAAGCATGCGGACGTGACCGCCGCATACAGCGTCGCGATGCAGCCGAGGCACAGCAGAAACGAAAGTGCCGTGAATGTGACCGTGACCGGCTTGCCGAACAGCAGCCAGCAGACCGCTGCCAATGCCGCCGCGATCAGCAAAATCGTGCCCGACCATCTGCGGGCGGTGTTCATGTTCGTCATGGCGAGCTCATCCGCCGGCTCGATGCGTCTGCCGTTGGTGATCGCGTAAAAGATGACGGGGAAGGCTGCCGCCGCGAGGATAAACAGCACGGAAAGGATCCGCTGCACCGTCCGGCTCTGTCCGGAGAGCATGGCGTATGCCGTCAGCAGCATGGTCAGGCTGATCGCGCCGCAGCCTGCGGTCAGGCAGATGTGGAGTTTGCGCAGCGGAACCGCCGCAGATCGTTTTGCATTCTGTTTCATCATGATATCTCCTTGCTTGGGTGATGTATTTCTCACCTCTTGTGACAAGTATATCACATGTTATCACGGAAGTCAAGCGAAAAAGTGACAAATGCATCACTTTTGTACAGTCGCACAAGATGTGATACATTTGTCACTTCGCGTTTGGATATTTTGCATATTCCGCAGCGTTTTGCGGGACACGGCTTTTCACCATTCATTTTTATGGTGTACATCGGAATGCGTGCAGGATTTGTGCATGCCGATTTTGCATGTTGCGTTTGGATGTCGGATGCATGTCCGTTTGTATGTCCTTAAAGATGTATCCGCTTCGCGGATATTATTTAGAATGGAGAAAGCTGCCCCTTTGAAAAGGGGGGCTTTCTCCAAGCCTCTTTCTTCCCGAAATTGAACGCGGGGGAATTTCGCCCGTTGCGACGGGCGACGAGGGCGCTGCCCTCGACCTGCGAGCTTTTTGAAAAAAGCTCGACCAAAAACTTTAATCCTGTGCGCGCCGGTTACGCTTGCGAGGACTTGTCTGCGCGTTCTTGTTCCGTCTGTGGGGCGCAGTGCTGGGAGCAGTTACGCCACAGAAGCCGCGTCTAGCGGCGTGTACCGCGAATGCTGGGAGAACCACGCTGCCGGCTCCCGGAGGGATATGCCAGCGGGGGCTCCCCGCCCCGCCCGCCTATTAGATGCAGTAGTCGTCGCCGACTTCTTCGACGGTGTGGTCAATGATGTCCTGCAGCGTGATGCTGTTCAGATAATCCGTGACCGCCTTCGAGAGCCCCTGCCACACAAAAAGCGTCGCGCAGGACTCCGCCCGCGGGCACTCATTGACATCGTATTCCAGACAGGAGACCGGCACAAGACTGCCCTCTGTCGCACGCAGTACATCCCCGACCGTGCACTCCCGCGGCGATTTCGCAAGCATGTAGCCGCCCTTGTTGCCGCGGTTTGTGCGCAGGATCCCGCTCTTGTTCAGCATCGGAACGATCTGCTCCAGATATTTCTTGGAGATGCCCTGATTCTCCGAGATCTCCTTCAAAGATACGAACCCCTCATCCTGATGCATCGCGAGCTCGATCAGCATTCGCAGCGCGTATCTGCCCTTTGTTGAAATTTTCATGCTGTTCTCCTTTCTTGCAGGCACACGTTCTGTTTTTATTATACCATATCCGACACGTAGTTTCAAGTGCATGACCTATGGGCAATTCCACGTTTTTTTGCGGAAAATCGGACGCTCCGCTTCGCAATTCATACAAAATCGGTATGCAAACAGGGAAATTTCAAAAATCGCCTTGACAAAGTACGCTTCCTGTGTTATAGTATTACATAGTATGTCTACGAAAAGAATAGGTTTATTATCAGGAGGAGCTTTTATGCCGACACTTTCATCCAGAACCGCAGGGTTCACTGATTCCGTCATCCGCCGCATGACGCGCATTTCCAATCAGTTCGGTGCGGTGAATCTTTCGCAGGGATTTCCGGATTTCGCACCGCCGCAACCCATTCTCGACCGGCTTGCAGAGGTCACGCGCGAGGATTTCCACCAGTATTCGATCACATGGGGCGCGCAGAATTTCCGCGAAGCCCTTGCCGATAAATACGAGCATTTCACCGGCAGAGCCATCGATCCGAACGGCGAGATCGTCGTGACATGCGGCAGCACCGAGGCAATGATGGCTGCGATGCTCAGCGTGACGAACCCCGGCGACAAGGTCATCGTGTTCTCGCCGTTCTATGAGAATTACGGCGCAGATACGATCCTTTCGGGCGCAGAGCCGATCTATGTGCCGCTCGTGCCGCCCGCATTCACATTCGATGCCGATGTGCTCGAAGCCGCATTCCGGCAGCATCCGAAGGCGCTGATCCTCTGCAACCCGTCCAATCCGTGCGGCAAGGTCTTCACGCGCGCAGAGCTCGAAATCATCGCGGATCTCGCGAAAAAATACGATACATTCGTCATCACCGACGAGGTCTATGAGCACATTCTCTATCAGCCGCACAAGCATACTTATATCGCGACGCTGCCGGGCATGTGGGAGCGCACCATTCAGTGCAGCTCGCTCAGCAAGACCTATTCCATTACGGGCTGGCGTCTCGGCTATGTGATCGCGGCGCCGGAAGTCATTGATACCGTGAAAAAGGTGCACGACTTCCTGACCGTCGGTGCCGCAGCGCCCCTGCAGGAAGCCGCCGTCACGGGACTGCGCTTCGGTGATGATTACTATGCCGCATTGCAGGCGGAATACACCGAAAAGCGGACGCTGTTCCTCGAAGGACTCGACCGCATCGGCATTGCGCACACGGTTCCGGAGGGCGCATACTATATTCTGCTGGATATTTCCGAGTTTGGCTATGAGAGCGACCTCACATTCTGCGAGCATCTTGCAGAGCGCGTCGGCGTCGGCGCCGTGCCGGGTTCCAGCTTCTTCCGCGAGCCTGAAAACCGCTACATCCGGTTCCATTTTGCCAAGAAAAACGAAACGCTCAACGAAGCGCTGAACCGCCTTGCCGACATCCGCAAAAAGTTTTGATAGAGGTATCGCTGCGCGATGATCTATAATGGGGCTCCGCCCCAAACCCTGCTGGGGGCGTAACCCCCAGACCCCATTATAAGAATAAAAAGGCGTCGATCAGAAAACGGTTGACGCCTTTTTTACGACGCATCCAAATCACAAACTACGCATCCGGCGCGCACAGGATTAAAGTTTTGATCGAACTTTTTCAAAAGTTCGCGGAGTCCAGAGTGAGTTTGCTTGCAAACTCATAGCGAAGCGTGCAAGAGCCTCTGGTCGCCCGTCGCAACGGGCGAAACTCCCCCAGCGTTCAAGAGCTTGGCGGGCTTGGGGACTCCAGTTTGCCTTTGGCAAACTGAGCCGTTTTGCTTGCAAAACGTGTGCGATCAAGAAGTCCCCATTCTTAAATAAAATCCGCGAAGCGGATACTTCTTTGAGGACATGCAAACGGACATTCATTCTGACATGCATAATCACATTCATACCGACATTCAAACGCGACATGCACAAACCGGACATACATTCTGATATGCATATTTACATGCAAAAGCGGACATACAAACGCGACATGCATAATCAACACGCAAACGGAAATACAGCTGATGTTCACGCAGCAGAAAGCGTGAATCGTGAATGATGAAAAAAGAAAAGTGAATAACTGTAAATCTCAATCATACAGAGCCCCCGCATGTGCAAAGGCATGCAGGGGCTCTGTTTGTCCGTACAGACGCCGGACAATCTATGAAAGTGAAGAACGAAATAATGAAAAGCAGGAATCACACGCGCATTACTGGACGATCCTGTTCGCAAACTGCCAGTAGGTGATATTGTTGTTGCCGGGGATCTTGTCGGAGCAGATCTCATTGAGGAACGAATCCTTGCGGTTCGCAAGGAGATCCAGCGAGGAAAGTCCGTGCACCAGCGACTTCGAGCAGATCCACGCGCCGTGGAACGGGATCTTTGTGATCAGCGCCATCAGGACATCCTCGGTCATGTCAGAGGTATAGGTCACGCCGTTGTACTGATAGGTCAGATCTTCGGTCATGGTTTCCGCATAGTCCAGATAAATGCTTCTCGCATTGGTCATGAACGATGCGCTGATATAGCCCGGATCGCTGATGCAGAGCGCATAGAGGCTGTCCCAGCCGGAATTGAACGTGCTGCTGTTCCATGTGGTGTTGATCGTGTTGCCGTTCGTATAAGCAACACTCCACGGATCAATGCCGAGACCTTCGTGCAGAAGCACACCGAGGCGATAGAAGAAATGCCCGCCGCTGAGATCGTTCACGTCCGACACAGCTGCGATCGAATTGTAATCCGAAGTGATATCCTTGACCGCATACTGCATCGCGGTAACACTCTCATAACGCTTGTTCTGATAGAACAGCGGGCCGGAATTGTTGTCGCGGATGACCTGCGGCACGTAAACGCCGTTGTGTTTCAGCGCACGGATCGCGCAGAGCGCACGCAGATTGCAGTACACATCATCGGAGCTGAGGAACTTGTATGTGTTTGCGTTTTTATAAGCATGTGCAGTCTCGTGCAGCGTGGTCCATGTGAAGTAGGTGCCGGAAAGACCTGCAACGCCTGCCTCAAAGCCGGTCGATGCGCCTGCGTTCAGACGGATGCAGGAGCCGTTCCAGTTGGAGTTGCCGACCGGTGTGCTGCCGGTGTAGCCGTCGAGAATGAACGGGAGATACTGCTTGGAGCCGGTCATCACGCCGCTGAGCTGCTTCAGCGTGTTGATGTACTGCAAATACCGCAGCGTCCAGCTCTTGCCCTTCGCAAGCTGATTGCCGAAGAATGCCTGATCCAGATCCGGATGCTTTGCCGGATCATACATCAGCACAACATTGTTATAGCTGTTGTTGGTCTGCGTCGAGTAGACAACGCGGTAATTGCGGTAGACGCCGGTCATCAGCGCAGCATTGCCGAGCGCGCTTTTCAGCTTGTTTTTGACCGCAGTCTCTGCGTTGGTAGAGCCGAGTGCTGCAAAATTGGTCGCAGTATTCACCGTGATTGCGGACTGGCTTGTCGGATACCACGCGGCTGCCGCTTCTGCGACGATCGCGTTATCCGCAAACAGACGGGCGATCGGTGCCGCGCCGGTCATGCCGATCGCGCTGAAGCCCATTGCTGCTGCCATTGCGAGAGATGTGATTTTCTTAACCGATTTTTTCATTGCTTGAATCCTCCATTCAAAAATAAATCAAATTTTTGCACTGTGTTTGTGTTTTCATGAATAGCCCTAGCGATACATAGATCATACAAATGATATAAAATGAAATTATATTGTTTCTTTTCACGAGCATTGCCGTGAGAACCGGTTCTGTCGGCATTATAGCACAGAGAATTTCAGAAATCAAGTAGGTAAAGCGATTTTCGGAGCATTCGACAGAAAACAAATTGCAAGTTTGTTTAGTATTTCCTGTAACCTTTATGACTTTTTTGCGTAACGTCAAATTTTCAGGTGCATTCTTTGGGCAAAACGGAGATATGAAACGAAATTTTTCTGCATTCCAAAAGCCGTGAACATGTGTTCTCTGTCTCTGACAACAAAAATGCCGCGAAACGGCTGACCGAATCGCGGCAGGATTACCAAATATTCACGGAAATGCTTGACAAACCGCCTGTTATAGACTATAATAGTAGAATGCCTGATTAGGCACAAGCGGCTTTTCTCCGCGTAATAGTATAGCATAGATTCCGCAGCTTGTCAAGCCCCTTTTTGTCAGATATGCAAAAAGCGGCTTTCCCGCGCGGAGTGATGCGCCCTGATACAAAAGACAGGAGGTTTTTGCCCATGAGCCCTAAAACCAATCCGGACGTGCAGACGCAGACAGCGGTTTCGGTCAAGGACGTTCAGGTCGGAAAAAACACACGTAAGAGCTTCGGCAAGATCGACGAGGTTTTGCAGATGCCGAACCTCATCGAGGTGCAGAAAAAATCCTACGAGTGGTTTCTGACGGAAGGTCTGCGTGAGGTATTCCGTGATGTGGCGTCGATTTCCGACTTCAACGGCAATCTTCAGCTCAGCTTCATTGATTACCGCATCGACGATACCCCGAAATACACGATCGCAGAGTGCAAGGAACGCGACGCAACATACGCCGCCCCGCTGCGAGTCAAGGCACGGCTCTGGAATCAGGAGACCGACGAGGTTACCAGCAGCGAGATCTACATGGGCGATATGCCCCTGATGACCGAGAGCGGCACCTTCGTCATCAACGGCGCGGAGCGTGTCATCGTTTCGCAGCTCGTTCGTTCTCCGGGCGTCTATTACAGCTTCACACGCGATAAGTCGGGCAAGAGCCTGTTCAATACCACCGTTATTCCGAACCGCGGCGCGTGGCTCGAATACGAGATGGATTCCAATGACGTCGTTTCCGTCAAGATCGACAAGAACAGAAAAATCCCGATCACCAAGTTCATCCGCGCACTCGGCGTCGGTACGAACGAGGAGATCCTCGAAATGTTCGGTGACGATCCCAGACTGAAAGCGACCATTGAACAGAAAGAGGACGGCGTCACCGATGACGCCGAGAAGAACATCAACGAGGCGCTGCTTGAGGTCTACAAGAAGCTCCGCCCGGGCGATCCGGCAACGATCGACGGCGCAAAGCAGCTCGTCCACAACCTGTTCTTCGATCCGAAGCGCTATGATCTCTGCCGCTTCGGAAGATATAAGTATAACAAAAAGCTCGGCATCGGCGCCCGTCTGGTCGATCAGGTGCTCTCCAGACCGGTCATCAGCTTCATGACCGGCGAGATGATCGCCGACACCGGCACAAAGATCACCGCTGCACTCGCACAGGAGATCGAGCAGGCAGGTGTCTATGAGGCATATGTCGAGGCGGAAGTCCGCGAAACGCATGTCGATGAGAAGAAGCATGAGCTCGTCGCGGAATTTGTCGAGCGCGAGGTCAAGGTCGTCGGCTCCGGCATGGTCGATATCACGCCCTATGCCGCGGCTGTCATCGACGGCTTCAGCGCCGAGGAATACGGCATCAACGAGAAGGTCTCCGCAAGAGTGCTCCGCGATCTGCTCGAGGAAGCAGACGGCGATGCCGAAAAGCTCGGTCAGGCGATCCGTACCAATAAGGATATCCTCGTGCCGAAGCACATCGTCAAGGACGATATCTTCGCAACGATCAGCTACTTCTGCAACCTCTGCGACGGCATCGGTCACACCGATGACATCGACCACCTCGGCAACCGCCGTATCCGTTCGGTCGGTGAGCTGCTCCAGAATCAGTTCCGCATCGGTTTTGCAAGAATGGAGCGCGTCATCCGCGAGCGCATGAGCCTTCAGGCACAGGATGCCGAAACGCTCACCCCGCAGACGCTTGTCAATATCCGTCCGATCACGGCGGCGATCAAGGAATTTTTCGGTTCCTCTCCGCTGTCGCAGTTCATGGACCAGAACAACCCGCTCGCAGAGCTGACGCATAAGCGCCGTCTCTCCGCGCTCGGCCCGGGCGGTCTGACCAGAGACCGTGCAGGCTTCGAGGTGCGTGACGTTCACTATTCGCATTACGGCAGAATGTGCCCGATCGAGACGCCGGAAGGTCCGAACATCGGTCTGATCTCCTATCTCGCATCGTTTGCACGCATCAACATCTACGGCTTCATCGAGGCGCCGTACCGCAAGGTCGATAAGACCACCGGCGTTGTCACGGACGAAGTCGTCTATATGACCGCGGATGTCGAAGATACTTTCTATGTCGCACAGGCGAACGAGCCGCTCACCGAAGACGGCAAATTCGCAAGACGCCGCGTCACCGCGCGTCACCGCGACCAGATCCTTGAATGCGATCCTTCGCTGATCGACTTCATGGATGTTTCCCCGAAGATGGTCGTTTCCGTCGCAACGGCAATGATCCCGTTCCTCGAAAACGATGACGCGAACCGTGCCCTCATGGGCTCGAACATGCAGCGTCAGGCTGTTCCGCTCCTCAAGACCGAGCGTCCGTTCGTCGGCACCGGTATGGAGTATAAGGCGGCTGTCGATTCCGGCGTCTGCGTGCTCGCAAAGGAAGACGGTCTGGTCACTGCGGTCAGCGCAGATGAGATCGTCGTCAAGACCGGCGAGCGCGAGGACGATGTCCGCCGCTATCAGCTCATCAAGTTCCAGCGCAGCAACCAGGGCACCTGTGTCAACCAGCGCCCGATCGTTTCGGTCGGCGAGCAGGTCAAGGCAGGTCAGGTCATCGCTGACGGCCCCGCAACCTGCGACGGCGAGATCTCCCTCGGCAAGAACGCCCTCATCGGCTTCATGACGTGGGAAGGCTACAACTATGAGGACGCGGTTCTCCTGAATCAGCGTCTTGTCCGCGAGGATGTCTTCACCTCTGTTCATATCGAGGAATATGAGCTGGAGTGCCGCGATACCAAGCTCGGCGCAGAAGAAATCACCCGCGATATCCCGAACGTCGGTGAGGATGCCCTGAAAGACCTCGACGACCGCGGCATCATCCGCATCGGTGCAGAGGTTCATGCAGGCGATATCCTCGTCGGTAAGGTCACCCCGAAGGGCGAGACCGAGCTGACCGCTGAGGAAAGACTGCTCCGCGCGATCTTCGGCGAAAAGGCACGCGAGGTGCGTGACAATTCCCTGAAAGTGCCGCACGGCGAATCCGGTATCGTTGTCGATGTCAAGATCTTCGACCGCGACAACTGCGATGAGCTCGGACCGGGCGTCAACCAGATCGTCCGCTGCTATATCGCACAGAAGCGCAAGATCTCCGTCGGCGACAAAATGGCGGGCCGTCACGGAAACAAGGGCGTTGTCTCCCGCATTCTGCCGGAGGAGGACATGCCGTTCCTCGAAGACGGTACGCCGCTCGATATCTGCCTGAACCCGCTGGGCGTTCCGTCCCGTATGAACATCGGTCAGGTGCTCGAAGTCCATCTCGGCATGGCTGCAAAGGCACTCGGCTGGCATATCATGACGCCGGTCTTTGACGGCGCACACGAGGACGATATCCGCGCATGCTTCCGCCTTGCACAGGAGCGCAATGATGAGATCAATGCGCAGAAGCAGGCACTCAAGGACGCAGGCGAGGATTCGCAGACCTTTACCCTCAGCCCGATGCAGAAGGTCATCGACACCACGTCGATCCCGCTCTCTGAGGACGGCAAGTTCACCGTCTATGACGGCAGAACCGGTGAGAAATTCGATAACCGCGTCACCGTCGGTTATATGTACTATCTGAAACTGCATCACCTCGTTGACGATAAGATCCATGCGCGTTCCGTCGGTCCGTACTCGCTGGTCACCCAGCAGCCGCTCGGCGGTAAGGCACAGTTCGGCGGTCAGCGTTTCGGTGAAATGGAGGTCTGGGCGCTCGAAGCTTACGGCGCTGCCTATACGCTGCAGGAAATCCTGACCGTCAAGTCCGACGATACCACCGGCCGTGTCAATACCTACGAGGCGATCGTCAAGGGACAGAATGTGCCGAAGCCGGGTATTCCGGAGTCCTTCAAGGTTCTGATCAAGGAAATGCAGTCCCTCGGTCTGGACGTCCGCGTGCTGGACGAGGATCAGCAGGAGATCGACCTCAAGATGAGCTTCGACGATGATCTCCCGCCGCGCACTTCCTCTGATTTCGATGACGAAAATACCGCAGATACGACGCATTACGAAGACACCGATATGGGCGATGCGGGCTATAATACCGCAATGTACGGCGAAGATACCGAGACACATGAGGTCGATCACGACCAGCCGGCAGGCGATGCCGACGAGGACGATGAGTTCGGCTACGACGATTCCGATGATTCCGCTGCATACAGCGAAACGGATCTCTCTGACGATCTGTTCGGTGCATCGGACGAGGATCTGTAATTCAAGCAGATCACGAAACGGTTTTATGCATATGCGATTTGCAGCGGGCAACAGGCGCCGCACGGACAATGGGCTCCATTGAACATGCACTGCCTGCCGCTGCACTCCGACACAGAATTTAGGAGGGAACACATTGGAATTTACCACCTTTGATTCCATTAAGATCGGTCTTGCTTCCCCTGAGCAGATTAAGAAGTGGAGCTATGGCAAGGTCGAACGTCCGGAAACGATCAATTACCGTACCCAGAAGCCGGAAAAGGGCGGTCTTTTCTGCGAAAAGATCTTCGGACCGACAAAGGACTGGGAATGCTACTGCGGAAAGTTCAAGAAGGTTCGCTTCAAGGGCAAGGTCTGCCCGAACTGCGGCGTTGAGATCACCCGCGCAAAGGTGCGCCGCGAGCGTATGGGACATATCGAGCTGGCAGCGCCGGTCGCGCATATCTGGTATTTCAAGGGTACGCCGGCATGCATCCGTCAGGTGCTCGGCGACCTCTCCCAGAAGGATCTCGAAGCAGTCATCTATTTCACAAAATATATCGTCACCGATCCGGGCGATCCGGATCCGGTGCATGAAGGTCAGTATGTGACCGGTCTGCTCAAGCAGCAGACGCTCTCCGAGGAGGAGTATCAGAATGCCGCGCAGAAGTATCCCGGTCAGTTCAAGGCGGAGATCGGCGCAGAGGGTATTCTGCACCTGCTGCAGGAGTACAGTCAGGACCGCTACGACAAGTTCCGCGACCAGATGATCGCAGAGGGCAAGCTCAACCTCGAACCGGATGAGCTCGAAGCCTGCAAGAACTGCGACCTCGGCCACAACTGCCGTGAGTGCTCGTTCTGCGCAGCCTGCGAGGATGAGGAATGGAAGAACAACCTCGTCATGGCATGCGATCAGCTCAAAGAGGAAGTCCGCAAGCTGGATGAAAAATCCACCGGCAGATCCACCTCGCAGAAAAGTCAGAAGCGCGGCAAGCTGCTGAAGCGTCTCGAGATCCTCGAAGCATTCCGGCAGTCCGGCAACCGTCCGGAGTGGATGGTCATGACCATTCTGCCGGTCATCCCGCCGGATATCCGCCCGATGGTCATGCTCGACGGCGGACGCTATGCGACCTCTGACCTCAATGACCTCTACCGCAGAGTCATCAACCGAAACAACCGTCTGGAGCGCATGCTCCAGCTCAATGCACCGAGCATCATCGTCCGCAATGAGGCGCGTATGCTGCAGGAAGCAGTCGATGCCCTCATCGACAACGGCCGCCACGGCAAGGACGTCACCGGTCCGAACAACAGAAAGCTGAAATCGCTCTCCGATATCCTCAAGGGTAAGCAGGGACGTTTCCGCCAGAACCTGCTCGGTAAGCGTGTTGACTATTCCGGCCGTTCCGTTATCGTTGTCGGTCCGGAGCTGAAAATGTATCAGTGCGGTCTGCCGAAGGAAATGGCACTGGAGCTGTTCAAGCCGTTCGTGCTCAAGCGCCTTGTCGATATCGGCAAGATCCAGAATATCAAGAGCGCGCGCAAAATGGTTGACCGCGCAAACGACGATGTGTGGGATGCACTGGAGCATGTCATTCGCGAGCATCCGGTGCTCCTGAACCGTGCGCCTACCCTGCACAGACTCGGTATTCAGGCATTTGAGCCGGTGCTCGTCGAGGGCAGAGCCCTGAAACTGCATCCGCTCGTCTGTACCGCATTCAACGCTGACTTCGACGGCGACCAGATGGCTGTGCATCTCCCGCTTTCCGCGGAAGCACAGGCAGAAGCCCGCTTCCTCATGCTCGCAGCAAATAACCTGCTGAAACCGTCCGACGGTAAGCCGGTCGCGGTCCCGACACAGGATATGCTGCTCGGCTCCTATTACCTCACCATGGTCAAGGACGGCGAGCCCGGCGAGGGCAAGGTCTTCCGTGATGTCGATGAGGCAATGATGGCGTATGATGAGCATGATATCACCCTGCATTCCAAGATCAAGGTGCGCATGACCAAGGAGATCAACGGTCAGAAGGTCTCCCGCATCATCGACTGCACCGCAGGACGCCTCATCTTCAATGAGATCATCCCGCAGAACCTCGGTTTTGTCAACCGCAGCGATCCGGAGCATGAATTTGACCTCGAAATCACACAGGTCGTCAAGAAGTCCGTGCTCTCCAAGATCATTGACCAGTGCCTGAAAGTCCACGGCGTGACCGCAACTGCGGAAGTGCTCGACCGCATCAAGGCGCTCGGCTATAAGTACTCCACCAAGTCCGGTCTGACCGTCGCTGTCATCGACGCGGTCATCCCGCCGCAGAAGAAGGATATCCTCGCGGCTGCCGATGCAGAGGTCGATGCGCTCAACGAGCAGTATCAGTACGGCTATATCTCCGGCGAGGTCAAGTATGAGAAGGTCTGTAAGGTCTGGGCGGATGCGACCGACCAGATCACCGAGGCTCTGAAAGCAAACTTCGACCCGTTCAACCCGATCAACATCATGGCGGATTCCGGAGCCCGTGGTTCTATCAACCAGATCCGTCAGCTCGCCGGCATGCGCGGACTCATCGCGAACACATCCGGTGCGACGATCGAAATTCCGGTTCGTTCCAATTACCGTGAAGGTCTGAACATTTCCGAATACTTCATCTCCAGCCGAGGCGCACGTAAAGGTCTGGCGGATACCGCACTTCGTACCGCGGACTCCGGTTACCTCACCCGCCGTCTGGTCGATGTTTCGCAGGATGTCATCATCCGTGAGATCGACTGCGGCTCCGATGACGGCATCGAAGTCTACTGCATCAACGACGGCGAGCGCGACCTCGAAACATTGCAGGAGCGTCTTGTCGGCAGATATCTCGTCGAGGATCTCCGCGATGAGAAGTCCGAGCTGTTTATCCCGAAGACGCGCGCCATGACCAGCAACGACGCACAGCGCATCGTGGACGCAGGCATCACCCATGTCCGCATCCGCTCCGTGCTCGGCTGCAAGGCAAAGAAGGGCGTCTGCGCAAAGTGCTACGGCGTCAACCTCGCAAACGGCAACCTTGTCTCCGTCGGTGAAGCGGTCGGCATCATCGCCGCACAGTCCATCGGTGAGCCGGGTACCCAGCTGACGATGCGTACCTTCCATACGGGCGGTATCGCAAACGCAGAGGATATCACACAAGGTCTTCCGCGTGTTGAGGAGCTGTTTGAATCCCGCCGCCCGAAGAACGGCGCGATCCTCGCAAAGTCTTCCGGTACGATCCAGATGACCGAGGACAACGGCATCAAGACAATCGTCATCCACGATCCGGAAACCAATACCGATTCCACCCCGTACACCATTCCGTATAACTACCACCTCGCAAACGGAATCAAGGACGGCGCTGAGATCCAGCGCGGCAGCAGACTGACCACCGGTTCGATCTATCCGATGGATCTGCTCGAGATCCTCGGTGTACAGGCTGTCCAGAACTATATCATCGAGGAAATCCAGTATGCATACCGCCAGCAGGGCGTTGGCATCAACGACAAGCACATCGAGGTCATCGTGCGTCAGATGATGCGCAAGGTGCTCATTGCCGATCCGGGCAGCAGCTATCTGCTTCCGGAAGCAATGGTCGATAAGCGTGAGGTCGAGCAGATCAATGCCGGCATTCAGGCGCGCATCGACGCGGGCGAGACCGATCTGCGCCTTGTCACCACAAGACCTTCGCTGCTCGGTATCACCAAGGCATCCTCGTCCTCTGAGAGCTTTATGTCCGCTGCATCCTTCCAGGAGACGGCAAAGGCACTGACCGACGCCGCGATCAACGGAAAGAGCGACTATCTGCTCGGTCTGAAGGAAAATGTCATCATCGGTAAGCTGATTCCGGCGGGTACCGGTATGACACTTTATAACAACGTGCAGGTAATTCGCGCAGACGGCTACCCGACTGATTATCAGCAGCCGCAGATGCCGCTGTAATACAGGGAAAAACGGGGGATTCCGCTGCGGAGTCCCCCGCTTTTGCAAGCTGCATTTCCCATGAGGAGAAACATTATGAGCAAAAAAAACCTGAAGCGCTGTGCGGCTGCCGTATTCGGCGCGGCGCTGTTTGCGATGACCGCGGCAATGCCGGTCTTTGCGGAGCCGGAAACGACCGCCGAAACTGCGGAAACCGCCGCAGATGAAGCTGCCGTGACGACCGCTCCGGCGGAAGATCCCGATTCGACCGATTCGTCAACCAGAACGACCGGTTTCATGGAGAATACCCGCCCGATCACCACAGAGCCGCCCTATGAGCCCGATAACCCCGTCGCAGGTCTCGAATATGAGGAGACAGATGACGGCGGCATTCGCATTACCAAATACAAATGGACAAGCGCCAAGCATGTCGAGGTTCCCGCGGAGATTGACGGCAAGCCCGTCACCGAGATCGGTGAGGAATGCTTCAAATACTGCTACTGCGATACCGTTTCGCTGCCCGATACGATCGTGAAGATCGACGAGCGTGCATTCATGTTCTGCGCCTATATCGAGGAGATCACGATCCCGCCGCACTGCGAATACATCGGCACGCATGCATTCGACAGCTGCGAGCGCCTGAAAACGGTCAATCTGCCCGAATCGCTGACCTTCATCGGCTTTTCGGCATTCGATGACACCCCGTTCAATGAAACGCTGACCGATAAGTTCGTCATCCTCGGCGACCACCTGCTCTACCGCTATAATGAAGACGAGAGCGAGGTCACGATTCCGGACGGCGTGAAGTATATCGGCGAATACGCATTTGAATTTAAGAAGCTCAAATCGGTCAAGATCCCTGACAGCGTCAAGGAGATCTATGAGTTTGCATTCGAGGGCTGCGACGACCTCGCGAAGATCGACGTTTCGGAGAACATCGAAGCGATCGCGCCGAATGCAGTCGCGAACACAAAATGGCAGATGGACAGCAAGGACGAATTTATCGTGCTCGGCAAGATCCTGCTGAATTATACCGGCGATGAGAATGAGGTCACAGTGCCGGACGGCATCCGCGTCATCTCGCGGCAGGTGTTCAACTTCTGCGAAAACCTCATGACGGTGCATCTGCCGGATTCCGTCGAGATCATCGGTGAGGGCGCATTTGCCCGCTGCCCGCAGCTGCAGATCGTCGAACTGGGCGAGAATGTGCAGGTCATCGGACGCAAGGCGTTTGAATCCTGCCGCCTGCTGAGCTATGTCCGCTTCGGGCATCAGCTCCGTGAGATCGGCGAGGACGCGTTTCTGGAGTGCTATAAGCTGGAATCCGCTTATCTGCCGGATACCGTCGAGACCGTGCGTTCGCATGCGTTCGGCTATCAGTTCGGCGACGATGCAGACACCTATCTGAAAATGAACACGCCGCTGAAGCTGTATGCCAATTCCGAGGCGGTGCGTGCATATGCAGAGGAAGCAGACATTGAGCATGCGCCGCTGCCGGATGAGGAGAACACCAAGCCGGAGCTGAGCATCTCCACCGAGGCGGACGCCAAGGAGAAGATCGGCAAGCCGCTCGGCAAAGCATGGATCCCTGCGGCGATCCTCGGCGGCATTCTGGTGCTGGTCGGCGGCGCGGCTGCTGTCATGCAGAAAAAGCGCAGCAAGGACTGATCCCGTTCATGTATCAAAAAAACAGCCCGAAAACGGTCGAAACATCGTTTTCGGGCTGTTTATTCATGCTGTTCGGGTTTCTGCTGATCGGGCAGCGCCTTTTTCCGCTTGCCGCGCAGCTTCTCCCTGAACTGCCGGAAGCGGATCCGCGTTTTGTCCTTCGCTGCCTTCCATTTCCGGTCGATCATCGCAAGCGTGCGCGTATCATTCGGGAACAGCCGCCGCAGAATAAAAATCGCGATCGGGAATGTCAGGAGCTTTTCCGGCGTTCCGGGCAGCCAGAGCAGCCCCGCCCAGACCGTTCCGATCCGGAGCAGCCAGTCGATATTCAGAAAGCCGCCGATGCCGATCGCGCAGTATGCCCAGCCGTTCGTGATGAACCACGCAATGCCCAGCGAGATCAGCAGATGCGGATTTGTCAGCGCCCGCACCCACGGACGGAGCTTTTCCCTGAGCTCCGCTTTTGTGAATTTGAATTTCATTGCAGTCAAGTCCTTTGAGGCAGCATGCCGCTGCATTTCCATATACGATGAAAAAAAGCAGAGCGGCTGCTCTGCTTTGAAATAAAATGAGGTCAAATCAAAATGTGTAGAACAAAAGAAAGGAGACAACAAAACGAGTGAAAATAACATTACATTATTTCACCGCTTCTATTATACACGAAAAGCGGCAAAAGGTCAACCTTTTTTCGCCTTTTTCAGGCGCTTTGCAAAGATTTTCGTGATTATATCCAATTTCTATCTATCATATTGCACAAATTTGACAGCAAAAACAAGTCCACTGTCCGATTGCGCCGCGGGATTCGTGAAAAATCATCGAAAATCGGGGAAGGGCTTTACTTTTTCACGTATTTGTGCTATAATAGATAAGCGAAATTCTGTGCCTTTTCCGGCGCAGATTCCCAGCTCAATACTATACTATATTATATGGAGGTACATTCTTATGGCTATCGTTCGTAAGAAGAAGACGATGGACGGCAACAATGCTGCTGCATATGTGTCCTACGCCTTCACGGAAGTCGCCGGTATCTATCCGATCACGCCTTCCAGCCCGATGGCGGACTATGTTGACCAGTGGTCTGCACAGGGCGTCAAGAACATCTTCGGCACAACCGTCAAGGTTGAGGAGATGCAGTCTGAGGCGGGTGCTGCCGGTACGGTTCACGGCTCCCTGAACGCCGGTGCGCTGACCACCACCTATACCGCTTCTCAGGGCCTGCTCCTGATGATTCCGAATATGTACAAGATCGCCGGCGAGCTGCTCCCGTGCGTGTTCCATGTCTCCGCACGCTGCGTCGCTTCGCATGCACTGAACATCTTCGGCGATCACTCCGACGTATATGCATGTCGTCAGACCGGTTTCGCAATGCTCGCTGAAACCAACCCGCAGGAGGTCATGGACCTCGCAGCTGTTGCACACCTCGCTTCGATCAAGTCCCGTGTGCCGTTCATCAACTTCTTCGACGGTTTCCGTACTTCTCACGAGATCCAGAAGATCTCCGTCTGGGATTATGAGGACCTCAAGGAAATGTGCGATATGGACGCAGTCAAGGCGTTCCGTCAGCGTGCGCTGAATCCGGAAAACCCGACCATGCGCGGCTCGCACGAAAACGGCGATATCTTCTTCCAGCACAGAGAAGCATGTAATTCCTACTACGATGCTGTTCCGGGAATCGTTGAGGAGTACATGAACAAGGTCAATGCAAAGCTCGGCACCGATTACAAGCTGTTCAACTACTACGGCGCTGCAGATGCAGACCGCGTCATCGTTGCTATGGGCTCCATCTGCGACGTTGCAGAGGAAGTCATTGATTACCTGAACAAGAAGGGCGAGAAGGTCGGTATCGTCAAGGTTCGCCTGTTCCGTCCGTTCTCCGCAGAAAAGCTCGTGGAAGCAATTCCGGCTTCTGCAAAGACCATCGCTGTCCTCGACAGAACCAAGGAACCGGGCTCCCTCGGTGAGCCGCTCTTCCTCGACGTTGTCACCGCTCTGAACGTGACCGGCAGAACCGGCATCAAGGTCATCGGCGGCAGATACGGTCTGGGCTCCAAGGATACACCGCCTGCATCCGTCTTTGCAGTTTTTGCAGAGCTTGCAAAGGCAGATCCGAAGCCGCAGTTCACCCTCGGCATCAACGACGATG
Organism: Clostridiales bacterium Firm_04; assembly: GCA_001603005.1. GTDB lineage: Bacteria > Bacillota > Clostridia > Oscillospirales > Ruminococcaceae > Firm-04. Next base: position 47,769 of record LVAJ01000030.1, read on the forward strand.
TCACCAACCTCTCGCTGGCTGAGGAGGAAGCTCCGAACACCGCAGCAGAGGGCACGATCGAGTGCAAGTTCTGGGGCCTCGGCGGCGACGGTACCGTCGGCGCAAACAAGGACTCCATCAAGATCATCGGCGACCATACCGACAAGTATGTTCAGGCATACTTCCAGTATGACTCCAAGAAGACCGGCGGTATCACCATTTCGCACCTGCGCTTTGGCGATCAGCCGATCAAGAGCCCGTACTACATCAACAAGGCAGACTTTGTTGCATGTCACAACCCGTCCTACATCCTCAAGGGCTACAAGATGGTCAACGATGTCAAGCCGGGCGGCGTGTTCCTCATCAACTGCCAGTGGAAGCCTGAGGAGCTCGATCAGCACCTCAACGCTGATACCAAGCGCTATATCGCTCAGAACAACATCCAGCTGTATCTGGTCAACGCAATTGACCTCGCACAGGAGATCGGTCTGGGCAAGCGCACCAACACCATTCTTCAGTCCGCATTCTTCTCCCTTTCCAAGGTGCTGCCGGAAGCTGAGGCAATCGGCTACATGAAGGAAAAGGCACAGAAGTTCATGAAGAAGGGTATCGAGATCGTTCAGATGAACGAGAAGGCGATCGACGCAGGCGCAAATGCTTATGTTAAGGTCGATGTACCGGCTGCATGGGCAAATGCTACTGACGATGCTGCTCCTGCAAAGCTCGCAGGTCCGGAAAAGCTCGTCAAGATGGTCGATACGATCATGAACCCAGTCGGCAAGATGCTCGGCGATACGCTGCCTGTTTCTGCATTCGCAGATCATGTGGACGGCACCTTCGAGCAGGGCGCATCCGCTTATGAGAAGCGCGGTGTTGCTGTTATGGTTCCGGAATGGAATGCAGATACCTGTGCAAAGTGTAACCGCTGCGCATTCGTCTGCCCGCATGCAACGATCCGTCCGTTCGCTCTGACCGACGAGGAAGCTGCTGCTGCTCCGGAGAACATCAAGATCGCTCCGAAGCCGATCGTCAAGACCGAGTACAAGTACACCCTCGCTGTTTCTGCTATGGACTGCATGGGCTGCGGCGTCTGCATCGGCGTCTGCCCGACCAAGTCCCTGAAGATGGTCTCCAGAGAGTCTCAGGAGCCGCAGCAGGCAGTGTTCGATTACTGCGTCGCGAAGGTCGCAGAGAAGGCAGAAGTCGCAACCGACGCAACTGTCATTTCCAGCCAGTACAAGAAGCCGCTGCTTGAGTTCTCCGGCTCCTGCGCAGGCTGCGCTGAGACCTCTTATGCACGCCTCATCACCCAGCTCTTCGGCTCCAGAATGTATGTCTCCAATGCAACTGGCTGCTCGTCTATCTGGGGCGGTCCGGCTGCAACCTCTCCGTACACCGTTGACGCAAACGGCCACGGTCCGGCATGGGCAAACTCCCTGTTCGAGGACAATGCTGAGCACGGTCTCGGTATGTATCTCGGTCAGAAGGCGATCCGTGACAGACTGATCGAGGAGGTCAAGGAAGTTGCTGCAGACGAGAAGGCTTCCAACGAGCTGAAGGCTGCTGCTGACGCATTCCTTTCCACTATCAATGACGGCAAGCAGAATGAAGCTGCTGCAAACGCACTCGTCGCAGAGCTCGAAAAGATCGCTGACAAGTGCGAAAAGAGCGCAGATATCGTCGCAAACAAGAACTACCTCTCCAAGAAGTCCATCTGGATCTTCGGCGGCGACGGCTGGGCATATGATATCGGCTTCGGCGGTCTGGATCATGTTCTGGCAACCGGCGAGGATGTCAACATCATGGTCTTCGATACCGAGGTTTACTCCAACACCGGCGGTCAGGCTTCCAAGTCCTCGAACATCGGTCAGGTCGCACAGTTCGCTGCAGCAGGTAAGGCGATCGCAAAGAAGCGCCTTGCTGATATCGCAATGAGCTACGGCTACATCTATGTTGCACAGATCGCAATGGGCGCTGACATGAACCAGACGCTCAAGGCAATCAAAGAGGCTGAGGCTTATCCGGGCCCGTCCCTCATCATCGGCTATGCACCGTGCGAAATGCACAGCATCAAGGGCGGTATGACCAACTGCCAGGCTGAGATGGAAAAGGCTGTCAAGTGCGGTTACTGGAACAACTTCCGTTATGATCCGCGTCTGGCTGCTGAGGGCAAGAACCCGTTCCAGCTGGATTCCAAGGCTCCGACCGAGTCTTATCAGGACTTCATCATGGGCGAGGCTCGTTACAGCGCTCTGACGCGTTCCTTCCCGGAGCGTGCAAAGGCTCTGTTCGAGAAGGCGGAGAAGACCGCAGAGGATCGCTACGCTTACCTCACCAAGCTGGCAGAGAAGTAATTTTCCGCCTGCAATATGCCAATCAAAACAACGCACCCGCACGGTTTTCGGACTGTGCGGGTGTTTTATTTACAGCGTGTTCATATTTTCGCCAAATGCGTATGCTACAATGAAATCGCAGTACATTCTATCAGCCATTTTGCCGCGCGGGGGAGTCCGAAAGGGTGCGGCAGTCAACAGACTTTGACAGAAAGGATGAACCGAATATGAAACAGATCAGAAAAAAACTCGCTGCATGTATCGCAGCAGCAGCACTCCTGTCATCGCAGATGATCACAGCGCATGCCGAGCTGCCGTGGCTTGAGATCGAGCAGGGGCGCCATTATTCCACGCTTGCCGAGCTTTACAGCGAGGACGGCGCAGCGCTTCATGTCCTGCAGCTCAATACGCAGAAACCGAACCCGACGCTGCTGGTCACATATGAGGGCAGCGCAGACAGAGTGCAGGCGGATTACACCTTGACGTCCACAAGAAATCCGTGGTTTTCCAATACTGTTTGCTTTCCGGACGGAGAACCCGCTGAACCGGAAGAAAAAAACAAGGCGACTTTCAATGTGGAAGTTCCGGCAGACAGCACCGAGGACGGGATCCATACCGCGGAGATCGTTTTGGAGCCGTTTCCGGAATCCGATGCCTTTCACTGGTACGATCTGGAAGCACAGTGCAAATGCGTGAACACGGAGACCGGAACGGACTGCAAAGTCCTTCGCACAGAGCTGCACTTCTCGTATCCGAAAGATGAGGATGTCACATTACAGGATTACTTTCTCACAGACCAATCGGGCATAACGCAGGACACATTTTCCGTCAGCCTTTACGCGAAAACCGGTGATTCGCTGCTGACAAAGCCGAAAACCGTGACCGAATACCAATTCAACCGCAGCAACAAAACGCGCAGTGTGCAGGCGAAAAAGGCAGGCATTACCGGCAAAATTCCGGTTCTGCGCGATGCAGATCCGCTGAAGCAGGATACGGAAGGGGACGTCCCGCATACAAAGCATGTGTACCTCTCCGGACTCTCCAAATATCAGGCGCCGGAGTCGGAACAGCTGACAAAGCTCAGATCGTTTACGGTCAGCGCCACGAAGCCCTATACGATATCGAACTTCATAATCCCTTCATCTGCAAAGGAATATGATGCATATTATTTTGCGGTGGAGCACCACGGCAATGCAGTCGCGGCAGTCGTGGACTGTTCGGTCAGCGCCCCGTCGGATCCGGACGGCTGCGACAGCTGGTCGCAGAACTATTTTCTGGATACAGCGTACCCGCTGGAACTGTTCCGGAACTCGGAATCCGCAATGCCGAAGTGGCAGGCGGATCCGGATGCAGCGCTTTCCATGACGGTCAGTCTGGTCACCGGCTTTACGAATGAAGGCGATCCGGAAGAATGGGCTGCACAGAACCCGAAGCTGACCGGCAGCGCGACATTCACGATCTACGGCAGAAAGCTCCCGCAGGAAGATCCGCCGCAGCGCGATGCATATACCGGCGATATCAGCTGCGACGACAGGGTGGATGTATCGGATGCGGTCATGCTGGCACGGTATCTGAATCAGGACAAGGGCGTTTCGCCGTGCGAAGCGGGACTGTTCCGCGCAGACACCGATCTGGACGGCAGCGTGACAACCGATGACCTCACCTTGCTCATGCAAATCATTGCACGGCAGATTTGAACAGCATCATCATACAGCAAAGCCGCTTCCGGATGAACGGGAGCGGCTTTTTTTGCATGCTGTATATTATTCTTTGAGCAGTCCGGCTTCGCGGAATGCCTTTTCCGAATCAAGCACAAGCGTATCCGGACGGATGCCGGTCGCGCTGATATAATCGAACGCACCGATCTGTGCCTTTTCGCCGGTCTCTATATTGCAGAGCATGATGCCGACATCTAAATTCGACTCGGAAGAAAATTCCAGCATCACCTCGCCGTTCTCCGGACGCTCCGGCGTAAAATGTCTGCCGGCAGCCGTTCCGCCCTCAAAAGGCGGCAGTCCTTCGCCGGCTTCAAAGGTCGCCGAGCTCGCAATTGCAGCCGGGTCTTCGCCGAGATCAAACAGATTGTACATCGTGAAGGAGAATCTGCCGTAGGCATTTGCCGGAACATCGACCGGAATCTGCACCAGAACAGCTTCATCCGATGCAGCAGAATCCTCCGTGCCGTCGCTGATATATTTCACCGTGATCTCGGTACCGTAGGCAACTTCTTCACTGCTCTCCACATTCTGTTCCACGACCGCTCCGACAGAACCGCCTTCCCATTCTTCCGGACTGACCGCGACTTCGTTCAGCTTCAGTCCGATTGTGTTTGCAACCTGCTCTGCCCCCCGGATATCCATACCCACAAATTCCGGAACACGGATCGAATCAGGAACCGAACCGCGCGAGACCGTCACGCGGACATAGTCTCCCGGCTTCAATTCGCAGGGACCTTCCGGATCCGTCGCAATGACATTGCCTTCCGGCACCTCATCATCATAGGCGCTACGCTTATCCACATAGAGTCCTGCTGCCAGAATGCTCTGCTTTGCAAGCTCGAACTGCCAGCCACGGACATCCTGCAGCATCACCTTTTTGTCGCCGAGCGAGACCTTGACGTTGACCGTTTCCCGCTCCAGAATCGAATCGCCTGCCGGAATATCCTGCCAGAAGATCTGACCGGCCGGATAGCTGGTGTTATACTCACTGCTCAGCAGCAGGATCGCAAATTTGTCGCCGTAAGTGTTTTTGGCTTCTTCAAAGTCCATGCCGACGAGATCGGGCATTTGATCTTCCGGAGCCACTTCCTGTTCCATGCTCGCGCCGGGTGTCACAAAGCCGCTTTTCGGCAGCAGCTTCGGCACGATGATGACGCCTGCGACCAGCACGGCAGCAATCGCTGCAATGGCAGGCAGTCTGCGCAGGATCGGGTTTTTGATATATTCAGATTTCTTCTGTTGCATGACAATATACTCCTTTTTTTCGTCTGCATAGGCTTCCGCATCGGGCAGCGCGTGTGCAGCGATCAGATCTTCGGAGACCTTGCCGATCTCCTCAAGCAAATCCTGTTCTTTCACAGCAGATCCTCCTTTTCCAGACGTTCGCGCAGCTTTTCGCGTGTTCTGCGCAGAATACTTTTCACGGTACTTTCCCGCATGCCGAGCTCTGCGGCGATTTCCGCGACCGGTATCATCGAAAAGTACCGCCGCATAAAAACGGTACAATGCTTCGGAGGAAGCGCTTTGAGGAACGATTCCAGCGTATCATGCAGCGCCATGCGGTCGAGCACATGCTCGGTGTTCTCCTTTGCGGAGATACATTCCGCCAGCTCATCAAGCACGAGCGGCATCTGTCCGCCGCCGCGCCGCTGGGCATGGTCTGCGGCATAGCGATTCAGCGCGAGATTGCGTGTGATCGCTGCAAGGAATGCCGAAAAACGCCGCGGCTTTGCGGGCGGGATCGCGTTCCATGCATGCAGCAGCGCATCATTCACGCATTCCTCCGCATCCAGACGATCGGAGAGTATATGCATTGCTACGGATCTGCATAGACCGCCGTACGCACGGTCTGCCTCCTCGATCCCCCGCTCGCTGCGGGCTTCAAACAATCCGATCAGTTTTTCGTCATTCACGGTGACACCGCCTTTCATGTTCCTCTGCTTAATATGACAGCATTTCTTCCGAAAAGGTTGCGCATTCCAAAAAATTTTTTTGCGGGCAATTCCGGAGTATATAAAACCGCCGCAGCATCTCATGTTCCGCGCATTGCTTCTGTTGCAATTATCCGATATTTTTGTTATAATAATGGAGACGAATCAACCGGAAGGAGCCGATATATGAAACAAATCAAAACACACCGCCTGCTGCTCTGGCTCGTGCTGACCGTCCTCTTTTTTCTGACTGCGCATCTGATTGCGTGCAGGCTCGGGCAGGATACGACGGTGAACCTGCATATCGGCACGGGATATTCCGCCGATGAGATCGCATTTTCGCTCTCCGAGCCGGTCGCTGCATGCACAAATCCCCGCGTCGAACAGGACATGTTCAAGGTGGATCTGCATGCGCTGAAAGCCGGAAAAGCCTATGCGGAAGTCACGCTCCCGAACGGCGATGCCGCACTTGAGATCGTCTATGTCCACAAAAGCGGCGTCATTGCCCTGAATACCTATCTCGGCAGGAGCCGCGGCAGCAGCAGCTATCTGATCGCGGCATTTCTCTCGATCGCGCTGGCGCTGGTGCTCGCGATCCACGCCTACCGCGCCGCGCGGAACGCATGCATGTATCAGTATGCCTGCGCCGGTCTGTTCGGGCTGATTTTGTTTCTGTCGTTCACGCTGCTGGATTTTCTGCTGGTCGTGACCGGAGACCGCTCGCCGGAACAAGCGCTGATGTTCCTGCTCGACAGCGGCAGCATGTTTGCAGGCGTGCTGCTGCCGGTCGCATTCCTCATGTCCCTGTTCGTTACGGCGAACAATGTCATTCTGCTGAAGCGCGAGGGCTTCACATGGCGCAACATGCTCGGCACGATCCTCGGCGGATTTCTCTGCTGCGCATCCCTTACGCCGATGGTGCTCTACCGGATCGCCGAATCGGTCAATTTCTCGGAGATGCACCGCGAGACCAGCGCTGCCCGCTATACGATGATGTTCGCGGAAAGTGTGATCTACGGCTGCCTTGCGTATCTGGAATGCATTCTGCTCGGCGTCATCGTGCTCGGCATCGCGTCCGCAAGGCATATTCCGGCGTTCAATAAGGATCATATCCTGATCCTCGGCTGCAAGGTCGGCGCAGACGGCAAGCCGACCAAGCTGCTCCAGAGCCGCATCGACCGCGCGATCGAATTTGCCGAAATGCAGAAACAGGCGACCGGAAAAGAACTGATCTTCGTGCCCTCCGGCGGAAAAGGCGCCGATGAGGTGATCGCGGAAGCTGTGTGCATCAAAAATTATCTGCTGGAACAGGGGATTCCCGAAAGCCGGATCCTGACAGAGGATCGCTCCGAAACCACCGCGCAGAATCTCCGCTATTCCTACGAGCTGATCTCCGCGGACAAGCCGGACGCCGAGATCGCGTTTTCCACCACGAATTACCATGTGTTCCGCGCCGGCGCGCTTGCCTATGCGCAGGGGCACCGGTTCGAGGGCATCGGCGCAAAGACAAAGCAGTATTTCTGGCTGAATGCATTTGTCCGCGAATTTATCGCCGTGATCTACGAAACCAAGCGCCTGCACATCACGCTGCTGGCGTACATCGTCACGGCAATCGCCGCCGTCACGCTGATCCTCTATCATGCGGCGCAGTTTTAAGGTGACGGATCAAAAAGCAATCGCCCCGTTCTGAATCGCCCGGAGATATCACAATATCCACAAACAAAGGCGCTGAATTGCTGTTCAGCGCCTTTTGTTGCAGTTGTAAAGATATCGCTTCGCGATAATGATAATCACACCGCTCTGCCGAGGAATGCAGCGCCGATGATGCCGGCGTCGTTGCCGAGCTTTGCGATCACGATTTCCGCATTCTTCTCCGAATTTCTGGTATAGACCTCTTTCGCGATCAGCTCCTTGACCGGCAGAAGCAGCGCGTCGCCCTCATTGCAGACGCCGCCGCCGATGCAGAGTACATCCGGCTGGAAAATGTTGATCGTGTTGGTGATGCCCGCTGCGAGTGCGCGGATATAGAAATCGACAACGTCCTTTGCCGCGGCATCGCCCTTGCGCATGCAGTCAAACGCGGTGCGTGCCGAGACCTTGCCCTGCTCCGCTGCCATCTTTGCCATTGCACTTTCCGGATGCTTGGCGATCGCTTCCTCGGTCATGCGGATGAGTCCGGTCGCAGAGGAATAGACCTCGAAGCAGCCCTTTCTGCCGCAGGTGCACTGCGGGCCGTCCATATTCAGGACGGTGTGACCGATCTCCGCGCCCGCGAAGTTCGAGCCGGAATAGATCTTGCCGTCGATGACGATGCCGCCGCCGACGCCCGTGCCGAGCGTAATGCAGATCGCATTCGTTGCGCCCTTTGCAGCGCCTGCGACATATTCGCCGTAAGCCGCAGCATTTGCGTCATTTTCGACGAATGCCGGCAGACCGGTCGCCTCGGAGATCCACTTGACCATCGGGACATTGTGGAAATCGAGGTTGTTGGAATACTCGATGATGCCGGTCGCAGAATTGGCAATGCCCGGCGTACCGATGCCGATCCACTCGACCTGATCGGTGGTCAGCCCGCCCTCTTTGATCGCATCCAGCGCACATGCTGCCATATCCGCAGCGATCTCCTCTGCCGGACGCGGCCGGTTTGTCTTGCGGGAAACTTTCTTGAGAATCTGATAATTCTCATCCACAAGTCCGGCGACGATATTGGTTCCGCCGAGGTCAATTCCGATATAATATTTCATTTGGTTCCTCCGTATTTTCACCGTTCCGGTGTTTTATAGTATCTGCAAAATGCAATTGTTGCATGCATTCTGTCATTCGTCATCTTCCGAAAACCCGCAGTCCGCAAAGAACTGTTCATCGAACAGCTCCCTGCCGCCGTTCGCCTTGACCGCACGGATCGCGGTCTGCTGGTGATACTCAAAATCCTCGATGATGAACGGCACTTTGCGCCCGAAGCGCTGCTCCGTGAACCGCTCCTGATGCAGCTCCATGACAGCGAGCGCCGCCAGATCATAGATGCGCATTTTCAGATCCTCGTCATCTTCTTCGAGGTCATAGCCCTGCGACTCGCACCATTCTGTCAGCGGCTCCGCATCCAGCGAACGGAAGCAATCATCCGTCCAGTTCGCAAAATTCCAGCGTTCCGCGTTCTTTTCGCGGTTTTCCGCATCGGTCTGCGGCGTGTTATACGCAAGCCAGAGGTCGCCGCCCGGCGTATTCGCTTCGTCATAGCCGAGATGATAGCCGATCTCCAGCATGCAGACATCCGATTCCGGAATATCCGTCAGCGTGTCCTTGAGCCATGCCTTCAGTTCGATCACGAATGCGCGGTCTCCGGCATCGACGGCTTCCGGTTCATAGGCTTCGACTTCTTCGTCAAGGTCGATCTCGTCGAATCCCATGCCGCCCATGAGATTGCTCATACCGGCAAACAGATCGTCGAATCCGCCTTCAAAGCCGCCGGAAAGCCCCTCGCCGTTCATGCCGCCCATCTGCTCGGCAATGCTGTCGAGGTCATCGGGCATCACGCCGCCCTGTGCGACCATGCCGCTGACTCTGTCCAGCGCCGCATCCATGCCCGGAAACTTCATCAGCTTTTGCAGCTGCGGGTTCTGCAAAACGCTGTCCGCGGTATCGTCATCGACACCGAACTGTCTCATCAAGTCTTTCAGATCCATAAATTATTTCCTCGGTAATGTTCTTGTCATCAGCAGCGTACACGCCTTGCTGCGGAGCATATACGCGCCGAAATTCGCCGGCAGGAAGACCGAATCGCCCTTGCGAACCGGCATCACAACGCCGGAATCATAGACCAGCGCAGCCTCGCCCTCTGTGCAGAGCAGATGCGTATACGACACACCCTCGCTCGCCGGAAACGCTGCCTCGCCCGTGACATGCAGCTCCGTGACCGTAAAATACGGGCAGTCCGCGATGACCGCTGCGGTATATCCCTGATATTCAGTCTGCGGCGGCTTTCTGCGCGGCGGTGCCGGCCATGTCTTTGTCACGTCCACAGCCTTGTCAATATGCAATTCCCGCGGCTGACCGTCCTTGCCGACGCGGTCATAGTCAAACACGCGGTAGGTGAGATTGGAGTTCTGCTGGATCTCGGCGACCAGAATGCCCGCACCGATCGCATGCAGCGTGCCTGCCTCAATGAAGAAGACATCGCCCTTTTTGACCGGTACCAGCTGCAAATATTCCGTCAGCGTGCCCTGCTGAATGACGCGCCGGAACTCATCCTTTGTCAGCTCGCGGTTGAGTCCGCAGGCAAGCGCCGCGCCTTCCTCGCAGTCCATGACATACCAGCATTCGGTCTTGCCGTTCTCGCCGTTCTCGTGCTCCCGTGCATAGCGGTCGTCCGGATGCACCTGCACGCTGAGATCCTGACAGGCATCAATCAGCTTGATCAGCACAGGGAAGGATGAAAGCCGCGCAGCGCCCTCGCCGACGCGCGCTGCCCAGTCCTGCTCCAGATACGCCCGGAGTGTCATGCCCTTGCAGACGCTGTTCATGATGACAGATTCGCCTGCCGGATGACAGGAAAGCTCCCAGCTTTCAGCAACATGTTCGTAATCGCACTGCTTGCCGAAGTCATCGCGCAGCCGTGTTCCGCCCCAGATATAATCCTGAAACGCAGGCAAAAGTTTCAAAGGTTCCATAGCATGATCCCCTTTCATAGCATTTCGGAATGCGTGATGCGGATTTTCCGCAGAAAAGCATGGGTTTCAAAGAGATGGAAAGATTGCTGTGATGATTGCTTCGTTTCTTAGAATATCGCCGTATGGAGTATTTGACCGTGCGCACAGAAAGGGCGGCATGCCTGCGGACTGACCGTTTTTTCAGGCATCCGGAAGCTCCTGAATCAGCTCATAGAGCGCAAGACCGGTCTCGGGCCTGACACCTGCGGTCCGCGCGAGCTGCTCCGGCGATGCGGCTTTCAGCAGTGCACGGGTTTTATACGTGAGCAGCAGCTTCTGCGCTTTTTTCTCACCGATGCCCGGCACCTGTGTGAGCGTCAGCGCATAGCTGGATTTTTTGTGCTTTGTTTTCATATAGGTGATCGCATAGCGGTGCACCTCATCCTGAATGCGGGTGAGCAGCGCAAATGCGGCTCTGCTCTCGCGCACGGCGATCTCGCCGCCGTTTGTGGCAATGGCGCGCGTCCGGTGCTTGGAGTCCTTGACCATGCCGAACAGCGGCACCTGCAGATTCAGTTCTTCGAGGATCGGTGCGATTGCGCCGACATGCGTCTGTCCGCCGTCCAGCAGGATCAGGTCGGGCAGCACGGCAAATGCATTGAGTGCACGCTGCGTTTCATCCTGTTCGCGCTGCGCCTTGAAATATTCGCCGAAGCGCCGGCGAATGACTTCCTGCATGGCGGCATAATCGTTCTGCTGATCGAGCTCCTTGATCGAGAACCGGCGATAAGCGCTTTTGAGCGGTCTGCCGTTCTCAAAGACGACCATGCCCGCGACCATTGCCGCCGAGGACAGGTTCGAGATATCATAGGATTCGATGCGCAGGGGCGGCTTTTCGAGCCGGAGCGCCCTTGCGAGTTCTTCCAGCCCGAGCAGCTCGCGGCTGGTTCTGCCGGAACGGAGCGAGAGCTTTTCGCCGGCATTGTGCTTTGCCATGAGTACGAGCCGGTGTCTTGCGCCGCGCACGGGCTGTTCGATCGTGACCGTTCTGCCGGCGCGGTCGGAGAGCATGCTGCAGATCAGCTCGCTTTCCGCAGGCATCCGCTCCACGAGGATCGTTTTCGGGAGATCGCTTCCGCTGCGGGTGCTGTAATACTGCGGCAGAAAATCGCTGAGCGGCTGCTCCGAAAGCGCCTCTGACGAGATCACGAAGGAATTTTGGTCATAGAGCCGTCCGCTTCGATAGATCAGCACGGAAATGACCGTCGTATCATTGGATTCCGCGGTGCCGATCACATCGGTATCGGCAGTGACCGCGTCCATAATGTCCTGTTTTTCGCCGGCACTGCGGATCGCGGCGATGCGGTCGCGCAGGCGGGCAGCTTCCTCAAAGTCGAGCCGGTCGGCGGCAGCCGTCATGCGCTGCTCAAGCGCCGTGATCGTATGATCGCCGCCCTGTCTGATAAACCGCACGGCATCATTGACCGCCTCGGCATATTCCGATGCAGAGATATTGCCGCGGCAGACGCCCATGCACTGCCCGATGTGATAATTGAGGCAGGGGCGCTCCTTGCGGAAGCTTTCCGGAAACTGCCGGTGACAGGTCGGCAGCTGAAACATGCGGTTGACCGTATTGACCGTCTGTCTTGCGGTAAATCCGCTCATATAGGGGCCTAGAAACGTCCCGTCGCCGTCCGCATGCAGCTCCGCGGTGATCCGCGAATAGGGCGGCGGCGAAACTTTGATATAGTGATAGCCCTTGTCGTCCTTCAGCAGAATATTATAGCGCGGCTTATGCTGCTTGATGAGCGAGCATTCGAGCACCAGCGCTTCATATTCGGAATCCGTGACGATAAAATCGTAGTCATAGACCTGCGAGACCATCTGCGCAGTCTTCGGCGTATGATCCGGATGATCGCGGAAATAACTGGTCACGCGGTTCCTGAGATTCTTGGCTTTGCCGATATAGATGATCTTCTCCTGCGCATTTTTCATGATATACACGCCGGGAGAGGTCGTCAGCGCGGCGGTTTTCCGCTGCAAATAGGGGAGTCTGGGATTCATGCGTCCTCGCCGTCCTCATCGTCTTCTGCGCTGTCATCGTCATCATATTCATCGTCGTACTCGTCATCGTACTCGTCGTCATCGGCCTCATCGACGCCGAACTCATACTCAAACTTTTCATGCTCATCGGTCAGCACGATCTTCTCATCGGTCGGCGTGAGCTTATGAATCAGACGCTTCAGCTTCTTTTTCAGCGTCATCGGGCCGTCATAGTCCGGCAGCTCGACCATTGTCGGCGTATCGGCAAACATGGTCGAGGAGATCTCGGAGACCTTTGCCTGATCGCCGTAGCAGTCGATGTCGAGTTCTTCGAGCGCCAGCTCCCGCACCATTGCGGTGAAGAAGATGATATATGCGATCGCATTGACCAGAATGCTTGCATACACGCGGTATCCCGCCGCGCAGGTCAGCATGCCCGCGAGAATGACTGCGGTCGTGACGATGACAATGGTCTGCAGCTTTTTGTTCTGCGGATCGAGCATCAGCAGCGAAAGCGATACGCCCGCCGAAAAAATGACATGCGCAATGATGAGCGGAACCGACAGTCCGACATACCGGATCGACGGAAAAACGCCAAATTCCAGCAGCATCAATCCGACCTCAACCGCAATATATGCGATCAGCAGCCCCTTCATGATGCCGCGGGCGCGCACGAGTCTGTCCAGCCAGACTGCACAGATCGTGAACAGCATAAACGCGATTCCCTCGATCGAAAAGGCGAACACCTCAAACGGGATAAACCCCTTGCCTTCTTTGCCGAGGGTATAATAGTACAGCACACTGACGATGATAAAGATGATAAACAGAATATTCGCCATTCTGCCCATTTTCATGCAGTCCATCAGCGTGTATTTTTTGGCTTCGCCGTGCTCGCGCCGGTATTCACGGCGGTCGCTCCACGACATCTTCGCGATATCCGCTTCGCCGGAACGCTGTCTGCGCCGCCGTTCGTTCCGGTCGATCTCCGGCTGCTTCTGCGCCTGCTTCTTCATTTTGCTTACTTCTTCGCAGCGAGCGCACGCTTGCCGATATCACGGCGATAATGCACTCCGTCGAAGGTGACGGCACCGGCTGCGCGATAAGCGGCATCCAGCGCATCCTGCAGCTTCTCCGCAGACGCGGTGATGCCGAGCACTCTGCCGCCGGCAGTCAGGAACTTGCCGTCCTCGGAAAGCTTCGTGCCTGCGTGATAAACCGCAGCACCCGAAAGCTGTCCTTTTTCATCCAGACCGGTGATCTCCTTGCCGGTCTCATATTTTTCGGGATAGCCGCCGCTTGCGAGAATGACGCAGGCGCAGGCGCCGGTTTTCCACTGGATCGGCAGATTTTCAAGCGTACAGTTTTCGACCGCTTCCATGATCTCAAGCAGGTCGGTTTTCAGCATCGGCAGGACGACTTGTGTTTCCGGATCGCCGAACCGGCAGTTGTATTCGATGACCTTCGGGCCGTTCGGCGTGAGCATCAGACCGAAATAGAGACAGCCGCGGAAGGTTCTGTTTTCGCCGTTCATCGCGTGCATGGTCGGCAGGAAGATCTCCCGCATGCACTGCTCTGCGATTTCCTTGGTGTAGTACGGGTTCGGGGAGACCGTGCCCATGCCGCCCGTGTTCTTGCCCTGATCGCCGTCGAGCGCGCGCTTGTGATCCATCGAGGAGATCATCGGCACAACGGTCTCGCCGTCCGTGAATGCCAGCACGGAGACTTCCGGACCGGTCAGGAACTCCTCGACGACCAGCTTGGAGCCGCTCTCGCCGAAGATCTTGTCTTCCATAATGGAGCGCACGGCATCGCATGCTTCCTGCTCGGAAAATGCGATGATGACACCCTTGCCGAGTGCCAGACCGTCCGCCTTCACGACCGTCGGATAGGTGTTCTGCTGACGGATATACGCCATTGCCTTTTCTGCATTGTCAAAAACCTCGTATTTTGCAGTCGGAATGCCGTATTTCTTCATCAGGTGCTTGGAAAAGACCTTGCTGCCCTCAATGATCGCAGCAGCCTTGGAAGGGCCGAATACCTGAAAGCCGTTTTCGCGCATCAGATCTGCCATGCCCAGCACGAGCGGATCATCCGGCGCAACGAAAACCCAGTCAACAGCGAGTTTTTTCGCAAGTGCGAGCATGCCGTCCAGATCGGTCGCCTTCACCGGATAGCATTCCGCAAATTTTGCAATACCGCCGTTGCCCGGCGCACAGTAGAGTTCGGTGACCAGCGGAGATTCGCTGAGCTTCATCACGATGGCGTGCTCTCTGCCGCCGCCGCCGACTACTAATACTTTCATACTTCTTGTTTCCTTTCGATAGAGGTATCTCGAATCCTGCGCCGCCTGTATCGCGGGGCACAGCAAACAGGTGGGGGTATGCTGTGTGGGGCAAGGCGTGCGGAGATCCGCCGCCTGCTTGTTCAGGGTTCTTCCAGCATTTCCGGTGTCAGCTCGCAGATCTCGCAGAAATGGATCTTCGGAAGATCCGGCTGATTCATCAGGGCGCGCATAATGCCCCCGTGACAGACGATCAGCAGCTTCCTGATCCCGCTGCGCTCCAGATAGGGCAGGATCGCCCTGCGGGCGCGCGCACGCATCTGCGCATGTGTCTCCCAGTCCGGAAACTGATCCTGCGGCGTATGCACACCGCAATTTTTCATAAATTCATGCCAGCTGTCAGAGATCTCCCGATGCGACAGCGTATCGTATCTGACAGACGGCAGCCATTCAAAGATGCCGACTGCGACCTCGACCGGTCTGTCGATCCGCCGCGAAACGATCGCAGCAGTCTGCAAAGCTCTCGGATAGGGCGACGCGACGATCAGATCCGCATCCTGAATGCGGCTGTCCTTTGCCGCTTCCTCTGCCTGCTGAATCCCGTCAGCCGTGAGCTGTCCGAGCTCTGCACCCATGCCCGGCAGACCGAGCGCCGCGGTATCGCGGTAGGTCGGTTCGCCGTGGCGCATGAGATAGATTTTCATGCCATCATCCTTATTTGATCTGTTCAGTGCCCGCTTTTCCCGCATGGAAATGCCGGCAGGCGCTGCCCGCGCTTAGTGGTGGAACAGTCTCAGACCGCAGAACGCCATTGCAATGCCGTACTTGTTGCACTGCTCAATGACAATATCATCGCGGATCGAGCCGCCCGGTTCGACGATATACTTGACGCCGCTCTTATATGCTCTGTCGATGTTATCGGGGAACGGGAAGAACGCATCGGAGCCGAGGCAGACATCGGTGTTCTTTGCGATCCATGCCTGACGCTCCTCTTTGGTGAAGACCGGCGGCTTCTCGGTGAACACGCGCTCCCACTCGCCGTCTGCGAGGATATCCATATAATCCTCACCGATATAGAGGTCGATCGCGTTATCGCGGTCGGGGCGCTTGATGTCGTCGCGGAACGGCAGATTCAGCACCTGCGGTGCCTGACGCAGCCACCAGTTATCCGCCTTGGTGCCTGCAAGTCTGGTGCAGTGGATTCTGGACTGCTGACCTGCGCCGATGCCGATTGCCTGACCGTCCTTGACATAGCAGACAGAGTTCGACTGCGTATACTTCAGCGTAATCAGCGAAATGATGAGGTCAAACTTCTTGTCATCCGGAATATCCTTGTTCTCGGTGACGATGTTGGAGAGCATGGTCTGCTCATTGATCGCGAGATCGTTTCTGCCCTGCTCGAAGGTCACGCCGAACACTTCCTTGTGCTCGACCTTCGGCGGCTCATAGTCCGGATCAATCTGCACGATATTATAGTTGCCCTTGCGCTTTGTCTTGAGGATCGCGAGTGCTTCCTCGGTGTAGCCCGGCGCGATGATGCCGTCGGAGACCTCGCGTGCGATCAGCGTTGCGGTGATCGCGTCGCACTCGTCGGAAAGGGAGATCCAGTCGCCGAAGCTGGACATTCTGTCAGCGCCTCTTGCTCTTGCATAAGCGCATGCAAGCGGGGACAGCTCGCCGAGATCATCGACAAAATAGATCTTTTTCAGGGTATCGGAAAGCGGTCTGCCGATTGCGGCGCCCGCCGGAGAAACATGCTTGAACGAAGTTGCAGCCGGCATACCGGTCGCAGCCTTCAGCTCGCGGACGAGCTGCCAGCCGTTGAATGCATCCAGCAGATTGATATAGCCCGGATTGCCCGAAAGCACCGTGATCGGCAGTGCGCTGCCGTCATTCATATAGACTCTTGCAGGCTTCTGGTTCGGGTTGCATCCATACTTCAAAAGACGTTCGGTTTCCATGATAAACTTCCTTTCCGGCGGCAGATCTGCCGCACAATCGCAAGATCAAAGGTCTGTTTCCGGCACATCGCCGGAGCGGTGCACCGGTATGCGCATACCGTTAAACGGCAGATATTTTTATTTTGTATACCGGTTGACAATGCGGGTTTCCGTGCTGTTGTCCTGCGGATCAATATACCGCACGAACAGGGAGATCTTGTTGTCGGCATTCAGGCTGTTCCAGAGCATTTCGGTGAATGCGTCGATATCATCGGGGATCTCGACGAGCTTCGGCTCACCCTTGAAGCTCGGCAGCGGATTGCCGTCGCCGACATAGGTGTGGATGAAATGTCCCTGACCTGCGAGCGGATTCTCATAGGAGAACGTGAAGCGCTGGCAGGATTCCGGATTGCCCTCTGCACTTTTCAGAATGGAAAGCGCATAGTTGAAGCCGCCCTTTTCGCAGCGGATGATGCCGGAAATGCGGGGCGTAAAGTTCGGATCATCCGGCTCGAACTTGCGGGAACGCAGGCTCTGCTCAAAGGTGAACTGATGATCCATGCCGTCATAGATCGTATCGGTCTGGTCGCCGTTCGTAACGATCGTCTTGTTGCCGAGCACGCGCACCGGCGAATAGATGATGAGGGACGGATCGGTGCACTTGGACTCGTCAAATGCCTGTGTCTTGAGTCCCTCGCCGTCCGCGACAAAAATGCGGTTGCGGGAGTTTTCGCTTCTGCCCATGATGAAATATGCCGCAACAGCGTGCTTGCCGTCAGCCGATCTGCCGAGGACGATGCCTCTGCCGGGATAGCTGTTGCCCTTCAGTTCCTGTTCCAGTGAGATCATAGCCATGATGATTTCCTCCTGTTCGATCGAATTATTCTTTCACAAAAACGATGCCGTCCCGCACGGAGAGTCTGTCCTCACAGAACAGCCGCACGGCTTCCGGCAGGATATGCCATTCTGCCTGCTCCATGACGCGCTTTTGCAGTGTTTCGGGCGTATCGCCCTGCTTGACGGCAACCGCCTTCTGCAGGATGATCGGGCCGCCGTCGCAGACCTCTGTGACAAAATGCACGGTCGCGCCGGTGACCTTGACGCCCTTTGCAAGCGCCGCCTCATGGACATGCAGCCCGTAATAGCCCTTGCCGCAGAAGCTCGGGATCAGCGCGGGGTGCACATTGATCATCTGATTCGGATAGGCTTTGCAGATCGTCTCGTCGAGAATGGTCATGAAGCCCGCCTGCACGATCAGGTCTGCCTGTTCCGCGCGGAATGCGTCGAGCATCGCCGCGCTGTAACCTGCTGTATCGGGATAATCCTTTCTCGCAATGACACGCGTCGCAATGCCTGCTTTTTCCGCGCGCTCCAGCGCATAGACACCCGCCTTTGAGCTGATGACACAGGTAATTTTTCCGCCGCCCAGCTCTCCGCGTGCCTGCGCATCCATGAGCGCCTGTAAATTGGTGCCGCCGCCGGACACCAGAACGATAATATTTTTCTGTGCCATGCGGCACCTCCTGCTTCTTATTCGATGATGACGCCCTGATCGCTTTCGACCAGCTCGCCGAGCACATACGCCTGCTCGCCGGAAGCCTTCAGCGAAGCGATCGCCGCATCGGCATCCTCCGGCGCAACGGAAACGATCATGCCGACGCCCATATTGAAGGTATTGAACATGTCGCGCTCCGGAATGTTGCCGGTTCTCGCGATCAGATCAAAGATCGGCAGGATCTGCACATTGCTGTGCGGGATCCGTGCAGAGATGCCGTCCGGCAGGCTGCGCGGGATATTCTCATAGAATCCGCCGCCGGTGATATGGGAGATCGCCTTGACATTGACCTTTTCCAGCAGCGAAAGGATCGGCTTGACATAGATTCTGGTCGGTGTCAGCAGGCATTCGCCGAGCGTCGTGCCGAGGTCTGCAAAGTGCCGTGCAAGGTTCTGCTCATTGACATTGAACACCTTGCGCACGAGCGAAAAGCCGTTGGAATGGACACCGCTCGAAGCAATTGCGATCAGCACGTCGCCTGCTTTCTGGGTATCGGGATTCAGCAACTTTTTGCGGTCCGCGATACCGACGGTAAAGCCCGCGAGGTCATAGTCATCATCCGGCATCATGCCCGGATGCTCGGCAGTCTCGCCGCCGATCAGTGCGCAGCCTGCCTGTACGCAGCCCTCTGCGACACCTTCCACAATGGTCGCGATCTTTTCCGGATAGTTCTTGCCGCATGCGATATAATCGAGGAAAAAGAGCGGTTTTGCGCCGCAGCAGATCACATCGTTGACGCACATTGCCACGCAGTCAATGCCGATCGTGTTGTGCTTGTTCATCAGCATTGCGATCTTCAGCTTGGTGCCGACGCCGTCTGTGCCGGAAACGAGCACCGGCTCCTCAATTCCCTTGAGATTCGGAAGAAACAGACCGCCGAATCCGCCGATGCTGTCAATGGAGCCTTCTGTCACGGTACGCGCGACATGCTTTTTCATCAGCTCAACAGCCTTATAGCCGGCTGTGACGTCCACGCCTGCCTTTGCATAGCTCTCGGAAAAACTGTTCTTTTCGTTTGCCATTCAAAAATCTCCTTATCGTTTCTGGCGGTCAGAGCATCCGACCGTGCATTCCTCTGAAGCCCGATCCGGTCAGTCTTCACCGGTGAAGCAGTATGTACACAGCGAGTCGGGATCAATGCCGACTGCCGTTTTGACATCCGCGAGCAGGTGATATTTCAGAGAAGTAAAGTTCAGGCGGTTTGCGATCTCATCGACCATTGCCTGATAGCGCTCGGTATTGTCCGTGCAATACTCCTTGAGGTAGCGGTCGTCGCCGTCGAAGCTGCGGACGACCTGCCGTGCGATCAGATCCATATCGGATTTGCCCGGCGAGAAATTCAGATACTTACATCCGAACATCGAAGGCGGGCTTGCCGAACGGATATGCACCTCTTTGGCGCCGTTGTTGTACAAAAACTCGACGGTATTGCGCATCTGCGTGCCGCGCACAACAGAGTCGTCGAGGAACAGCAGCTTTTTGCCGCGGATGAGCTGCTCCACGGGGATCAGCTTCATATGCGCGGTCAGGTCACGCACGGACTGCTTTGCCGGCGTAAAGCTGCGCACCCATGTCGGGGTATACTTGATGAACGGTCTTGCAAAGCGGATGCCGCTCTCATTGGCATAGCCGATCGCATGTCCGTTTCCGGATTCCGGAATACCCGCAACATAGTCCACATCAATGCCCTTGTCGCGCTTTGCGAGCAATGCGCCGCAGTTGTTGCGCATGATCTCGACGTTGACGCCCTCATAGCAGGATGTGGTATAACCGTAATAGATCCACAGGAACACGCAGATCTTCATGCGGTTGTTCGGCTCCATGACGCGCTCGCAGGAATCCGGCGTCATAAAGACAACTTCGCCGGGTGCCAGATCGCGGACATAGGAATAGCCGAGATTCATATAGGAAAACGATTCAAATGCCGCGCAGTAGGCGCCTTCCTTATGACCGAGGATCATCGGTGTTCTGCCCATGTAATCGCGGGCAGCGTAGATGCCTTTCTTCGTCATGAGCAGCAGCGTCATTGAGCCGCTGATCTTCTGCTGCGCATAGCGGATGCCGTCCGGAATGGTATCGCACTGGTCGATCAGTGCCGCGACGAGCTCCGTCTGATTGATGACGCCGCCGCTCTGTTCGCCGAAGTGTCCGCCGTGCGAGATGATATCCTGCACCAGCTCCTCGGCATTGTTGATTCTGCCGACCGTTGTCAGCGCATAGCTGCCGAGATGCGACCGCACCAGCTCCGGCTGCGGATCGGTGTCGCTGATACATCCGATGCCCATGTTTCCGTGCATATCGTCCAGATCGCCGCCGAACTTTGTACGGAACGGTGCATTTTCAATATTGTGGATCGCACGCTGAAAGCCCTTGTCCGGTGCATAGACCGTCATGCCGCCGCGGCGTGCGCCGAGATGTGTGTGGTAGTCTGTTCCGAAGAACAGGTCCGCCGTAATGTCCGTTCTGGACACCGCGCCGAAAATACCGCCCATAAACTTCCTCCGATTCAGGTGTCCGCATCATGCGGACGGATTTTGAACACAGGCAGTGCGCGATACAGCGGATTCTGTTGCAGGCTGCACGCACATCATGCCGAAGCCGCATCGCGGGGGCACGCAGGATCAGCGTCCCCCGCAGCGGTCAGATCTCATTCTGTCTGAATGTTCAGGCGTTCTCCTTGAGGCGCTTCATGATCTCCTGATAAGCCTCCTCAACGCCGCCCATGTCTCTGCGGAAGCGGTCCTTATCGAGCTTCTCGTGCGTGGTGGAATCCCAGAAGCGGCAGGTATCCGGCGAAATTTCATCTGCGAGCAGGATCTGACCGTGGAATCTGCCGAACTCGATCTTGAAGTCGATCAGGTCGATGTTCAGCTTCTTGAAAAAGCCGATCATGAACTCATTGACCTTGAATGCATACTTTGCAATGGTGTCCAGCTCCTCTTTCGTTGCCAGACCAAGTGCCAGTGCATAGTAATCGTTGATGAACGGATCGTGCAGATCGTCATTCTTATAGCTGAATTCGAGGATCGGGGTGAGCAGCTTTCTGCCTTCCTCAACGCCCATTCTCTTGGAGAAGCTGCCGGCAGCAACATTGCGGACGATGACCTCCAGCGGAACGATCTCGACCTTCTTGACCAGCGTTTCACGCTCGGAGAGCTCCTCGACGAGATGCGTCGGGACGCCTTCCTTTTCGAGCATGGAGAACATGACATTGGTCATCTGGTTGTTGATGACGCCCTTGCCCTTGATCGTGCCCTTCTTTGCGCCGTCGCCTGCGGTCGCATCGTCCTTGTAATCGACGATCACAAGATCGGGATCGCTGGTCGCAAAGACCTTCTTTGCCTTGCCCTCATAGAGCTGCTCGCCTTTTGTTACATTTGCCATTGAAATATTCCTCCTAAAAATTGATAGCATGTATAAACTTGCGGATCTCCCGCTTGACTGACTGTATTTGCCGCTTTATTCCGTCACATTGTAAAGCAGCGGCTTTCCGTCCTGTCCGATGACCGGAGAGAAACCGGAAAGATCCTGATTTGTCAGATACTGCACGCCGGTTGTCCGGTCTGCGACCACAACGATCTCGCCGCTGCCGACCGCACACCGCTCCACGACGGTGAACCGCGCATCGCCATTTTGCGATTGCTGTGCCGGTTCTGTTTCCGGAGCCGGCTCCGCCTGCTGAACAGCCTGCAAAAATGTCTCAAAGCGCTCCGCAGAAACGCCCATCCGCGCCGCGATCTTATCAGCTCTCGGCATGTTCCGCTTTTTCGCGCAGATCAGGCAGAGATCGCCTTCCTCGCTGTAAACCTGAACGCCTCTGACGCCGCAGTCCTTGCAGAGCTCCGCCGCGGAATGTGCCGTCCGGACTGCGTCCTCGATCGCTGTTTCATTCTGTATCGCAGCCTGCGTGTCGATCTGCGGATAGAACAGATAGGCGCACTGCGCACAAAGCCCGTATTCCCGTGCTTTCGTGAAGATCAGCGCCGATGCCTTTCCGCAGAAGCTGCAAGTTTCCGCCTGCATCGCGGTTAATCCTCAAGATAGGGACGACCGTTCTCATCCAGCAGCGGTGTCAGCGGGCAGTCGTTGCCCGGCTTGGTCACATAGCTGACGCCGGTTTTGCGGTCTGTGACCGTACAGATCATCATGCCGCCGAGCAACTGATGTCCTGTCAGCACAAATCTGCCTTCTTCTTCCTTCCGATCTGCGCCATCCTCTATCGGAACGAAAAACTGTTTGATTTCCTTTGAGATACCCATTGGTCTTTTCTCCTTACAGCTCCGCGATCTTTTCCTGCAAAGCCGCATCCTTTTTCTGCACGCCTGCGATCATCTCCGCCTTGCGTGCCTTGAGCTGTGCAGCAAGCCCCTCATCCGAGAGCGCAAGCATCTGTACAGCAAGGATCGCTGCATTCTTCGCGCCGTCCACGGCAACTGTTGCGACCGGAATGCCGGAAGGCATCATGACCGTCGCGAGCAGCGCATCGAGTCCGTCGAGCTGTGCGCCCTTGCACGGAATGCCGATGACCGGCAGCGTGGTGTGTCCGGCGATGACGCCCGCAAGATGTGCCGCCATGCCCGCCGCACAGATGATGACACCGAAGCCGTTCGCCTCTGCATTCGCTGCAAAATCCGCAGCAAGCGCCGGTGTTCTGTGTGCGCTCATGACATGTGCCTCAAACGGAACGCCGAAGCTTTTCAGCTCGGTCAGTGCGCCCTTGACGACCGGAAAATCGCTGTCGCTGCCCATGATCACTGCAACCTTTTTCATTGTATCGGTTCAGCTCCTTTCTGTTTGCCTCAGCTCAGCAGCCCCGCGCTCGAAGCGCTCAGCTGCGAATCTGAAAAGCTGCTGTAAATATATGCACCCGCCGCATTGCGGCTGACTGTCAGCATCATTGCTGTTTTGACGGACTTCATGCCGTCTTCTTCCTTGCGCTGATAGGTGACCTGGATCTGCATGAGATAAGAGGGGAGTCCGTCCGTATCCCGCTGCTCCGCGCGGCTGACAGATGCCGATTGCAGCCGGCAGTTCTCATAGCGGTAGCCGATGCGCAGTGCCGCCTCATTTTCGGGATTCAGCAGCGTTTTCTCCGGCTCCGCATCCGCCGTGAACAGATACCGCAGATAGCGCGCAGCCGCCCCGCCGAGTCCGGAGAGCGTTTCCGCATCGGGCATCCGTTCCAGCGCACTGCCGTCAAAATCCATGACGAGCTTATGCAGCCCGACCGGATATTCCTCATGCCAGCCCAGCCATTCGATGCCCTCGCGCGTCAGTCTGCACTGATAATGATTCGCGCCCTTTTCAGCATCCAGAATGCCGTCCTCATAGCTGCATGCATCCCATGTTTCATCCATCCACCGCGTTCCGTCCGCCTTATAGAGATGACAGCATTTCCTGTCATTCTCCTCATAGGTCGCGAGCCAGACATTCGTGTCCGCCGGATCCGCCGGCGCAAAGGACTGGTAGATGAACGGCACCAGCAGTTCCCCGTTTGTGCGGATCAGTCCGATGCGGTCGGCTCTGCTTTCCGCGCGCCGTGCGATCAGAACGGTATCGCTCATTGTCCGCAGGAACGCCCATACCGGTGCGATCAGCTCTCTGCCGTTTTCGGTTCTGGCGCCCCAGCGTCCGTTTTCCTCATAGAGCTGGATCGCCGATTTTCCGGCAGAGGGTGCCGGTTCCGGCTCCGTCTGCCCCGTGCTGCCGTCATTCATCCGCAGGCTCGCAATTCCCGCGCTCAGGCAGAGCACGGCGGTCAGGAGCAGAAGGATCAGCAGCTTCAGGCGGCGGTTCATAATCGGATATCCTTTCGCAAACGGTCACCGCGCCGCACATCAGAAGTGCGAGCCGTGATACTTGTCATCATCTTCGGCATTTTCATCATATTCCGGATCGAGATCATCGTCGTATCCGTCGTCGTAATCGTCATATGCCGCATCATCGTCATAGCCGTCAGCATCGTCCTGCTCATCGTAGAACTCGTCGTCGGTATAGCCGGCTTCCTCGTCGATCGCGCGTTCGATCGCGTCTGCGTCGAATCCGCCGCCGCCGACCTTGTTCAGCTTGTCGGAGATCGAATCCTTGATCCTGCCGGCGCCGTCCACGATCTTATACCAGATATCGAGCAGCTTATCCTTGATTGTCAGCGGCGCATTTTCGTCATATTCCGGATCGAGGTCATCCTGATAGCCGCCGTCATCGTAATCGCCGTAGGCATCCGCTGCATCATCAGCAGCATTGTCATCATCATCGAAATCCTCGTCAAAATCAATACTGTCGTAGTCGATCTTGATCTCGAATTTTTCCTTTTTCTTCGGTGCCGGAGCAGGTTCCGGTTCGGTCTCCGCTTCTTCCGGTTCACCGGTCTGTTCTGCGGTTTCCGGCTCTGCGGCATTCTCTGCCTCGGTCAGCGCCGGAACAGATTCTTCAATCTCTGAAACAGGCTCGTCCGCGCCGCCGAACGATGCATCCCGCTCATTGTCGAGCGATGCAATGTGCTCGTCGAGCGATGCGATCCGGTCGTTGATTTGTGCATTGAGGAATGCGTCCCTGTCAGCGGTTTCCCCTGCATCCTTGCGCGATGCCGCTGCTTCGACGCCATTGTTCTGTGCATCCCTGTCGAATGATGCATGCTCCGGTGCATCGACGACCGGTGCATTGACGATCTGTGCATTGACGATCCGTGTCTCATCGCTGTTTTCCTCGCTTTCCGGTTCTGCGCTGTCCGCATCGGTTTCATCCGCTGCATATTCAGCATCTTCGTCCGCAAATGCTTCCTCGGGATCCGGAACAAAATCATTTCCGTCGGTATCGTAGCCGTCGCCGTCAAATTCCGCTTCTGCCGCGATAATGCGGTCGATCTCCGCCGGCGCTTCTTCCGCCGGTGCCGCATCCTCTGCTTCATCCGCTTCATCCGCTTCATCCGCGAACGCCGCATCGACGATCGCGTCAAATTCCTCGTCTGTTTCGAGTTTCAGGCGCTTTGCCTGCTCCAGCTGTTCGATTCGCTTTTCGTCTTCAGCGTCCGTCTCCGGCAGATCGGCAAAATCGCCTGCATTCTCCTCGGTCTCGCGCACAAGGTAGATCGGGCGGTGCTTGACCTCAAGATAGGTCTTGCCGAGATACAGTCCGAGAATACCGGTACAGAACACCTGCAAGCCGCCGAAGAACACGACGCAGCAGGTCGTTGTCGGATAACCGAGCGGATCCCCGCCGACAACCAGACGCTTGATGACCGTGAAGATCAGCAGAATCAGGCCGAGCAGGCAGGAAAGAAAGCCGATGATCGCCGTTGCGGTGAGCGGCGCAGTCGAGAAGCCGATAATGCCCTCCAGCGAATAGCGGAACAGTCCCCAGAAGCTCCATGCGCTCGTGCCTGCCGCACGCTCGACATTTTCATATTCGATATATTTGACGCGGAATCCCACCCACGAGAAGATGCCCTTGGAGAAGCGGTTATACTCGCTCATGGAGAGCACCGCATCGACCATTTGCCTTGTCATGAAGCGGAAGTCCTGTGCGCCGTCCACGATCTCCGTCTGGGAGATCCTGTTCATGATCTTATAGAACAGTCTCGCGAACCACGACCGCACCTTGGATTCACCGGCGCGGCTGACTCTGCGTGTTGTCGCACAGTCATAGCGTCCGCTGCGGACTGCCTCATACATTTCCGGCAGGAACTTCGGCGGATGCTGCAGATCGGCATCCATGACAACGCAGTAATCGCCCTTTGCATTGGAAAGTCCCGCATAGATTCCGGCTTCCTTGCCGAAATTGCGCGAGAACGAGATATAGCGCACGCGGGAATCATGCTGTGCGAGGGTGCGCAGCGTTTTGAGCGTGCGATCCTTGGAACCGTCGTCGATGAACAGAAATTCAAACTCTGTTTCGGGGTATGTCTTCTGCATTTCTCCGGAAACTCTGATGATTTCCTTGTAGAACATGGGCAGAACTTCCTGCTCGTTATAGCAGGGAACGATCACGGATATCAGCTTTTTGTCTTCCACTTGGCGTTCCTCCTCACCCGTGCCGCTGTATGGACGGCATCGGCGTTTTCGCATAATCATACACCATATATTATACCTCATACATCCGAAAAAAGCAAGAGGAAATGCAAGAAAAATACAGATTGCAGCCGTGCTTTCTCCGGCGGCACGAATTATTGTGAAACTTGCCGTCAGCGGCGGGCAAAAAAAACAGCGGGCAGTGCCCGCCTCAGTTTTCAGATAAAATTTCTCCGACGGAAGATCATCGGAAGCTTCCGCCCGTTATAAATCATCGCGCAGCGATATCTTTTGATTCAGACCTCTGCCCAGTAGCGTTCCGCGGCGGGGACGAACGGTGTGAAGTCCTGTCTTGCGGCGCGCCAGCCCGCGGGGACAAACTGCTCGAAATTATCCTGCTCCGGATATTGGGAATAGAACTGTTTACTGTCGAAATCGACGAGCAAGGACGGCACGAGCGCGCGCCGCTGTTCATCGGATTCCGCGCGGGTGAACAGATAGGCAAGCTCTCCGCCGGACATCGCATCGCCGGAGATCTCCTTGAGGAACTGCTTGGCGGTATCTTTATCGAGCACGGGGATCCGGAAGCGTGTGCCCAGAAACTCGCCGAAGGAGCCGACCTCCTTGACGAACTCGACCTCGGATTTTCCGCGCCGCTGATAGGTCACATGCCAGTCGTCATAGAGTCTGCGATAGTCCATTTTCCAGAGGTTCTTGTCGGTGACATACCACTGAAATTTCTTTTTGAAGATCACGCCGACAATGATATTTTCCGCATATTTCGGTTCCATAGGGACACCGTCCTTTCTGATCTGATAGTTTTATTGATGTTCCAATTAAATCTTGAAGAATAGATGCGCAGGATTTCTAACGCAGTATCACGGCAAAAAGACAAGCAGATAACTTCAAGAGATAGTTGGGGCATCAATATTATAGCACAATCAGCCGCAGAATGCAACCGCCGCGCGATTGATCATTTCAACAGAAAACGGGTTTGCCCCTGAACGCCGCAAAGCGCGCAGGGGCTTGTGTCATCTGTCTGTCCGCATCACAAATGCAGAAATTGCAGAACCGCAGCAGCTGCACAGACAATCAGGATTGCCCCGCCAGCAGCCGCCGTAAATATCAGCAGCTTCTTTTGCTTTTTACGGTTTTCTGCTTCCTTTTCTTTCTCAATGTCATCAAGTGTTTCGCCGTTCAGGAATGCAAGCACCTCACGGTAGGTCTGAATGTCATTGTCCTGCTTGATCCGCTCAAATTCCCGAAACGTCATGAAAATGCATACCGACAGGATGCCTGCGAGCAGGCAGCCCAAGATCACACCGATCCCGCCGCCGCACTCGACCAGCAATGTCACGCCGAACATCAGGGCGAACATTTCCGCGGCGCCCAGCCATTGCAGCTTTTTGAGTCTGCCTGCATCTTCATTTTTGATCGTGTTTTTCATCATCTCAACATCTCCTTTGACCAGTTCGTCAAGAGAAACACCAAAGATGTCGCTCAGGATCAGCAGGCTGTGAACGTCGGGATAGCTTTTTTCAGTTTCCCAGTTTGAAACCGTCTGACGGCTGACGAAGGCGTGTTCCGCCAGCTGTTCCTGTGACCATTTCTTTTCCGTTCTGAGCCTTTTGATCGTTTTGCTCAGCTCCATGGGGTTTCCCTCCTTTCTGCCGATTTTCTTTCGGCTGAACTCATCATAGCAGATTCAGGTTGATTTTTCAACCAAAGATGCTTGACATTCCGGAAAAAGCAGTGTCAAAACGCTTTGACATGACGATTTTACGCCTGTTTTCAGGATACCGGCGCCTTGTTTGCGCGTTCGCAGGATCATTTTGCTAAATGTTCTGTTTTTACGCACTGCATGTTCAGAAAGCGCCGCCGTATCTCTGTCTGTCAGAAATACGGCGGCGCAAAATGCCGTTTCAGTTCCGTGCATTATGCCAGCTTTTCCAGTGCTGCCAGCTTCACGCAGATGCAGAACAGCTCCATTGCCTGCTTCAGCTCTGCCGGAGAAGGATAGGTCGGCGCAATGCGGATGTTGCTGTCATCCGGATCATTCTTATACGGATAGGTCGCACCGGCACCGGTCAGCGTCACGCCAGCTTCCTTGCAGAGCTGCACGATCCGCTTTGCCGTACCGTTCGGCGCATTGAACGAGACAAAGTATCCGCCCTGCGGCTTCGTCCACTTTGCAATGCCGAGCGGCGCGATCTCTGCATCGAGCATATCGAGCACAGCCGCAAATTTCGGCGCAAGGATCACACGGTGCTTTTCCATATGCGCGCGCATGTTGTCCGCATTGCCGAAGAAGCGCACATGCCGCAGCATGTTCATCTTGTCAAAGCCGATCGTCTGTATGCCGAGATGCCCCGACAGCTCATCGAGATTTGCCTTTGCCGTATTCATCGCGGCAACGCCCGCGCCGGGGAATGTGACCTTCGAGGTCGAAACGAACTGATAGAACAGCCCCTCGCTGCCCGCCTCTGCGCATGCCTGATTGATCGTCAGCGGCTTTTTCGGGTTCTCGACGAGGTGGTGGATGCAGTATGCATTATCCCAGAAAATGCGGAAATCCTTTGCAGCCGGCTTCAGTGCGGCAAATGCGCGAACCGTATCATCGCTGTACACAATGCCGGACGGGTTCGCATAGATCGGCACACACCAGATGCCCTTGACGGATGCATCGCTCTCGACATACTGCTTCACCATTGCCATATCCGGACCGTTGTCATCGGTCGGCACAGGGATCATCTTGACGCCGAAATACTCGGTGAGCGCAAAATGACGGTCATAACCCGGAACCGGGCACAGGAACTTGACCTCGTCCAGCTTGCTCCACGGCGTACATCCCGCAATACCCTTGACATAGGCGATCTGCAGGCAAGCGAACATCAGCTCCAGACTGGAGTTGCCGCCGACAAAAACCTCATCCGGATCCGCGCCGAGCACATCGGCGAACAGCTTTCTCGCTTCGGTGATACCGGGCAGCAGACCGTAATTGCGGCAGTCGTCCCCGCTCTCCGAGACCGCGCTTGCACCGGACGGCAGCGCATCCAGCAGCGGCATGGTAATATCGAGCTGCTCCGGACCGGGCTTTCCGCGTGCCATGTTCAGGCTAAGTTTTTTCGCCTGAAACGCGTCATAAGCTGCTTTTGTCTCCTGCAGCGCCGCACGGATCTCATCCGGCGTCAGCTGATTCAGCGGCTTTTTCTCCATATGTAGAGACCTTCCTTTCTGTGACAGACATCATCCTCACTGCGAGATTGACATTTTTTTCACAATCTCGCAAATCAACAATTCATTATAACACATCTCTCCTGAAAATGCAATAGTTTTTTTGCAAAACAGCGCCGCACGGCACAAAATTTGAGTCCGCACAGCATCGTTCCGCATCCGGCGCATAAATTATCCGGTTCTGCGCATCCTATCCGCAGATAGGAGTGATGCGCATGACGGAAATCATGCATTCGCAGGGGATCAAAGATCCGGAGCAGGATGTCTACCGCAAAATGGTCGCGAAGGCATCCCGCAAAACCAATCTCGCCGCAACCGTGCTGAAATCGTTTCTGATCGGCGGGAGCATCTGTCTGCTCGGCGAGGTGCTGCGGCAGTTTTTGCTGCGGCAGGGGCTCGATGCGGACGCTGCCGGCACATGGACGTCGGTGATTCTGGTGTTCTGTTCGGCGCTGCTGACCGGACTGGGGCTCTATCAGAAGCTTGCGAAACACGGCGGCGCGGGAACGCTCGTGCCGATCACGGGCTTTGCAAATGCGGTCGCATCGGCAGCAGTCGAATCGAAAACTGAGGGCTTTGTGCTCGGCGTCGGAACGAAGATCTTCACGATCGCAGGTCCGGTGATCCTCTACGGGACGGCGGCTTCCGCGGTCTACGGCGTGATCTACTGGCTGATGAAATGATGCGGACAGTCGCGACGCCGGATCCGTATGCACCCGATCAACAATGCCCCGAAGCGCAAAATAAACGCTTCGGGGCAATTTCACACACATAATGGGATTCCAAAGGGAATCCCTCAGTCTGTCGGGAAAGGTATCGCTAACGCGATGATTCATATTGGGCTCCGCCCAAACCCGCCAAAGGGACACTGTCCCTTTGGAATCCCATTTTTGCGAAAAACAAGAAAATACATACATTTCTTATTATCACACAAAATGGGATTCTTAAGGGCTAGCAGCCCTTAAGCAGGAGTTTGAGGGCGGAGCCCTCATTAGAAATCCGTCGGAGACACTTTATTCGATCGGCTCGAAGTCCGAAGCGCCGTGCTTGCACAGCGGGCAGATGAAGTCTTCCGGCAGCGTTTCGCCCTCGTAGACATAGCCGCAGATCGTGCACACCCAGCCCTTTTTGCCGTCTGTCTGCGGCTTCGGCTTGACATGCTCCTGATAGTAGGTGTAGGTCATGGTCTCCGCATTCGACACCACGCGCGCCTCTGTCACCGCGCAGATGAACATGCCGTGTGTGCCGAGATCGACATACTGCTCCACCTTCAGCGAAAGCATCGCATTGATGTAATGCGGGAGCATCACAAGCCCGTTATCCGTGCGGATCGGCTGGCAGTCTGCGAACTTATCCGCATTTCTGCCGCTCTGGAAGCCGAAGTTCTCGAACACCTTGAACGGCGCTTCCGTGGACAGGCAGTTGACATTCATGATGCCGGTCTGCTTGATGATGTGGTGCGAATAGTTCTCCTTATTGATCGTGACGGCGATGCGGTTCGGCGTGTTCGTGACCTGCGTGACTGTATTGACGATCAGTCCGTTATCCTTCTGCCCGTCATTCGAGGTGACGACATAGAGACCGTAGCCGATCTTGAACAGCGCAGTCAGGTCATTCTTGTCCGCGGTGTCATTCTGCTGCGCAAGATATTCCTGACACATCTCGTCGGCAAGCGCCTTGATCTGCGCATTGCTCTCGTCATTCAGCGCCGATTTGATATGCACGGTGTTCTCTGCAAATGTGACATTCTTGCAGCCTTCGAGCATCTTCTTCATGACCTTTTCCGCCTGCGGTGCCCACGAGCCGTTCTCGATGAAGCCGACGATGCGGTTCGAGAAATTGCGCTCGGTCAGCTCCTCGATGAATGTGCGCATGAACGGGAAGATCTCCGCATTGTAGGTCGTGGTTGCGAGCACGATCTTGCCGTAGCGGAACGCATCCTCGACGCATTCTGCCATGTCCTCACGGGCGAGGTCATTGAGCGCGACCTTCGGGCAGCCGTTTGCTTTCAGCTCATCCGCGAGCTTTTCGGCAGCGCGCTTCGTATTGCCGTAGACCGAGGTATAGAACACCGCAATGCCCTCTGTCTCGGTGCCGTAGGAAGACCATGTGTCATAGAGTCCGATGTAATAGCCGAGATTTTCGGTCAGAACCGGACCGTGCAGCGGGCAGATGATCTGAATATCCAGTCCGGCAGCCTTTTTCAGGACAGCCTGCACCTGTGCGCCGTATTTGCCGACAATGCCGAAGTAGTAGCGGCGGGCTTCGCATGCCCAGTCTTCTTCCACATCCAGCGCACCGAATTTGCCGAAGCCGTCTGCGGAAAAGAGCACCTTGTCCGTGCTGTCATAGGTGAACAGCACTTCCGGCCAGTGCACCATCGGCGCGCCGACAAAGGTCAGCGTATGCCTGCCGAGTTCGAGCGTATCCTTTTCCTTGACGATGATGCGGCGGTCGGCAAAATCCGTGCCGAAGAAGTTCTGCATCATCTGGAATGCCTTTGCAGAGGACACGATCTTCGCATCCTGATAGAGATTCATGAAGTTTGCGATGTTCGCGGAATGATCCGGCTCCATATGCTGCACGATGAGATAATCCGGCTTTCTGCCGCCGAGTGCAGCCGCAAGATTGTCGAGCCATTCATGCGTAAAATTGCGGTCAACCGTATCCATAACGGCAATCTTCTCATCCATGATGACATAGGAATTATACGCCATGCCGTTCGGGACGTCATACTGTCCCTCGAACAGGTCGATCTGATGATCGTTTACGCCGATATAGCGGATATCATTTGTAATGGTCATTGGAATACTCCTTTGCAATAAAAAGATGAAACAGGTATTCGCTTCGCGGATGCAGCAATCTGTCAAAAAGGTACATTGTCCCTTGTGACGCCCAGTTTCAGAATCATTCGTTCATACGTGATTTTACAACAAATATCAAAATGGGATTCCAAAGGGATACATCCCTTTGGCGGGTTTGGTGAGTTTGCTTGCAAACTCATAGCGAAGCGTGCGAGAGCCCATTATAAATCCGTCGGAGACACCTCTATAATCCGTCCGCCTCAATTCGTTCCGTGGATGATCTCGCCGTCCTTCCAGATCAGCTCATTCGGGCACTTGCCGGTATCATGCAGCTGCACCATATTCTGCACCGTGGTTTCTGCAATATTCGACAGTGCTTCCTCGGTCAGGAACGCCTGATGCGAGGTCACAATGACATTCGGCATCGAGATCAGCCGCGCGAGAATATCGTCGCTGATGATATGTCCGGAGAGATCCTCGTAGAAATACTCGGTTTCTTCCTCGTACACATCGAGGCAGGCTGCGCCGATCTGCCGCGCCTTGATGCCTTCCAGCAGGCATTCCGCGTCGATCAGTGCGCCGCGGGACGTATTGATGATGACGACACCCTTTTTCATCAGCTTGATCGTATCGCAGTTGATGAGATGCCGTGTCTCGTCCGTGAGCGGGCAGTGCAGCGAAACGATATCGCTGCGGGAAAGCAGTTCTTCCAGCGAAACATACTCAATGCCGGAATCCTTTGCGGGGAATTTGTCGTAGGCGATCACATGCATGCCGAAGCCGCGGCAGATATCAATGAACACTCTGCCGATCTTTCCGGTGCCGACAACGCCGACCGTCTTGCCGTGCAGGTCAAAGCCGGTCATTCCGTTCAGCGAAAAATTGAAATCTCTTGTACGGATATAAGCCTTATGGATGCGGCGGACAGAGGTCAGCAGCAGCGCCATTGCATGCTCTGCGACTGCATAGGGCGAATACGCCGGCACATGCGCCACGCGCAGACCGGAATTTGCCGCTGCTTTCAGATCGACATTGTTATAGCCTGCGCAGCGCAGTGCGACATACCGGCACTCAAGGTCCGCAAGCTTTTCCAGCACATCCGCATCCAGTGTATCGTTGACGAATACACAGACGCCGTCGCAGTTGCGGGCAAGCTCCGCAGTATCCTCTGTCAGTCTGGTCTCATAGAACTTGAACTTGATGCCGTGCTCTGCGCCGCAGCGCTCAAAGGACGGCTTGTCATACGCTTTCGCGTCAAAAAATGCAAATCTCATGTAATCTACTCCAATGGTTCTGAACGGAAAACAAAAGGGGTATGGGTGGGAGCGCCCGCAAGGGGACCGGTTCCCGCATCATACCCCGATCGTGCTTGTGGTAATGCCTGTTAATTCAGGTTGACTGTCTCCAGCATGCTGCCGAGCTGATCGTAATATTTTTTCGATTCTGCCTCTGTATCAAACAGCATGTTGACAACGCTGTTGGTATTCTTGAATCCGACGCGGATCCCGTACTGGAGCTTCTGCGCATCCTCAACGGTGAAGCGCTTGACGAACGAAACGGATTCCGAATCCACCATAGTATCTCTGACTTTCAAAAACATAACGAATCCTCCTTTTGCATTCATGCCGGTTCCGGCATATTCAGAATAATTTTATGATACACAACAACCCGCCCTGCCGAAAAGCAGAACGGGCTGTTTTGTACGAACAAAAATCAGTTGATGATCGTCTTTTCGGTTTCCTTGTCGAAAAGGTGAATCTTATCGGCATCGAAGACAACATCAATTTCGTCCTGCGGACGTGCAGTAGACTTCGGCGAAACGCGGGCAGTCAGCTTGACGCCCTCGAAGTCGAGGTACAGATAGGTCTCAGCACCCATCAGCTCGGTGATCTCAACATTGCACTTGACGATACCGGTCGTTGCGTTTGCAAGGTACTGCGGCTCATCGTGGACGTTCTCCGGACGGATACCCATGATGACTTCCTTGTCGATGTAGTGCTCGAGATCCGGAGTCACCTTGCTCTGCGGCAGCTCGACCTCAGAGGTAACGCCTCTGTAATTCTTGGTATCCTGCGAACCGAACACGACAACATACTTGCCGTCGCGGTAGGTCAGAACAGCGTCGATGAAGTTCATCTGCGGAGAACCGAGGAAGCCTGCAACGAACTTGTTGCACGGTGTCTCATAGAGGTTCTGCGGAGAGTCGATCTGCTGCACATAGCCGCCCTTCATGACCACGATGCGGTCGCCCATGGTCATAGCCTCGGTCTGGTCATGCGTAACATAGATGAAGGTGGTGCCGAGACGCTTATGAAGCAGGGAGATCTCGGTTCTCATCTGTGCACGGAGCTTTGCGTCCAGGTTGGACAGCGGCTCGTCGAGCAGGAAGACCTGCGGATTACGGACGATTGCACGGCCGAGCGCCACACGCTGACGCTGACCGCCGGACATTGCCTTCGGCTTACGGTTGAGCAGCGGCGTCAGGTCGAGGATTCTTGCAGCCTCCTCAACCTTGCGTGCGATCTCATCCTTCGGCACCTTGCGGAGCTTCAGACCGAATGCCATGTTATCAAAAACCGTCATATGCGGATAAAGAGCGTAGTTCTGGAACACCATTGCGATATCGCGGTCCTTCGGGGCAATATCATTCACCAGACGGTCGCCGATGTAGAGCTCACCCTCGGAGATCTCCTCCAGACCTGCGATCATACGCAGCGTGGTAGACTTACCGCAGCCGGACGGGCCGACCAGAACAATAAATTCCTTGTCGCGGATTTCGAGGTTCACATCGGATACAGCGACAACGCCGCCGGGATACTTCTTGTAGATACCCCGCAAAGACAAACTTGCCATTCTCATGTCCTCCTGTTGATCATCAAAATTTATCCATGCAGAGCCGGCAGACCGGACGGACGATCCGGAATGTCTCATCCTGCAAGTATGCGCCTGACCGCATACATAATGAAACAAAGTTTCGGTGCGGCGAAGCTCCGGAACGACACCGGAAACTCCATAATACCGCTGATACAATCATACCAGATTTTCCGCGTCCGGTCAAGGTTATTATTGACCAAACTTAAAAGGAATCATTTATCCAATATGACGAATAATACGCAGCGCAAAATGCGCAGGCATCTGAAATATCTGATTTTTTCAACGCAGATTCCACATCTTTGTTGAAAATTGGCAAATAGCATTTTTGCGGCAAATCCGGCGGCAATTGCAGGGTTCCGATCTGGAACCGGAGCAGTTTTTCAACATGATTGCCGACGGCTGCGAACATGCGCCGCACCTGATGATATTTCCCCTCATGCAACTCCAGAACCGCGAGTCTGCTGCCGATCGCGGCACATTCCGCAGGCTGGCACTGCAAGTCCGCATCGCCCTCGCGCAGCAGGATCCCGTTCCGGAAAGCCGCCGGATAATCCGGCTTGAACGGATCGCGGAGCTGTGCAAGATAATACTTTGCGACATGGTGCTTCGGAGAGATCATGGTATGTGCCGTGCCGCCGTCATCGGTGATGAGCAGCATGCCGGCAGTGTCCTTATCGAGTCTGCCGCACGGTGCGAGCCGCGGCAGGCGGTCCTCCGGTTTCAGCAGATCGAGCACGGTTTTCTGCTTCGGATCGCGGGCGGCTGTGATGACGCCCTCCGGTTTATGGAGCAGGAACCAGTGAAATTCGCTGTATATGACAGGATTTCCGCGCAGTGTCACCGCATCGGTCTCCGCATGGACGGCGGTATCCGGTTTGCGGACTGCTGCGCCGTTGACCGTCACGGCACCGCTGCGGATCAGTGCATCCGCTTCTTTGCGGGAAAGTGCGGTCTGTCCGGTCAAAAAGCGGTCGAGTCGCATATCTGCTGAACCTCCGCGTTCTGATTTTCCCGCATGCGGCATAGAATGCAGCAGGGGAGTGATAATTATGTGCAAGCAGCCGAACAAGCCGTTTCTCCGCATCGGTACGGCGCTGGCGCTGCTGCTTCTGCTCACGGGGCTGTTTCTGCTCCGGAGCCGGCAGTCTGCCGCCTTGCCGAAAGAGGAGATCCTTCTTGCAGATGCGCAGTCACGGGAAGCGTGGCTGAACCTCTGCGGCTGGTGCGTCGGTGCACCGGAAGTCAGTGAGACATGCGTCCCGTCGGAATGGAAAACGCCGGCGGGGCAGTGCTGGCTCCGGCTCCAGCATCAGCAGGGCTTTTCGCCGGAGCAGTATGCCGGCAGCCATGCTGTGCGGTATGTGTATCCGGCAGAGAATGCAGCGGCGGAAAACTGCCGTGCCGAGCTGCTGCTCTGCGGGGATGTGCTGATCGGGGCACAGGTCTACGACGCAGAAACGCAGCTTATGCGTCCTGTCCGCTGACCGGATTTTCGGAACGCTCCTGCATTTCGCTGATGATGCGGACAAAATCCGCGGCATCCGAAAAGCGCAGATAGACCGATGCGAACCGGACATATGCGACCGGATCAATATTCATCAGCCGTTCCATAACCATACTGCCGATCCGGTCGGGCGAAACGGTCGAGACCATTTCATTTGCAAGCTCGGCTTCAATTTCATCGACCAGCGCATTGACCTGCTCCATTTTGACAGGCCGCTTCTTGATCGAATTGTAAATGCCGCCCATGAGCTTGTTCCGGTTGAACGGCTCAAAGGAGCCGTCGCGCTTGGCGACCATGAGCAAGGGCCGCTCGACGCTTTCAAAGGTCGTGAAGCGCTTGCCGCATTTTGTGCAGCATCTGCGGCGTTTTTTCTTTCCTTCCACAGAGCGCGAATCGACAACCTTCGTATCCTCCTCGCCGCAAAACGGACAACGCATAGAGGACACCCCTTTCTGTTTTGTTCTCCTGTATTTTGTTTTTCTCTCTTTTTATATGATCAAAAATCTCTTATTTGCGGTCATTTTGCGCAGCAGTCAGCCGGCAGAGCCTCTGCCAGTCCTCTGCAAGCTCCGCCGTGCTGCCGAACGCCTCACGGTAAAGCTCCAGCGTCACGGCGCCGTCAAATCCCTGCGCCTTCAATGCAGAAAGAAACGGCGGGATCTGAAAGCGTCCTTTTCCGATGCGCAGGCAGTCGCCGAGCGCACCGTGGTCGCTGATATGCACATGCACGATATTTTTCCCGACGGCACGCACCGCCTCGGTAATATCCATGCCGGCGCGCACAGCCTGTTTGGTATCAAATGTGAGCTTCGCCTCATCGCCCAGTATGCGGCAAAATTCCCGCAGAAAGCGCAGGCTCTGGCTCTCGTATTTATGCACATTCTCCTGCGTGACGGTCACGCCGAAGGGCTTTGCCGCCTCGCAGAGCAGATGAAACCGCTCGCAGTAGATCTCCGGCGGAACCCTGCCGGGATTGGCGCCGTGCAGGATATAATATTCCGCACCGATCCGCTGCATCAGCTCGAACACATGCTTTGCTTCATCCAGAAAATCCGAGCAGCGGCGCGGATAATTGGAAAAGAGCATGAAGCCCTCCTCCGGCGCTGTCCACGGATGCACCGACACGCAGCGGATGCCGAACCGTTTCAGCAGCGCATGCAGATCGCCGGCAAAGACCGGTCTGCACTCCGAGGGTGCATTCAGAAATATTTCCACATTCTGGATGCCGTGCAGGCAAAGGTCATAGAGCGCATCCTCTGTCGGCTTCGGGAACAGGCATGCGGTTGAAACAGCTGCGATCATGATAAGTTCTCCGTTTGAAAATCTGTCCTGCGGATTTCTGTATCATTCAACGATATTCGTCTGATTATACAACCGTATTATAACACGAAGCACCCTGCAAACGCAAGGTGCTTCGTTGATTTTCAGGAAATCCCACAACCGCGGGGAAGTTTCCGGATTATTTTTTGTTTTACTCTATGCATATTTCAGCACAGCACGCAGCGGATCACTCCTCTGCGGAAGCAGCCGGCTTCTTTGCACGCATCTTCCATGCCGTCCAGAGCATCGGTGCAAGGCACAGCGAGGAATAGCATCCGGAGATCATACCGACCGTCATCGGGATGCTGAAACGCATGATCGAATTGACGTTGTTGACCAGTGCAAGGATCGTGACGATCAGCATTGCGGTGATCGTGGTGATCGAAGTACGGATCGTTCTGCGCATGGTCTGGCTCAGCGAGATGTTGACCAGCTCCGGCAGCTTGGTGGTTGCCGGCAGAAGCGACTGATTCTCACGGATACGGTCGTAGATGACGATTGTATCGTTGACGGAGTAACCGAGGATCGTCAGGATAACTGCCATGAAGTTCGAGTCGATCTCGAAGCGGCAGAGCACGAAGGTACCGAATACGATGACAAGGTCATGTAGCAGTGCGACGACTGCGAAGATACCTGCGCTCCAGCCGGAAATGCGCTTGAATCTCCACGAGATGTAGAGGATCAGAACGACCGATGCAAAGATCGCTGCAACGGAGCACTTCAGCAGGAAGCGCTTACCGGATTTTGCAGCAACGTCGTTTGTTTCGAGCGACTGAATGCCTGCATCCGGATACTTCTCCTGCAGCTTTTCGAGCATGGTATCCTGCATCTCGGAAGTGAATGCCTGCTTCATGCTGAACGACAGCGTGAAGGTCTTTTCCTTTTCGCCGGTAAAGGTCTCACCGGTCTGGACATTGACTGCCGTGCCGAGATAATCCTTTGCGAGCGATGCGATATCGTTCTCGCTGACACTGCCGGTATAGCTGTATGTCGCGAGCGTACCGCCCTTGAACTCAATGGAAATATGTACGCCGAAGATGATGCAGAACAGCAGCACGAGCACCATCATGATCGACGAAAGCGTGAAGAACGCCTTGCGGTGACCGTAGAAATCACGAACCTTGACCTGCTCAATGATCGACTGGATGTTTGTATTGGTCTTGTTTTTCTTGTTTGACTTACTCATTTTTCAGCACCTCCGTACAGCTTTCTGTTCTGGAAGCATTTGAACTTCGAGAGGGAGGTCAGCATCAGACGGGAAGCCAGAACGCCCATGATAAAGTTGAAGATAACACCGGTCAGCAGCGTGAAGCCGAAGGAGTAAATGGTACCCTCGGTCGAAACGCCGAACCATCTGAACAGGAACGAAAGGATCTTTGCGAAGAAGCTGGACGACACACCGAACGCGCCCATCAGGATGATCGAAACGATGATAACGGTCATGTTGCCGTCGAGGATCGAGGTGAACGAACGCTTATATGCGGACTGCAGAGCGGAATCCAGCGATTTGCCGGTATTCAGCTCCTCCTTGATGCGCTCGCCGGTGATGATGTTACAGTCAACGCCCATACCGATCGCGAGGATGATACCTGCGATACCCGGAATGGTCAGCGTGTTGGAATCCTCAAAGCCGAACCAGCCGGAGATGACAGCCAGCGTACCGGCAACCTGTCCGAGCAGTGCAACTGCTGCGACAAAGCCCGGCAAACGGTAGAGGATCACCATGTAGATCATAATGAGGATCAGCGCGATGACGCCGGAGATCATCATGATCTTGAGTGCGCCGGAGCCCATGCTCGGCGAAATGGTCTTGAAGGATTCGGTGGTCAGATTGAACGGAAGCGCACCGCCGTTGATCTTATCGGCAAGTGCCTTTGCGCCTTCGTAATCGAAGTTGCCCGTGATCTGTGCATGACCGTCCGTGATCGCCGCATTGACAGACGGATAGGAAATGCAGTTGGTATCCATCCAGATCGAAATAACGTGATTGGAATTGGAGCCGTTGACGTCGAGATACTCGGAATCGCCGTTGTATGCAGCCTGTGTTGCCTCTGCAAACGCGGTCTTTCCGGAATCCTTCAGCACGAGCGAAACGCCGTAGTTGCCGGTCGTTCCGCCGGAGTTGTCTCTCTCCACGGAAACATATGCTTCCTCAACATCAGTACCTTCGAGAATGACGTCACCGCCCGGAATGACGGTGGTCTCACCGCTGTCATCCACGACGGTATTGTAGGTAAAGCCCTTGCGGAACTGGAGCTT
The DNA here is from genome assembly GCA_001603005.1 of Clostridiales bacterium Firm_04. GTDB lineage: Bacteria > Bacillota > Clostridia > Oscillospirales > Ruminococcaceae > Firm-04. The sequence goes on from LVAJ01000030.1 coordinate 88,196, forward strand.
TGCCGTATCGCCGAGCTCCTTGACCGCAGCGGTCGGATCGAAGTCGGTTTCGCCGCTCTTCCACGGGAAACGCACGATCACCTTGTCATTGCTCTCGTCGGTATACACCTCGTAATCGTTGATACCGAGCGTCACCAGACGGGATTTCATAACTTCTTCCACAGCCTCAAGCTGCTCTTTGGATGCATCGACGTCGTCCGCAGGACCGAACGTAACATCGACACCGCCCTGAATATCAATGCCCAGACGAATGTCTTTCAGACCTTTGATATAGACGGTTGTCAGATCACCGTATTGATTTCTGACGCCGAGCACGGTGGATGCCGCAAATGCAAGGATCAGAATAAACACGATGAAAAAGACGGATTTTTTGCTCTTCACTGCCAAGCCTCCTTGTTTGATGAACTAATCGGGCATAGCAGTCGTTCTGACATATGCCGACAAGTAATTTTTATTATAGTGCATTTCTGCACAATTGTCAAGGGATTCCGCAAATTTTTCGCATATTCCGGCGCATTGCGGAACAGTTTCCCTGCTTAAACAGTCAGCTCCACATCGGCAGCGGATTCCGCATTCTGCAGCACCGGCTGTACAAACTCGGCGAGGAACTCCTCGACCTGCTGCACGCTTCTGCCGATGTAATTTGCCGGATCCAGCTTGCTTTCGAGCTCCTCTGCGGTCACGCCGAAGATCGGATCATTGACGATGCGCTCGCAGAGGTCATTTTTCAGTCCCTTCTGCTTGACCTCGGCACCTGCCGCCATCGAATGCACGCGGATATGCTCATGCAGCTCCTGACGGTCGCCGCCGGCTGCCGCAGCATCCATGATGACATTTTCGGTCGCCATGAACGGCAGCTCATTCATCACGCGCTGACGGATGACCGCCGGATACACGACCATGCCGCTCGTGACATTCATCATGATATTCAGGATCGCATCGGCTGCGAGAAAGCCCTCTGCAACGGCAATGCGCTTGTTCGCGGAATCGTCGAGCGTGCGCTCAAACCACTGGGTACCTGCGGTGAATGCCGGATTCAGCGTATCGGTGATGAGGTAGCGTGCCAGTGCGGTGATGCGCTCGCTGCGCATCGGGTTGCGCTTGTACGCCATTGCCGAAGAACCGATCTGACCTGCTTCAAACGGCTCCTCCATTTCCTTGAACGACTGGAGCAGGCGCAGATCATTCGCGAATTTCATCGCGCTCTGCGCAATGCCGGAGAGCACATTCAACACCTGTGCATCCACCTTGCGGGAATAGGTCTGACCGGAAACCGGAACGACCGCATCCGCTGCAAAGCCCATTTCAACCGCGATTTTCTGCTCCATTGCACGGATCTTCGCGCCGTCGCCGCGGAACAGCTCCATGAAGGATGCCTGCGTACCGGTCGTACCCTTGGAGCCGAGCAGCTTCATTCTGCCGAGCTGGAAATCCAGTTCTTCGAGATCCATGAGCAGTTCATTCATCCAGAGCGTCGCGCGCTTGCCGACCGTTGTCAGCTGTGCGGGCTGGCAGTGGGTGTATGCCAGACAGGGCTGCGCCTTCCATTCCTCTGCAAATTTTGCAAGATTGCCGAGCACAGTGACGAGCTTTGTGCGGACAAGCTTCAGCGCATCGCGCATGATGATGATATCGGTATTGTCGCCGACATAGCAGGATGTTGCGCCGAGGTGAATGATGCCCTTTGCATTCGGGCAGCAGAGTCCGTAGGCATAGACATGGGACATGACATCGTGGCGGCATTCCTTTTCGCGCTTTGCTGCTGCTTCATAATCAATGTCATTGATATGCGCTTCCAGCTCCGCGACCTGCTCCGCCGTGACGTTCAGTCCCAGCTCATGCTCTGCTCTTGCCAGTGCCACCCAGAGGCGGCGCCATGTGGAAAACTTCTTGTCTGCGGAAAAGAGATACTGCATCTCCTTGCTCGCATAACGGGTACAAAACGGGGATTCATAGCTGTTGGTGCTCATAAAAAGCTTCCTTTCCTCAATAATTTGCAATCGAAAGACCGTTTGCAGTATGTCTCCACGAATAATGCCGCAGGATCCGTTTTTCTTCGGTATCCGCCAGCACAACATCCGCGCAGTTGCTGCACAGAACGGTGTATTTCATCACCGCATCCGTGAATGCGTTATAATATTCCGTCTCCACTCTCGCGGATTTCTCCTTGACAGCGTAACAGAGCATATATCTGTCCATATCGGCACTCCTTTTCTGCGTCTTTCATTCCGATCAGATTGCCGGCATCACTCTGCCGCCCGATACCGGAATATAGGCACCGGTCGTAAAGGATGCGAGGGGCGATGCGAAAAATGCACACATCTGCGCGATTTCCTCATCTGTTCCGCGGCGCCCGAGCGGCACCTGCTTTTCATATTCCGGCTGCGATTCGGTATGATCGCGGCGGTCGTTTTCGGTGATCGTCCAGCCCGGCGCGATCTGATTGACCGTGATCTTGTGCGGACCGAGCTCCTTTGCCAGCACGCGCACCACGCCGTCCAGTCCGCGCTTTGCCGCCGTATAGGCACCCCATGTCTCCTCGGGGTACGACGCAAGCTCCGAGCTGATGACAACGATGCGTCCGCCGTCGCCCTTCGCGATGATCTCCGGCACAAACGCCTGCACCATATGCACGGTCTGCATGACGCAGGACTGATACTGCCCCTCAAAGTCAATGACCGGCTGTTCCAGAACCGGCTTCTGCTCATACTGGATCACCGCATTGTGCACGAGAATATCCGGCACGCCCATGCGCTGCACGACCTCTGTTTTCATCCGCGCAATGTCCTCCGCAGAGGTGACATCCGCCTGCACGGTCATGACGCGGCGGCCGGTTTTTCTGCGCAGCTCGCCTGCGAGTGTTTCCGCCTCGTCCTTGCCGTGAAAATAGTGCAGAACCAGATCGGCACCGCAGTCCGCGAAGGTTCTTGCCATGACTCTCCCGAGCATGCCGGAAGCGCCTGTTATGACGGCAAGATGTCCGCGCAAATCAATGGTCAGCATAGAATAACCTCCAGTTTTCGTAGTATTCAGGTTGCGTTCTTTCTGATAACAATTCTTCAAACGGGAAACCGAATCACATCCGGATGCACAGGATCGTGCGGCACGCAGAGCGAAATGACCGTCTGCCCGCCGAACATCAGCTGACAAAAATGCAGCCTGTCCGCATCCGGATGATGAAAAACAATATCGTCACAACTCCGGATCGTGAATCCGAGCTTTGCAAAATCCAGCCCGATGCCTTCTCCGGTGTATTTTGCATAAGCTTCCTTCAACGTCCAGAACCGCGAAAATGCGAGATTTTTGTCCGCTGCATGCTGAATTTCCGCCGCTTCCTCCGCGGTACAGACCTTCGTCAGCAGCGAATCGCGGACTTTGCGCGGCGGCTCTGCATCCACGCCGAGCGGCACCCTGCCCGCAGCCGCGACCGCAAGCCCCTTGCAGTGCGAAATATTCACATGCAGAAAATCATGCAGCAGCTTTGGTTTTCCGAGTCCGGTGCGGTGAATGACCGCATGCCGCACACCGAAATCCTTTTCCAGTGCAGCGCCCAGCAGATCGAGCGCTGCAAAATGCGCCTGCCTGTGATTCTGCCGCCGCTCCGTATCCGGAAGCGTTTCGGCATATACCCGAAACACAAGCATCTGCGTATTTTGATCGTATCCGGAGAGCAGCTCCGTCATGCTTCGTCAAAGAGGATCCGTGCCGCGCTGCATCCGATCCGGTCGCAGCCTGCATCGAGGAATGCCTCCATCTGCTCGCGCGTGCGGATCCCGCCCGCCGCCTTTATTTTAACCTGTTCGCCGATATGCTCTTTGAACAGTGCAATATCCTCCAACTGTGCGCCGGCACTGCCGAAGCCCGTCGAGGTCTTGATGTAATCCGCGCCCGCTTCCGTGACCAGCTTACAGCAGCGGATCTTTTCGTCATCCGTCAGGCAGCAGGTCTCGATGATGACCTTGAGGATCTGGTCGGCACAAGCCTTCCGCACCGCTTTGATCTCGTCGAGCATCACATCATCTTCGCCGTTTTTCAGCGCAGATACGTTGATTACCATGTCGATCTCGTCAGCGCCGTCCGAGACTGCATCGGCTGCCTCAAATGCCTTGACCGCTGCCGGCTGATAGCCGAGCGGAAAGCCGATCACCGTGCAGACATTCAGCGCCGGAAACTGCGATTTCGCGCGCTTTACGTAGTAGGACGGGATGCAGACGGATGCCGTGTGATAGCGCAGCGCTTCTTCGCAGATCTGTGCAACATCCTCCCATTTTGCATCCTGTTTCAGAACCGTGTGGTCAATGTGAGAAAGAATTTCCGCATTTGTCATTGCATTTACCTCTTTTCGTCGTGGTACATCATGGTTCTTGCGGCGCCCGTCACAAAGGTAACGAGTGCCCCCAGCAGCACCTCAATGATCGCGGTGCAGCCTGCGAGTCCGGAGATGAATCTGCTGCTTAAAATGGATGCATCTCTTTCGCTGCGCAGTATCAATATGATATACGCCGCGATCAGAAGCACATTTTGCAGCAGATACGGCAAAAAATCCTTTGCAAACACACGGATGCTGTTCCGTTTTGCCATGAAAAGATCCATTTGCCAGAAAGACAGCGCGAAATCTGCCAGCTGCATGATCAGCAATTCCGTCAGATAAAATCCGGCGCCGTGATATCCGTGCCCAGCTGTGAAATACAAGCTCAGATGCAGCGGAAATATCAGCAGAATCGCACATTTCTTGATTTTTTTCATCGTAAATTATTCATCCGCTCCGGAATCTTCTTCCTCTGCTTCATCATCCGGCTCCGCGGGATCCTCCGGCAGCGCAGCCTCCGCGGATTCCTCCGCAGCCGCTTCCGCCTCCTGTGCCTTCAGCTCGTCCTCGGAGAGCTGCTCGACCTCTGTGATCTCCGCGTCATCCTCATGCTCGGTGCGCGTGAAGGACATGACCTTGCCCTCCTCGGAAACGCGCATCACGCGAACGCCCTTTGCGATTCTGCCCATGATGCGGATATCGCTCGTGCGGATGCGGATGATGATGCCGTCACTCGAAATCATCATAATATCGTCGGTTTCGTCAACGACCTTGATGCCGCAGACCTTGCCGCGCTCGTCATCCGGCTTGTAGTTCGTGATGCCGAAGCCGCCGCGCTTGCGGAGCGGATAGCTTTCGATCTCCGAGCGCTTGCCGAAGCCCTTTTCCGTGACGGTCAGCAGTGTTGCGCCCTCGCGGACACGCGCCATTGACACGATCTCGTCGTCGCCGCGCAGCTTCATGATGCGGACGCCGTGTGCGCTTCTGCCCTGCGGACGGATGCAGGTCTCCGTGGTGCGGATCGCCATGCCGTCGCGCGTTGCGACAAACAGCTGATCGTCGCCGCCCGTCATGCGGACGCCTGCGATCTCGTCGCCTTCCTCCAGCTTGATCGCGATCAAGCCGTTTTTGCGGACATTTTTGTATGCCGGCAGCGGCGTGCGCTTGATCTTGCCGTTTTTCGTGACGATCACGATGAAGCTTTCGTCATTGAACTCGCTGACCTTCATCATTGCCGCGATCTTTTCATTTTCAGCAAGCGGCAGCATATTGACAATGTTCGTGCCCTTGGAATCCTTGCCGCCCATTGCAATTTCGTAGCATTTCAGGTCGAACATGATGCCGCGGTTCGTGAAGAACAGCACATGGTCGTGGCTCGATGCAACGAACATTTCGGACGCGAAATCCTCCTCGCGCTGCTTCATGCCGGTGACGCCTCTGCCGCCGCGCCGCTGCGATTTGTACACAGCGAGCGGAACGCGCTTGATGTAACCGAAATTCGTATAGGTCACGACGCAGTCCTCAACGGGGATCAGATCCTCGATATCCATTTCGCCGCTGACACTCTCGATCGCCGTCCGGCGCTCATCGCCGAATTTGCCGCGGATCTCCTCAAGATCGTCGCGGATGATGCCGAGCACGCGCTCCTTATGTGCAAGAATATCACGCAGATCGTTGATTTTTGCACAGAGCGTCAGAACTTCGCTGAGAATTTTGTCGCGTTCCAGACCGGTCAGCTGACCGAGGCGCATCTGCACGATCGCATCTGCCTGCGCATCGGAAAGACCGATCGTCGGGTAATCCTTTTCAGAGGGATCGACTGCCGCGCCCATTGCCTCGCGGTATGCCGGATCTTCCAGCAGCGTATGCAGATCGACCTCGGCAAAGCGCTCGATCAGGCGCTGTTTGCCTTCGGGAATCGTCTTGGATGTGCGCAGGATCTCCACGACCTCATCGATGAAGTCCAGCGCGACCACGAATCCCTGCAGAATATGCGCACGTTCGCGCGCCTTGCGCAGATCGAACCGGCATGCACGCTGCACGACGTCGATCTGATGATTCAGATAATGCTCCAGGATCTCCTTGAGAGAGAGCTCCTTCGGGATGCCGTTGACCAGCGCAAGATTGATGACGCCGTAGGTATCCTGAAGCTGGGTATAGCGGAACAGCTGATTGAGGATCAGGTTCGCATTTGCGTCTTTTTTCAGCTCAATGCAGATGCGGAGTCCCTGCCGGTCGGATTCGTCGCGGATATCGTGGATGCCCTCGACGCGCTTCTCCTTTGCCAGCTCCGCGATCGACTTGATGAGCTCCGCCTTGTTGACCATGTACGGGATCTCCGTGACGATGATGCACTGACGGTTCTTGATCTCGACGATCTCGGTCTTGGAGCGGACAGTCAGCTTGCCCCTGCCGGTCGCATAGGCGGCGCGGAGTCCCGCTCTGCCCATGATGATGCCGCCGGTCGGGAAGTCCGGTCCCTTGATGAAGGTCATCAGCTGTTCAAGCGTTGCATCCGGATTTTCGATCAGGTAATCGAGTCCGTCAATGACCTCGCCGAGATTGTGCGGCGGAATATGCGACGCCATGCCGACCGCGATGCCTTCCGAGCCGTTGACCAGCAGATTCGGGAATCTTGCCGGCAGAACCGCAGGCTCTTTCAGACGGTCATCGTAGTTCGACTGGAAATTGACTGTTTCCTTCTGGATATCCGTCAGCATATTGACGGACATTTTCGTCATTTTTGCTTCGGTATAACGGTAAGCAGCAGGCGGATCGCCGTCCACGGAGCCGAAGTTTCCGTGACCGTCAACCAGCGGATACCGCATCGAAAAGCTCTGTGCCAGACGCACCAATGCCATGTAAACGGAAGCGTCACCGTGCGGGTGATACTCACCGAGCACGGAACCGACGATGTCCGCGCACTTACGGTACGGCTTTTCCGGCGTCAGGCTTTTCTCAAAGAGCGTATACAGGATGCGGCGGTGCACCGGTTTCAGACCGTCCCGCACATCCGGCAGCGCACGGGATGTGATAACGGACATCGAATAGGCTAGGAACGATGACCGCATCTCCTCCTCGATGTCGCGGTGAATCATAACAGCATTGCTTGTGTCGTACAAGGCGATTGCCTCCTTCTTGTATGGATATCAGCAGCAAAAGCGTGATTTTCGCGGTTATTCCGGTTTCTGATCGGGTTCGATCCGGAACAGCTTCCGCAGCTGTAAAATTTCGTCCTCGGAAAAATCCTTTTTCGGGATCACATAAAAATTCTGCTTGACGATATATGCCATGAAATAATCCGGATATTCCAGCAGCTTCAATCCCATGCCGAACGGGATCTCCGTCGGCGGAACCGGTTCCCGCTCTGCGGGTTCTTCCGGAAAGAGCTGTTGAAAGCCGTTTTCCGTCTGCTCTGCGGATGCATCCGGCTCGAAATCCAACGCGATCTCCGGCTCTGGTTTTTCCGCTGTTTCAGGCTCCGGCGCATCCATTGTCCGGATCAGCAGTCCCTCGTCATAGACCGAAAGCTCGTAGGTATCCTGCTCGACATCTTTCAGCGCGTCATGCACCGCACGGCGCAGCTTGAATGTCCGGTACCAGCGGATCAGCACGATCGCAATGCAGACAACGATCAGCAGATACGCGATTGTCTGCGTGGAATCCTTGATCGCAGCATGCACATAGACACCCGCGATCACAAGCAGAACCGCCGTCAGCAGCAGATTCTGCGGATAGACGAATTTTTTCTGGAATCGGAGAAATGCATCGTCATACATGGCAAGAGGAATGTGATAGCTGCGTTTCAGGAGCGGTTTTCCGGTTTTATTCATTCTCTGTTTCCTCCGCTTCCGCTGCTTCGGTCTCGGCAGCTTCCTCCGCGATGATGCGTTCCCATTCACCGTCTACATCCAGCTCCGGCACATCGACGATCTCCGTATGCGCCTGTTCGAGCTCTGCATCCTCCTCGGCATCCAGCTCCTCAAGCGCTTCCTCCTGCTCCTCGGTCATGTCCACGCGGTTGCCGTCCGCATCGTAAAGATGCAGCTTCTTCGCGCCGTAATACCGGTCGCATGCCGCAGCGGTCAGCGAGGTTTCCTCCGGATCCGTTTCCGGTTCGTCCTCACCGAGCATCGAGTTCATTTCCAGCAGGCGATAGCCGCCGGAACAGCGCTCCTTTGCAAATTCCTGCAAATCGGCAAGCTCCTGCTTTTTCAGCGCGCGCTTGGGCACATACAAAAACTGATCGGTGATCCTGCCCTGCGCGAACAGAAATCCGCGCTCGTTTTCGTAAGCCTTGATGCCGACGGTTGAAAGCTTGGTCGTTGCCTCCGCAAGCTCCTCCTCGTCCATGGATTCCGCTTCGTTTTCCTCGAAAATTTCGAGCACCGTGATGCTGTGCGGGAAAAAGCTCATCTCCCGCCATTCGCCGAACTGCAGCTTGTTGTTCGCAAGAAATTTCCGGTTGACCGGAACCATCCAGTAGGAGACCGCGACGATCAGGCAGCCCGCTGCAAAGAATCCGAATGTCATATTCCGCAGAACCAGCATCAGCACAAGGCAGACTGCGCCGAGAACCGCACAGGTCATCAGCCCGATCCGCTTGTCTTTTCCGCGCTCGGTTTCCATGTAGATCTTGAATACATCCTCGAAATCACGGTCATTCAGCTTGCTCCGGACCGTCAGGAGTTTTTCTTCCTTTGCCATTGTTCTGCTTCCTTTACCGAATCATGTTTCTCTGTTGAAAAGATCAAATGTCAAGATTGACTGCGTATTTCGCATTGCTCTCGATGAACGCGCGGCGCGGCTGCACCTTGTCGCCCATGAGGATCGAGAAGATCTCGTCTGCCTTCATCGCGTCTTCCATTTTGACCTGAATCATCGTGCGCGTTTCGGGATCCATTGTTGTTTCCCAGAGCTGCACCGGATCCATCTCACCGAGACCTTTGTAGCGCTGGACTTCGACCTTCGCGCCGTTTGCGGAAAGCTCCGCGATATACTTGTCGCGTTCCTCATCGGAAAACGCGTATTTATGTGTTTTACCCTTTGTCACACGGAACAGCGGCGGCTGTGCGATATAGACGTTTCCGTTCTCGATCAGCGGACGCATGAACCGGAAGAAGAATGTCAGCAGCAGCGTACGGATGTGGCAGCCGTCCACATCGGCATCCGCCATGATGATGACCTTGCCGTAGCGCAGCTTGGTGATATCGAAATCCTCGCCGATCGACGTACCGAGCGCCGTCACGACCGGCTGCAGCTTGTCATTGCCGTAAACCTTGTCGATGCGCACGCGCTCGACATTGAGCATTTTACCCCAGAGCGGCAGGATCGCCTGATAGCGTCTGTCTCTGCCTTCCTTTGCGGAACCGCCTGCGGAATCACCCTCGACGATATAGATCTCGGTAAATTCGATATCGCGTTCGGAGCAGTCCGCCAGCTTGCCCGGCAGCGATGCGCTCTCCATTGCAGACTTGCGTCGCGCAGTCTCACGCGCTTTTTTCGCAGCCTCTCTTGCACGCTGCGCCGCCTGTGATTTCTCAAAGATCGCCGCTGCGACTGTCGGATTTTCCTCCAGATAATCCATGAGCTTTTCCGTGACGATCTGCTCGACGAACGGCTTGATCTCCGGATTGCCGAGCTTGACCTTTGTCTGGCTCTCAAACTGGCAATCCGTCAGCTTGACCGAGATGATCGCGGTCAGACCTTCGCGGACGTCCTCGCCCATGAGCTTTGCATCGTCCTTCATCAGCCCGAATTTTTTGCCGTATTCGTTGATCGTTTTGGTCAGAGCATTGCGGAAGCCGACCTCATGCACACCGCCGTCGATCGTATGCACATTGTTTGCAAACGACATGATGACTTCGTTGTAGCTGTCGTTGTACTGCATTGCGATTTCGACCGCATTATCGCCCTTTTTGCCGTTGAAATAGATCACCTGATCGGAAAGCGGATCCAGTCCGCGGGTTTTGTGGATATGCTCGATAAATTCGCGGATACCGCCCTCATAGCAGAGCACCTCATGACGGTCTTCCTCCGGATGCCGCTTGTCCTCGATCTCGATCGTCAGACCGGCATTCAGGAATGCCTGCTCACGCATGCGCTTCAGCAGCACTTCGTAATCGAAAACGGTCGTTTCTTCAAAGATTTCCGCATCCGGCTTGAATGTGACGGATGTGCCGTGCTGATCGGTCTCGCCGGTCTGTTTGAGCTGCTCGGAATACTTGCCGCGCTCAAAACGCTGGAACCAGCTGTGCTTGCCGTCCCAGACGGTCAGCTCCAGCCACTCCGACAGCGCATTGACAACCGACGCGCCGACGCCGTGCAGACCGCCCGCGACCTTATAGCCGCCGCCGCCGAATTTGCCGCCCGCATGCAGCACCGTGAAAACGACCGTTGCTGCGGAGATTTTCTCCTTCGGGTGCATACCGACCGGAATGCCGCGTCCGTTATCGGTCACGCGGATGACGTCGCCCTCAAGGATCTCGACCTTGATATGCGTACAGTATCCGGCGAGTGCCTCGTCGATCGAGTTGTCCACGATCTCATAGACAAGGTGATGCAGACCGCCGGAACCGGTCGTGCCGATATACATGCCCGGACGCTTGCGCACCGCTTCGAGTCCTTCGAGCACCTGTATTTGATTTTCGTCGTAATCGCCCTCTACAGGCACCTGTGTCAGCATTTCTTCATTTTCCATGTTCAGTCTCCTACCTGTCTCTCGTTGTATCGCTCCGCACGGGAGCTGACAATTAAAACATCGTTCTTGCGCGCTTTTTCAATGTCGCGACAGAGATTGACGAGATATATGCGACCTCCTCGCCGTTCTCCATGCAGACAACAAAGCTTTTCGGCATTTCCGCGGAGACCTCCACGGCTCTGCCCTCTTTCTGCAGCCGGTTCAGGTACGCGCGCGTATCCTGCCCGATCGTTGTATTTTCCAGATCAAACACGCCGATCACGGTCGTGTCATTGATCGAAATTCGCTCGCCCAAATGAATATACATGCAAGCCTCCGCAAGTCAATCTGCGGAAGGATCTGCGGTCTGCCGATCCGTTCCGGCATCTGTTTTCGGCAGCAGTCTGCCGTTTTCCATGAAATAGACTGCGCCCTCCGGCACCTGCCCGACCGATTCCGGCTGCGGTGTCGTCAGGAAAATCTGCATATCCTGCACAATGTCATACACAAGCTTCTGACGCTGCGCATCCAGCTCGCCCATGACATCATCCAGCAAAATCACAGGAGTTTCGTCCTTATTCTCGTAAAATACCGATGCCTGCGCAAGCTTCAATACCAGCGCAAGACTTTTCTGCTGCCCCTGCGAACCGAACTCCCGCACGGAAAGCCCGCCGATCTTGCAGGAAAAATCGTCCCTGCCGGCGCCCTTTGCGGTAAAGCCAAGACGGATATCGTCCTGCGCGGATCTGCGGAGCTGCTCGCAGTAATACTGCTGCATTTCCGGAGTCGGCTTCGGGGGAATCTCGGAATTGCGGAACAGATTCGAGCGGTACTTGACCGAAAGCTTTTCCGTTCCGTCGGTGATCCGCGCATACAGCTGCTCGCAAACCGATGCAAGCTGCTGCAAGTAGGCATAGCGCAGACAGGTCAGCAAACTGCCGTGTGCGGCAAGCTGCAGATCCCAGTCCGCAAGATCGCGCACCGAAGCATTGCCGAGCTGAATCTGCTTCAGCACTGCATTGCGCTGCGCGGTCAGCTGATCGAACCGCCGCAGACAGCCGAGCATTGCCGGTGTCAGCTGCGAGCCGCACAGATCCATGAAGCCGCGCCGTTTTTCCGGTCCCGACCGGATCAGTTCGCGGTCGTCCGGCGAAAAGCTGACGCACTGGAACTGCGCAAACAGACCGCTCCCGCCCCGCAGCGGCACGCCGTTCAGCAGGATTTTTTTCTGCTTGCCCTCGCCTCTGGCAAGGTGCAGCTGGATCTCCTGCTCTCTGCGGGAATCGCGGAACCGCATTTTCAGGTGCATTGCCGGCGCTTTCAGGCGGATAAAATCCTTTTCCCTTGCGCCGCGGAAGCTCCGGCAGCCCGTACAGCTCCAGATCGCTTCCAGCAGATTCGTCTTGCCCTGCGCATTGTTCCCGAAAATGAGATTCAGTGCGGCATGCGGCTGCATGTGCACATTCTCCAGATTGCGGAATCCGTCCGTTTCAAGTGATAATACACGCATTTACGTTGTTTCTTCAAGAGGTGCCTCGACGGTGACCGTATAGCCTTCCAGCGTTACGGTATCGCCGTTGCGGATCTTTTTTCCGCGCATGGTGCAGACCTCGCCGTTCACCTTGACGAGTCCGTCCTGAATGATGCCCTTTGCAAGTCCGCCCGTATCGACCATGCCGGCAAGCTTCAGAAGCTGTTCCAGCTTGATGAACGGGGTACGGATCCGGATGTTCATGTTCTCCATACGAAAATCTCCTTGGCAGATTTTTGGGAGTCCGCGGTCAGCGGCGCACCTGAACCGGCATGATCACGGCAACCGAACCGTCGCCGTCCGCTTCCATGACCTTGACAGCGCGGTCGGCGGCAGTCAGGAACAGACGCACTCTGTCACCCTGCACGGCGCGCACCGCATCCAGCAGATAGCGGTTATTGAATCCGATGACGAATTTCTCGCCGGTGATATCGCAGGCGATCTGGTCATCGACGCTGCCGACGACATTCTGGCAGCTGATGAGCACACGGTCATCCTCGAACTGGAACCGCACGGCGGTCTTATTTTTCTCCGAGATCAGCAGTCCGCAGCGTTCAAGGCTGTCGATCAGCTCGCGGCGGCTCAGCAGAACCTCGGTCTTGGTATTCTCCGGAATGCTCCGGCGATAGTTGATAAACTCACCCGCAAGCAGTCTGGTATAGACCACATAGCGGTCGATCTCGAAGATCGCATGATGCTGATCGAGCCGGATCATGCAGGGATGCTCGTTCTTTTCGTCCTCGCCGAGCAGATGCTGGATCTCGCGCAGCGCCTTTGCCGGCACAACGAATTTCATCGGCTCCTGACCGGGCAGCGGTTCGGTGCGCAGCGCCATGCGGTAATTATCGAGTGCGACAATGTTCAGCACATCGTCGGTCATTTCGATGAGCTCACCGGTGAAGATCGGCTTTGTCTCATCCAGCGAAACGGCATAGATCGTCTGGTCGATCATATTTTTCAGCAGATTCTGCGGAATGACCGCGCCCTGCTGCTGTTCGATATCAGGCAGTTCGGGATAGTCCTCTGCATTCATGCCCGCGAGCTGGCAGGATGTGCCGCCGCCTGTGATCGTGATTTTCAGGCGGTCATCGGTCTCGATCACGAGAACGCCGTCGGGCATTCTGCGGATGATCTCCGAGAAAAAGCGGCTGTCTGCAAGCAGCATGCCTTCTTCCTCGACGGCAGCGGGGATCTGGGTACGGATTCCGAGCTCCAGATCGTAGCCGGTCAGTTCGAGCTCCTGTCCGGCTGCACGCAGACGGATCGCAGCGAGTGCTTCCATCGGTGTTTTGACACTGGTCGCCTTTGCGACATTCGGCAGCACTTCGTAAAGATCGGTTTTCTGACAAGTGATCTTCATCAGGATCGTTTCCTTTCGGTTTCAGATTTCCGGTTTCCCTTCGCGGCAGATTTTTCACAATCGCATTCTGCTGCGCAGCCGGATTCAGTATCAGATAATAGGTATTTATTTCAGGAGTCGTAATAGGGGGCGTTGAAAAGTTGATTTGCAAAAACGGCTTTCGCGGAAAGCACGGCGATCCTGAAAAAAAGATGCGATTTTGTTTGCTGAAAATTTCCACGCGGCACTGTTGCCGGATTTTTGAGAAAGTGGAAAGATGATTATGACAAAGCGGATACAGTTCAGAGCGTGGAAACTGCGGGAGAGAATGTTGAAAATTCGGTTGAAAGTGTGAATACTCGGAGTATATCGGGCTGTTTTCAACATTCAACGGGTGGAAGTCGGGTGGAAAGCGGCAAAATGCCCGTCACAGCGAGCCGAGTTATCAACATTTTATTCAACACCTGTTGAAACTCTGAAAATCGAACAAATGCTCCCTGTAATCGTTTTGTAATATTTTCCGCTTGGTTGAATTTGCCGTTTTCGACAATTCCGGCGCCCGTCAGTCAATTGCACAAAGAAGTGGAAAAGTCCGGCAGATTATTTTCCGGAACCGTCATGGATCGTCTTGGTGATCGACTCGATCGCGTCGCGCAGGTTGGTATCCTTCTTGATATTCTGCTCGACATATTTGACGGCATATACTATAGTAGAATGGTCGCGGTTGCCAAATTCCACGCCGATCGAGGCAAGTGTCATCTGTGTGATCTTGTGCACAAGGTAGATCGCGACCTTACGCGCATTGGAGATCTGCTGCGAACGCTTCTTCGAGCGGATATCCTCTGCCGTGACGCCGTAGAGGTTGGAGACCTCCTGAATGATGTTCTCGACGGTGACCGGTGTCGGCTGCTCGTCCGTCAGGATATCGCGGATGACGCTCTGCGCCATAGAGATCGACGGCGAAGAATCCGCGAGCGATTTCAGCGCCTTCAGACGCTTGACGGCGCCTTCGAGCTGACGGATATTCGTTTTCAGGCGGTTTGCGATGAACTCCGCCACATCGTCCGGAATATTGAGGTCGAGCAGCTCTGCCTTGCGGCGGATGATCGCGACTCTGGTCTCAAAGTCCGGCATGGAAATATCGGTGATGAGTCCTGATTCAAAGCGCGTGCGGATGCGGTCTTCGAGGATCTTGATATCGCGCGGCGGACGGTCAGAGGTCAGCACGATCTGCTTGCCCGCTGCATGCAGGATATTAAAGGTATGGAAGAACTCCTCCTGTGTGGATTCCTTGCCGCTGATGAACTGGATGTCATCGACGAGCAGCACGTCCGCATTGCGGTATTTCTCGTGGAATTTGGTGGTATCCTTTTTCTGCTGGATCGCCTCGATCAGTTCGTTTGCGAAGGTCTCGCCCGTCACATAGATGATCTTCAGCTCGGGATTGCGCTTTTTCATCTCATGCGAGATCGCCGTGAGCAGATGCGTTTTTCCGAGTCCGGACGGACCGTAAATGAACAGCGGGTTATAGGTATTGCCGTTGTTGTCGCCGCGGGCAATGCTCGTGCAGGCAGCATAGGCAAACTGATTGGAGCCGCCGACGATAAAGGTATCGAAGGTATAGGCATATTCGCCGTCATTGACGGTTTTTTCAAGGGCATCCGCGGTGTTCTGATCCTGTTCGGCAGCATCGGCAGGCTCCTCGCCGCTGTCCTGAACGATCAGGCGCAGCTGCACCGGAAAACCAAGGATCTGCTCGAAGCCCTCCTGCAGCAGATGCGCATAGTTATTGTTGACAACAGAGCGCTGGAAGTCGGATGAGCAATAAAAAACAGCGTCTGTTCCCTCCAGACGCGCGGGCTTCAGCGTATCCAGCCAGAGATTCCGTGCAATGTCACCGACTTTTCCGTTCTGCGTGCAGTATGCCTTCACAGCATCAAACACTTCTTCAAAGGAATTCAATCTGTTCACATCCTCATTTTTCTATTTTTAAGGAATACTTATTTGGTCGTTTTCCTTAACTATCTTCCCGTTCGGCTGACACGGAAAAAACGGGGCATATCGGGCAAAAAACGCCGGAATCCGTGCAGTCGTATACACGATATATTATAGCATAATGTGAAGATAATTTCAAGCGAATTGTAGAATCATTGGCGGTTTATACAAAAGGTGCGAATCGAATCAAAGGATATTTATAAACGGCTTTCACGCCCCGATTTTTCCGGCTTTCGTTCTGCCGGAAACAGCTTTCTCTGACCGGAAATGTGAAAAAATCTTGTGTTTTTTTGCAAAACCTCTTGTAAAATCCTGCGGAATCATGTATAATAGTAGAGTATGCACTTTATTCGCTTTTGAGCGGATAATTCGGCAAAAGAAAAGGAGGAGTTTGATGTCAAAAGCGAAAAAGAAAGCCGCATCCGTGCCGGCGACTGCTGCGACCGTTCAGGCAGCAGGCGGCGGGATCAAAGGATGGCTTTCCCGCAACTGGTGCTATCTGGCAGCATTTTGTCTGCCGGTCGCACTGATCTACATCGCCTACGCGATGTTCGGGATGTACCCGTTCGGGGAGCATTCCGTCTTATGTCTCGACCTGAACGGTCAGTATGTCTACTATTTTGAAGCGCTCCGCGATGCATTCCACGGCGACGGCAGTATTCTCTATAACTGGTCGCGCAACCTCTCCGGCGGCTATCAGGGTGTCATCGGCTACTATCTCGCCAGCCCCTTTACGCTGATCGTGATCCTGCTCCCGCGGACAATGCTGCTCGGCGCACTGCTCATTATGATCCTTTGCAAGCTCGGTGCGGCATCGGTCACGTTCTGTTACTATGTGCGCAAGGCAAAGCATGTGACGCCGGCGCTCGGCGTGATGCTCGGTACGATGTTCGGCATGTGTGCCTACGGCATCATCCAGACGATTGATCCGATGTGGCTGGACGGTCTGGTCTGCCTGCCGATGATCTGCCTCGGTATTGAGTATCTGGTCGATGACGGCAGAAAGCTCAATTATATCATCCCGCTGGCACTGATCTGCATTGCGAACTTCTATATCGGCTTCATGTGCTGCATCTTCACGGCGATCTATTTCTTCTTCTATGTCTGCTTCGGCTCGGACAAGCTGTTCCTTTCCCCGAAGCACCGCAAGGATCTCGGCAAGGTGATCGTCCGCATGGTGCTGGCATCCGCTGTCGCGATCGCATGCGCCGCATTCATGATCCTGCCGGTCTACAATGCGCTCGCACTCGGTAAATTCGATTTCACGACACCGGACTGGTCGATGAAGTGGCAGTTCTCGCCGCTGGAATTTGTCGCGCAGTTCTGCGTCAATCAGTATAATTCGGTCAATGTTGAGGGCAAGCCGGAGATCTACTGCGGCGTGCTGGCGCTGCTGTGCCTGCCGCTGTTCTTCCTGAACAAGCGCATCCCGTGGAACAAGAAGGTCGGCTACGGCTTCCTGACCGTTGTCATGTTCCTCTGCATGATCGCAAGACCGATCGACATGATGTGGCACGGCGGACAGATGCCGAACTGGCTCCCGTTCCGTTATTCCTTCATCTTCTCGTTCATTCTGCTCAGCATGGTCGCGATGACGCTGCGCTATGCTTCCAGCATCAAGAAGATCTATCTTGCATGCTCCTTCATTGTCATTTTCGTGCTGATGATGCTGATTGACAAGAAACAGTATCTCAACATGAAGGGTGTTGTCTATCTCGACACCTACAAGTCGATCTGGCTGACGGTCGCGCTGGTCGCTGTGTACTGCGTGTTCATCGTTCTGCTCGGCAAGAAGAATCTCTCCAAGGGACTCTATGCGACGGTCATGGCATGCATGATCATCGTCGTCGGCGCAGAGCTGACCTACAATGCAAAGTGCGAATTTGAGGATATTCACGTTGAGGTCTGCTATTCTTCGAGAAAATCCTACCGCGAATATGTCCAGTCGGGCAGAGACATGGTTGACCGTCTGGAAGATTATGACAGCAGCTTCTATCGCGCAGAGAAGACCTATGTCCGTACCGTCAATGACAATGCGGGCTTCAGACTGCGCGGCATCACGCATTCCAGCTCGGTCATGAATGCAAAGATCCTGACCTTTATTGAAACAATGGGCTATACCAGCAGCTCCTATTTCTCCAGATATGACGGCAATACCCCGCTGGCAGACAGCGTGCTCGGCATCAAGTATGTCTTCGACAAGGGCGATCCAAATGAGAACGTGCTGAAGAAGGGCGTCAATTCCGAGATCGGCGCGGCATATGAAAAGGTCTATACCGATCATGCAAAGTCGCAGTCCGAAACGGATATGGATGTCGATGTGTACCGCAATCCGAATGCGCTCGGCATCGGCTATATGGTCAGCAAGGACATCCAGCGCGTCAATGCATTCGGCAACGACAACCCGTTCAACAGCCAGAATATCCTGCTCTCCACCATTTCCGGCAACACCACGTTTACGTCCGGCGGCGGCTTCGATGACTGGCACAAGTATTACACCCCGCTTGCCGTGACCGTGACAAACGAAATGACAGAGATGGGACTGACAAACCCGCGTCTGAATGACTGCTATGAGGATGCATACGGCGATCAGCGCAGATTCCGCGAAAATGACTGGGATACGGTGAACAACACGCATACACCGGATCCGACCGTGGACCTGTTCCTCGAAACGGAAACCAATGAACCGCTCTATATGTTCCTGAAAACAGAGAACCAGAGCAAGGTCAACCTCTGGCTGACGGATCAGTGGAATGAAGATCCGGCTGTCATGCAGAATACCGACGGCAGCTCGGCAACATCCCTCGGCTCCTACTTCGAGGGCGATGACTACCGCATCCTGTATATCGGACAGTACCCTGCCGGACAGAAGCTCCAGCTTCGTATGACGCTGCTGACGGACGCTGCCGGTACAAAGGAAAAGTACTGCATCATCAAAGAGTTCCAGTTCTATCACTTCCATTCCGATCTGTTTGAAATGGATATCAAGCCGCTGCGCAATGCAGAATCGCAGTGGAATCTGACCAAATTCGGCGGCAGAACACTCGTCGGCACGATCACTGCAAAGGAAAACGAGATCATGATGACCTCGATTCCGGCAGAACCGGGCTGGAAGGTCTGGGTGGACGGCGTCCGCTATAAGCATCCGGAGACCGTGGACGGCAAGGCTGTCGATGCGGACTTCATCACGCTGTTCAAGGCGATGATCGGCGTCGAGCTCTCGCCGGGTACGCATACCGTCAAGATGAAGTATACGCCGCCCGGACTGACGAACGGTCTGTTCCTGCTGGTGCTCGGACTTGCCGCGATCGTCCTGTTCTACTTCTATGACAAGAAGAACAATCCGACGCTTGCGCTGATCCGCGAGAACCGCAAGAAGGGCATCTACGAGCTGCCGTATCAGGATGATCCGGAGCCGGAGCAGGTCAAAAAGGAAAAGAAGGAGAACAAGAAGCAGACCGAGGAAAAGATCAAGGCGGAGCTTTCCGCGGATATGGTCGCTGATGAACTCCGCAAGCTGAAAGAACTGCTGGATGACGGCGTTCTCACGCAGGAAGAATTTGACGAGCAGAAGAAGAAACTGCTGAACAAATAAAACATATGCAGAAATCCGGAAGCGGTCGCAGCTGATCGCTTCCGGATTTTTTTTGCGGGATAATCTGCGCGGCTCCTGCATAGAAATGTACCGAACGGGCATACTGGAAAGGAGTACAGCATGAAAGATTCGATCAAACGCATCACACTGCTCTGCGGGACAGGCGCCGTCCTGCTTGCGGGCTGGCGGACGGTGCCGGTCATGGAAGCCGTGACGATCGGCGGGGCACAGAACGAAGCACCGGCAATGGCGCAGGCGCAGGAGCCTGCCGGTCATCCGGCGGAACCCCCTGCGCAGACCGATGCGCCGTCCGGCGATCCGGAAAGCGGTTCCGTCACGCAGCCGCATCTGCTGGCGCCGGCTGCCGAACAGAAATCCGATTATCCCGCGGAGATCATCAATATCGAGTCGGACGGCTCAAAAGCAATGTGGTATTCGCGGCTGTATCAGCAGGGGGATTCCGGCAGCGGCGGCGATATCATCGACCGGCATTTCGCGGCGCAGTCCGGCAGTCTGTTTTTTTCGCTGCCGAACGGCGGACAGGTTCGCAACAGCACCTTCTGGAGCAATGCCGATCTGCTCGCGGAAAGCAAAATCATGCCGGAGCTGCCGCTGCGCACGGACGGTACGCCGATGGTGCTGATCTATCATACCCACACGACGGAAAGCTATGTTGCGGAGAAAACCGGACGCTATGACGACAGCTTCAATTTCCGCACGACCGAGCCGGATAAAAATATGGTTTCGGTCGGGGATGCGATCGCAGAGCAGCTTGCTGCGGCAGGCATCGGCGTGGTGCATGCAAGGGAGATCCACGATTTTCCGGTCTGGACGGGCAGCTACAGCAACAGCGCCGAAACGATCCGTTCGATTCTGGAGCAGTATCCGGAGATCTGCATTGCGCTTGATATCCACCGCGACGCGATCTCGGACGGCAAAACGGTCATTGCGCCGGTCGCAGAGGTGAACGGCAGGCAGTCCGCGCAGATCATGATTATTTCCGGCTGCGATGACGGCACGATGGGCATGCCGGATTACCGCAAGAATTTCCATTTTGCGAGCAGATTGCAGGAGACTGCGGAGACCATGTTCCCCGGCTTCACGCGTCCGATCCTGTTCGATTACCGCAAATATAATCAGGATCTCACCGCAGGCAGCCTGCTGATCGAGGTCGGTTCGCAGGGCAATACGCTGGAAGAAGCGCAGTATGCCGGCGAACTGGTCGGGCAGGCGCTCAGCGAGACGATCCGGAAGCTGGCGGCGGATTCCGGCGAAGCATGAAAAATGCTCCGTTTCCGCCGGTCAATGCACAGGCAGAAAAGGAGCATCAATATGCAAAAACGCGCAAAAAAAGCCGCATTTCTTGCGGCGTTCAGTTATCTGGCAGTATTGGGGCTTGGCTGCGGGATGCTCAAGGCAGCGCAGCGCACAAGGCAGACGCTTTACGGCGGGCAGCCCGTCATGGCGCAGATCGCGCGGCAGGAACTGCCGGAGCATCGCACGGCATGCACGCTCACACTGGGCGGCGGGGAATGGCAGCTGCATGCGGTTTTTCCGTCAGGCAGTGCGGCTGCGCAGGCAGCAGAGCAGCTCCCGCCCTGTATGCTGAAGCTGCTGCTGCGCCTTGCGATAGATGCAGATGATGCTGCCGCTCAGATCGCCGAATGCATCAGCGGCAGATAGGACATTGCATTTTCATTCTGCTCCTGATAATACTGGTTCAGCTCGCCGCGATAGATCAGCTTGGCGTCCGGCAGATAGCGCAGATCGTCCGGCGAATAGAGACATGGCGGCTTATCCAGCGTCACGCCGCATTCTTCCAGCACATAGGCGACGAACTGCGAGCAGACGAATTTATTATGCAGTTCGCTTTCGATCTGCAGCCGCACGCGCAGCAGACCGATGATGCTGTAAGAATAAAACTTGCGGCATTCCTGAAAATGCTCGATCATCTTTTCAAAGTGGGTATACTGGACTTCTGTCAGAGGGATCTCGTAGATCTCGCAGGGGATCACCGGAAATTTGCCCAGTGTACCCTCACCGATCTGTTCCGTGTTGAAAGTTGCGGGGAGCGGGATGCGTGTATAGTTGCGGCAGAAGCTGTAAAGCTCGTGAAGGCTGGCATCTGCCGAGAGAGAAACGTGGGAATACGGCATACGGGAGAGGATCCGGATCGCGCGGGCGACGCCGGTTCCGGTTCTTGTCACCACAACATAAACAGAACGGTTTTTGGGTGGTAAAGTGGTAGTCATTCTTTGCATTCCTTTCGCGGAATTATTTGCGGGAACTGAAAAAAGGGGATTCCCGCATAAAAATTGAAAAAAGGGGTTGCAAATTTCTCAAAAATCTGGTATAATAGGGAATGTGCTCACAGATATGCGCCTGTAGCTCAGCTGGATAGAGTGTCAGACTCCGACTCTGAAGGTCGTGCGTTCGAATCGCATCAGGCGTATCCAAGGTGCCGAATCCTCCATGCGTTTGCGTGGGGGATTTTTTCGGATCGTGTGTCGGATCGCCCGCGGAGGCTCTCCGCTCGGATCGCATCAGGCGTATCCGAATCTTCCATGCATTTGCGTGGGGGGCGGATCGTGAATCGATTATTACATCTCGTTGCACAATCTTCAAAAACCACGTATCTGCGTGCATGTTAATCTGCATTGCTTGCGCAACAGACCGTTTTGTGCTATACTCGGATCAAAGACAGGCGAGGGACCTGCCAATGAAAGGAGCTGTTTCAAATGCTGAATGAAAATCTGAAAACACTGCGGAAGGAAAAAGGCTTCTCGCAGGAAGAACTTGCATCCAAAGTCCATGTCGTCCGACAGACGGTCTCCAAATGGGAGAAAGGACTCTCCGTGCCGGATGCGGAAATGCTCGTGCAGATCTCAGAGGTCTTTGAGGTTCCGGTCAGCCGGCTGCTCGGAGCACTGCCCGAAGCAGCAGAGGACAGCGCGCCCGGTCAGCGCAACGAGATCGCGGAACAACTCATGAAGATCAATGAGCAGCTTGTCATCAGAAATAACCGTACCCGCAAAATCATCAAGTGGCTGATTATCATTTTTGTGGCGATCCCTGTCTTAGTAATTCTGCTTGCGATGCTTGCGTTTTCGCTGCTGAGAATAACCGGTACCGGCTCGGTTGAGCAGCATGTACCGCCTGTCATTGAGACCGGTTTCGCAGGCATTCTGCTTTGAGCGTATCATCTCTCCCCGCAGTGTTTCGGCTGCGGGGAATTTTTTTGCTTACTCGTCCTCGCCGGACGCAAACTGCGATTCATGCCGCGTGAAGAAGTCCGTGCGCGGCGGCAGGAATTTCAGCTTATGGTCAGCGCCGGTGAAATAGCTGACCGGTTCCAGAATCGTATCCCACGACCAGATGCGCTCATCGACCTGCAAATATTCCCGCAGCTTTTCCGTGCCGATCGGTGCCATCGGATGCAGCAGCACACCTGCAATGCGGATCATATAGAACAGATTGCTGAGCACCTGCAAGGTCTCCTCGCGGCTCTGCTCATCGGGCTTCAGCGCCTTTGCCATGTACTTGCTGGCATTGCGGATGTAGCCGTCGAGGACATAGGTGCACTGGTGGAATGCGAATTTGGACATGTGGCGCTCATATTCGAGCACTGCTTTTTTCGCTTCTGCGAGGAATTTTTCTTCCGGCGGGACATCCGGCAGAACGCCGTCTGTCACCTTCTGCGCGGTATAGAACGCAGTCCGGATGATGCGGTTGTAGACATTCGAGAGCAGCAGTCCGTCCTTGATGACCGGATCCTGCTCATTCGGATCGGCGTCCGGATTATAGGGCTTCGGCATGAAGCTGACCGAGCGCTGACCGAGACCTAAGCCGAGCCAGTGCATGCGCAGCTGTTCCGGCGTGTAATAATTCAGCAGATCATCTGCCATCGGCGGCTTGACGGCGCCGGAGCTCGATGCTTTCTTGTCAAGGAACAGGATATGGTGATTTGCGACGATGACCGGCATCTGCAATTCACCCTCCGGCGGATTCGATACCTTTTCATCGGCTGCCTGCTGTGCCATCCACATTGCCGGCTCTGCAATGCCGTAGAAATAGATATTATCCTGCCCGATGAACTGATACACGGTCGCATCCTTGCTGCACCAGTAATCCTTATAGGATGCGGGATCCTTGCCCTGCGATTCGAGATATGCCTGTGTAAAGGAAATCGGCGCCCAGAGCGATTCCGGCCAAACCCAGACGGTCAGTCCGTCTGCGCCCTCCAGAACCGGTGCGGGCACGCCCCATTCGATGTTGCCCGTCAGACGGAACGGCACGAGCGTCTTTCCCGTGCGGTAGCGGATGCCGTTCTGCGTGAGGATGCGGCAGGCTTCGTCGCAGTCGGTCAGCTTTGCAAATTCGATCGTGAACGAGGGCTTTTTCGGCTCCTCAAGATAGTTATGCGCCGGCATCTGCTCCTTGAGGGACAGATATTTTTCCTCAAACTCGCGCTTGATATAGATGACCGGCGGCTTCAGAAATTCCGCGATCGTCTTCCACACAACAGGGCGGATCGACTTATCCTTCTGCATATCCGCAACCCATTCCTGCAGCAGCTTTTCATAGTCGCGCAGCTTGAAATACCAGTTTGTGACCGGTTTCATGGTCGGCTTTTCACCGGTGAGCGTGGAGACAGGGTTCAGCAGATTTTCCGGCATATACTGATGTCCGAGGTCGCATTCGTCTGCATAGCCCTTTTCGGATGTGCAGCCTTCGACCGGACATTTTCCGACGACCTGACGGCCGTTCAGGAAGACGCCTGCCTTCTCATCAAAGAACTGCATCGTCGTGATCTGATTGAGCTGCCCTTTGTCGTAGAGCGACTGCAAAAATATCAGCGTATATGCCGCATGGATCTCCTTGGTTCTGCCGAGTCCGGAAGCGCCGAACAGGTTCGGAGAGATCGCGTAGGCAGAAAGGGTTGCCTTCTGCTTTTCATGATTGCGCTGCACAAATTCTTCCAGCGTGCCGGAAAATTCGCCGTCTGCGACCTTTTTGCGCCAGCCCTCTGCAATCGGGGAGCCGTAGCAGTCGGTACCGCTGACGAAGATGACGTTCTCGCTGCCGATGCGGTCGCGCAGAAAACGCGCATAGGTATCGGCAAATACAAGCATGCCGCCGACATGACCGAAGTGCAGCTCCTTATTGCCGTAGGGCATGCCGCCCGTGACAACAGCGCGCTTCGGGAATACGGGGCGCGGAATTTCAAACGGTTTTTTGTTATTTGGATCCTGATTCTTCGACATGATTGTTGTCCTTTCTGAGAGCATATAATGATTCACTATATTATAGCACATTTCCGCTGAAAAATCAAGTTTTTCCGTATGATATACATACAGTTGAATTACATCATTTTATTATTAAAAAACAGGAAAATATTGCCGGAAAAACGGAGCAGTTTTTGCACTGCTCCGGATTCGTTTGTTGAAAAAGGTATCGCTTCGCGATGATTTATAATGGACTCCGTCCAAACCTGCCAAAGGGACACTGTCCCTTTGGAATCCCATTTTTGCGAAAAACAAGCAAATACATACATTTCTTATTATCACACAAAATGGGATTCTTAAGGGCTAACAGCCCTTAAGCAGGAGTTTGAGGGCGGAGCCCTCATTAGAAATCCGTCGGAGACACTTTATATACAAGCTGACCGGAGCAGTTTTTGCACTGCTCCGGTCTTAGTGTGATTACAGTTTTTTCTGCTCGTTGTCGAGGAACTCCATGAGGTCGCCGAAGCTGGAAGACTTGATCTGCGGCTTGCGGACGACTTTCTTCACGGTCTTTTTGACGGCTTTCGCTGCCGGTTCATCTGCGGTCTTTGCTGCGGATTCCGGTGCCGGTTCCGCTGCTTTCTGCGGTTCCGGTTTCGGCATCGGCTCCGGTGCTGGCTGCTCTGCCGGAATATCCGCTGCCTTGCCGCCGTTCAGGATCTCCTCAACGGTCTCTGCTTTGCGGACAGCCGGCTTTTCCATTGCAGGGGCATCGCCGAATGCGGCATCCTGTGCAGCTTTCGCGAGTGCGGCTGCATGACGCAGACGGTTTTCCTGTGCGATCCGTTCTTCCTCGATCTGTGCCGCGGACGGGATCTGAATATGTCCGGTCGCGGTCAGGCGCGGGATGTCCTCGGTCGGTGTCGGCTTGAGCGGCTGCTGCGCGGTCGTCAGCGGCTGATCGCCGACCTTCGGGATCGAAAGCGTATGTGTTTTCGTGATGATTTCAGTGGTATAGAGCGGCACACCGTCGGGTGTTTCGGTCTGGCGGCGCTGCTCCATGTGCGTGCGGACTGCCGCGATGCGTTCTGCACGGCGGGCTGCCTCCTCCTCCTCAAGCTGTGCGATTTCCTCGTCGCTCATGCGCTCATGCTGCTTCAGCTTAGAAGGCTTCTCCTCGTTGTCGTCATAGAAGGCGTCATCGAAAGTCTGCGTTTTTTTGCGTTCCTTTGCGATACGCTCCGCATCGCGCTCGGCGATTTTCTGCTGCTTCTGCTGAATGGACTTGACGAATGCGAGGTCGGTGTCTTCGTCATCGAAATCCATTTCGTGATCCCTGCTCTTGACGGCAACTGCGATCAGATAGAGCAGCAGGATGACGAGCGGGAGCACAAGACCGACGATCAGACCGGGCAGGCTGATGAGCTTGCCGATCACCAAGCCGAGTCCGGCGCTTCTTGTCCGGCAGATACCGACGATCGCGTCCTCGCTTGTTTCGACCGCGGTGGCATTGGTCATGGTGGTGAGGTAGTAGGTTTTCGCGGTCTGCTCGGATTCGGTCGAGCTGGAATCCACGATCAGGCTTGCGACTGCAATGCGGTATTCGTTCTGCGGATTGCGGTAGAGGACGATCTCCTGCGTGTTGATCTTCTTGCTTTCCTCGGCGATGACGAGGGAGCCGGCGGGAACGATATCGCCCATATCATCGGGGGTATAGTAGCAATAATAATTGTTGAGCAGCTTCGGAGCCTTGCCGTTCCGGAACAGCATGTTGACGGTTCCGGTCGCGGCGGCGATCAGCAGCATGCATACGATCAGCAATGCTCCCAGACAGGAGATGCCTTTTTGTTTTTTTCGTCTGTTCTTTGCCATAATTTTATACAGCAGCCTGCGAAGGGGCTGCACTCCTTTCTGAATGATTCAGAGAAACCGGCATCGGTTCGGATGCCTATGATCCATTATAGTATAGCACACTTTCCCGAAAATTACAATTCTTTTTGCATATTTTTACGATAGAAATTTTTTTCGCACAGAAAGCTTGACAATTTTGGGGATTTGTGCTATAATAAATGAGCGCTGTTCCGAGTGCCTTTCTTTTGGGCTGATCGGTTCGAGTCCAAAAAAAGTTGAATATTTGCTGATATGCTGGTGTGGCTCAGTTGGTAGAGCAGCGCATTCGTAATGCGCAGGTCATCGGTTCGAGTCCGATCACCAGCTTGTAACCCCGTCTTTTAACAAGGCGGGGTTTTGCTTTTGATATGCAGTTGGTCGAGCGTAATGGCTCCGGCACTGCCGGCATCGGTTCGAGTCCGGTCACCAGCTTGTAAAACCCGTCTTTCAACAAGGCGGGGTTTTACTTTTGATATGCAGTTGGTCGAGCGTAACGGCTCCGGCACTGCCGGCATCGGTTCGAGTCCGGTCACCGGCTTGTAAAACCCGTTCTGATTGCAGAGCGGGTTTTATTTTTGCAAAATGCATATTTTATGCAGTTGGTCGAGCGCAACGGCTCCGGCATTTTTCATTGTTCCGCATCATCCGGTTCTTCCATGAAATACGAATAAGTCGCTTCCTCGATCTCGCCGCAGGGATTGAGCAGCGTTTCATCCTCGTCATAAAGCTGATAGGTGATCTGCTCTCCGCCGAGCGATGCCGCACCGTCCAGACCGAGCAGCATGGTGTACCAGTTCTCTGAAAGCACAAGGTCGAGCAGCGCATGCAATGCCGTTTCATCGGTGCCTGCCTGCACCAGACTGCGGATCATTTCCGCCGCCCGCGATTCAGAATCCCCGCGGAAATATTCCCGCAGCACGGACTCTTTTTCGGCGTGACAAAGCTTTACAAATTCTTCTCCGGTCATGTGAGATCCTCCTTTTTTTGTTTTGGCATCATTATAGCATGAATGCGAATTGATGTCAAATTTTGTGCGACGCGTTCTGCCCGCAGATAGGCAAAAATGCAAACATTCTTCATAAAATCTTCATATGTCGATTTGCATAAAAATGCTTGACATTCAAATTGCAAAATGCTATAATGACACACAGAATAAGATTTCATTTGAAGGAGGATTTGTTTTTTCGTTTACCCGCTTTTTTGCTTTATCTTCAATCTTTTTAACACTGTTTTACAATAATTCTATTCTACTTTAATCGTCTTTGCAAGCAATACATTTTTTATTTCGGATATAATCGGAGCAGAAAGGACAGCAGCTGCAGATGCCGTGCGGACTGTCCCGTTTTATCAAATACATCTTTACTACATTCTTACTAAGAAAGGACTATCTATCATAAAAATTTCAAGAAACTCACTGCAAGCCTCATGGCTCTCGCAATCACCACTGCTGGCATGTGCAGCATTCCGGCAAGTGCGTACTGCTACGCATATCGTACTATTTATTGTGGAACTCATACTGCGCAGGCTAGCGTCACGTATATCCCGAGACAGTCGTATACCGGTTGTACCAGTGCGCAGGGCGATGACTGTATTTCCTATAAATCTGTAAATTCTACTTGTGTCAGAAATGGTGCAAATCTTGATTATCATGAGGATATTACTTATGATTGGTATGAGGATGTGTATGCAACATCCTGTGCAAGCTGCAATTATGGCAGAGTTGTTTGCGCCGCAAAAGCCCGTTATAAGAACGGCAGTAATCCCTATTATGAGACGGATCTCAAACCTACTTTTTTCACGCTTTAATTCCAGCATGATTTGTTAATATTTGATAATTTTTAGCAATTTGACGAAGCATCACTGCTGTGATGCTTCGTCATGATATATAGGAGTTTTATGGTGAAACGGTCATTAATTATGCTTTCTATTACTGCTTTCTGTGTTTGTTTTATGCAGGGTTGCAGTTCCGCACAGCCCGAAATGAAATCGGACGGCTATTCCTTTGGGATCGGCTCCGGCAATTATGCAGATACATTTTGTTGTTACCGTACAAAGGATCGGCAGACCGCAGTGCTTGACTATGACAGCATGAACACATCGCTGCTTTGCACCAAGCCGAATTGCAATCATACCGGCGATGACTGCATTGTGAAGCGTCTGAACGGAAATATTCCGGTGTTTGGAGATCACTGCGCCTATTATTTTGTTGATGATGAGTCGAAAATGGTACAGAATGATGAGGGAAAGCGAGATCTATTGCTTGGTTCCAATCTTTACCGTTATGATTTCGGTACGAATCAGGAAGAACAACTGCTGCATGTGGACGGCGCATGTGTTGCAGAAAACTGCAAAGGAATGATGCTGGATCACGGTGTACTGTACTTTGTGGAAAATAAACTCGGGCGTTCCTATGATGAAGAAGGAATCCTCTCGTCTTATGGTTCTCACGGCGGAGAACTGAGTCTGCATGCGGTCGATCTTTCTGACCTGAAAGTGCAGGATCTTTGTGCGCTGTATGATCCGGAAGATCTGGGAAAAACGTACCCGAAAGCCCCTTTTTCCGGCTCTGTTACAATGCAGGGAAAATATGACAATAAGATATATTTCAGCGTCGGTTTTCTGATGGATGAAATGACGCAGGAATTTGGATTTTATACGACCTATTATGATCTGGCAGACGGAAGCTATCACGGAACGCCGGAGGATTACACGAAGATTGATTTCGGGAGAGTCATGTTCTTATCTGAAAATGATCTTGTGATCTGCCGGAAAAAAGGTGAGATCGCGGTATACAAAAAAGGCAGTGTGGAACCAATCATATTAGAGGACGAATATTATTTCGGATATAGCAGTGAAATATTTGCGGATGATAATGTACTTTTCTGTGCTGACAAATTATTTGATCTGAACACAAAAGAATCGCGTGTTTTGAAAGTGTTGGAGGACGAAAAGCATGTGATCGCAAAATACGGGGATGACTTTATCGCAGCAAAAAGAGGCGATCTCGGAAATTATGAAAAAATCTCTGCAAACAAGCTCTTAAAATAATCGGAGAAAACAATGAATCAAACATGTTTGAAAATCGCCGCAGTGCTGCTGCTTGCATGCACTTTCAGCGGCTGCGGCATATCTGCATCTGACGCAAACAGCAGCAAAGACACGGCTTTTTCAAACGGCTTTTATGAAACCGACGCGGACAGGCATTACTATCTGACATATGACGGACTTCTGGAACTGCTTGATTTTGAAACGATGCATCAGGCATTGCTTTGCACCAAGCCGAATTGCAGCCACACAGGTGATGACTGCATTATGCACAGATTGAATGATTTTGCGCCTGTGTTTCGCGGACACAGCATGTATTATTTTTACGACGATGAATCGGAGATCGTATTGAATGAATCGGGCGAAACAGAGTTGAAGCTGGGAACAACATTGTACCGGTATGATCTGGAGACCGGTACGGAATCGAAGATTCTGCATCTGGACGGCTGTATGGTTGCTGTCTCCCGCGGCGGTCTGCTTCTGGATTCGGATACGCTTTATTTTGTTGGGAATTATCTTTCTCGTTATTACGATGAAAACGGCGCTATTATTGGATATGGAAATGCAGGCGGGGAATGTCATCTGTATGCTGCCAATCTGACGAGTGCAGAGGTGCAAGATTTTGGTGCATTGTTTGATATAAATGCATTGTCAGAATACTATCCGCAGGTGCCTAATTCCGGTGAGGTTGTGATGCGCGGACTATGGGACAATAAGATCTATTTTGATGTTGTATTTGTTGAAGAAACATCGACAAGTGATGTGGTATACAGAGAATACGTAACCTATTACGACTTGTCAGACTGTACCTATCATGGTGAACCAGAAAATTATAAACAGATTGATTATGCAGCGATTCGATATGCTTCTGAGGATTATCAGGTTATTTGCAGAGAAGGAGAAGCTTCTGTGTACAAAAAAGGTCAAAAACAACCGTTTATACTGGAAGATGCATGCTTTAATCTGGATTCCTTCCCATCTGTTTTTGATGACAAGCTGTTCTGCGGCGAAAAGGTATTTGATCTCAACACAAAAGCGGTAAAAGAATTGGCTGCGCTGAAAAACGATCAGCAACCGGATTTCCCAAAAGCTGTTGTTGCAAAATACGGCGACAGCTATATCATTTCTGATCTCGGAATGCAGGGTAACTTCGAGAAAATCCCTGCGGAACAGCTCTTAAAATAACCGGAGAAAACAATGAACAACACATGTTTGAAAGTCGCCGCTTTCTGAATGCGTCCTGCGCCTTCCCGTTATAAATACAGCAGAAATTCCACTCTTTTTTCTGATCCCGCAACCTTTCGGGCTGTTATGCTGTCATAATAGTCAGAGCAATGCACAATGCTGACCGAAAGGGTGGAATCATCATGAAGCTGAAACAAACATTACTGTTCTGCGTCCTGTCCGTGCTGCTTTTGCAGGGCTGCGGCATGCAGGCACCCGCTGCGCCGGATTCTGTTTCGGACTGGTTTTATAACCGCAGCGAAAACATGCTGGTGCATAAGGTCGGTTCGCCGGCAGGAAGCAGCATAAGGATCCTTGATTACGGGACAATGCAGGATGTTACGCTTTGCACCAAGCCGAACTGCACCCATAAAACGGCTGACTGCATTCTGCACCGGCTGGGCGACAATGTGCCTGTGTTCGGGGACGGCAAGGCGTATTATTTTATTGATGATCCGATTCTGGTCAAAGAAAATGACGACGGCAGGCGCGTCTATCAAATGGGCACGACGCTGTATGCTTTTGACATGAAAACGAACATGGAAGAAAAGCTTTGTCATATAGACGGCGGTGTGACGGGCAGTAACACCGGCTGGCTGCTGCATGACGGCAGGATCTATTTTGTATTGAATGAATACGCGAAAAACTATGACGAAAACGGCAATGCGACCGGCATGTATTCCAATGTCGGCGGCGTCATGCGGCTTTGTGCGGTTGATCTTTCGGATATGCAGATGACGGATTCCGGTCCGTTATACGATATCCTAACCCTGACAAAGTATTTCCCCGATGCGCCGTATTCCGCAGAATGCTGTCTGTACGGCGTGTTTGACGACAAAATTTATTTTACGGTCAGCTGCCGGGAGGCATTTGACGAAAAAACATCGGATATCCGGTTTGTAAACTATGTCACATACTTCGATCTGAAAACGCAGACCTACTACGGCGAACCGGCAGATTTCAGCAATTTCGAGCGCGGGCGGATCCGCTGGCTTTCAGCGGATTATCTGGCGATTGCCGGTGAACATCAGGTCATGGTATCCAAAGCCGGACAGTCTGGACCGATTCCCGTTCAGGATGATGCATTTAACATATTTTCAACGCTTTCGGTGTTCGATGACAAGCTGTTCTGTGAAGGAAAGGTCTTTGATCTGCATACGCTTGCGGTCACGGAGCCGGACGCGCTGAAAGATAAAACTGTGCTTGCAAAATACGGTGACAGCTATATCGTTTCAAATGAAAATGATCCGGAACAATATGAAAAAATCCCCGCGGAAAAACTACTTGACGGTGGTCTATCATGAATACACTTGAACTTGTAAAACTGAACAAACATTACGGCAAAAAACATGCACTGATCGACTTTTCTTTTACATTCACAGAGGGCGTATACGGTCTGCTCGGACCGAACGGCGCAGGCAAATCCACGATGATGCATCTGATTACGGATAATCTGGATCCGGATGCGGACGGCGGCTGTGTCCGCTGGAACGGCGAGCCGGTCGCGAAGCTCGGAAAGGAATACCGCAAACAGCTCGGCTTTATGCCGCAGCAGCAGGAGCTCTATGCAAACATGACCGCATGGGACTTCCTCGGCTATCTTTCCGCGCTGAAATGCATCCCGAAAAAGGATGCCGCCGTGCAGATCCGCAGCGCGCTGGAGCAGGTCGAGCTTTCCGACGTTGCGGACAAGAAGATCGGCGGGTTTTCCGGCGGCATGAAGCAGCGTGTCCTGATCGCGGGCGCCATGCTCGGCGATCCGAAGCTCATCATCATGGATGAACCGACCGCAGGTCTGGATCCGAAGCAGCGCGTGATGATCCGCCGCCTGACACAGCAGCTCGCACAGGATAAGATCATCATCATTTCCACGCATATCGTTTCGGATATCGAGAGCATTGCAAAGGAAATTGTCATGATCAAAGCCGGAAAGCTGCTGACGCACGGCACCGTGCCGGAGCTTGTGCAGCAGGTCAAAGACGGCGCGCAGACACTTGAAAATCTGTATATGCAGTATTACGGGGGCAGCGATGCGGACGTTTCGGTATGAGTGGAAGAAGCTGTGCGGATTCCGGCTTCTGTGGATCATTTTGCTCTGTCTGCTCTGCCTGAACGGCTATGTGCAGATCTCGCATGCAAATAGCCGCGGCTTTACGGGTTCCGAATACCGCGGCATCATTCACCGGCTCAACAAAATGGAGACGGAAAAAATGCCGGATTATCTGCAAACGCAAATGGAACGCTTCGGCTTTGGCGCATATAACCGCGCCGAGTTTTCGATTGAACTGATCAACGAAATGCAGCCCGCAGTCGATCAGCTGCTTCAGTATCCGGATTATCTTGCGAATATCGCGGATCAGTCCGGACAGCTTTCGGCGCTGTCGCTCTGGGGCGGCAAGGATACCTTCTCCTACCGGAATATTCAGAAGACGCCGCCTGCCTATGAAGCGGTGCAGGGCATTACGCTCCGGCTGGACAAATCGCTCGGCATTGAGGATGCACTGAACCATTCCGTTTCGGATTATCTCGGACTGTTTCTGCTGTTTCTGATCATCAGTGCGGTGATGCTCCGCGACCGCGAGCAGGGCATGATGCCGCTGCTTTTTGCGATGCCGGAGGGCAGAGGCACGCTGCTGCGCGTCAAGCTGGGACTGATCGCGCTCTGCACTGTCGGCATCACGCTGCTGCTGTTCGGCGAGAATCTGCTGATCGGCGGCATGATGTACGGGCTGGGCGATCTCTCCCGACCGGTTCAGTGCATCGGCAGCCTGTATACCTGCAATCTGCCAGTCTCTGTCGGGACGTATCTGGTGTTGTTTTTCCTTACAAAGATCGCGGGATTTCTCGTGTTCAGCATGGTTTTTGCGGCGATCTGTGCCGCTGCGCACAACAATCTGACGGTTTACATCTGCTCCGGCATTTTTGTGGGCGTCAGCTATCTGCTGTATCATTTTGTGCCGGCGCTTTCGGCATGGAGCATGTTCCGGTATCTGAGTCCGGCGCAGCTGGTCAATGTCAATGAGGTCTTCGGCACCTACCGCAATATCAATCTGTTCGGATATCCGTTCTCGCTGAAAATCGCGGCATTCATTGCGATCGTGCTGCTGCTGACTGCCGCCTGCGCGGTCTGTGCGCTGCTGTTTATCCGGCGGAAGAATCTGCAATACCGCAATGTTTCGCTGACGCTTCTGCGCCGCAGACACAGCCGCGTCCACGGACAGTTCTACTATGTCTGCTTCCGCTCGCTGATTTTGCAGCGGGGGATTGTGCCGGTCATCGCGGTGATCTTTGCCGCGGCGGTGTGGTCGTCGGGCTTTGTGCGCTATCTGTCGAGCGATGAGATCTACTACGAAAAATTCACGACAGAGCAAGCCGGTGTCCTGACCGAAGATACCTTTGAATTTATCAAGGAAAAGCAGGTCGGATACAAAAAGCTTGAAAATCAGATCATGCAATTGCAGATGTCCGGAAAAGCGAACAGCTTTGCGCTGAATGAGCTCTATCAGAAAATGAACGACCGCGGTGCATTTGAGCGGTTCCGCGCGCGCTATAACGCGATCCGGAAAAGCGATGCAGAGGGTGAAATGTTCTATGATTCCGGCTATGCGCGGCTGTTCGGCATGGACGGCAATACCGATGATCTGCAAATGAACCTGATGATTCTGATTTTCCTGTGTCTGCTGCTGGCGCCGTTCGCATCGCTCGACCGGAAAACGGATATGGTGAAGATTTTGTATGCGACCGCAGCGGGAAAGCGCGGCTATTGGAAAAAGCTGCTGCTTTACAGCGCGCTCTGCGGCGCGGCGGTGAGCCTGCTGTTCAATCTGCCCTATGTCTGGCATATTCTGCAAAAATACGGCACGCAGGGGCTTTCAGCGCCGCTGCAAAGCATGACGATGTGTGCAGATGATTCGGTGATCCGTTCGGTACGGACGCAGATCATTCTGCTGCTGCTGGTGCGGACGGCTGCCGCTGCCGCGACTGCCATGCTCATCAGTCTGCTTTCCGCTGCATGCCGCAGCCCGATCCCCGCGTATATCGCGACATTCAGCGTCTTTGTACTGCCGGCAGGTCTGGCGCTGCTCGGCGTACCGAACATGCCGGTCATCGGCGTGAATCCGTTCCTCAGCTTCAACCGTCTGGTCGGGACGGCGACCGAAATGTACGGCATGTACAATATGTAAAACAAAATGCCCTGAACAGACCGTCTGCTGATCTGTTCAGGGCATTCAGATTGTGTATTCAGCCGCAGAAATGCGCCGCTTCTTCAAATGTCGTTTTCCCCTGTTTGACAGCCTTTTCAAGCTTGCCGTTCCGCTTTGCTTTTTCGTAGTATGCGCGGTATTCTTCTGTTGTCAGGAGATAGAACGTGCGCACCGGCTGCATATCGGTGATGCCTGCGGATTCGATGTGCTCGTGCACGGACAGCAGCCTGCCGTCCGCGGAAACGCCGACCGAAATGCGAAGATGTTCTTCCGGATATTTTTTGACAAGAAACAGCTCCCGATAAGAGACTGTTCCGTTCAGCTTTGTCATGGCGGACTCCTTTCCCGTATCTGCGGTTTTATGTTTCTCCGGCAATGGAATGATTCAGCAGTTCAAGAAACGCTTCTATGCTGTCGGCGATGAGATCCGGTTCCGCAAGGCTGTCCGGATCATCCGGAATCACAAACCACACTTTATGATCTTTGCTGCTCCAATAGAATTTTGCACCGCCGCGGTCATAGGCAAAAGGATACCAGTCATCGGGAATATATGCATGCATCGGTTCTTTCCGGTCATGATCTGCAACAAATTCAAAGTCACATTCTGCGTTTTCCAGTTCGTACATACACCATACTTCCGCGGTATCTTCCGGATCGCCGCTGACCGGAACAAAACATTCTTTCAGTTTCCCGCCGTTCGTTCTGGCATAAAGTTCTTTGAGAATATCGGGAAACACGATGCCGTATTTCTGTTCGAGATATGCAATGCGCACGGCGCTCTTTTCTTTGTTGTCGATTTCTTCTGCTAAGAATCTGAACATAGCCGCATTCTCCGTTCAAATCGGTTATTTCGTTTCAGGCGGATATTTCCGCTTTTCCTTATTATACCACCAGCCGGTACAAAAAGTCAATGCAAAAAGCCGCAGCACCTCTGACAACCGGTCAGGGTGCTGCGGCAAAGCATTTCAATCAGATTTTTATTCAGGAGAGTTCGACTGCGGTGACCTGCACACCGTTTTCATAGTGGAAGATCAGCGCTGTGACCGATGCGATATCGGCAGTTCTGACCGGATCGGAGAAGCAGGCGATATTGTCAAACCGGTATGCAAATTCCTGCACGGAATCCGCTCCGGAGAGAATGCCCGCATCCGCGAGTGCCTTATGCTCCGAGGAGATATCCTCTGCGAGCGCGCCGTCCAGAATCTTCGTGCCGTCCTTCAGCGTGACCATGTATTCGACCTGCGCATCGGGATCCTGCTGTTCTGTTTGCAGCGAGAGTCCGTCTGCACGAACGGTGAAGCCTTCCGCGGTGAAGATGCGCGGTGCATCTGCTGCCTGCGGGATCTTCAGCTCGGCTGTCCATGTACCGCGCAGAAGCGGATCGGTCTCTGCGAGCAGCGCGGTTACGGTTTCAGCGGTTCTGCCGTCGAGATCCTCGGACTGCCAGAGTGCTTTCCATTCTTCAACGGACATCGAATCGGCGCCGAGATCTGCGCGCCACTGTGCCTGCGCATCCTGCACACTGGCATAGACCGATTTCAGCTGCGCATCCGAGTAGGCGTTTTTCAGTTCCACGCGCAGCGTGCTGTCAGCAAGATCCTGCGCGGTCAGATAGTATGTCAGATAAAAGATGCCTGTTTCATCGTCCTGCACGAGTGCCTGCACATTTGCAATGCCGCTCTGCGGAAGCAGGCTGCCGTCCGCGCGGTAGAAATACGGGATGAATTTTGCATTTTCCGGCAGAGACTGCCCGTTCTGCGGTGCAATCGCGAGCATCAGCATCAGCGTATCCTGTCCGCTGTACATGCTGACTGTTGAGATGTTCAGGCTGCTGTCGCCGGCAAAGACCGTGCCGTCTTCCCAGAGGTACTGCGACATGGTTTCCTCTGACGTTTCGTGCATCATCGGGAGCCGGCTGTCGGTATCGGTCAGCGCGGTTTTGCCGAGCATTTTCCGGAAGATATCCAGCTTTCCGGTTGCTGCCGCGACGGTCACGCCGCAGACAGCGACCGCT
Organism: Clostridiales bacterium Firm_04; assembly: GCA_001603005.1. Lineage (GTDB taxonomy): Bacteria > Bacillota > Clostridia > Oscillospirales > Ruminococcaceae > Firm-04. The sequence goes on from LVAJ01000030.1 coordinate 125,247, forward strand.
GCCGCCGCCGCTGCGATTGCGGGGAACAGTCTGCGGTGTTTGATCCTTCGGATCGGCTTTGCAGCGGTTCTGGTCATGACAAGCTGCTCGATCTGTGCGGAATCGCAGGGAGATTCTTTCAGCTCCGGCAGTTCACCGTCATAATCCGCAAACAGGTCATACAGATTCTTCTTCATATTGATAACCCCTTTCCGTAAGTTCCGCGAGCAGTTTTTTTCTGGCGCGGAACAGTCTGGTTTTCGCCGCAGTTTCGCTGATGCTCAGTTCATCTGCGATCTGCGGGAGTTTTTCGCAGTAAAAATAGTACCGCAGCAGGATTTCCCGATCGGCTGGCGGCAGGCTGTCGATCGCCGAACGGACCGATTCGGCAAGCAGCTTCTGCTCCGTTTCCGCGGTGAGGTCCGCTTCGCTTTGCAGTTCGATCTCGTCGATCGGAACCGTAAAGCGGAGCCGCCGCAGACGGTCAACAGAGAGATTCCGCGCAATGACGGCAAGATAGGAACGCAGCGCACCGGTACGCAGCCTTTCCGCGTTCTGCCAGACGTTCAGGAATACATCTGCTGCAATTTCTTCTGTATCATGCACCGAAAGCGAACCGCGTCCGACATTCCGGATGATTGTGCTGACATAGGCACTGTATGTGCGGATGAGTGTTTGCAGTGCATGCTCATTCTGCTGCTTCAGCAGCCGGATGAGTGTTTCCTCCTGCATCTCTGCACCTCCCTTCTCTGCTTATTAGAACGGATGAGACCGGAAAAAGGTTACCGGAATTTTTGGGGGGATTTTGTATGTCACGTTTGAATGTTGATATGAATGTTGAAATGCATGTCAGAATGAATGTCGATTTTGCATGAAAATATGCATGTCGGATTTGTGTATGTCCGTTTGAATGTCCTCAAAGAAGTATCCGCTGCGCGGATGCTATTTGGAATGGGACAAGCTGCCCCTTTCAGAAAGGGGGGCTTTTCCCAAGCCCTTTTCTTCCCGAAATAGAACGCTGGGGGAGTTTCGCGATCTGCGGATCGCGACCAGAGGCTCTGCCTCTGGACTCTGCAAGCCTTTGAAAAGGCTTGAGCGAAACTTTCATGCTGTGCGCGCCGGATGCGTAGCGCGTTAATCAGATACGCTTGCGGGAACGCTGTCGTGCGATCGGCAACGTATGCGGGGCGCAATCCGCTGTGAGCAGAAACTTATGAGAAGCCGCGTCTAGCGGCGTGTACTGCGAACGTGGGGAGAGCCACGCTGCCGCACTCCGGAGGAAAACGGCAGCGGGCACTGCCCGCCCCGCCCCGCCCCGCAGTTGACAAAAGCGGTTCTTTGTTTTATAATAAATGTATCTTTTCGTTTGAATGGGGGTTTTGATCATGAAACAATTCCGAACAACTGCTCTGCTCTGCGCAGCTTTGCTGACAGCTGCCTGTGCCGTTCCCGCAATGCCTGCACCGTCTGCGTTTGCAGAGGAGCTGACCGCCGGTGGCTTCCGATACGAGGAAAACGACGGCAGTGTTTGCGTAACCGGTCTGACCTGCGAAAGGGATGAAGCACCCGCTTCGCTCACGATCCCGAGAACGATCGAGGGCAAACCGGTCACGGAGATCGGCTACGGCGCGTTCCGCGGTTACAGCATCCGCGAAATCCTGCTGCATGACGGCATTACGAAAATCGGTATGTCTGCATTCAGTTCCAGTGCGATCGGGGAGATCCGCATTCCGGATTCCGTTACATCGCTCGGCTTATCTGCCCTGTCCGGCTGCAAAAACCTCAAATCGGTCGTGCTGCCGAAGAATCTGGAATATGTTCCGCGCGGGCTGTGCTCCGGCTGCGCGTCGCTGGAACAGATCACCCTGCCGGAAAATGTTCAGGAGATCTCTCCGAATGCGTTTAATGCCTGTACCGCGCTGAAATCCTTTCAGATTCCGGAAAGTGTCGTGACGATCGGCTATGAAGCGTTTGCGGATTGCTCCGCGCTCAGCAGCATCAAGATTCCGGATACTGTAAAGGCGATCGGCAACAATGCATTCGCAGGGACACCGTGGATCGAAGCCAAGCGGAAAATCAGCCCGTTTGTCTGCTCGGACAGCGGAAAAGTCCTGCTCGACGGCAAAGCCTGCACGGGCGACATCGTGATTCCCGATACCGTAGAGCGCATCAATGAAGAAGCATTTTCCAAAAATAACGATTTAACCGGCGTGACGATTCCGGAGACTGTCACGGAATTTGGCGCCGCGGTCTTTGCGGAGTGCGATGCGCTGAAACATGTCGAGCTGCCGGCGAATCTGAAACGGGTACCGGAAACAATGTTTGCATTCAGCGAGGGACTGGAACAGATCAAGCTGCCGGATTCTGTGCAGGAAATCGGAATGGGCGTATTTTTAGAGTGTACTGCGCTGAAATCCGTGGAGCTGCCGGACGGTCTGAAAACGGTCGGGGAAGGCGCATTTCTGTCATGTGAAAAACTGGAGCAGATCAGTTTTCCGGCGTCTGTGGAGACCTGCGGCGCGCAGATCATGGGCGGAACGGCGTGGCTTGCAGCACAGCGGGAGCAGGATCCGTATGTGCGCGTAAACGGCAATCTGATCGACGCAGAAGGATTTTCCGGCAGCATTTGCATTCCGGCGGATGTGCATACGGTCTGTTCCGCAGCGTTCATGGATTGTCCGGATCTGACAGACATTACGGTTCCGGCGACAGTGAAGGTGCTGGGCGCAAGTGCGTTTTATAACTGTGACGATCTGAAAACGCTTGCGATTCTGAATCCGGAATGCGAGATCAAAGAGCCGGAAACGCCTACGGAACAGATGTATGAGGTCACCATTACGCCGCAGAAATACAGCGGCGTGCTGTACGGCGATCCCGATTCGACTGCGCAGAAATATGCCGAAGCACATGCATTGCAGTTCGATGCGCTGACAAAGGGCGATCTAGACGGCGATCATGTTGTGAATGTTGTGGATGCACAGTCTGCGCTGCGGGAATATACCGAGCTGTTTGCGGGCAATCCCGCATCGCTGACGCCGGCGCGGACGCATGCCGCGGATGTGGACCGGAACGGCAGTCTGACGGTCGAGGATGCGCAGCTGATCCTGAAATATTACACGAACAATGCAGTTGCGGGCAAAGCCGTCACATGGGAAATGCTGCTGAACGGCGAGGTCTGACAGCGATTCCCGTAAAACAGAACAAACCGCCGCACTCCGGAACAGAGCTGCGGCGGTTCTTTTTGCTTATGAATGATTACTTCTGATTCGGGACGAGGCGCGCCTTGCCGCCCATGTACGGACGGAGCACTTCCGGAATGTTCACGGAGCCGTCTGCCTGATAGTGGTTTTCGAGCAGCGCGATCAGCATTCTCGGCGGCGCCACAACGGTATTGTTCAGCGTGTGGACGAGGTAGGTGCCGTTTTCGCCCTTTGTGCGGATCTTCAGGCGGCGAGCCTGTGCATCGCCGAGGTTCGAGCAGGAGCAGACCTCGAAATACTTCTGCTGACGCGGGCTCCATGCCTCGATGTCGCAGGATTTGACCTTGAGGTTTGCAAGGTCACCCGAGCAGCATTCGAGCTGACGCACCGGAATTTCCATGCTGCGGAACAGATCCACGGAGAGCTTCCACATCTTGTTGTACCAGTCCATGCTTTCTTCCGGCTTGCAGAGGACGATCATCTCCTGCTTCTCGAACTGGTGGATGCGGTAGACACCGCGCTCCTCAAGACCGTGCGAGCCGATCTCCTTGCGGAAGCACGGCGAATAGGACGTCAGCGTCAGCGGCAGGGACTTTTCATCGACGATCTGGTTGACGAATCTGCCGATCATGGTGTGCTCCGACGTACCGATCAGGTAGAGATCCTCGCCCTCGATCTTGTACATCATTGCTTCCATTTCCTCGAAGCTCATAACGCCCTCAACGATGCTCTTGTGCATCATGAACGGCGGGATCATATAGGTAAAGCCGTGGTCGATCATGAAATCTCTTGCATATGCAAGCACTGCCTCGTGCAGACGCGCGATATCGCCCATGAGGTAGTAGAAGCCGGTTCCGGCGACTCTGCCCGCGGAATCCTTATCAAGACCGCAAAGGCTGGTCATGATCTCCGCATGATAGGGGATCTCGTAATCCGGCACTTTCGGCTCGCCGAAGCGCTCGACCTCGACATTCTCGCTGTCGTCCTTGCCGATCGGCACGGAAGCGTCGATCATCTGCGGGATGCGCTTCATGATGTCATCGAGCTTTACGCTTGCTTCATCCATGAAGGTTTCCTTTTCCTTCATGATGACAGCGTTCTCCTTGACCTGATTCTTGATCTTCTCCGCTTCTTCCTTCTGACCGGACTTCATGAGCTGTGCAACCTGCGCGGAGAGCTGGTTGCGCTGCTGACGGATGTCCTCGGAGATGTGCTTGGCATCCATGATCTGTGCATAGAGCTCCGCTGCTTCATCGACGAGCGGGAGCTTGTCTTCCTGAAATTTCTTGCGGATATTTTCCTTTACCGCATCCTTATTGTTGATGAGAAATTTAATATCGAGCATGATGATCTCCTCTTTCTGATACTGATAATCGCAGTACCGGCGCATTGTCCGGATATCCAGTTTATTATAGCACAGATTGCGTTTTCCGTCAAGAGGAAGCCTTGCGAAAATCGCAGCCGGATGCAAAATACCTTTCGTAAATATGATGATTTGTTTCAGATCGCGGTATGCGATTATATGCAAAGGCTCTTGACATTGCAAATGAGTTGTGTTATATTTATAATTATGACAATAAAGGCGGTGTTATGAATATGATTCGGGAAATTGATCAGAAGCAATATCTTCAAACGATGGGCAATCATATGAAGAATATTACAAATGAAGCCGAGGCTCTCACAGATATCTGGGAATATGCAGAATATCTGCTGAAAGACAGCGTGATCTCCGCGTATGGTTTTCAGAATCATCTGATCGAAGCCGTTTATATCAATGACGCTCACACATACCAGCATGTTCTTCTTTTCACGGATCAGGAAAACTGCTATGTTGTGATCGTGATTGATGTGCTTCAAAGAACGATTTTCGGGCATTATATTCTGGATCTGAACAAAGCGTATGGCATAAACGGAAAAGATGACTGATCGCAGAATATGCTGAAATACGAACCGGTTCAAAGGGTTCCGGCTCTGAAAACGAAAACCGCCGGCAGTTGAGAACGCTGCCGGCGGTTTCCGTTTGCTATGAGTTGCCTGATGATAGGGAGAATGCTTATTTATCTGCATCCTTCTTGCGGAGCGCGGTCAGTGCCACGCCGCCTGCGAGCATACCGACTGCGCATGCGATCAGCGGCATGGTGGTGTCGCCGGTCTTGACATTGCCGGACTTCGCTGCGGAAGCGGAAGTGCTGCTCTTTGCGGTGGATGCAGAGGATGCGGTCGTGCTTGCTGCGGCCGATGCAGCGGTGGTCTGTGCAGCAGCGGCGGTGGTGGTCAGGGCTGCTTCGGTCGTGGTCTCTGCGGATGCGGTCGTGGTGACAGCGGCAGCAGTTGTGGTCTGTGCGGTTTCTGCCGGTGCATCTGCGATCTTATTGCTGAGGTATGCGGTGTTCTGTGCTGCAACAGTGTTCTTCAGGATATCCAGAATGAAGTACACGGTGTCGCCTTCTGCAAGGCTGACTGCGCCGGACAGATCCTTGGTATTGCCGCTGTACTTGGTGTTCTTTTTGGAATCGGTGACGATGCAGTTGAAGCTGCCGGATTCGCCGAACAGCTTGTCCGGATAGTTGCCGACCGGATAGTTGACCTCGGTGTTGACGTACATTGCATCCTTCACGTCGATGCTGCCGTTTTTGTCGGAATCATACACATAGAGCGGTGCATTCAGATCGGTCTTGTTTTCTTCCTTCTGCACAACACACTGCACCTTGCGGAACAGGCTTGCATCCTTGATGTGGAAGAAATAGCTGTCGTTTTCGGTCACAGCGTTCGGATCCACGGACTTGAAGTTGCAGCCGAGCTCATAGTCGCCGGCGTATGCAAATGTCACAGTGACCTTGCCGTTCTGATCGGTTTTGATGCCGGTGCCCTTGCCGTTCTGCACGATCTCCGCGCCTGCGACAGGTTCCGGATCCTTCTTCGCCGGATCATGGCGGTATGCGCCGAAGGTTGCGGTGAAGCCGGTCGGCAGCTGCTCAAATACGCTGAAGCTTGCATTTGCCGATTCCGGAACGAACTCGTAGCGCGCGGTGTCCATTGCGATCGCGTAGCAGCGGATCGAATCGCCGTTCTGCACTTCGTCGCTGTAAGACGGTGCTGCGGTGCCCGCTTCATACTCTGCGGAATTGTTCAGGCGAAGCTTGCCGTTCTGATCGCTGACCGCCGTAATGAAGGTTCCGCCCTTGCCCCAGATCCTGCCGTCTGCCATGCCTGCGGAGCTGCCGCCCGGATAGTAGATATCGTGTGCAGCGGAAACGACTTCGTCAGAGGTCAGCTTGCCGTCGCCGTTGTAATCGAAAACGGTGAGCGGACGGTTGTTCAGAACGGTTTCCGAACCGATCTCGATCGTGACATTCACATCTGCGGTGATGCATCCTGCACAAGCGGAAGCGAGGATCGGGGATGCCTGCATCATCATAGCAGCAGCTGCTGCAAAAATCATTGTCTTTTTCATGGTAATTCTCCTTATCATCATCAGTAAATTTCAAATTTTTTGTGCGGCGGCTTCTGCAGAGCGCGCCGTGCAGGCTTGCAAGCAATTCATCATTGTTTTTGGGGGCTGTCTCATTTGCCCCTTCACTCATTACGACAGCAGCCGCAGCAGGTTGGTCACAACTTTTTGAAAATTTTTTTGAGATTCAGAGAAATATTTTTCCGGAGATGCAAATTTCCTTGCTTTCAGCGGGAAATCATGCTATACTGAATGCAATATATTTCCCTGCGGAAAAATTTTTTTGCAGGGCATGACAGATTTTGCTTTCGATCCTGTTCTTATAGGTGAAAGGCAAACACGAAGGGCGGTGATTGCTGTGGATGACGAACGGATCATCTCACTGTTTTATAGCAGAGATGAGCAGGCGCTGCGGGAAACAGATTCCCGTTACGGAGCGCTCTGCCGGTCTGTTGCACGCAATATTCTCGGGAGCAGTGAGGATGCAGAGGAATGCGTCAGCGACGCCCTGCTGACGGCATGGAATGCGATCCCGCCCGCAAAGCCGCGCAATTACTGTGCCTACCTGATGAAGCTGGTGCGCGGGCATGCGGTCAACCGCTGGCATGCAAACCGTGCGGAAAAGCGCGGCGGCGGTCAGACGCCTGCTGCGCTGGATGAACTTGCGGAATGCATTTCCGCGCGGGAAACCGTGGAGTCGGAGAGCGACCGGCGCGCCCTGCTGGAAGCGATCACGGCGTTTCTCGGCACCCTGCCGGAGCAGCAGCGTCATCTGTTCGTCCGGCGGTACTGGTACACCGATCCGGTTCAGGTGCTTGCCCGAGACTTCGGCATGAGCGAAAACCGCATTTCCGTTACGCTTTCCCGCATCCGCAAGCGCCTGCATACTTATCTGGAAAAGGAGGGATTGCTGTGAATGCAAATGAGCTTTACAAACTGCTCGGCGATCTGCCGGATGACTATGTAACGGCGGCAGCGGGTACGCACCGGCAGTCCCGCATTTCGCTGCATGTCATCATCCCTGCGATCGCTGCATGCTTTGTGCTGCTGATCGCAGCGGCGGTCTATCCGAAGCTCCGGACGCAGATGCCGGAGATGCAGGAAGATTCTATATATAGTATGGAGACAACGGCAGAAGCAAAGACCACTGCTGCTGTGACCACTGCAACAGAATCCCTGCCGGAAGAAATTTCATCTGCAAAGACAACCGGTACAAAACGCACAACATCGGCAGCCGTCACGACAGAACAGACGGCAGCATCGCAGCAGACGGCACAGACAACCGGTACGGCTGCCCCAGCGCAGCATACCGAAGCGGAACCGGAACCGCAGCAGGAATCTGTTCCGGAAACGGCGGCTGCATCTGCGACAGAGCCGCCTGCAAGCACGGGATCTTTGACATCGGCAACGACACCGGCGATCACACCCGCAACGACAATGACACAGGCGGAGACCGGTCAGGACGACGGCGGGGATCATCATGTGACATCTGTGGTGACAACAAGATCCACACAAATTGCATCGACAAAAAATGCGAGCGAAACGGTGCCGACTTCTACGGTCATCGGAAATACGGAAACGTTCATGCCTGTGACCACCACAACAAAGTATACTACTTCAAAGAAAGTGGTCTATACGACGACCACGGCAGAGGTCACCGTGCCCTATTCCGTCTCGAAAACGCGCGCAAAGCTGCCGGAAGATCTAAGCGGCGAGCAAACAGGACGTCCGGAAACCGGTGTCTTCACGGAGCAGCCTGCAACGACGCTCGTGACCACGACAACATCAGCGGAACCGGAATCATTTCCGGAAACACAGCCGGTTTTCGAGGATTCGGCGGCGCAGATCCGGACGGACGGCGAAAACTGGTATATCACAATGCGAAAACCCTATGCGGATGCGGCACTCGGAAACGGGACGCTGACGCCGGACGGACTCTGGCTCGATGTCATCTGTCTGGAGCAGGATCATTCGGAGGGCGGCTTGCCGGATGATACCGTGCAGCTGATCCTGACGCTGCCTGCCGATGTCAGTGCACGCATCCCGCGAATCACGCTGCGGGTGTCCGAAACGGCGACCGTTAAAGCCTTTGAACAGCTCACGGCGTTTCAGACCGCGATCCGCGATTATACCTGAAAGGAGCATGCGCCATGACAAAAATGAAACTGCTTGCCGCGGCGATCAGCGGCATTCTGGCGGCGGGAATGCTCTCCGCACTGCCCGCTGCCGCATACCGTCCGCAGCTCGGCGAATACCGCCGTGTCGGTGAGAGCGGACTCTATATCAGCGATTCCGGTGCGATCCAGGTAGACAGCGAGGATACATCCGGCATTCTGCTGACCGTGCAGCTCCCGCAGGAGCAGGAGCCCGTGTTCCGCAGCGCTTTGCGGGAGAAGATCCGGCAGTATTTCCATGGGATGCCGGATGCGCCTGCACGCTATGTGTTCGATTTTGACGAGATCCGCACGGATACGCACCACAAGGGCACAGCGGATGCGCCCGCCTACACCTACACGCTGACGGACAAACAGCAGGGCGAAGATTTCTACGCGGCGGCAGCATCGCTGTATGCCGATCTGCATTTGACCTGCGAAGGGCTGAAAGCATTCAAGTACTATCCGGATTTCGGCTGTACCAATTATGCCGGCTGTTACGGCTATGCCGTTGCCGGAAAGCCGGAGATGAAGAATGCGATTGCCGCGTGGCTCGCGGAGCATGCGCCGGATGTGGAAGCCCGCATGTCCGATGATGATGAGATCCTGAATCTCGGCTGGAAGGAAACCGGCGATGACAGGGAATATGAACCGTACAACCCCTATCCGGATATGTATGCGATCTGGCGGGATCTCGGCTATGTGCCGTCCTATTCGAGCACAGCAATGTACCGGTACGGCGATGAATTTGCGATCGACTTCATGCAGTATCAGAAGTATTATGACGGCGTCAGCGAGGCACAGCTGCAAAAAGCATGGGAAAAATATGCCCTCGATGACATTGCGGATTCCCCGTATCCGTATCGGGTGTATCTGCTTCTGCCGGACAGCACTGTGCGGACGCTTGCGAAGCGTGCCGGCAGTCTCTATGATCCGTCGGCGGAATCGGCTGCACCGTGGATTCCGGATGCAGATATGCTGGCAGAGGGACTGAACATCGGCTTTGCTGCTGGCATCCGATCGGACACCGATCCGGAAGCATGTCAGAATATTCTGATCGGGGACAAGGACTTCGGGCACGGCTGGGCAGTGCAGCTGACGGCGCATCAGCCCGCAGCCGGCGATCCGGCAGGGGAACCCGAATATCTGCTGAAGCCGCAGGAGATCGCGCGCATTCTGGCGTATCTGGATCTGAACCTCGGACTGCCGTTCGGGGTGCAGACTGAACTGCCGAGTCAGGGCGCGGCGACCGGCGACCTGAATCTCGACGGCGCGGCGGATGTAGCCGATGCCGTCCTGCTGGCACGGTTCTTTGTCTCTGACAGCAGCGCGAAAATCAGCGATCAGGGCATGAAAAATGCCGACGTCAACAAAGACGGCGGCGTCACGGCAGATGATCTGGATGCGCTTCTGCGGCGCATTGCAAGAATGGAATAAACCGGAAACGATCACATTTTGCAAAGGAGGAATTATTATGAAGAACCTGACAAAAATCACGGCAATGCTGCTCTGTGCGGCAATTGCAGGGGGCATGGTGACGGCAATGCCGGTCACCGCGGAAACCGAAACGACCGTAACCGAAACCGCAGGTTCGGTCAGAGACTACACGCTGGATGAGCTGATGCAGATGGATGCGGCACAATTGGATGCGCTGTCTGATTTCTACGCAATCGGCAACTGCGGCTATGCACTCGCTGCCGAGATCACGGCGCAGGATCAACAGCTGGAGCTGGCAAGCGGCAGGGAATGCTTCTTCGTGAAGCTGGATTCGCCGGAGCTGGCGGACAGGATGTATTCGACCACGATCGTCACCGACGACAAGGGCGAATATACGGGAGAATCCGTGCTGTCCTATTTCGATACGGCGGAACTGCTGGGGATCCCCAGAGCGATCATCGAAAACATTGAGGAGGGCGAGGCAAAGGGTTATGTGCATGTGACCGTCAATCTCAACCATTACGGTGACGCCTGCAAGACCTATATCCTGACGCTTGCAAAGCTGATTGTGTCCGAAAATGTCGCGGATGCATTCGGCATGTCGATTGCGGGCGGCAGACCGATCGTACAGGGAACCGGCATTCCGGGAGCGCATGACGACGTCATTGCAACATCCTACGGAACCGTTCCCCCTGTGACCGGCACGAAGCCGCCTGCCCACACCGGTACACATGCCGGAACGACCGGAACCACTGTCGCAACGACCGTGACCGGCAGCAGCACGCAGAATCCGAATGATACGCACACGACCGTGACCGAATCCGAAGATATCGGCATGCTGCCCGCGGAACAGGATACCCGCACGGTGTTCATGGAGCGCGTCGCAGGCTGGCAGAATGCAAAGCTCGAAGACTGCGTGATCCTCGGCGATCAGCTGCTCACGCCGGATAAGCCCTACAGAATCAGCCGGATCCGCTTCACCCCGTTCTGCGTCTACACACGCGACGGTTCGGCGCCCGACAAAGCGGAGATCCTTGCGAAGTGGAAGGAAATGCTGCTTGCAAACGGTTATCCGGAGGACGCCGGCATGTGGGACTTCTATGACTGCAAACTGACCGCATCTGACGACGGCGGCTATTTCGTCAAGGTTCCGCAGGATGCCTACGCCAATGTTTCGCTGGCGGACTGCCTGAAAACGATGCCCGATGTGCAGCGCATTACGGCGCAGTTCGGTTACAGTACTCATGACCGCCCGAATACGGCTCTCAATTTCGCGTTCCACTTTACCGTGGACGGATTGAATACGCCGCAGCCGGATGATTTTCCGGAGCTGGAAGGTGTGCATATCGGCGGCGATGTTCCGCTGCCGCTGATGCAGACGGAGAGCGACTGGTTCCTGACAATTACTTCCCGTGCATATGCGGACTACTTTGCAGCTGCAAAATATCTGCAAACGCTGGACTTTGTGCATGATCTGCAGCTGACTTACATGACCACAGAGCTTGGCGACGAAAGTGATAATGCAAAGATCCTCGAACCGGACATGACGGTTCTGTTCGAGCGCGCAGAGGATGCCGCCGGCGGTGCGGTGACCAGCACCACCAGACAGGAGACCGCCCGCGAATCTGCGAACGGCGACCTGACGCTTGACGGTAAAACGGATGTTTCCGATGCAGTGCTGCTCGCACGGTTCCTCGCAGCCGACGCAAACGCGAAGGTCTCCGATCAGGGGCTTGCCAATGCGGATGCAGACGGCAGCGGCAGCATCACGAGCGAAGACCTCACGAAGATCCTGTTCATCATTGCAAGACGCTGATCTTCTTCACATCATCCTTATAAACACGAAACGGCCGGATATCCGAGGATATCCGGTCGTTTCGTCGGTGTGATAAAACAGAAATTCAGGGAGACAGTTTGTGCGTTGTTCGGTTGTGGTGCGGTTAAGAGGAAAAAGTGGTTTGATGTGTGGTAGGGTATGAGATGAAATGTGGTGGTGGGGTAAGAATGAAACGTTTGGGTATTTGAATATACAGCAGCCGATGGTCCGAATGCCGTGGGAGCTGTTCTCCCGTGATTTTATTCTAGCACAACTGCGATTATTTGTCAATAGATACAAAAGAGATAGTTGCGTTCCGCGTTTTTTGGAGGATTCGTGTGTAATATTATGTACAAATTATACAAAATGGAACGAATCTATCATTTTTTCTCGCTCAATTCATCGGATTCCCGATGCTTTCCGAAGATCAGAAGGGCTGCCATTGCGGCGGCACCTGCACCGCAGAAAGCCGCGAGCGGTGCGGATTCTCCTGCGCTGACGCCCTTTGTTTTCAGCGATGCGAATGCGCTGGAAACGGTCGTGCTGAGCATCGTGGTGAGCGATGCGGCGGTATCGGGTTCATCGGTCGTCATGCGGCTGACGGAACCAGATTCACCGGTGAGATTCGTATTTTCGGCCGGAAGCGTATTCTTTGTCAGCGTGGTATCGTTTGTGGATGCGGTGCTGTCCGCTGTCTGCATGCTGACGGTCGTTTCGGTGCTCTCGGAGACCGTGAACTGCTCGTTCTGCATGAGCAGCGCCGTGCCGTTGAGCTTTGCGCTGACCGAATGCTGACCGGCATCACGGAAGACAACATCCGCCCAGCCCTGCTCATTCGTCCGGAAGCCGGTCTGTCTGCCGTCGATCAGAATCGCAGCATTGCAGACGGGTTCCTCGCGGCTGGAATCCGGCTCCTTGCGCATCAGCTTGAGGCGGACGCTTTCTCCGGCTGCGACCTTGTTTTTGGTGCTGTGCCGGAAGCTGTAACGCTCCGGATCGGCATAGCGCGCGAGCACATTGATGCTGTCGCCGTTTTCCGGCGCGCCGGTTTTCTCCATGCCGTCGCGGTCCTGCATAAAGCTGATATAATTGCCGCGCACGCCCCAGATCACGGAAAGCTCCGGTGCGCGGTCGCAGGAGCGGACATAGCCCGCCTCGGCGCCGCCGTCATAATATGTGTCATGTGCGGCGATCAGCACATCCTCAAGCGTGAGCTGACCGTCCTCGTTCTCATCCCCTGCTGTAACCTCTGCATGATCCAGCACGACGGACTCTGTCCGGATCGTGACATGGACGCTGACTGTTTCTCCGTTGGCTTTGGTCTGGGTATCGGCTGCCGAAGCGGACAGCGGAAATGCGTGCATCAGCAATGCAGCTGCCAGAATGATGCCTGTTCCCTTATTCACGATGAACTTCCTCTTTTCTGTGTATATAGCTGTGATTCGGAAATGTTCTGTTCGGGGCGGTTCCGATTTTTGCGCTGCCGGTCTATTTGTTTCTCCGGCATTGCCCCTCTATATATATAGACCGTTTTTTTCGCAGAAAAGTCACAAAATCGGCGGAAAAATTTTCCGAAATGTTGAACTTTGGATAGTTTATACAAAATCAACATACTCCATTCGGCAATTTGACGGGTTTCGCTGCATTTTGTATTGTTTCGATATTGTTATAAAGAATGATGCGTGCAAAATAAAAGCAGAAAAGAAACCCGTTCGGATCTCTTTTCTGCTGCTTTTCTATGGTCGGTTTTCAGCGGTCAGTCGCCGAAGGAAACGCCGATGCGCTTCGCCGTGATGACAAGCTGATCCTTCGGGTTGACGAATTTGGTCAGACCGGCGATATCTTCGAGCTTGTTGGATGTGACCTTGCCGTTGACCATTGCGACGGTTCTGCCGTATTTCTCATGTGCGATGAGCTTTGCGGCATGGACGCCGAATTTGGTCGCGAGGATGCGGTCGTATGCACTCGGAGAGCCGCCGCGCAGCATATGTCCCGGCACGCAGACGCGCGCTTCGATGCCGGTCGCTGCCTGCACCTGCGCCGCGATGCGGGATGTTGCCGTAATGATGCCGGCTTCCTCGCGCTTTCTGGCGCGGTCCTTCTTCTTCATCTTCGCCTCATCCTGATCGAATGCGCCCTCTGCGACCGCCATGATCGAGAAGGATTTTCCGCTTGCCGCGCGCTTCATCAGCGCGTCGCAGACCTTGTCAATGTCATACGGGATCTCCGGAATCAGGATGATATCCGCGCCGCCCGCAAGACCTGCATTGAGCGTCAGCCAGCCGGCTTTGTTGCCCATGATCTCGCAGACCAGAATGCGGCTGTGCGATGCAGCAGTCGTGTGCAGCCGGTCGATCGCGTCCGTTGCGGTATCGACGGCGGTGTGGAAGCCGAAGGTCACGTCGGTACCGTAGATATCATTGTCGATCGTTTTCGGCAGACCGATGACGTTGAGTCCCTCGTCCGAGAGCAGCTTCGAGGTCTTGTGCGTGCCGTTTCCGCCGAGCGTCAGCAGGCAGTCGAGCTTCTGCTTCTGATAGGTCTCGCGCATATTCTTGACCTTGTCCACATTGTCATCGCCGATGACGGTCATCATCTTGAACGGCTGACGCTTCGTGCCGAGGATCGTGCCGCCCTGCGTCAGAATGCCGGAAAATTCGCCCGGCTGCATGACGCGGCAGAGATTGTGGATCAGCCCGTAATAGCCGTTGGAGATGCCGACGATCTCGACATTTTCCTCGCCCATCAGCTCAAAGCATGCCTTTGCCACGCCGCGGATGGTTGCGTTCAGACCGGGGCAGTCGCCGCCGGATGTCAGAATACCGATTCTTTTTTTCATGGTCCCGATTCCTTTCCTCAAATCAGATTTTTATGGGGTTACATTTTATGGGTATAGGTGCATTCCGGCCAGCGGGAGCATACCCAGTAATTGCCGGTCGGGGTGCCCTGCGGTACGAGCCTTGCGCCGCATTCCGGACAGATCTGCTGGAACAGCATCTTGCGCGCATCATTTTTATACTGCACGGCTTCGACCTCATGCGCTGCGCGCGCATCGGTTCCGCGGATCTGGTTCTTGCCGATGAAATCAAAAATGTATTCGAGCTCGCCGTCGGTCAGCGTCACATGCTGCTTCTCGTTCACTTCCTGAATGATGCGCCGGAGTGCTGCAACAGAGGTGACGATGCTCGACTGCAGCGGATACGGCGGCGAGATCTGCAGCCTTGCATTGCCGTAGCCGTACATATAGACGATCGAATGCAGATAAGTCTCGAACGGCAGCGGCTTCAGCAGCTTCATCAGATATTTCATGTGATACAGATTTTGCAGCAGCGGACTGAAATAGTCGATCTCATTGCCGTCGGTGAACTGTTTCCAGTATTTCTTCATGCCCTCGCCCTGCATGATGCCGCGGAATGTTTTCATCTCGCAGATGAAGATGCAGTGATGCGTCAGGATCAGGAAGTCGATGTGCATGGTGCGGTTATCTGCCGGAATCAGCAGATCCCGCATGATTTTCAGGTCATCGTACTGTGCAAGCATGGTTGTCAGCTGCATTTCCGGTGTCGGTTGCTGGATCATAGTGTTCTTGCCTTCTTTCAAGTATGGGTTGTGCCGCCTGCGGGGTGCTCTGCCATGTTTTTGCGGATGTACGCTTCTGTTTCCTTCGCGGTCATCGGCTGACCGTAGAGGAAGCCCTGTGCGTAGGTGCATCCTGCGGCGCGGAGCTGTTCAGCCTGCGCAGGTGTTTCGACGCCTTCTGCGATGGTTTTGATCTGCTTTGCCGCTGCAATGCGCGCGACCGAGCGGACGATCTCCTGCACGACGGGATCCTCGTCCATGTGGATGACGAATGCGCGGTCGAGCTTGAGCATCGTGAACGGCAGCCGCTGGATATAGCTCAGCGAGGAATATCCGGTGCCGAAATCGTCCATTGCAAGCTGGACGCCTGCCTGCCGCAGCTCCTGCATGCGCGCGATCGTGATGTCGATATCCTTCAGCGCCAGCGATTCGGTCAGCTCGATCTCCAGCCAGCGCGGATCAAGCTGATTCCGCTGCAATGCTGCAAGGATCAGGTCACAGATGTTGTCGAGGTAGAAGTCCGTGCTGGTGAAGTTGATCGACATGACGACCGGCTTGACACCCTGTGTCTGCCAGAGCTTTGCCTGCCGGCATGCCTCATTCAGCACGAAACGGGTGATATGGGTGATCAGCTGGGATTTTTCCGCGATCGGGATGAACGATCCCGGCGAGAGCAGTCTGCCGGAAGGATGCTTCCAGCGGATCAGCGCTTCCAGTCCCATGACCTCGCCGGTTTCCAGCGAGACCTTCGGCTGATAATAAAGCGTCAGTTCATTGCGCATGACGGCATCGGTCAGTTCGGCTTCGAGGTTGCTCTCCTGAATGATGCTGTCGTGCATTTCAGATGTATAGCGGCGGATGCTGCCGTGGATATCGCTTGCAGAGGAAAGTGCAAATTCTGCGTGCTCCATGACGTTTTCAAAGCTTTCGCCGTCAGAGGGCATGCGCGCATAGCCTGCCGAGCAGGTCAGCGAACGGCTTGCCAGCGTACCGGTCGCCATTTTCGCGAGTGCCCGCTGCACGCGCTTGACCGCCTTTTCCGGCAGCGTATCGTCGCCGGTGTCCCGCAGGATCAGCGCGAAATTGTCGCCGGAGATGCGCGCCGCAAAGCCGCCGAAGCTCAGCTGCTTGACGACCGCGCCCGCAAAGCTTTTCAGCAGCTCGTTGCCCGCGGAATAGCCGCAGGTATCGTTGATAAGGTGGAAGCGGTCGATGTCCATGACGATCACCCAGTATTTTGTACCGAGATCGCCGGTCGCCTGATAGAGCTCCTTGCCCATGCGCATGAGCTTGTTCCGATTCGGGATCCCGGTGACGGCATCCTCATAGGCGATCTGTTCGATTTTGGCATCCTTTGCCTTTTCCTGCGTGATGTCGATGACGGAGCCGCCCGCGACGAGCCTGCCGGATTCATTGCTCTCCGTGACCTTGAACCGGTAGGAATACCAGCGGTACTGCCCGTCCGCGGCGCAGATGCGCAGTTCGATGGATTCGGTCTTGTGCAGGAAATTGCGCATGTGATTGCGCATGATCTCGACATACTGATCGTAGGTGACGGTATCGAGCGGATAGATCCTGCCGCGGAGCGCCTGCACGGTAAATTCTGCGGCGGGCATGCCGAGCATGCTCTGCAGCTTCTCCGAGGGGAACATCCGCGGGTTGCCCTGCTCGATCAGCAGAATGCCGACATCCATGAGCTCCATGGTCAGGTTATGCTGCCCGCGCGAAACGGACAGCGCTTTGGAATAGGCTTCGATCTCGGACTGCATCGTGCGGATGTCCGTAAAGTCCATGCCGATCGAAAGCAGCCATGTGACGCCGTTTTCGTCGGTTTCGACCGCGCAGGTGTTCCAGACCAGATCATGCGTCTTGCCGGCGGCATCGGTGAACGGATATTCCTTGTGCTTTGCCGCGATCAGTCCGTCGATCTCCGCTGCGGTCAGATCCTTTCTGCCGAAAAACTGCGCGATCACGTAATTTGGCTGAAAATCATCCCGCAGTGTGATGCCGGAAAGCGCGGTCAGTGCATCATTCAGCACGGCCTCGGTAAAGGTATTGTTCCAGAGCATTGCGGGGGCGGTCAGATTTCTGACCATATCTGTGAGCCGTCTGCGGTCGGCTTCCTTTTTGCGCTTTGCCTTGCGCTCCCGGTACAGGACGATCAGGAAGCTCAGCAGAACGGCGATCAGTGCGTAGGTG
Organism: Clostridiales bacterium Firm_04; assembly: GCA_001603005.1. Taxonomy (GTDB): domain Bacteria; phylum Bacillota; class Clostridia; order Oscillospirales; family Ruminococcaceae; genus Firm-04. The sequence continues at coordinate 143,061 of LVAJ01000030.1, forward strand.
TTGAAAATCAGATAGACCAGTTCATTTTTGTCGCGATGGTGAAATGCATAGATAATCAGATAGACCGTAAAAAACGCAAATGCAACCACAACTGAATAGATCAGCTGCTTTTTCTGTAATTTCACGTCGGTCATCTCCTCTCGGAAACGAGGGTATCCTTTTGTTCTTCACATTGTTCACAGGGCAGACTGCCCCATACTGCTATTATACCAAAGAATCTGTCGCCTGTCAATGGATTTTCGGTAAATGTGAGCGGGAGTTTGCGCAGCTTTTCACAAAAAATTCACAATCTTATGGTATAATAAGCTGTCTGAATGCGGGATATGCCGCAAAAAGGCGCTGAAAGCTGCGCAGATGCAGCGAATCCGCCATGCAGCAGCGATGCTGCGGAAAGGAATTTACATCATGAAAATACTGATCGTGGATGACGAAGCAAATATCCGCAGAGTCGTGCGGGAATATGCAGAATTTGAAGGCTACGAGACCGATGAGGCAGGCGACGGCATGGAAGCGGTCAGCATGGCGAAGGCGACAGATTACGATGTCATCATCATGGACATTATGATGCCGCGGCTCGACGGCTATTCCGCCTGCAAGGAGATCCGCAAGACCAAAAATACGCCGATCATCATGCTTTCGGCGCGCGGCGAGGAATATGACAAGCTGTTCGGCTTTGAACTCGGCATTGACGATTATGTGGTCAAGCCGTTCTCCCCGAAGGAGCTGATGGCGCGCGTCAAGGCGGTCAGCCAGCGCAGAAGTGCCGCACAGCCGCAGCTGCCGGAGCGCATCTCCTTTGAGGGGCTGGAAATCGACATGGCGGGCAGAGAGGTCTATGTCAACGGACAGAAAGCCAATATGACGCCGAAGGAATATGACCTGCTGTTCTATCTCGTCAAAAACCGGAATATTGCGCTCACGCGTGACAAGCTGCTGGAGGAGGTCTGGGGATACGACTTCTTCGGAGATGACCGCACGGTGGATACCCATATCAAAATGCTCCGCAACAGTCTCGGCGAGTATCGCAAGTTTATTGTGACGCTGAGAGGAATGGGGTATAAGTTTGAAGCGTAAAGCAAAACACAACAACAGCCTGCGCCTGACGATCTGGCTCTGGTTCATGACATTTGTCCTGCTGACGTTCCTGCTGCTCTGGGTATGTCAGGTGCTGTTTTTGCAGAAGTTCTATGACCGGATGAAAACAAAGGATGTTGTGCGCGCTGCGGATAAGATCATAGAGCTCTATCAGTCGGGTAACTATCAGGAGCAGGAATTTGAGGAGCTTGTGTATAAAAATGACATCTGCTTTCAGCTCACGGATAAATATTACCGCAATCTGATCTCCGCCTGTCCGAAGCGGAACTGCTTCATTCACGGGTTCCGGAGTGAGGCGGTGACGTTCCTGCGGGAAGCGACGAAGTCCGAGACCGGCGTTTATACGGATACGCAGGAGCATCCGGTGACGCATACGCAGGTGCTGATCTATGCAAGGACGATCGGCATGAAGTCCATGCCGGAAGGCTATCTCGTCATCAATGCATCGCTTGCGCCTGTCGGCGCGACGGTCAGCATCATCCAGAGGCAGCTCATCATTATTACGGTGATCCTTGTCATCATCGGTTTTATTTTGTCCGTGGTGGTCTCCGACCGCCTTGCAGAGCCGATCGTGCGCGTCACGAAGGATGCGGAGCAGCTTGCACACGGGCGGTATAATATCAAGTTCAACGGCAACGGCTATGACGAAGCGGAACGGCTCGCCGAAACGCTGACCTATGCCAGCCGCGAGATCAACCGCGTCGATACCATGCAGCGCGACCTCATCGCGAATGCCTCGCATGATCTGCGCACACCGCTGACCATGCTGAAAGCCTATGCCGAGATGATCCGCGATCTTTCCGGCGATAATCCCGTCAAGCGCGCGGAGCATTTGCAGGTCATCATCGAGGAGACAGACCGCCTGACGGCGCTTGTCAACGATATCCTCGATCTCTCCAAGCTCGAAAACGGCAAGATGAAGCTGGAACGCTCGACCTTTGACATCGAGCAGCGGCTGCATGAGATCGTGGACCGCTACCGCGGACTGAGCGATGTTTCCGGCTATACCTTCACGCTCGAAACGGACGGTCCCGCGGAAGTGAACTGCGATGCCGGCAAGATCGAGCAGGTCATCTGCAACCTGATGAACAATGCGATGAACTATACCGGCGAAAACAAGCAGGTGTTCGTCACGCTGCAGCATACCGCTGAGGGCATCCGCATTTCGGTGCGCGATACCGGTCAGGGCATGGATCAGGAAACGCTTTCGCGCATCTTTGATAAGTATTACCGCAGCGAAAACTATAAGCGCGAGGTGCGCGGCACCGGACTCGGACTTTCGATCGTCAAGGCGATCCTGCGCCTGCATGACTATGCATTCGGCGTGGACAGCAAGGTGGGCGCCGGCTCGACCTTCTGGTTTGTGATCCATCTGGATGACAGCCACGCGGACGGGCAGTCCGGAAGCTGATTTTTGTATCGGGACCGGGAACGGACACGGAGAATGAAATATGGGAAACAGGGAAATGAAGATCGGAAAACGTGTCCGTTCCCTGCCTGACAAAGCCGCCTAACGGATTTGCATATAACCCTGTGCAATGTGGCACAGTTTCTTGTCAGGGTGCACAAATATCCGGATTCGCCCTTGACTTTTTCACGATTTTCCTGTATAATCAAACCTTGCAGGGGTATTTGTATCTGTCCGGCTGAAATCGGACATGCTGCAAGGAAAACCTGCGCAAAATTCAATCTGTAATCCGATGCTGCCGGTGATGCGGCGGCATGATGATACAAAAGAAAAGGAGTGACGTTTTCCATGAAAAGAACATATCAGCCGAAGAAGCGGCACCGCAAGATGGAGCATGGCTTCCGGAAGCGTATGGCAACCGCGAATGGCCGCAAGGTTCTGGCTCGCCGCCGTGCAAAGGGTCGTGCAAGACTGACCTACTGATCCGATACGCAACTAAGAGGGCCGCAAGATGATTGTGGCTCTTTTTTGCTATACGGACAGCGAATGCTGAACTCGTTTTACCGGAGAGGAGATCCTATGCTCTTCACGCAGATTCTGAACCGGAACGCCGATTTTCAGCGGCTTTACCGCTCCGGCGCGTTCTGTTCCCTCGGCTCCGCACTGATCTATGTGAAGCCGAACGGTCTGCCCTGCAACCGCCTCGGCATTACTGCAGGCAAAAAAGTCGGCAATGCAGTCCGGCGCAACCGTGCAAAGCGGATCATCCGCGCGGCATATGCTGCCGCGGAACCGCAGCTCCCGATCGGCATTGATATCGTCGTTGTCGCAAGGAGCACACTGCCGGAGCAGTCTGCAACTGTGCTGACAGAAGCCTTCTGTACCAGAGGCGTCCGGCACTGTATCGGTGTCAGCAGCGGGGAGATCTCCGGTGCGCAGAACCAGAAGCAGAACCGGCGCAGACCGTCTTCTGCCGGCAGAAAATCCGCCGGCGCGCAGCCGTGAAGCTGCTGCGGTATCTTTATACCGCACCGATTCGATTTTACCGGCGGTTTATCTCGCCGATCTTTCCGGCAGTTTGCCGGTATCGTCCAAGCTGCTCTGCCTATGCACTCGGCGCGATCGAACGCTTCGGCATTCTGCGCGGGACATGGCTTGGCATGCTCCGGATCCTGCGATGCAACCCGTTCTCCAAAGGCGGGTGGGATCCCGTTCCGCTTCAGTTTGATCTGCTCGGACGGCATAAGATCGCGCAGCCGGATCCGCTTACGCCTGCACAGGCGCATGCGCTCGAATACCAATGGCTGCTGGCGCCGCGTACCCGCTGGCACGGGAAACGGCATACAATAGAATGATTTTCAGACGGAGGAATGTTAGTTGAGTCTCATTTCCAAGCTCATGGGCTGGATCCTGTACAATATCTATCAGGTTGTACATAATTACGGCCTGTCCATGATCCTGTTCACGATCCTGATCAAGCTCGTGACACTTCCGAGCAGCTATAAAATGCAGGTCAATCAGTCCCGCATGGCACTGGTCGCACCGAAGCTCGAAAAGATCAAGAAGTCCTTCCCGAATAACCCGACGCGCGTGCAGGAGGAGCAGAACAAGCTCTATACGGAGGAGGGCATCAACCCGAGCTCCGGCTGTCTGAGCTCGCTGATCACCATTTTGCTGCTGTTCCCTGTGTTCTTCGTCGTGCTCCGTCCGCTGACCTATATCCTGCGTCTGCCGACGGATCAGATCAATGAGGCAAAGGGGCTGCTGACACAGTGGCTTGTCAATTTCGGCACCTATGCAAAGCTCGAAGATGCAGAAAAGTTCGTCAACGGCAGACCGGAGCTGCTTCTTTTGCAGCATGCAAAGGATCATCCGGAGATCTTTGACTCGATGCCGGACTTTTTGCAGAAGCTGCGCGGCTTTGACAATACCTTCCTTGGGTTTGACCTTGCCGGCGTGCCTTCGCTGCATCCGGAGAACGGCTGGAGCTTTACGAATCTGATGCTCGTGCTCCTGCCGATCCTTGCAGCACTGGTTTATCTGCTGCATACGTTCGTCACACAGAGACACAGCAAGAAAGCGAATCCGGATGCTGCAAGTCAGATGGGCGCGATGAATGCAATGCTGTATCTCTCCCCGCTGATGACCGTCTGGATCGGTCTGAAAGCACCTGCCGGTCTGAGCTTCTACTGGCTGGTCAATGCTGTGCTTTCGCTCGTCCAGCAGCTTGCACTTTATAAGTATCTTTCCGGTCCGCGTCTGGAACGCATCAATGAAAAGGAAAAGGCAAAGCAGATCGCCAAGGGACCGGGCTGGATGCAGCGCATGATGGAACAGTCCGCACAGATGCAGGCGGAGCAGAACGGCACCGCAGGCAATTCGTCGAAATATGACGACGGCGATGACGGCATGTCCCGCAAGGAGCGCGCCGAATATGAAAAAGCGCTGATTGAAGCGGCAAGAAAACGCGCCGCTTTGAAATACGGAGAGGAAACACCGAAGAACGACGATTTGTCAGATAATACGTGATTTCTCCCGAACTTTCTGATGAAAGGGGAATTGACCACATGACTGAGATTTTCACCGCCTCAAGCATTGAGGAGGCGAAGCAGATGGCTGCGGACGCATTCGGCGTTCCGGCATCTGAAATCGACTTCAAAGTAATCGAGGAGCCGAAGCGCTCGCTGCTGAGCGGCTTGTTCGGCAAGAAAGAGGAATTTCGCGTTGAGGCGTCCTATACAGCGCCCGCCGCGCCGCAGGCAGAACCGGTGATCGAAGCAGAGCCGGAGATCACGGAACCGGAAATCGCTGCGGAGCCGGAAACGGATGCGGAGATTGAGATCGCGGAAGAAACCGATAAGCCGGAGGCTTCTCCGGAGGTTCAGCTCGAAAAAATGCAGATCGGTGCTGCGTATCTGGAACAGGTGCTCGCACAGCTTGCACCGGAGGTCAAGGCTGCCGGCAGGCTCGAAAACGGCATTTCCTTTACGCTGGAGGGCAACGGCGCCGGCTCACTGATCGGCAGACGCGGTGATACGCTGGATGCATTGCAGTACCTCACCTCGATGGTCGCAAACCGCGGCGACAAGGATTATGTCCGCCTGACGATCGACACCTGCGGCTATCGCGAAAAGCGCAGAAAAGCGCTGCAGGATCTCGCACAGCGCATCAGCAAGAGCGTGCTCCGCACCGGCAGAAGCGTCGCGCTGGAGCCGATGAATCCCTATGAGCGCCGCATCATCCATTCCGCCGTGACCGAGATCGAGGGCGTTTCCTCACATTCGTCCGGCGAGGAGCCGAACCGCAAGGTCATCATCACGAACGATTCGGCGCCGGATTACAAGAAGGATGACAAGAATGCACGCGGCTTCCGCAGCGGAAACGGTCGCTACGACCGGAACGACCGCGGCAGAGGCGGCAAGCAGCGCAGTCATGACCGCCGCGATCGCCGTGACCGCAGACCGAGCGGCGAAGGCCCGCGCAAGCTTGACCTTTCGACCAGCTTTGAAAAGGATTACAAGCGTCCGAAGCCGGAGGATTCCCTGAACGCCGGCGTCTACGGAAAAATTGATATCTGATGAATCGGGCGGCGATTTTGCCGCCCTTTCTTTTTGAGGTAAATATGAAAACGATTGCAGCGATTTCGACGCCGGATGCAGCCGGCGGCATCGCAATGATCCGGATATCCGGTGCAGAATCTATCCGGATCGCCGATGAGATCTTTACTGCGGCGAATCATGTGAAAGTATCGGAAATGCGCGGTTATACATGTGCATACGGGACTGTCTCCGAAAACGGCGAGCAGCTCGATGATGTGGTGCTGACGGTATTTCGCGCGCCGCACAGTTATACCGGAGAGGACACTGTAGAGATCACATGTCACGGTGGAATATATTTAACAAAAAGAATATTAATGGCGATTTATCTGCATGGCGCGGAGCCTGCTGCTGCCGGTGAGTTTACAAAGCGGGCGTTTCTGAACGGAAAGCTGACGCTTTCGCAGGCTGAAGCGGTCATGGATGTGATTCAGGCGGACGGCGATGCGGCACTTCGACAGGCAAATTATGTGAAAGCCGGAAAACTCGGCAGAGAAATGCAGCAGATCAGCGATGTGCTGGTCGATCTGATGTCGGCATTCGCCTACTGGCTGGACGATGCAGAGGAATGTCCGCCGGAGCTGGAACGCAGCGGACTGATCGAAAAGCTGCATGGAATTGAATCGCAGCTGCGTGACATGTCAAGCCGGTATCAGGACGGACTTGTTCTGCGCAGCGGAATCCGGACGGTGCTGCTCGGCAAGCCGAATGCCGGCAAGTCATCGGTCATGAACTGGCTCTGCGGGACGAATCGCAGCATTGTGACGGACATTGCCGGAACGACGCGCGATGTTGTGACGGAGCAGGTGAAAATTGGCGCATTTACGCTGCTTTTATCGGATACTGCCGGACTGCGTGATACCGATAATGCGATAGAATCCATTGGCATTTCGCAGGCGTATCAGGCGCTGGATACAGCGGATCTTGTGCTGTATGTGGTCGATGCGAGCATCGGTATGACAGACGATGATTATGAGATGATTCGTCGCTGTGCTGACCGGCGGCTGATTTTGCTTTGGAATAAAACAGATCTTTCGGAATCCGATCCGCCGCAGCTGTCGGTTCTGTGCCTGACGCTTTCGGCAATTCAGGAGCAATCTACGGATAGACTTGAACAAATGCTGCGCGAATGTTTCGCCTTGACGGAAACGACTTGCGCGGCACCGCTGAATGAGCGACAGAATCTGCTGATTTTGCGTGCCGCGGAAGCAATTTCGGTAGCAGTTGCTGCGGCAGCGTCCTCGGATGAGCTTGACATGATCTATGCCGATCTCGAACAGGCAGCTTCCTATTTGCGCGATTTCGACGGCGGAGAAGTGACGGATGATGTCATCGACGGTGTTTTTTCAAAGTTTTGTGTCGGAAAATAATGTTCCACGTGAAACATTGCCGAAAAATGTTCCACGTGGAACAATTGGGCGGTGTTCCACGTGGAACATTCAGGAGGTGCATGTGAATGGGACAATTGGCAGCGTTTGACGTTGCAGTGATCGGCGCCGGGCATGCCGGCGTAGAAGCAGCAGTTGCCGCGGCAAAACGCGGATGTAAGACTGCGCTGTTTACGATCGCGCTCGATCAGGTTGGTAATATGCCGTGTAATCCGTCGATCGGCGGCAGCGCAAAGGGACATCTTGTGCGTGAAATTGATGCGCTCGGCGGTGTAATGGGCGAGGCCGGCGATGCTTGCTGTATTCAGATGCGCATGCTGAACCTGAGCAAAGGCGTTTCGGTTCACAGCCCGCGCGCGCAGGAGGATCGCCGTGCTTATCACACGTATATCAAGAAAATCTGCGAAAATACGACGAATTTGTATCTCATTCAGTCGGAAGTCTGCGATATTGAACTTGACGAAAACCAGTGTGTGAAGGGCGTTTTGACACGGCATGGCGGAAGATATTCTTGCAAAGCAGCCGTGATTTGTGCCGGAACATTTCTGAACGGAATGGTATACATCGGCAAAATCGGCGAGAGCAGCGGTCCGGATTCGTGCCTGCCTGCAAGATATCTTTCGGATAGCCTCGCAAAACATCATATTCAGCTTCGCCGTTTTAAGACGGGTACGCCTTGTCGCGTGCATCGCCGCAGTATTGATTTTTCAAAGCTTCAGCCGCAATATGGCGATCCGGATCCGCAGCCGTTTTCATTTCTCGCGGAGCGCGGAAGCTTGCGGAATGATGCTGTGTGCTATATTGCGAATACAAATCCGGAAACGCACCGCATTATACGCGAAAATATCGGAGAATCGCCGCTTTACAGCGGTGTGATACACGGTGTCGGCCCGCGGTATTGTCCGTCGATTGAGGACAAAGTGATCCGATTTTCGGAGCGCGAACGGCATCAGATCTTTGTGGAACCGACCGGTTTGCAGACAGACGAGATGTATTTGCAGGGATTCAGCACTTCGCTGCCTGAATTTGTTCAGATTCAAATGATGCGCAGTGTCACCGGTTTTGAGCACATCGAAATCATGCGCCCGGCATACGCGATCGAATATGACTGCATTGATCCGATCTGCCTGCATCATACGCTTGGATTCCGTGATTTTCATGGCTTATATTCCGCAGGACAGTTCAACGGCACCTCCGGATACGAAGAAGCTGCTGCACAAGGCTTGATCGCCGGAATCAACGCATCTGCGTATTTTTTGGGCGAAGAACAGCTCGAATTGAGCCGCAAAAGTTCATATATCGGAACACTGATTGACGATCTTGTGACCAAAGGAACGCAGGATCCGTACCGCATGATGACCGCACGCAGTGAATACCGGCTTTCTCTGCGTCATTCCAATGCCGATGACAGATTAACCCCGATCGGCAGAAAGTACCGCTTGATATCTGATGACAGATGGGCGCAATTTACTGCAAAAATGGAACGGATTCATCATGCTATCGACCAGATTTGTGCGACAACCGTTTCGCCGGATACAATCAATACTTATCTGACAGAATTAGGCACATCGGAATTGAAACAAGGTGTAAAGCTGGATGCATTGTTGCGAAGACCGCAGGTGATTTTGCATGATATTACGCAGTTTTTGAAGTTTGATCTTAATTTGCGCGGCGAGGAACCAGACGAGGTCAGTCATCGTATCAAGTATGCGCAGTATATTGCGCGGCAGGATCAGCAGAACGAGCATCTTGCACATCTTGAACAGATCAGGCTTCCGCAGGAATTGGATTATGTTGCCGTTCATGGGCTGTCATCCGAAGCAATCGAAAAGTTGACGAAACTGAAACCGGATAATCTCGCGCAGGCATCGCGCATTTCCGGCGTATCGCCCGCTGATGTTTCGATTATCATGACATGGCTGAAAGCAGGTGGATATCATGGATGAACAGCTGACATTCGAGTTTTGCCGGAGGATTTTTGAAAAAAATGAGGTAAATCTGTCACGCGAACAGTTTGAAAAGCTGCAGAAATATGCGGATTTGCTGATTGATGAATCTGCACGGCAGAACGTTACGGCAGTTCGTACACGCGCAGAGATCTGGGTTCGGCATTTTCTGGATTCTGCGTATTTGCTGCGCTTTCTGAATGATTCTTCTGATGTTCTGGATATGGGAACAGGCGGCGGGATCCCTGCGATTCCGCTTGCAATCATGAATCCGACGCTGCGAATCACAATGCTGGACAGCGAGCTGCGTAAAATAGAGTTCTGTGAAAAGGCAATTGCTGCGCTTAATTTAACTGCGATTGCGATTTGCGGTCGGGCGGAAGAACTTGCGCAGGACGAAACATATCGCGGTCAGTTTGATTTTGTTGTATCCCGTGCGATGGCTGCCGGCTCGATGTTGTCTGAGCTGTCTGTTCCGTTTTTGCGTGTCGGCGGATCGCTGCTTGCAATGAAGGGCAGGCAGTATGATCCGGAATTTGAGCGCTTTTCGCAGGCTGCTGAGAAACTGCTCTGTTCTGTGGATGCGCCGATTCCGTATTCGATTGAATCGGAACAGAAGTATTTGATCCTTGTACGGAAGCTCGACGAAACGCCTTCACAATATCCGCGCAGATTCGCGAAAATCAAGCGAAATCCGCTTTGATATGACCAAAACCGGAATGTTCCACGTGGAACATTCCGGCGTTTTATATGCCTGAAAATGAAATGTTCCACGTGGAACATTTAGGCAGATTAAGCTTTTCTTTGTATTTTCTGAAGATGCAGTAACAATTCGATGCCAAATCAATACAGAGTCAAAATAAAGGTTGACAGAACACGCCGAAAAAGAGTATAATAGTAGTAGATAGAAACAGAAAGGACCAACGATCATGAGCAAACACAATTCACTTTCTGATACCAAGATCATGCCGGCAATTACGCCGCAGGATCCGAAACCGGCTGAGACTTCACCACGCACCGGCGATACAAAGCTTTTTTCTGTTGCTTCGGAACGGCAGATTCAGCCGCAGCAGCGCAGACCGCAGTCTGCACGCACTAGCAGTGCGCCGCAAAGACAGCGTTTGCAGCCGCCGCCGGCATCTCCGCCGCCGCATGCGATGATCCGGCGCGCGTCCTATCAGGAAAAGCTGCCGGAGCAGGACAAATCCATGCCGTATCGGCGCAGTCCGCAGTCCGTTCGCGGCAGAGAATTTGACGATGAACCGCCGATCCGGCAGGAACCGCCGCGGAAAAAGAAGAAAAAGCGCAGGAAGCACAGGAAAAGCTGTGCCGGACGCATCATCAAAACGGTTGTCACAACGGCAGTCGTTCTGTTTCTGCTTTACTCCGGTATTTCCGTGCTCGCAATTCGTAAGATTCAGCATGAAGAAACCGGTCAGCGGGCGCTGACTGCCGGTCTTGCGGAGCAGGATGCGGCTGTGCGCAATATTCTGCTGATCGGTACCGATTCGCGCGACGGCGAACGAGGTCGTGCGGATACGATGATCGTGCTGAGTTTCAGCAAGCATAATCAGACTGTGACGATGACCTCGCTGCTGCGCGATTCATACGTCAGCATTCCGAATCACGGAACGGATAAGCTGAATGCGGCGTATGCCTACGGCGGGCCGACATTGCTGATGGACACGATCGTGAATAATTACGGAATTTCGATCGACGAATACATTTGCGTCAATTTTAAGGCGTTTGTGCATATCGCGGATGCGCTCGGCGGCGTGAAAGTCACGGTATCCGATCGCGAAGCAGCAGAAATCAATGTAATTCTTGAAAGCGAAGTCAACCGGATCATGGGCGATGAACCGACAGACGATTTTCTGCCGAGCGGCGGTACTTTTGTGCTGAATGGCAAGCAGGCGCTTTCTTATGCGCGCATCCGGCATGTCGGAAATTCCGATTACGAGCGCACGGAGCGTCAGCGCACGGTGCTCGACATTATGCTGAACAAAATGAAGCATCTCAGTCCGACCGCTGTTCCGGGAATCCTGCACAATGCACTTCCGGAGCTCTCGACGAACATTGAGCCGACTGACATGTATCTGCTTTCGCTGCAGCTGCCGTTCGATCTGATCGTTTACGACATGCAAAAACTGCGGCTGCCGCAGGACGGAACATTTACGGATGCGACTTCTCCGGACGGACAAATGGTTCTTGCGGTCGATTTTGACCGGAATCATCAGATCTATCTCGATGCAGTCACAAATCCGGTACAGCCCGCGCCTGAGAGCGAGGTGCAGCCGTGAAAGGACAGGTCATTTTCCAGCTGCTTCGTCTGTTACAGGAAGAAACCGACGAGCAGCACCGCATGTCCCAGCAGGCACTTGCAGAGCGCATGTTTACGCGATTCGGCGTCAAAATGAACCGTCGGACGCTGAAAACCTATCTCGATGAGCTGCTTGCGGCGGGTTATCCGCTTGTTTCATCGAAAAAAACGCGAGCACAGGCGGACGGCAGCGTGGAGATCATGCAGACAGACTGGTATCTCGAACCGCAGTTTGAGGTGAGCGAGCTGCGACTGCTGACCGATTTGCTCGCGGCGATGCCGGCTGTGCCGGATAATCAGCGGGATGAACTTGTCCGCAAGCTGATGCTGCATTCCTCGCCGATGAGCCGGCAATCGCAGTCCGGTCAGCAAATGGTCTTTCTGCACACACCGCCGGCAAAGCAGCTGCTATACTCCGTTGATATTCTATGCGAGGCGATCCGCAGAAACCGCATGGTCAGCTTTCGCTATTACAGCTATATGCTTGACGGCGACGGAAATCCGGTTCAGGTGCCGCGCATGCGGTCAGGCGGGGTTGCGCGGGAATATCTCGTCAGCCCGTATGAGATCGCTGTTTCGCACGGCAGATACTACCTGATCTGCTGCAAGGAGCCGCATCGGACGCTCTCGCATTATCGCATTGACCGGATCACCGATGTTGCGATCATGGAGCGGTTTGAACGTCTGCCGATCGAGTCACTGTCCGGTGAACATCCGCTGCCGGAGAATCTGGCTGAACAGCTTTACATGTACAGCGGCGAGACCGTGCATTGCGAATTTTATGCAGATACGCGCATTTTGGGCGATATTCTGGATTGGTTCGGAACCGGCGCGTCGTTCAAATGGGTGCATTATCCGGATCGGATCCGCGTGACTGTGCAGGTTCATCCGATCGCTATGCAGCACTGGGCGCTGCAATACGGGCAGTGGGTGACGGTCATCTCGCCGGAATCTGTGCGTGGTGAGATCGCAAACATTGTCCATTCGCTTGCGGAGCGTTATCCGACTGCGAATCAGCCCAAAGAATCATAATGAACGGCAGCATTTCCGCAGCGATCCGGAATGCTGCTGTTTTATATACTTTATGTATATTACAGATTATTTTCACAAATTATGTTAAATCTTTGTGAAAGCGAACAATGTCGTTGCAATTTTAACCGAAATGTGCTATAATAGAATCAGACAGAAGATGCGCCCGATGCGGCGCTGCAAAGATAGAGAGATGCTTTTTTGTTTGATTTAAGGAGTGTTACCGATGAAGTGTCCGAATTGCCGCGCGGTAGTGCCGAAACAGTATAAGTTTTGTCCGAAGTGCGGTCTTTCCGTGAAGGCTGCACGACAAAGCGGGCGCTATCGTTTTAATTTGTTTGTGATCTGTCTGCTCGGCGTGATCGTGATTTCCGGCGGCGTGATCGCACGAACTTTGCTGAAGCATCACCAGCCGAAGCCGCAGTCATTCTTTACGGCGGAGAGCTCTGAATCCGAACAGAAGGAATCAGTCACCACTTTGCCGGCGGTCACGACGGCTGCGGAGACAACGGAGCCCCCTGCGGAGAGCGAGCCTTCGGAAGAACAGACAGATGTGCAGACAACAATGGAAACCCAGCAGACAACTCCCGCAGCGACACCCGCGCCGGAAACGGAGCCTGCGCCGCAGGAGGACGGCAATACGCCTGCGGATTATTATAAAACGCTCGGCGCGATGCCGTTCCATGAATATGACAGCGGCGATCCGTTCCTGCCGACCGGCTTGTACACGCGCGCAGATAACCGCGACGGTTCTGCGCTGAAAGAGGCGGACGCAAAAAACGCGATGATGAAGCTCGGCGTGGACTGGGGCAAGAATGCGGATCTGTACTGCGGCGATACGCCGGACGAGAGCGGCATGTCCAATTCGACCTACCGCTATATCGCGGATGCGTTTCCGGTTCCGGGATACAGCGATCTGCAGCTGCCGGCGGCGGTTGATCTGTATATTCACAACGGCGATGCCGCGCAGGGCAGCTATCTGCGCGCGGTCGATTACCGTTTCTGCAATCATGACGACTACACGGGAAAATATGTCTGGGATCAGGCGGAAATTGCGAAAATTTTCGCAGGCATCGCGGAGTATGCCGACGGCGTCTACGGCGGGCATACGGAGATCGCGGACAGCAATCTCGTGCATTATAACTATCGTGACGGCGCGCTTGCAATCGGATATTACGAGCATAGCGGTAAATATGTGCTCTGGATCTCGCGCGCAAACGATTAAACGCCGCAAGGAGGGCGACAATGGCAATGGATTTTTGGGACGCGGTCAGCCGCGGAATGGACAAACTTGCGAATAAGCTGGACAATCTCTCGGAGAATCTGCAAACAAACGACAGCGGATTTTCGATCATGGACAAGGATTATTGCTGGGAGGATCTGGATTACGGCGCGGATTGTACATTGCAGCGGCATGTTGTCAGCGGAGAGTGCCGGATCATCGACAAATTCGGTCAGGTGATCGACCGCGGTACGCAGGCGCAGCTGGAGCAGACTATGGTGCGCAGAGCCGCGCGCGCGGAAGCGATCCGGAGCATGGGCGGAGTCCCGACGGGCGTGACCGGCTTCCAGCAGACCGGTTATGTCGATCCGCTTGCCGCACAGCAGCCGGTACAGGCGCAGTACGGCGACATCATCGGCGTGGTGCGCCGCGGCGGCATCTACGAGCATTACGGCATTTACGTCAGCGACACCTGCATCGTGCATTACAATATCCCCGCGAGCAAAACGATCGGGCATGCGGTTGTGCACGCGACCAATTTGCGTAATTTTCTGCGGGACGATTCGGAGTATTTCATTCTGGATTTCCCGAAGCCTTATGAGCCGCCGGTTCGGCTGGGAGCACCTGTGACGCCGCATACCAATTCCTATTCGGAGGATCTTGCGCGCACCTTGCAGCAGACCTACGGCTATCATCTCTATTCGCCGGAGGAGACAGTCGCGCGTGCGCGGTCGCGTCTGGGCGAGACCAGCTACAATTTCTTCACGAATAATTGTGAGCATTTTGCGATCTGGTGCAAGACCGGTGTCAGCGAATCGCTCCAGGTCACCGGCATGCTCGGAACGCTTCTGAACAATCAGAACTGGCAGTTCCGCAGACCGATGTTCCGATAAAAAACGCGGGAGCCGAGCGTTCGGCTCCCGTTTTGTATGGAGGTCAGAATGCAGATCAGTGGAATTTCCGCAGAGATCACCGTGATTCGCAGTCGCCGCCGGACGCTTGCTGCTGAGATCCGTTCGGACGGATCGGTGGTCGTGCGCGCACCGCAGCGGCTTTCCGAGCAGCATATTCGGTATTTTCTTGCGGAGAAAGCGAATGTGATCGAGCGGCATGTGCAGCAGAAACGTGCGGAATTGCAAAAGCATCCGGAGCCGCCGTTCACGGCAGAGGAATTGGCGGATCTTGCGGAGCGGGCAAAGGCAGTGATCCCGCAGCGGGTTGCATATTATGCAGAAAAGATCGGCGTTTCATACGGGCGCATCACGATCCGCTGCCAGAAGACGCGCTGGGGCAGCTGTGCATCATCCGGCAATCTGAATTTCAATTGCCTGCTGATGTGCGCGCCGCCGGAAGTGCTGGACAGTGTTGTGGTGCATGAACTTTGTCACCGGCTGCACCCGAATCATTCGCGTGCATTTTATGCAGCGGTTTTGCGTGTATTTCCGGATTATGCACGCTGCGACAGCTGGCTGAAACAGAACGGTTCCGCGCTGCTGCGTCGGGCTGCCAAAGTCTGATCTCCGGCTCCGATCCTGAATATGACAAAAATCGACCGGCATGATACCGGTCGATTTGTTTTGAAAACGCTTATCTCATGTTTGTCCGGAGCCCATTTTTAATCATCGCGCCGCGATACCTTTTCAAGCATACGCGTGGCTGCGGTAGAGCTCCTCGATAACAAGTTCGGTCGCGTCTGCCGGACCGGTTCGATAGACATTGTGCTGCTTGATATGCAGCTTGTTCGCAAGATTGTCATACATGCGGAACAGCGCGTTCGGCGCAAAGATCCGGTCGGTTTCATATTCCAGTTTCGCAAGATCGTCATTAAAATCAAGCATCTCGTCCGCGGTGTAAAGATACGAGATACGCGTGCCGACAAGCTTCTCATCCTTGTCATAATACAGCGTGACCGTTGCCGGCTGCTGATTGGCAAACAGCGTGTACTTCGGAAATTCGACGGATATTGCGGAGACATTCTGTGTATTGACATTGTAGCTGCCCTCGGATTTGGAGAGGATCGGCTTTGATTCCTCGCTGCGCACCGGTTCCTGTTCGGTCTGTCCGTAATCATAGATGCCGCAGAAATCGTCGCTGGAAAAATGATCTATGCCGTTGATCGCGCCGATCACGCCGGGCATATTGGGATAGAGCCGCACATTCCGGACATAGACAAAGAATCCGGCGGTCAGCGCAAGGATCGCAAGGATGATGAGAATGATGATGCAATTGAGCAGCGTATGCTTTTTTGCAGGCTTTCCGGTCTGTTCGGGCATAGAGATTCCCCCTTGTATGTGATTGTATCTATTATAACATATATCCGCGAAAAGTGCAATGGTAGAGCCAAAATAATGCTGAATCATCTGTAAACAGAAAAGACGCCGACAGATCGCCGGCGTCTTTTTCGATTGTTATTTGTATGATATTGCGCTTAGCCGATTAACCGATTAACCGAGCACTGCAACGACCTCGTAGGTGCCGCCTGCCGGAAGCACCGGAACGACATTGCCTTCGACAGCCTTGCCGTCCACGGTCAGGGACTTGATGCCCTTGGAAACATGATCCGGATTCTTGACAGTGATCTGGTAGGTCGCGCCGCGGAACTTTCTGGTCGCGGTGAAGCCGTCCCAAGCCTTCGGGATCGACGGATCGACTTTCAGACCGTCAAAGTCTGCGGAGATACCGAGGATATACTGTGAAATCGCAACAAAGTTCCATGCAGCCGTACCGGTCAGCCACGAGTTCTTGCCCTCGCCGAAGCGGCTTGCATCCTTACCTGCGATCATCTGACCGTAGACATACGGCTCGGTCTTGTGCAGATCGGAGATCTCCTCGTTGAATGCCGGCGCGATCTTGCTGTAATACTCGAATGCCTTGTCACCTCTGCCCGCATACGCCTCTGCGCAGATGATCCATGCATTGTTGTGCGTGAAGATACCTGCGTTTTCCTTGTAGCCGCCCGGATAGGTCGAGATCTCGCCGTACTGGATATAGTACTTGGAGAACGCCGGATTGTTCAGCACAAGGCCGTACTTGGTGTTGAGGTACTTGTCGATCGAATCGAGCGTCTTGATATCCGCGCCCTGATCCTTGCCGATCTCGGACATGACCGCGAAGCCCTGCGGCTCGATGAAGATCTTGCCTTCCTCGCATTCCTTGGAGCCCATCTTTGCGCCGGAAGCGTCGTAGGCACGCAGGAACCATTCGCCGTCGAAAGCGGATTCCATGACGTTCTTCTTCATCTTGTCGATCTCAGCCTGCGCCTTTGCAGCCTCATCGTCCTTGCCGAGGTGCTTCAGGATGCCGACATAGGTCGGACCGACATAGGTGAACAGTGTGGCGACCATAACGGATTCCGCGACCTTGGAGTAACCGCCCTCTGCCTTGAACTTCGGGTTTGTATAGGTCTGGAAGCTCTCGCCCGGCTTATCGGAGAAGCAGGAGAGGTTGATGCAGTCGTTCCAGTCCGCGCGCATTGCAAGCGGCAGACCGTGCGGGCCGAGGTTGTTGACGATGTGATAGAAGGAAACCGTCAGGTGATCGAGCATCGGCTTTGCCTTGGACTCGTCATTGTCATACGGAACCGGCTGATCGAGGATCGCCCAGTCTCCGGATTCCTTGATATAAGCGCCGACAGAAAGGATCATCCACAGCGGATCATCAGAGAAGTCGCCGCCGATATCGGAATTGCCCTTCTTGGTGAGCGGCTGATACTGGTGATAGCATCCGCCGTCCTCAAGCTGTGTGGAAGCGAGGTCGATCAGGCGGTCTCTTGCTCTGTCCGGAATCTGGTGGACGAAGCCGAGAATATCCTGATTGGAGTCACGGAAGCCCATGCCTCTGCCGATGCCGCTCTCGAAGTAGGAAGCGGAGCGGGAGAGGTTGAAGGTGACCATGCACTGATACTGGTTCCAGATATTGACCATGCGGTTGACCTTGTCATCCGAGGTGTTGACATTGAAGATGCCGAGGAGCTTGTCCCATGTTGCTTTCAGCTCTGCGAGACCTGCAGCGACCTTTTCAGGGGTGTTGTACTGCTCGATCATTGCATGTGCCTTGGTCTTGTTGATCGTGACGCCGTCCGCCTCGAACTTCTGGTCAGCGGGCATCTCGACATAGCCGAGAATGAAGATCAGCGTCTTGGATTCGCCTGCAGCAAGGGTGATCTCCTTGTAGTGGGAAGCGATCGGGGACCAGCCGTCCGCGAAGGAATTGGTTGCCTTGCCGTCGAGCACAGCCTGCGGATCGCCGAAGCCGTTGTACAGACCGATGAAGGAATCGCGGTCGGTATCGTAGCCGTCGATGCTGTCATTGACGGTATAGAACGCGAAATGATCGCGTCTGTCTCTGTATTCGGTCTTGTGGTAAATGGTCGAGCCTTCGACCTCAACACGGCCGGTGGAGAAGTTTCTCTGGAAGTTGGTGCAGTCATCCTGCGCATCCCAGAGGCACCATTCTGCGAACGAGAACAGCTTGAAGGTCTTGGCAGCGCTGCTCTTGTTGGTCAGAACGACCTGCTGCACTTCGCCGTCATAATTCTGCGGAACGAAGAACGTAACCTCTGCCTGCAAGCCGTTTTTCTCGCCGGTGATAATGGTATAGCCCATACCGTGGCGGCACTCGTAGGCATCGAGCTCGGTTTTGACCGGAGACCAGCCCGGATTCCAGATCGTGCCGTTATCCGAAATATAGAAATATCTGCCGCCCATGTCGATCGGGACATTGTTGTAGCGATAGCGGGTAATACGGCGAAGACGGGCATCCTTATAGAAGCTGTAGCCGCCGGCAGTATTGGAAATCAGAGAAAAGAACGCCTGCGTTCCGAGGTAATTGATCCACGGATAGGGCGTCCGCGGAGACTGGATGACGTATTCCTTGCGCGCGTCATCGAAGTGACCGAATTGTTTCATGGTTGTTACGCTCCTTTTTTTGCATAATAACATCAGAATGATTCATCCAATGCATATACTGCACAGATATATCTAATTATATCACAACATGCACAAAAATACAAGCCGCCAATTTCACGAATTTTCCATGTCATCCTACAGCACATTACACAAAGTAAAGGAAAAAACCGAAAATTCTTGTTAAAAACAGCCCGCCGGTACAGCAAAATAATGCATCTTTTCACTTTCGTGCTGTGCAAAAGCGATAAAATTCCGTAAAATCGCAAAAAAAGCAGCGAACCGGAACGAATCGCCGCCTTTTCTGTAAAGTTGAATCACTTGCTGATCCCGAGCAGGCGCTTTTTGGCGTCGCGGAGCATCTGACCGTGCTTTGTGGTGAGCAGCAGCCCGACAAACGGCATGCCGATGCAGATGCCGAGGGACAGTCCGTGCAGAAAGTCGAACATCGGTGTCGGCTTTTCCGGCTCCAGAAATGTCATTGCGACCAGCGCGATGCCCGCGGCACAGCCGAACAGAAATACCCATTTCATATAGCGGTTGAGTTTTTCCTTTTCGTCATTTGCAAGGTCAGCGACCTTGAGGACGGTTTCTTTTGTTTCCTGATTCATATTCGCACTTCTCCTTTCGCCGTCCAGCAGCTCGCGCAGCTCCACTTCGTAGTAGTCTGCGATCTCAATGAGCACTGCCAGATCCGGCATGTTGCTTCCGGTTTCCCATCTTGAAACAGTGCGCCGCGCGACATTGAGCGTTTCGGCGAGCTGTTCCTGTGTAATGCCTTTCTCCTTGCGGAGTGTTTTCATGAACGATCCGATCTTTTGCTGATCCATCGGATTGCCTCCTTTCGCATTCATGATACCACGGCGCACGGGGAAAGTACAGGACATGAAGTGCGCAAAATCCACGTATTTTCGTATGGGACATGCCGTGTCACATGAGACATTTCACTGTATCATACCATATTTCGGCAGAAAAGTCAATCGGCATGCGGACTGTCGGGCGCATCCCACCCGCCCTCTTTTCCGGCGAGGACATGCTCCGTGTAATATTGCAGGATCATCTGCGCATCGGCAATGGTCAGGCTGCCGTCCCCGTTGACGTCCGCTGCCCGCAGCTGCAAACCGGTGAGCCCACTGTCCTTGCCGGAGAGTGCTTCGGTGTAGGCAGCGAGCGTGAGCTGCGCATCCAGCGGACTGACCTTCCGGTCAAAATTCACATCGCCGCGCAGCAAAGTCGCATCGACCTCTGCCTGATGTGCAGCGGCGAGTTTGTTCGCAGCAGCCGCAACATTTTTGACAAAGCTGACGTCCGCGCTGTAATTGACAGCGCCGCTCAGGATGACGAGGATATACGGATGCTCCCCGCCGACATAGCAGACCTCGTGCCAGCAGTCCGGAATGCTGCCGTATTTCAGCGCGATCGGCACGCTGTTTCCGAGTGCCTGCCGCGTATAGCCGCTTGTGGAACCGATGAGCCCATCCCAGACGATGCGTCTGCATTCGCTGTTATCGGCATGCTGCTGCACCTGCTCCATTGCCGTGCGCATGAAGGATGCGGTCACGGCGGGAAAGCGCGAATACTGTGTGATGCGCGTTTCGTAGCCCCATTCTCTGACCATCTCGTTGAAGCCGTCAATCCCGAACAGATAGACCAGCATGTCATAGGCAACATTGTCCGAATAGCGCATTGCGTAGTCGAGCAGCTGCCGCACGGTATAGCTTCTGCCGTATGGATTTTTGCGGATGATGCCAGCCCCGCCGTGATACCATGCGGATGTATAGGTCACAGTGTCATCGAGACTGCGCACGCCTTTTTCGAGCTGTTCGCAGCAATAAAATGCATAGGGCAGCTTGATGAGGCTTGCGCCGGAGATCATCAGATCCGGACGGTAGGAATAGAGCGCGGTGCCGTCCATGTCGCAGAGCAGCACGGCGCAGGTGCGCCAGTAGCCTGTAACGATCCGGTTCAGCTCATTTTTTGCCGCGGCGACCTGTTTGGCAGCGGCATCGGCATCGGGTGCATCAGCGATGAAACTGCGCGGAACGGCAGCGGCTGACTGTACAGACATGCTGCCGGTCAGCATCAGGACAGCTGCGCCTGCCGAAAGAAGTTTCCGATGTTTGACAGAGATCATGATATCCCCTCCTGTGCGCGATTTTGGGATCGGCTTCAGGTGTACATCCGGATGTCATTTCCTGTTTTTATTCTAACATATTTTGATCAGCATTACAAGATGCGGTGCTGAACATCACGAAAATTTGTTGAAAGATTGAATGCTGACCGCACTGACAATTTGAACGATTCCCGGCAATCAAACGGAAATTGCCGCAAAATATACATAGCATCGCACATTTCACCATAAAATGAAACAGAATCGCAGAAAGGGGGCATCCGCATGCAGCCGCATACCGCGATCTATGTGCGGCAGTCTGCCGACCGCGCGGACAGTGTTTCGCTGGAAACGCAGGAGCAGCTCTGCCGGCAGGAGCTTTTGCCGGACGAACCGGCGCAGGTTTACAGCGACCGCGGCTTTTCCGGACGGAATACGGAGCGTCCGGCGCTGCGCCGCCTGCTGGATGCGGTGCGTGCGGGGGCGGTGCGGCGGGTGCTGGTCTACAAGCTCGACCGCATCAGCCGCAACCTCGCGGATTTCACGCAGCTGCTGCGATTATTCGAGGCGCATCATGTGGCTTTCGAGTCGCACACGGAGCGCTTCGAGACCGCGTCCCCGATGGGGCAGGCGATGCAAAGCCTGCTCATGGTCTTTGCGCAATTAGAGCGCGAAACGATCAGCGGGCGTGTGCGGGATGCGGCATTTTCGCGGGCGAAAGCGGGATTCGACACAGGCGGACCGCCGCCGTTCGGGTTCCGGAAGGTGCCGCATACGATCCTCGGCAGGCGCACGCAGATGCTCGCGCCGGATGACAACGCAGCGCTGATCCGCAGCGGTTTTCTGCAATATCTGCAAGCGGAAGGCTCGTTGACGACCGTTTGCAGAGACTGGACAGCGCGCGGCATCCGGACGGCGCGGGGCGGCACATGGTCGCCGAATACGCTCTGCCGCATGCTGCGCAATCCGGTGTATGCACAGGCGGATTTCCGCGTATATGCGTACTTATCCTCGCGCGGCGCAGAGATCTGTGCGCCGGAGTCGCCGCCGGAACAGCACGGTATTTACCTGTACACCGACCGCCGGCAGAATCAGGCGCGCTTCTCCGATCTGACGGGCAGTCTTGCGATCTGCGCGCCGCATATCGGGCTGATCGCGCCGGAGATCTGGCTTGGCTGTCAGAAAAAGCTCGATGCTTCGCGGAAATTGCGGCAGACGGGCAAGGGGCGGCGCAGCTGGCTGAGCGGGCTGATCTTCTGCATGCAGTGCGGCAGCGCGATGACGGTCGTGCAGGGGCGGCATGCGGATTATCTGCTCTGCGGCGGAAAAAAGCGCGGACGATGCAGCGGCGCGGGGGCGGTCTGGCGGAAGGAAGATGCAGAGGATCTGGTCGGGCGCGTCCTGTCTGCGCGGCTGGATGCATTGCGAAGCTGTCCGGTTCCGCCGGAATCAGACAGCGAAAATACGGCAATGCGGGAGCAGCTTTCGGCGCTGTATCTGCGGCGGGAGCAGATTTTGCAGCGCATGACGGAAGCGCCGGAAGCGGAATTTGCCGTGCTGACCGAAGCGGCAGTGCGGATCAGCGAAAAATGCCGCCGTACAGAAGAAATGATCGCCGCGCGGTCGTATCCGCAGCAGATGCCGCTGCCGGAATGGTCAGCCTGTGACATGGATGCCCGCCGGACAGTCGCACGGACGCTGCTGCACGGCGCCTTTGCGGACGGCGAAATGCTTCATGTGTTTTTGCAGTAACAGCGTTATTTTTGAATACAGAAAAATCCCGAAAGCAGCCGCATATGCCTGCTTTCGGGATTATGTTTGTGTGATTGGATTGATGCCGTCATTTTCCGCAGATGAAGCCTGCCTGTGCTGCCGGATCCGGCGCAGCAGCCGTCCGCACAGCATACAGATCAGCATACCGCAGCATGCACCTGCAAAATCAATGCAGACATCGCGCAGCTCGCAGCTTCTTCCGGGGACAAACCGCTGATGAAATTCATCCGAGCAGGCATAGAGCAATGCCAAAAGCGCCGACAGCGCAAAGAATCCCGCTGCGGGGTGCTTCTGCCGGCGGATCGGATTCAGTTTCGGGATATGCCGGAGTGTCTGGAGCAGGAGTATGCCGAGCACGGCGAACTCTGAAAAGTGCCCGCATTTCCGGAACAGGGTATGCAAAGCCTCGTGGATCGCTTCCTGCTCCGCGAACGAACGCTGCTCCCAGTGCGGGACGCAGATTTTCAGCAGCGCATACAGGAGCCCGCTGCTCATGATGCCGGAATCCGCCGCATTCCGCGCGGAGAACCAGAAAATGACGCCCATCCAGAGCAGCGTCGCAGGCAGCAGGAACCGCAGCGCGGAGCGGGAATGCCCGGTGCTGTGCATTATTTATCCCAGTTTTCCTTTTCGCGCTTGAGATCGGCGAGCAGCTCGTTCAGGCGGGCTTCGGTCGCGTTCAGCGAGGTCAGCACGTAGGATGCAGTCGCCTCTTTGGTCTCCTCGCACTTGGTTTTGGTCTTTGCAAGGATCTCGTGTGCTCTGCGCTTGGCTTCTTCGACGATCGCGTTTTCGGCAACGAGTCCCTTTGCACGCTCCTCGGCACCGTGAATGATGCTTTCGGCATTGGACTGTGCTTCCTTCATGATGCGGTCACAGTCGTAGTCAATGGTCTGTGCGCGTTTCATTTCCTTCGGCATCGCAAGGCGGATGTCGTTGACCAGCTCGCGCAGGCGGTCGCCGTCAATAACGATCTTGTGTGCGGCAAGCGGAAATGCCTTGGCATTGTCCAGCATGTCATCCATTTCATCGAGAATATCAAATACGCTCATTCTGATTCATCCTTTCCGATTGCATTGGCAAATTGCTGAACTTCCTGAATCAACTGCGCCCTGTCAGATGTTGAGGAAGCTGCATAGATATTTTTCTTTCGCAGACGCTCTGCGATTGCAGGCTGGATCTCCGGCGGGACAAAGCTGCTGATATCGCCGCCGAGGGTTGCGATCTGCTTGACGATGCTGGAGCTGAGATACATATTCTCGGCAGCGGTCGTCAGGAAGACGGTCTCGGCTTCGGGACAGAGCTTTTTGTTGCCGAGTGCCATCTGAAATTCATACTCGAAGTCGGTGACGGCGCGCAGACCTTTGACGATCGCATCCGCGCCGACTCTGCGGACATAATCCGCGAGCAGCTCATCTTCGAGAATATCAATCACAATATTATCATAACCCTTCGTGACCTTCTGGATCATCAGCAGACGTTCGGTCAGCGTAAAGGCAGGGTGTTTTTCGAGATTTGCAGAGACGAGCACGATCACCTTGTCAAAGAGCTTCGAGGCTCTGCCGATGATGTCGAGATGCCCGTATGTGACCGGATCGAAGCTGCCGGGGCAGACCGCGACACGGCGTTTTTTTTCACTCATGTCCGTAAATTTCCTTTCATAGGTGCATACGATCCTGCGGAAGTGTGTTCTGTGTCATGCATGAAGCCGACATTGTGATCCGGCACTGCGGCGCATAGGACTGAAACCAGCTGCAGATCCTTGCCGCCTGTTCAGGGATCGGAAGAAGTCCGGATCGTTCGAGCCTCATCGGATTGGAGCATTCGACTTTATAGGTGCAGTGCTCCTCGCCTGCCTTCACATGCAGCAGCAGATACGGTTTTGCGCACGGAAATGCCTCAATATCCAGCGAGGTCACCGTCTGAAGCATGATACTGGAACCGATCTCGCCGCTTATCATGATCAGCTCCGGCGTGAGAAAGGTCTGTCTGCTTGTCAGAATGGAATCTGCTTTCGCTTTGGCGAGAAACGCACCCGGCGCTGACATGGCGTCGATGCGGTACAGATTCTGCACATCCTTTGCACGGCGGATCTCCGCAATTTCTCCATCAATTTTCTTGTACAGTCCATACAGCGCGAGAAACCATGCCGGAGCAGTACAGAGCATGAAGACGATCATGACGGCTCTTTCGTTTTTTGATTGGAGGCTGCTGACCACCAGTCCGGCGATCAGCGCAGCCACCGTGCCGAATGCCAGACAGAATCCGGCTGTGCGGAGCCCGTGATGCAGGCGCAGACGGGAGCGCTCTTTTCTGGCTTCGTGAAGCGGATCAGACCACATATTGCCTCTCCTCTGACAGATCGTACCGCACGGCTTGCGGCAATTTTATTGCATAATGCCGCAGTCAGGATACCGGTATTTTATTCCTCGCTGTCATTCCGGTAAACACTTATTATTATTTTACCATATTTTTTCTGCTTTTGCAAGTCAAAATGAAGAATTGTTTGCGGTAATTTGCATTCCGGCTCGTGTTCGCAGACGATTATGCCGTTTTCCTGCATATTTTCCGCGAGAATCGGCAGAATCCGGAGCAAAGTGTCGTGCCGGTAGGGCGGATCGAGAAACGCAATATCGAACTTTTCGTGATTGCGCTCCAGAAAGCTGACCGCATCGGATTTGAGGATCGTTGCGCTGTCGGCAAAGCGGCAGGCTTTGACATTCTGCCGGATGCATTCGATCGCGCGGGGATCGCTGTCGATGAAGGTGGCTTTGCGGGCGCCGCGGCTGAGCGCTTCGATCGCCATTTGTCCGCTGCCTGCGAACAGATCGAGCACATTTGCGCCGGGAAAATCAAACTGCAAAGAGGAGCAGACCGCTTCCTTGACCTTATCGGTCGTCGGGCGGGTGTCCAGTCCTTCCGGTGTGACGAGGCGTCTGCCCCGTGCGGTTCCGGTAATCACACGCATGGTGTTTTTCTCCTTTCAAGCGGGAAAATCCCGCGCTTTGTTCCGTCCGGTCGGTATGTCCGGCGCGTCCCCTTATTCCCCCGCAGCGAATGCCGCGAAATCGGCTTTTGTCCCGCGGAAGACATTGAGGTCGATGAGCACCTCGCCGCCGGTGTAGCCGTCGAGCATACCGCGCGGATTATACTGCCAGAAAGTCCATTCCGGCTCGAACTCGTCCGCGGGCGCGGTGAAGATGCTGCGAATCCAGAGGGTATAGTCAAGGTCGGAGCCTTCGAGATAGCGCGACCAGCAGGCTTTTGTGGTATAAATGATCGGCTTTCTGCCGTAGGCTTCCTGCAGCCGTTCCAGCAGAATGTGCAGATTCCGCTGCACTTCCGCATCGTCCGGCAGATTTTCGGAGCGGTAGAACTCCAGATCAATGACCGGCGGCAGCGCATCGGGATCATCCGGAACGACCGAACAGAAATTATCCGCCTGTGTTTCGGCGGGGCTGTCGAAGCTGAAAAAGTGATAGGCACCGACAGCAAGACCGGCGGCGCGGGCGTTTTTCCAGTTTTCGGCAAAGCAGTCATCGAGCGTTCCGGAGCCTTCCGTCGCTTTCAGGAATGCAAAGCTGATGCCCTGCTCTGCTATGATCTGCCAGTCCATCTGCCCCTGATAATGCGATGCATCGACACCGCGCACGGGATATTTCCGCGCCGAGGGCATATTGAACCAGATGACGCCCTCGCGGAACAGCAGGAACATGAACAGCACGGCAAGCAGCAGGAACCCTGCAATGAGGATCCTGCGCCGCCGCAGAAGCGGACGCGGCTGTGCGTCCGCGCTTTGATTTTTATTTGACAAGATGAGAATATCCTCCGTTCAGGGATTTGCGGGTGACGCTTTGCAGAGTGTGAATGCCCATTTGCAGGCACAGCTTTGATCGGTGATCTCCGGATAGCAGCTCATGCAGCGGCATGCCCTTTCTCGTGCGGGCAGACTGCACGCGGCAATCCGTCATCGTGTAGATCAGCGTATCTCCGTTGATTTCGATGCGGTCTGCGTTGAGCGAGCCGTAAAAGCGCAGCCGGAGTGCTTTCGCAAGTCCTTCCAGCCCTGCCTGTTCCGGCAGCTGCAAAAATGCCTTGATCCGCCGGGCTTCAATGACCGTGAAGCGCGCCCATGCAGCTTCATCATGCAGCATTGCGGCATCCATGCCGTCCCGCTGCTCCACGGACTGAAACCATACGCCGTCCAGCGCGAGCCAGTTTTTCGCGTAAAGCTCGATCAGGTCGAGCAGCTGCTCCTTGGATAATTCCGCGAGCAGCGCGCGGTTTCCGGCGCCGTCTGTCATGATTCCTCCTTGATGACGATGCCGGAATCGTCGAAAGCGGTCTGTGTGCCGCAGATCACGACGTTGCCGAGCTTGCTGTCATTCTGAAAGCGATAGAGCACATCATAGCTTGTTGTGCCGGTTTCAAACATGCTGTAAAAAGTATCGGTATCCTCGGCGGATTTGAGCCGGTAGACATAGAGAAACTCATCACCTTTTTTCGCGGTCACAATGCTGCCGAGGGATTCGTCCTCGGTGATCGTAACGGCATAATCCTTGTCTTCCATGATCTGCCGGAGCTTTTTGTCTTTCGGGATCTTCGAGCCGCATGCGGTCAGCAGCATGGCACATGCGCCGATCAATGCAGCAGATACGTATTTTTTCATGAGCGGGTTCCTTTCAGTCTCCGCAGCGGATTCCGGCGTCCTGCAGGGCGCCTTCCGTGCAGTAAATATACACATTACCGACCTTTTCGTCATCGAGATACATGTAGCTGCGCGCATCGCTGTACTGCTCCAGCGTTTCGTCGGCTTTGTCGATCGCGTCAAGGTCATTGCTGAGGTCATCGGCGGTCTCCGCGCGGATCATCATGAATGCGGCAAATTCAGGCGGTTCCATTCCGCGGTGTGCAGAGAGGATCTCATTTCCGCCGTAGGTCGTTCCTTCGGTCGGCAAGAACTGATAGCCCTGCGCGGTCAGGTTTTTGCGGATGGTCTCGCTGTCGGGGATATAGGTGATGCGGTCATTCGCAGGGTCTTTCGATTCTTCGTCATCTGCCTGACCGGCGCCGCAGCCTGCCAGCAGTACGCAGCAGCACACTGCCGCAAACAAAGCAGTCATTTTCATTTCGGGGTATCCTTTTGTACTATTTATAATATTCGGAGCATATTGCCGCAACAATATGCATTTGCAGCAAGTATGAACCTGCCGTGCGGGCGTTCTATCGTGTGGCTTCTGTGAAACTGAGCATGAATGCAAACACTCCGCCTATGACAGCAACAAATGCGATCAGCAGGCAAATGCGCGCGATTTTCCGGAAGCGCTTCTCCTGCTGCTCCTTGCCCTGCTTTTTCGCAATGACAGTGCAGATCTGGAAGAATGCAGCCGCAGGGAATCCTGTCATCCAGAGGACGCCGTAAATGTTTACTAGAAATGCTGGATTCTCAAGCAGTTTCATCGTTCATTCTCCTGTTGACCGGTCGGATTCTCACGCTTTTACGAGAATTTTTGCGCCATACGGCGAAAGCGGCAGCTTGCTCTGATAGATCTTGCCGGTTTCATAATCGCGCAGCGCATAGGGCAGATTGACGGCTTTCTGCTCCCGTGTCCAGTTCATGACGAACAGGAAGCGCGTGCCGTCGGTGCCGAGCCGCTCTGCTGCGACGACGCCGTGCGGGAAGGTCGCATCCAGCGCAGGCTGCACGCCGAGCCGTTCCGCAAGCGAGATCAGAAAATCAGAGAAGAATTTGTCCTCTGCGAAGCCGCCGAGATAATAGGCAGTGCCTCTGCCGAAGCTGTTGCGCGTCAGGCAGGGCAGGTCGTCCGGCATGCAGGGATTGCCCGTGTCATAGACGCCGAGAATTTCCGCACCGGCGGGCGCAACACGCTCGCAGAGCCGTTCCAGCCGGTAGCTTTCCGCAAGCGGGAACGGTGCTTTGAGAATATGCATGGTCTCGGTCTGCCCCTCATAGAGCGGATCAATTTCGAGAAAGCGGATGCCCGCCAGCTCGGCAAGCCCCTGTGCAGGCGTATCGCCCATGAAGCACAGGTCGTTTTCATCGACCGCGCCGCTGTGCATCGTCAGCAGGACGGTGCCGCCGCGCTTGGTGTAATCGCGGATCTTTTCTGCGACATCCGCGCGCAGCATGTAAAGCATGGGCACGCAGAGCAGATGATAGCCGGAAAAATCGGTCTCTGCATTGACAAAATCCACGGCATAGCCCGCTTTCCAGAACGGCAGATAGCACCGCAGCATGAGGTCATTGTCCCCGATGCTGGTGTTCCGCGGACCTTTCGCGCCGTTGACCGCCCAGTGATTTTCGATGTCATAGAGGATCGCGATATGCGCATCCGTCCGCGCGCCGCAGAGCGCATCGAGCCTGCCGAGCGCCGCGCCGAGATCGCTGACTTCCTGAAAAACACGCGTATCTGTGCGGTTTGCATGCGTCATGACAGCGCCGTGGAATTTTTCGGAGCATCCCCTGCTCTGCCGCCACTGGAAATACTGGATCGAATCCGCGCCGTGCGCAAGATTGGAGATCGCGGTCAGGCGGTGAAAGCCCCATGTTTTCGGACGGCAGACATCGTGCCAGTTCGTGTTCGAGGGCGTATTTTCCATGAGCAGGAACGGTTTTCCGAGCATCGAGCGGCACATGTCGGAGAATGCGTCCGCCCAGAATGCGTTATAGGTCTCGTCGCCGTCCGGCATGCTGTGCCACGCAGGATAGCTGTCCCACGAAACGACATCGAGTGATTTTGCGAGCTCCTGATAATTGATGCCGTCATAGAAGCCCATGAAATTCGTGGTGACCGGAATCTGCGGATTCGCGGCTTTCAGGGGTGCTGTTTCCGCATCGAAAAAGCTGCGTGTCTGTGCGGTACAGAAGCGCTTCCAGTCGAGCGCAAGCCCGTGGATCGGGCAGTCGCCGCGCGGCGATTCGATCTGTTCCCATTCGGTGTAGGTGTTCGACCAGAACGCCGTCCACCATGCACGGTTCAGCGCATCGAGCGAGCCGTATTTTTCTTTGAGCCAGCCGCGGAACGCATCCTGACAGAGCGGACAGTGGCACTCCCCCTGGATCTCGTTGCTGACATGCCAGAGAATGACGGCGGGGTGCGAGGCAAAGCGCTCCGCGAGTTTTTCGTTGATCGCCCGCACTTTTTCGCGGTAGACGGGCGAGGTATAGCAATGGTTATGCCGTCCGCCGGCGGGTTCGCGGGAACGGTCTGCATGGACGCGCCGGACTTCGGGATACTTCGCAGCGAGCCACATCGGGCATGCGCCGGAAGGCGTCGCGAGCACGGTGTAAATGCCGTTTGCATAGAGCCGGTCGATGATCTCCGCGAGCCAGTCAAGGCGGTAGTCGCCCTCTGCCGGTTCGAGCGCAGACCACGCAAAAATACCGAGCGAAACGCAGTTGATCTGCGCCTGCTTCATCAGTTCGGCGTCCTGCGCAAGAATGTCCGGACGGTCGAGCCACTGCTCCGGATTGTAGTCGCAGCCGTGCAGAATATGCGGATAGGATGTGACGGTTCGCATGCTGATAACCCCCTTTGCGCTTGTGTGAGATACAGTTAATGATATTATAACCGATAATCGGTATCCCGTCAAGAAAAAAATGGAGATTCCTGCGGAGATTGCGGAAAACAGGCAACTTAGGACGATGATTCCAAAGATCTGTACCAAAATAAAGGACAAGCGATACAGAATCTATCGCTATCAGCACCGGAAACTGTCATAATCGTGCATTAGTAAATTACATAAAGTATAAATTAAAGATCTGTATACTTTTTGCCAAATTATCATACAAAGGGCAACATCCTTACACTTGTAAAACAAATAAAATTCAAGAAGATACGCACGTTTTGCAGCAGATGAAGAAGGCGTATGTACAATTTGCGCAAAACGGCACGCATTTTAGCTTTTCCGTTTCACGAAAAGCGGAATTTTGGCGAATTTTCTAGGAAAAGGTTGACTTTTTAAGCCAGTTGCGTTATAATATAATAGAATAAAAAGGTGGACTGGAATGAGCGTTAAAAATAATACAGTCTGTCTAAAAGTGGGAGGGGGATTTTGAAAAATGTTGAGAAGATTGACGATTCGAGAGCCGTCGGGGTGACGGAGTATCTGCGGGCAGCAGATGCAGCAAAAAATGCCGGTGGGGAATGCCGGCGCTGCGCAGCAGTCGGACGCGGCTGCACAGCGGTGAAAGCGTCCTGAAAACAGTACTGCGCCGTGAACCGGAGAACCGAAATGCGGGCACGGCTTCTGACAACAGTGGGAATCTGACAGCGCAACGGAGGATAATTGGGGGCAGCTGAGGGAAGAAGCTGCTGAAATCGACTTGAAAGTTTTGAGGAGGATTTGATATGGCAAAGACCTTAAAAGATCGGCTGCTGACGTTTGGGGCGGCGGCGGCGGTCGGTCTGAGCGCGATTCCGCTGAGCAATTTTGCGCAGGCGGCATCCGGAGCGGGGGCAACGAAGATCACTGTTCCGGTCTCAAAGACCGTCACCGGCGATTACACCGGTGACGAGGAGTTCGAGTTTATTCTGACGCCCGTGGGCGATGCGCCGATGCCGGCAGGCAAGACGGAGCTTTCCGTGAAGGCGCGCGCAGGAGAAACCGTCAATTTCGAGGATATCGACGTTGATGTGGATTCGCTGCCGGTCGGCGAGCACGAGTTCCGCTACGCCGTCCGCGAAAAGAGCGGCTCGGATCCGAACATGACCTATGACAGCGAGATGCGGTATTATACGGTTCGGTTCACTGTCTCGGAAAATGCTGACGGCGAAAAGACGACTGTTCTTGCGAACCAGAACCCGATTTTTGCGGGAACGGATTATTCGATCCCGACGGTTCTGTCGCTCTATAACGCATTTATCCAGAATGATTTTGAAACCGGTACGCATATTTCCGGCGGTATTGCAGTCGGCGGATCTGCGACAGCCGGTCTTCCGTATCTTGGCGATGATGCTCCGGTTGCATCCTATGTGCATAAGATCGACGGTCCCGTTGCAGGCTATTCGCCGAAGATCGGTGATGACAAAACAGCAGAGTATTCCGGCTACGATAAGAGTGAACTGGTTCTGTACTACAATGAACCGACGAGCGATCTGGGACCGAATTGTGTGCAGACGGATGAGGTCAAGGTCGATTTTGGCGCTGCATTTAACGCAATTAAAGCGGAATCAAGCAAGATTGCCAATACGCCTGACATCGTTGTTTCGGAAGAACATATCAAAACGATTACATACAACGGCTTCAACCCTGAAACGATGACATGGGGCGATATTGAGGCACCAGCATATCTGGAGATTGAGCTGCCGGCATCGGACTGCAATGTTTCGATCCCGAAAAGCATACTCGACAAGTTCGGAAGAAATAATCTCCCGATCAATTTTGTAACACCGAACGGAACGCTGGAAGATTTCCAGAAGTATGCATATAACATTTCGTTCCCTGATTCGGAAGAACTGAAGTTTGCGCAGACGGGTGCAAACTTGAATGATCCGAACGGAAGCTACAGAATGAGCTTTCCGTTTGGATACTTGAGCATCGGATACAACGGCGATTTTACCCAGAATCCGATGCAGACAATGCGTACTGCGCATGACGGCAGCGTGGAAGGCATGAAGTTTGTCATGAACATGCCGGCTGCAAAGAATGTCACGATTCACGATCAGGGCTCTCTGGCATTCCATGTTGTAGCACCGGATGCTGATGTGATTTTCAGCGGCGGTGACGGTAACATCATTGCGAAGAATGCATATAACCGCGGCTATGACGCGATGCAGCGTGACTATGTTGCAGGCAAAACGAACGAAGCGCATTTCTACAGCTATAACAAGCTCCCGACCGAGCAGGGCGCTCTGACATTCATGAACTCCTACTCCAAGGAAGTCAAGAAGCTGAATGTTGAGATCTCCAAGCAGAAGGTCGGCGGTGCGGAGCTGGACGGCGCAAAGCTGACGCTGACCGGTCAGACCGCAGACGGCAGCATCATCAACCTGAATAAGGATGATCTTGCGCTCGGCAGGGATGCACATGCACCGGCTCCGGAAAATGACGGCTCCAAGCTCGTCTGGATCTCCGGTAAGACGCCGACAACGGTCAAGAACATGCAGGACGGTACCTACACGCTTCATGAGGATACCGCGCCGGCAGGCTATCAGACCGCAACGGATATTTCGTTCGTCATCGAGAACGGCAAGCTCGTTTCGGTTGACGGTCATGATCCGGAACACGGCAATACTATTATAATGACAGATAAGGAAGTGCCGAAGGGCGCAGATGTTCCGATCTTCAAGGTCGATGCTGCGGACGGCAGCGAACTGAAGGGCGCGACACTGACGCTGAGCGGCAAGGACGCAGAAGGCAATGACGTCAAGATCAAAAAGAGCGATGTCAATCTCGGCAGAGAGGCATCCCTGACAAGCGATCAGGAAGAATACACCCAGCTGACATGGATCTCCGGCGAGACACAGACCGAGATCAAGGGACTTCCGGACGGCACCTACACCCTCGTTGAGGATGCGGCTCCCGCAGGCTACAATGTCACCACCGCGATCACGTTCGTGATCGAGAACGGCAAGGTGCAGAAGGTCGGCGAGGATGTGCGCTCCGAGGAAGACGACAATACTATTATAATGGCAGATGCTCTGAAGAAGGACGTCCTGTTCTCCAAGACGGGCGTGGATGATGCAGAGCTGCCGGGCGCAAAGCTGACGCTGACCGGTACCGACAAGGCGACCGGCAATGCGGTCACATTCACCGCAGAGCAGTTTGTTGCCGGCGAGGGCGCAGCGCTTTCCGGCACGCCGGCTGATTCGATCAGCTGGATCTCCGGTTCCGGCGAATCGAGCGTCAAGAGTCTGCCGGACGGCACCTACACCCTGCATGAGGATACGGCTCCTGCCGGCTACGCGCTTGCATCCGATATCACGTTCGTGATCGAGGAAGGCAAGATCGTGAAGATCGGCGACAAGACCTATTCCGATGCGGACAAGATCGCAATGAGCGATGCGATCGTCACGGACGTTGAGATTTCCAAGGCTGACCAGTTCGGCGACGAGGTCAAGGGCGCATCCATGACGCTGACCGGTACAGACCGCAACGGCAATGATATCGAGTTTGAGACCGGCAATGTCGTGCTCGGCAGAGAAGCGGAGCTCGGCGAAAACAATGACAAGAAGGCACTTGAATGGACATCCGGTTCCACCTCTACAGTGATCCGGAACCTGAAAGACGGCAGCTACACGCTGAAAGAGATCGCTGCCCCGAACGGCTACGAGGTCGCAACCGAGATGACCTTCACGCTTGAAAAGGGTAAGCTCACCAAGATCAACGGCGAGGATGTCGCGGAAGTTCAGTCCAAGGTCACGATGACCGACAAGAAGATCGTTGAGATCAAGATCTCCAAGCGGGACGTCGGCGGCGCAGAGCTGCCGGGCGCAATGCTGACGCTGACCGGTGAGACCGACGGCAAGGACGAAGAAGGCAACAGCGTCAAGGTTCCGGTTGAGTTCTACAACTCCCTGCTGATTCCGGGCGAAGGCGCAGAACCGCAGACCACGCCTGCCGCAGCGATCCAGTGGAAATCCGGCACGACGGAAACGACTGTCAAGAATCTGCCGGACGGCGAGTACACACTCCATGAGGATACTGCACCGGAAGGCAAGAACGTCGCGACCGATATGACATTCGTGATCGAAAAGGGCGTCCTGACACTGGTGAACGGTGTGGCTCCCGAAAAGGCGAATACCGTTATCATGACGGACACCGATCTGCTGGACGTTGAGATCTGCAAGGCGGATCAGTTCGGCGACGAGGTCGAGGGCGCAACCCTGACACTGACCGGCAAGAACAGCCGCGGCGAAGACGTTGTGTTCAAGATTGATAATGTCGCGTTCGGTGAGGGCGCAACTCTGCTGCCCACCGTGGACGGCACCGAGCTGAAATGGGTTTCCGGCAAAACTTCGACTATGGTCAAGCAGCTTCCGGACGGCGAATACCTGCTGCATGAGGAAGCGGCTCCGAACGGCTATGAAGTCGCAACGGATATGACATTCGAGATCAAGAACGGCAAGCTCGTGAAGGTCAACGGCGAGGATGTTGCAAGCGGCAATACCGTCACCATGACCGACAAGAAAATTGTCGAGGTCAAGATCTCGAAGGCAGATGTGGACGGCAATGAGCTGAAAGGCGCAACGCTGACACTGACCGGCAAGTCCGACCGCACCGATGCGGACGGCAACAAGCTGGATGTCGTCTTCCCGGCAGGCTCTGTCGAAGCGGCAGAGGATGCGACGGTGAACAGCGGCGAGGGCACGAAGCTCCAGTGGGTTTCCGGCTCGGCACCGACCAACATCAGGAATCTGGAGGACGGTACATATCTCCTGCATGAGGACTATGCACCGGACGGATACAACATTGCGACCGATATCGAGTTCGTGATCGAAAAGGGCGAACTGAAATCTGTCAACGGCGCAGCGCCGAAGAAGGCAGGCACCGTCGTCATGACCGATATCGCAAAGGCGGATGTCAAGATCTCCAAGCAGGATGCATCCGATCACAAGGAACTTCCGGGCGCAACCCTGACGCTGACCGGTAAATCCAACCGGACAGACGCGGACGGCAACAAGCTGGATGTTGTGTTCCCGGCAGGCTCCGTTGAAGCGGGCGCAGGCGCAGAGGTCATCACCGGCGAAGGCACCGAACTGAAATGGAAGTCCGGCACCGAGCTGACCAACATCAAGAATCTGGAAGACGGCGTGTATACACTTCATGAGGACACCGCTCCGGATGAGTACAATGTCGCAACCGACATGACATTCGAGATCAAGGACGGCAAGCTCTACAAGATCAACGGCGCAGAGACCGAAGAAAATGCGGACACTGTGACCATGTTTGACGATCAGATCGTCAGAACGCAGATCTCCAAGGCTGACCAGTTCGGCGACGAGGTCAAGGGCGCAAAGCTCGAACTGACCGGCGTCGATGCAAGCGGCAACGCGATCACGTTCAAGGCGGGCTGCCTTGAGCTGGGCGACGGCGCAGAGCTGATCAACGGTACCGGCGAAAAGCTGGTCTGGCTGTCCGGCGACTTCGCAACCAATGTGAAGGATCTCCCGAACGGCACCTACACGCTGCATGAAGAAGCAGCACCGACCGGCTATCTTGTCACAACGGACATGACATTCAAGATCGAAGGCGGCAAGGTAACCGAGATCAACGGCGAACCGGTCGAGGAGACCAACAAGGTCGTCATGACTGACCACAAGCTTGCGGAATCCAAGATCTCCAAGGCGGATCAGTTCGGCGACGAGGTCAAGGGCGCAACCCTGACGCTGACCGGAAAGACCAAGACCACGGACGCAGACGGCAACACTGTCGAGAAGGACGTTGTGTTCCCGATGGGCGCGGTTGAACTGGGCGAGGGCGCTGTGCTCGAATCCGGCGAAGGCAAGGAACTGAAATGGATCTCCGGCACAAAGCCGACCAACATCAAGAATCTGGAAGACGGCGTTTATACGCTGCATGAAGATGCGGCACCGAACGGCTATCTGGTCTCCACCGATATGACATTCGAGATCAGCGGCGGCAAGCTCGTCAAGA
This sequence comes from Clostridiales bacterium Firm_04, assembly GCA_001603005.1. Classification (GTDB taxonomy): domain Bacteria; phylum Bacillota; class Clostridia; order Oscillospirales; family Ruminococcaceae; genus Firm-04. The sequence continues at coordinate 179,472 of LVAJ01000030.1, forward strand.
TCAACGGCGAGGATGTTACCGAAGGCAGCACCGTGACGATGACCGACGAGAAGATCGTCGAGGTCAAGATCAATAAGGCGGATCAGTTCGGTGCAGAGGTCAAGGGCGCAACCCTGACACTGACCGGCAAGTCCGATGAAAAGGACGAAGAAGGCAACAACAAGGACATCGTGTTCAAGGCAGGTTCTCTGGAAGCGGGCGAAGGTGCAACGGTTGAATCCGGCGAAGGCAAGGAGCTGAAGTGGATCTCCGGCACCGGCGCAACGAACGTCAAAAATCTGGAAGACGGCACTTATACGCTGCATGAGGATGCGGCACCGAATGGCTATCTGGTCTCCAGCGACATGACCTTCGAGATCAAGAAGGGTGTCGTGACCAAGATCAACGGCGAAGATGTCACCGAAGGCAACACCGTGACGATGATCGACGAGAGACTCGGCGATGTGAAGATCGCGAAGGAAGATGCATTCGGCGGCGAAGTCAAGGACGCAAAGCTGACGCTGACCGGTAAGGACAGTGATGGCAATGCGGTCACATTCCCGGCAAATTCTGTTGAAGTCGGCGCTGGTGCAACGCTCATCAGCGGCAGCGGCGAGACACTTGCATGGGTATCCGGCGATGAGGCAACGAATGTTCTGAATCTTGTTGACGGTATCTACACGCTGCATGAGGAGACTGCTCCGAACGGCTACGCAGTCGCACATGACATGACCTTCGAGATCAAGGGCACGAAGATCGTGAAGATCAACGGCGAGGAAGTCGCAGAAGGCACTGTTGTCACGATGATCGACGAGGCACTCGGCGATGTCAAGATCTCCAAGCAGGATGCATCCGATCACGAGGAACTTTCGGGCGCAACCCTGACACTGACCGGTAAGACGAAGACCACCGATGCAGACGGCAACGAAGTTGAAGAAACCGTCGTGTTCCCGGCAGGTTCCGTCGAACTGGGCGAGGGCGCAACGCTTGAATCCGGCGAAGGCACCGAGCTGAAATGGGTTTCGGGCGATGCACCGACCAATGTGAAGAATCTTGTTGACGGTATCTACACGCTGCACGAGGAAGCGGCACCGAACGGCTTCGAGGTCGCAACCGACATGACCTTCGAGATCAAGGGCGGCAAGCTCGTGAAGATCGGTACCGAGGCAGTCGCGGCAGAGGATGCGGACAGCACTGTGATCGTGATGGTCGATAACGCGATCGTGACCACCACGACGCCGGCGACCACCACCGCAGAGGAGACCACGACGACCACCACGACAACAACCACACCTGCTGCAACGACTACGACCGCAGCAGAAACGACAACTCCGGCAGCGACAACCACGACCACAACGACCACTCCGGCGACAACAACTACGACCACGACGACAACAACTACGACGACCACGACTACAACTACGACGACCACGACTACAACTACGACCACAACTACTACCACGACCACAACTACTACCACGACCACTACTACTACGATTATTGAAAAGGTGACGACCACCACAGAGGAAGTCACGACAACAAAGGCAACCACGACAACGAAGGCAGCGACCACCACGAAGGCAACGACCACAGCTGTTACCACGACCGAAGCGACGACCACGACCGTGACCACCACAACTGCAGGTCCGACCGTGAAGATCGCGAAGGAGAACGGCTTCGGCGGCGAGGTCAAGGGCGCAACGCTGACGCTGACCGGTAAGGACAGCGAGGGCAATGCAATTGACTTCCCTGCAAATTCTGTTGAGCTGGGCGGCGGCGCAACGCTGATCAGCGGCGGCGGCGAGAAGCTTGCATGGGTATCCGGCGACGAGGCGACGAATGTTCTGAACCTTGCGGACGGCACCTACACGCTGCAAGAAGAAGCGGCACCGAACGGCTATAAGGTCGCAACAGACATGATATTCGAGATCAGCGGCGGCAAGATCGTGAAGCTGAACGGCGAGGAAGTCGCCGAGGGCACGATCGTCGTGATGATCGACGAGGCACTGACAGAAGTCAAGATCAACAAGGCGGATCAGTTCGGCGCAGAGGTCAAGGGTGCAACCCTGACGCTGACCGGTACTGACAAGAACGGCAATGCAGTCGAGTTCCCGGCAGGTTCTGTCGAGCTGGGCGAGGGCGCTGTGCTCGAATCCGGCAGCGGCACAACACTGAAATGGGTATCCGGCGACGAATCGACAATCATCAAGAACCTTGTTGACGGTTCCTACACGCTGCATGAAGATGCAGCACCGAACGGCTATCTGGTCTCCACAGACATGACATTCGAGATCAGCGGCGGCAAGGTAGTGAAGATCAACGGCGAAGATGTCACCGAAGGCAACACCGTGACGATGATCGACGAGAGACTCGGCGATGTGAAGATCGCGAAGGAAGATGCATTCGGCGGCGAAGTCAAGGACGCAAAGCTGACGCTGACCGGTAAGGACAGCGAGGGCAATGCGGTCACATTCCCGGCAAATTCTGTTGAAGTCGGCGCTGGTGCAACGCTCATCAGCGGCAGCGGCAAGACACTCGCATGGGTATCCGGCGACGAGGCAACGAATGTTCTGAATCTCGTTGACGGTATCTACACGCTGCATGAGGAGACTGCTCCGAACGGCTATGCAGTCGCACACGACATGACCTTCGAGATCAAGGGCACGAAGATCGTGAAGATCAACGGCGAGGAAGTCGCAGAAGGCACTGTTGTAACGATGATCGACGAGGCACTCGGCGATGTCAAGATCTCCAAGCAGGATGCATCCGATCACGAGGAGCTTCCGGGCGCAACCCTGAAACTGACCGGTAAGACGAAGACCACCGATGCAGACGGCAACGAAGTTGAAGAAACCGTCGTGTTCCCGGCAGGTTCTGTCGAACTGGGCGAGGGCGCAACGCTTGAATCCGGCGAAGGCACCGAGCTGAAATGGGTTTCGGGCGATGCACCGACCAATGTGAAGAATCTTGTTGACGGTATCTACACGCTGCACGAGGAAGCAGCACCGAACGGCTTCGAGGTCGCAACCGACATGACCTTCGAGATCAAGGACGGCAAGCTCGTGAAGATCGGTACCGAGGCAGTCGCGGCAGAGGATGCGGACAGCACTGTGATCGTGATGGTCGATAACGCGATCGTGACCACCACGACGCCGGCAACCACCACCGCAGAGGAGACCACGACGACCACCACTACGACAACAACCACACCTGCTGCAACGACTACGACCGCAGCAGAAACGACAACTCCGGCAGCGACAACCACGACCACTACGACCACTCCGGCGGCAACAACGACGACCACCACTACGACGCCGGCTGCAACTACCACGACAACAACTACAACGACTACCACCACGACTACGACGACCACGACGACAACTACTACCACAACTACGACGACCACGACGACAACTACTACCACCACAACTACTACCACGACCACTACTACTACGATTATTGAAAAGGTGACGACCACCACAGAGGAAGTCACGACAACAAAGGCAGCGACTACAACAAAGGCAACGACCACAGCTGTTACCACGACCGAAGCGACGACCACGACCGTGACCACCACAACCGCAGGTCCGACCGTGAAGATCGCGAAGGAGAACGGTTTCGGCGGCGAGGTCAAGGGCGCAACGCTGACGCTGACCGGTAAGGACAGCGAGGGCAATGCAATTGACTTCCCTGCAAATTCTGTTGAACTGGGCGACGGCGCAACGCTGATCAGCGGCGGCGGCGAGAAGCTCGCATGGGTATCCGGCGACGAGGCGACGAATGTTCTGAACCTTGCAGACGGCACCTACACGCTGCATGAAGAAGCAGCACCGAACGGCTATAAGGTCGCAACAGACATGACATTCGAGATCAGCGGCGGCAAGATCGTGAAGCTGAACGGCGAGGAAGTCGCCGAGGGCACGATCGTCACGATGATCGACGAGGCACTGACAGAAGTCAAGATCAACAAGGCGGATCAGTTCGGCGCAGAGGTCAAGGGCGCAACCCTGACGCTGACCGGTACTGACAAGAACGGCAATGCAGTCGAGTTCCCGGCAGGTTCTGTCGAGCTGGGCGAGGGCGCAACGCTCGAATCCGGCAGCGGCACCACGCTGAAGTGGGTATCCGGCGACGAATCGACAAACATCAAGAACCTTGTTGACGGTTCCTACACGCTGCATGAAGATGCGGCACCGAACGGCTATCTGGTCTCCACTGACATGACATTCGAGATCAGCGGCGGCAAGGTAGTGAAGATCAACGGCGAAGATGTCACCGAAGGCAACACCGTGACGATGATCGACGAGAGACTCGGCGATGTGAAGATCGCGAAGGAAGACGCATTCGGCGGCGAAGTCAAGGACGCAAAGCTGACGCTGACCGGTAAGGACAGCGAGGGCAATGCGGTCACATTCCCGGCAAATTCTGTTGAAGTCGGCGCGGGCGCAACGCTCATCAGCGGCAGCGGCGAGACACTCGCATGGGTATCCGGCGACGAGGCAACGAATGTTCTGAATCTTGTTGACGGTATCTACACGCTGCATGAGGAGACTGCTCCGAACGGCTACGCAGTCGCACATGACATGACATTCGAGATCAAGGGCACGAAGATCGTGAAGATCAACGGCGAGGAAGTCGCAGAAGGCACTGTTGTGACGATGATTGACGAGGCACTCGGCGATGTCAAGATCGACAAGCAGGATGCTGAGGGTGCAGAGGTCAAGGGTGCAACCCTGACGCTGACCGGAAAGGATAGCGAAGGCAACGAGATCACATTCCCGGCAGGTTCTGTCGAGCTGGGCGAGGGCGCAACGCTTGAATCCGGCGAAGGCACCGAGCTGAAGTGGGTTTCGGGCGAAGCACCGACCAATGTGAAGAATCTTGTTGACGGTATCTACACGCTGCACGAGGAAGCGGCACCGAACGGCTTCGAGGTCGCAACCGACATGACCTTCGAGATCAAGGACGGCAAGCTCGTGAAGATCGGTACCGAGGCAGTCGCAGATGATACTCTGATTGTTATGGTTGATGACGCAATCGTGACCACCACGACGCCGGCGACCACCACCGCAGAGGAGACCACGACGACCACCACGACAACAACCACACCTGCTGCAACGACTACGACCGCAGCAGAAACGACCACTCCGGCGGCAACAACGACGACCACGACAACGACGCCGGCTGCAACTACCACGACAACAACGACCACCACGACGACAACTACGACAACAACCACAACGACGACAACGACGACTACCACAACTACGACAACAACGACGACTACCACGACCACGACAACAACGACCACCACGACAACAAAGACCACGACAACCACAACGACAACTACGACTACGACCACTACGACCACCACGACTACCACAACCACAAAGGCAACCACCACCACGACCACAGTGACCACGACCGAGACCACTCCGGCTGTCACGACCACAACCGTTCGCGCGGATGTGAAGATCGACAAGCAGAATGTCTACGGCGGCGAGGTCAAGGGCGCAACGCTGACGCTGACCGGTAAGGACAGCAAGGGCAACACGATCACCTTCCCGAACGGCTCTGTTGAGGCGGGCGAAGGCGCAGCCGTGATCTCCGACAACGGCAATGAGCTCAAGTGGATCTCCGGTGATGAAGCAACCAATATCAAGAACCTCGAGGACGGCGTTTACACGCTGCATGAGGAAGCTGCACCGAGCGGCTATCTGGTCGCAACCGACATGATCTTCGAGATCAGGGACGGCAAGCTCATCAGCATCGACAACACCGCAGTTTCCGAGGATACAACGATCGTCATGTTCGATGACGCAATCGTTGAAGTGAAGATCTCCAAGCAGGATGTCCACAGCAAGGAGCTCAAGGGCGCAACGCTGACGCTGACCGGCAAGGACGGCGCAGGCAACGCGATCACCTTCCCGGCAGATTCAATCGAGCTGGGCGAGGGCGCATCCCTTGTCAACGGCAGCGGCGATTCTCTCGTTTGGATCTCCGGCGATCAGCCGACCGACATCAAGAATCTCGCAGACGGCACCTACACGCTCCATGAGCTGACTGCTCCGACCGGCTATCAGGTTGCAACCGATATCACATTCGTGATCGAGAACGGCAAGCTTGTCAAGATCGGCGAGGAAGAAGTCACCGCAGATGCTGAGATCGTGATGATCGACGAAGCACTCGGCGATGTCAAGATCTCCAAGCAGGATGTCCACAGCAAGGAAATCAAGGGCGCAGAGCTGACGCTGACCGGTAAGGACAGCAGCGGCAATGCAGTCAAGTTCCCGACCGGCTCGGTCATTCCGGGCGAAGGCGCAGCAGTTGTCACCGGCAGCGGTGAGAAGCTCGTCTGGACTTCCGGCGATCAGCCGACCGACATCAAGAATCTTGTTGACGGTACCTACACACTCCACGAAGAAGTCGCACCGAACGGCTACAAGGTCGCAACCGATATCACATTCGTGATCGAGGGCGGCAAGCTTGTGAAGATCGGTGAGGAAGAAGTCAAGGCAGATGCTGAGATCGTAATGATCGACGAGGCACTGGCAGATGTCAAGATCTCCAAGCAGGATGTCCACAGCAAGGAGATCAAGGGCGCAGAGCTGACGCTGACCGGCAAGGACAGTAGCGGCAATGCAGTCAAGTTCCCGACAGGTTCTATCGTTCCGGGCGAAGGCGCTGAGGTCGTGACCGGCAGCGGCGAAACGATCGTCTGGATCTCCGGCGATCATCCGACCGAGATCAAGAATCTGGATGACGGCACTTACACGCTCCATGAGGAAGTCGCTCCGAATGGCTACAAGGTCGCAACCGATATCACATTCGTGATCGAGGGCGGCAAGCTTGTCAAGATCGGCGAGGAAGCGGTTCACGCTGATGCGGAGATCGTCATGGTGGATGAGGCAATTGAGACCACAACCACAACGACGGCTACCACCGCAGCTCCGGCAACCACGACCACAACCACCACGACAACCGCTGCTCCGGTAACCACCACCACGACCACAACCACCACGACGACGACCACGACCACTACGACAACTACCACCACCACGACGACCACGACCACAACAACGACCACGACGACCACGACCACGACGACCACGACTACGACGACCACGACAACTACGACGACGACAACCGAGACCACTACAACCACTTCTGAGACCACAGTCTCCAGCGAGGAAGGCGGCGTTACCGAAACCACCACAACGACCACCGTCACCGCTGCAAAGGCAGAGGTCCAGATCAAGAAGCAGGATGTTCACAGCAAGGAGATCAAAGGCGCAACGCTGACGCTGACCGGTAAGGACAGCGAGGGCAACACCGTCACATTCCCGGAGAACTCCGTTGTTCCGGGTGAGGGTGCCGAGCTTGTCAACGGCAGCGGCGATCAGCTTGTGTGGATCTCCGGCGACCAGCCGACCAACGTCAAGAACCTTGCAGACGGTACGTACACGCTCCACGAGGAAGTGGCACCGAACGGCTACAAGGTCGCAACTGACATCACATTCGTGATCGAAGACGGCAAGCTCGTCAAGATCAATGATGCTGAGGTCGAAGCAGACGCAGAGATCGTGATGATCGACGAGGCTGAGGAAGCAACCACTACCACAACATGGGAAACCGGCGATAAGGCTGAGGACAACGAGCGCACAACGACCTCGGTGACCGAGACCACTCCGGCAACCAGCGAGACCGGCGATGACGCCGAGAGAACCACGACGACCGAGACCGAGACACAGACTGTTGCTGCGACGACCACCACGACCGCGCAGACAGCGACCTCGAAGCAGACCGTGCCGTCCAACGGCGTGAACTCCAAGACCGGCTCTGTCCGCACCGGAGATTCCGCTCCGACTGCAATCGCAATCGTTGGCATCCTGATGGGTGCAGTGGCAGTTGCAATGCGCAAGCGCCGCAACGATGACGAGCAGTAAACGGCAGACGATCGTCAAGGCAATCAACTGAAACAAAGGGCGCTGTACGAAAGTACGGCGCCCTTCAGTTTGATATGGATATCAGAACAGCAAAAAAATCCCTGCCGCGCGGCGCGGCAGGGATTATACTGATCAGTTTTCTTCAAAACGGGCGGTCAGCAGGATAAACGGCATATTCACCGTTTGGCTCACGGACGAGGATCGCATTCATACCATCCGGATGCAGTCCGCATTCGTTATAATCAATCCGCTGATTCACAACTCTTTTTCCAGTGCTGACTTCTGTGAAAGAAAAGAACTTGTTTTGTGTCTGGATATTCGCCTTGTCAATATGAATCATTGCACCGACGATCTGGTAGTGCGCACGCCGTGCGGGAACGATCCGGAAGACCAGAATCATAGCTGCGATCAATCCAGCGACCGTCACAGCACTGACGATGAACGGAACGCGGGGATCTGAAAACAACAATTGGCACACAAAAAAGAGGATCGCGGCGATCGCGGGAATCAAAGTGAATCCGCACAGAATCGCAATCAGAATGAATGTCCGCATGTACATCTTCCGGCAGATCCGCGGGTACAGATCATCCGGAATCTGCGAGAAGCGCACATCGCTGATGAGGATCTCTTCCTTAGATGGCGCAAATCTGTCCGGTGCAACCGGCTGAACAGGCGCAGGCTCCTCGTGCCAGACCGGAACATTCATAAGATTGTCAGAGGAATAGATGTAATATTTCTTCTTTTTTCTAAGCTGTTCCTGATAAAGCACCACTTGCTTCCCCTTGAGCGGAGAAACCTCTGAGTGTTCGATCAGAAGATTCTGCACCATTTCACCGCTGTCATCCAGCCGGATCGAAATATACTCATATGTCTGACTGGTGTCTTTGATATCATTGCGGACAGTTCTGGTGTAATAATCCAGAACTGTGCCGAACCGGACGCCGCCGCAGGGCTTTTTGACGAAGGGAACAATCGCTGAAATAAGGCTCGGGAGAAAAATCAAAAGAACAATACCGGAGACAAGAAGGCTGTGTATACTGAAATAAAAAACGGCAGTAAAAATGAGCGTGCCAGCCAGACTGATGATCAGGTTGGTCAGTCTGCGCTTTTTGCTGCTGCGCTTGATAATCGCAGACAGATCGGAGTCCGGTTCATAGAAGGTCACATTCTGAATGCTGACAGAGTGGAGATATCCCATTATAAGATCCTTTCAAATGTTGGGCAGAGCATTATTGCCGGAGTTCCGATTTCCGGACGAGCGGATGGATTGACAGGTCATAGCTGGATCCGTGGACGAGCATAACGGTGTCGCCGGCTGAAAGCCTCGTGCAGAAAGAAAGATCCATATACTGTCTGACAACGGTCTGACCGGTCTCATCGACCGTGAAGGTGATAACGGGATTCGCGCTGTCATTGGCTTCTGTGATCGTAATGCGTGCGCCGACCAGTTCATCGTTTCGTGTCCGATTGTTGCTTTTTCGCCAGCCAATGCCGAGGATACCAAGCACAAGTTAGCGGTAATGCAAAAGCACCGGAAAAACCGATGCTTTTGCGAATCATTGAATGTACAGAACCGCACCGAAAAGATCAGTCGGTAGACGGCTCAAGCAGTGCGTAATCATCATCGACGCGGCGATAAACAATGTTGATCGAACCGTTGTCCGCGTTCTGGAACACGAAGAACGAATGTCCGAGCATGTTCATCTGAAGGATCGCTTCCTCAATGCTCATCGGCTGGACGCGGAATGCCTTCCGGCGAATGAGGTTGTACTCGGTCTGCTCCTCAACGGTATCGGTGAATGCATCCGGCGAGAGCGCGCTTGCCTTGATGCGCTTGCCGAGCTTGGTCTTGTTGCGGCGGATCTTGCGGATGATCTTGTCGATCGCCGCATCGAGTGCGTCCTTCTTATCTGCGGCAGACTGCTCTGCGCGATAGATCATGCTGCCTGCACGGACAGTCAGTTCGCAGACGATCTGACCTTTCTGCTCATTGAGTGTGATCTTGGCTTCTGCCTCGTCCTCAAAGAATTTATCCAGCTTCTGATTCAGCTTTTTTTCTGCATACTCCGAAAAACTCGGACCGATCTGGATTTTTTTCGCAATAATATTCGGCTTCATATAGACAGTTCCTCCTTTGTGCCGGCGTATATCTCTGCCGGTTCATGTATATATTATAGCATATTTGTACAAAAAATGTCAAGTCCTATTTTTACTTTTTGAGAAAAGATTAAGATTTGCGAAAAAGCTTACATAATGCAGGAAAAACATGATACTTTTATTAAGAGCGCGCGGCTGTGCTTGACTTTCCGGCGAATACATGGTATAATAACTTGATATAGTATGCATATCAGCTGAAAATGCGAGAAGATCAAGGAGGCACAGCGCTATGATTTATGTTTTTCTTGCGGAAGGCTTTGAGGAAGTCGAGGCACTGACGCCGGTGGATTGCCTGCGCAGAGCGGGCAGAACCGTGCAGACGGTCGGTGTCGGCGGCAAGGTCATCAGCGGCTCGCACGGCATCCCCGTGACTGCGGATATCACCGCGGCGGACATGCGGCTCGATGATGCACTGGAAATGATCGTGCTGCCCGGCGGTATGCCCGGCACGCTGCATCTCGGCGAGAGCGAAGCGGTACAGAATGCGATCACTTTCTGCGCAGAGCGGAACCTGCTGATCGCGGCGATCTGCGCGGCGCCCTCTGTGCTCGGTGCGCGCGGACTGCTCAGCGGCAAAACGGCGACCTGCTATCCGGGATTTGAGCCGAAGCTGACCGGCTGCAATGCGGTTGCGGAACCGGTCGTGCAGGACGGCAGGATCATCACCGGCAGAGGACCGGGCGCGGCAATGGACTTTGCGCTGAAGCTCGTGGAGGTGCTCTGCGGTGCGGAGCAGGCAGCGCAGCTTGCGAAAGGTATGGTATACACAAAATGAGCCGGACTGCCACGGAAACCGATGCGGAGAAAAAGACGCTTCGGGCGGCGATGATGTCGCAGCGGCATGCAATGTCGGTTGCATTCCGCAGAGAGGCGGACCGCGCGATCGCAGAGGCGGTCATGCGGCATCCGGCATATGAGGCTGCATCACAGGTCTTTGCCTATGTTTCGATGCCGCATGAGGTCGGCACGCGGGCGATTCTGGAGGCAGTCCTTGCGGACGGCAAGGCGCTCGGTCTGCCGGTCTGTGAACCGGAGACCTGCGGCATGCAGTTTTACCGGCTGGAGGCGCTTTCAGAGCTGAAAGCGGGCGCCTACCGGATTCCGGTGCCGCCTGTTACGGCGGAAAGACTGCTTTTGCCGGCGGAAGATACACTTGTAATTGTCCCGATGCTTGCATATGATGCAGCAGGCTACCGGCTCGGTGCGGGCGGCGGCTATTATGACCGCTTTCTCGCTGCCAATCCGGTGCACACGGTCGGGATCTGCTATGCGGATTGCAGAATGACGCAGCTGCCGCACGGCATGTATGACAGAAAGCTGGAATGCTGCGTCACGGAACAAAAAACGGAGGATTTTTATGGCTGATGAGAAGACGCCGCTGACAGGAGAACCGGAGGTCGCGGCAGAATCCGCAGAGGCGGCAGAGGAAGCAATCGAGACCGCTGCGGAGCAGACAGAACAGGCTGCCGAAGCTGCGGAAGCCGCTGTATCGGATGCTGCGGAAAATGCAGCAGGAACGGTCAGCGATGCGGAATCTGCAATGGACAATGCGCTGAACGAGCTGGATTCGCTGCTCTCGGAGAATGCAAAGGGCGAGGCAGAGCCGGAAACGGCAGAACAGCCGGATGCTGCCGAAGCAGAAGCGGATGCAGCGGGTGCAGAGCCGGAAGCCGCACCGCAAGCAGATGCGCCGAAAAAGCCCGTGCAGAAGAAAAAGCCTGCACAGAACAGTGTGCTCGGCGGGATCCTGCCGAAAAAGAAAAAGAAGAAGCGTGCAAGAAAGCGCACGGTCGAGGACGAGCTTGCCGATCTCGCAGCAGAGGAGGCAGCATTCGATTCGTGGGGCAGACCGATCAAAAAGAAGCGCAAGCGCGGAAAGCGCAGGAAGACGCGCAAGCTTTCCTGTACGCTCGTGCTGCTGACCACGATCCTCGCGCTGTCCTCGGTGCTTTCTGTGGCGATCCTTGCAGTCGCAAAAGAGATGTACGGCATCGAAAAGGGCGTTGACCAGCAGGTGGTCACGATCCCAGAGGGCGCAAGCACGCGCGAGATCGCAGAGATCCTGAAAGAGGAAAAGATCATTTCGCTGCCGGAGGTCTTCCGCTTCATCTCCCGTATGAAGGGCGCTGACGGTCAGTATATCGCGAGCGACCATGTTCTGAAACCGAGCATGTCCTACGAAGCGATGATCGCAGAACTCTGCCGCAACTATGTCAAGGAAGGACGCGAAACGCAGAAGGTCGTCATTCCGGAAGGCTATACGCTGCTGCAGGCGGCACAGCGTCTGAAAGAATATCAGATCTGTGATCCGGATAAGTTCATCTTCTTCTTCAACAGCGGCAACTACGGCTTTGAATTTGAGGATTATCTGCCGGAAGCTTCCGATCTGAAATTCATGCAGATGGAAGGCTACTGCTTCCCGGATACCTATGAATTTTATGTCGGCGAGGATCCGAACATCGTCGCGCAGAAGATCTACGCGAACTTCAATTCCAAGCTCACGGACGGCGATTACAAGAAAATGAACGAGCTGAACATGAGCCTCGATCAGATCATCACGCTGGCGTCCATGATTCAGGCGGAATCGAGTGACAAGAAGTATATGAAGCAGGTTTCCTCGGTCTTCCACAACCGTCTGCTGGATCCTGCGGATTTTGCCAAGCTGCAGTCTGACCCGACCAGAAAATATGCAGAGGAAACCATCGCGCCGAACCTCGACCGCGATAACGAGACCATGTGCAATGCCTACAACACCTATACCGGTGTCGGTCTGCCGCCCGGAGCGATCTGCAATCCGGGACGCGCTGCGATCGAAGCGGCACTCTATCCGGATCAGACCAACTACTACTACTTCAACGCGAATATTGATACGCGCGAGACCTTCTTTGCGGAGACACTGGAACAGCATAACCAGAACCTCGCAATGGTTCAGGCGCAGTATGATGCAGCAAATGCTGCGGAAAACGGCGAATCATAATGATGAAGCCGGAACTGCTTGCACCGGCAGGCGATGCGGAATGCTTTGCCGCAGCGCTGCAATACGGCGCGGATGCGGTCTATGTAGGTGCAAAGGAATACGGCATGCGTGCCGCGGCAAAAAACTTTGATATGGACGCATTGCGGCTTGCCGTCGGGCAGGCACACGGTCAGGGCGTGAAGGTGTATCTCACCGTGAACGTCCTGCCGCGCAATGCGGAAATGGACGCATTTCCGGAATTTTTGAAGCAGGTGAAGGCTTGCGGGATCGACGCGGTCATTGCAGCCGATCTCGGCGTCATCACGCAGATCCGCAGGCTTGCGCCGGATCTTCCGGTGCATGCTTCGACACAGACCGGTGTCGTGAACTATCAGACAGCGAATGCGCTCTGGGATATGGGCGTGCAGCGCGTGGTGCTGGCGCGGGAGCTTTCGATCGCAGAGATCGCGGAGATCCGCGCGAAAACACCGAAGGAACTGGAAATCGAGGTGTTTGTGCACGGTGCGATGTGCATGAGCATTTCGGGGCGATGTCTGCTGTCGGAATATCTGACGGGCAGAGATGCGAACCGCGGTGCCTGCGCGCAGTCCTGCCGCTGGAAATATGCGCTCATGGAAGAAAAGCGTCCGGGACAGTATTTTCCCGTGGATGAGGACAGCGACGGCAGCTATATCCTCAATGCAAAGGATCTGTGCCTGCTCCCCTACCTGAAAGAACTGGCGGAAGCGGGCGTGGATTCGGTCAAGATCGAGGGCAGAGCAAAGGCGGCGTACTACGTTGCGGGCGTGACGAACGCCTACCGCATGACGCTGGACTGCCTGTTCGATACCCCGCCGCGCGATGTGCCGGACTGGGTGATGCAGGAGCTGAACAATGTCAGCCACCGTCCGTATACGGTCGGCTTTGCATTCGGGCAGCGCAGGGATCTGATCTGGCAGGAGGAAAACGGCTATATCCGCGACTATGAGGTCGTCGGCATTGTGCAGAAGCAGGAAAACGGCAGGCTCTATGTCAGCCAGCGCAACCGCTTTTTCGCGGGCGATGCCGTCGAGATCCTGATGCCGCAGCAGAAGCCGCTTGCCCTCACGGTCAGCGACCTGCAAAACGGCGGCGGCGAACCGATCGGATCGGCGAACCATGCCGTCATGGACTGCTCGTTCCTGTGTGATACGGCTGTGCCGGCAGGGGCTTTTGTCCGGAAGCAGATCGCGGAATAAGGCGGCATCCGAAGACGAATATTTCCATAAATGGGATTCCAAAGGGATGAGATCCCTTTGGCGAGGTTTGGAGCAGCGCTCCATTATCAATCCGCCGGAGGCACATCTGAATGAACCTCTTTGAACAAATTGAACCGCTGCTGCTGCGGGTGCAGAAGCCTGCGCGGTACATCGGCGGCGAGCCGGGCAGCATCATGAAGGACAAATCGCAGGTCAAAGCGCGGTTTGCGTTCTGCTTCCCCGACCGCTACGATGTCGGCATGAGCCACCTCGGCATGAAGGTGCTCTATTCTGTCATCAACAAGCGGCAGGAATACTGGTGTGAGCGCGTGTTTGCGCCGGACACCGATTTTGAAGCGCTGATGCGGGAGCATCATCTGCCGCTCTATGCGCTGGAAAGTCTGGAGCCGATCAGGGACTTCGATTTCATCGGCTTCACGCTGCAATATGAGCTTTGTTATACGAATATCCTGAATATGCTCGATCTGGCGGGCGTACCGATTTATCAGCGCGACCGCGGCGAGAACATTGCGCCGATCGTGTGCGCGGGCGGATCCTGCGCGTGCAATCCGGAGCCGATCGCGGATTTCTGCGACCTCTTTTTCCTCGGTGAAGGCGAGGAGGTCGATCTGGAGGTCATGGATCTGTACGTCAAAATGCGGGATGCCGGCGCAACGCGCTCGGAGTTCCTGAAAGCTGCCGCGCAGATTCAGGGCGTTTACGTCCCGTCGCTCTACGACGTCACCTACAACGAGGACGGCACCGTTCAGGTGGTCACACCGCGGGACGGCGCGCCGGCAAGAGTCCGGAAGCGGATCATCGAGAATTTCGATGCATGTCCCGCGCCGGAGGAATTTGTCGTGCCGTTTTCGGAGATCGTGCATGACCGTGCCGTGACAGAGGTACTGCGCGGATGTCTGCGCGGATGCCGGTTCTGTCAGGCGGGCTTTCTGTATCGCCCGTTCCGCGAGAAAAAGCCGGAAACGATCTGTGAGCAGTCAAAGAAGCTGATCGACAACACGGGCTATGAGGAGCTGTCGCTCTGTTCGCTCTCGACCTCGGATCATTCGCAGATCGAGGAGATGATGGACGGGCTGCTCACCTTTACCGACAATGAACATATCAATCTGAGCCTGCCCTCGCTGCGTGTGGACAATTTCAGCACGGGGCTCATGAACCGCCTGCGACGCGTCCGCAGCAGCGGTCTGACCTTTGCGCCGGAAGCCGGTACGCAGCGGATGCGCGACGTCATCAACAAGAACGTCACCGAGGAAGAACTCATGCGCACCTGCAAGATCGCGTTCAATGCGGGGCAGACATCGGTCAAGCTCTACTTCATGATGGGCTTGCCGACCGAAACGGATGACGATATCCGCGGCATCATCGAGCTGGCGCAGCGCGTCGTGGACATGTTCTACGAAATGGAACGCCGCCCGAAGGGTAAGCCGGTGCAGATCTCCTGCTCGATCGCGACCTTTGTGCCGAAGCCGTTCACGCCGTTCGAGTTTCACCCGCAGGATACCCGCGAGATGATCGCGCACAAGCAGAAGATCCTTGAGGAAGCCGTCGCGGGACACAAGCGGATCCGCGCGAGCTGGCATTTTCCGGATGCGAGTATTCTGGAAGCGGTGCTGGCAAAGGGCGACCGCCGGCTCTGCGATGTGCTCTACGGCGCATGGAAGCGCGGCTGCATTTTCGATGCATGGTCGGAGCATTTCCGCTATGACCTCTGGCTCGAATCCTTTGCGGAGCACGGGCTGAATGTCGAGTTCTACGCGAACCGCCCGCGCCCCTATGACGAGGTGTTCCCGTGGGATCATCTGGATTATTACGTGGATAAGGCATTCCTGATCCGCGAAAATGAAAAGGCAAAGCAGGCACAGACCACGCAGCACTGCCGCCTGAACTGCGCCGGATGCGGCGTTACGAAGGTGACGGGGCATCCCTGCTTTGACTACAAGGCACTGAAAGAAGAAGCGAAATCATCGTAATATCGTAATACTGTCATATAGATAAAAGCAGAAAGAAGGTTTCAGCATGGGTTTTACAATCAGCATTATGGGTCTGTTCATGTTTCTGATCTTCGCGGCAGTTTTCGGACTCATCATTTATAAGATCGTGAATCATGTTTCCGAGGAAGCGAAAAACAGCAAGGCGCCTGTGCTGACGGTAGAGGCAAAGGTCGTCAGCAAGCGCACATCAGTCAGCGGTACGGGCGGTTCGATGCAGATGAACGGGGTGTATTCCAGCGGTACAACATCCACGAGCTATTACGTGACCTTTCAGGCACCGGACGGCTCCCGTCTGGAGCTGAAGGTTCCGGGCAAGAAATATGGCATGCTGGCAGAGGGCGACACCGGTCTTCTGACCTACCAGCGCAAGCGTTTTGTCGGCTATAAGCGGAGAATTTCGCCGGCGCCGGCAGTCAGCGAGGACGAAGCACTGCTCGGACGCGTGATCGCGAACCAGCTGATGCAGGAGCCGGAGGTCTACCGGCATTCGAGAGCAGCCGCCGCGCAGCAGAGACAGGATGCGCAGCCGGCACAGTTCAGACAGCCCGCTGCACAGCCGGAGCAGTATGCACAGCCCGCACAGTTCACACCGCCTGCGCAGCAGCAGGCAGCGGATCCCGCAGCGTTCAACGATCAACAGACACAGAGAATGCAATTCTGATACTGATTTTTTTACAGAAGGAAAGAGGATTTTCAAAAACTGTTTTTTTGGAGGATCAAAAAATGACAGGTGCAGGAAATCCGTATGAATCAATCGTTCCGTTTTTGAAGGCAATTCCGCTGGCAATGTTTATCATCGTGGCAGTTGTCGTCGCCATGATCTGGCTCCGGCGCAAGGCAAAGGAAAAGCGCGGTGAGCTCGGCGGGATGACAACCGTGAACGCAACTGTGATCTACAAGCGCAGAGATGTGCGCCGCGATCTCAATTCGGCGCCGGACGATGCGCGCTATGCGAACACGAATTTTTACTACATCACCTTTGAGGAAAAGGCGGGCAGCCGGCTGGAGCTGCTTGTGCCCGGAAAAGTCTATGAGGCGATCCGCCGCGGCGACCGCGGTGTGCTCTCGTATCAGGGACTGCGCTTTCTGGACTTTATGCCGCAGAAGCAGGCACATTCGTAACAGCCGCAGATTGCAAAAGGAGAGACAGATATGGTACCGGTCAGAGCGACCTTTGAAAAGCGCCGCCGTGCAAAATACATCTCGCATCTGGATCTGATGCGCTGCATGCAGCGTGCGTTCCGGCGCGCGGGGGTGCCGATCTGGTTCACAGAGGGCTTCAATCCGCATGCCTATCTGATGTTTCCGCTTGCGCTTTCGCTTGGCTATGAGAGCGGCTGCGAGTGCATGGATTTCCGCATTGACGGAGACATGTCTATGCAGGAGGCAATGGAGCGGCTGAACCGCGTCCTGCCGCCGGATTTGCAGCTGAAATCGGTTGCGGCGCCGGTGCGCAAGCATACGGACATTGCCTTTGCGGATTACGCGGTCTGTCTGGACTGTGCGGATGAAAGCGTAAAGGCGGATGCTCTGCGCGCGGCGTGGGATACGTTCATTGCGCAGCCGGAGATCATCGTCGAAAAGAAAACAAAACGCGGCACGGCAGAGGTCGATGTCAAGGCGCAGGCGCAGATCATGATGACGCAGACGCTGGAAGACGGGCTCTGGCTGAAGCTGCGGATGCCCGCAGGTACCTCGGTCAATGTGAATCCGGGGCTGCTGACCGACGCGTTTCTGGCATGGCTGCCGGAGCATGCGCCGGATGTCCGCACGGGCATGATGCATGCAGAGCGGCTGGCGATTCTCTGTGAGGACGGCACACCGTTCCGATAAAAAGCAAACGCTGTGGTATTTCCGATGCGAAATGCCATAGCGTTTTTTGATTGACAGAGCGACAAAATCGTGCTATAATGGTGAACAATATCATGGAAGGAGAAAATGCGATGCATGTACTGATTCTCAATTGCAGCCCCGTCCGGAACGGCGCGACTGCGGAGATCGTCCGGCTTGCGGCTGCGCATCTGTCCGGCAGATGCCGCACAAAAACGATTTGCATAGACGATTACAGCTTCGGATTCTGCAAGGGCTGCCGCACCTGCCACGAAACGGCGGTCTGCGTGCAGCAGGACGATATTCCGGTCATCATACAGGAATTTGAACAGGCGGATATCATCATTTCGGTTTCGCCCTCGTACTGGGCGGATGTGCCGGGGCAGTTCAAAGCGTTCATTGACCGCTGTACGCCGTGGTGCAATACGCATGAGCCGCATGCCGCGGTCAGACGCGGAAAACGAGGCTACTGCATCGCGCTGCGAACCGGTCCGGGGATGCATGAGTGTGAGCAGATCATCCGGACGGTCACGCATTTCTACGGTCATCTGGAGATCCCGTGCTGCGGCAGTCTCGGCTTATGCGGCGTGGAGCAGAAAGCGGATGTCGCAGCGCATCAGGATGAAATTGCTGCATTCTGCGCGGAAATCATAGAGCAGACAGGATGTCCCGTTGACTGATTCGGGGCATCCTGTTCTTTGTTCGGGCGTTCAGCACTTCGACAGCATTTGCGGCGCGTGCGTGGTATAATGTGACTGGTGATTGGCATGACGATTTACTTGGATGTGCTGCTGCTCTCAAATCTCTGGGCGGACTATGCGCTGCTGCATGCCGCCGCCCGCCTGACGCATACGCCGCTGCCGAAGCTGCGCGGGCTGCTCGGTGCAATGCTCGGCGCGATCAGTGCGCTGGTGATTCTGCTGCCGCCGCTGCCGAAACTGCTGCTACCGGCGGTGCGGCTGCTGCCTGCGGGCATGGTCTGTGCGGCGGCATTCGGGCGGAAGCGGCTTTTGCGGCAGACGGCGGTGTTCCTCGGTGTGAGCATGTTTTTCTGCGGCATGCTGCGGGCATTGGCGGTGCTGTTCCGACCGGCGGGGCTTTACATGCAGAACACGGTCATTTACGCGGACATTTCCCTGCTGACGCTGCTCGGCGGAACGGCATTCGCATCGGCATGCGCGGCGCTCTGGGCAAGGCATACCGCGGCAAAACCGCGCGGCGGATTCCGGCTGCATCTGCGGCTTGCCGGACAGGATTTTCTGCTGCCCGCGATCGCGGACACCGGCAACACGCTCTGTGATGCGTTCACGGGCAAGCCGGTCGTGGTCTGCCCGACGGCTGCACTCTCCCGCTGGCTCGCCGGCTATCCAGATGCCGAACAGGCGGCTGCATCATGCAGAGGTTTCCGGATGCTGCCGGTGCGGACGGTCGCGGGCGGGGCGCTGCTGCCTGCGTTTCAGCCGGAATACGCGGCGGTCTGTCAGGCAGGACGCACCGCCGAATCGCCTGCCGATGTGCTGATCGCATTGACAGAGAATCCGCAGACGGCTGCGATTTTGCCGGCATCGGTCTGCGGATAACAAGGAAAGGAGCGTATTTATGCGATTTTTGAAACGGTACTTCCAGATGCTGAAGCTGCTGCTGCCGGAAATGGGCGATTCGGTGCATTATCTCAGCGGCGCGGATCAGCTGCCGGCGCCGCTGACGCGTGCGCAGGAAGCAGAGGCGTTTGCGGCGCTTGCAAAGGGCGACCGCGCGGCAAGGGAGACTTTGATTGTACATAATCTGCGGCTTGTGGTGTATATTGCGAAGAAATTCGAGACGCCTGCTGTTCCGCTGGACGATCTCATTTCGATCGGGACGATCGGGCTGATGAAGGCTGTCGCGACCTTTCATCCGGAAAAGAACATCAAGCTTGCGACCTATGCCTCGCGCTGCATTGAGAATGAGATCCTGATGCACCTGCGGAAAGTCTCGCAGCAGCGTGCAGAAATCTCGATTGACGAGCCGCTGAACACGGACTGGGACGGCAATGAGCTGCTGCTTTCGGATCTGCTCGGCACGGACGGCGACGAGGTCTGCCGCGGCGTGGAGCAGGAATCGGAGCGGCGCCTGCTGCGGGAAGCGGTCATGCGGCTGAACCCGCGCGAGCGGCAGATCATGGAGATGCGGTTCGGCTTGCTGAACGGGCATGAGCGCACGCAGAAAGAGGTCGCGGAGACGATCGGCATTTCGCAGTCGTATATCTCGCGGCTGGAAAAGAAGATCATCCGGCGGCTGCGCGCGGAGCTGGAAGATGTGATTTTCTCGTAGATACGAAAAACCGCCGCTCTCCGTTCTGGAAAGCGGCGGTCATTTGCAATTTGCTTTTGGATCCGATCAGCTAGCCTTGTTCAGCAGCTTCATCAGCTGAGACTTCTTTCTCGCAGCATTGTTCTTGTGCAGGATGCCCTTTGCACAAGCCTGATCCACGCGCTTGATTGCGTAACGGATCACAGCGGTACGATCGGTGCCGCCGACATATGCCTTCTTGATCGCAGTCTTCAGAGCAGACTTGGTAGCCTTGTTCCGTGCTGCACGGATCTTGTTGGTCTTATCTCTTTTTTCCGGTGTCGGGCGCTTTTTCGGCGCAGTATTCTTTGCAGCTGCCATTGTTTGGTACTCCTTTTCTTGTCTGCCAATTTGCAGAATTGTGAATAATTTCTGGAAAGCGGCATACAGTAAATGCAGAACGATTATGGCGGGACCATTCTGCCGGCGCGGGTGGGGACCGCATAGTTTACATGCTGCCAAACCAACTATTATTATATCAGGTTCGGCACAAAAATGCAATATGGCAAAATGCGGAATTTGCGCGAAAAATCGAACTTTGTTTCGGCGGAATGCACAAGTTTTCCGCTTGGGGAGGGATCACATGCAGAATCAGGGGCGCAGCAGCCGGACAGACCTTGCGGTCGAGCGCGCGGAGCAGCTCCCGGAATGCTCCGGCATCCACATGCGGCAGCGCGGACATGCCTTCCGGATCACGGATATCACGATTGATTCGGACGAGCAGGGCGCGGCGATCGGGCGCGGAAAAGGGCGCTATCTGACGCTGGAAAGCGGGGATTTGCACCATGAAACGCCGCAGCTGCGGGAACAGGTCACGGAGCTTGCGGCGGAGCTGCGGCAGTTCCTGCCGGAGGGTGCGGTGCTGATCGCGGGGCTCGGCAATGCGGAGATCACGCCGGATGCGATCGGTCCGGAGACTGCCGGACGCATTCTTGCAACGCGGCATCTGCGGCGCGAATTGCAGGACAATGCGCCGGACACCGCGTTTCTGCGCGGACTGCGGCAGGTCAGTGTGCTGGCGAACGGGGTACTCGGGCAGACCGGCATTGAGACTGCGGAGCTGATCGCGGCGCTGAAGGAGACCGTGCAGCCGGCATGTGTGGTCGCGATCGACGCACTCGCCTGCTCGGATCTGCGTCGGCTCGGCACGACCGTACAGATCTCGGATGCGGGCATCTCGCCGGGCAGCGGGGTACAGAACCGCCGCGCGGAACTAAGCCTACGGACGCTCGGCATACCGGTTTTGGCAATCGGTGTGCCGACGGTCGTGGATCTGCACACGGTCATCATGCAGGCTGCGGGCGAACACATGCAGCCGGATCTGCATGCAGTCCCGAACATGATGGTCACGCCGCGCAACATCGACCAGCTTTTGCATCACGCTGCAAGGCTGCTGGCGTTTGCGCTGAACCTTGCGCTGCATCCGGAGCTCAGTTATGAGGATGCAGAGGCGCTCTGACACAAACGGAAGGGGGTAGGCGATGCTTGTCAGTTTTCTGCGTGTTTTGATTTTGTATCCGATCGTGATTTTCGGCATCCGGCTCATGGGCAAGCGGCAGCTCGGCGAATTGCAGCCGACGGAGCTGGTCGTCACGATTCTGATTTCCAATATCGCGACGCTGCCGCTGGAAGACCAGAATCTGCCGCTGCTCATGGGCATTGTGCCGATGCTGCTGCTGATCTGCTTTGAGGTGCTGCTCTCATGGGGCGTGCTGAAAAACCGGAAGCTGCGGCATCTGCTCGCCGGTTCGCCGCAGATCATCATTCGGGGCGGCAGGCTCGATCAGCAGGTGATGCGCGCGCTGCGTTTTTCGCTTGATGACCTGATGACGGCGCTGCGCGGGAGCGGTGTGTTTGATATTACGGAGGTGCAGCTGGCGGTCGTGGAGACAAACGGCAATGTTTCGGTTTATCAGAAGGCGCCGGCGCGCGCGGCGACCTGTGCCGATCTGCAACTGCGTCCGGAATCTTCGGATCCGCCGGAGGTGCTGATCGCGGACGGCAGCATCAGCCGCGAGGGGATGCGTGCGGCGGGCTGGGATCCGGCACGCCTGAACGGGATTTTGCGGCAGAAGCAGCTTTCCGCCGCGGACATTTTTCTGCTGACAGCCGACCGCAAGGGGCTGCGCTGTCTCATCAAAAAGGAGGCGGCTGTATGAGCAACAAGCGCATCCGGACGGCGCTTGCAGTGCTGCTGATGCTGGTTCTGCTGATGATCTGCTCTGTCGTGACGGTGCGGCATTGCTGCGGCAGGCTGCTTCGCGGGACGGATCTGGTGCTGGAATCGCTGGATTCGCAGCAGGAGAATGCGGTTTCGGCTGCGATCGAAGCGCTGGAAGCGAACTGGCGCCGGTACAGCATCCCGCTGCATCTGTTCGTGCCGAATCAGCCGCTGACCGATCTCAACAAGTCGGTTTTCCGGCTCGGGGCGATGCAGAAAGACGGCTGCGATGAGCTGCGCGCGGAGCTCTGCGCCGTCAAAGCCGATCTGGAATGGATCCGCGGGCAGGAGATGACATTGTTCTGACCGCACAGAAAGAGCGCCGCAGGCGGGAAATCCCTGCGGCGCTGTTGTGTATCATGAATCCATTCAGCTGCAGATTTTCAGATCAGATTCTGGTGATCGAGAGGTAGTAGTAGTCGCTGTAAGCAGAGCGCGGAGCTACACCGGTCTGTGCATAGTTGAGAGTCTTGAACTGGACCTTGTAGGTATGACCGTTGACGGTGATATTCTGGGAGGAACCGTTGGTCGTATTGATGACGACGCCGCCGACCTTGATACCGAAGTAGACATAGCTGGAGACGTACTGCGGAAATTCAGTGGGAGGATTATAATTCGGATTGTATTCAGATGTTCCTGCAAACTGTTCAGGCTTGTACGACTGACCGATAACGTTTTTAGGTTTTGCAGTGAATTTTGTGAATTTGCAGTTCGGATTGTTCTTATCGTAGATTTCGACATCCATACTGTCATTGATCTGGGTTTCAATCTTAAAATAAGAATTGCCTTCGCAGAAGTTTGCGCTGTTCAGATTACTGTAGGAGAAAGGAATTGTGCTGCGATTATGGTTTAACGTATTCTTATCGTTTACGTAGGCATCGCTAAATCCTGCCGTTTCATATCCCATTGTGGTCATGAAGGAGGATGTTGTACAATCAATCATGTAGTATCCTTGATTCGAGGAAAAACGGAATGCATTTGCAAGATGCGCCGGCAATGAAACATCAAGCACGCTGGAAGTGGATGCAGAATTTGTGACATTGATTCCGCTTGCGCGGCAGAGATATTCAAATCCATAAGCGATACCTTCGCAGATACCGGAATGAAATGCCAGTACGCCAAGCGGTGAAGCGCCAAAAGCTGTTGTTCTTTCGTTCTCAGTGTCAAGAATGTATGAATAACGGACATTGGTCTTCATATAGTTGTAAATCATTTCCAGCTTTTTCTGCACAGAAATATTGGTTGCGGTAAAACCGTTATCCTGTGCGATTTTCTGTGCATATTCATATGCAACCTGCTTGTAATAAGGAGAAGTGCTTACTGCGCCAAGAAATGTCAGTTTGTTAGCGAGTGACGAATTGTTGAGCTTGAACAGATCGCCGTTGCAGGCTTTATAGGTTGTGGTAAGTAAGGCGCCGTAATAATTTTCAAAGGAGCTCTTCGTATTTGTGTTGATGTTATATGCATTACTGGACGGATTATAGATTTTAATGGAAGTTAGATTACAGTTCCGACCGAAGGCATCCGGTGCACAATAGTTCAGAGCACCCACATTGATTTTCAGAGTAGTCAAAGCCGGGACTTCGTAATCAATAAATGCCTGACGATTGATTCTCTTCACGGTGTTCGGTATTGTGAGTGTGGCAACTCTGGTATGATCGGGGTTGTTGCTGTGAATGACAGCCTGATTCTGGAAGCCGCCTAGTTCAGTGACTGTGTATGTTGAACTGGTGTTGCCGTTTTTTACAGTGATAGTACTAGGAATCGTAATTGCTGTTTTGGTTGTCAGACTCCATGTTCCGTTGAGATCAGTGATTCTTTCCAGTTTGCAGTTGTTTGTTCCAGGGATAATTTCGTAATAGTACCGCAATTTTGCGGCGTTGTCAGTTACATAGGACGGATCAGCTGTGGCTGCACTCGCATGCATCGCGGGCATGATGCCTGCCGTACCCATTGCAAGCAGGGCACCGGACAGAAGAAGGGATGTGATTTTTTTGACGCTCTTGTGTTTCATAAGAAAACCTCCTGAAAAATATGATTTGTATTACACCTTACACAGCGCTGCGGATTTTTGCAGCCCGTGATTGTAAACCGAGAATTGTTTGCCGGATCTGTTTATCCGAAAAGTCCTGCCAGCCAATCCCAAATCGACATGTTGTTCAGCTCCTTTCTGACCTCGACTGTGTCTGCATTATAGCACAGGGGATTGTCGATCGCAATCGAAAAAGAACCAAGTGTCAGCTGAGCGGAGTGAAAGGAACGAACGGGCATTTTTTGGGAGTGAACGGATCGCGGAAAATGGATGTAATACGTTCTTTGCAGGGGGCTTCTGATTGTAATGTGCGCGCGCGGGCGCGTGCTGCTTCCGGTTTCCGATCGGAGCGGAACGGCGCTTATATGTTGGGATATGTTGCGTGAAACATATGGTTTTTAGTATAGCAATATGATTCAAAATTATAAAAATATGAAAAAGCAATAAATTCACAAGTCAGGACATTTGAGCCTGAATTTTGAAAAAACGAGACATATTAAGATTTCCTTAAATATTGGTAAATGTCACAAAATTTGGTTGACCTCCCGAAAATTATGTGCTATAATCTCTGCAAGCAGAGCGGAAATTACCGTATGCAGCGTGGAAAACAGGGATCATTGAGAACAATCCGGAAGTTCTGCTCCCTGATTGCCGCGCGAAAGGTACCGTCGCTCGGCAAAATTGTTGCATATAATCGCTTTGCTGTATCACGGACTTTGCAATCTATTTATAATTCTGATGAAATTATTTTATGAGGAGATTTTGAAAATGAAGAGATCAGTCAAATCTGTTATCGCATCTGCAGCTGCTATTTTTATGTGCGCAGCTCCGGCAATTTCGTCCGTTCCGGTACTCCCTGTTGTTGAAAGCATCACCGCAAGTGCTGCACAGTATCCGGTCGCACTGGATTACATGGGACAGGGTTACGCGGCAAACGGTCTGCTGTATCGTTTCAACAGCGGCAGCACTGTTTCGCTCGTCGGCAGAATCACAAACGTTTCCAATATCAAGGTTCCTGCATACGTGACGATCAACGGCATTAACCGTGCTGTTACGAAGATCGGTGCCGGTGCTTTCCGCGTTACAGCGATTGACGATCATCCGGATTGGTTCACCAATCATCACTATAACTACACCACCTCCATTCATACCGTGGATATGACCGATGCTTACAACCTCACCGAGATCGAGGACAGAGCATTCCAGTATCAGACATTCAGCACCCTCAAGTGGCCGACCAACTGCCATATCACCACGATCGGCAACAGCGCTTTCGAGGGCATCCGCGATCTGGAAGCGATTACGATCCCGACTTCGGTCACACAGATCCGTGCACAGGCATTCAGATGGGCAAATCTGAAGGATCTCCAGATCCCGGGCGGTAATGCCAACACGCCTGCTCTGAATTTCGGCAGCCTCGCTTTCGGCTACTGCACGAAGTTTACGCACATGTCCAGCGGCAGAACCCTGACCGGAAGCCCCGATGCATTCAAGGGCTGCCCGTTCGCACTTCGTCCGTTCTCCATTTTCTGATTATCGCAGAATTTACGGGTAATAGACAGGACTTTTTGTTTTACCATTATAACAAAATAATTGATGATTAGGAGATTTTGAAAATGAAAAGATCAGTCAAATCTGTTATCGCATCTGCAGCTGCAATTTTCATGTGCGCTGCTCCGGCAATTTCTTCTGTTCCGGTACTCCCTGTTGTGGAAAGTATCACCGCAAGCGCAGCGCAGTATCCGGTCGCACTGGATTACATGGGACATGGCTACGCAGCCAACGGTCTGCTGTACCAGTTTAACGGCAGCAACAGTGTAGCCCTGATTGGAAGAATCACCAATGTTTCTTCCATCAATGTTCCTGCCTGCGTGACGATCAACAATTATAATTACAAAGTCACAACGATTGCTGCTGAAGCTTTCCGTGTCACAGCAATCGACGATCATCCGGACTGGTTCAATGAGCGGCATCACTATAAGTATGAAACATCCATTCATACGCTGAACATGACAGATGCGTCCAATCTCACGGAGATCGGCGACAGAGCATTCCAGTATCAGACGCTGGGCACGATCAAATGGCCGACGAACTGCAAGATCACTACGATCGGCAACGAAGCTTTCGAGGGCATGGGCAATGTGCTCGAGATCAAGATTCCGAAGTCTGTTACAACCATCCGTGCAAACGCATTCAGATGGGGTGCTCTGCAAAAGGTAACCTTTGAGGGTACATCTTCCACAAATGCCGCACTCGCGATTCAGAGCAATGCATTCCGCGAGTGCTTGTATCTCAACCAGATCGTCACCAACCGCAAGAATCTGGCTGGCAGCAACGCAAACGCATTTGACTATTGCGGAAAGACGCTCAAGAGCCACATCACATCTACTGTGAGCAGCTCCTATGTAACCACCTTCAAGAACACGTTCAATTTTGCGCATCCGTTCAACCCGTAATCATCTTGCATCTGTAACAAAGTGTACACATAAACAAAAAATCTGCCCCGAGGTGACATTCACTTCGGGGCAGATCATTTTGTATGATTGCAGGATCCGCAGAAAGATCAGTATGAACACAAATCAGGAAGCATTTTCTGCATCCGGCTGCGGTACATTTGCCGGTACTGCATATTTCTGCGGGAATACCTTCACAAACCAGTAGAGTCCGGCAAGGAAGACGATCAGACTGACCGCTGCGGCAGGCGCCGTGAGCAGCGAATAGCCGTTTTCCAGCCGGTAGATCAGCGACAGATCCGGCAGGCAGCAGAGATTGTGCAGCATATGCACAAGGATCGTATACAGGATGTTTTCCGTTTCATAATAGCAGATCGCTACGAAAATCGTGCCTGTGAAGATATTCACAACGCCCTGCGCGCTGTAAAAACTGTGCAGCAGCGCGAAAAGCAGCGTGGTGAACAGAATGGTGAACCACTTTTTGCTGCATTTTTTCAGCAGTCCCATTCCGCAAAGCCGGAACATCAGCTCCTCGCTGACCGGCGCGATGATGACAGAGCCGAGGATCAGCAGCAGCGTGCTGTTGTCGTTTGTATCGGGCTTGATCGAGGAAAAGCGGCAGGCGATCAGACCGTAAAGCGTGGATGCAAGCTCACATGCCGTCCATTGCGTTACAAAGGTCACCAGCGGAACGGTCACATGAAAATTGCGGATCTGTGCGCCGAGATGCAGTTTGTTTCCGCCGAGGCGGTACAGGATCACGCCGACCACACCGCCGAACAGGAGTCCGAGATGACCGGCAAGATTATCATCGCCGCAGGCAGTGACAATAATAACCGCGACAATCAGCGCTGCGGCAAGGCAGAGAAAAAGTGAGCAGATCGCGTACTGCTTGGGTGATGCAAAGGGTTTCGTTTGCGTGGGGTTCTGGTTCATTTGGGTTCTCCTTGTTTATCCGATATTGTTTGCGATGCCGATTGAGACATAGCCCTGCAAAACCGCCTGCAAGTCGGTGCCGTCCTCGGCTTTGAGGTCGTGGTCGCCCTCGACCATGAGCCGCATGCCGTGATCCGGCAGCGTTTCGATGACGTTGTAATGGTCGCGGAAGATCATCCCGCGGGAGACTGTCCGGTTCCGCAGGATGCCGCGGCATTCCGACAGCGGACATGCGGGGAAATTGACATTGAGGATCTGTCCGGCAGCGGTTTTCTGACCGATCAGCTCCGCGAGGATCTCGTCGAGGAATGCGTCCGTGACGGCATGGCAGCCGCCGATATCCTCGGAGAGCGCGATCGCATGATAGCCCTGAAACGCCGCCTCAAAGGCAGCGCCCGCCGTTGCGGAATACTGGATATCCGACGCGACATTGAAGCCGGCATTGATGCCGGAGAGCACAACATCCGGACGCTGCGGCATGACATTCAGCCCGCCGACGCGCACGCAGTCCGCAGGCGTGCCGCTGCATGCAAACGCATGGACGCCCGCAACCGGAAAATCGTGCGGGATTACGTCAATATGGCTGTGCAGTGTGATGCTGTGTGAAGCAGCGCTGCGCTGACCGTCCGGCGCGACCACCCAGACCTCGCCGAACGCCTGCGCTGCCTTTGCCAGACGGATCAGCCCGTCTGCGGCAATGCCGTCATCATTTGTAATCAGGATTGAGCGCATGGGATCCCCTTTCATTCAGCATCGCGGAGCTGCGCGATGAATTTTTTGAGCCGGACTGCATTGCCGTTTGCATAGGTGCTGTTCCGGTCGGCGAGCATGACGGTACAGCGGATGTTCGGCAGCATTGTTTTCAGGTCGGCGATGCATTTGCTGTCATCGGCGCCGCCGCTGCATGTGAAAACGGCAGTCACCTTGTCCGCGACCGCGTAATCCGCGAGAAAGCTGCGGACCGGCGCGGCGCATTTCCACGCCCAGACCGGTGTGCCGAGAATGATCTCGTCGAACGATTCCGGATTGTCAGCGAGCGGCTTGATCGGCGGGCGCTTTTTCAGGCTGGAGAGCATGCCGCCGTAGAGGATGCGGCTTGCCTTGCCGTCGGGCATGGGCTCTGCGGTCTCGATTTCGATGCAGGCGGCGCCGAGCGACTCTGCGATCTTCTGTGCGGCATCTTTCGTGTTGCCGTCAAGAGAATAGAATATGACTGCACGGTTCATGGTGCGACCTCCTTTGCGTATACATAATCTTTTGTGACCTCGCGGAAAGTGAGCGTGACAGTGGTTTGCTTGCCTTTTTCCAGAACGGTGCGGCAGTCCGGATCAATGCGCAGGATGCCGCCCGCGCCGTCGCCCTCGATTTTTCCCATTGCTGCCAGATAGCTGTCCTTATTTTCTGCAAGTACAACATACACAACGGCAGAATCCGGAACATTGCTTGCGGTTGTTGGGGGTGCGGTCGTTGTCGTTGTTGTCGAGCCGTTTGCCTGTGCGGGCGCTGCCGTTGTGGTTATAGTCGTTGTGACGGTAACCAGTTCGCGGATCTCGCGGATCGTTTCTGCATCCGGCGGCTGGAGCTCCTGTTTCTCGGACATGTAGATGATCGGGAATGATTTTTGAAGTTCTGCCATGTCATGTCCGATTTCGTGAAACATGCAGCCTGCGCTTGCAAGCAAAAAAACAGCAAATAAAAAAATAGATGTTAAATCAAAGCCTTTGCTGTTTTTCTTTGATTTGTCTTTCTTCAATAGAAAACTATCGAGAGCCCGATAGAAGAAATATTCTACAGCTAGAAAAATAAGTGAGAATAGGGAAAATACTTTTACAAGTGCCCAATTATTCCACTTAATTAACTCGCATTTATCACACACACATGAAAGAATAAATAAAAGTAGAAAAACAATTCCCCAAAATAAAAGAATATTTTTATCAGATTCGGTATGATTATCTTTATATGCATTCTTCCGGTTTAAGAATAACGGAATCAAAAAAATAACTAACGTGATAAGAAAATATAGCAAGATTTTCTGATGTTTTGCAATCAATAGGAAGACATCCAGAGTTACGGAAATATTGATGAGAAAGAGATAGAGTCCTTTCAAAGGTTTGTGACAAATAATGAAGAAGGGTAAAATCAATGATGCAAATGAAAAAAGTGCAATGACAATGATACAAAGAGGAAAAGCCAGCAGATAAAATACCGATTTGTCAGCAAAATCATTCCACTCCGCACCGATAATGAAATAGGAAAGATAGCCTTTCTTGTAAAGATACATCGCAGCAGATATAAAGATCGTGCCGATCGTAACAATCAGTCCGAGAATGACCTTGTTGTCATCTAAAAACTGATTGATCTTGTTCAGCTGGGATGCTGTATCGCTGCTTTTGTTTTTATCAGGATCTTTTTCCGGTGAAGTGAAAATCACGGAATCCGTAATCTGGATGACGGTTTCAGGCTGTTTTTTTGCCGCCGGATGATTGCCGTTATTTTTAGAACTCATTTTTCTTTGCCTCCTTCATCCTTTCCCGCATCGTCCTCATCCTGCTTCTGACCGGCAAGCGGATGCAGACCGGCTTCGATCTCGGTCAGCATTCTGATGTCGGCGAGGAATCCGGAGAACTGTTTCAGATCCTTTTCGAGCTTGTGCACCTCGCGGATCGTGCCGAGATAGATAAAGCCCAGAATCAGGATCAGGGCAAACACGATGAGCCCTGCGTAGGTCGTGACGGTAAGCACATTGCCGGAGAACGGATTGCTGTCCGTGCCGCAGTTTTCCATGAATCCGGAGATGATCGCGGGCACAAATGCAAGCAGCACGGCAAGGATCCCGCCGAACAGGATCTGCTCGGCTTTCTGCCGCTTTTGCTCGGTATGCTCGCGCATTTCGCCGTACCGCTCCTGCGCCGCCGCAAGCACCATTTCGTACTGCGCCGCGGTCCGGAACCGGAACCGCTCGGAAAAAGCTTTTTTCAGCTGCAATGCGCGGTCAATGGCATCATAATACGAAATATTCAGAAAGAGAAAGCTTTTATGCCATTTCTTATCCAGTATCACCAGCGCGATCATCACGGCGGCAAGCATCGCCGAAAGCACTGCGATCGGGGCGTAGAACGCGCTGTTTCCGGAGATCGGACAGAGCGTTAGAATAACGAGAAGCAGCGAAATGATCCGGAGCGCCGCGAACAGCACCGTGTAGGTCTTGCCGCGCTGATCCGCAAGATCCTTCCAGAATGCGAATCCGGAGCTCTTTGGGGGCTT
The DNA here is from genome assembly GCA_001603005.1 of Clostridiales bacterium Firm_04. Taxonomy (GTDB): domain Bacteria; phylum Bacillota; class Clostridia; order Oscillospirales; family Ruminococcaceae; genus Firm-04. Next base: position 210,827 of record LVAJ01000030.1, read on the forward strand.
TTCCGGCTTGCCGGTTTTCTTAGCACGCATCTGACAGTAGGTTTTGTAGTAGTTGTCGATCATGTTTTCGATTCCTTTTTTGTATTACATTTCCCGCACGGGAATGCCGTTCCGTTCGGCGAACTGATACGCCGCAGAACCGGCGGGCGCATGCAGGACCACGTTCGGGCAGTCGGAAAAGCAGGTGTCGGGGAGATCGCTGAGGCTTGCCGGCAGATACACCTCGCGCAGATTTTTGCATCCTGCAAATGCATAATCGCCGAACGATGTGATGCCCTCGCAGACGGTCAGCTTCCGGAGCCGGTCGCTGTCCGCGAAGCATTCCGCGCCGAGTGTGCCGGTGCAGTCCGTGAACGCGGCCGTCCGCGCGCCGGTGTTCTGGAACGAGCAGTCCCCCAGCGAGAGCGTGCCGCCGGAGAACGTCACCTCGGAAAGCGATTCGCAGTTCCGGAAACAGGATTCCCCTGTTGTCAGGTTTCCGCTGATCTGCACTTCTTCGAGCTGACCGGCATCCTTGAAACAGAAGTCGCCGAGCGTGAGCGCGGAGCCCTCTGCCTTCACGGAGACCGCTGTGCTGTCCTCAAAGCAGTAGTCGCCGAAGGTGTATGTGCGGTCGGCGAAGCGGACGGTTTCCAGCGCCTTGCAGTCGGCAAAGGCAAAGTTTCCGACGGTCAGCGCGGTCTCCGGCACGAACGCGAATGTTTGCAGCGACGAGCCGTTGAATGCGTAGTCGCCCATTGTCTCTATGCTCGCAGGCAGCTGTACGCGTTCGGCATATTTTGCACCGTAGAAGCCGTATTTTGCGACCGAACGGACGGGCAGTCCGCCGAGCGTTTCCGGCACGGCAAACGCGGCATCCGGTTCCGCATCAGCCTGCGAAAAGCCGGTCACCGCAGCGGCGCCGTCTGTGACCTCGTAATCCGGCAGCACAGAGCCGGCGGCATCCGGTGCGGACTGTGCCGGTTCCTGCAGCTTGTCTTCCTGCGGGTTCTCTGTTTCCGGCGTGTCATCCGGCGTCAGATCCGCATGCGGAACGGACGGCGAAACATGCGGATTTTCTTCATTCTGCTGCTGGATATCTTCCAGAAGCGCCTCAAGCTCCGAATCGAGCATTTCTTCGGGATCGCCGGTCTGTGCATCGGCGGTATCATCCGGATAAACAGCTTCCGGATCAGCCGCGGGCGGGGCTTTTCCTTTATCGGTCATGCCGAGCAGAATACCGACCAGAATCAGCATCAGCATCAGGCACAGGAACGCGATGATATATAAAGCGGATCGTTTCATTTTGCACCTCTGTAATATGATCAGCAGGCAGCGGAATATCCCTTCGCTTCCATTGCATTTTCTGCCGTATTATGGTATAATGAATACAAATGCATTCATTATATTTTATTTGAATGCCCTTGCAGATCGGGCGATTAAACCATATACGCTGTTATGGTATCATAAAGAAAGACGCGGAACCGGATGGAACCGCGCCTATATTATATCATATTATGCCGAAACGCGCAATGGGAGAGGAAGCATAAATTTTACAGTTTCGCTTCATGCGCGTTTGGATGGAAGCGGGCACTGCCCGCTATCATATTATGCCGAAACGCGCAATGGGAGAGTGTGCATTTTTCAAATGAAACAGAATGGAGCAGTTTCGTCACAGAAGCCGCGTTCAGCGGCGTGTATTGCGAATGCTGGGAGAGTTGCGCTGCCGCAGCGTTCATATTCGCGCAGATATGACAAAACGCAGCTGATGATCAGTCAGCTGCGCTTCGGGAAGAAGTAGAGAGGTATTATTTATCATGTTCATTTATCATGGCTTTATTATAGCACAGCAGATTTGGAATTGATTGCACTTTTTTTCAATTTTTCGTGAACAAGATGTGAATCTGCATGAACAAGATATGAACCGTGGGAAAGGAGTCCAAAAACATGATGCCTGATTTGTACATTTTTGACAGTCACAGTCACTATACCGACGCAGCGTTCGATGACGACCGCGATGCGCTGCTGGGATCGTTCCGGGAAAAGGGGATCGTCTGCTGCATGGTCTGCGGGACGGATGTGCAGACCTCAACGGATGCCGCAGTCCTTGCGGAGCGCTTCCCCGACCTGCTGATCGCGGCGGCGGGGATTCATCCGGAGACACCCTTTCCGCCGGCAGATTATCTGCAAACGCTGGAGCAGCTCGCGATGCGGGATGCAGTGCACGCGATCGGAGAGATCGGGCTGGATTATCACTATGAGGGCTATGACAAGGCGCAGCAGCAGCGGATCCTGCGGGAGCAGCTGACGCTTGCAAAGCGGCTCGGTCTGCCGGTGATCCTGCACTGCCGCGACGCGACCGGCGATATGCTTGCGATCCTGCGCGAATTTGCGCCGCTTTCCGGCGTGATGCACTGCTTTCCGGGATCTGCGGAGACCGCGCAGGAAGTCCTGAACATGGGGCTTTACATTGGCTTTACCGGCGTGCTCACATTCAAAAATGCGAAAAAACCGCTCGCAGCACTGCGCAGCATCCCCGCTGACCGCCTGCTGATCGAGACCGACTGCCCCTACATGGCGCCGGTGCCCTATCGCGGGAGCCGCTGCGACAGCACCATGCTGCCGGAGACCGCAGCGGTCATGGCGCGGGAAAAGGGCTTGACACTGCCGGAGATCTGCCGGATCACAGCGGAAAACGCCGCAAGGCTCTTTCGGGCGGAGCGGTTTCTGCCCGAACAGCAAAACATTTGAATTTGTTTTATGAATCGCGGAATTTGCTCTTGCATTTTTCGGCAGATTGTGCTATACTGATAGTACGGCAAAGTCCGGTGTGAAATATAAAACGAAAGGATGGGATTTCCGGTGCTGTTTTTGCATGAATTTGAACGGATCGAGGCAGAGGCTTTCCTGACGCTTGCTTCTGAGATGATTGAAGAGGACGGCGTTGTCACCGCGGAGGAGGATGCGCTGCTCGCGGATTACGCTGAGGCGCTCGGTGTGTTCAGTTTTACATATGATCCGGCTGCGGCTGCGGCTGCCCGCGATACCATGGCGCAGCTGAATGAGGTCAGCAAGCGCAAGGTCTATATGGAGCTGTATTCGTTTGCGGTCTGCGACGAATTTGAGGATCCCGCAGAGCGCAGAGCGCTCAATGAGCTGCGCGAGGCGCTCGGACTGGATGCGCATATCTGCAGCAAGCTGGAAGCCTGTGCACAGGATCTGTTCAGCGTGTACGGCGCGATCGAGGAGGCGCTCACCGCAGAGCCGTCGCCGATCGTGGTCGAGAAATAAGAATCGGATACAAGCTGCCCCCGCCGGAATGCTCCGCTGACCGGAACATCTGCGGGGGCGATGTTATTTTGCGGTGTGCCGGTGCAGCATGCCGGAGGAGGTTGTCTTATGGAGGAGCATCAGCCGCGCAATGCGTTTGATATTCCGAAGGTGTTTTATTTTGAGGTCGGCAATGTGCATTCCGGCAGCCGGAAGCATCTGCGTTACCGCGTTGATCCGGCGGACGGCATCCTGCATATCGCAGTCTGGCGGCAGGATCTCTGCTATGAGATCGTGGAGGAGCGCGGCGAGATCGAAGGCACGGCTGAATATCCGGTCTCGGAGGAGGGCTTTCAGCAGATGCTCGATTATTTGCAGGCAGAGTTTGACAAGCCGTTCCCGCAGCAAAATGAAAACGGAGGAGCATGAACATGTTTGATGCAGAACGATATATTGCAGAATTTCAGGCAATGGAGCACGGAACACCGCGGCTCCGTGCGATCAAAAAAGCCTATACCGCGGCGGATGAAGCGCATAACGATGAATGGAGCTTCCAGTTCCGCTACCGCTATCTGAACGAATCGACCTTTGAGAGCGATGACGTCGATGCGATGATCGTTTTTCCGGAAATGGTCGCGCTGTATGACGGCTCCGAGGAGCTGCAGGCGGATGACGACTGCTTCCACAACCTGATGTGGGGATTCAAGCTCGTGATCGAGAATGCAACGGATTTCCACCACATCTCCCTTGAGCAGATCGACGGGTTCATGGCGGATTTCAAGCGCCGTCTTGAGGAAAACGGCAAATCCCTGCGCACCTATTACTATCTGCGCGAGAAGATCTCCGAATACTTCGGCAATCTGCTGCCGGCAGAGGAATACGGCAAATACCGCGACATTGAGCCGGACGATCTGCGCGACTGCGCCGCCTGCGAGGTCTCGCATGATGTGCGCATGGCGCTGCTGCTCGGTCAGCCGGAGCGTGCAAAGGAGCTCGGAAAGCCGATCTTTTCCGGTGAGCTGCGCTGCGGAAATGTGCCGCAGAATACCTATGCCGCATGGATCCGCTACGACATCCGGCACGGCGATTACGGCGATGCGCGGATGCTGGCGCGGCGCCTTTGGCCGATGGTGCGGCATGAGATGGACAAGCTCGGCGAGATCGGTGCGCTGCTGCATTACTGCTCCGCGGCGAACCGTTCGCTCGGCATGACCGTGTTCCGGCATGAGGTGCGCAATTTCGCAAACTGCCGCAATCACCGGATGCGTCTGGCATTTGCAGAGGGCGCATACCGTCTGTTCTCGAAGGTCAAGGTCGAGAGCTTCCAGATGCTCATGCCGCGGGAATGCCCGTTCTGGAACGAGGATCATTCCTATGAAACGGCGAAGCTGCGCGATTATTTCTTTGCGGAAGCAAAATCGCTCGCAGAAAAATTTGATGCACGCAACGGCAATACCCGCTGCATGGACGCGCTGCTGGCAGAGGATCCCGCCTATGATGAGGATGCGGTCGATCTGGTGCACGGCGATGCGGACATGTCTGCGTCTTCGATCGCGGCAGTCTGCACAACGCTCCCCGATGAGCTGACCGGGGAGAGCATCAGCCGGCAGCTGGATGCCGACGGCAGATTCAAGGTCGTGATGCAGCAGGCAGATGCGCAGAAGGGACTGATCGCGCTGCAGATCGCAGAGGGCGACGGCTCCGCCAATCTGCATCAGGTGCTCATTTTCTGTCAGCCGGTGGCGCCGGTCGAGGAGTTCCGTGCCGCATCGCCCGTGCCGCAGGATCTGAAAAAGGCGGTCTCCGAGGCAGAGGGCATGGTCGTCTGCATGATGCCGTTTGAGGATATCCAGCCGGATCTGGCGCTGCATTTCCAGCTGAAGCTGCTGAACCTGATCTGTCCGGAAGCGATCGCGTATCTGGATCTTTCGCGTGCAAAGCTGCTGCCGGCGGGCTGGGTTGCAATGACCGCGCACAGCGATGTGCCGCCGCTGGTCGATTACCTCTACAATCTCCAGATTCAGGCAATGCCGGATTCCGATGCGATCTGGATCTCGACGCGCGGTCTGAACTGCTGCGGCATGCGCGAGCTGGAGATTTTCGATGCAAACAAGCAGAATTTCGCGCGGTACTGCGATCTGATCTGCTTCACGGCAGAACGCATGCTGCTGCGCGGTGAATTGCCGATCGCCGGCGAGCCGTTTACGGTCGTGCGCAAGACGGACGGTTCCGAGGTCGTCTGCACATGGGTACCGGTCTCGGAAGCGGAGCGGGATTATCCGGATTCCGATGCCGCGGGCTATGCCGTGCGCAAATACTGCCTCGGCGATGAGAATGCGCAGTATAACGATGCGGTGCTGTATCTGTACGACGGCGAGGCTGCGGACGGTACGCAGAAGCGGAAGCGCCTGAACGCGTTGACGGAAGCGGATTTTGAAAAGTTCCTCTACGGCAATTATGTTGCAACGTCGCGCAAGATCGCGGCACTGGCACAGGAGCGCTGCGGCATTTTTGCGGCGCTGCTGGAGAAGTTCCCGAACAATGCCTTTGTCTGTGTGCAGCTGGATAACACCAATCGCGATGAGATCTGGCTGAAAGCGACAAAGGTTGAGGACGGCACCGTCACGGGCATCCTGACCGCGACCTGCGAGGCGGGCGAGGAAGGCAGCAGCTATCAGACCACGCCGGAGCATCTCACCGATTTCTCTGTGCGCGTGAATGAGCAGCTTGTGATCTATCCGAATACCGCGTATATCGCGCTGGAAATGGAATAACAGAAAAGATCCCGAAGATGATGCAGGGCATCGTCTTCGGGATCATTTTTTGCAGATCATGCGGATCAGTCGGTATCGGCTTCGGTGCGCTTGATGACGAATCCGACAACATGCGGGCCGGCATTGCAGCAGATCGCCGCGCCGATATTCCAGTAACACTCCGGCGGATAGCCGAGCGCCTTGGTCAGCGCTGCGCCGAAGTCCTGCGCGATCTTTTCGTCGCTGCCCTGCATGACGATGTACGGCGAATGCGGCTGGATATCCGCCTTGACCACCTCGACCATTTTCGGGATGATGTTCTGTTCGCCGCGGATCTTCTGGATCACGCTGGATTTGCAGTTGCAGATGCGGCAGAACGGCTTCAGACCGAGCAGCTCGCCTGCAAAAGCGGATGCTGCGCTGACTCTGCCGGAGCGCTTGACATATTTCAGTGTCATCGGCACAAAATAGAGTCCGGCATGTGCAGCCCAGTCTTCGAGATAGTCGATCAGCTCCGCAACATTTGCGCCGCGGGCAAGCTTCTTTGCTGCTTCTGTGACGGCATAGCCGTAGGTCGCGGTATAGTTTCTGCCGTCTACGAGATGAATTTTCAGGCGGTCTTCCGTTGCCGGATGCGCGTCATAGAACTGCTCGCGCGCCATTGCAGCATTGGCGTAAGTGCCCGAACCGCCGGAACCGATCGTGCAGAAGATCAGGTCGGTATAGCCCTCTGCGGCGATCTGCTCATAGGCTTCGAGGATCTCAAACGGGGTGATCTGCGCGGTCGAGGGATATTCCTTCGCCTCGTCGATCATCTGATAGAACTGTTCCTTTGTGAAGTCGATCTCCTCACGCAGCGGCTTCCCCTCAATGGTGATCGGCATGTACAGCATATGGATGCCGAGTGCTTCTGCACGGTCCTTTGAGATATCGCTCACAGAATCCGTCATCAGCTTGATTTTCTGTTTCAGCATTTTTCGGTTCCTTTCTCAGATCTGACTGATATCGTATGCTCTGGGTGTATCCGGCTCCCAGCCCGCCTTTGCATATCTGCCGTCGCGGGTGAGACCGGCGAAATCATGCTGCCGGAGCACCTCATAGGCGGCAACGGCAACAGAATTGGAAAGATTCAGGCAGCGCAGTGTCTCCCGCATCGGAATGCGCACACAGCGTTCCGGATGCGCCGCGAGGATCGCGTCATCAAGGCCGGTATCCTCTCTGCCGAAGAACAGAAAGGTCTCGTCCGGGTAGGTGACATCGGTATAGAGCGTGCCGGTCTTTGCGGTGAAATAGAAATAGGGATTTTCCGCAGTTGCAGCCGGATGCTGCGCAAAAAACGCATCGAGATTTTCATAATGAAAAATATCCAGCTTATCCCAGTAATCGAGCCCTGCGCGCTTGAGCTTTGCATCGTCGATGCGGAAGCCGAGCGGGTGGATCAGATGCAGCGCAGCGCCCGTGACAGCACAGGTTCGCGCGATGCTGCCGGTATTCTGCGGAATACGCGGCTCAACAAGAACAAGATGCAGCTTGTGCAAGATGATACTTCCTTTTTCTTAAAATATGGCTTGCATATCGCTCCGCGCGCCGCACAAGATAAAGATATCCCAAACGGAAAGGAGCGAGGCGCATGCAGTTTCAGGCAATCGCAAAGGGCATGGCGATCGGTGCGGCAGCCGGCATGGCAGGCTATCTGCTGAGCAGCGCGAGCGGCGCAGAGAAAAACCGGTTCAAGCGGCGTACCGTCAAGGCGGCACATGCGATCGGCGCTGTCATGGACAGTGTAGCCGATTTTCTGCACTAAAGCGGGAGCGATCCGCCGGCGTACAGCGTAAACAAGATGCGCTGTGCGCCGTTTTTTTGCTATTCAGGACGCGCGTTTTTGCGGTATTCCAGATAGCTTTCCAGAATGATCGTCGCCGCGACCGCATCCACGACCGCCTTGCGCTTTTTGCCGCGCGTATTCGTGACATTGAGGATCTGGTGTGCCGAAACGGTCGTGCAGCGTTCATCCCAGAGTTTGACCGGAATGCCGCTTTTTTCCTGCACGATCTCGGCAAATTCGGCGCATTTCTGTGCGCGCGGGCCGCGGCTGCCGTCCATGTTGACGGGATGCCCGACCACGATCAGCTCTGCATGTGCCTGCTTTGCGGCTTCCGCGGTTTTTTCGGCACAGTGCAGGAAATTTTTCTCAGTGAGCACACCCGCAGGCGAAGCCATGAGCTCCGAACGGTCACAGACCGCCCAGCCTGTGCGGGTATCCCCGAAATCGACTCCGAAAATGATCATGCCTGCTCCTCTCTGCGGTTCGGGTTCAGCAGCTCCGCAGGCAGATGCGACACGCTGTTTTTCCGTATGAGCTTCCAGCCGGTCTCGCTGTCGTATTCGACCTGCGAAACGGCGGTGTTATCCGCCCAGCCGACGTCATTCAGGCGCGTGCGGTCGCCAAATTCCGCAAAGCACAGGAAATTGAGGATTGCGCAGCCGTGCGAGCAGACCGCGATCGTTTTTCCTGCATGCGCCTGCACAATGCGCAGCATGACGTCCGCCATGCGCTGATAGAGCGCGGACATCGCCTCGCCGTTCGGCGCCTGAAAATCCCAGATCCGCTCATTCCAGACCTGAATCTCTGCGGGGAATTTCTCCGCAAGATCTGCAAGCGGGATGCCTTCCCAGTCGCCGCCGTCCAGCTCGTGCAGATCATAGACCGGAATCATTTCCAGATGATGATACTGATTGAGCGCCTCGGCAGTTGCCTTTGTGCGCTTCCACGGGCTGTAACAGATGACGTCCAGCGGGATATCGCGGAACCGCTCTGCGAGAAGCTGCGTCTGCCGGACGCCCTTTTCGGTCAGCGCGGTGTCAAAAGTGCCCTGAAAATGCGGCAGCACATTGGCTTCCGATTCGCCGTGCCGGATCAGATAGACCGTTGTTACCACGGCTTCACGCTTCCGGTCAGTTCGGCGGCAGTTGCGATATGATTGCTGTCGAGCCAGTCATTGAGCTCGTCGATGATGCGCAGCGGGGCATAGGGATCCTGCACGATCGCCGTGCCGACCTGCACCGCCGATGCACCTGCCATGAGCATTTCGGCAGCATCCTCGCCGGATGCGACGCCGCCCATGCCGATGACCGGCAGGCTGACCGCATTTGCGACCTGCCAGACCATGCGCACAGCGACCGGAAAAACTGCCGGTCCGGAGAATCCGCCCATATTGTTATGCAGGATCGGTCTGCGCGTTCTTAGGTCGATGCGCATGCCGAGCAGCGTATTGATGAGAGACAGCGCATCCGCGCCCTCTGCCTCGACCGCCTTTGCGATCTCGGTGATGCTGGTGACATTCGGGCTGAGCTTGACGCAGAGCGGCTTTTTCGTTGCCGCGCGGACTGCCTTTGTCACCTGTGCAGCCGCCGTGCAGGACGTACCGAACGCGGCGCCGCCCAGCTTGACATTCGGGCAGGAGATGTTCAGCTCGATCATATGCACATCGGTCTTGTCGAGCTTTGCTGCGACCTCCGCGCATTCCTCTGCCGTCGAGCCGGCGATATTCGCGAGAATGACCGTGTCGCAGGCGAGCAGATGCGGCAGTTCCTTTTCAATGAATGCGTCAATGCCGGGATTCTGCAAGCCGACGGAATTGAGCATGCCCATTGTCGTTTCCGCGACGCGCGGCGAGAGATTGCCGGTGCGCTTTGTGCCGGTCGTGCCCTTTGTGGCGATGCCGCCGAGCCGCGAAAGATCATAGAATTGTTCGTATTCACGCCCGTATCCGAACACACCCGATGCCGGAATGACCGGATTCTTGAACGGGATTCCGCAGATGTTGACAGAAAGATCAGCCATTACCAGATCACCTCCTGTGCGTTGAAGACGGGACCGTTTTTGCAGACATGCGTATACTGTTCATCGCCGTTCGCATCCTTTGTGCGGCAGGCGCAGACCAGACATGCACCGATGCCGCAGCCCATGCGCTCCTCCAGCGAAACCTGACAAGGGATCTCATATGTTTCTGCGAGCGCAGCGGTCGCTTTCAGCATCGGGAGCGGACCGCAGGCGCAGATCAGCGCGGGCTTTTCCGCTTTGATTTCTTCTTCGAGCGGCAGCGTCACAAGACCGAATCGTCCCGCGGAGCCGTCATCGGTGCAGAGGATCGTTTTTGCGCCTGCTGCTGCAAAATCGTCCTGCAAAATGACCGCATCCCGATTGCGGAAGCCGGAAATGACGACTGCCTTCGCGCCGGAATACTGCGCGAGCGGGAGCATGGGCGGTGTGCCGATGCCGCCGCCGACGAGGATCACGCGGGCATCCTGTCCGGGCAGCGTAAAGCCGTGACCGAGCGGCGCGAGCATGTTGACCGTATCGCCTGCGCGCAGCTCCGAGAGCGCTTTGGTACCCTTGCCGCGCACCTCAAAGACGATGCGGAGCGTACCGGCATTCTTGTCGATGCCGCAGATGGAGATCGGTCTGCGGAGCGTAAAGCCGCCGTCCGGCAGCAGATTGACGAACTGTCCGGGCACTGCTTTTGCAGCAACATCGGGACATTCGATGACCATGCTCCATGCAGCGGCGGTCAGCTGTTCCATGCTGCGGATCCGGTATGTCAGTTTTTCGGTATACTTGTCCTGTTTCATTTTTCACCCATTCTTTCAGGCAAATTCAAAGGTATCGCTTTGTCAAAAGCCATTATGCTTTTGCAGCATTCCGAGCACGCGGTTTTCGCGTTCGATGACGACCGGCAGCTGCGAATCCGGCTTCTGATCCGGATGCGGATGTGTCAGGTTGACGTCCCGCGCATGCGCTGCGGTCACAAATTCGAGCGTAAAGCGCTCCTCTGCTTCGTAATCATCGAGCATCTGCGCGGCGGTGAGATCAGATACTTCGCAGAAATAATAGTAGTTCTCCTGCAAAAAGAGATCCTCATTCCAGCCGCGCTGGAGCCGGCGCACCATGCCGAATGCACGGATGCTTTCGGGCAGGACGCGCAGTCCAGTCTCCTCGCGCACCTCGCGGATGAGCGCCTGTTCATGCGTTTCATCCGGCTCGATGCCCCCGCCGGGAAATTTATAATAGTCATATTTCAGGCTGTGCACCATCGCGAGCCTGCCGTCCCGCACGATGATTCCGCGCACGGACGGACGGCGCGTGACGGTGCCGCCTGTGATATAATCTTTTTTGTCGATCTCAAAGAGTATGCGCATGCGAAATCAGAGCTTGCTGTAAGTGTTGAGATCCTCGCGCATGCGGATCGCCTCTCTGCGGGCTGCACCTGCGAAATCGCGCTCATCGCAGCCCTCTTTCTTATAGGCGCAGAGGATCGCGCGGGAGCTGTTGACGATCGCGCCGAGACCGTTCTCATCAAAGCCGCCTGCGATGCCCGCAGCACCGCCGCCCTGTGCGCCGTAGCCCGGCACAAGGAACATCGTGTGCGGCAGACGCTTGCGCAGCTCGGTGAGCTGCTCCGGATAGGTCGCGCCGACCACCGCGCCGACTGCGCTGTAGCCGTAGGTGCCGACTGTCTCCGCGCCCCATTCTTCGCACTTGTCGCCCATTCTGGCATAGAGCGGCACGCCGTCGATCAGCAGATCCTGAAATTCGCCGGAAGACGGATTCGAGGTCTTGCAGAGCACAAAGATGCCCTTGTCGCGCTCCTTGCAGACGCCCAGCAGCGGCGAGATGCCGTCCGTGCCGAGGTAGCCGTTGACCGTCAGTGCATCCGCACCGAACGGTTCGCACTCCGTCCCGCCGATCATGCAGGAGCCGAGGTGTGCAGCGGTATATGCTTCCATGGTCGCGCCGATGTCATTGCGCTTGCCGTCCGTGATGACATACATGCCCTTGAGCTTTGCATAGCGGATCGTGCGCTCCATGGTCTTGACGCCGTGGTGTCCGTACATTTCATAGTATGCAGCCTGAAGCTTGACCGCCGGCACGATATCGCACAGCGCGTCAATCAACATCTGATTATACCGGAAGATCGCCTTGGAAGCGGCTTTGAGCGTTTCGCCGTCCTCCTCCAGAAAGCTCTTGCGGATGTAATCCGGAACATAGTCCAGCTTGGGATCGAGACCTGCAACGGTCGGATTTTTCATGCTGATGATCTTTGCAATCAGACGGTCAAATGACATGGTTCGTTTCCCCTTTTCGTTCAGATTTTTGTGTGCGTACCGCCGGAATCCATAGTACGCAATCATATTATACCACATCAAGCCCGAAACAGTCAAGTGAAAAACGGGATTTGACACCGCAGAACCGGATTTCCGTTCCGGCATCCGGCACCGTTCGGACAGAGACACTGCCCGCAGCGGATGCCGGTTTTTTATAATGTTCTGATTTTTCGGGAAAAATGCCAATTTTGCAGCAAATGCCGTATCGGAAATTTCTTTTATCAGCACTTGCGTTTTTTGAGAAAATAGAGTATAATAGATATGTATGTAAAAAAGTGAGGGAGGTCTTTCCATGTACATCAATCCCGCTGCTCTGGCGGAAAAGGTTCTGCGAGGAACCGAAAAGCTTGACGGCACACAGATCACGGCAATGACGATCATCGGTTTGCTGGTCGTTTTCTTTGCGCTGCTGATCCTTGTCGCATTCCTTTACTGCTCCGGCTCGATCTTCAAAGCAGCAAAACCTGCGCAGAAAAAGCCTGCGGAACAGAAGTCTGCTCCGGCAAAACCCGCGCCGAAGCCGGCAGCTCCGGTGAAAGCAGCTGCGGCGCCTGCACCGGCAGCGGCGGCAGAGGATGAGAGCGAGGTCATTGCTGTCATCATGGCTGCGATCTCCGCGATGAGCGCAGCAGACGGCAAGCAGTACCGTGTCAGATCCGTGACGCCGGTCACACGCGGCGGCTCCGGACGCTCTGCATGGGCGCAGGCAGGTATTGCAGATCTGACCAGACCGTTCTGAACCCGCACAGATATACAAAATAAAAAATTGGAGGACTGAAACCGTGCAAGGCGTTATCGACTTTTTCACCAATACCCTCGGCGGTCTTTGGTCAGACAGCGGATTGCATGCGCTGTTTGCTCAGGGCGGCTGGAAGAATCTGATCATGATTCTGGTTTCCTTTGTGTTTATGTATCTGGCAATTGCCAAGGGCTTTGAGCCGCTGCTGCTGCTGCCGATCTCGTTCGGCATGCTGCTGACGAACCTGCCGATGGCAGGGCTGTATCATCCGGAGCTCTGGGTGCTCGTGGACGGGCATGTGAACTACGGAGAGGTATTAAAAGACGGCGGATTGCTGGATATACTATATTTAGGCGTCAAGCTGCAATTATATCCCCCGCTTATTTTCCTCGGCATCGGATGTATGACAGACTTCTCCCCGCTGATCGCGAACCCCAAGAGCTTCCTGCTCGGTGCTGCGGCACAGGGCGGTATCTTCTTTACCTTTGTTGTGGCAGGTCTGCTCGGCTTTACCGCTGCGGAAGCCGGATCCATTGCGATCATCGGCGGCGCGGACGGCCCGACTGCGATCTATGTTTCCACCCGACTGCTGACAGGCGGCGGTGCGATCACCACGGGTAATATCGCGCTGGCTGCATATACTTATATGGCGCTTGTTCCGATCATTCAGCCGCCGATCATGCGCGCGCTGACCTCGAAGAAGGAACGCTCCGTCAAAATGGAGCAGCTCAGAACCGTTTCCAAGACCGAGAAGATCATCTTCCCGATCGCGGTTACGATCATCGTTTCGCTGCTCGTGCCGTCCGCAGCACCGCTCGTCGGCATGCTGATGTTCGGCAACCTGCTGAAAGAATCCGGTGTGGCAGCAAGACTGATCGACACCGCACAGAACGCACTGATGAACATTATCACGATCTTCCTCGGCGTTTCCGTCGGTGCAACGACCAAGGCTGACCAGATCATCAATCTGAAGTTCGGCGGCGTTATGCTGCTGGGCGTTATCGCCTTCTCGCTCGGTACGACCTGCGGTCTGATCTTCGGCAAGATCATGTACAAGGTCACGGGCGGCAAGGTCAATCCGCTGATCGGTTCCGCGGGCGTTTCCGCTGTGCCGATGGCTGCACGTATCTCCCAGAAGGTCGGCGCAGAGACCGATCCGACCAACTTCCTGCTGATGCACGCAATGGGCCCGAATGTTGCCGGCGTCATCGGCTCTGCCGTTGCGGCAGGTGTGCTGCTCTCCGTCATCGGATAAGCACAAAGCTGAATAATGGAAAAGAGGCGGCAGGTGTCTCCGGATCCGGTTTTCGGAGCACGGGGGCATTTGCCGCCTTTTCAGGCATAACCTGTACACCCTCTTTTTACAACTGGTTTGGAGGTATTTATGAAAGAATATCCGATTGTTGATACCGTTGATACGCTCAAGGATCTGCTTGCCCGCGTCAAAAAGGCGCAGGAGCAGTTTGCGGCGTATTCGCAGGAGCAGGTCGATGCGATCTTCCGCGCGGCTGCGATCGCTGCGAATCAGGCGCGTATCCCGCTCGCGAAAATGGCGGTCGAGGAGACCGGCATGGGCGTCATGGAAGACAAGGTGATCAAGAATCACTTTGCTTCGGAGTATATCTACAACGCCTACCGCGACACCAAAACCTGCGGCGTGATCGAGCGCAACGAGTCGATGGGTACGATGCGCATTGCCGAGCCGATCGGCGTGATCGCAGCGGTCATTCCGACCACGAACCCGACTTCGACCGCGATCTTCAAAACGCTGATCACCCTGAAAACCCGAAACGGCATCATCATCTCGCCGCATCCGCGTGCAAAGGAATCGACCATTGCAGCTGCAAAGATCGTTGCAGAGGCGGCATACAAGGCGGGCGCGCCGGAAGGTCTGATCGGCTGGATCGACAAGCCCTCGCTCGATATGACGAATACCGTCATGAAGTATTCGGATATCATTCTCGCGACCGGCGGTCCGGGCATGGTGCATGCGGCATATTCGAGCGGCAAGCCGGCAGTCGGCGTCGGCGCGGGCAATACGCCGGCGATCATCGACGATACTGCCGATATCACGCTCGCAGTCAATTCGATCATCCATTCCAAGACCTTTGACAACGGCATGATCTGCGCATCCGAGCAGTCCACGATCGTGCTCGACAAGATCTATGACAAGGTCAAAAAGGAGTTCATCGCACGCGGCTGCTACTTCCTCAAAGACGACGAGATCGACAAGGTGCGGCATACCATTATTATCAACGGCTCGGTCAATGCCAAGATCGTCGGACAGAAGGCACATACCATTGCAGCGCTTGCGGGCGTCGATGTGCCGGAGGATACCAAGATCCTGATCGGTGAGGTCGAAAGCGTCGATATCACCGAGGAATTTGCACATGAAAAGCTCTCGCCGGTGCTGGCAATGTACCGCGCAAAGAATTTTGAGGAAGCGATGCAGAAGGCGGAGCGCCTGATCGCGGACGGCGGCTACGGACATACCTCGTCCGTCTACCTCAATGCCGTGACCGAGCGTGCCAAGATCGACGCAATGGCAGAGCGCATGAAGACCTGCCGCATCGTCGTGAATACGCCTTCCTCGCACGGCGGCATCGGTGATCTCTACAATTTCAATATGGCACCGTCGCTGACACTGGGCTGCGGCTCGTGGGGCGGCAATTCCGTCAGCGAAAATGTCGGTGTCAAGCATCTGCTCAATATCAAAACTGTTGCCGAGAGGAGAGAGAATATGCTCTGGTTCCGTGCGCCGGAAAAGGTCTATATCAAGCAGGGCTGCCTGCCCGTCGCACTCGATGAGCTCGGCAAGGTCATGCACAAAAAGCGTGCGTTCATCGTCACGGACAGCTTCCTGTTCCAGAACGGCTATACCAAGCCGATCACCGATAAGCTGAATCAGCTCGGCATCGTGCACAGCACCTTCTTCGAGGTCGCACCGGATCCGACGCTCGCATCCGCGAAAAAGGGCGCAGAGCTCCTGACCGCATTCCAGCCGGATGTCATCATCGCGGTCGGCGGCGGCTCGGCAATGGATGCCGCAAAGATCATGTGGGTGCTCTATGAGCATCCGGATGTCGATTTCCTCGACATGGCAATGCGGTTCAGCGATATCCGCAAGCGTATCTACACGTTCCCGCACATGGGCGACAAGGCATATTTCATCGCGATCCCGACCTCTGCCGGCACCGGCTCCGAGGTCACGCCGTTCGCAGTCATCACCGACGAGACAACCGGCGTCAAGTATCCGCTGGCAGACTATGAGCTGCTGC
This sequence comes from Clostridiales bacterium Firm_04, assembly GCA_001603005.1. Classification (GTDB taxonomy): domain Bacteria; phylum Bacillota; class Clostridia; order Oscillospirales; family Ruminococcaceae; genus Firm-04. Next base: position 227,011 of record LVAJ01000030.1, read on the forward strand.
CGAAAATGGCGATCGTGGACTGCAACATGATGAAGACCGCGCCGAAGGGACTGACCTCGGCATCCGGCATTGACGTTGCAACGCATGCACTCGAAGCATATGCCTCGATGATGGCGACCGACTATACGGACGGGCTTGCGATCCGCTCGCTGAAGCTGGTGTTCGAGAATCTCCCGAAAACCTATCAGAACGGCGCAAAGGACGAAAAGGCATGGGAGAACATGGCGAATGCCGCAACGCTCGCCGGTATGGCATTTGCAAATGCATTCCTCGGCGTCTGCCACTCCATGGCGCATAAGCTCGGCGCATTCCACCATATTCCGCACGGCGTCGCGAATGCACTGATGCTCGAACAGGTGCTCCGGTTCAATTCTGCCGAAGTGCCGCCGAAAATGGGCACCTTCCCGCAGTACGGCTATCCGCACACGCTCGCACGCTATGCAGAAATTGCCGCGGCAGTCGGCATCAAGGGCAAAACCGATCAGGACAAGCTCGAAGCACTGATCAAGGCGCTCAACGATCTGAAAACAACGATCGGCATTCCGAACAGCATCAAGGAATGGGGCATTGACGAGGAGGCGTTCCTCGCACGGCTGGACGAGATGTCCGAGCAGGCATTCGACGACCAGTGCACCGGCGCAAACCCGCGTTATCCGCTGGTCAGCGAGATCCGTCAGATGTATCTGAATGCATATTACGGCAATAACAGCGAACCTGTATAATAAAGGAGGCATCATCAATGGAACTGAAGCAGGAGCAGATCATTGCGACACGCCCGACCAAGATCGTATACCGCGAGGGCGATACGGTCGTGAAGCTGTTCGATCCGGAGTATTCCAAGGCGGCTGTCCTGAATGAAGCGCTCAATCAGGCGCGTGTTGAGGAGACCGATCTGCATATTCCGCAGCTGCATGAGGTCTTTAAGGTAGACGGCAGATGGGCGATCCGCTCGGATTATATCGAGGGCAGAACGCTGCAGCAGCTCATGGACGAGAATCCGGAGAAGCTAGACGAATATCTGGAGCAGTTTGTCGCGCTGCAAATGGAGATCCATACGAAGCGCGCACCGCTGCTGACGAAGCTCAAGGACAAAATGCACCGCAAGATCAGCGACAGCAAATTTGAGGCGACCGTGCGCTTTGAGCTGCATACCCGTCTGGAAGGCATGCCGAAGCACAAGAAGGTCTGCCACGGCGATTTCAACCCGTCCAATGTCATCATTACGCCGGACGGCACGCCCTATATCATCGACTGGGCACACGCAACGCAGGGCAATGCATCTGCGGACGTCGCGCGGACGTATCTGTATCTGACGCTGAACAACAGCGAGGCGTTTGCGAAGAAGTACCTGAAAACCTTCTGCAAGATGAGCGATACGGCACTGCAGTACGTCCAGAACTGGATGCCGATCGTTGCGGCATCGCAGTCGGTCAAGGAGAACAGTCCGGAAGAATTTGCGCTGCTCTCCCGTTGGGTGAACGTGGTCGATTACGTCTAAAGCTTGAATCAGAAAAGCGGGCAGCGAAAGAAGGCTGCGCTGATATAGAAGTTTTTCGCCATCGTATTTCTGATGCAAGTTCAGAAGTACGATGGCGTTTTGATTGACAGCACTTCGATGCTGTGATATCATTATTCCGATTTACAGCAATAAGCTGCCGGAAAGCGTTAGATCAACGGCAGCGGGCACTGCCCGCCTTTTTGTGCGGAACCGGTTGCAAATTCCGCGAATATGTGCTATAATAAGTACAAATACGAAGGGAGCAATGTTTATGCAGCTGTATAATTCTCTTTCCAGACAGAAGGAGCCGTTCACGACCGTTGAGCCGAATAAGGTCAAAATGTACACCTGCGGCCCGACCGTCTATCACTTTGCCCACATCGGCAACCTGCGTACCTATATCATGGAGGATGTGCTGGATAAATACCTGCGCTTTTCCGGAAATGATGTGCTGCGCATCATGAACATCACCGATGTCGGACACCTGACCTCTGACGGCGATACCGGCGACGACAAAATGCTCAAAGGCGCAAAGCGTGAGCATAAAACAGTCATGGAGATCGCAAAATACTACACAGATGCGTTCTTTTCAGACTGCAAAAAGCTGAATATCAAAACACCGGAGGTCGTGCAGCCCGCAACCGGCTGCATTCCGGAGTTTATTGACGCCGTGCAGAAGCTGCTCGAAAAGGGCTATGCCTACGAAGCAGGCGGCAATGTCTATTTTGATACGTCCAAGCTGGAGCAGTACTACCGCTTCCACGATTTCAAGGAGGAAGACCTTGAGGACGGCGTCCGCGAGGGCGTGGAAAAGGACGATAATAAGCGCAATAAGGCGGATTTCGTGCTCTGGTTCACGAAGTCCAAGTTCGACGATCAGGAGCTGAAATGGGAGAGCCCGTGGGGACTCGGCTATCCGGGCTGGCATATCGAGTGCTCCTGCATCAGCATGAAGTATGCGGGCGAATACCTCGACCTGCACTGCGGCGGCATCGACAACATGTTCCCGCATCATACCAACGAGATCGCGCAGAGCGAATCGCTGATCGGGCATGAATGGTGCAGGCACTGGTTCCATGTGCATCACCTCAACGATGAAACCGGCAAGATGAGCAAATCCAAAGGCGAGTTCCTGACGGTCTCGCTGCTGGAGGAAAAGGGCTTCGATCCGCTGGCATACCGGTTCTTCTGCCTGCAGTCGCATTACCGCAAGTCGCTCGTGTTCTCGTGGGATAACATGAAGAATGCGCAGACGGCGTATAACAAGCTGGTCGCGAAGATCCGCACGCTGCTGAATGAGCAGGATGCGGTCGATGAAACGAAAAAGGCAGAGCTGCTGAAAGCGTTCACCGAGGCGATGGACAACGACCTCAACACGGCGCAGGCTGTGACGGTGCTGTACGATATCCTGAAAGCGGATACGACCGCCGCAACCAGACTTGCCTGCATCGAGGAGCTGGACAAGGTGCTTTCGCTCGATCTGATCGGGCATGCAAAGGCGCTTGCAGATGCGGAGCAGGATGCTGCGCAGGAGATTCCGGCAGAGGTGCTGGCGCTTGTGGAGCAGCGCAAGGAAGCGCGCAAGGCGAAGGATTTTGCGAAGGCAGATGCGCTTCGCGATGAGATCGCAGCACTGGGCTGGCAGATCCGCGAAACCCGTCAGGGCACGGAAATCACAAAGATGTAAAAAAGGCGCTGACTGCTTAGACAGATACTCATATAGAAGAATTGCCCCGAAGCACTTTGAAATGCTTCGGGGCTTTGTATTGCCTGCTAAGATAAATCGGAATTTGCGGGCAGTGCCGACTAACGGCAGCGGGCACTGCCCGCAAATTCCGATTTATGTAAGTAACAACCATAGCACGTCATAGCTGCATTGTCAATAAAAACGCCATAGTACTTCTGACCTGACATCAGAAATACTATGGCAAAATCTTCAATATCAGTACCTGACTTTCGGTCAGCGCCTCTTTTGTGTATCTGTTCGATTCGCAGCAGATGCAATGCGGCGGAGCGCATCCGCAGAACAATTGCGAAGGCGTCCGCCGCAGTCAATATACGTTTGAAATGCTGAAAAATGAATCGTACCGGATCAGTTTTTCGCAGAATCCAGCGCCGCCTGCACCGCGGTCATAATGCCCTTGGAGCTGTATGTCGCGCCGGAAACTGCGTCTACGGATGTCTGCTGCGAATCGAGGATCTGGCTGATGACGCTGCTCTTTGCGCTCAGGAAATACGAATCGTCGGATTCCCCGGTTTCCGCGTCGATCGACACGATGCGGTCATCCTGAATCGTCACAGATACCGTGATATCGCCGTCGTAGCCGTAAGCCGTCCCGCGGAATGTGCCGTTCTGATAGACCGTCTGAACCGGCGCGGGAGCTTCTTCCTGCGGCGCGGCAGGCGTTTCGGCAGCGGGCGTTTCGGCTGCTGCGGGCGATTCTGCGGGCGTATCCGCCTGCTCCTGCGGTGTCTCGGAATCCTCTGTGCCGGCTTCGGCAGCGGTCGTGTTTGCGGTCGTATCTGCGGAGCCTGCCGCATCGGATGCAGCGGTCGTTCCGGTTGTCTGATCCGGTTCCGGACCGGATGCAGATGCGGAGTCCTGCGGCGCCGTGGTGATCGCAGCAAGCGCAGTTGTCACGGCATTTTCGCTGTCCGAATTGTCAGCCGGATCGGTGATCTCCGCGGTGCGCAGTTCGGTTTTCTGCTCTGTCTGCTCCGCGCGCGCCAGAAATCCCGTTGCACCGACCACCAGCGCACATGCTGCCGCCGCGCCGATGTTGAGCACTGCCTTTTTCTCCGGCTTTTTCTTCTGGACATAGAGCTTGCGCAGACGGAACACCGCCCAGCCTGCGAATACAACGGTATAGACCATGAGGCTGAACCATGCGCCGTCCCTGCCGTGTCTTGCCTTGGAAAGATTCAGCGCATAGACATGCAGCGGGATGAAAACATAGAACACATATGCGAGCCGCTGCCAGCTTTTCCAGACCTTCGGCTTCATTTTGCTGCGGATCTTCCGCACGGACATGATCGCCAGCGGGATCATGATGAGCATGAGCACCGCACAGATGACCAGATTCAGCGCATCCGGCTGCTGGAACCAGCGCGGGATATACGAGATGCCGAACCCGACCGCATGTCCGAGCGTCAGGATCGCCGCAAAGATCGAGAGCTGCCCGCGCACCGGCATGAAGCGCTTCATCAGCGGGGAGCTGTTCGGGAGCGCGCCCGTCCACATGACGATCGCCCAGCATGCGGTCGCAAGCGTGCCCTTTGTCAGCTGCGCGAGCACATATTGATTCAGGAACGCGGGAATGCCTGCGGGATGCAGATTGGTGACCAGAACCGCGCAGATGCTCAGCACAGCCGCCGCAATATAAAACGGCGCCGGATGCGTCCGCAGCGCCTTTCCGCAGAGCAGCACAAATGCCAGCGCGATCGCCAGCGAGATCAGAAACAACATAGCATAATCCTTTCACACATGCAAAAACATGCTCCGGTCAGGTCCGGAGCATGTTTGCTGTCAAATGTACAGAAGACGATCCGAACAATCAGTCTTCCTTCTTCTTTGCGATGAATGCTGCTGCGCCTGCTGCGGTGAGCAGAGCGAATGCTGCGCCGATCCCGGCATCACCGGTCTTGACAGAGTTTGTTTTTGCAGCAGTCGTGGTTGCCTTTGTGGTCGAGCCGGAGGATGCCTTTGTGGTGGTCGTCGTGGTGGAAGCAGCCGCATTCGTTGCAGATGCGGTGGTATCCGCAGCCGCAGCCTGTCCTGCGAGGCTGATCTCCAGCGGCTTGTTGTAGCCCGCAGCAGATACCTTCACAGCATAGGTTCCGGCAGCACCTTCCGGAAATACCTTTCCGTTTCTGGATTCCGCATCAAAGTTGAGTGCGCCGTTCTCATCGAACACCTTGACAGAACCTCTGCCGCTTGCATTGAACTTGTTCTCGCCGACCTCAACAGCCGAGAGATTCTTGATGAAGTTTGCCGCGTCGTCAGCCGTGAAGCCGTCTGCCGGAACGAGCTTGCCGTCCTCATACTTGACCGGCAGATCGTCGGTGCTCAGTGTAAAGGATGCGCTCAGATCCGCATACTTTTTCTTGCCGTCGGAAACCTTGAGCGTATAGACGCCCGGCTTTGCATCGGTATAGGAGATCTCGCTGTCGGAAACGGTGAAACCTTCGAGCGTGTAGGCCTTTTCGTAGTCTGCCGGCAGTGCAGAGGTATCGAGTGCAGTCTTGCCGGTACCGGCTGCTGCGTCGTCCGCCTTGATCTCGCCCTCGAACTTGACCGGAATATAGGTATCGGTCGCGACCGTCACAGTACCGTTCTTGGTGATGAGCAGGATCTCCTTGACGGTGCTGCCAATGAGTCCGGTGTAGTTTTCATATCTCAGCTGATTGCCGTGCGGTTCCTCTTTCCTGATGCCGGAAGACCATGCGATCTCGCCGCGCCAGAGGTTCTCCTCATGCCGCATTGCATATGCCTTGCCGTCTGCCGTCTTCAGGATCGCGCCGCGATAGTGGATATCCCAGTCTTCCGGCGTCCCCTTCAGGTCGATCAGATAGTCGCCCCACGGTGTGCTGGTGTTCAGCTGCACCTGTGCATCGAGCGTTTCCGGTGCGGAATCCTGCACAGCGGAGAATGCAGCCTTGCCGTCCGCAACGGTCACATTCTTGTATGCTGCCGGTGCGGTGTCGAGCTTCTGGAAGCCGTAGTTGTTGTCGCCGAGCGCATCGAGATCCGCCTGCGAGATCGCAACCGGATAGGTGACGCCGAGGATCGTGTCCTCGCCGTTGTTGTAGCTGCCCTCGAACAGCTCGCCCTCACCGTTTTTGAGTACCTTTGTCTTGGTCGCAGAGGTCACAGCATCGACTGCATAGGCGTTTTCGCCCAGTTCTGCTGCATAGAACTCTGCATAGGGGATGTTCATGGTGCCGTAGACGGGTTCATCCGCAGCGAATGCGGAAACCGGTACAACTGCCAGAACTGCCGCGGCTGCAGCTGCGGCGCTGACGATTTTCTGAATGGATTTCATTGTTCCGTTCCTCCTTTGGAATATCAGGTTAGTTAGTGCGTCCTAACCTGTGTGGCTTGTATGTCGGGGTGCCGATGCGTTTCCGCATCCTGCAATTGATTAGCAATAGCTAACCAGTCTCCATGCATTATAGCATATTGTCCGCTGCGTTTCTAATCCATTCGGACACTTTCTCGTATTTTGTTGTTTTCATCATGATTTCAGCGCATAAATCTCCGCTTTTTGATAAATTTTCAGTAAAATGCGGGATCGCTGCTTTGTGATTGGGGCGCGTGCGCTTGCATGATTTCGCTGTGCATGCTCCCGATCGTTCTTTTTCGCTTCTTGCTCTGTGATTCGCGAAAACCGGCGGCAGATTTGCGTTCTGCCGCCGGTTCGGATCGTATTTTTTTGCACGGGCTCATTCGGGGTATGCACCTGCTGATGCAGCGCTCACTGATTCCAGCTTTCCAGTTCCTTGTAGAGTCCGAGATAGAGCTCCGCCGAGGATGCCCAGCTGAAATCTGCGGACATCGCATTTTTCTGGATCTCCGCCCAGAACGGCTTGTTCTCATAAGCGCCCTTTGCGCGCAGGCATGCACCGAGCATATCATGCGCATTGTAGGTTTTGAACGTGAATCCGGTGCCGTTTTCGCCGCCCGCATCGCGGACAGAATCGCGCAGACCGCCGGTTTCGCGCACGATCGGCATGGTGCCGTAGCGCATCGCGTACATCTGCGCCAGACCGCAGGGCTCGCTCTGCGACGGCATCAGGAACATGTCGCAGCCTGCATAGAGCCTGCGGGAAAGCTGCGGATAGAATCCGAGCGTCACGCTGACCGCCTGCGGATAGCGCCACGCCATTTCCTTGAAGAAGTCCTCGTAGACGCGTTCGCCGCTGCCGAGTACGGCAAAGTGGAAGCCGTCATGCACCATTTCCTCGAAGACATAGCGGATCAGGTCGATGCCCTTGTGTGCGACGAAGCGCGAGCAAATGCCGATCAGCGGCTGATCGTCTTCCGGCAGTCCGAGCTCCTGCTGGAGCGCCCGCTTGCAGGCGAGCTTGCCGTCCATTTTGCCGATGCTGTAATGCGCATACGGTGCGGTCAGGGCGATGTCCGTCGCAGGATCGTAGCTTTCGGTGTCGATGCCGTTCAGGAATCCCGTCAGCTTATACTGCTTGTTCGTGAGGGCGCGGTCGAGTCCGTGCGAATACCACGGATCGAGGATCTCCCACGCATAGCTCGGCGAAACGGTCGTGATCTTGTCGGCGGTTTCGATCGCACCCTTCATCATGTTCACATTGCCGTCGTATTCGAGCAGATTTGCATGATACATCGGGATGCCCATGAGCTCGTTCAGCACCTCGGTGCCGTACTTGCCCTGATAGGCGATGTTGTGGATCGTGAACACGGTGTGGATATTGTCGAAGCCTTCCTGATACTTATAGAAGATCTGGTAATAGACCGGTGTGAGCGCGGTCTGCCAGTCATTGCAGTTGATGACAGTCGGTTTGAAGTCGATCACGCGGAGCATTTCGAGGATCGCGCGGCTGAAGAACACAAAGCGCTCGCAGTCGTCGTAGAAGCCGTAAATGCCGTCCCGCTTGAAATAATACTCGTTGTCAATGAAATAATAGGTCACGCCCTCATATTTCGCGGTGAAGATGCCGCAATACTGCTTTCTCCACGCCACATCGACCGTGATCGAGGTGATGAAGGTCATGTCCTTGCGCATGTCCTCGCCGATCGCCTTATAAAGCGGGATGACGACGCGGCAGTCATGCCCTTTCTGGTTCAGTGCATGCGGGAGCGCGCCCGCAACATCGGCTAATCCGCCCGATGCGACATAAGGTCTCGCTTCACTTGCTGCATATAAAATGTTCATATTTTGCCCTCCCTAATCATTCGCACGCACAGAACACTGCATCGGAGCAGGTTCCGCCGCCTGCGAAGCCGTAATTTTCATGGAGCCGTGAACGGCAGAGGCAGCGTTCAGATCTCTGCGCCCTTGCCGATGAACAGCGGATAGCCTGCGGAACCGGTCAGCACGCGCTCGTCCGCGACGATCACATTTTTATCCGTGATGACATTGCGAATGGAGCAGCGCTCTCCGATGATGCCCGCCTGCGTAATGATGCTGTCGCGCACCATAGAGCCCTTGCCGATCCGCACGCCGCGGAACAGCACGCAGTTTTCGACCTTGCCCTCAATGACGCAGCCGTCTGCGATCAGGGAGTTTTTGATATGGGATTCCAGACCGAAATGCACCGGTGCGTTATCCTTTGTTTTCGTGAAGATCGGCGCATTCTTTGCAAAGAGTGCATTGCGCTTTTCGGTATCGAGCAGCGCCAGATTCGCCGCGAAATAGGATGCGAGCGAGTCGATCTTCGCGTAGTATTTCTCATGCTCAAAGGCGAGGATCCGGTAGCCGGCATTGCGGTCCAGCAGGATATCCTTGCGCAGGCTGGTGCGGTTGCGGGAAATGGATTCCTTGACGATCCGGCGCAGGAAATCGCGGCTCATAATGTACATATCCAGTCCGAGATTGCAGCTGCCGGTCATCGGCGGGTTGATCATCACATCGTTCACAAAGCCGTCGCCGCCGATGCCGAAGATCGTCGCAGCGGTTCCCTTGGTGTGGTCATAGCTGCCCTTTGCATAGATCGCGGTGATATCCGCGCCTGCCTGAATATGGGCTTCGACCGCCGGACGGTAGTCGATATTTGTGATGATATTGCAGTCAGACAGCACAACATAATCCGCATTGGAATGCTCCACAAAGCTCCAGATGTTGCCGAGCGCATCCATTTTGCCGTGATAGATCGTCGAGCTGGTGTGGCTGTAAGGCGGGAGCAGATGCAGACCGCCCTTTTTGCGGGCAAGATCCCACTCTCTGCCGGAGCCGACATGGTCGAGCAGCGAGCCGTAATTGCTCTTGGTGATCACGCCGACCTGCGAGATGCCGGAATTGACAAAATTCGACAGCGGAAAGTCAATAAGCCGGTATCTGCCGCCGAACGGCACGGAACCCATTGTGCGGTTCTTTGTGAGATCGAAGATCGCTTCATCATGGATACTGGCAAAGACCAGTCCCAGAACATTTTGATTGATTCCCATTGGTAAACCTCCGTTTTCAGCGCGCTCAGATGGATTCTGAGAGGATCTGCTTCGGCGCGACCTCTTTTCCTTCGCTGACTGTGATTCTGTGTCCGGTCACGGCAATGCCCCAGTTATCGCGCGATGCGCCCTCAAATTCCTCCGGACTTCTGCCGACATGCGCATTTTCTCCGATCACGCAGTCCTCGCCGACGATCGCATATTCCACGACGGCGCCCGCCTTGATGACCGTTCCCGGCATCACGACGCTGTACTGCACCTTTGCGCCCTCCTCGATCGTGACGCCGCCGAAGATCACGGAGAAATCAACTTTTCCGTTGATGACGGAGCCTTCGGTGATCATGCTGTTCTCGATCTCGGCGGTTGCGCCGATATACTGCGGCGGCAGCGCGCTGTGCCGCGAGTAGATGCGCCATGATTTGTCGTAGAGATTCAGCTGCTCTGCCGGTGCGAGCAGATCCATGTTCGCATCCCAGAGCGAATCCAGCGTGCCGACGTCCTTCCAGTAGCCCTCAAAGGTGTAGGCATACAGACGCTCGCCGTTTGCAAGCATCGACGGGATGATGTCCTTGCCGAAATCCTTTGAGCCGGTGTTGGCGTTTTCATTTTCGATCAGATACTTTTTCAGCTTCGACCATGTGAACACGTAAATGCCCATGGATGCGAGCGTGGATTTCGGCTCTGCGGGCTTTTCCACAAAGTCCGTGACGCGCATTTCATTATCACAGATCATGATGCCCATGCGCGACGCCTCCGAACGCGGCACATCCAGCACGGCAATGGTCAGGTCAGCTTTCTGCTGCTTGTGATAATCGACCATTTTCGCGTAGTCCATTTTGTAGATATGGTCACCGCCGAGCACGACGACATATTCCGGATCGTAGCGCTCGATGAAGCTGATATTCTGATAGATCGCATTCGCGGTGCCCTCGTACCACGATGCGCCGGAGTTGCTCTCATAGGGCGGGAGCACATGCACGCCGCCGTTCATGCGGTCTAGATCCCACGGCTCACCGTTGCCGATGTATTCATTGAGCACAAGCGGCTGATACTGCGTCAGAACGCCGACCGTGTCGATACCGGAGTTCGTGCAGTTGGAAAGCGGGAAGTCGATCAGACGGTATTTGCCGCCGAACGGAACCGCCGGCTTTGCCATGTCCTTTGTCAGCGCATAGAGTCTGCTGCCCTGTCCGCCTGCGAGGAGCATTGCGACGACTTCTTTTTTTGTATTCATAAGGTAGATGCCTCCTTCAGTTATGCTTCATTGCCCGTTGGATCGGATTTCTTTTTGCGGCTGCGCTTCGGTTTCTCCTCCGCAGATGCCGTCTTTTTCGATGCTCGTTTCGCCTTCGGCTTTTCCGCTGCAACCGGCTCTGCGGGCTTTGCTTCCGCTGCCGCAGCCTTCTTCGTGCGGGTACGCTTCGGCTTTCCCGCTGCGACCGGCTCTGCGGGCTTTGCTTCTGCTGCCGCAGCTTTCTTTGCGCGGGTGCGCTTCGGCTTTTCTGCCGCGACCGGTTCTGCGGGCTTTGCTTCTGCTGCCGCAGCCTTTTTTGTGCGGGTACGCTTCGGCTTTTCCGCTGCTGCCGGCTCATCGGTCTTCTTCGTGCGCGATTTCGGCGGCGTATAGCGGAAATACTGCACGGAGAGCGGCGGGAGCGTCAGTGCGATCGACTGGTCAAAGCCGTGCATCGGAAATTCCTCGGATCTGACCTTTTTCAGCGCCGTACCGCTGCCGCCGAATGCCTCTGCATCCGAATCGAATACCAGCGTATAGGTTCCGGCATACGGCACGCCGATCTTGTAATCCTCTCTGCCGACCGGCACGAAATTGCAGACGGCAATGATCTCGTTCCCGCTGTCATCAATGCGGCGGAACGCGATCACGCTCTGCCGGTAGTCATCATTGGAGATCCAGCTGAATCCCTTCCACGAATCGTCGTTCTCCCAGAGCGGCGGCGTTTCGCGGTAGAACCGATTGAGCGCTTTGGAAAAGTCCAGCAGCAACTTGTGATTCGGATAATCCAGCATGAACCATTCCAGCTCGGATTTGTAATTCCATTCTCTGCGCTGTCCGAACTCCTGTCCCATGAACAGCAGCTTCTTGCCCGGATGCGCGAACATATAGCAGAGGAATGCGCGGTAGGACGCGAATTTCTGCTCATCATTGCCCGGCATCTTCTCGATCATGGAGCATTTGCCGTGTACGATCTCGTCATGGGAGATCGGCAGGACATAGTTTTCGGAGAAGCAATAGAAGAAGGAGAATGTCAGCTTGTCATGATTGAACGCGCGATAGAGCGGATCCATGGACATATATGCGAGCATATCGTTCATCCAGCCCATGTTCCACTTGAAATTGAAGCCCAGACCGCCGATATCGGTCGGCTTTGTCACGAGCGGCCACGCGGTCGATTCCTCCGCGATCATCAGCACATCGGGATGCCGTGCGAACACCGCTTCATTGAGCTGCTTCAGAAATGCGACAGCTTCGAGGTTCTCTCTGCCGCCGTTGATATTCGGGCGCCATTCGCCGTCCCTGCGGTCGTAGTCGAGATAGAGCATGGACGCGACCGCATCCACGCGCAGACCGTCAATGTGGAACGAATCCAGCCAGTAGCACGCAGAGGAGATCAGGAATGAGCAGATCTCCGGTCTGCCGTAATCGAACACTCTCGTACCCCAGCCCTTGTGCTCGCGCTTGAGCGGATCGGTGTACTCATAGAGGCAGGCGCCGTCAAATTCACAGAGCCCCTGCTCATCCTTCGGGAAATGCGCCGGCACCCAGTCAAGGATCACGCCGATGCCCGCCTGATGGAACGCGTCGATCATCGCGCGGAAATCATCCGGCGTACCGAAGCGCGATGTCGGTGCAAAATAGCCTGTCACCTGATAGCCCCATGAGCCGTCATACGGATACTCCGTCAGCGGCATGAACTCGATATGGGTATAGGACAGTTCCTTCATATAGGGGATCATCTGCTTTGCAAATTCCCGGTAGCTGAGCGGATTGCCGTCCTCATAGGTGCGCCACGAATCGAAATGCACCTCGTAAATATTCATCGGGGACTTATAGACATTCGTCTGCGCCTTCTGCTTCAGCCATTTGTCGTCCTTCCATTTGTAGGCGGATTCAAAGAGCTTGGTCGCATTCTGCGGCGCAGTTTCGAAATGTGTGCCGTAGGGATCGTTTTTCAGCAGGACCTCGCCGGATTTTGTGAGGATGCTGTATTTATAGAGCGTGAACGGTGGGAGCAGGTCGATCGCTGCTTCCCAGATGCCGTCCGCAACGGGCAGCATGGTATTGGCGTCGCGGTTCCATTCGTTGAAGTCGCCGACCACGGACACATCTATTGCATTCGGTGCCCATACGCGGAAGACGGTTTTTTTGACGCCGTCCCGCACTTCGGTATGTGCGCCGAAGAAACGCTGCGCTTCATAATTCCTGCCCTCGAAAAACAGATGCAGCGGGAATGCGTTCGGGTTCTGCGCTGCGTTCTGCGTGTTCTGTTCAGTCTTCATGTGTTCCTCCTAAAACGGCTCCGGACATGCTGCTGCCGGACGTTTCTCCAATTGCTTCAAAACGGCATTTGTTTTATTTTGAATCTCGTGCACAATGCGCAAAATCGCGATACACGACTCCTTGCCGTATATACATTTTACCATAGAATTGCCTAAACTGCAAGTGTTTTTGCAATTTAATGGAAATTTCGGAGATTACGCCAATTTTAAGGCAGGTTTTTGTGTAACTTGACAACTGTTCGCGCTTGCATTGAAAAAAATCTGCGAATTTTACCGAATCTTATTCCGGAACGTATAACAGAATTGCAGGCGCTGACACATGCAGACAGCAGGATTTTCGCCGAATCAGCCCGTTTTCCCCTGCAATTTTTTTATAATTACGGCAGGCTGTTGAACAAATTCCGAAAGCCTATTTGTAAATAATCATCCAAATTCTACAGCATGTTTATTTGGGGCGATTTTCAGCTGAAAATCGGGGCAGATTTCGGGGGCTGTACGGTCGGTTTGATTGTCGTTATGAATGCAGAATGCATGTCCGTTTGTATGTCAGATGCATCTCCGCGGTATCCGCATCACGGATGCGCCGTGCGTATTTTGGTGACGCTCCGCTCTAATAATCGCGCAGCGATACCGCCGTTTTTCACTTTTCACCATTCACTATTCACTTTATCCGATAGGAGCAGTTACGTCACAGAAGCCGCGAATAGCGGCGTGAGCCGTCGAAACATGGGAGAGCCGCGCCGCCGCACTCCGGAGGGAAATGGCAGCGGGCACTGCCCGCCCGGAGGGAAATGCCAGCGGGGGCTCCCCGCTGGGAGCAATCACGAATGAGAAGCCGCGAATAGCGGCGTGAGCCGTCGAAACATGGGAGAGCCACGCTGCCGGCTCCCGGAGGAAATCGACAGCGGGCACTGCCCGCACGCCCGCTAGTCGTCGATGACTGCTGCCGAGATCGCGGCGGCAAGCACCGTCACATCATCCGGCGGCGCACCCTTTGCACTCCGCTGCACCTTCGCACAGACCGCATGCGTCATCGCCTGCAAATCGCCGCCCTGCTGCATCGTCTGCCGGATGTACGGGAACAATTTGTCGTCCAGCCCGTCCGTCAGCAGCACCAGCATGTCCCCGCGCTCCAGCTTCATGTCCGTTGTGTACGGCTCCGCATCCGGCAGGATCCCGATCGGGTTGCTCACCGCCTGATAGAGCGTCACACGCCCGCCGTGCCGGATGAATGTCGGCCCCGCGCCGTATTTGTACAGCGTCACCGATGCCGTATCCGTGCAGATCTTCGCAACATCCAGCGTCGCAAACCGCTCGTCGCCCGATTTCGTCATCATGAGCGCATTGATCATCCGCGCCGCCTCTTTGCAGTCCATGCCCGACTGCACAAGCTGCCGGAAATCCGAAAGCACGATCTTTGCATCGAGCGCCGCATGCCTGCCCGAACCCATGCCGTCCGATACCGCAAGATAAAATGCGCCGTCGCTGTCTGTGAACGTGTCCCAGCAGTCGCCGCAGGGCTCGTCCTCATGCACCGCGCACTGCGCCGCAGCCGTCGTCACCGAAAATCCCCCTGCCGATTGCAGCAGAATGCGCCGTTCATCGCCGGCAGTCTCGCTTCCGCTGTAAGCAAGCGGCTTTTGCAGCGCATCGGAAAGATATTCCGCGATCAGCTCCGGATCGAGCTCCGCGTTCTGATCCGCATACAGCTCAATGAGCATGCGCTGATTCTCGCCCGTCGAGACAGCCGCCGCGCGAACCGGTACCTGAAAGCGATCCAGCATATCCGAAACATAGCGCGTCAATTCGCGGTGATACGTCTTTTTCGGATGCTGACCGGCTCTTTGCAGCAGCTCCTCTGTGATCTGCATTTGCGAAAACAGCAGCTTCTGCGATTCGCGCAGCCTTGCGGTCAATGCGCGCGCCGAGAGATTCTGCCGTTTTGTGCGGGCAAATTCCGCCGCGACCTGATCCGGCTGGACGCAGTGAAACGGCGCGGTCAGCTTTGCGGCGGGCGCTGCCTGCGAAAGCTTCCGGAAGCAGCGTCTTGTTTCATCGTCGCCGCTCTCCCAGCAGAGCGCCCTGCTCCTGCATTTGCTGCAAACCGATTCGCAGACCTTGTCCGCGGGATCGACTGTCTCGGTATTTTTCTGCATCATGCCGGCGATCTGCTCGGCGGCGCCGCGAACGCCCGCGATCGAATGCGAGAGAAATTCCATGCGCGCGGCGGTCAATGCGGCAAGATCGGCTTCGGAATCGCTCCACTGCAATACCGCGTCGGCGAGCTGCTGCGCCGGCAGAAACAGGAAAATCAGTCCGCCGATCATTCCGCCTACCCATGCGCCGGAAATGCCGATGCTCTGCTGCGACAAAATCAGCCCGACCGCGCAGATCGCCTGAAAGATCAGATACACAAAGCCGGAAGCATGTCCCGCCGCGATCCCCGCCGCATAACCGGCGACCGGCAGCATCGCCGCATAGCCCGCCGTGCCGGTATCCGCGAGCATCAGCGCCAAAGCAGAGAGCGTCCCGCAGAGGATGCCGCCGCCCGAACGGTAGCGCTTGGCGGCGGTCAGCGTGACAAATGCCGCGAGGATCTCGCCGAACCCGACCGAGAGCAGCCGCACCGAGCAGAGCGCCGCGATGCAGAAGACATAGCAGGCGGAAAACGGGAGCCTGTCCGCTTCATGCAGCCGCACCGGAAGCCCGCCCTCGCAGCGCGCGAGCACCTGACGGATGCACCAGCCGAGCGTACCGGCAAGGACGCTGCCGCAGATCCACGGGATCCAGCCGCTGCCGTTGATGAGTCCGGCGAGGGCGAAGATCACGGCGGAAAGCATGGTGCTGCCCGCAGCGAGCATTGCGGCTGTCCGCGGGCTGGACTGTGTGCCGAGGATCCAGCGCAGGACGGCGGTCACGGCGACGGCGCAGAGCAGCGCGGGCTGTTTTTGCAGCAGACCGGTCAGCGCATAGCTCAGGGCGCTGCCGGCGAGCACTGCCGCGCCGCATGCCGGAGAGACTGCCGCTGCAAGCGCCGTGTTCAGCGGCACGGACATGCCGTTGAGCTGCACGGTCGCGAGCAGGCATGCAGCCGCACCGCAGCCGGTCACTTTGGCTGCATAGCGGACGCGCGGATTTGCGTAGATTTCGTTCCATTCGATCATTGAAAACCAATCCTCTCTTTTGTAGTATATATCTATGCCGGTTTATTATACCGCAAAAGAAGCGCATTTTTTGTCAATCCGCGTGCGTGCGTGCGGGCGGGCAGTGCCCGCTGCCGATTTCCTCCGGGAGCCATTTTCGCGGACTGTCCCCGCATTTGCAGTACACGCCGCTGATCGTGGCTTCTCATTCATGACTGCTCCCAAAAGATAGAGTGAATAGAGAATAGTGAAGAATGAATAGTGAATAGTGAAAAAGCGCATCGGGAGCATACGCAGGCGGGCGCACACGGCGAAAGCGTTCAGGGCAACTGAACCCCCAAAAAACACGCAGCGACAGTGGCGCGCACATAGAGGAGAGAGAGTAAGGAAAGAGGGAGCGCGAGGGGGAGAACCTTAGGGAGAGGGGAGATAAGCGACGCAGGAGCGATTCTTCCCTCTTCCTATGGTGCTTCCCCTCGCATTCGCGCCCCGCGCCCAGCGGGCAGTGCCCGCCTCCATTTCCCTCCGGACGGCGGCAGCGTTGCTCACCCAACAATCGCAGTACACGCCGCTAGACGCGGCTTGCGGGGAGCCCCCGCTGGCAATTTCCTCCGGGAGCCGGCAGCGTAGCTCTCCCAGCATTTGCATTACACGCCGCTGATCGCGGCTTCTCAAAGGTTACTGCTCCCAGCGGATCAAGTAAATAGTGAATGGTGAAGAATGAATAGTGAAGAATGAATAGTGAAAAAGCGCATCGGGAGCATACGCAGGCGGGCGCACACGGCGAAAGCGTTCAGGGCAACTGAACCCCCAAAAAACACGCAGCGACAGTGGTGCGCATTAGAGAGGGAGAGAAATAAGGAAAGAGAGCGCGAGAGAAAACCTTAAGAGAGAGGGGGAGACCGGAGCGGAGCGACGACTTCCCCTCTCTCTTGTGGTTGTCTCTCGCATTCGCGCCCCGCGCCCAGACAAATCAAACGTCGGACACAGGATCAAGAACAGGCAGCGAAGGCGCTTCACACGAACAAAAAGTAAGATTTCATAACATATCATCATGCTGAAAAGATTGACGATATTGCTCACGGCAAAACAATATTATACATTCCAAAGCAATATCAATGCAATTTACATTCAAATTCTTATGACGATATGCAACTTTAATGCGCAATATCGTAATAATGAAACCTTTGAAAACAGCGCAGATACGGCATTATCGCTTTTTGTTTAATCAAATACGTACCATATTCTTATTATGAAAAAAGTGAAATGTTGAAACGTATCTGTTCTAACAAATAATGCATCCGCATGAACTGTACCCCATGCCGGAACGCTGTCCTCGCTCCGGTGCAGCAGCATCCCCGCAAATGACAAATGCCCCGACCGGTCTGCTGTTCAGGGCGCTGTCAATGAATCACGTATCGCCTGAAATGCCGGTCTTGGCATCCGTCTGCATTCGCCTGCTCTTGCCTGCGATGCGGCAGAATCTGCCCGATGCAATATAAAGTTATATGATTTAATATGCTGTGATAATCATAATATGTATGTACCTGCTGCGAATGATAGTTCCATGAAGCCGGATTGCGTGTATCTTATAACACAATTCTGAAAGGTTTCAAAGTTTCACTTTCTCATTATATGGAAATGAAACCTTTGGAGCGAAATGTTGCTAGTTTCGCTTTTGTTGCTCATCATCCGGCTTGCTCTGTGCAACATGTCTGAAATCCAAAAGGATTTCATCGGGTGATATGTATGAAATCACGTTTCAACTTTTCACTTTTTCAGAATGAGAAAGTGAAACCTTTGGGGTGAAATGTTGCTAATTATGCTTTTATTGCTGTTTCAGGGACATAGCGTCTTCGCTGCCAGTTCTTGATCCTTTGTCTGATGTAATGATGCACGGGAATAAAAACCGGGTTCCTGCATAAAAACAACGCCCCGAAGCGATTTTTCATCACTTCGGGGCGCATGTTATCTGTCATATCCGATTCGCCTGCGATCAGAGCTTTGCAAGCTTTTCTTTGAGCAGTTCGGTCGCTTCCTGCGGATTCGCCGCGCCCTTGGTACGCTTCATGATCTGTCCCATGAGCGCCTTGATCGCGGCTTCCTTGCCCGCCTTATAGTCCGCGACTGCCTTCGGATTTGCCGCAATGACCTCGTCCGCAACCGCGTTCAGCAAGCCGGTATCCTGCACCTGCTCCAGACCGAGCTCCTTGACCAGTGCTGCGATCTCGCCGCCCTTTTCGCGGTAGGCTTCGAGCAGCTTTGCCGGCGCGGAACGGTTGATCTTGCCGTCTGCGCAGAGATTGGTCAGCTCTGCCCAGACCGCCGCCGGAATGTTCACGGCGTCCGCATCCGCAAGCATCAGATTTGCGAGCAGCTTCGGCTGTTTGACATCCGCGACCGCCGCCTGATAGAGATTTGCAAGCTTCGGCTCATCGCAGAGTGTTTTCGCCGTTGCTTCGGGCAGCTTGTATTCGTTCACATACTTTGCAAGGCGCTCCTCCGGCAGATCCGGAATCATCGCACGCAGGCGCGCATGATCCTCGTCCGTCAGGATGATCGGCACCAGATCGGGATCGGGGAAGTACCGGTAATCGTTCGCATTCTCCTTCACGCGCATCGAATAGGTCTTGTCCTTTTCGGGATCGTAGCGGCGTGTTTCCTGCACAAGTTCACGCCCCGCCTCGGTTTCGTCGATCTGACGCGCTTTTTCGGCATCAATCGCCGCAACGATATGCTTTAAGCTGTTCAGGTTCTTGATCTCGGTGCGGGTGTAGAGATTCGTGTCGCCGACCGGACGGATCGAAAGGTTGACGTCGCAGCGCATGGAGCCGGTCTCCATCTGGCAGTCGGAGACACCCACCCAGCGGATCAGCTCGCGCAGGCGTTCCAGATAGGCTCTCGCCTGTGCCGCCGTGCGGATATCCGGCTCGGAAACGATCTCGATGAGCGGCACGCCGCAGCGGTTGCAGTCCGCGCCGGAGCCGTAATCGGTATGCACCAGCTTGCCCGCGTCTTCCTCGATGTGGATGCGGGTGATGCCGATGCGCTTTTCCTCGCCGTTCACATTGATATCAATGTAACCGTGCTCGCAGAGCGGATGATCGAGCTGCGAGATCTGGTAAGCCTTCGGCAGATCTGGATAGAAATAATTCTTTCTGTCCATTTTCGAGAAATGCGCGATCTCGCAGTTCAGCATCATGCCTGCTCTTGCTGCAAAATCGACGACCTGCTTGTTCAGCACCGGCAGGGTGCCCGGCATGCCCATGCAGACAGGGCAGCAGCGCGTGTTCGGATCGCCGCCGTGATCGGCAGGGCAATCGCAGAAAATTTTGGTCTTGGTTCGCAGTTCGATGTGCACCTCAAGACCGATGACACTTTCATATTTTGCCATGTTATTTTAGCTCCTTATTCAAATTCGCCTGATCTGCTTCAATGATCTGCCGGACGATCTCCGGCGTAACGGTATCCGGCAGCGGAACCGGCGCCGTACATGCCACATCCTGTTTCTCCGGGCGCAGGCAGGAATCCAGCGGGAAACACACCTGCCACGACAGATCCTCTGAAAAGATATGCAGCTGCAGCATCTTTCCGGTCAGCCACATGTCGTCATAATTCGGTTTGACATACCAGTAATAGGTTTTATTCTGACAGATCAGTTTGCGTTTCCCTTTTGTGCTGATTGACATAGTATAACTCCTTATCCTTGGTTCACTATATGCACGCATCAAAAACGGGATTCCAAAGGGATATCATCCCTTTGGCGGGTTTGGGCAGCGCCCATTCCAAATCATCGCGCAGCGATACCGATTTTACACACCGCTCTCATACGCCGCAGCCGCCTGATAGATCTTTGCTTCGGAGAATGCGGGGCCGATGAGCTGGAAGCCGACGGGCAGATTGGCGCCGTCCTGCGCGACTGTGCCGCAGGGCACCGAGATCGCGGGCAGACCGCCGAGGTTGACCGGCACGGTGCAGATATCGCCGAGCGCCATTTCCATCGGATCGTTCGACTTCTCGCCGATCTTATAAGCAGGCGTCGGGGCGACCGGTGCAAGCAGCAGGTCGTACTGCGCGAACAGATCGCGGAATGCGCGGATCAGCAGGGTTCTTGCCTGCTGCGCCTTCTTGTAATACGCATCGTAATAGCCTGCGGAAAGCACGTAGTTTCCGAGCAGGATTCTGCGGCGCACCTCTTTGCCGAAGCCCTCGGTACGCGTCTTGCGGTAGAGCCGGTCGAGGTCATCGACGCTCTCGGCGCGGAAACCGTAGCGGATGCCGTCGAATCTCGCGAGGTTCGAGGACGCCTCCGCACAGCAGAGCACATAGTATGCCGGCAGCGCATAGCTGACAGCCGGCAGCGAGCATTCCTCGATCTTTGCGCCCGCCTGCTCCAGCTTCTTTGCAGCATTCTGCACAAGTGCCGCGACTTCCGGATGAATGCCTTCCCCGAAATATTCCTGCGGCAGTCCGATGCGCATGCCGGAAAGGTCTTTTCCGATCAGCGCAGAATAATTCGTATCATATTCCGGCAGCGAGGTCGAATCGCGGCGGTCGTGGCAGGAAATCGCCTCAAGCACCTTTGCGTTGTCCGCGACCGTTTTCGTCAGCGGGCCGATCTGGTCAAAGCTCGATGCATACGCGACCAGACCGTAGCGCGAGACCGTGCCGTAGGTGGGCTTCATGCCGACTACGCCGCAGAACGATGCCGGCTGACGGATCGAGCCGCCGGTATCGGAACCGATCGCGAATGCGCACTCATTCGCTGCGACTGCCGCTGCCGAACCGCCTGAAGATCCGCCCGGCACATAGTCCGGCGCAGCGGGGTTGCGCGTCAGCTGCAGCGCGGAATTTTCCGAGGAGCTGCCCATTGCGTATTCGTCCATGTTGGTTTTGCCGAGCATGACGGCGCCGGCTTTTTTCAGCTGCTCGGTCACGCATGCGTCGTAGACCGGGAGCCAGTTTTCGAGCATTTTCGATGCACAGGTCGTGCGCACGCTCTTTGTGCAGATATTGTCCTTCATCGCAAAGGGAATGCCGGTCAGTGCGCCGGCGGTGCCGTCCGCGAGCATTTTGTCTGCGATCTCCGCCTGACGGCAGGCTTCTTCCTCTGCGACTGTCAGATATGCGCCGATCGTGCCGTCGGTTTCTTTGATCGCCGCGAGGGCATCCGCTGCGAGTTCTTTTGCGGAAACCTCACGCTTTTGCAGCAGCGCAGAGAGCGCCGCAATGTCCATTTCGCTGTATTTCATGTTCTGCGCTCCTTTCAGCCGATGACCTTCGGCAGCGTGATCAGACCGTCCTCGGACTGCGTGCCGGAGAGCAGCAGGTCACGGTCGAGGCGGGGCGAAAACGGCTCGTCCTCACGCAGCACATTTTCGAGCGGCGCGATATGCGCGGTCGGCTCGACGCCCTCGGTATCGAGTGCGGAAAGCTGCTGGAAGAAGGTCAGCATTTCGGCGATGCTGCCGGAAAGCGCTTCTGTTTCGTCTTCGGGAATGTCCAGTCTGGAAAGCCATGCGAGCGTATCCAGTGTTTTGGCATCTAATTGCATAACAGATCTCCTTTTTTGATATACGGTTGTTGCGAATACACTTTATTATAGCATATTATCCCGAAAAGTGCAATGGGAGAGAAAGCATAATTTTTGCAGTTACGAATATGAACGGCTATGCGCACGGTAAAAGAATCAATCAAAAGGCTGCGTTCTGGCTTTGCCTGCTTGGCGGCTATATCGGACTGCACAAGTTTTACGAAGGAAAAACCGGTATGGGAATCCTGTATTTGTGTACAGCAGGGCTTTGCGGAATCGGCTGGATTATCGACTGCATCACAATCGCCAAAAAACCGAATCCGTATTATGTATGAAAAATCTGACCGTCCGCGCACAAAACTGCACGGGCGGTCTTTTTCAAGCGGCTGCACGCAATACAACATGCAAAACCCGCCCGACAGAATTGCGTCTGTCGGGCGGGTTCGGTTCTTTATGCAGTTTTCGGGATCAGTAATCCATGCCGCCTGCGGGCATTGCCGGTGCGGGCGGGAGCGGCTCCTTGATATCCGTGACAAGGCTCTCGGTCGTCAGCACCATTGCTGCAACGGATGCAGCATTTTCCAGTGCGGAACGTGTCACCTTGGTCGGATCCACAATGCCTGCCGGGATCATATCCACATACTCCTCGGAGTAAGCGTTGAAGCCGTAGCCGGTCTTGTTTGCGCGCTTGATGTTCTCGATGATGACAGAGCCTTCCAGACCTGCGTTTGCAGCGATCTGACGGATCGGCTCCTCCAGTGCGCGGAGAATGATCTTTGCGCCGGTCTTTTCATCGCCTTCGAGCGTTTCGACCAGCTTGGAGACAGCTTCCGCAGCGTTCAGCAGTGCGACGCCGCCGCCTGCAACGATGCCTTCCTCGACAGCAGCTCTTGTTGCAGCGAGTGCATCTTCAACGCGGAGCTTCTTCTCCTTCATCTCGATCTCAGTCGGAGCGCCGACCTTGATGACCGCGACACCGCCGACCAGCTTTGCGAGTCTCTCATGCAGCTTCTCGCGGTCGAAATCGGAAGTGGAGTTCTCGATCTCGGAGCGGATCTGTGCAACTCTTGCCTTGATCGCGTCGGAATTGCCTGCGCCGTCCACGATGATCGTGTTCTCCTTGGAGATGACGACCTGACGTGCTCTGCCGAGCTGGTTGATCTGGGTGTCTTTCAGCTCCAGACCGAGATCCGCAGTGATGACCTCGCCGCCGGTGAGCGTTGCGATATCCTTGAGCATTTCCTTGCGGCGGTCACCGAAGCCCGGTGCCTTGACCGCAGCGCACTTGAATGTGCCGCGCAGATTGTTGAGGATCAGCGTGGTCAGAGCCTCGCCCTCGACATCCTCTGCGATGATGACCAGACGCTTGCCGCTCTGGACGATCTGTTCGAGCAGCGGCAGGATCTCCTGAATGTTGGAGATCTTCTTGTCGGTGATGAGCAGGAATGCATCGTCATAGACAGCTTCCATTTTGTCGGTATCGGTGACCATGTACGGGCTGACATAGCCGCGGTCAAACTGCATACCCTCAACGACTTCGCTGTAGGTTTCGGCGGTCTTGGATTCCTCAATGGTGATGACGCCGTCCTTGGAGACCTTCTCCATTGCCTCTGCGATCAGATTGCCGATCGTCTCGTCAGCGGAAGAAATCGTTGCAACTCTTGCGATATCCGCAGAGCCGTCAACCGCCTTGGAATTTGCCTTGACGGTCTCAACAGCGGTGCTGACTGCCTTATCCAGACCTTTTTTCAGGATCATCGGATTTGCGCCTGCTGCGATGTTCTTCATGCCCTCGCGGACAATTGCCTGTGCCAGCAGGGTAGCGGTCGTGGTGCCGTCGCCGGCAGCATCGTTCGTCTTGACGGAAACTTCCTTGACGAGCTGTGCGCCCATGTTCTCGAACGGATCCTCAAGTTCGATTTCCTTTGCAATGGTCACGCCGTCATTGGTGATGAGCGGTGCGCCGAATTTTTTATCCAGAACCACGTTTCTGCCCTTCGGACCGAGCGTGATTTTTACAGTATCTGCAAGCTTATCAATACCTGCCTGAAGCGCTTTTCTCGCTTCCTCACCGTACTTCAGATCTTTTGCCATGATATATCTGCTCCTTTCAGAATCAAAAAAACAATTCGTCTGTATTCACAGTTTGCTGCGATTACTCGACGATCGCGAGAATATCGTTCTGCTTGACGATCGTGTACTCGATGCCGTCCAGCTTTACTTCCGTGCCGGCATATTTGCTCAGCAGCACCTTGTCGCCGACCTTCACATGCATGGTCACATCCTTGCCGTCCACGACACCGCCGGGACCGACTGCAACGACTTCCGCGACCTGCGGTTTCTCCTGTGCGGAAGCGGTCAGGATGATGCCGCCCTTCGTAGTCTCCTCAGCCTCCGTCATGCGGATCACAACTCTGTCAGCCAAAGGTTTGATTGTCATGATAGGTTCCTCCTGTTCTATATTCGGCGGCGGGATGACCGTCACCGTAAACATTAGCACTCTCTTTGAGAGATGTTTAGCACTCTATTTCCTCGAGTGCTAAATCTATTGTACCATGTTTTGGAAAAAAATCAAGGGTTTTCTTTATCTTTTCACATTCTTTGTATATCTGCACAAATTATAGACCGTATTCGTGGAATATCCATGCGAATTTTACTTTGCTCTCCGCTGCATTCCCTGCATACAGAATATGTGGATTTGCGGAGAACTATTCCATGACGGGATGCAGGACGGTCGGGCGTTTGCATATCGGATGCATCTGCCGCGCGCCGATATGCCGGAGCAGAAAGCAGCGGTTGACTTTTCATGCAGGAACACGTATAATATAAATGAGAAGCGAATTTTCAGCAACAGGGGGAATCCGCACATGTGGATCGCAATTTTTACGGTCGTCGGCGCACTCGCGATCGCCGGCATCTTTTTTCTGATTACCCGTTTTCACCGTTTCCGCTGCCTTGAACAGCTCGCCGATCGGCATAAGCTCCTGTCGTGGGTGCTTGCGGCGGTGCCGGTCGCAGCGCTGCTCTGCACCTACTTCATCAATCTGTTCACGATGTTCGTCGTCGTGATCCACTGCATGTTCATCTGGATCGTCTGCGATTTCATCGCGTGGATCGTCCGGAAATGCCGCAAAACCGCACGCACCCGCAATTACGCGGGCGGCGCTGCGCTGCTCCTGACGGCGGCGGTGCTCGGTGCGGGCTGGTTTTTCGCGCATCATATTTTCGCAAAGCCCTATACCTTCCGCACGGAAAAAGACCTCGGCGGCAAGCCGCTGCGCATCGTCGCGATCGCGGATTCGCACCTCGGCATCACGCTGGACGGCGCAAAATTTGCCGCGCTGACCGACCGCATTCAGGCGGAGAATCCGGATGCTGTCGTGATCTGCGGCGACTTTGTGGACGATGATTCCACCAAAGCGGACATGCTCGCGGCATGCAGATCGCTCGGCGGGCTGCAAACGCCTTACGGTGTGTACTATATCTACGGCAATCACGATGTCGGCTATTTCCGCTACCGCGACTTCACGGCAGAGGATCTGCGGAACGCGCTGACGGACAACGGCGTGGTCATGCTGTCGGATGAGAGCGTGCTGCTCGATGACCGGTTCTATCTGACCGGACGGCTCGACCGCACATTCGAGGACCGGAAATCCGCGCAGGAGCTGACAGAATCGCTGGATCCGGACAAGTACACGGTCATGCTGGATCATCAGCCGAATGATTACGCTGCGGAAGCGGAATCCGGTGCTGACCTTGTGATCTCCGGTCATACGCACGGCGGGCACATTTTTCCGGCGGGACAGATCGGGCTTGCGATCGGCGCGAATGACCGCATCTACGGAACGGAAACGCGCGGAGATACGACGTTTCTCGTGACGTCCGGTGTCTCCGGCTGGGCGATCCCGTTCAAGACCGGCACGATCTCCGAATACTGTGTGATCGACATTGTTCCTTTGCATGAATAAGTGAATAAGCGCACCACTCCGGTTTCCACAAACGTAACCGCCGCGCACAAGATTGAAGTTTTTGGTGCGGCAGCTTGTTTCAAGGGGCAGATTTCTCCATTCTAAATCGCATCTGCGAAGCAGATACCGCGGACATGCATTCAGACATACAAAATCAACATCCAACCGCAATACGCACAAATCAGACATACAAATGAACATAACATGCCGGAATCCACGCGTTTCGCGCATATCGTTAACAAATGCTAAAAGAATTGACAACCGATTGCAGATATGTTATAATAATATTGCGCCCGCAGAAAGCACACGGGCGCAATTTCTATTCTACACGTCTACACGAAAGGGTGATATCTCATGAAACACAACTTCAAACGCATTCTCAGCACAATTCTCGCGGGCGCGATCTGCTCCGCATGCATGCTGACCGGCGCTGCTTCCGGCACGACCGCTTCCGCTGCATCGAACACGTCCGGCGGCGTGGTCTGCTCCGATCAGCTCGGCGACGGTCACATCGTCTTTTATCCGGAATCGCTGCTTGTGCAGGACGAAGCGACCTATCCGGTCATCGTCTGGGCAAACGGTACCATGTGCGCGCCCGTGCTCTACTACTCGCTGCTCTCCGACCTCGCAGCCGACGGCTATATCGTTGTCGCGAACCGCGAGCTGTTCGCCGGAAACGGCAGAGCACAGCGCGCTTCGATTGACTATATCACCGAGAAAAACAACGATGCTTCGAGCGTTTTCTACGGCAAGGCGGATCTTGCGCACATCGGCGCGGCAGGGCATTCGCAGGGCGGCATGAGCACCGTCAATGCGGCTGCCGATGATGCCCGCATCGACTGCATTTTCACGATCGCCGCGAACGCAGACCGCAGCAGCGCCGCAAGACTGCATGTCCCCGCATTTTACGCTGCCGGCGGCTCCGACTGGATCGTTTCCGCATCCCGCTACGTCAAGCCGGCATACAACAGCACGCCCTCGGCTGCCGTTTACGCGAGCCTGCGCGGCGCCGGTCATACCGCATGCTGCACAAATCCGTCTGCCTACACCGGCTATATGACCGCGTGGTTCGACGCATTCCTCAAAGAGGATTCCGCCGCGTATCAGACATTCACCGCAGGCGGCGCGCTCTCCCGCGACACAAACTGGAGCGGATATGCCGCAAAGAACTTCTGATTTTCCCGCATCTGCATAACAAAAAGTCCGGAAGCATTTTTCGATCGCTTCCGGACTTCTTTTTTTGTCAGAATTTTTTCTCACCGGAGAGAATCAGCATCTCGTCTGCATGCGGATCAATTTCCTTTTCCTTGACCTCGCGTGCCCAGACATCCGGTGCATATTCCTCGATCTTCACAGTGATCGCTTCGCGTGCACAGCCCCATTTTTCCGTAAAAACGCGGGTGATCTCCTCCGCGACCTCCTGCTTGATCTTCTCATCCTTCGGATAAGCCTTGACCACGATCAGCGGCATTATGCTCCCTCCTTTCTTTTGAGATGTTTCTTCGCGACCGCAAGAAATGCGTCGCGGTTATGCGCTTTCCGGCCGATGCGGATGCGCCGTTTTCCAAATACAAGGACGGTATCGTTCCGCTTTCTGTTCCGCTGCCGTCTGAACGGTGCGGCAGGTACCTCGCGGATTTCCGTGAGATCCCGCCAGCGGTAATACCGGCGCAGTCCGAGCAGATCGCGCCGGACAAATCCCTTTTCTTCATTATAGTCGATGCGGATATTCCGCGTCATCATCAGCGGCACGCACAGCAGGATCAGCCCGCCGATGCAGAGGCAGGTGTTCCGCTTGGCGTGATCGAGAATGCACAGGATCAGCACCATGATGAAAATGACAAAGCAGATGCAGCCGATTGCAGAGGGTTCACGGTTCGGAACGACCGTCCCGCGCCATTTTTTGCGCCGCGCGGGCACCTTCCGCCGTATGACCATCAACGATACGCCTCCACGCAAGCCTTTCTGACCAGTTCTGCAAGGTCATCCGGCAGATTGTGCTGCGGATCCCATTCCTGCCCGAATGTCAGCGCTTCTTCGGCATACTGCGCATAGAGCGGCGAATTGCGGTAGGCTGCGAGCAGCTGCGGCAGTGCTTCGCCGTTCTGCTCCGCGCGGCGGATCGCAAGGCAAAGCGAGATGTTCACCTCTTTGCGGCTGCCGACGCATTCAAACGGCTTGTTCGGCAGCGCACCGCAGAGCTCCTGCAAAACCGGTTCCATTTCCGGCAGATTGAACAGATCCGAGCCGAGCAGCCGCACGATCTCCGCATAGGGCAGGAACGGCGACAGGATCACGGCGACGAACAGGCATTTTGCGCAGTGTCCGCACCATTTATCCTGCTTTGCGCCGGCATTGCAGCTGCGGAAGATCTCGTGATATGCCGTCGGGAGCGAGGCAAAATACCGCGCGATCTGAAATTCCGTCAGCGGACGCAGCAGCGAGAAATACTGCACGCCGCAGCGGAGATATTTCTGCTCGTATTCATAGAAATCGCGCTCAAACTGATAGCTCTTGGAATACTGATGATTGACCTCTGCCTCTGAGACCGTCGATTCGCTTGCCGAGGATTCATTCGAGAGCACGACCGTTTTCAGTCCGTTGATATACGCTGTCAGCGCCGCCGAAAACGCGACGATCGCGGAAAACGGCGTATGCCCGTTCAGGTAGCCCTCTTTGTTCAGGCGCAGCATATTCGGATCGAGCGTGCGCTTCACTTCGAGGATGCGCTCCTTCGGGATGCCGGCAAGCAGCGCCGCCTTTTCCGAGGAATCGCGGTGATTGATCTGATAGGCATAGGCATCGCCGAGGCGGTCTTTCAGCAGGTTCAGCGTGACGATCGAATCCTTGCCGCCGCCGACCGGAATCAGATAGCCCGAAAGATCTGTGCGCTGTGCGGGTTTCTCCGGATAGTTTTCATAATACGGCGGATCGTTATAATCAAACTGCATAAAGCTGTCGAAATCGGTCTTGATGCCGTTGCGGTAGAAAAATTCGCCCAAGCCGCCGAAATACAGCCGCTTCCACCAGTCCTCCTGCTCCTTGTCTATGAGAATATCGGGGAGCTGCACCGTCGGAGGGCAGGCGATCTTCCAGTAGGAGACCAGCTCTGCCATGCCGAGCGAGAAGATCAGCCGCCAGAATGCGGGATCATCATCAAGCGGACTGTTAAGGCGCTTGAAGCCCGGTTTTTGCGAAAGCTCCGTCTTGCAGGGAATTTCCCATGTCGGCGTAAACAGACCGTCTATCCCCGAAATGGAAAAGAGGTATTTCAGATGCAGAACACAGCCTGTTTCAGTCCGCTGAAAATCGGGAAAGATTTCCATAAATTTGAACATGGGATGTTTCTCGCGCAGTTCGGTAAATGTCATGTGGTTCGCTCCGTTCTGTAAATAGCGCAGAATGCGCAATCCGGTGAGATCACGCATTCTGTCTGCTTCATGATGTTTCAGGGTGATGCTTATTTCGCCTTGACCGCCTCGCGGACGACTTCAGCGATATGCTCCGCGGACAGACCGAACTGCTTCAGCAGATCGACTGCCGGACCGGAGTGACCGAAGGTATCGTTCACGCCGATTCTGCGGACCGGAACCGGACAAGCCTCGCAGACTGCCTCTGCGACTGCCGAGCCGAGACCGCCGATGATGCTGTGCTCCTCAGCGGTGACGATCGAGCCGGTTTCCTTTGCCGCTTTGAGGATGATCTCCTTGTCGAGCGGCTTGATCGTGTGGATGTTGATGACGCGGACAGAGATGCCCTCGCCTGCGAGTGCCTCCGCAGCGTTCAGCGCCTCATTGACCATCAGACCGGTCGCGACAACGGTGATATCGCTGCCGTCGCGGAGCAGAACGCCCTTGCCGATCTCGAATTTGTAGGTCTCCGGATCATTGATGACCGGAACAGCCAGTCTGCCGAAGCGGCAGTAAACCGGACCGTCCAGTTCGAGCGCAGCGGCGACCGCTGCCTTTGCCTCGGTGTCGTCCGCCGGATTGATGACCGTCATGCCGGGGATCGTGCGCATGAGCGCGATATCCTCGCAGCACTGATGCGTTGCGCCGTCCTCACCGACGGAGATGCCGGCATGTGTTGCGCCGATCTTGACATTCAGATGCGGATAGCCGATGCTGTTGCGGACGATCTCGAATGCTCTGCCCGCAGCAAACATTGCGAACGAGGATGCAAACGGGATCATGCCCGCTGCTGCCAGACCTGCCGCGACGCCCATCATGTTCGCCTCTGCGATGCCGCAGTCATAGAACCGGTCGGCATAAGCCTTCTTGAACGTGCCGGTCTTGGTTGCAGCCGCAAGGTCTGCGTCCAGCACGACGAGATTCGGATATTTTTCAGCCATTGCGACCAGCGCTTCGCCGTAGCTTTCGCGCGTCGCCTTCTTGATTACATCGCTCATGCTTCCGCCTCCAGTCTCTCCAGCTCAGCGGTCAGCTCCGCCATTGCCTTTTCGTACTGCTCGGCATTCGGTGCCGTACCGTGCCAGCCGACCTGATTTTCCATGAAGGAAACGCCCTTGCCCTTTGTGGAGTGCTGAATGATCGCGACCGGCTGCTCGGTGACGCGCTCCGCCTCACGGAATGCGCGGTCGATATCGTCGAAATCATGTGCATCCATCTGGATGACATGCCAGCCGAATGCAGCAAATTTATCCGGAATCGGTTCCGGCGAGCAGACCTCGGTGATCTTGCCGTCGATCTGGAGACCGTTGTTGTCCACGATCGCGGTCAGATTGTCGAGCCCGTAGTGCGCAGCGAACATTGCTGCTTCCCAGACCTGACCTTCCTCGATCTCACCGTCGCCGAGAATGGTGTAAACGCGGTAGTTATCGGCTCTGTGCTTGCCGGCGAGCGCCATGCCGCATGCTGCGGAGATGCCCTGACCGAGCGAGCCGCTGCTCATGTCCACGCCGGGGATCGTGATGCAGGGATGTCCCTGCAGTCTTGCGCCGATGTGACGAAGCGTTTTCATCTCGTCCATCGGGAAGAAGCCGCGCTCTGCGAGCGTTGCGTAGAGAGCCGGCGCCGTGTGTCCCTTGGAGAGCACAAAGCGGTCACGCTCTGCGAAATCCGGATTATCCGGATACACATGCATTCTTGTGAAGTAGAGATAGGTCAGCACATCCGCGATGGAGAGCGAACCGCCCGGATGACCGGATTTTGCATTGTACACGCCCTCGATGATACCCATGCGGATCTTACAGGCATGGATCTGGAGCTGTCTGCGGAGCAAATCGTCCATATTCGTACATCTTCCTTTCTGCTTTGCGTTGCATTTGCGCACCGGCGCTGCCGGCAGGCGCATGTGATCGCTGTGCCGGAGCATCCGGCGCATTGTTTTTATTATACTATATCTTTCCGGAAATTGCAAGCGCTTTTCTGTTCCGAAGTGGTTGAATATTGCGGTTTTTCACTTTTCATTCTTCGCTATTCACGATTCACCATTTCCGATTCACTTTTTTGATCATGCAGATCGCTTTCGCCGCTTGTTCCGGATCTTGTGTCCGATGTTAAATTTGACTGGCGCGGGGCGCGGGTGCCGATCTCTATTCACTATTCGCTATTCACCATTCACTATTCACTTTTATGGATGCAGCGTACTGTGCCCCATGTTTCGCCGCAGTTCCTCTCATGCGTTTCGGCTCCCCGCGTCGGGGGTGACAACCACAAGAGGGAGGGGAAGTCGTCGCTCCGCTCCGGTCTCCCCTCTCTCTTAGGTTTTCCCTCTCGCGCACTCTCTTTCCTGACTCCCCCCTCTCTAAAGTGCGCACCACTGTCGTTGCATGTATTCTGGGTTCAGTTGCCCTGAACGTTTTTGTCGCTTGTTCTTGCTTTTATGTCCGATGTTAAATTTGGCTGGGCGCGGGGCGCGAATGCGAGGGGGAGAACCTTAGGAAGAGGGAAGAAGCGCTCCTGCGTCGCTTATCTCCCCTCTCCCTAAGGTTCTCCCCCTCGCGCTCCCTCTCTCCTTATCCTCTCCTCTCTATGTGCGCGCCGCAATCGTTGCTTGTTCCTTGGGGTTAAGTGTACTTGTGCGCTTTCGCCATGCGCGCCCGCCTGCGTATGCTCCCGAGTGCTGCGTTTTTCACTATTCATTCTTCACCATTCACTATTCACTTTATCTATTGGGAGCAGTAACCTATGAGAAGCCGCGAATAGCGGCGTGCATTAACGAAACATGAGCGAGCCACGCTGCCGGCTCCCGGAGGGGATTGGATGCGGGCACTGCCCGCCCGCACGTTGACAGGGACGGGGGATTGTGGTATAATGAGTACGGCATCAACATCACCGAATCTATACGATATCAGGAGGAATCAACAATGGCAGAGATCATTGACGGCAAAAAGATCGCCGCAAATGTGAAAGCGGAAGTCCGCGCAGAGGTCGAAAAGCTCCGCGCACAGGGCGCCGATCCCGGACTCGCAGTCGTGCTGGTCGGCAATAACCCCGCTTCCCGCGTCTATGTCTCCAACAAGGAAAAGGACTGCGCCGAGTGCGGCTTCAAATCCTACGAATATGCACTGCCCGAGGAAACCACCGAGGCGCAGCTGCTCGAACTCGTCGCACAGCTGAATGCAGACGAAAAAGTCAACGGCATTCTCGTGCAGCTGCCGCTCCCGAAGCAGATTTGCGAGCAGACGATCCTGCATGCGATCTCTCCGGCAAAGGATGTGGACGCGTTCCACCCCGAAAATGTCGGCAGAATCATGATCGGCGATTACAGCTTCCTGCCCTGCACGCCTGCCGGCGTCATCGAAATGCTCGATGCAATGAAAATTGAGATCAGCGGCAAGCACTGTGTCGTCATCGGCAGAAGCAATATCGTCGGCAAGCCCATGGGCATGCTCCTGCTGCACCGCAGCGGCACTGTCACGATCTGCCATTCCCGCACGCAGAATCTCCCCGAGATCACCCGTCAGGCGGATATCCTCGTCGCGGCAGTCGGCAAGGCAGGCTTCGTGACCGCGGATATGGTCAAGGACGGCGCTGTCGTCATCGACGTCGGCATGAACCGCAATGCAGAGGGCAAGCTCTGCGGCGATGTGTGCTATGACGAGGTCGCGGCAAAGGCTTCCGCGATCACGCCGGTTCCGGGCGGTGTCGGCCCGATGACGCGTGCGATCCTCATACGCAATACGCTGACCGCTGCAAAGGAGCAGCTCGCAAAATAATCGCAAGAACACAAAACGAATCCCCTGCGGAACTGTTGAACCGCAGGGGATTTTTGCTGATTCAGTTTTGCTGTCGGGATCAGTCGTCCAGCGTCTTGATTCTTGCGATGACTTCCAGCAGAAGCGTCAGGTCGTCGCCCGTTGCGCCGTCCTGCCGGTCAACGTCTGCATTTACGATTCCCTGATCGGTGATCTCTGCCGTCTTGTCCTGTGCAAGGAATCTTGCAAGGAGCACAGCGTCAGAGACATCTCTCTTTTTGTTGCAGTCCACGTCGCCGAGCATGGTCGGGAGCATCGGCGTTTTGCCGGTGTCATTCGTGATCGCCGTGGTGGTTTCTGCGGTCGTGGTCTCGGTCGTAGTGGTCTCCGTTTTTGTGGTGACCGGTCTGGGTGTTGTTTCCGTCGAAGGCGTATACTGGATGCCGTCGATGATTGAATCGAAGCACGGCTTTGCGGTATAGTCCTCATTGAACAGCAGCGGCAGTCCCTCGACACGCCAGCTCTGGTCGTCGGTCGTGCCCCAGAAGACGACTGCGGAGATATTGTCCTTGTACTTTGCGATCGTATCCATGATGTCGCTGTAATACTGTGCCTGGATCTCAAAGCCCTTGTCGTTGAGGTAATCCTTATCGAGCGTTGCGTCGAGCTCGGTGACCTGAATATCGAGGTTCAGCTCTTTTGCGAGCTCCACATAGCGCTTCATGCCGGCAGCATATGCCTGTGCGGACGGGAATGCATCCGGTCCCTTGCGGACGTCGAGGTGCGACTGCATGCCGATGCCGTCGATGAGGTTATCGGCTGCGAGCTCCTTGACGAGCGCGATGATGCTGTCCTGCTTAATGGTCATGTACTCGTTGTAGTCATTGTAATAGAGCTTGGTTTCCTTCGGTGCATACTGTCTTGCATACTCAAATGCAGGCTTGATGAAGGAGTTGTCGCCGAAGACCTTTACCCATGCGGAATCGCCGCGGTAGTCCTCATAGACACCGGGGCTGCGCGGGCCGCCGTCGTTGTCGCTGAACATCTCGTTGCAGACGTCCCATGCGTAGAAGTCGATGTCGGCATAATCCGCTTCGATCGCATCGAAGACATTCTTGATGTAATTCTTCATGCGCTTGAGCATCGTGTTTTTGTCAACCCATTCGCCTTCCATGGTGAAGTCATCTTTGAAGAACCATGTCGGCGTCTGGCTGTGCCATACGAGCGTATGACCGCGGACAGGGATATTGTGTTCGAGTGCGAAATCGAGGATGATCTTTGCAGAGCCCTGCAGTCTGACCTGCGGGTTCGTGTTGTCGCCGGTCTCCTCAAGGTATGCCTGACAAGCCTTCTGATTGAGCATATTCTCCGGCTTGAGCTCATTGCCGAGCGTCAGCGAATTGAAGTGCTTGAGGATCAGATCCTTGGTCGCATTCGGTGCGAGCTCCGCAGCGGTGACTGCCGTGCCAATCTTGAAGTAGTCGCCGTAGACATCCTTCAGCGAAGGGATATCCTTCTGGATGCTGTAGGACGGGCCCTCTGTCAGCGAGAAGTCATCCACATAGAGATCGACCTTGTCATTGCTTTCGATGTAGATCTGGACGTCCTTCATATCAGCGGAGAAGCTGAACTTGGTCTCCGGGATCTTCACCCATTCGCCCTGACTGACTGCTTTTGCGAGGTTGTTGTAATGCTGCTCGCCGTCCGCATCGGTATACTGCAGGCTGAGTTTGCACTCATTATACCACTGCGTTTTGACCCATGCGCTGGCGATATAGCGCACGCCCGGCTCGCAGCCGAGATCCGAAAGCACGAGAGCCGGCCCGTTCCAGCCCTGTGAACGCTCCGTGACGGACATGCAGGCGTCGCCGGAATGCGGTTCGGATGTGGATTTTGCGATGACGGACGTATCCTCATCGCCGCGTTTCGTGAACTTGGAAGCTCCGTCGTCCTCAAATCCGGTGACGAGGATTTCCTTGCCGGCATCAGCCGCCTGAATGCTTCCTGCTGCCGGCATGCACTGTGCGGCAAGCAGCGCGCTCAGCACTGCGGCGGATACCTTGTGAAAACGCTTCATAGTGTACTCCCCCTTGAAAATTTTTATATTGCCGCGGGTGGCGGCTGCTTTCATTATAGCACATTCCGGAGCGGAATGCAAGTCATTCCTGCATAGGGTTTTTGGATATGTTCCATAACTTCCGACGAATATTATGCTGAAATTGCTGCAAAAAAATGCTGCCGCATCTGAATACGGCAGCATGGTGAGAGATCCGATTGTAAAGGCTTGCGGGTTCAGTCCGCCCGGAACAGCTCGCGGAGCATCATCGCGCCGCCCGCCATGGTCAGGGCAAACATGATGAAGAACATCCAGCCGCTCGAGGTGCGCCATGTCACGCTGACGCTCATGATGACCGCGGCAAGGATAATGACGATGCCGACGCCGATGAACAGCCAGCCCCAGAGCTTTCTGTCGCAGAGGAACAGGAGCGCAATACCGATCAGCAGCGGGATCATAATGGTGCCGTTCGGAATGCCGTAATTGCCGATATGGAAGATCGAGCCGATGCCCCATGAGCTCTGGACAACGATATTCTGGAAAATCATGAACATGCCTGCGCCGAACAGCAGCATGCCGCCGAAGAATCGGAGAAGCTGATTCTGTTCTTTGGTCGCTTTCGAGGTTGTTTCTTTCAGCTGTGAAGAAAGCTCGTGCTGTTCCTGCTTTGCATTTTTCTCGATCTCAGCATACAGCTTTTCGAGGTTTTCTTCCGGTCTTGTGTTCTTGTTTTCGCTCATGTCAGTTACCGTTTCCTTTCCCAATCAGAGAAGCCAGAAGCTTCTGCACATCGGCACGGCGGGTATGGAGCACCGTACCGGAAAAATTATAACATATTTTCCTATAAAAGTCAAGTATTTGTGCGGGATCGCGGCATGTTTTTGCGTATTGTTCCCGACAGCTGTCATACATTGAGAACGCACATGAAAACGGACATGCATCCGCCGGCAGGATTGCTGACGAAGATGCATGTCCGTTTGTTTTTTTAATCAGAGGATGCGACTGCGAGCCGTACCGCTTTGTATGCGCCGTCGTAGATGCCCGCTTTCTTTGCGCAGAGGATATAGCGGCACATCTGCTCGATGATATCGCCGTTCTTTTGCAGCAGCATCATCATTGCCGCGGCTTCCGCCGGCGTGCTGCATTCGTAGGTGCCGTCGCCGATCTCGGCAGCGCGGATCGCGCCCCATGCTTCATGTCCCCCGACGCGCGGCAGCATCAGCTTCGGCACCGGATAAAACGACAGCTCGCTCGGCTTTGTGATCAGCACATCCGAAATGCGCATCAGCAGATTCGTTGAATAGACCGCTGCAAAAATATCGCGGTGGCAGAATGCGTGGATGCCGTGTACCTCGCCGCGGCTGCCCTCGCCGCAGAATGCTGCCGTATCCTGAAAACGGTCGAAATGCTCCGTCAGATAGGGCTGCATTTCGGGGATCTCCTGCATAAGCTCCTTCCAGACCTGCGCATGGTCGCCGACATTGACGAGCAGCGCGGCATGATCCTTTTTGATCGCGGGCATCAGCCGGCGGATCAGCGTGACGAACAGCTGCTTCTGCGCGCCCGCGCCCCCGACCGACAGCAGCCAGCGCTTCGGCGCACCGCTCCGCATGCGGCGGATGCGCTGGGCACAGTCCGCTTCGAGATTGCTGACGATCTCATGATCGACATAATGACCTGTGCAGACAACAGCGCCCTTCGGCATCGGTTTCAGCGGACGGCTGCCGTTCATGCCCCGCAGCGCGCGGTAGCCGAGACAGGCAGAGGGCGTCTGCACGGTATGCACCGCACCCTCGGAGAGATGCAGCGCCATCGGCCAGTTATCCGGCACCGCATTGACCACATGCGTCAGTCCTGCATGCACCGCCGCCTGCGACGGCCAGACATGCGCCGCGATAAACGGGATGTCCTTCGGAAAATCGCAGTAAACGCCGGTCATCAGCTCGGCGGTTTTCTGGTCGGAGCAGTTGTAGGACAGCCGGCGGAAGCCCTCGCTGTTCAGCGGCTCCCAGACCAGCTTGTTGAACGGCGGGAGCTGCTGCGAGAGCCGCGAGCCCAGCGAATAAAGCTGATTCTGCTCGCCGATGATCCTGCCGCATGCCGCCTCACCGAATGCATGCAGATCGAACCAGTAGGGCTGATAGCCCATCGCATGCGCTGCGGACGCCATTGCCATTGCAATGCGGTAATGCCCGAAGCCCATGCGGATGCTGCCGATGATGATGCTGTGCGCATCGAACTGCACGGCGGGTTCCTCGCTCAGCCGCAGATTCTGCACACCGAGCAGACTGCCGATCGCGGGCGCCGGTTCGGCGGCAAGGTGGTAGATCCGGTCGCCGTCGTCGCCGTATTTCCGGCAGTATTTTTGCTTTGTATGCAGCGCTTTCCGATAGCTGCGTTCGGGCAGTTCATTGCCGAAAATGCTCTTGGATTTTTCCATAAAAATGTTCTCCTGCCACTTGACAAACCGAAAATAATATGCTAGACTATCATTATGGGATGATAGCCGGACTATCATCTCTGATACCCAGTCTATCATAAAATAGGAGGTTTGTCAAGTGGAAAATCAACATTCACACGAAAGTCTGAAGACCAAGCGGATCGGACGCGCTGTGGAAATCAGCGCAGAAATGTTTTTGAAGCAGGGCATTGAAGCTGTGAAAATGACGGACATTGCAGATGCCTGCGGTGTCGGTGTGGCGACGCTTTACCGCTATTTCGGAACAAAAACCGCAATCACAATTGCTGCAATGACCTACCTCTGGACGGAGCTGAAGGAGAAATTCCGCGGCGTTTTTGAATCGCAGGCGTTTCTCAGTCAGACCGGCTGCAAGCGCATCCATGACCTCATGCGGATGTATCTGCAATTGTTTGACATGCATCCGGGCTTTATGAAGCTGCTCGGAGAATTTGACCTCATGCTGATCCGCGAGGAAGTGCCGAAGGCTGCCCTCTACGACTACGAACGCTCGGTCATCAATTTTTACCCGACGGTCGAGGCGTCGTTTCAGGCGGGCGTGCAGGACGGCTCTGTGCGCGGAGACATTGATTTCAAGCTGTTTTATCTGACGATCACGCATTCAATGATGGAGCTTTGCAAGAAGATTTTGCAGGGCGAGCTGTTGCCCTCGGATGATTTCACCGACGGCAAGGCAGAGCTGAATATGCTGATTGATATGGCGATCTCCTATCTTCGGAAGGACTGACAACGGTTTTTGCGAAGGAAGGGATCGGGATGGCTGAAAAGAAAATCGCAGCCAACGGGCTGCTTTGGATCTTTGCGATCGGACAGCTTGGCTGGTCGCTGCTGTCCGGAATCATCGCAAGCTGGCTGGTGTTCTTTTTCCAGCCGAGTGCGCAGGAGCTTGCTGCGGGGCAAACGCTGTTTCTGCCGCAGGGAACCGTGCTCGGCGTGACGGCGATCGGTCTTATTACCGCAGTGGGGCGCATTTTCGACGCCGTAACGGATCCGCTGATCGCGGGAAAATCCGACAGCCTGCGGCACAGGCTCGGCAGGCGCATTCCGTTTATGCGGATCGCAGCGATCCCGTTCGGGCTTTCCGCGGTGCTGATGTTCTGCACGCCGTTTTCCAGCGAAAGCGGGCTGAATGCCGCGTGGCTGTTTGTCTTTGCGATGCTGTTCTATTTCTGCCTGACCTGCTATGTCACGCCGTATAATGCGCTGATCCCGGAGCTCGGCAGAACGCAGAACGCGCGCATCAATCTTTCGACGTTTATTTCGGTGACCTATTTCTTCGGCACGGCGATCGCCTATCTCGTGCCGAATCTTGCGGGGCTGTTCGCGGAAAAAGCGGGCTATGCCGGAAGCTATCGCATTACCATTGCGATCCTCGCGGCATTTGCAGTCGTCTGCATGCTGATCCCGGCGTTCCTGA
This sequence comes from Clostridiales bacterium Firm_04, assembly GCA_001603005.1. GTDB lineage: Bacteria > Bacillota > Clostridia > Oscillospirales > Ruminococcaceae > Firm-04. The sequence continues at coordinate 265,923 of LVAJ01000030.1, forward strand.
TCGACGAGAACACCTACGCCGACACGGAGCCGAGCAGCGCCTCGGCATTCCGCTCGCTGACGGAGACATTCCGGAACAAAGCGTTCCGCATTTTCGTCTGCTCGGATATCCTTTACTGGATCGGGCTGACGCTGTTTCAGACAGGGCTTTCGTATTACATCACGGTGCTCATGGGGCTGGAATCCTCGATGACCTTTCCGCTGTTTGCCGCGATGACGGTGATGTCGCTTGCCTGCTATCCGGCGGTCAATGCGATCTCCAAGAAAATCGGCAAAAAGAAGCTGATCGCATTCGCGTTCCTGTTCTTCTCATTTGCGTTTCTGGTGACGGCAGGCGCCGGACTGACGCCGGTTCCGCCGCTTGCATACGGCATTCTGGTCGCGGTTCTCGCGGCTGTGCCAATGGCGATCCTCGGCATTCTGCCGCAGGCGGTCGTCGCGGATATCGCCGAGGCGGACAAGCTGAAAACCGGCGAGAGCCGGCAGGGGATGTTCTATGCGGCGCGGACGTTCGCCTACAAGATCGGGCAGTCGGCAGCGATGCTGCTGTTCACGAGCATTGCGACGATCGGCAGGGAGATCCCTGCGGGTGAGAAAGGCTTCGGCATGGGCTACCGCCTGACGGCGCTGCTTGCGGCGGCGCTCTGTCTGCTCGGCGGGCTGGTCTTTCTGCGGTATAACGAAAAGCGCGTCCTTGCGGAGATCCATGCGGATACAGAGCCGAAAGCATAACAACAAAAAAACGGGGCATCCCTCAGCGGGGTGCTCCGTTGTGTTATCCGATGACATACTATATAAAAAGAACCAGCAGCACTGTCTGCACGGGTTGACAATGCTGCTAGTTCTTTTTGACACCGCTCTGCTTCCGGCCTATACCATACCTTCCGCATTGCTGACTGTGATCTGCCGGCATCGGTAACACATCCTTTCCTTTTGATTTCACCGGACTTTCGCGCGGTACGGGGACTGTATGTTCGCAATCCGTATCCACGGACTTCAGAACCTGTACATTGGAAACACATCCTTCTGCAATTCTGCCGTATTGACCGCTCCTGCGGTTCCTGTCGGTAACGGATCTCAGCCGTTTTCCGGGTATCACATCGGAGACACGCCCTTTCATTTGGATTCGGTTCATCTGAACCGGCGGATTTTCCTCTTTCCTTGAACCGGATTTTATCCGTTGCTGAACCTCTGCATCGGATTCACGTCCTTTACATATTATTTGTTATCAGATTGACTTTTTAATCTTAGACCGGATCTCATCCGTCGCTGTACTTCTGCATCGGAAGCACATCCTTTCTGTTAGAATTGTGCGGATTTTGTTGTCAGCCCATTGGGAACGCCTCCATTTCTTTCGGTGTTTCTTGTTCTGTTCTTGTCTGTATTATACCACAAGATTTCAGGCTTGTCAATAGCTTTTGTGAGATTTCTATAAATATTTATAATCTAACAATAAAGCGTGCGCAATAAATGGGCTGTTTTGTGCAGATTTACCAACAAATGCAAAAAAATACAGTCCCGGAAGGGCTGCGTTTTCCGCGGAAAACAGGGAAAAATCGGAATCTGCGTGTGAAAATTAGCCAAACGCAATAGGGCAAAAATATGCACTTTGTTGAATCTTTACAATTTGGGAAAAAAGGCTTGCAATTTCCGGAGAAGAATGCTATAATGTCAATATGTATATGTGTCCCAGTACGCAAAAGGAATCGAAAACAGGCTGTACCAGACCCGCTTTCAGCCCGAACCTGCGACACATCCCGTACATAATCTATCTAAAAGAGGAGAGGTTTGAATGAAATCACTTTTTAAGCGTACACTTGCAGCCGCTACCGGTTCGATTCTCGCACTGAGCCAGTTCGCAGCAGTTACAGCAAATGTGAACGTCACTGCTGCTGACGAAACACCTGCTGCATCCAGCTCTGCTGTGACGATCGACAAGGATTTTGTCCTGTTTGTTCCGATTGATGAGAAGGAGCCGATGAACGGTCTCCATTCCGATTGGAATGACAAGCTCGAGACTGCACTCATGGGCACCACTGATAAGACCTTTACATTTGGTCTGGAGAGAGGCAAGACCGAGGCAAAGAAGATCATGCTGTGGTCTGACCGCATCGACTCTGCTACCGCAGACGAGATCCTCGCAGCGGTCTCTGCAGCAACTGTAAAAACCACCAGCGACGGCAAGGGTACTGCTGAAATCGAGATCGCAGATCTCGGTCAGATCGCAGGCCGCCTGATCGAGCAGGAAATGCGCATTCAGAATGACGGCAAGGAAGGCACTGTCGGCGGCAAGCCGGTCGAGGCTGACTGGTCCAAGCTGAACCTGAGCGGCAAGGTCAAGGTCGAGGCGGAGACTGACTTCGCAAAGAAGACCGTTTCCTATCAGGTCACCTTCATTGATGAGAAGGGCACTGAGTACAAGGACTACAAGGGCATTGAGCAGTATGTGCTCGCAAAGGTCGATGAGGCTGCTGCACTGCTGAAGGATGCTGCTGTAAAGAACGGCGGCAACACCGCAAAGTTCAACGATAAGCTTGACAAGTACGTCGCAAAGGCGAAGAAGGGCGAAGGCTACATCGCAAAGATGGTCGAGGCTGTTCAGGCGATCACCGCGACAAACTCCACGCCGGACGGACTTTACACCGATTACACCGGCAAGCTTGTCGATGCTGCAAAGAGCGTTGGCGCACCGGATTACTACACCAACAAGGCTGTCAACAAGTTCAACGAGGAGAAGCCGGCTACGGTTTCCCAGTTCTGGACGGACGAGCGTGTGCAGAAGGCATACGACAAGGCAGTTGATCTCGTCAAGGAGAACTTCGGCGAGTATGTTGACGTCACCCTGAAGCTTTCTGATATCCAGAGCATCGTTGAGGGCGCAAACAGCGCTGAGTACACCGTTCCGAACGGCTACTCCGTTGAGGCGATCCTGAACATCGACGATGACAAGGCTGATGAGGTTGCACAGGCAATCAGAGACAAGCACGAGGCAGAGTGGCTCGCAAACGGCTACAAGATCGTTTCGATCGACTCCTCCAAGAAGATCACCGCAAAGGCTGATACCGAGTATGTCATGAAGGGCGAGCTCTTCTATGATGTCGAGCGTATCATCAATGTCGTGACCGAGCCGATCACCACGACGACCACCACGACTTCTGTCTCCAGCGAGACCACGACCACCACAACGGTCACTGATTCCAACACCACGCCGAGCGAGACCACCTCGACGGATACCGACACCAACACCACTCCGACGCAGACCGAGACCACCTCGACGGATACTGACACCAACACTACTCCGACCGAGACCACTCCGACCGAGACCACTCCGACGGATACTGACACCAACACCACTCCGACACAGACCGAGACCACTCCAGCAACCTACGCTTCCTTCGAGTTCGAGGGCATCGAGGATGAAGGTCTGGTTTACTGGTCTGAGGAAGACAGCAAGTTCGATCTTTCCAAGCTGAGCGTTTCGCTGCACTTCTATGAGGGCGGCATTGAGCAGGTCCGCAAGACCGTTGATGTGACCGGCGCATTCGAGGCTGAGTACGACAATCCGTCCCAGCTGACCATGCCGGAAAAAACCGGTCTGACTGTTGCATCTGTCTACTTCAAGCTGACCGATGAAGCAGCTGTCCAGAAGGCGATCACCGATGCAGGTTACTCCGATCTGATCGAGGAGCAGGGCATCAAGAACGGTCTGGAAGCAGGCAAGTTCTCTGTTTACCTTGTTCTCCGCGGCGATACGAACCTCGACGGCAAGGTCGGTGTTCAGGATTCGCAGCTCGCACTGGTTTACTACACCGAAACGAAGGTTGCGCAGAAGGACGCAAGCGAGCTTCTGAACGATCCGGATTGCATCTACCTTGAGGACAAGGGCGCGGATCAGGTCGCATTCTTCCCGTATTCGCACTATGCAATGGATGTTGACGGCAACGGCGAGATCACGGTTGAGGATTCGCAGAACATCCTGAAGTACTACACTGAGATCAATGTTTCCGGTAACGACGATGTGACTTGGGATCATGCAAAGATCTTCGGTGAGAAGAAGATTCCGAGAGAGGATCTCCACGCTGAGCCGCTCGGCCGCGACACCTACGCTGCTGAGTATGTCGGTCTCAGAAAGAAGCTCGCAGAGCAGGGCAACTGATCTGAAACCTGAATCCAAATCAAAGAGAGCACAGCTTCGGCTGTGCTCTTTTTTGCGTATCAATTGGCAATGAAAAGTCCCCGCACAGCAGCACCGGACCGTGTCTGCCGTGCGGGGGATCTCTTTGTATGAGGTATCATGTATCCGTGCGCGGGGATTCGCACACAGAGCGCATCGTGAATCAGCCGTACAGAGCGCCTGCATTGCGGCATCGGAAATGCTTCGGTATCGGGATACCGCCGGACAGAAACGCGCCTGCTGCGCGCGGATACAGCAATGCCGCGGCTGCATATCCATTGCGAAGCCGCGGCATCAGCATATTATTTGGTTTCGTCGGATTTTTCAGCATCCGCTTTCTGCTCTGCGATCTCCGCAGCAGCATCCTTGCCTGCATCCGCTGCCGTTTCTGCCGCATCTTTCACGGCATCTTCGGTTTTTTCTGCTTTTGCAGCAATTTCATCGAGCAGCGCATCGACCTTTGCATCCTTTTCCGCTTTGATCTCCTCTGCGGACTTCTCTGCTTTGTCATCATCGCCAAGCAGCACATTCGTTGCAGGTTCATCTTCGGAAATCGCCTTTTTGCTGTGCTTTTCCTGCCATGCCTGCTCCTTTGCATCGCTTTCTGCGAGCAGCTGCTTCGATTCCTCGGTATCAACATAGAGCTGATAATCCGTGCCGAGCCGCTTGGTGCGCGAGAGACCGATGATCAGCAAAACCAGTGCCGCCGTCACCGAGATCACCGCGATGACCTGCGAGATTTTCAGCGTGCCGGCATAAAGGCTGTCCGTGCGGAGCGATTCGATGAAGAATCTGCCCGTGCCGTACCAGATGATATACATGAGGAAGATCTGACCGTCAAATTTGCGCCATTTTTTCGAGACGATGTGCAGCAGGATGAATCCGAGCAGACACCACAGCGATTCGTAGAGGAAGCAGGGATGCACCGGCTGATCGGCGACAAGCGAGCCGTCCGGATAATTCCGCGCGATCCATTCCTGAATCCTGCCGCTCGTCATGCCGAAAACGCTGTCGGTGTTGCTGCCGAACGCTTCATGGTTCATGAAGTTGCCCCATCTGCCGATGCACTGTCCGATCAGGAAGCCGATCGAAACAATGTCGTAGGTCGGGAGCAGGCGCACCTTGCGCAGCTTGCAGACGATCGAACCGACGAGAAATGCACCGATGATGCCGCCGTAGATCGCGAGACCGCCGTTCCGGATGTTGAAGATCGTTTTCCAGTCGCTCGCGTAGCTGTCCCAGTGGAAGATGACGTAGTACAGGCGCGCGCCGATGATGCCGCCGATGACACCGCCGATGATGCCGTCGATCGCGCGGTCTGCGTCAATGCCGAAGCTTCGCATGCGCTTGAACGTATACACCATTGCGAGCATCATGCCGATCGTGATGAGCACGCCGTACCATGTGACCGTTGCGCCGAACACCGTAAAGGCGACGCTGTCTATGTGAAATTCCAGCCCCAGCTTCGGGAACCGGATCAGATTCGGATCGACTGCTGCCAGCATAGCAGAAATCATAGTATCATACCTTTCTCATGTTATCTTTTCTGTTTGGATTTGCGCGGTGGATTCGGTTCGATGACCGAGAGGCAAATGCTGTCCTGCCGGAACCGCTCCCGCAGGCAGCTGCATACATCATCCGGCGTCAGCTGCGCGAGCACTTCTGTCCGCGCGAACGGCGAAATGCGATTCCAGATGAAGGAATCGAGCATTGCCGCGCATGCTGTTTCGGGATGATTCATGCTCATAACGGTATCGCCGTAGGCAGAACGCTTCAGAATCTCGAAAAGAGACGCATCTGCGCCGTTTTGTTCCATGCGGCGAATCTCGGAGAGCAGCGCATCGAACACCGCTTCCGGTTCATCCGATTCGCCCTCTGCCAGCGCGCTGAACCAGCCTTCACCGGCAAAGCAATCGGTTGAAAACGTGTCATTGATCAGCCCGTCCGCAAGCAGCTTCTGATAAAGCGGCGACGCCGGACCGATCAGCAGATCGGCTGTCAGCGAGGTGAGCAGCGAATTTCGCAGGCGTTCCATGCCGGACGCGGGCGGACTTTTGAATCCGATCGCGAACATGGTCTTGCCGACCGCCATATGCCTGCTGACACGTTTTTTCGCAGGCAGCAACGGTTCGAGCGGGAATCCGGCAACCGCACGCGGATTGTTCCGCGGCACGATCATCCGGTCGGCGATCGCGAGCACCTGCTCCGCCTGCACATTGCCCGCACAGCAGAGCACCATGTTTTCGGGGTGATAGAACATGCTGTGCGCGAGATGCAGCAGCTCCGGCGTGATCTCGTTCAGGCTGTCCGTTGTGCCGAGAATATGCGGATGCAGCGGAAAATCGCGGTACATGCCTTCGAGCAGCCCGCAGATCACCTGATCGGCGGGATCGTCCAGTGCTTCGGAAAGCTCCTGCGCAATGATGCTGCGTTCGCGATCGACGCTTTCCTGCGTGAAATAGGGCGTCTGCACAAATTCGAGCAGCAGCGCGAGCGCCTCGCCGAAATTGCGCTGCGTGTGGAAATGATACACGGTGCGGTCGTAGTCGGTGAACGCATTGTCCGCAGCGCCGAGCGCAGAAAATTTTCCGGAAACATCGCCGTCCGCTTTCTCAAAGAGCTTGTGCTCCATGTAATGCGCCGTGCCCGCCGGCAGCGTCATGACCGCATCGCCGTTCCGGAACTGCCGGTGCATCGCGCCGAAGCGCACGCCAAATTCCGCGTAGGCAGTGCTGAATCCCGGCATCTCCATGACACGGATCTCCAGCCCGCTGTCATGCTGCATGCGGATGCAGACGTCACCGGTATAGGGATCGGTCAGGCGGGTGATTTCAGCCGGCATCCGGATCCGCCCCCTCTCCTTCCGCAGCGCGCAGCAGATAGACCGTATCCGGCACGAGCTGCATTGCGGCTTCTGCGATCTGCGTGCGCGTCACCTGCCGCATAGCATCGGCAAGCGCCGCGGCATCGCGCGGATCGCTGCGCCGGAACCGTGCCGCTTCCACGGCAGCCATGCTGTCCGGCGCATCCTGTGCTGCTGCCGCCTGATACTCAAACTGCAAAATCGCCTGTTCCATCATTTCGTCCGTAAATTCGCCGTTTTTCAGCGCGCCGATCTGCGCATCCGCAGCCAGCCGCACCGAATCCGCCTGCGCAGGATCCATGCCGCTGTCAATGACCAGCGCGTGCTTATAGACCGAATTTTGCAGCACGCAGTAATAGCAAAGCCCCTGTTTTTCGCGGATATTCGTGAACAGCAGCGATTCCGAGATCCCGCCGAGCATGCCGCAGAGCACGGCAAGCACTTCCCGCGGGATCGCGCGGTATTTGTAAATGAGCACAAGCTTGCTCTGCCCCGCGTCCACATCCTCTGCGACGGTTTGCGGTTCCGGCTTCGGGGGACTGGGCGATGTAAACGCAACCGGCTGCACGGGCATATGCCGGCAGCTTTGCAGCGCGTCCAGCAGCTTTTCCGCGATCTGCGGCTTCGGCTCCGGCGTAATGCAGACGATATCGACCGGCGCAGTTTGCAGGATCTCCTGCCAGAGCCGGAATGCCTGCTCCGCGGTGACCGCCTCTGCATATTTCCGGCTGCCGTGCGCGGGGATCGCGGCAGGTTCATTGCAATAAGCATGTGCCGCCGCCTGTTTCAGCGCATAGCTGCGCTTGTCGTTCTGCATACAGTCAATGTCGTCGAGCAGATTTTGCTTGCAGATGCGAAATTCCGGATCCCGAAACGCGCCGTTTGCCGCATTCGGGCGCAGCAGACAGCCGAGCACAAGCTCCAGCATCGCATCCGTGACGGCTTCTCCGTTCAGCGCAAACCGGTCATCGAGCCACGATGCGGTGAAGATCAGACCGGCGCAGTCGCCGAACAGCGAAAGCTTCGCGGAAAAATCTGCCGCATAGAGCGATTCGAGCCGCAGCGACATCGCGGCAATATCCGGTTCGTCCGCCGAGGACGCCGTCAGCAGATCCGTCAGCAGCGCATGCACCGGCGCGGTTTCCGCCGTGCGCTGCACATAGAAATGCAGCGTCAGCAGACAGCTCCGGAATTTCGGGCTGCATTTCGCGCTGAACCGGATGCCGTTTTCGGTGCAGATCTCCTGCGGATCGCCGCTTTGTTGTGCGAATTGTTCAGTCATTTGTCTCCTCTGATGCTTCCGCATCGGGTTCGGGCGCATCGGTTTTCAGCGAAAGGATCTGCCAGCTTTCCGCATCCTGCCGCATGGTCAGCTCTGCGTGCCGCACGACCGGCGCCTCTGTCTGATACCAGACCGGCTGTTCCGGACGGTACACCGCACTGACCGCATACAAGCCGTCCGATGTTCGCCTGCATGCTTCGATCTCCGGCAGATTGCCGAAAAAGCGCGGATCTGCGGGCAAAAGATAGCATTGCTGGTCGGCGTCGTAATAGAACCGCAGCAGATCGGTGAACCCGATCGTCTTGTATTCCGGCTGGCGGCTGGTACCGAACCGCGCATTTCCCGCCGCCGCAACTGCGGATGCAGGCACGGTGCAGAGATTGGTGTCGGTCGGATAATCGGCAAGCCCGCCGTCCGCGATCAGCGCCCAGACCGCCGCCGTCAGGAATTGCTCGTCCGTCAGCTCATCCGGCGATTCAAAGGACGGCATGTCCATGAGCGCGAGCGGCAGAATGCATTGCCTGACCGCTTCAAGCTGCGCAGAATTGTCTTTTTTCGCGCGATATGCCGCCAAGCAGCGCGCCGCTGCCGACCAGATGCCGATGCCTGCAAACACAAGCAGCACCAGCCCGACTGCCGCATCCCGCAGGCGCACATACCGCTGCTTCCGCGGCTTGGCGGCTTCCTGTGCGGGAACGGATTCCGGCTGTACAGGTGCAGCCTTTTTCTTCGGTGAAACCGTCACATTTGCGCGCTTTTTCTGTGCCGGTTCAGGCTTCGTGTCTGTGCGTTGTCTTTTCGGCTGCCGCCGGACAGCGACCGGAACCTTTGCCTTTGCGGGCGCATCCTTTTTCGCGGGCGATTTCTCTGCGCGGAGCTCTGTCAGCATGCTGTCGAGCTCCTGATCGGACATTGCCATGCGTCAGCGAACCTGCCCGTCGCCGTTGATGAGATACTTCACCGAGGTCAGCTCATAGAGTCCCATCGGGCCGCGCGCATGGAGCTTCTGCGTGGAAATGCCGATCTCCGCGCCGAAGCCGAACTCGCCGCCGTCCGTGAAGCGCGTCGAAGCATTGACGTAAACCGCCGCCGCATCGACCTCGCGCTGGAATTTTTCTGCATGCTCCAGCGATTTTGTCACGATGCATTCGCTGTGATTCGTGCCGTATTTCGAGATATGTGCAATTGCCTCGTCCACGCTGTCCACGATCTTCACGGCAAGCTGATAGTCGAGGTACTCGGTTGCCCAGTCTTCCTCATTTGCCGGAATGACGCACTCGCCGAGCACTGCCTTTGTGTCGGCATCGCCGTGCAGCGTGACGTTATGCGCATCGAGCTTTGCCTTCATCATCGGCAGGAATTTTGCCGCAGCATCGCGGTGAACGAGCACCGTTTCGATCGCGTTGCAGACGGAAGGACGCTGCGTCTTGCCGTTGTCCACGATATTGACCGCCATTTCGAGGTCAGCGGAATCGTCCACAAAGACATGACAGTTGCCGACGCCGGTCTTGATGACCGGAACGGTCGCATTTTCTGCAACGGCATTGATGAGCCCTGCGCCGCCGCGTGGGATCAGCACATCGAGATATTCAGAAAGCTTCATCAGCTGATTCGAGGATTCGCGCGTGGTATCCGGCACAAGCTGGATGATATCCGCAGGCAGTCCGGCGGACTGCACGGCATCGCGCATGATCTCCGTCAGGCAGACATTGGACGAAAACGCCTCTTTGCCGCCGCGCAGAATGACGCAGTTGCCCGCCTTCATGCAGAGCGTTGCGGCATCGACCGTCACATTCGGACGGCTCTCGAAGATGATGCCGATGACGCCGAGCGGCACGCGCGTCTTCTGGATGCGCAGACCGTTCGGACGCACCACGCCCGATTCGACCTTGCCGACGACTTCTTCGAGCTGGATCAGCTTGCGGACGCCGTCTGCGATGCCTGCAATGCGCGGTGCATCGAGCAGCAGTCTGTCCTGCATCGCCTTCGACATGTTGTTTTTCACTGCATTTTCGAGGTCAACCGCATTTGCCGCGATGATCTCCTCTGTGCGGGCGGTCAGTGCATTCGCAATTGCCGCAAGCGCATCATTTTTCTGCTTGGGTGATGCAGCAGCAAGCGTGCCCGCAACGGCTTTTGCCCGCGCGCCGAGCTGCTGAACAGTCAGCTGTTCCATATCAGTTTCCTCCGTTTGAATGTTTCAGGCTGATGCACATATTGCACCAGCATTTGCTTGATTTTTCGCGTTACCGCGCTTTTTTCAGCGCTGTGCCCAGCCGCCGCGGTCATCGCGGATCTGCACGCCGCATTTGCGTGCCCACGCGATCAGCAGCTCGGCATTTTCCTCGTCCCATGCATAGGAACAGAGCTTTTTTTGCTGCAATATGATCTGCACACGGCCGGATCTTGTAATATGCAGCTCCTCGATCTCACGCGCATCGTGCCAGACCTTGCGGCAGTAAAATTCCCTGCCGCTCACGCCGATCTTCGGGCGCAGAAGCTGCCAGAGCAGCGCCGCGATACAGGCGACAAGGGCAATGACGATCAGCACGCGTTCGACCGTGCCGTCTGCGGAATGATCGCGTTCTTTGTGTACAAAGAGATGTTCCAGCAGATTTTTGCCGCAGAACATCACCACGATCCCGCTGAGCGAGCAGACTGCCGGCACGATCATGCGCCGGACGCCTGCGACAAATTCGATATCTTCGAGCTTTGTGTCGCGAAACGCATTTTCTTCGCGTTCCAGTTTTGCCTGACGGCTGATGACCGCAGGATTCTGCTGCCGGTTCATTTCTTTGCGATGAACCGTGTGCCGACCGCTTCGTCATGCAGCAGCAGATCATAGAGATTCTCCGGCTTTTCGCCGTTCATGATGACCATGTCAATGCCTGCATCGACTGCCATTTTTGCCGCAGCGATCTTGGTTGCCATGCCGCCGCGCGCATTCGGCGTACCCGCGCCGCCTGCGATGCTTTCGATGTCCGGCGTGATCTCGCGGACGATCGGGATCAGCTCCGCATCCGGATCCTTGTGCGGATCGGCGGAGTAGAGCCCGTCGATGTCGCTCATCAGCACCAGCGTATCCGCATGCACCAGACCGGCAACGATCGCCGCAAGGGAATCGTTTTCGCCGATCTCAAGTTCCAGTTCGTCAATCGCGACGGTGTCATTCTCATTGACGATCGGGATGACGCCGAGATCCAGCAGCTTTTCCATGCAGTTGCCGGCATTGACGCCGCCGTTGGAATTGAGGATTGCCTTTGTCAGCAGCACCTGCGCGACGTTGACGCTGTAATTGCCGAACTGCCGGTCATAGAGATACATCAGCTCGCACTGACCGACCGCGGCGCATGCCTGCTTGGTCGGGGTATCGGTCGGGCGTTCGCGCAGACCGAGCTGACCGACGCCGAGTCCGACTGCGCCGGACGACACAAGGATCAGCTGCTTGCCTGCATTCGAGAGATCGGCGAGCACGCGGACGAGATTGTGGAACCGCCGCAGATTCATTCTGCCGGTGCGGTGCGTCAGCGTCGAGGTGCCGACCTTGACAACGATGCGCCGGCTCTCCGAGAGCGGGCGCAGGGAACGGTTTTCGCTTTCCAAAAATGATACTTCCTTTCAGAATTGCCGCGGCTTTCTGTGTGCGGGATACCGCGGCGTCAGGATCAGAACGGAGCATTGCTCCGGCAAGGTTCAGAAGGGGTCGTCCGGATCAAGGATCTCCTCCGGCAGATCCAGCGGATCGGAAGGCTTTGCGGGCGCTTCCGTCGCCGAATTCCGGCTGATGCCGTTGACGACATGCTGCGGATTGCCTTCCAGCCAGCTCTGAAGATTCTGCTCGGTGATCGAGAGCAGACGCTTTCGCGTGCCGAGCGGTGTCCAGCCGATATGCGGCGTGATCGTGCAGTTTTTCGCTTTTTTCAGCGGACAGTCCGGCGACATCGGCTCCGTCCGGAGCACATCGAGATACGCCGCCGCGAGCATGTCGTGGTTCAGCGCATCGGCAAGATCCTGCTCCACGACCGTTCCGCCGCGCGAGGTATTGATGAGAATTGCGGTCTCCTTCATCAGCGCAAGCGACTTGCGGTTGACGAGATCCTGCGTCAGATCGGTGAGCGGGCAGTGCAGCGTCAGCACATCGGCGCGCCGGAAGATCTCCTCTGCGGATACGACCGGATACGGGCAGTCTTTCGGTTCGGTTCGTGTCGAGATCAGCACATACATGCCGAATGCATCCGCGATCTTCGCGACCTGTCTGCCGATATTGCCGTAGCCGATAATGCCGATTGTTTTGCCGCGCAGCTCTCCGGTCGGATAGGGGAAATAGGAGAAGGTCGGGGATTTTTCCCAGCCGCCGAGCTGCACTTCCATGGAATAGAGCGCAACGCGCTGGAAATAATCGAAAATATACGCAAAAACGAGCTGCGTGACAGCATCCGTGGAATAGCTGCCCGCATTGCAGACCGGAATGCCCCTTGCCGCCGCGGCTTCCAGATCGACATTGTTATAGCCGGTCGCGAGAATGCCGATGTATTTGATATTCGGGCAGGCATCGAGCACTTCTTGGGTGATCAGGACTTTGTTGCAGATGACAACATCCGCATCGCCGATATGCGCAGCGGTTTCTTCGGGCTTTGTGGACGGGTAGATGTCCACATGCTCTGCGAGCGATGCGAAGCGGCGTGCGCTCAGCTCATCCCGATGAAAGGTCATGGTATCCCAGTCGAGAATGACGATTCTGTTTGCGCGCATACTCAGCCCTCCGTCTGACCGGCAGCCGCAGGTTTTTCCGCCTTTGCAGCCTTGCGGTTCTGGATGATGTTCGCGAAGAATGCGAGCACAAGCAGGACAGCTTCCGCAATGCCGACGCCGTAGAATACGGTATCATTTTCCGGTGCGAGATAGATCACCATTGAGACCGGCACAGCGATCGCAAGGATCAGCTGATACAGCCGCTTTGTGCGGAGAAACTGCAGCAGGAAGAATACCACTGCAATAATGCAGAAAATGATGTGCTTTTCCATACTGATCGTGAACAGGGTGCGTTCCATAAAAAATAGCTCCTTTAGAATAGATTATATCATTCAGGCACAGGTGCGGGCATTATCTGCCGGCTTCTGCGTCATAGAATACACGGTATTTTTTCTGGTTATGCGTATACGCGCTGATGACCAGACCGATGCAGAGATACATCGAAAGCATTGCGGTGCCGCCGGCGCTGAAAAACGGCAGCGGGATACCGATGACCGGCATGACCTTGAGCACCATGCCGAGGTTCATGAGATCGTGCGTGAACAGGATCGCGAACACGCCCATGCAGATCGTTCTGCCCATTGCGTCCTTGGCGGCTTTTCCGTCGCGGAACACCCGCAGGCAGATCACGGCAAGCAGCACAATGGTCACGACGGTTCCGACAAAGCCGAATGCCTCGCCGATGAATGCGAAGATGAAGTCATTGTGCATTTCCGGCACGGTGACATATTCGGTGCCGTGCAGTCCGACGCCGAACAGCTTGCCCGCGCGGATCGCTTTCAGTCCGAGGAACTGCTGATATTCCAGACCGAGCGGATCGGTTCCGGGGTGGAACAGCACATTGATGCGCCCGCGGTGGATATCGCCGAACACATAGGTCCAGACGAACCAGATCACCAGCGGCATCAGTGCGGCGCCGCCGAGCAGATACCAGAGGGAAAGCCCCGCCGCAAAGAGCATGAACACGGTCATTGCGGCGAAAATGATCGCCGTACCGTAGTCGCCCTGCACCGCGACAATGCCCATCGGCACGCCGGCATGCAGCAGCAGCAGAAAGAGCTGGAACGGCTGATTCAGCTTTGTGCCGACCTTTGAGATGTGGTAGGCGAAGGTCAGCAGAAAGACCAGCTTCAGGATCTCCGAGGGCTGGATCTGCACAAAGCCGAAGTCGATCCAGTTGCGGTCGTCCGCGCCCTCTCGCCCGTAGCCGAGACTGGTAAAGGTCAGCGCGACGAGTCCCAGCGCGACCGGCGCGTACAAAAACCAGAATTTCGCGAGCTTGTGGTAGTCGATCGCGGACACGACAAGACAGCCGACCAGCCCGAGACCGAGCGAGATCAGCTGCACGATCCAGTCATTGGCATCGACCTCATCGGTGATCTGCTGCACCCAGAGTGTCCGGAGCAGCACGACGCTCATGCCGGAGCAGAACGTCACGAGCAGCAGCAGCAGCCGGTCGATCCGCTTGAAAAAGCCGCCGCGCGCTGTCTCGGTTGAGATGTTTCGCTTCAATTTTGTTTCTCCTGTTTCTGTTTATATTCTTTGTATTCTGTATTTTCACCGGAGAGCGGTCAGCGGCTGTCGCTGCCGGTCTGCCAGTATTTGCGGTCCAGCGTGCGGTACTGCACGGCTTCGGCGATATGCTGCGTGTCAATGACCTCGCTCCGCTGCATATCGGCAGCGGTTCTTGCGACTTTCAGCAGCCGGTCATAGGCGCGCGCGGAAAGTCCCATTTTCTCGAAGACCGCTTTCAGGCGCGCTTTCGCCTGATCCGTCATCGGACAGAATTTCGCGAGCTTATCCGGCGTGATCCGCGCATTGCAGGTGATATTTGTACCGGCAAAGCGTGCATTCTGGATCTCCCGCGCTGCGATCACGCGTTTGCGGATCTCCGCGCTGGATTCTTCGGGCTTCTGCGAGGACAGATCATCGAATGTCACCGGCGCCGCTTCGATATGCAGGTCAAAGCGGTCGAGCAGGGGGCCGGAAATGCGGTTCAGATACTGCGCCGCGGCACGCTGTCCGCAGGTGCAAGGTCTGGTCGGATGTCCGAGATAGCCGCACGGACAGGGGTTCATCGCCGCGATCAGCATGATCGAGCAGGGGTACCGGATCGTACCCGCCGCACGGGAGATCGTCACCTCTCTGTCTTCGAGCGGCTGCCGCAGGATCTCAAGGGTTCTGCGGTCAAATTCGGCAAGCTCATCGAGAAAGAGCAGTCCGTTATGTGCAAGCGAGATCTCGCCCGGATGCGGAATGGTGCCGCCGCCTGCGAGTCCCGCAGAGGAGATCGTGTGATGCGGAGACCGGAACGGCCGCACCGTCACGAGCGGATGCTCCGAATCGAGCAGCCCCGCAACGGAATGGATCATCGTGGTCTCAATGGATTCCGCAAAGGTCAGCTCCGGCAGGATGCCCGGCATACGCTTTGCGAGCATGCTTTTGCCGCTGCCCGGCGGCCCGATCAGCAGCGCATTGTGTCCGCCGGCGGCTGCCAGCTCCAGCGCATGCTTTGCGGCGGTCTGCCCGTGTACATCGGCAAAATCGGGGATCGGCGGCATGCCTGCCTGCTCCAGCCCGATATGCTGCATCGGTTCGAGCGGTGCATCCCCTTCGAGATGCTCCAGCAGCTGCTTTGCATTCGCTACGCCGTAGACGGTCATGTCCTCAACAACGGCAGCTTCCTTTGCATTGTCCAGCGGCACATACATCGTCCGGATGCCGCGCTGCTTTGCCGTCAGTGTCATCGGCAGAACGCCGTTCACCGGACGGATATCGCCGTTCAGCGAGACTTCTCCGATGATCGCGGCGTCATCCGGCACCTGCACTCTGCCGAGCGCGGAGAGGATCGCCATGAAGATCGCAAGGTCATGCATGCTGCCGTTTTTGCGTTTATCCGCCGGCGCGAGATTGACAATGCAGTTCGAGGTCGGGAAGACGATGCCGCAGGTATAGAGCGCGGATTTGATGCGCTCACGGCTTTCCTGCACGGCGGTATCTGCCAGACCGACAATTTCAAAGCGCGGGAGCCCCTTGTTCAGGGAGATCTCCACATCAACGGGAAATGCATTCAGCCCGAACAGTCCCATGCTGTTTACTTTTGCGAACAATCAGCTCACCGCCTCTGTCTGTTGATTTTTGTGCCGGAAGTACCGGACTGTGTCCGCGATCGGCAGAACAACTGCAAACGCGAGATATACGAAAATGAATCCGAGTGTCCATTCCGGGTAAGGGTTATCGAAGAAGTCGATCGTCAGCCACATGCCGATGAAAAAGAGCATAAACTGCACGAACAGTGCAAGCAGCGCGAGCAGGATCCAGAGCAACGTCCAGATGATCTTTTCGGAAAAGGTCTGATACAGCGTGCCGCGCAGGATCTTTTTCCAGATCAGCACAAAGCATGCAATGCTCAGGATCGCGCCGAAGCCGTAGCCGAACGGGTTCACCTGCCAGTCCTGTGAAGGGAGTGCGCCGCAGCCATAGCAAAGCGCAAGCTCTGTGCTGCCGAGGAACATCAGCCGGAACGCGCAGAACGCACCGCCGCAGTTCAGCACCCAGCCGAGCAGCGCATATCCGAGATTTTTCAGCGGAGAACGCATTGGCATGCTCCTTTCCGTATGTCGTCGGGTTTCAGGCTTCCGGCAGCGGGGCATTCTTTGCATTGCGCACCGTCAGAATGCCGAGCACAAAGACCGCGACCGCGATCAGCGGCGGATACCAGAATGCGTAATAGTTCACCCAGTCCGGCGATGCGGACTGCTTCATGAACGGGAGCGCACAGATGAGACCGCCGATGCAGCTGAACAGAATGCCGATGCACCCGAACAGCGCCAGCGAGATCCAGAACAGCAGTGTCCGTTTGTCATCCGCCGCGCGGAGCAGCTCCTTTTTCAGCAGAAAATGCCAGACTGCGGCGAATCCGCCGAGCCCGAGCGCCATGCCGATCGCCCAGAGCACCCAGTTGACATCGCAGAGCTCCGAGGCGAGCATTCCGGATCCGTATTCACCGGTCGGCGTGGAAAAATGGATCTGGAGATAAACAGATAAAAACGCGATGCAGCAGCACAGGATCCACCAGAGCGCCGAACGCAGAATGATTTTCAGCGTATCCATTGCTTATCCCTCTGTATGTTCATCGCGGGCGCGCTTCATCGCTGCAAGCCGCGCGCGGACTTCATCCGGCGAGGGCAGCTTGGACGCATCGCCCTGAATCGTTGCATGGGACGGCACCGCGGTCATGTCCATGAGCAGGTCTTCCGCCGAGACCTGCGGCAGTGCCGAAACACCCTGCTCCTGTACGCCGCCTGTGCCCGCCGCAAAACTGTCCAGCGTCACATCGCCGGAGATCTGCGGGACGGCAGCCGGCGTGCTGCTGCCGCTGCCGAGCTCTGCGGAGAGCCCGAAATCTGACGCACTCGGCAGACGCACTTCATTCGGCAGGCGCACTTCCGGCACATTGCCGAACGCAGGTGCCGGCACAGCGGGAATTGCAGGCGCAGCAGCTTCTGCGGGTGCCGGCGGAGCGCCGATGGTTTCCATGTGGTCGGATGCTTTTGCCATGCGCACATGCAGCGGCGCTTCATATTTTGCCGCGAACGATGCTTCCGGCGAAAACAGCGGATAGCCCGGCTCCTCTTTCAGCAGATCTTCCTTGTTGAAGACGGTCTGGATCCAGACGGACAAGCCGATCGCGATCAGCAGAAAGATGATATTGAAAATTGCCAGAGATTCGCCAATATGCATGAATCTGTTGATCAGCAGAATGACTGCGATGCCGAGATAGATCAGCCCTGCAATGCGGATTTTCCGGTAGTTCAGCGTGCCGGCAATGATCGTGCCGATGCCGAGCAGGATCTGAAACAGACCGGACGCAAATGCGGTGTAAAATATCATCGGTCCGCGCTTGTTGTCGGTCATGGCAGAACTGGCGCCGGCGAACAGCGCCGATCCGAAAATGATCACGCCGAGGATCAGAAATGCCCAGAACCCGTTTTTGAGGTCATGTTCGATCTTGAATTTTTTCAGCCGGTTTTCCGCAAACCGTGCTTCCATTTCCGGTGAAAGCTGCATAGCGTTTCTCCTTTACCGTGTTATGTGTATATATAGTATGGATTCAGGAATGTTCGCGGGTTTATCTGCGCTTTTTCTTGCCGGACTTCTGCTTCTGCACAGCAGTCTCCTCGGTTTTCAGCGCATTTGCCTTTGCGACGGCTTCCGCAAGGATCTCTTTTGCTCTGGCTTCCGCCTCTGCGAGAATGTCATCTGCATTGGCATTGCCTGCATCTGCGGCGGGCGCATCCAGCGCATCCGGCATTTCGGCTGCGGGCTGTTCAGCAACGGGTGCGGCTTCGGGCGCGGCGGTGTCGGATGCAGCGGTCTGCTGCTCTGCCTGCTTTTTCTGATTGAGATGCTTTTGCAGCTCCTCTGCAAGCGCTGTGCCTGCATCGCCGTCCGATTCCGGCAGATCCGCTTCTGTCCGCGGCTTTTTTGCTTTGCGCAGGGAATAATCCGTGCTGAACATCGAGGACTTTTTCTTTCTGTTCGGACGCTCGCCTCTGTGCGCCATCAAGGTCGCAACGACGATATCCGACTTGGAAATATCGAATTTTTCGTGGAAATCGGGATAGCCGTCCATTTCGGAGAGCGCCTGCTCATGCTGCAGCTCGCGAATGGAGAAGAAGTAGAACACCATGCCGACCGCGCCGATCAGACCGGTAATGTAGCTGCCGCGCACGATGCCGATGATCGTGACGATCACGTACCACATCTCTAATATGATGTTCAGCGAGCGGTAGTTTGCCCATGCGAGATAGCCGAGAACAATGATGACCAGTGCAACGAGAATGACGAAGATGCCGACTGCCAGAACGGACATCGGCTTGTCCGGATTCGTTGCGGGGCCGTTCAGCAGGTCAAATCCGCCGACATACTTGCGGAAGATCGACAGCAAGCAGACCGTAATGCACAGCACCAGATTGCAGAGGAATGTTCTGCGGTGTCTGCGCTCGATCTCATGCATCTGCATCCGGCAGTATTCGTAATGGGACTGATCCTTTTCGAGATGTACGATCTGCGGTTTTTCATCCGCAAACGGGTTCACTGTCTGATTTGCCATAATAATCGCCGTCCTTTCAGTTTCAGGCATCATAATCATTCCGGTTCATATCCGGTGCTTGGTACATTGTTCAGAAATCTTCGAGGGAATCCATATTGCCGCTGATCTGCTGCGGCGCATTTTCAAATGCCTGCGCCTGTTCGCTGCGCGCGTGGTAGCCGTGCAGATCTCTGGTCAGGATCGGGGTATCGCCGCCGGCATCGAGCAGGTCGGTCATACCGTCCGGCGCATCGCCTGCGGATGCTGCTGCTTCCTCTGCGACACGGGCGCCGGCTTGCAGGGCACGGAAGCGGATGCGCTGTTCAGTCAGCTTCTGCCGCTCCTGCGTTTCCGCGATCGAAATGCGGAACAGCGGGAAGCCTTCTTCTTTTTCCAGCTTTTGCCAGATGACGGCAGCGGGGATCGACGGGAGCATCGCTGCAAGGAACAGAAAACCGAACATTCCGACGAGAAACGGCATGAGCAGTCCGATGAGCAGCGAAAGCAGAACCAGCAGGAGTTTTTTTCTGTAAGCTGCGGTCACGCCGAATGCACACATCACAAAAATCAGCATCAGCTGGAAAAACGGCTGAAAGTCGCCCGAGAGCATGCGGCTGAACGTGAATGTGAAATCCGTCAGGTTCAGGATGATGAAGACGATCAGGATAATCACAGTTAGACCGAAAAGCCGGTCGCAGGTCCGGACTTTTTTTCGCAGCCGGAAATACCGTCCCTCACGTTCTTCATCGGTCAGATAGCTTGCCATATCAAAGCCCCCTTTTCGGCAATATCGTACAAGTACAAATACTCCATTCTATTATACCACACTTTTCCGGAAAAGTAAATCCCGCAGAGAGATTTTTTCCGCGCAGCGGCGGATTCTTTTCGCCGGATTTTTGTTGCAAAACAGCCCGGATCGTGATATAATAGGAAAGCCACAAGCAAAAAATATCAAACGAAAGGAATGAACGGTATGATTTTTTATTTTACCGGAACCGGAAATTCGCTTGCCGCGGCAAAGGCGCTCGCAGAGGAGCAGGAGCCGCTCATCAATCTTGCGGACGCGAACCGGGAGAAGGCGTATCGCTATACCGTCGAAAAGGGCGGACGCATCGGCTTTGTGTTTCCGGAGTACTGCTCCACGCTCTGCAAACCGGTGCTGGAATTTGTCCGGAATCTGGAAGTCAAGGGCAATCCGTACTGCTTCGCGGTCATCACCTGCGGCGGCGTCATCAGCTTTGCGGCGGGCATGCTCCGGCATGAGCTTGCACAGCGCGGCATCCGGCTTTGCTATGCGGCATTTGTCCGCATGCCGAACAATGCGGTGTTCTATTCGGAGACGCCGGATGATTCAAAACAAACGCGTCTGCTCGGAAAAGCGGACATCAAGCTCGCGGCGCTGAAAGAGAAGCTGAAGGCACATCCGGTGCGTGCGGTGCGCGGCGGACTGCTCGCGGAAAAGTCCCAGCCGATCCTGATCAAATCGAGCAAGACGGCACCGTTCCGCGCAGAGGCATCCTGCACCGGCTGCGGCGCATGTGCAAAGCGCTGTCCGGAGCAGGCGATCCGCATGGAAAACGGCAAGCCTGTTTGGGTGAAGGACAGCTGCGCGATCTGCATGGCGTGCATCAGCCGATGTCCCGTCGGAGCGATCGAATACGGGGACAAAACCGCCGGCAGAAGACGGTATGTCCACCCCTCGCTGCGCTGATTGTGAACGTAAATTGAAAAAACATGAAGATTTTATGAAGCTGCTTGTTTTTTCTTGTTGAATGTGTTATGATATGCAATGGTAAATGAAAAAATCAGAAGCGGCAATGAAGGGATCTGCATGAACCAAAACCGAATCCGTCGGGCAGGAATATCTCTGCTCTCCTGCGTCATCGTGTTTGCGATGTTTCTCATCTTCAATGCATGCTGCGGCATTTTTCCGTGCGGCGGCAATACGATTGTATGGTGCGATATGGAGCAGCAGGCTGTCCCGCTGCTGTTACAGCTCAAACAACAGCTGTGCGGCGGCATGGGCGGGGACATTTGTTATTCCGTGCTGGACGGAGGTGGCATGCAGTTTTACGGCGTATTCTTCTTTTTCCTCAGCAATCCCCTCTCCTTTCTTGTGCTGCTGACGGATCTTCCGGCAGACCGGCTTGTGGTGCTGCTGGTGATGCTGAAGCTCGCGCTTTCCGCGGGGACGGCGGCTGTCTGGCTGCAAACCCGCGTGCAAAGGCTTCCTGCATCCCTGACGGTGCTGCTTGCAGTGATGTACGGCTGCTCCGGCTACGGCTTATTCTATTATCAGAATCTGATGTGGCTGGATATCATGGTCATGACACCGCTGCTGCTCTGCTCGATCCGGCATTTACTGAAAAAACAGCGGGCGCTGCCCTATTGCGCAGTGCTTTCTGCAATGATGATCCTGTGTTTTTATCTCGGCTATATGGTCGTGCTGTTCGTGCTGTTTTATACGGCGCTGTCGGTGCGGTTCACGGTGCCGGAGACAAAACGCCGGCAGACCGCGCTGCATTTCTGGGGCGCGAATCTGTTCGCCTGCTGCCTGACCGCATTTGTCTGGCTGCCCTGTCTGATACAGGTGCTGCATTCCGGCAGAAGCGGAAAGCTGCTTGAGGATCTGATGCATCCGATGCTGTTTCATCATCTCGGCGACAAGATCTGTGTGCTCGGTGCGACCTGTCTGGGGTTTGCCGCGCTGCCGCTTCTGTGGCAGACGGCGGGGCAGGTCAGCCTGCGCATGCAGCGTGACCGGCGGCTCTTTCTGCTGCTGGCTGCGGCGGTCGTGCTCGATCCGATCAACAAGATCTGGCACGGCGGCAGCTATCAGGCGTTTCCGCTTCGCTGGGGAATGTTCCCGATCCTGCTGATGCTGACATTGGCGGCAGAACAGCTTTCGGAGGATGCCTGTGTATCGTCCGCCGGGCGGATCATCCGCACAAGGAACAGATTGTTCCCGCTGATCGGCATTCTGCTGACCGGCGCGGCTGCATTTCTGATCCGGAAGTTTGCGGAGCCCTCGCTGCACGAATATACACAGACACTCTGGATCGGGACAAAACAGGCGCTCTGGATGCTGCTCTGGTTTTTCATTGTTACCTCTGTCTATGCCTGCGTCATCATCAGCCGGCAGCAGCGGACGCTCTCCGTCAGGGGATGCAGCGCGATGCTTGCCGTCCTGTTCGCGATGGAATTTTCGATCAGTTATCACTGTTATTTCGGCGGCGCGGCGACAGAAGATACGCTTTATGCGCAGACAGTCTCGGTGCAGAATGCCGGTCAGCCGGAGGATCCGGATGCACGGCTGCGCCTGACACGGAAATATGCGCATGCAAACATGCTCGGTGCGCTCGGTTATCCGACCACTGCACATTATACTTCCCTGACACGCGCGGACTATCTGCACGGCATGAAGCGGTTCGGCTACAGCTCCTACTGGATGGAGGTTCCCTCAACAGGCGGGACTGTGCTTTCCGATGCGCTGTGGCATGTCCGGTATCTGCTCGGCAGTTACATGGATCTGCCGCCGTGGACAGAACGGAAGTGGACGGACAATGGCTTTGTTTTCGGCGAAAGCAGCATGACGCTGCCGGCAGCATTCCTGACGGATGCGGATCCGGCGGAGATCGCGGAGCTGCCGGAGGGGAGCCGGATGTCGGTGCAGGCGCGGCTTGCAGAGAGCTGTTTCGGTCTGCGGGATGTGACGGTGCCCTATGCGCCGTCGGGACAGTCCGCACTGACGCTGACAGCGGATGATGCAGGCGGCGCGGAATGTACACTGGATCCTGCTGCGGAAAGCGGCGAGATCTGCTATTCGCTGTTCGTGCCGGAACGGCAGGCGCTCTATTTCGATCTGTATTCCCAGACCGGAACCGCGCTCTCCAATCCGCGGAACGGCGCGTGCGACATTCATGTCAACGGACGGCTCATCGAGGCGGATTATCCGCAGAACAATAAAAACGGACTGATTTATCTCGGGACTTATGCGGGCGAATATGTGAAGGTGCAGATCACCGTACACAAGGATTTTGCCTGTGAAAGCTTCGGCGTGTTCGGGCTGCTGCTCGATCCGCTGGAGGATGCACTGCAGAAAGTCAAGGGTGCTGCGGTGCAGTATCAGCACGGCGCGCGCATCCGCATTGCGGAATGTGACGCAGACCGCGCACAGACACTCATATTTTCAACTGCCTATGATGAGGGCTTTTCGGCTGAAGTCAACGGCGAACCCGCAGAGGTTTTCCGCGTGAACAGCTGTCAGACGGCGGTGCGCGTTCCCGCAGGGCACAGCATCGTCCGGCTGCAATTTCATGTGCAGGGACTGCGGACAGGCGTGCTGCTCGGCATTGCCGGTCTGACCGGTGCGGTGATCCTGTTTCTGCTGCGCAGAAGGATTCCGGAACGGATGCAGCAGTGCGCAGGCAATGCTGCATGGGGACTGCTCCGGCTCAGCTATGTGCTGATCCTTGTGCTGGTTTATGCGCTGCCGTTAATTGCCGGCGTGGTCGGCTTAATTTTTGTATAATATTGACGGCGAATCATGCATAAATTGCAAAAAGTGCTCATTACCGGCAAAAAGAAATTGTTTTCGTTTTTGCCTTTTACAGAATATTCACAATTTGTTCACAGAATGCACACAAATATAATTTATAATTGTAAATGTAAAAAAGAACCGCAATTAGTCGCATTTTCGCGTTTCGTTTAAGATCGCCCCGCAAACCGTACCAAATGCAGGGCTGCCCGAAGCGTTGGAATATGGAGGAGGAAATTGATTTATGGAAACAAAAGGTATCAGCAAGCTTGACCTCAAGCGCAGAAACAGAAAGCAGATTTTGCTCGCAATCCGCAAGGCGGGCATGCTCGCCCGCGTCGATATCGCGGCACAGCTTTCCCTGACCAGAGCAGCCGTCACGATCATCACAAACCAGATGATCACCCAGAACATTCTGGAAGACATGAACGGCCCGCTGCCTGAGGATCAGAATGCCCCGAAGAAGAAGGGCAGAAAGAAGACCATGATCCGCATTAACCCGACATTCAAGTATGTGCTGGGTGCTGCGATCAATGAAAATGACATCAGCGTCGGTCTTGCAAATCTCGCAAATGAGCCGATCGACCACAAGTATCAGGAGATCAACGAGGACACGGCACCGGACGAGATCATTTCGTTCATCGTTTCCAGCTGCCGCGAGCTGATGAAGAAGCATTCCCTGAACACCAAGCAGATGCTCGGTCTGGGCATCGGAGTCATCCCCGCACGCTGGGAGCAGCTGCGCGGCGAGCTCAGGGGACCGATCATTACATTTGAAAAGCTCGTCTATCTGCTGGAAATGGAGCTGAGCATTCCGGTTCTCGCAGACAGCGCGATCAATCTCTATGCGCTGGCAAATATTGACTACACCAATCCGGAGAGCGCAAATCAGCTCATGCTCTATTCCGGAGATGCTTACCATTCGGTCGCTGTGATCGGTCAGGAGCTGCTCGGCGGCTTCCTCGCAGATTCCGATTCCGTGAGCCATATGATCGTCAAGGTCGGCGGCACACCGGCAGAGGGCTATCCGGACGGCTCTGTCTATGCAGAGATCACGCGTCCGGCAATGCTGCGGAAGGCAAGCGCACTCAAGGGCAGAAAGATGACTGCGGACGATATCAACGCCGCATATGCAGAGGGCGATCAGCAGATCGTGGAGCTGGTCAATCAGTATCTCGATCAGTTCTGCTTCCTGATGTACAACAGCACGACCGGACATCATGTCCGCCGCGTGGTGCTGCACGGATTCAAGTTCAGCGATCAGATCTATCAGCTGCTCTGCGACAAGCTGGCAGTGCTCGGCAACAACCGTCCGGTCGTGCTGACATCCAGCCGCATCGACGGCGAGAACAGCTTCCTCGCGGGCTCCGCACTGACCATCGAGCGCCAGTTCTATGAAATGGGCGGTATGCTCCCCGGAGAGGCAAACGGCTGACTGACCGAGATGCAGCGTGACGGGATCCCGCAGAAAAAAGAGATGAAAATGCGAAAAACGCGTGAAACCTGCGCGTACATCTGAAAAACGGTACTGACAGGAAAAAGCCCGAAAGCAGTTGATTCAAAACCGCTTTCGGGCTTTGATTATGCGCTGAAAAAAATTTTTTCCGCAGCTGCACGAAAACGGTCTGCCCGATCGTGTTATGGGTGAAGACGGTGAGAACGCCGTCCTTCACGGCAGGCGCCGCGCCGAATCTGACAAAGGAGGTGATCCCGCATGGATCCGCTTGATTTTGAAGCGCTGATGATACAGCATTACAACACACTTCTGCGTATTGCGATCCAGCATACCAACAACCGCGCCGAAGCAGAGGATATCGTGCAGGATACCTTTCTGAAGCTGCTCGAAACCGGAACGCAGTTCCGCGATGACGGGCATGCAAAGGCATTCCTGATCCGGTCGGTCATCAACCGGTGCAAAGACTACTGCAAATCCGCACGCCGAACCCGCAATGTCGCGCTCAGTGATACGGCAGAGCATCTGCTCCCCGCGGACAGCGGCGGCTTCGCGGATGAAACAGCGCAGATGATCCTTGACGCGATGCAGCAGCTCCGTCCGGATTTCCGGAATGTCCTTTATCTTTACTATTATGAAGAATATTCGATCAGGGAAATCGCTGCGATCCTGCGGAAAAGCAGCAATACCGTCAGCTCATGGCTCACACGGGCGAAGAATCAGCTGAAAGGAGTTTTGCAGAATGAACAGAACGACTTATCAAAAAGCAATGCAGCAGATTTCCGCGTCAGAGGAGGAAATCCGCATGAAAGCAAAGCAGATACAGGCGCAATATAATACCAACAAAAAGATCCGGAGATCAGCCGGCAGACGGAAATTGTTTGCAGGACTTGCCGCCGCAGCCGCCATTATGATCGGCGGAACGATCACGGTCGGGGCGCTGAATGACTGGAATTACAGCAGTCTGATGAACCGTTATTTCAATGAATGGTTCCGGACAGAATCGGATTACAGCTTTGAAGGGCAGGGCATGGATATCAACGATACATTCGGTACAGAGGATTATCAGATCACGGTCAAATCGGTGGTGTTCAATTCCGATTCCTACTATCTGTTCAGCGAACTCCGGTTCAGCGATGCGCTGACAGAAAAGATCCGGGAACTCGGCGACGATGCAATGGTGGACATGACGCTCGCATCCGAGGTGCTTGCGCCCGGCAGACAGCCCTCGTTTATGTGCAGCGGCTGCACCGGCACCATGACGCCGAAAGCAGACGGCGTCTATTCGCTCATGCTGGAATGCCCGTTCACGGACGGACGCGGCAACCAGTTCACCGATGATTTTGCCGATCTGCGGCTCGCAGTCAAGCCCGAAGTGATCGGCATTGATGCGCGCACCGGCGAAAACAGCATCGAATCGGTGTTCCGCAAAGAGTATACAGACTACCGGGAATGGGCGGATGTGACCAGAGAATACAGTCTGGAGCAGGTCGTCAGTGCGCCCGGCATTTGCAAAGAAATTCCGGTCACGCTGGATCTGCCGTCTGATGCGGACGGCGCGGCTGCGAAGCAATTCACATTTGATACGGTCACTGTGACGCCGACAAAACTGATCCTGCGGTATACATCCGACAATGATACGGCAACGGAACAGGCAGCATACAGCGAAATCAGAGCCGATGACCTTACCGCATTACAGGAAGGCGCCGATGTCAGACTGTTCTATGACTCCGGCAAAAAACTGACATTCCGGAACATGTTCTGTGAATACACACTGGGCGAAGAAGACGACGGCCGTGTGACGCTGTTTGAACTTTCCGTGCCGTTTACGGAACCGGTTGACACGGAAGGCCTCAAGGAAATCAGCATCAACGGGACTGAAATTCCGCTGGACTGATCTCCGTTGAAAGTGCGGCGCTGATATAGGCGCTGAAATAGAAGTTTTATGCCATAGTATTTCCGATGTTCCGTCGGAAGTGCTATGGCGCTTCTGTTGACAGTGCAGCGATGATGTGCTATAATTATTGCGGACAAAAACCGGAATACAGAGGTGAAAACGCAAATGCATATGAACAGGATGATATCAAAAGCAGGTGCAGCGATCGTAACTGTGACAGTCTTTCTGTTCGCCGTATTCCTGATCGTCGATTTTTCCATGGGCAGCTACTTTGTCTGTCTGCTCCTGCCGGTCGGGTTTATCATGATGACGGCAGGTCTGCACAATGAGTGCGAAAACGACCGGAAGGTCGCAGCGAATATCGGTCTGATTCTTGCGGCAGTGTATGCCACGCTGATTATGCTCGTCTATTTTTCGCAGCTGACGACGGTAAAGAATGAACAGCTGAACGAACAGGCGGCAGCCCTGCTGGAATTTCGCAGATTAGGACTGATCTTCAACTACGACCTGCTCGGCTACGGCGTCATGGCGCTTTCAACATTTTTCACAGGGCTTTCGATGACGCCGGAGAACAAGGCGGACAAGCGGCTCAGAGCGCTGATGATGATACACGGCGTGTTCTACTTCAGCTGCACGTTTCTGCCGATCACGGGGCTGTTCGCAAAGATGTCCGGCGGCAGCGGGATCGGCGGAAGGCTTGCGCTTGTTGCGTGGTGTGTCTATTTTCTGCTCGTCGGAATCCTCTCATATTTCCATTTCAGAAAAAATGAGAAATGACACCTGCTGCTTTGCGATATGTTTCGATTGATCTCAGCAGCCATATCACATACAAAGCCCCGAAGCGCTTTTTGCGGAACGCTTCGGGGCAAAACTGTTATCTGTGCATCTGTCTGACAGGATGAAGCTTTTTGCCTTTTTGGGCTATTTTGACTGTTCAATTATCTTTTTCAGCTGTCGGATTGTATCCTGTTTTCGGTTTTTTACAGCGAATCTCTGTAACCGAATTGTAACTTTTGACAGCGAATCAGCCTCTCATTTTTTGTCGGTCTTACAAAAATCCGTTTTCGATTTTGTGATGCCTGCACAAGAAATTTGGCGAAATCACGGAAAATACGTTCGGCAAACGCGCTTTTTTCGGGAGTCTGAAAAACTTCATAAATTCTTCAAAGGTTGACAAAACGATTACAAAGTGCTATAATAGCAATACGCTCCGGAATTTTCCGGAAGGAATATACCCATAATTGTAAAAAGAAATACCCCTCTAATAAAAACAGAATCAAAAGCTTGCAAACAAAAGAAAAATTTACGGGAAGAATCGGGAAAGCCTGTGCTCACCCACAACGCCTACTTCAAACGGAAAGAGAAGGTCACCCAACCCATGAGAGAACAATTCAAACGGATCTTATCCTTTGCAGCTGCGCTCTGCATGCTGCACGGCATCTCCGCCGCGTCTTGTCCGAACGCATTCGCGGATGCCTTCACCCTGACCGCATCCGCCGCAGCAGCAGAAGCTGTCCGCGTGCAGGAAGGTCAGTCCGCATCGTTTGCCGCGAAGGTGCAGAACATCGAAGCCGGCGCATGCGGTCTTTATGCCGACCGGAACGGCACCCCGACGGGGCAGTCCCTCGCGATCGGCACCTACATGAACAAATATCAGACCTATTATGTCCGGACAAGCTCCGGTCAGGGCTGGAACGGCATGCAGTGCTATATCTACGCGCAGGGCGTATACAGCATGCTGTTTGATGCACTGCCGCTCAACGGCGGCTCGGAGTCGGCGCGGACAGAGACCGTTCTGCGCGGTCCTTCCGAGATCACGCCGGAAGTGCTGCGCAATGCCCGCGTCATGCCGGGCGCCTATCTGCGCACGACTGCCAATCCGGACGGCAGCTTCAACGGCAGCAACGGTCATTCGCTCATCATCCTCGGCTATAACGACACGCATATCACGGTTCTGGAAGGCAATGCGGACGGCAACGGCTATATCCGCGAGGCAACGATGACCTATGATGAATTTGCCCATCAGTTTACAAAGGGCTTCAACAGAACGGTCACGCATATCATTCAGCCGGAAGAATCGGTTTATATGTCGCTCTACGGTATGACGTTCGAGAATGCGCCGTCTGTGACCGCAGCAGCAACAACTGCGGCAACCGCGGCGACGACCGCAGCGACGACGACCACCGAGACAACGACCGTCACGACCACAACGACCACAACGGTCACCACGACGACCACGACGGTCACAACCACCACGACAACAACTGCTGCAACGACTGCTGCGGAAGTCAGCACGACTGCGGCAGAGACAACCGTATCTGCGGAAACGACCGCTGCACTTGCAGCAGAGACCGAGCAGCTTGCAGCACCGATCGCGGAGCTGCCGCCGCAGAGACAGGTCGTCTATACCGCCGATCCGATCACCGTTTCGCGCAAGGGCACGAAGGTCGCGCTCTTTGTTCCGGATGCAAAGGCATATACATGGGAGAGCAGCGATCCGGATGTTGCGGCAGTGGACGAAAGCGGCAGAGTCAGCATCAAGGGCGACGGCGAAGCGCTGATCACCGCGGAATATGACCGGATCCGCTATGAATTTCCGGTTTCTGTCAGCATCATCAGCTGGGCACAGCTCGGTGATGTGGACATGGACGGCTGCGTCAGCACGAGCGATGCGCAGACCGCGCTCAAGGTCTACGTGGAAACGCTGCTCAGCGGCGAACGGGAGCTTGAACTGACACCGATGCAGTTCCGTCTGCTGGATGTGGACGACAACGGCGTGGTCGGTGTTGAGGATGCACAGCTGATCCTGAAATTCTATGTGGAATACAATGTTTCCGGAAACGGCAACAGCCCGATGGAGACATGGGAGCGGCTGCTCAATTTGTAATCTGAAATCGGTTTTTCCGATCTGAAAATTTACCGGCAAGGATCGCCTGCACCGCCTTATGCGCAGATGCAGGCGATTTTGTCGTGCATAGAAAAGGAAGTTTCACGCCTATGACTCCGCAATCCGTACTCAAGGAATATTTTGGCTATGACCGTTTTCGGGACGGGCAGGAAGCGCTGATCGCACAGATCCTCGCGGGCGGCGATGTGCTCGGCATCATGCCGACCGGCGCCGGCAAGTCGATCTGCTATCAGGTGCCGGCAATGCTGATGACCGGCATCACGATCGTGGTGTCGCCGCTGATCTCGCTGATGCAGGATCAGGTCGCGGCGCTGCGGGATGCGGGCATTCCGGCGGCGTGCCTGCACAGCAATCTGGAGCAGAATGCCTATTTCGATACGCTGGATGCGGTGCGGAACGGCGAGATCCGGCTACTGTATGCGGCGCCGGAGCGGCTGCTGACGGATGCATTTCTCTCGCTGACGGATTCCGTTGCGGTCGCAATGGTCGCGGTCGATGAGGCGCACTGTCTCTCGCAGTGGGGACAGGATTTCCGTCCGGGTTATCTGGAGATCGCGTCGTTTCTGGAGCAGCTCCCGCGCAGACCGGTCGTTGCGGCGTTTACGGCAACCGCGACACAGGCGGTGCGGGACGATATCCGCAGGCTGCTCAAACTGCGCGAGCCGCTGGAACTCGTCACCGGATTTGACCGGAAAAATCTCCGCTGGATCGTGGAGCGTCCGACCAAGAAATATGAAGCGCTGCTGCGGATCCTGAAACGGAACAAGAACAAAAGCGGCATCGTCTACTGCATTTCCCGCAGGGTGACAGAGGAGATCTGTTCCAAGCTCTGTGCGGACGGCTTCCGCGCGGTGCGGTATCATGCCGGGCTTTCGGCAGAGGAGCGCACCGCAAATCAGGAGGCGTTTCTGCGCGATGAGGTGCAGATCATCACCGCGACAAATGCATTCGGCATGGGCATCGACAAATCGAATGTCTCCTTTGTTGTGCATTACAATATGCCGAAAAGCATGGAGGCGTACTATCAGGAGGCGGGCAGAGCCGGCAGAGACGGCATGCCGGCGGAATGCACGCTGCTGTACAGTCCGCAGGATATCCGCACGAATATGTTTCTCATCGAAAATTCCGAGCAGGAGAACGACCGTCTGACGCCCGCGGAGCGCGCTGCGGTCAAGCAGAAGGATATCGAACGCCTGCAGGCAATGATCCGCTACTGCTCGCTGACGGACTGCCTGCGGCACTTCATTCTGCGCTATTTCGGGGAGCAGGCGCCGACGCACTGCGGCAACTGCGGGAGCTGTCTTGCGGAGACAGAGATCGTCGATGCAACGGTTCCGGCACAGAAGATCCTTTCCTGCGTTTATCGCGTGGCACAGCGCGGCAGGCATTGCGGCAGCCGGATGCTCTGCGACATTCTGCAGGGCAGGGATACCAAGCAGCTGCGCGAGGCGGGCTATCAGACGCTTTCGACCTACGGGCTGCTCGGTGACCTTTCCCGCGTACACCTCGAACATATGGTGAGCATTCTGATCTCGCGGGGTTACCTGCTGACCGACGCGAACCAATACGCGACGCTCTCGCTGACGGCGAAGGCGAACGCAGTTCTGCGCGGGCAGGAGCAGGTGCAGATGGCATTGCCGCTGCGCGATCTCAAGCAGACAAAACGCGAGCAGCAGCTTGCAAATATGCCGGATTACGGCGTGGATGAGGAACTGTTCCAGAAGCTGCGGCGCGTCCGCGAGAAGCTTGCGGCGCGGGAATTTGTGCCGGCGTATATTGTCTTTTCCGATGCAACGCTGCGGGATATGTGCAGCAAGCGTCCGCGCAATGAGGAGGAAATGCTGGCGATTTCCGGTGTCGGAAAGTACAAAATGGACAAGTA
This sequence comes from Clostridiales bacterium Firm_04, assembly GCA_001603005.1. Lineage (GTDB taxonomy): Bacteria > Bacillota > Clostridia > Oscillospirales > Ruminococcaceae > Firm-04. Next base: position 297,764 of record LVAJ01000030.1, read on the forward strand.
CGGCGAGGCGTTTCTGATGGCGCTGGCGGAGTACGAAGGCGAGGCGGGGAGCCCCCGCGGGCAATTCCCGCCGGGAGCCGGCGGCGCGGACTGACACAGTGTTCCGCGTACACGCTGCGGGCGGCTTCTGCGGCGTAACTGCTCCCAGCGGCGGGGAGCCCCCGCTGGCATATTCCTTCGGGGTCCGGCAGCGTGGCTCGCCCAACATTCGCAGTACACGCCGCGGGGCGGCTTCTCATTCGTGACTTCTCCCAGCGCTGCGCTCCGCAGACGGAACAAGAACGCGCAGACAAGTTACGCACGACGCATCCGGCGCGCACAGGATTAAAGTTTCGCTCAAGCCTTTCCCAAAGGCTTGCGGAGTCCAGAGGCAGAGCCTCTGGTCGCTCTCCGCAGAGAGCGAAACTCCCCATGCGTTCAAGAGCTTGGCGGGCTTGGGGACTCCAGTTTGCCTTTGGCAAACTGAGCCGTTTTGCTTGCAAAACGTGTGCGATCAAGAAGTCCCCATTCCAAATTACATCCGCGAAGCGGATACTTCTTTAAAAACATACAAACGGACATGCAAAATCGACATTCAAACGTGACATGCCCATCCCTGAACTGGGTTCATTTTCCAGTCGCAAAATCGAAAATCCTGCATATCATACTGTTAAGCGGCAATTCCGCGCTCCGGAGTGAACGGGAAGTGGCAGCACAGTGATGCAGCGCCCACAGAACAGCTTCCGGTTCGGGAGCTGTGGGAACGGCGCTTTGAAGATACACGCGCACCGCGGCGGTCTTGCTGCGGTGCGTTTGTGCGTCCGGCAAAAACGACTGTATTTGCGGCAATGTGCAGATATTGCGGTGAAACAGACGGATCCTGCACCAATAAATGATCTGTTTTTACAATGAATCAGCCGCTCTTTGTGAAGAATCACGGAAAGATTGCCCGAATAAATGATCGGATTTGACAGATTGGTCGTTGACATCCCCGCCGAAATGTGCTAAAATGATAATGGAGTACCGGCTGCGAACGCAAAACATAAAAAGCTGCCGGCGTTGTACGATGAACCGAACATTTCTGATCTGATTTATGGGGTTATCAAAGAGGAGGAACAACAAATGAAACGATCCGCCCGTGCGCTTTCGGCGCTGCTGGCTGTTTCAGCGGCAGCCGGTCTGCTTTCCGGCTGCGGTCAGGAGTCCAGCTACGATAAACCGCTCGATTCCGCAACTGCCGAGGAGGTCGCTTCTTTAGCGGCACAGGATTCCCGGCTGACCGGAGAGCTCGAAAATAAAACGATCAAATGGATGGCAAACTGGGACATCAATCCCGATTCGACCGGAAAATCCACCCCGATCGAACTCGCGATCTTCCAGAGCCGCTACGGGGGCAAGGTGGAATATGTGCCCGTGGACTGGAACAACCGGTTCGATGACCTCGCCAAGAAGATCAACGGCGATGAGGGCGTCGATTTCTTCCCCGCCGGCGATCTCGACTGCATTCCGAGAGGCGTTTTCAGCGATATTTTTGTGCCGGTGGACGATTACATCGACCTGAACGATCCGCTGTTCAGCGACGTCAAGGAAGCTGCCGACCTCTTTACATGGAAGGGCAAGCATTATGTCATTGTCAATGATGTGACCGGCGACAGATGCGTCGTCATCTATAACCGCGATACCATTGAGGAAAACGGTCTGAAAGATCCCGCAAAGCTCTTTGCAGAGGGCAAGTGGGACTGGAATACCTTCACCGATGAGCTGAAACAGTTTGTCGATCCGCAGAACGGCTCCTACGGTCTGGACGGCTGGTGGTTTGAAGCCGGTCTGTCCGCGACCTGCGGCGTGCCGTATATCGGCATGGAGGACGGAAAGCTCGTCAGCCACCTGAAAGATCCCGCGATCGAGCGCGTGCAGAACTGGTTCTATGAGCTCGGCTCGACCGACTGCGTTGCGATCGGCGTCGGCGACTTCGGCTGGGAGGAGAAGAAGAACTACATCGGCGAGGGCAAGGAACTGTTCTATCCGTGCGGCGTCTGGGCGCTGTATAACGATTCGTGGCGGAAGGACTTCGGCGAAAACGCAATGTTCGTGCCGATGCCGAAGGATCCCGAAGCAGATGAATACTATGTTCCCTGCGGACTGGACGGCTATGTCATGGTCAAGGGCGGTCATAATCCGGAGGGCGTTGCGAAGTTCGCTGCCTGCAAGCGCATGATGATCACCAATCAGCGCGCGGAGGAGATCGCGACCGAACAGCTCTACAATGACTACGGCTGGTCTGCCGAAATGGTCGATATGCTGCATAAGTGTCACGAAATGGCAAAGGCGCATCCGCAGTACGATTTCTATACTGCGGTCTCGTCCAATGTCTCGGATATTCTCGATAACGGCGAAAACGGCGTCCGCACCGCTGCCAAGGGGCAGGTGAAGTGGAGCGAATCGCTCGGCGTGATCAATGCGGCAATTGACGGTTACCTTGAGGATGCAAATTCCTGACTTATGCTATGATAAACGGCAGAGTCCGGTGCTGATTTGCCGGACTCTGCATTTTTGCGCACTTTTCTCTCATCTCACCCCGAAAAGAATGATAGACTGATTCTTATTTGGAAATCACGATAATATTTCAGGTTCATTTAATGAAATCTGTGCATGATATCCAAAAGCAGCCGGAATAATTCTACAACAACACCTTTGCAATTTACTTGAAAATCAACTGAATCTATGCTATAATTATTATAATGCAATGAATAGGCATTATCATCATTTTTCAGGAGGCGCGGCTATGGGATTCAAAATTAAAAATGGCGTTTTGCTGAAATATGAGGGCATCAGTGCGCTGGAGCGGCTCGGCATCCGCAAACAGGACGAAACACTCGCCGTACCAAAAAATGTAACTGAAATTGCAGATGAAGCTTTTACCATGACGGAAGTCAGCAGCATTTTCCTTCCGCCGTCTGTCACACAGATCGGCGAGCGCGCGTTTGCACTCTGTGCAGAGCTGCAATACGTTGAATTTTCGGACGGACTGCGTGAGATCGGGACCAATGCCTTCGACGGCTGCCATGTCCTGCGCAGTGTTGTCCTTCCGGATACCTGCACCACGGTCGGTGCATGGGCATTCTGCAACTGCGGCGGACTGAAATCAATCCGCCTTTCCGAAAGAATGGAGGCAATCGTCCGCGGCACATTCTCCGGCTGTTCCAGACTGGAGGAGGTCACGGTCCCTGCCAGCGTGCAGCATATCGACAACCGCGCATTCTATGCGTGTACCTCGCTGATGAATGTCAGACTCTCCAAAGGTCTGCGCACGATCGGGCGCGAGGCGTTTGCGTGCTGCTCGTCCATGACATCCATCTATATCCCCGAAACCGTTACGGAGATCGGGGAGGACGCCTTTGCCGGCTGTACCGAGCTGAAAACCGTGATCATTCCGCCGTCTGTGACGAAGCTGCATCCCTATGCATTCGGCTCGGAAAACCATATCCAGACGATCACGACGGTGACAGGCAGTGCGGCGCATCAGTTTGCGCTGGAGCACGGCATTTTCTGCTATACCGAGAAGGAGGCGGCACAGCTGCGCGGCAGCAATCCCGCGTTCTTCATCGAGTACGGCATTCTGAAAAAATATACGCAGGAATACAATGTCCGCGATATCATGGTGCCCGCAGGCGTCATCTGCATCGGCAAGCATGCCTTTGAGCAGAACCGCCAGCTCACCAGCGTCGTCATTCCCGAGGGCGTTGTCGAGATCAGCAGCTATGCGTTCAACGGCTGCCGCAGTCTCCAGCGCGTCTATCTGCCCAGCACGCTGCGGCGGATCGGAAGATTTGCATTCCGCGACTGCCCGCTGCTGGAAGTCATCCTGCCGCAGGGCATTCAGACGATTGAGAAAAATGCGTTTCAGGGCTGCACGACCATGCGCCGGTTCTATATGCCGGATACACTGGAAAAGCTCGACAATGAAGCGCTGCGCGACTGCATGTCCCTGAGCGAGCTGCGCTTTTCCGCAAGCCTTGAGACGATCAGCGAAAGCGTCTGTGTCGGCTGCTCGTCCCTGCGGACGGTCGTGATTCCCGAAGGTCCGAAGTACATCCAGCAGAATGCGTTCCGCGGATGCAGCAGCCTTCAGGAAGCCTTTATTCCGGACAGCGTGACGGAGATCTCCGGCAATGCGTTTGCCGATTCGCCGCTGTTCAAAATGACCGCAGGACATTATATCGTCGGCAGATTTCTCATTAAAGCGGACGGTTACAGCCCGATTCCGGTCGGCGTACACCGCATCGGGCCGCGTGCCTTTGAGCGCGGCGGTCTGCGGCAGGCTGTGATTCCGGAGGGTGTCATCAGCATCGGCGACAATGCATTCGCAAACTGCAATGTGCTGACGGATGTGGTCATCCCGAAAACGGTCATGGAGATCGGCGTCGATGCGTTTGCCTATACGCCGTGGATGACGCAGCGCACAGAGCAGTATACCCTCGCAGGTGCGAACATTCTGCTGCATGCGAATATCCGGACGCCGAAGGTCAGCATCCCGGAGGGGATCCGTTGCATTGCCCCCTCGGCATTCTCGCAGCTGCCCGCCAAGCATATTATCATTCCGGAGGGCGTCACGCATATCCAGCACGGCGCATTCTCCTACTGTGAACAGCTCGAAACCGTCGAGCTCCCCGCAACGCTGCGCCGTCTGGACGGCTATCTGTTCCACGGCTGCAAAGCGCTGAAAAAGGTCGTATTCCGTGCCGGTCCGACAAAGGTCGGTCATGCGATGTTCAGCAGCTGTACTGCGCTGAAAACCGTCCGGCTGCCCGAAACGGTCACGGAGATCGACAACGAAGCATTCTATCACGCCGGCATCGAGAAAATTGCGATTCCGGACGGTGTTACACGCATCGGACAGTCTGCGTTCAGCCATTGCGAGCGCCTGACCGATATTGCGATTCCCGCATCGGTCACGGAGATCAGCGAGAACGCATTTACCGAGTGCCCGAAGTTCCGTCTGCATGCCGATCCCGGCAGTTATGCGGAACGGTACGCAAAGCAGCATCATATGATGATGACGCTGGTGCCGCTCAATATGTCTGCATTTACCGCAGAACCGGAGCAGGAAACCGTTCAGCAGGAAGCACCGCCGCAGCCGCTGCGCAGACCGGAGGTGCAGGGACCGCCTGCGTCCGATCCCGCATTCCTCTGGGAAAAGCCGGAGGCAGCAGCACCGGCAGTACCGGAAGCCGCCGCAGAAGCAAAGTCTGCCGCAGCGCCGGAGCCTGTGCAGCAGAAGCCTGCCGCGCCGGAGGTACAGCCGGACGAATCCGCAGAGCCGGAAAAATCCGCACCGAAATCCAAAGCAGCAGCGAAATCTGCGCAGAAACAGGCAAAATCCGCTCCCGAGCAGAAGCCGGAGCCGAAATCCGCAAAGAAGACAGATCCCGCCGAAGCACCCGTGCAGCCTGATCTGCCTGCCGCCGCGGAACCGGATGCAGCGCCGAAAAAGCACAGCAAAACGGTCACGTTCGATGCCGAGGAGGAGCAGTCCTATGCAGAGCGTGTGCGGCGTGAGCTGGAGGAATCCCGCAGGAAGTCGGTTCAGGCGGATCCGAAGGTCAAGCTGCCGAAGCTGACCGATGAGGAGCCTGCGCCCGAAAAGCCCAAGCGCCGCAGCAAGAAGAAGGAGCTGACCGAGGAGGAACGCGAACTGAAGCTGCGCGCAAAGGAAACGCCCGAGGAGACAAAGGCGCGGCATCGCGCAAAGCTGCTGGAGGATCTGCCCGATCTGCCGGATGAGCGTCCGGAGCCCGCAAAGAAGCGCCGCAGCAAGGAGCAGCCGGAACAGACCGAGTCCGCCGAAACGCCGCAGCAGGAGTCTGCCGCAGCGCCGGTACCGAAGCCGGAAAAGCCCGCTCCGAAGCCGAAAGCTGCCAGAACGATCAAGCTGGATATCCCGAAGATCGACGAAGTGAAGCCGATCGAGATCCCGAAGATCGAGCCGATCAAGGCAATCGAGATCCCGAAGATCGACGAGGTCATGCCGATCGATATTCCGAAGGTGGATGAGCATATGCCGTCGCCGGTTCCGGAAGCACCGGAAAAGGATCCGTTCGCAGATGCGGATATCCATTGGAACAGTGACCAGACGACCTTTACGATCCGGTTCTGATTGCTGAAAAGAACAAAAAAGCGCCGGAAGAACGGGCAAAACCCTTCTTCCGGCGTTTTCTGTTTGGTTATTCGATCGTTTCGACCTTGAGCAGATTGGTCGTGCCGGAGATGCCCAGCGGCACGCCCGCAGTAATGACGACCAGATCGCCCGGCTCGGTATAGCCCGCGCGGCATGCCGCCTCGACCGCATGCCGGAACAGCGTGTCGGTGCTGTTTTCCTCGTCAATGACCAGCGGATGCACGCCCCATGACATGTTCATCTGCCGCTGCACCATGGGTTCGGTCGTGCAGGAGATGATCGGGAACATCGGGCGGTATTTGGAGATGAGCCGCGCAGTCTCGCCGCCCTTCGTGACAGTAATGATCGCGCTGGCATCAAGGTCATGCGAGGTCGTGACCGTTGCATGCGCAATTGCGTCGGCAATGGTCGCTTTTCCGTTCATGCGCGCGAGAAATTCGCTCTTGTAGTCGATACTTGCCTCGGTCGTCAGGGCAATGCGCGCCATGGTCTGCACGGTCTCGACCGGATGCTGACCGGCAGCGGTCTCGCCGGAAGTCATGATTGCACTGGTGCCGTCATAGATCGCGTTTGCGACGTCGGTGATCTCCGCACGCGTCGGGCGGGGATTGTTGATCATGGATTCGAGCATCTGCGTTGCGGTGATGACCTGCTTGCCGGCTTCATAGCCCTTGCGGATCAGCTTTTTCTGGATATCGGGGATCTGCTCGAACGGGATCTCCACGCCCATGTCTCCGCGGGCGACCATGATGCCGTCGGCTTCTTCGAGGATCTCGTCAATGTTGTTGACGCCCTCGCGGTTTTCGATCTTCGCGATGATGCGCACGCCGTACCAGCCGAGGCTCTGCGTGAATTTGCGCAGATAGCGGATATCGGCGCCGGTTCTGGCAAAGCTTGCGGCGATGAAGTCAAAGCCGAGCTTTGCGCCGAACTCAAGGTCTTCCATATCCGCATCGCTCAGATACGGCATGGAGAGATTGACGTCGGGGAAGTTGCAGGATTTGTGGTTGGAGAGCGTGCCGCCGTGGATGACGCGGCATTCGATATCGGTCGAGGAGACATGCTCAATGCGCAGCTCCACAAGACCGTCATTGATCATGACGGTGTCGCCGGGCTTGACGTCCTTGGTCAGCCGCGGATAATTGACGCTGCCGATCTTCTCGTCGCAGGGAACGTCCCGCGTGGTCAGCGTGTAGATATCGCCGTCGCAGATCTCGACAGAGCCGTTCGGGAATTTGCGCAGACGCACTTCCGGTCCCTTGGTGTCGAGCATGGTCGCGATCGGCAGACCGAGCTCCTCGCGCAGCCGCACGACCTGCTCAAAGCGGATCTTGTCCTTTTCATAATCTGCGTGGGAGAAATTGAACCGCGCAACATTCATGCCCGCCTGCATCATCTGACGGAGCACTTCGTCCTTGTCCGTTGCCGGACCGATCGTACATACGATTTTTGTCTTTCTCAATTGCTGCTGCATAAGTATCCTCCTGAATCAGCGGGATTCTGTCAGAATCAGAATTGCCTGCTTATATTTTTCACAGCGCGCGGCGGTTTTCGGCGCATCCGCCAATTCCCGCGGGAGCCGGCTGATATCCGAATTGTGCCGCAGATCCGCAAGCTTGACTGCTTTTGCGTCGGGATTTTCCCGCACGCGCCGTACATAATCAAAATAATCCTCTGCCGGATCATGCGTCAGCAGCCGCAGCGCATCCATGACACGCGGCGGGAACTGCGCCGAAAGCTCCGCATCGGTGATGTCGGTATCCTCCATGACATCGTGCAGCAGCGCGATCGCAGCAGTAAATTCATCCGGCATCTGTTCCGCGAGATGCAGCGGATGCCAGATATAGGGCATGCCGCCCTTGTCGGATTGTCCGCGGTGCGCCTGCTCTGCAATGCGGGCGGCGCGGATCGTCATTTCTGTGTAGATCATAGGATCACCCGTACTTTGAAAATTCGATTTTTCCCGTATCCGGATCGACAATGACGGCGCTGCTGTGCGGATGATTTTCGTTCCGGTTTGTATCGAGAATACAGACCGTCGCACTGGAATTTTCGCCGAAAAATGCCGTGTCAATGCGGAGCGAGTTCGCATCCGGACTGCATTCCGCGAGCGGCATTGTTTCCGCGGCATCCGCCGTGAACTGCTCCAGATATGCCGCAGCCCGTTCCGGTGACGTTACAAAGTGCACATCGTAATAGCCCGTGCCCTGCATGATGCCCGGCAGATACCTGAAATGATAATCGCGTTCGACATCTTTGCGGAAATCGGGAAACCACTCCGGTTCTTTGATATTGCGGTACATGCCGATGACTGCGCGCTGAAACGGATAGCGCCAGAGCGCACCGGATTCGAGCACCATCGGCGGCGTGCAGAGCAGAAAAAGCGCAGCCGCGAGAAAAGCAGGTGCAGCACAGCCGACTTTGCGTCTTGTCAGCGGGACAGGCTGCGCATCATCCGGCTGCGGGGCGTTTTTTCTGCTGAGATGCCGGAACAGACCGAATCCCAGCGCGAGCGCCGCAAGAATGCCGAATGCCCAGATCCCTGTCAGGACAAATGCCGCTGCCAGCAGCGCTGACAGTCCGAAGAAGACATACGCCGAAACATTTTTGTGATTCATACCGGTACCTCACGAAAGCATGCATCTTTGTGATTTCAAAGGAATAAGCAGGCATCTCCAAAGGAAAAGAATCTGTATTTCTCCTGCACGGCGACCTCGTAGGCATGCATGGTATTTTCGTAGCCGGCGAATGCCGAGACCAGCATGATGAGCGTGGATTCGGGCAGGTGGAAATTCGTGATGAGCCCGTCGATGACCTTGAAATCATAGGGCGGGTAGATGAAAATGCCGGTGTCGCCCTCGCAGGCGCGGATCTCGCCGAACTCTGCCGCAGCGCCTTCGAGCGTCCGGCAGGATGTTGTGCCGACCGCGATGACTCTGCCGCCGTTCGCTTTTGTCTGCCGGATCTTCTCGGCAGTTTCGGCGGGGATCGTGTAATGCTCAATGTGCATGTGATGATTGCGGATATCGTCCTCTTTGACGGGGCGGAATGTGCCGAGCCCGACATGCAGCGTCACGAACGCCTCGCCGATGCCCTGCGTTTTCAGCTCCGCGAGCATCTCCGGCGTAAAGTGCAGACCGGCAGTCGGTGCGGCAGAGGAACCGAGCTCCTTTGCATAGACGGTCTGGTATCGCTCTTTGTCCTGAAGCTTTTCGGTGATATAGGGCGGCAGCGGCATCTGACCGATCTCGTCCAGCACGGCATAGAGGCTGCCCTCACAGGTAAAGCGCACGAGTCTGCCGCCGTCCTCGGTGAAGTCGAGCACTTCCGCGTCAAGCTTGTCGCCGAAGCGGAAATGCGTGCCGATCTTCGCTTTTTTTGCGGGCTTGCAGATGATCTCCCAGACCTTTTCGCCGGTCGGTTTCAGCAGCAGAAATTCGATCGGCGAGCCGGTATCCGCGCGCGTGCCGTAAAGTCTTGCGGGCAGCACGCGGGAATCGTTCATGACAAGCAGATCGCCGGGACGGAGAAACTGTCCCAGCTCATAGAAATGATGATGTGCGAGCGCACCTGTTTTCCGGTCAACGGTCAGCAGTCTGGAATTGCAGCGCGGCTCGACCGGCGTCTGTGCGATCTGCTCCTGCGGCAGCTCGTAAAAATAGGTGCTTTTCTTCGTAAAATCAATGCCCATATCCGGCAGATTCCTTTCTGTATCCGAAAAAAGTCCAAACTTCCCTTTATACTCATTATACCATAAGAATGCGAAAAAAGCAATGGGAGCGGGGGATTTTTTAGCGGGGAATGCGAGGGTATTTGTTTGAGGAAACGCAGACGGGCGGTCGTTTTTCGTTCTTCACGATTCACTTTTTCTGATGTGCGGCGCTTTTGTCCGTGTACTTTATCTTTTGTCCGACGTTTCATTTGACTGGGCGCGGGGCGCGGGTGCGAGAGGGACAAC